>NZ_CP071856.1:0-1986662 GCF_023716625.1 Vibrio sp. SCSIO 43153
GAATTAAACCTTGCATTCTCATAGTGGTTTGCCCTTATTTTTACGTTTGAGTGTGAGTTAAAAATCGAAATGACAGTTATTGACACAAGTCCAAGGGAAATTAATGAGTCGTATCGGGCGGGGCTGCGCCCACCCAACACGACTCATTAATTTCCAGAGGCTCACTTAGCATCAATGCATGCATTTCGTCATAAAGCGCGAGGTGTTTTTCGTATTGCTCATACAAATCGTCATACATGCGTTCGTATTCTTGTTCGCGTTCGAGCACATCAAAGTAGTCAACAACGTTAGACATGATCCCTTGTTGAGCACGTAAGAACTGTTCTTTGTTCTCGGTCTTCCAATTACGAAAGCGAGTAGCAATAAAAATCTGATGGAACATCAAGCCATTTAAGCGAGCTTGAGCCATATCGCCGTAGCGGGTAGGAGAGTATTCACCGCCCGAAGCAATGAGTTTTTCAATGGAGTCGGAAACGGTGTATTGGGCTTTGACAGGTTGGTCTTTGCGCTTAACAAACACGCCGCCCATGGCATAGCAAAACGCCTTCCAATCGCCTTCATCCGCTGAGCGTCGAACTTTTTCTAAAAGAAAGTGTTCGTCTTGAGATAAGTCGGTAAACAATGCGTCGTCCTCTTTGAATTCATCACGAAGACGACGAAGCTCACGCCATACCGTGACAGATGGACCACCAATAAATTGGAATTGGCGGATTTGGTTTACGCGCGCCCAAGTAACAACACGCTCAGCCGCATCGGAGCCAGAAAGAGACGAGCCCTTATCTGAATCGATATGCTGACCATCAATGTTTTTGCTCAAGTACTTAGCCACATAGCCAACCGCCGAACCTTTTGACCAGTCGATGACTTCGGCTTTAAAGCGCACTTTCTTGGCGCCTTTTTCGTTGGGACTGTCAGCCATGGCCAAGCGACGAAACTCCGTAATCAAAGGCTTACGAACGGACTTTTCCATGAACAGCAAAAGGTGGTGATGTGGTGTGCCATCTTGGTGAGGCTCAACAATGCGCATCCCGTAAACTTTGACTTTGTTCTTATCGAGAAACTTACGCAGGTTAGCCCAAACACCCATCAAGTAAGCGTGAGCCGTTTTTGCGTCAGGCTTGCCAGCGTTCAACCAGTTAGAATTGACTGAGCCTTTAGAGACGCAGTGAAAACGAGACGGTGTTGTAACGGTAAAGAACACCGCATCATGACCAGACTCTTGCGCGATTTCCTCAAAGCCACGCAAGCGAACGAACATTTCAGAGCGGCGAATCGCTGGATTGGAGATAGACTTTTCTGAAAGTTCGCTAAGCGTGAAGTAGTTAGATGGATCAGCTTCATCGTAAGCAATGGTGTTGTCTAACACGATGCGGTTAGATGTATTGCGGTCACGTTGACGGCTGACAGAAAAATCAGAGCAATAAACTTGCTTACGGCGTTGAACCAGAGCAAGGTCGCGAGCCACTCGCTCAACCTCGTAAGCACATTTGCGGCGCAGCTGGCGAGCGAGCCAGTGTTCATCCAGTGCGCGATTAACCAAAGAAAACAACTCGCAATTGCTGGTTGCGTAGTCGATAGCAGCCTCAGTAAATGCCAAGCCTATTGAATCAAGCAAAGCGCATGCTTTGTTAAAACGAGCCTCACCAAACTCAACGGGGATAGTATTAATCACGCGAGAAAAGTCGCGCGATTTACGTTTGGCCATAGCGGTAATGTCATCGTCTGACATCGCACAGCTATAGCCATGCTCAGTCAAACGTGTGTGCGCTTCATCCACAGCGCGAGCGGCTTCCACAGCATCACGTGTTTTCATGATGTCGGTATAAGCGCGTACCATATGGCGAGTAAAGTCGCCATTACGGTGTAACGTTTTAGGTAGGTCAAAACAAGGATTAGAAGCAGGGCGCTCAATAAATGCTGACTTATCGTGAGAATAGATTTGCGCGTCGAGCGTTGGCATGACACGCGCAGCCATTGGGTAATCGGCGCGTGTATGGTCTACGTAATCAAAGCGGTGATTAAACAAATAATCGGGGATACGCTCAGTAGAATTCCATGAGTTAACAGGAACAAACTCAATGTACTCCTGTTTACCCGTAGCCAAATCGACAACTAGTTCACGCATGGCTTAGCTTCCACTCAGAGTTAGAACTTGAGTCATTTCCATTTAAGGCAGAGAGAACGGCAGCTTTAAGAACGTACAATAAAGATTGCGGTTTAAGATCTACATCTGTAGGAACGGTATCGTTCACCGAGTGCTTATCTTCAAGACATTGTATGATTTCGGTGACAGCGTCACCCTTAAAAGAAATGCCGTTGGACAAAGACTTACCAAGCCTAGAGATGCCAAGTTTTTTCAAGTAACGACGGATCAATTTTGCTGGGTACTGCATGTGATGAGTAGCTGAACGAACGACAAGAACGCCAGCGCTAAGCTCAAACCGCAATGAACCAATAAAGCGGGCACGTGATTGGTTAACAGATTTGGAAACCGACTGAGTTGCACGCTTGATTGAAGCCTGATGTTGCTCGTGTTGAAGTCGTTCTTGGTTCAATCGAGCAGCAAAAGCTTTTTTCTCAGATGAACGCTTGAGCTCTTGGAAGTAGCGATGGCAGTTAACAGCGAATGAAGTCAGTTGACCTTCATCATCATACATAGATTGGCCAAGGTGCTTACGAAAGAAAACGCCTGACAGACGAGGACTGAGCTCAGATTCTTTTTCTATGAGAGATTTAACTTGTTCAGTAAGCATAGCAACACCTTGACAGTTGAGAGTGACCACCAAGGCTGAGCAAGAGCGTCAAGGGCAAGAGCCCAAACCAAGGCGGTCAGATTCCGAATTAACGGAATCCTAATTCCGAATTTCCGGAAGTTCAAGATACGAAAAATCGGAACAGATGAGCTAGAATGTTGGAAACGGAGGAATTTAGATGTATCAAAGTGAACTGTTAGATGCCTACAAAAAGGCTCAAAACTACGTACAAGACAAACAAATAGCAGCTGATTTGAATGTGCAAGCGTCTAGAATTAGTGAAATGCGCAAAGGAAAGCGCTATATCTCTGATTCAGAAGCAGTTTTTCTGGCGAAAGCATCAGGAATAGACCCAGAGATTGCATTGTTAGGTTGTCACGCTGATCGCAACGAGAATCCAGAAATTCGCGGCATGTGGGAAAACATAGCAAAAAAGTATAACGGGCTTGGATTAGCAGGAATTTCAATGGCTTGTGGTGGCTTAGCTATGGTGATTTCGAGTCCGTCAGAATCATTATTACAGTGCGCATTATATGTGTTATGTTAAATAAACTGTCCATGTGCGCCAAATCTTTTCTAGTTTGGTCTCCTATCCCGCTCAGATTTTAAAATACCGCGCTTTTTGGCAATGCCATTAAACATAATGGCGATTTACCATAAAATACTTAATATAGATCTTAATAATCTACGATTGTTAAGATCTATATTAATCAAGTCTCGCTCTCAGCCCTTGGCTAGACATCATTAGAAAAGACCTATTACCTCTAAGTGTTATCGACTGAGTTGCTTCTGATTTTTACCCGGCTTAATACACAACGTGTCCTAAACCGATAAACTTATTGATTTTAGGAGGGCTTGTATTGGCACGCCATATATCTTCAATCGATAATTTTCGTGCGATCGCTATTATATTGGTCGTCGCTGTACACTGCATGCCTTATGGAATGTCGGTTGACTCTGGTCCTTGGCTAGTCTTCCAGAATCTAATCTATGGTGCGACTGCTGCATTTGTATTTATATCTGGCTACATGTATCACCATGTGTTCTTCAAACAGAAAACGCCATACATTGAATTCCTGAGTAGTAAGCTTCGAAACGTTTTGTTGCCGTATCTGCTATTGGGAAGCGGAGCTATTTTTCTCTTATACATTTCTAAAGCCGGATTCTTTTCTGGTGAGGAGCTCTTTGAAGGAAAAACCATTTTCAATACTGATGATCACGCTCTTATTATAATTGGTAAATACTACTTAAGCGGACGGATGCTTACAGCCTATTGGTATGTACCGTTTGTGGTCATGCTTTTTTCAATGACACCATTGCATGATAGGTTTATTGTCGTACGTAGAAAATACAAGTTATTGATAATATTTACTTTAAGTCTTGTTTCGATGCTAGTTCATCGCTCGTACGAAAATACCAACCCGTTGCAAATGTTAATCTACTTTACACCATATTATTTAATCGGCATGTATGTATCTTTGTACCGAACTTCCCTCGCCTCTAATGCAAAAATTAAGTCTCTTCTGTTTCTATCGTTAGCAATCGCTCTCGCTATATACGATGCAAGTATCGGCCATCAAGGTAACTACATTAAGCCGCTATTCACTTACAACGGCATCGATACAATGTATATTCAAAAGGTATGTTTAGTTGTGGGGATTTATTTTCTGCTTGAAGCCTTCCCATTTAAAATTGGGTGGCTGTCATTTCTAGCAAAAATTAGTTTTGGTGTGTTTTTTATACACCCTTGGGTGTTAACTGTAATGAAGCGAACTCCGTTGTATCAACACGCAAACGGACTTCAGGCAGATATGGTTCTATTTCTAACAGTGCTTATTTTTGTATTGTCATTAAGCATGTTGATCGCAGTTTGCTTCAAAAGAGCACTGAAGAACAGCCATTATTCAAAAGCAGTTATTGGTTACTAAAAAGCCTTCTATTTCTAGAAGGCTTTGTATTTAACCGCCGGCAAGTTTGACTGTCATGCCTTTCTTTTCAAGGTGCGCTTTAATTTTATCTCTAGCGTCGCCTTGAATCTCAATGTTGCCATCCTTAACTGAGCCACCACAACCACAAACCTTTTTCAGCTCTGCTGCTAGTAGTTTTAGTGCTGTATCTTCCAAATCAAGGCCGGTAATGATACACACGCCCTTACCTTTTCTGCCTTTAGTTTGGCGCTGGATTCTCACAACACCATCGCCCTTCGGACGTTCGGTTTTCTCAGGCTCTTGTTTGATTCTTCCGGTTTCAGTTGAGTATACTAAAGTCATTGTTACTTCTTCTGTTGCTGTGCCTGCAGTGCTTTTTGCTTCGCGACTAAGTAAGCTTCAATATGCCTTTGTATGGCCGTTTTTGACCCCTTGATTAACTTGCCATTAAACATGCAATACCAAGCATTTGGCTCACCAGTGTCATTTTTAAGTGAGTAACCGTTGAAATTCTCAACTTGATTAGCTCCACCTTCACCTCGTTTTTGTCCAAGGGAAGCAAACTCTTTTGGGTCAATGATTGACGCGGTGTCGCACCACCAGTCTATGCTCTTCTTTACAGCACTTAGGTTACCTTGTAGCACGTGATTTTTAATTTTAACTTTCCATGTACTTCCATCAGGTCCGCCGGACTGAAGATTGAAGCCTCGATAATTTGAAATTGCCATATCACTGAATCGTCTTTTCTTGCGGTAATTTAATCATAAATGCTATGTAATGAATCGCAAACACTTTGTAGTCACATTATTCTAAATAACTAAGCAAAAAGTCACCAAAATCACATAATTAAAATATAAAGTTCACTGCAAAAGTGGCTTATTTTTCGAAAGTTGCATGATTAATGCAAGATTCTAGAAATAGATGAAATTCATCGCCGTTATTCTGTAGCATTTTAGGGAACATGGAGATTGGAGTCATGCCTGGGAAAGTATTTACTTCATTTAAGTAAATCTCACCCTCTTCGGTTAAGAAGAAATCAATACGTGACAAATGGCGTAAGTTCATTTGCTTAAAGACCGTCTCTGAAGCTTGTTGAATAATTTCAACCTGTTCGACAGTTAGATTACTAGCTTCGACTTCAGTCAGTGAGTGACTCGTACTACTGTATTTCTCATCGTATGAATAGAATGCACCATCTGGAGCTATTACTTCCCCAGGTTTTGTGATGCGTAATTTACCATCTATCTCGTAGGCCGCTACTTCAAGTTCACGTGGCTTCACCGCTTTTTCAATCAAAACTTGGTCAGAGTAGCCAAATGCATCATTGATAGCTTGGGATAAATCATCTTTTTTTGTGACACTGTAACAACCGACAGAAGAACCTTGTCGAGCGGCTTTGACAAATACTTTGCCCCATTTATCAAACGCTTGCTGCGCCTGGGTATGAGCCTGCTCATCATTACGGGTGAGGAACAAATAGGGTGTGTTAGCAATACCAATTGCGTCATACCATAGCTTCGAAGTAATTTTGTTGAAGCTATTGCTGCTCGCCTCAGGGCCGCAGCCTAGGTAAGGAATACCTGCGATTTCAAACATCGATTGGATGTCACCAGTTTCGCCGGGAAAACCGTGTATACAAGGAACAATGAAGTCGATGTCTAAGTTTTGATCTTCAGAACACAGCTTTTTGGTGTTGAGGTCTAAATAAACCAACTCACCTTGGTTCGTCACCCAACCTTCGTTTTTGATTTCTACACGTGTAACGCTTACATCATCAATAAGGTTTAATTGCTGCTCAACGAAATTTGCTGACAGTAATGAAATCTCATGCTCAGAAGAGCCGCCACCGCATAGTAAAAGGATATTTTTAATCATGAATCAATCTTTCCGTGATCTACAAAAGATACTATTCAGTATGATAAACCTTTGTGTAGCTACGTACAGTAATTTTACTGTGAGGAATACTGTTCGAATAGGATTTAACCAAAGAAAGAAGGGAGCAAACGCTCCCTTCTCATATTCAATTAATTAAGCTTGTTAAGCGTTGGATAAGCCGAATTTTTGATAGAATCAATGCTTTTCACGAAAGGCTTTAACTGTCTGAACTCAAGAGGAAGAGTTGAAATTGCCGACTTCGCTTCTTGCTGTGTCGCGTAATCGCCATATAGAACCGTGAACCATTTTGTTCCGTTCACTACTTTATAGTTTTCCCATATTGGCTGCTCGTTACTTGGTAACTTTGACGCGAAGCGGTCTACTTTAGCTTGGCTACCCACTGCTACAACCTGAATTGTATATCCAAAGCGTTGAACAGCCTGTTGCTGCTTGTTAGGTGGTACGATTTTAACGGGTTTCTGTTGGCTTTGTGGTGTGAGCTTCACCACTTTCTTTTCTTCTTGAACAACCGGAACTTTAACAACTTGGGTTGTTTCAATACTCGTTTCTACGATGCCGCTTTCTGGCGCCATTACCGGCTTAGAAACAGGCTGAGTTTGATAGTCTTCACGGTAGCTTTCACTAGTTACATCTGTGAGATAAGTTTCAGATGCACAAGCAGATAATAGTACTGACAGACTGATAATTGCGATTTTTTTCATGAAGTAACAAACGCTCTGAATAAATATTACGATAAATCATGCCGATAGCCGGCTATTTTATCAAGCACCAAACACAATAAACTGTGATTTTGGTGTGATGAGTGACACAAACTGTATAAGCATGGCTCATCTTTTCGTCATTGTCTGAGTTGCCATTGTTAAATGAAAGCAATCTTCGTTTATGATTGTAGGAAGAATGAGCAACTATCGTGGAACTATAGGCACAGGAGTGACAATGAATAAACTACAAAAGCTCTTCAAACCTAACTCAGTGGCAGTCATTGGCGCATCTCAAAAAGAGTTACGTGCGGGGCAAATAGTAATGCGCAACTTACTGCAAAGTGGCTTTGGTGGCGCGATTATGCCTGTCACGCCAAAGTACAAATCCGTTTCCGGGGTGATTGCATATCCAAATGTCGCTTCCCTGCCCTATACGCCAGATATTGCGATTCTGTGTACCAATGTATCTCGAAACAACCAATTACTAAAAGAGCTTGATGAACGAGGAACTGAGTTTGCAATTGTTATTTCAGATGACGCCGAAAGTATCGATTTTTCGCAGTTAAATATCCGAGTATTAGGTCCGAACAGCCTTGGTCTCATCCTTCCTTGGCATAATTTTAACTGCTCTTTTTCTCCCGTAGCTGCAAAGCCTGGTAAGATCGCTTTTATCTCTCAATCAGCGGCTGTCTGTACCACAGTGCTCGATTGGGCAAACGATAAGAACATTGGGTTTTCCTCCTTTATTTCGATTGGGCAAGGTCAAGATATAGATTTTGCAGAACTGCTTGATTACTTGAGTATGGATGGAAGAACTGAAGCTATTCTCCTTTATGTCGATTCAATTAAAGACGCTCGCCGGTTTATGTCTGCTGCTCGTGCGGCTTCCCGTAACCGACGTATCTTAGTGCTAAAAGCGGGTAAGTCCTCCCAGGCCCGCCCTATTGGCGCTAGTAGCATTGATTCTCTCGATATCATTTATGACTCTGCTATTCGAAGAACGGGTATGCTGCGTGTTGGCAATACTCATGAGTTGTTTGCTGCAGTAGAAACCCTTACTCACTCAGTACCACTCCGTGGTGAGCGCCTTGCCATCGCAACCAATGGCGGGGGCCCTGCAGTAATGGCAGTTGATACATTATTAGAGCGTGGTGGCAAGCTAGCATCACTTGATGAAGAGTCTGTCGCTCAGCTAAAAGCTGTATTACCGAGTAATTGGCGTGGAGCAAACCCAATAGATCTGGCTGGTGATGCCACTAAAAAACGCTATGTTGATACACTCAACTCGCTTATGAATGGTGATTGCGCAGATGCAATCTTAATTATGCACAGCCCCTCTGCTGTCTCAGATTCTTTAGAAACAGCAAATGCTGTCATTGAAGCTATTCAAAATCACCCACGGCATAAGCATTTCAATATTCTAACGAATTGGTCTGGAGAACAAACCTCAAGAGAAGCCCGCTTAGCATTTACTCAAGCTGGAATCCCAACGTATCGAACGCCAGAAAGTGCGGTAGTTGCTTACATGCACTTGGTGGAATATAGGCGAAATCAAAAGCAGCTCATGGAAACGCCGACAACAGCAGAGCCTTTGCACTCCGGTAGTGTAAGTTCTGCGCGTGAATGGGTGGATGAACAACTACTGGATAAAAACACAGTCACGCTAGATACGCATCAAACAAGCCCTCTGTTTGAAGAATTTGGCTTTAATATCCTCCCTACTTGGATTGCATCCGAAGTAACTGAAGCAGTACATATGGCCGAAAATATCGGTTATCCCGTCGCTGTTAAACTTCGTTCACCTGATATTCCTCATAAGTCTGATGTACATGGTGTCGCACTTAACTTGCGCAATAGCCAAGAAGTATCAAGCGCAGCACAAGCCATTCTTGACACTGCAAAATTGAGCTATCCCTCTGCCAACCTTCAAGGACTATTAGTTCAAGGTATGGCGAAATTAGGTAGCGCTGAAGAGTTACGAGTGAGCATCGTCGTTGATAAGGTATTTGGCCCTGTCATTCTACTTGGACAAGGTGGCTCTGATTGGAATATTACTCAGGATGCCGTAGCAGCGTTGCCACCTCTTAACATGAACTTAGCGCGCTATTTAGTGGTTATTGCGCTAAAATCTGGGAAGGTACGCCTGCAAAAACACAAAGACGCAATCGATGTAACCGAACTATCGAAGTTTTTGGTTCGAATTTCTCAAATGGCAGTAGAGTTACCTGAAATTGAAAGGCTGGATATACATCCAGTACTAGCATCAGGCAGTGATTTAACCATTATTGATGCCGATGTTACACTTAAGAAGTACCAAGGTGATGCGCAAGAGCGTTTGGCAATTCGCCCTTTCCCCGCAGAGTTTGTTGAAACTGTCACGCTTCGCGATGGTCAACCTATCCTACTTCGCCCAATTTTACCCGAAGATGAGCCTACCCACGCTCAGTTCATAAATAGCGTTTCTAAAGAAGATCTCTATAACCGATTTTTCTCTGACGTCGGTGAGTTTAATCATGAGACGCTCGCGAACCTTACACAGATTGACTACGACCGCGAGATGGCGTTTGTTGCTGTCGCCTTCGATGATAACGGACCTTCAATTATTGGTGTATCTCGTGCACTGATTACACCAGACAATAGTGATGCAGAGTTTGCGATTCTGGTTCGCTCTGATTTAAAAGGCAAAGGGTTAGGTAAAGTGCTGATGCAAAAAATCATTGGTTACTGCCAAGCGAAAGGTACCAAGCAAATTTCTGGTATGACGATGCCGACTAACAGAGGTATGTTATCTCTTGCTCAAAGTCTAGGATTTGAGTTAGACGTACAATTTGCCGATGGCACTGCTGATATGGTGTTGCCGCTCAGCAACGATTAGTGACTGTATCAAGAACATAACACGATAAAAAAGGGACAACGAATTGTCCCTTTAGACTAACTCATAATGTGACATTGTCACTTGAGTTTCCAGTTTTTCTTCAAGTACTGTACACACCAAGATTTGGCTTCGCCCATCGTATTCCTGCGCCACGCTAAGATAATATCAATTGGCTGCTCCTCCGTACCTTCGATACGTTTTAGAACACCGCTATCAAGCAAAGGTTGTGCGATTTGACTCGGTAGTGTGCCGATACCTAACCCGGAAGTTAGTGCTTCAACTTTAGCTGGGAAATTGGTGACTGTGAGTCTCGGTTGCTTTTGCATGACATTAATTGACATGGCTGGCTGCTCTCTCGCTGTGTCAGCGATGGCAATAACGCGATATTTTTCTCGGGCGCTATCATTGAATTCACCACTACGTTTATGAACATAGTGATCGGCCGCAGCCACCCATACCATGCTCATTTTACCGATTTTCTCCGCTTTGACATCTTGCGGCAGTGTATCTAGAGCTGGACAAATCAGTAAATCGGCTCTTCCTGTATTCAAGGACTCCCAACTTCCTGCGAGAATTTCTTCTTGTAGGCGTACTCTCGTGCTACTGACGTTGGCTAAAGCGTCTACCATAGAAAAGAAGTTTGAAATCGGAATAATTCCATCGAACGCGACGGTAATATCAAGCTCCCAGCCATTCGCAAGCAAAGTCGCATCATTTACAAGTTTCTCGCTTGCCTGAAGAATCGCTCTTCCCCGTTCCAAAATTAGTTTACCAGCATCCGTGAAATGCGCTTTGTGCCCCGAGCGATCGAAAATAATGATGTCGAGGTCTTGTTCTAGCTTTTGTATTTGGTAACTAAGAGAGGATGGTGCGCGATCTAACTCATTCGCGGCAGCCGCAAAACTTCCTCTTCTATCAATAGCATCCAAGATATGAAGTGCTTCTAACGTGATTGGGCTCTGCACAATAGCTCCCTATTTATGTGATTCAAATCACAGTAGTGTCATTTAAAAACTAATTCTAAAAAACGATTTAAAATAATATAACAGATTGATAATTAAAGACTAGCTTATGAATAACGCAAACGGTCACTGACAAAAACTACGAGTTAATCGCAATGGTAATGATAGTAATTATTATTTATATAAACTAAGATACCGCACGTTGTTGTTACCTATTATGGATCAAGGTATTTAAGTCAAATGTATAAGAAATCACTTTTGTCAGCCTCTATACTAATCGCTCTATCTCAAGGGGTATACGCTGAAGAGCAATCGACGTTTAATGAAGTCGTCGTGTCTGCAACTCGAACCAACCAAACTATGGATACAGTAGCCGCTTCTGTTGCCGTTATTTCTGAGAAAGATCTCGAAGAAAGCATGGCGAAAGATCTCAGCGACGTATTCGAGTATACACCTGGAGTAACAGTCAATGGTACTCAACGTCAGGGGGTTCAGAGTATTAATATTCGTGGTATGGAAGGCAAACGAGTCAAGATCTTGGTAGACGGAGCATCTCAGCCAGGTGCATTTGACGGCGGTCCTTACTCTTTTATCAACTCAAGCGCGGTTACTGTTGACCCTGACATGCTAAAAAGCGTTGAGATTGTAAAGGGCGCAGCTTCTAGTTTACATGGTAGTGATGCTATCGGTGGTGTTGTCGCGTTTGAAACCAAAGACCCGCGTGACTTTCTAAAAGACGGTAAAGACTTCGGTGGGCAGGCTAAGCTCTCTTATTCATCAGAAGATAACTCTTTTAGTGAGCATGTCGCTGTAGCCAAGCGATTCGATAACCTTGAAGCATTAGTCGCATACACTCGCCGTGATGGTTCTGAGTTACAAAACTTTTCAAAAGCACCTTATGAGAATTACTCTGTAACCGGTCAGGATTACTACAAGAATGACTTGTTGGTTAAACTTCAATCGCAACTGAATGATGACCACCGTTTGGAATTTTTAGGTGAAGCCATCTATAACCAAACAGACTCAGACATTGCACATCAGTCCTACAAAAACTTCAATTCTGAAGACCAGACTAAGCAAAACCGTCTTGGCTTGAAGCATATTTGGTTTACCGACTTCGTAGTGTCTGACACCATTACCTCTCAATTAACTTGGACGAGCAAAAAAGAAAATGGTGTCACCAATCGTTTTAAAGAGGCAAGTCCGGGCTTTCCTCCTTACGTGCCAGCGAGTGGAGATAATCAACAGAAGAAAGACTACGATTACACCGAAGACAAAATTGAATTCGAGACTCAGTTAGATAAAGAGATTCAAAACCATTACTTAGTTTATGGTTTGTCTTACAAGCACAGTGATATTAGCAACACAAACCGAGAGTTCAACTCTGATCCAGGTACACCGGATAAAATCTATGTATACACTCCGGATGCCAAAGAGCAGAGCTTCGGCCTATTCTTGCAAGATGAAATCACGCTCCTTAACGACAAGTTAATCATCACTCCTGGTGTTCGTTACGATTATTTCTCTACAGATCCATCAAGTACGTCCGAAGAAACATTCAATAAATTCAGTGACTCTGCATTCACTGGTCGTTTGGGTGCGACTTACAAA
Organism: Vibrio sp. SCSIO 43153; assembly: GCF_023716625.1. Taxonomy (NCBI): domain Bacteria; kingdom Pseudomonadati; phylum Pseudomonadota; class Gammaproteobacteria; order Vibrionales; family Vibrionaceae; genus Vibrio; species Vibrio sp. SCSIO 43153. The sequence continues at coordinate 12,727 of NZ_CP071856.1, forward strand.
GTCAACCAACCAGGTACTGTATTTGCGCAGATTAGCCAAGGCTTCCGCGCCCCATCATTTGATGAGTTGTACTACACATATGACAACCCTGGACACGGTTACGTCAATCGCCCTAACCCGGATCTAGAATCTGAAAAGAGCTTGTCATATGAATTGGGTTACCGTCATAACACTTCAGCATCGGCGACTGAGTTCTCACTATACTACAGCGACTACAGCGATTTCATTGAGCAAACGTCTACAAATAATGGTGGAATGTTGGAGTTTACGAACATCAATATTGCTGAAGCAACGATTAAGGGCATTGAGCTATCAAATAGCCTCGATTGGCACGAAATTGCAAATCTGCCGAAAGGTACGACAACTCGCTTTGTAGCTGCGTATACAGATGGTGAGAGCGGCGATGGCAAACCACTTAACAGTGTCAACCCTTGGAATGCAGTTGCAGCAATCAACTATGATTCGCCAAATATGCTTTGGGGCACAAGCTTGAAAGTCAACTATACGGCGAAGAAGTCTAACAGCGATATCAACTCTGACGGTGACAATGGTGGAACTAGCGACCAAGTGGAACTTCCATCAGCAACCGTGGTTGACTTGACTACATACTATAAACCAATGAAAGACCTAACCGTTCGTGCTGGTGTGATGAACTTGACTAACGAAGAGTACCATTTATGGAATGATGTTCGTGGTGCGACTGAGCTTAGCCCTGATAACACTCAAGCGGAGCGAAACTACAACATTAGTGTGAAATACGAATTCTAAGTGTTACAAAAACAAAAAAGGTTCATCGCGGATAAGCGGGAACTGAAAACAAAAACGGTAGTAAGTGATAGAGTTTTATCGCCAAACAAAACCTACACAAACTACCGTTTTCATGTCGAATCATACTTTCCTATCTTCATTCTGGGAAGGCTTTCATATAGTAAAGTCTCATCAGACTCCATCATTAATAAAGCTCACTCTCAAACCTAATTCTATCGCTAGGTGTCCGTGCGGGCTTAAAGCTCAAGCCATACATGAGTATCAATGGCGCAACGTGAAGGAAGCCACACTGCTAGGAGCTCCCGTTGAACTGTCCGTTCAAACCCGACGCATCAAGTGCAGTCACTGTGGCATTAAAACAGAACGACTATCTTGGTTGGAACCTTATGCTCGTATCACTAACCGCCTACGAAGCTATATAGAGCAGTTGTTGCCCCTGCTACCAATTAAACATATAGCCCAAGTGACAGGCGTTCATTGGCACACAATCAAAGAGATAGATAAACGTCGGCTTCAACAAGTAGTACCACAAGTTAAATGGGGTGAATTAAGGCAACTCGTCATGGACGAGTTTGCCATTTTTAAAGGGCACCGTTACGCGACAGTCATTGCAGATGCGAAAAGTCATCAGGTTATCTGGATAGGGCTAGGTCGTAGCCGCAAGGATATTCGACCGTTCTTTGAACAATTAGGCGAGCACGGAAAAAATATCGAAGCAGTAGCAATGGATATGAATACGGCTTTTGACCTTGAAGTCCAAGAGCATTGCCCAAATGCCCGTGTCGTTTATGACTTGTTCCACGTTGTTGCTAAGTTCGGTCGTGAAGTGATGGATAGAGTCAGAGTCGACCAAGCCAATAAGCTAAAACAGGATAAAAAAGCAAGGCAATGGGTCAAACGTTCGCGCTGGGTATTATTGAAAAATAGGGATAATTTAAATACACAACAGGAAAGCTACCTCACAGAAATATTGAATATGAATCAGGACTTGATGACAACCTACTTGCTGGGTGCGCAATTAAAAGAACTGTGGCGTTGCGGCTCAGAACTTCAGGCTAAAAACCTGTGGCAGGTATGGTTGGGACAAGTGAATGAGAGTGAAATTAAGCCGCTCAAAGAGTTCGCTCGAAAGCTCCGTCCATACCTTCATGGGATCACTGCTTCAGCAAGCTATCCGCTGAATACCTGTACGCTTGAAGGGATAAATAACAAGATAAAGTTAATCAAGCGGATGGGATATGGCTATCGAGATACTGATTACTTCTTCTTAAAGATAAAAGCGGCTTTCCCCGGAAAGCCGCGATGAACCACAAAAAAGCCAGCATAATGCTGGCTTTTTTTACGCGTTTTCATTTCAAAAATGTTAAGAAAAGAATGAAAAATGAAAAACTACTGCTTTGCCATCTCTTTCTTCACCATGACTGCTGCTGCCACAATGAATGCGATGATTAGACCAAGTTCCATTAACTACCCCGATAGTCTTAAGAAAATTTACGCTCTAAATTAAGAGTCGCGCATAGTTTAACACTTCTGTTCACCTTAGCTAGCTTTTAACCAGAAATTTACGAATTTTTCCGATTTAGATCAAAAAAGGCGCAGAGTTGCGCCTTTATGTTAAAAAAGTGTAAGCTTCAATCTTTTAAGCGTCTGGGTAGCCTTGAGGGTTATTTGATTGCCAACGCCAAGTATCGCCGGTCATTTCTTCTAACGAACGTTCAGCTTTCCAACCAAGTTCGTTCGCTGCTTTAGAAGGATCTGCCCAACATTCTGCAATATCTCCTGGACGGCGCTCTACTAGCTTAAACGGCACATCTTTGCCTGATGCATTTTCGAATGCTTTAACCATTTCTAAAACACTATATCCATTACCTGTACCGAGGTTGTAGATATGAAGTCCCGCTTTACGGCCTACTTTCTCTAGCGCAGCAACGTGACCATCAGAAAGATCCATTACATGGATGTAATCACGAACGCCAGTACCATCTTTCGTTGGGTAATCGCTACCGAATACTGATAGGAACTCACGACGACCTACTGCGACTTGAGAAACGAAAGGCATTAGATTGTTAGGAATACCCTGGGGATCTTCACCAAGTTCACCCGTCGGATGAGAACCTACAGGGTTAAAGTAGCGTAGAAGCGTAATACTCCAATCTTGATTCGCTTTTTGGAAGTCCGTTAGACATTCTTCGACCATTAATTTGCTACGACCATAAGGGTTTGTCGCACTGGTTGGGAAGTCTTCAGTAATTGGCACTGTCGCAGGGTCACCATAAACCGTCGCTGAAGAGCTAAATACGATCGATTTAACGTTGGCTTCACGCATAGCTTCTACAAGAACAAGAGTGCCACTGACGTTATTGTCGTAGTACTCAAGCGGCTTTTCAACTGATTCACCAACCGCTTTGAGGCCAGCAAAATGAATCACAGCTTCGATACGATGCGTAGTCATTGCGTCTACTAACGCTGCTTTATCGCGAATGTCTGCTTGAATGAATTCAGGTCTCACACCACAAACCTTTTCAATGCGGTCAAGCACTGTTGATTTACTGTTGTAAAGGTTATCGAAGATCACCGGACTCATACCAGCTTCGATCATTTGAATACAAGTGTGACTGCCGATATAGCCCATACCACCCGTAACAAGTACTTTCATTTTTTGTTCCTTCTGACGCAACTTTCGCTAGTCTATAGATTTCTTTTGTCTTTTTAAACAGTACCTTCTAACTCTGCACCAATCAGTACTGCTTGCCCTTTACCGGCTCTCTTAGCTTCGTACATCGCGTTATCAGCATTTTTTAAGACTCTAGATGCATCTTTTTCATTATGCCCTACCAGTTTGACACCAATACTTACACCAACCGTGAGTTGGGCTCCTTTATATTCTATTGGTTGGCTGACACATTTAATTATTTTTTCGACAAATCTCGTCACTTCAGTTTGGTTTGTTGGGGTCATTAAATAAACAAACTCGTCTCCTGATAGGCGAGCAACTAAATCGTCATGTCTGGTTAAGCCACTTAACCTTCGCGAAATCACAGACAAGACTTCATCACCAGCATCATGACCATAGGTGTCATTTACTGCTTTAAACCCATCCAAATCCAGATAAAGAACAGCAAACTCATCTCTTAAATACCCTGATTGGTCAAGCAATGCATCGAGTTGTTGATGAAACTTCGCTCGGTTAGCGAGTCCAGTAAGGGGGTCATGATGAGCCAAGTACTCTAATCGCTCCATCTCTTTTGAACCAGAAAGATCGGTCAGCAAAATAACAATGTCGTATTGATCTGTTCTTCCTTCTTTGAATATGCGGTTAACCTTTACAAATAGTGGGATAAGCTTGCCGAGGTGATTTAGTTCAACAACCTCTCCTTGCCATTGACCATAGTGCTCGATACTTTCTATGATGCTAGGTATGCGGATTTGCAGCTCTCGTAGTTTTATACACTTGAAGAATGGCATGCCTGTCAGTTTCTCGGAAGTACTACCAAATAATGACGTAACGGCCGAATTGACCATAGTAATAAGGCCATCTTGATTCAGAACCAATAGTCCATCATCACTATTTTCAAACACCCTCGTGGCTATCCGTTGCCTGCTTAGTGCTTCCTCTACTCTCGTGATGTCCTCAATGACAAATAACATTTTGTTCACGCCAGTAAGACGAACACTGGTTAAACTAAATTGACGTGTTTCTTCTCCCATCTGACTGAGATGGATCTGACTTCTTTCTAATGAGAGCTTCACTATTTTGTCCAAAATCTGTGGCTCACGAGTTCGAACGAGCTCTAGGATATTGCGCGGAGCCTCACTTGATGGCGCTGTATTGAACGACTTCTGGGACTGTTGGTTCTGATAATGTATATGTCCGTCATTATCAGTGACGATTATCGAATATTGCACACCATTAATGATCGATTCTAGAAACGCTCTTTCTTTCTCTAGTTTCTGCATTGTAAATTGTGCCTGGCTTTCTTTTAGCCGAGATCTGGCGGCCATCGTTTGAAAACTCGTGATTAAATCGCCAATCTCATCGGCAGATTCAAATGGAATAAAGGGTTTTGAATCTCTTCCTTCCGCAAAGTCTTTCATCGCATGACTTAATGCACTAATTGGAGAGACAACGATTTTATTTAGTAGGTACACGAGTAAAGAGCTAGTGACAAGAGTGAGTAATACGAAGAGTGAAGCGTCTTTAAAGAGTGATTTTTTTATCTGCTTTAAGCTTTCTGATGATAGGGTCACGCGCACAAATGCGATGACTTCTCCATTTGAAAGAATGGGTTCCATGACATAAACGAACTGAGGAGAGAACGCGTAACCAATAGAAGTGATCTCTTGTTTTTCTCTGTCATTAGGAACCCGTGCCACACCAGTATCAGACTCAAGCATTGCAAACAATGATCGTTCAGAATCAAGTATCTTCACACGAACGATCGAAGGTTCAGCAAAGAAAGCACTCATTAGAGACTGAGTTCCAACTATGTCTCTTTCGCGTATAGGGGCTTCGAAACCGTGTGAGATTCCCTTGATTAACACCTGAGTGCTTTCTATCAACTGTGACTTTTCTACTTGATAGATCTTATAGGAGTGATACCCCTTCAATGTAATGAAAGCGAACAAAACAAGAAGCAGAATAGGCCAAAGTAATTTGGTACGAACAGACATAATAATTCCTGACACAATCTATGTGCATAGTCTGATTAATATAGCTATGCATATAATCTCACATCTAAGAAGAAAAGGTTAGTATAGAACCGTAATTAATAAACCTTATTAGGCAAAAAGATACAGTATTAAGTTATTAATTTATTGAGAATTCGCGTCATCTCAAATAAAGCTAATGCTAAAATTGTCGTTTCGTTATAACCAAACGCACGAATGATGATTCTCGTCACTGAAGCGGGAACCATTTTCATGCACTTTTATATATGCCCACGTGATATCGAGGTACTTGGTTCAGTTCAGCAATTAACAACTGGTAGGCAATAGCGATTGCGCTGCGTTGTTGTCCTTGAACTTGAATCACTGGAGGCACACTGAATGCTTCACTTCGAAGTCACATGGATATAATCATACAGTTAGAAGAATCATTACTTTGAATAAAGCAGACCTGACTTTAAATTGTGATATTGGTGAAAGCTTTGGTGCTTGGAAAATGGGCGCTGATGAGCAGGCAATGCCCTATATTGACATGGCAAATATTGCCTGTGGATTTCATGCGTCCGATCCCTGTGTCATGCATGACACTATTCAACTTGCCAATCAACATGATGTTGAAATAGGAGCCCATCCTAGCTACCCGGATTTACAGGGATTTGGAAGAAGAAGTTTGCGTATGACCGATGAAGAAATTACTAACATGGTCATCTATCAAGTTGGGGCACTTCAGGCACTGTGTAAGGCACAATACACCGATATTGGCTATATAAAGCCCCATGGTGCGCTATACAATGACATGATGCAGAGCGACAGCGTATTTCTTGCTGTCGTTAAAGCCGCAGCACTATTTAAAGTCCCATTGATGATTCTCGCCTCTCAAGAAAATGAAAAGTATCTCGAAATAGCAGATGACTTTGACGTCCCCTTATTATTTGAAGCGTTTGCTGACCGTCTTTACCAAGATGATGGAATGTTAACACCAAGAGCGCAACCTAATGCGGTGTTAAACAGTGAACACGCTATCCTAGAACAAGTCAAAATGCTTGCAGAATCAGGGCGAGTCAAAACCGCGTCTGGGCAATACATTCTATTAGAAGCAGATACAATCTGCGTCCATGGAGATAATGACGAGTCTATCGCTTTGATTCAAAAGATTCGACAAAGTCTCTACACCGGAGGAAATTAATGAATCAAGGGCAGTTCTCTATCTCTCCCATCTCGGAGTGCAGCATTTTAGTTCGCTTTCACGAAGAGATTACGGTTGAACACATTGGTGAATTAGCACATCAAATTACAGATAAGCTTAGCCATATTGTCATGAATGTCGTTCCTTCACACCGAACCATTTTAATCGATTACCTGCCCTTTAGAATTCATGAGTCCCAAATCCTGCAAGAGCTAAACCACATCATCGCTCGTTTTGATGTGCAGTCTATGGACAATAAGCAACCTAACTATATTTCAATTCCAGTTTACTACTCTGACGAAACCGCACTTGATTTAGATCGCTTTAAGGATATTGGCATATCATTGGCGCAGATAATTGAACTGCATACCCAATCCGTTTTTACGGTATCAGCGATCGGATTTGCTCCGGGTTTTGCATTTCTTTCAGACGTACCAAAAGCATTACAGATGCCAAGGCACAAAACTCCGCGCACTTGTGTCCCTGCAGGCAGTGTTGCTATAGCTGACAGTAAAACGGCAGTGTACCCATCAGACAGTCCGGGAGGCTGGAATATCATTGGCCGAACGCCTATCTCATTGTTCACTGATACACCTCCGTTTATTCCTTTCGAAGTTGGTGACAAGGTCACCTTTGGTTCAATAACAAAACAAGAGTACATCAACTTAGGGGGCAAATTATGAGTTTTACTGGCTTGATCGTTGAAAAACCGGGCTCGCTCTCTTTGATTCAAGATTTTGGTCGTTTTGGGCTAGCACACCTTGGTATCACACAAGGTGGTCCTGTTGATGACTACGCTTACAGTTGGGCAAATCACCTCTTAGAGAACCCTGTTAATTGCTCGACCATTGAAATCACCTTGGGTAATGCCAGCTTTAAAGCGCTAGAAGACTGCCATCTGGCGATTTGTGGTGGTGATTTAAACGCTTCCATAAATGGGAAGCCAATTTCCAATTGGTCTGATTTTTCATTAAGAAAAGGGCAAACACTCAAGTTCGGTATGCCACGTAACGGCCTACGGTCATATCTAGCAGTTAAAGGCGGATTTGAAGTCGAGAAACACTTAGGAAGTACTTCCACTGTGGTAAGGGAGTCTTTAGGCGGAATCGCGCGAAATGGTGATGCGTTAAAAGCTGGTGATATCATAGGATTCAAGCCACATCCCGTCCCTACTCGAAAATCTAGGCAAATGACTTTTCGCTTCAAACCGGATTATAACCTCCCTATCACGCTTCGAGTCATTGAGGGCTACCAGCATAATGACTTTTCCCCAGAATCAGTAAGCGAGTTCTATTCTGGACATTTTGAAATCTCACCGAATTCTAATCGCATGGGATATCGGCTAGAAGGTCAAACGATCACCCCCCCATATGAAGGCATTTTATCAGAAGGCATTGCACTCGGTTCAATTCAAATTCCTAACGATGGCAACCCAATTATTTTGCTTAATGATCACCAGACAATTGGCGGTTATCCAAAGTTTGGCTGTGTTGCAAGAATCGATTTACCGCGCCTAGCCCAAGCTAAGCCAGGACAATCCGTTAGCTTCGTACAAGGAGATAGACAAGGGTTGCAAGATGTTTGGTGCCAATGGGCTCAGTTTTTTGGCTATTGAGCCCATATAGTAAGCTGATGGTTGGGAGTTAGCGTTACAATCCGTAACGCTCAGCCAATGCTTTTGGATAACCTCGCTCTTGAGTGAGGTTGACAGCGAATCTCTCCACCTCATCTTCACTCCAGCTAACGGTCGCGGGATGTTGTTGCTCTATATTGTCATTAGGTTCAATGCCGAACCAACACTGTGCCATTTTTTGTGCTGCAAGTAATGTCGATGATGCCTTCACGACTTCTATACGAGCATAGTTTTTATCTTCAAACGTGACGTCAGCCGCTCGTAACACCGGGTCTGTCCCAGGGATTTGCTGTGCACCAAATAATGCCTTCCCACCTTTAACTGCTTCGTGGAATTCCGGAATGAACTGCGCCATGTGCTTTATCGCGTTATCGGTACGTTCATCCAAAGCCTCTTGTCGCCAACCATTACGAATTTTCGACAACAGACGAGTTGGTAGTTCAGGCTGTGCCGATGCCGTCGAACTCTCGACTAAACCATCGTCGAACAATGTAATGCCTTTGGTCATGCCGTGTAGCTGAAAATACCCATCGCCATAAGGCGTTAATTGAGCCATACCTTTATCGGTACCACGAGGACCATGAAAAATAACTTCTGGCCATTGCTGAGAACATTCATTCCAACGTGTAACGTAAGCAGCTTTGAACTCCACAAGTCGATCGCGCTTTACACCAATCGCATCGTCTACTGCCCCCGTTTCAAAGCCACAAGCATTAACCAAGTAATCACAATACAGAGTTTTTTGCTCATCAGCTTGAAGGTAAGCCAGCTCCCAATCAGAACCATTCCAATGTGTTTGCTTAAGTTCTGCTTGCGCAAATACATCAACATTTGGAAGTCGCTCTAGGGTCATATTGGCCACAGCAGCAAGCCTGAATACACTCCACCCATATTCTTGAACGGCAACGACTGGATATTTTAGAGTATCGAGATCTGCATGCTGAGCAAATGGAATACACCATTCATCAATACTTTGAGGCTGTTTAGGTTGGATCTGCTTTGCAAGTTCCAAGAGCGCTTCTTTTGAGTACAACTTATAATACTCTTCAGGCCTCCCTAGCACTTGGTTACGCTCATCTTTCGACACAAGAGTTTGATAAGCTTGCTTAATGATGTCTAAACGCGGTAACAAGACTGCTGGATCACCGCCATCCGAATGTGGAACGGCAATAATAGTTGGACGGATGTTCAATGAGTGAGGATACAGACGAATCGTATCAATAGATTGGGTAAGCAAGTCTAAGCACTGTTGCTCAGATATTTCTCGGTAAAGGTTACCACCCGCGTGTAAGTGACAAATCGGAGGGCCATTAACCAAAGAGACCCCTTTCTCAATCACAGACACTTTAAAACCTAGTTCGGCAAAATGAATGGCAGCAGTAGAGCCTGCTACTCCTCCCCCAACAATAGCGATGTGTTTATCTTTACGGCTTGAAAACTCAGACTTCATTGCTTCACTGAAAACTTTATAAGAACAAATGTTTACTTAAGGTGGATTCTACTCGGGTTTGTGAACGATTAAAATCACAAAAAGTTCATGGGTTTGCGTTTGTTAAGGGTTTACGTAAAAAGTTACTTTTGAAAGCAAAAAAATTCCAAAAAAAATGCTTGACGAGATTGTAGAGAACCCCTGTTTTTGCACCTATGTGAATAATATTTTTCCGCTAACACCCATGGCATAAAGCCTGCGGAAATACCCCTTATAACTATGACTTCAGTTATCCCAAAAGTTATCCACTGTTTTTGTGGATAACTAAAATAAAACTGTCATGGAGTACTCCCGCAGTCGTTAAATACAGGCTATTTAAGTGTTTACGGGCGTCAACAATCTTTTCAACAGACTCATGACCACCAGCGCAAGTACGACAAACGTCACAAATGGCAAAGCTATCCACAATTCAGGGTGGATCTGTGCATTAAGTTCAAACCCATAAGTCATTACCGTTGCTACACAAGCTTCTGCCGCAAATACGGCAACCCCGCTCGCCACTATCGCCATGATGCCATATTCAGCCCACAGTGTCGTATTGATACGCTTCTTGCTTGATCCTAATGTTCGGTATAGTCGGATCTCTTGTTGACGCTGAGATAGACTCAATCGAAGTAACGTGAATATCAATAACAGTCCCGAAACAACACCTAACAATGCTAGGATCGTTATCGCTGATACAATCTGTTGAATCAATTCTTGAATTTTATTTCCCATCGTACGAATGTCGAGCACAGACACGGTCGGGTGCGCTCGTGACATCGATGTTAACAGCGCTTCGTTATCCTCATTAATTCGATAACTGATCAGGTATGAGCCAGGCAAACTGGCCATGACGTCCGAAGAGAATATGAAATAAAAGTTCGGTTTCATATCCCGCCATTCAACATGACGAATGCTGTCTACTGTCGCATCGAAGTTCTGACTGTTGATAACAAATCGTAATTTGTCGCCCAACTCAATGCCAAGCTCACTGGCAACTTCCGCTTCTACCGATACACTGCCTTTGTTGGTCCACTCTCCAGAAAGAATGTCATTGTACTCTGGCAGAAAATCTCCCCAAGTAAGATTGAGTTCACGACTCACCGCGTCAGAGCCCTGACCTTCTGATTTTAGTTCTTTAACGCTGACGTCATTAATTTCCGATAATCTACCCCGAATGATCGGGAAAGCCTGTGACCGCGTCACGTTATTATTATCTAATGTTTCCAAATAGCTATCTAACTCATAGTCGGCAATGTTCAAAGCGAAAACGTTAGGAGCATCCGCTGGTAGTGTCCTCGCCCAATCGGCAAGAATGTCACTACGAACTAGCCAGATAATTGAAAGCAACATGAGAGAAAGTGATAAGGCACCAAACTGCAAACCACTCGTCACTGGCGTACGGTTAATTCGACTGAGTGCGAGTTTCATCGCTGGGCGAGTTGAGAAGCGAGCAAATAATTTGGTTAATGCAACACTCACCGCAGCAAGTACAACAAACAGTCCCGCGATGCCTGCAAGCACAATCCAAACCAACGTATTATTTGCGTAAAGAACAAGTAATGGTACCACCGGCACTAGAACCAACCACATACGTTTCCATGAACGCTTACCTGAACTTTGTTGAAGCACTTCAAGGGCTGGTGTTTTAATCAACCCAAGTAGAGGAATACCCAAAGCAGGCACTGTGATGAGAACCGCAGATACAACTGAAATTAAAATTGGAGTGACACCGTAACTTGGTAGTGGATTAGGTAGCAGATCTTTTAATGGAATTCTCAATAAATATTCCAAGCCGCTACCAAGCAGCAAACCTACGATGCTCGCACTAACCAACAAGATGGTAACTTGAATCAGCAACCATTTTTCAATCCAACGACGACTAGCACCCAGACTCTTCAGCATCGCGATAGTTTGGGTTCGACTGTTTACGTAGCTTTGGCAAGTTAAAACCAACGTTGTCGCCGCCATGATGATGACAATTGCCACGGTCAATGAAAGATACTGAGTCGTGCGCTCAAAAACTTCATTACTTCGGCTTGCCGTATCTTGCGTACGCCAACGATCACTTGGCGAAAGCTCAGTACTGTCTTGCAGTTGTGTTAGTGTCGCATCATCCCCTTTAAGGAATAAGCGATATTGCACTCGGCTACCCACCTGAATAGCCCCTGTCTTATCAACGTCACTGTTATGAATGTAAGCGGAAGGCATTTGTTGGAAAGGGTTAAAGCTCAATCCGGGTTCCATTAAGACTGCACCAGAAACGGTGAAATCGGCATCGCCTATTGTGACAATGTCACCCTTGTCTACATCCAACTGCGCCATAATGCGTTCATCTAACCACAGTTGGTTTTCTTTGATATGGCCTGACGAGTTGTTGTCGAGCACTAAATCCCCCATCAAAGGGTATTGCTCGTCAACCGCGCGAACATTAATGAGCTGCATACCCGAATTACTAAAAGCCATGGTAGCAAATCGTGTCATGGAAGATCGTTGCATCTCATCAGTAGCAGCTAGTAACGTGTCTGGGATTGGATTGGCAGATACAAACACCGCGTCTGCCGTTAAAGCGTCCTTACCTTGCTTAACAATCACTTGCTCCATTCGTTCAGCTAATGCAGAAAGCGCAAAAATACTCGCAATCACTAATATCAGTGCAACACTGATCGGCCACAGATTGCCTTGACGTATTTCACTTAAGCTCCAGCGCAATAGGCTTTTGTTTGGTGATTGTTTTACATGATTGCTAGCTTGAGTTTGCTCTTGTTCTCTGGAAGAGATCACGGTCATATTGTCTCCTCCTGTAATTCTCCTGCTTCCATTCGATATACTCGGTCACAACGGCTGGCTAAGTGACTATCGTGCGTTACAAGTATTAAGGTCGTGCCATGTTGTTCATTCAAATCAAAGAGGAGCTCAATAACTTTCTCTGCCGTTTGGTGGTCAAGGTTTCCAGTCGGTTCATCCGCAAATAAGAGTTCTGGCTGAGTCATGAAAGCACGTGCAAGCGCCACACGTTGTTGCTCGCCACCGGATAACTGACTTGGCAAGTGAGTTAGGCGCTGTTCAAGCCCCACGGCAGTGAGCAGCTCTTTCGCTCTTGCATCATTCTCAGCTTCGCCACGTAAAAGACAAGGTAGGGTCACGTTTCTTAACGCATTTAAACTTGGGATTAGAAGGAAACTCTGAAAAACGAAACCCAGTGAGTCTGCACGAATTTTGGCACGTGCTTCATCGTCTAATTTTGACAACTCATGACCGAGCAATGTGATTTCACCTGAGGTTGGTGTATCCAATCCGGCAAGCAATGTCATTAGTGTCGATTTACCCGCCCCAGAGGTGCCTACAATGGCGATCTTTTCCCCTTTTCTAATGTCAACATTTACATTTTTAAGGATTGTTAAATGCTCGTGATTAGTAGAGACTTGTTTAGAAACCAAATTAGCTTGAACAATAGGTGCTTTAAGTAAAGGTGTTTGCATGATTCGTATACTTTCCTTAGTTCTCTTTCTCTGTCTTTCCGCGACTACTCAGGCAAGCGAAAAATTGCTTGTTTTAGGAGACAGCCTAAGTGCTGGCTATCAAATGCCAATCGAGGAGAGCTGGCCCAGCTTACTTCCTGATGCGCTATTAGAACATGGTCAAGATGTAAAAGTTGTAAACGGCAGTATCTCTGGAGACACTACAGGTAATGGCCTTGCTCGTTTACCATCCCTCCTTGAGCAACATTCTCCCGATATAGTCCTCATTGAGCTCGGTGCTAACGACGGTCTTCGTGGTTTTCCACCTAAACTTATTACGTCAAACTTATCGAAAATGATTACCATGATCAAAGATTCTGGTGCGAATGTGATCATGATGCAAATCCGTGTTCCACCCAACTACGGTAAACGCTACAGCGATATGTTCTATGACATTTATCCGAAATTAGCTGAGCACCAACAAGTCACTCTGATGCCGTTCTTCTTAGAGCAGATCATCGTAAAACCCGAATGGATGATGGACGATGGCTTGCACCCTAAACCAGAGGCACAACCGTTTATCGCGGACTTCGTTGCCCAAGAATTAGTTAAACATCTCTAATTTTACTGGTCTAGCTCAATAAGTTTTACCAAACTTTACGTTACTCTGAGCGGTATCTTATTCACCAAGGTCAGATAATAACAATGCAAATAGAACCGTTAATTAAAGGTGTTGTCGCTCGCTCTGCACATCCGTATGGGTGCCGAGCTTCTATCAAAGAGCAAATCGATTACGTACAACAAGCACCACAAATCAAAAAAGGCCCCAAACGTGTTTTGATCATCGGTGCTTCTTCCGGTTTCGGTTTAGCAGCCCGCATCGCCCTCACCTTTGGCGGTGCAGAAGCCGACACTATCGGAGTCTCGTTCGAGCGAGGCCCTTCTGATAAAGGAGTTGGTAGCGCGGGTTGGTACAACAATATTTACTTCAAAGAAGAAGCCATTCATCACGGCCGTACCGCCATAAATATCGTCGGCGACGCATTTTCCGATACTGTTCGTAGCCAAGTAATTGAAGCTATCGAAACTTACTTTGAGGGTGAAGTCGATTTAGTGATTTATAGCTTAGCAACAGGTATTCGCCCTAAAGCAGGATCTGACGAGTTCTGGCGCAGTGTCATTAAGCCAATTGGCGAGTCCGTCACTGGTGCATCTATCATGCTAGAGAACGACCAGTGGGTTGAATCAACGCTTGAACCAGCAACCGAAGAAGAAGCTGAAGCAACGATTAAAGTTATGGGTGGCGAAGATTGGGAAAGCTGGATCGACGCACTAATCAACTCCGAGTCGGTGGCAGAAGGCTGCAAAACTATTGCGTTCTCTTACATGGGACCAGAAGTAACCCACCCTATCTACCTTGATGGCACTCTGGGTCGCGCAAAAGTCGATCTTCATCAAACCAGCCACGCTCTCAATATCAAGATGGCAAACTTTGGAGGCGGCGCGTACGCAACCGTATGTAAAGCTCTGGTGACCAAGGCTAGTGTTTTTATACCAGCACTAAGCCCTTACCTGCTTGCTCTATACCGAGTGATGAAAGAAAAAGGCACGCATGAACGCTGTATAGAACAAATGCAGCGCCTATTTACGACTAAACTGTATGACCAAGAAAAAGTACCCGTCGATGGTGAGCGTTTGATTCGTATTGATGATCTTGAACTCGATCCTCAGGTACAAGGAGAAGTGTCGCTATTATTAGAGCAAATGAATGCGGAAAACTTCAAAGATCTTGGTGACTACGAAGGCTTTAAAGATGAGTTTATGAAGCTAAATGGCTTTAACTTTGAAGATGTCGACTATTCACAAAGCATTTCTATGAAGACATTGAAGGCGCTAAAACCTTAATTTCTTCAGTCTCACTACTGAGATAGTGCGCAGTATTTCAAAGTCCTGAAACGTTTTCAGGACTTTTTTTTGTTTCAGAACCCGTCACCCCTATACTTATATAAAACAAGTGGTAAAAAGCTAAAACAATAAAAACAACAAAATGTATTTTTCACAGGACGTGAATTTAAGGGAAAGGATGACCTTATGGGAACATTTCAAACACTAGATTATGAAATCCCAAAATCAATGCGTAAGAGTTGGCAAAACATAGTCAATCTTTTAGCTCGCATCGCCGATGTGCCAACGACACTGATAATGCGTGTCCATCCAGAGCACATTGAGGTGAACACTGCCAGCGAAACACCGGGGAACCCCTATCGCGTCGGGGATAAAGAAGAGCTTGGGCACGGGTTGTATTGTGAGCATGTCATTGAAAATAAGCGCGAGCTAAACGTACCTAACGCGCTGCTTGATGAGCAATGGCAAGATAACCCAGATATTAAACTAGGGATGATTTCCTATTGTGGCCTTCCACTCTATTGGCCAAACGGTGAAACCTTTGGCACCATCTGTATGCTCGACACACAAGAGAATCAATATTCCGATACTTATCGTGAGCTATTAAGCACGTTTAAAGAATCAATTGAAGCGCAACTCGCTGTTGTTTTTCAGCAGCACAAACTCTTACGATTGAATAATGAACTTAAACATCGGGTAGAAAACCGGACGACGGACCTTGCCCAACTCAGTTACTCATTGACGAAAGAAATTGACCGCCGCAAAGCCGCTGAGAAGCAAGTGGATTACCAACAAACTCATGATCAAGGGACTGGTTTTTTGAATCGCGGGGCCCTTGAAGCGTTCTTAGATGATACGCTGAGTGCAATGAATCACGACACAGAATCTTTAGTCGTCCTTAACATCGGTTTCAGTAACGCGCGCAGCATTCAGACGAAGTATGGGTTCGAAGCCTTTGACGAAGTGCTTAAAGAGTTTCGCTTCCGCCTCGGCCACAGTGAGTCAAGTTATTTCATTACAGGAAGACCCAGCTCTAACGACTTGGTGATTGTTGTTTCGGGTGAGAACATCGAATCAAAAGTTCAGCACCTATTGGAAGACATTACTCACATTAGTGTCGGTAACTTCTATATCAATGAGAGCGAAGTCCACCTACATTCTTACATTGGCGTAGTTCAGGCAAGTAAAAGTAGTTACGCAAAACAGCTGCTACAGAATGCCTGTTACGCAATGCTGTTATGTAAAGAATCCGGTGAGTCATTCAGTTATTTCTGTGAGAGTCACACTCAAGCTCTCAATAACCATAACCAATTAGAAAGCTATTTACTTCAAGCCGTGCGTAATGACGACCTAATGTTGTACTTCCAACCTAAAGTGCTGCCCCATACGCACAAGTGGATTGGTGCAGAAGCTTTGTTGCGTTGGCGCCACCCAGTGCTCGGAGATGTTTCAAATGAAGCTTTAATCCATATGGCAGAACAAAATGGATTGATATTTGAAGTGGGCGCGTTTGTTCTTCGCACCGCTATCGACAAGGCGAAGCAATGGTCTGAGCTGGTAGACAACTTTAAGATAGCCGTGAACGTCTCTCCAATTCAGCTACAGAATGTTAATTTTGCCGAGCAAATTGAGCACTTGCTGGAAACCTTCCATTTGCCTGCGCACTTCCTCGAGTTGGAAGTCACTGAAAGCGCGCTCATTGCCGACGAAGTTGTCGCACGCAACACACTGAATAAACTTCACAAACTAGGCGTGACATTGTCACTTGATGATTTTGGTACTGGTTACGCATCGTTCAGTTATTTGAAGAAATACCCTTTCGACGCGATAAAAATCGATAAGAGTTTTGTGCAACAAATGGAAAAATCTGACGATGATAGAGCCATCATTTGTTCGATCATTCACATTGCTAAAAAGCTCGAACTTCAAGTGGTCATCGAAGGGATCGAATCCCATCAGCAAGAGCAATTTCTAATTGGAGAAGGTTGCGATATCGGACAAGGCTTTTTGTATGGTAAACCCATGCCTTGCAATGAATTTGAGCAAAGTTTGTTTAATCAAAACCTATTAGGTGGTCAATACCACTATTCTTCCTAAGCATTTTCTTTACTCTGATAGCGGTGGTTTCTATAATCCCCGCCCGCTTCCAATAAAAAGGCCATTATCTTCATGGATCAGTTGACTGCCACGCTTAAGAAAATCGAAAAGCAGAACTACCGCGCATACCAACAAATCAAAGGTCAGTACGACTTTGGTGATTTCGACTTGTACATCGACTATGTACAAGGTGACCCATATGCTTCTGCTTCTCGCCTACGTGCTACTCGCGCTTGGTCTTTAACCGGTCTTGAATGGCTAAAAGATGAATCTCCGGCATTCAAACGTGCAGCACGCGATTTCATTGCTCGCAGCTTTGATGAGTTTGCAAAACAAGAAAATGCAGTCTCTATTGCACTTAACGGTCAAACGGTTCTAGATAACACAGCTGTGCTCTTTACTGAGGAAGGCATCGAACTTCGTTTTCGCGTAAACCTACCTGCTGAAGGTCGTTCTGTTTTAGGTAAGAAAGCCAATAACATTCTAACCTTCTACTTACCGAAATTCGTTCGTCGTGCAACACTTGAACGTGAACTTAATAAAGAAGCTTTGATTGAACACTGTAAAGTTGTAGAAGACCAAGCCGCTTTGCGCGAGCAATTGGAAGTGAATAACCTTATTGCTTTCGTCGCTAATGGTAGTGTACTTCCTCGTATTGCAGGTAACTGTGATTTACCAATGAAAGACGCAGTGGAGTTCAAAGCTCCAGAGTCACTGCAAGTAACACTGCATGCGCCAAATAAAGGCTATGTGACTGGTTTGGGCATTCCTAAAGGTATTACACTGATTGTCGGTGGTGGCTTCCATGGTAAATCAACGCTATTGAATGCAATTGAGCGCTCTATCTACGATCACATTCCTGGCGATGGCCGTGAGTACATCGTTACTGACGCTAATGCGATGAAGATTCGCGCTGAAGATGGTCGCTGTGTTCATCATTTGAATCTGTCGAACTACATCAACCATTTACCAATGGGTAAAGATACGGCAGATTTCTCTACACAAGACGCTTCAGGTTCAACCTCTCAAGCTGCTTGGCTGCAAGAGTCTATTGAAGCAGGCGCAAGTTCACTGCTTATCGATGAAGATACCTCAGCAACCAACTTTATGATTCGTGATGAACGTATGCAGGCGTTGGTCGCTAAAGGCGATGAACCTATTACACCGCTTGTTGACCGAATCGGCCAGTTGCGCGATGAGCTCGAAATTTCAACTATCATCGTTATGGGTGGTTCTGGTGACTATCTAGACGTTGCTGACACGGTAATCCAAATGCACGATTACCAAGCCGTAGATGTGACAGAAAAAGCAAAACAAGTCATTGCTCAGCACCCTACTCAACGTCATAACGAATCTGAAGAAAGCTTACAAATGTTCCGCCCTCGTGCGTTAAACCGCGTCGCACTGATGAACATTTTAACCGGCGGTAAGTTCCGAGTAAGTGCAAAAGGTAAAGACTCTCTTCGTTTCGGTAAAGAGTTCACTGACCTAAGTGCTCTCGAGCAACTTGAGTCGGCTGATGAAGTAAATACTATTGGTTGGCTATGGTTCCAAATCGCACAGCTACCAGGTTGGTGTAACCACCCAGCAAAAGAAATCGAAGAGATGCTGTCTGGTGAGTGGTACGCAACACTGCCGAAACAAGGCGATCTAGCGAAGCCACGTACTCTTGATGTGATGGCTGCACTAAACCGCATGCGTAAATCTCAGTTCAAACCTTCTCGTTAATACTGAGCAACACGAATAGCAAAAGGCAGCGATAGAACGCTGCCTTTTTTGTTTGAAGTAGATTGGGGAGTATCACAAATAAGCTCAACTTGTTACGTCGTAACATGAAAACTATCATCCGTTACGTAAAACATTCCATGCATCGCATAAAACCCGAAAGCGCTCTGAATCCCCATTATCTCTGTCTGGATGCCAACGTAGTGCGAGTTTGCGCCACTGCTTTCGTATTTCTACTTTAGTAGCATCTGCACTTAACTCAAATAAACTCAGCGCCTTGGCGCGGTCTAAATCAGAAGATGAGCTTCCACCTATATAACGTTGGTATCGACTCCAGAATTCATTAAGCAGCCTGCGTACCTCACCTTCATTAGCTTCGTAATTTTTCCAATCAAGGTAATACTCTCTGAGAGGATCGTTGGTATCGATACTGTGACGAGAGGCTTCAATGGCCGACATCAGGACAATATTCATTGCTTCAACTTGCAACCAGCCATCGGGGTATAACGTTTCTTGTAGCTGATAAAGCGCGTTCATCAGTAAGAAGTTACGTTTAAACAAATCTTTGTCTGGAGATGAATCCAATTGAGGAATGTAACTGCGCTCACTAAGTTCCTGTGCTAGTGTATGGACCTTCCAGTCCGAAGGTTGCTTTTTGAGAATTTCTAGAATGGGCCATAACAATGGGTTTTCCATGTATTGCTGGCTGTTTTGGCAAACGTTACATTGCTCGTCCATGAATCCCCTAACCGTTTTAAGTACCTGTTATTAAAGCTAGTCAATTTGTACCATAAATACAAAAAGGCTGACAGTAATATACTGTCAGCCTTTTGAAGCAAGATCTCGTTAGGTTAAATAACGCCTAACTCTCGTAAACGTTCCATCAGGTAACTGTGCGCAGTGTAACGCTCAGAAAGAACTGTATCTGGTTTAGGGTGGAGGAATAACGGCAGAGAAATACGAGAATTCTCTTGGCGGCCACCAGTTGGGTTGATCACGCGATGCGTCGTTGATGGGAAGTAACCACCCGACGCCTCTTGCAGCATGTCACCGATGTTAATGATCAGATTACCAAAGTCACATGGCACGTCTAACCAGTCACCTTCTTTACTCATCACCTGTAATCCCGGCTCATTTGCAGCAGGCAAAACCGTTAATAAGTTAATATCTTCATGCGCTGCTGCGCGAATAGCGCCTGGCTCTTCTTCACCTGTCATTGGTGGGTAATGCAACACACGTAGAAGCGTCTTGTCACTGTTGTTGATCATTTCAGACAGTGCGATAGAAAACTTCTCTTGCACCTCTTTTGGTGCGTATTCTTCTACCCAACCAAGCAGCTCTTGAGCAAATGCATTTGCACGCTCATAGTACTCTAAGATTTCTTCTTTTAATTGCTCAGGCATCTGACCCCAAGGGTACACATGGAAGTACTCTTTGATGTCTTTTACGGAATGACCTTTAGCGACTTCAGAAACTGATGGAGGAAAATATCCATCTTGTGTTTCAACATTGAAGTGGAAATCGTTCTTTTGCTCTGAGCAAAAAAACTCGTACCAATTTTTGTAAATAGACTCAACTAGCTCTTGAGGGATTGGGTGGTTTTTAAGTACACCAAAGCCCGTTTCGCGCAGTGAGGTGACGAACTGTTGAGCAGCATCGTCAGCAAGATAATCGACAGTTTCCAGTTTCATGACTTAACTTCTTTTTTTATTAGACTGAACGGTGAATTCTATGGATGGGTATGTTGTAAATCAAACTTTAATGAAATGTTTACGCGCAAACGTTTTATTGTTGAGCAGCTTGCCAATATATCAACATAAAAAGTAATCATCTCGCTGTTAAAATTATTAATTGCACACTGTACAATTAAGTGTAATCATAGACTCAGTATTCAATTGAAGGATCAATTTCTGTATGAAAAGTACTTCCACCCTGTTGGGTTTGACCATTTTCTACGCTATCGTTTTCTTGTTCTCTGCCCTAGAACCAAGCTCTCGCGCGGTTTGGTTTGCGGAAATCGTTCCAGCCATCGGTATTCTTATCGCTATTTGGGCTCTTTCTATCCGTTACCAGTTTAGTAACACCGCTTATGTGCTGATGTTTATTTGGCTTTGCCTTCACACGATTGGTGCCAAATATACCTTCGCGGAAGTCCCATTCGATTGGTTTAATAACTTAATTGGCTCTGAACGTAATAACTTTGACCGTGTTGCACACTTCTCTATCGGCTTGTATGCCTACCCTATTGCTGAGTATCTGATTAATAAGAAAAAGATCAACGCTAGTTTTGCATCTTGGTTTGCGTTGTTTGCGATTATGTCACTCGCAGCTGGCTACGAAATCATTGAGTGGTGGTATGCAGCAATCGCTGGTGGTGATGAGGGTATTGCCTTCCTAGGATCACAAGGTGATATTTGGGATGCCCAGAAAGACATGCTGTGTGACACAATGGGTGCAATAGTGTCACTGTTTTTACTGACAACTCAACGTCGATTGGCGAAGCCATTCTAGATAAGGGTTAAAGCCTTCTACTATTGGAACCTGTACGATTTGAGCCACTTCATATTCGTGCAGGTCTTTTATTTTGTCCTCAACTAACGCGTAAAGATCTTTTCGCGTCTTGATGATCAACAACCATTCGTTGTCGCTGCACACCTCACCTTTCCAAACGTAGTGACTTTCAATCGCCATGGTTTGAATGCACGCAGCAAGCTGTCCTCCTAACAAACCTTTAATGATTTCGTCTCGATTCTGTTCTGAACCAGCAGTGCTCAGTACCATACAGTATTCATGTTGTTCGCTCATAACTGACTCTTATTTCATCGTTACCTTGCCACCAATCATTTTGTAGGCAGGTGTTCCTCGTACTAACATATCTCTTGCAAACTCTTGTTCACAACCTGGGCAAATGCAAGGTGTATTGGTGAAGTCTTCAACAATGCGTTCTTTGAAGCATTTCACCAGCGCGCCTTTGCCACCTTTACGATATTTAAACAACTGTGTTTTACATTTCGCGCAATATATCTCAACCGTCTTAGTTGGTTGCTTTTTATTTGGTTTCGCCATCTTTCTCTATTTTTGGTTTTACCCATACGTTGCTGAAATCAAACCATCCAAGGGCATTACACTTAGCGTTTTGTAGCGCACCACTGTGATCTTTATTTACCCCTAGCCAACAGTGGAACATAGGAATAACTTGGCAACTCTTCACGAGTTGTCTACCTAACTCACGAGCTGGAAAATCACTGTGTTGACCAGCTCGCCATTGGTCCACCAGCCCCGCCCAGCGGGAGAAATCGTAACCAACACTAAACTTGTCGATGTCGCTATAATCCAATAACCAACCTGCTAAAGCATCGTTACGGTTAGTCGCTATACCCATAGCTTTAATCCAAACATCCACTGCCTCTGGTGACGGTGGCTGCGTATCATATCGGATGAACTCAACGTCAACCCCATAGGGTTTAAGTAAGGCTTTGATTGCTTTTGCAATAACAGGGAACATCGGATGTTTCTTTTGGTAGGCCACGCAAATGGCCTTGTCTTTTTGAGGTACCTCACCCATTGAAGTTGGTCTGAGGTCAATCCAGCCTGGTTTCAGACCAAAGGCTTGAAGTACCCCCAGTTCGATGACTTTGTCTTGAGGCACATGAGCGTATACTTGGTAACTGTTTAACGTTTGGCTTAGAAATTCAGCCCATCGCGGATCTTTAGCGATACCTGTATTTTTATTCAGTAGTAAGAAAGTACACCCAGGATCGAGCTCGACTTCGTCGGTAGAAGCTTGTTTATCCATTTGCGGCTTGGTTAAGCTTGGGTACACCATCGACGAATACGCCTCATCGATGACCCACACCTCCACTTGGTCAAGTAACGGACGTAATCCAAAATAGCCATCGAACGCCGTTAGGATTAAACGTTTGTCATCGTTCACTTTCACTTGAAATGGCCCGGTGCCCACGGGTTTTCTATCAAACTCCTCTGATCGAAGGGTTTTGGATAACAGTACTTTCGCCTGTGATTCACTCAGCGCGAGCGGCAAGTACTTATCTGGGCGAACCAGATGGATATCCACCGTCCAAGGCTCAGGGGAAATCACTTTTTCGATATGAGAGAAAAGGTTCAGTTCACTTAATGCACTGATGCTTTCAATGACGCAGTCAGTAGAGAGCAATTCACCATTATGAAAACGTACACCACGGCGGAGATAAAAACGCCAGTGAGTATCAGACAGCGCCTCCCAATAATGCGCTAAGTCAGGCTGAAGTTGTTCGTTGTCATCAAGCTTGGTTAAACCACTGAATACCTGGCGGGCAATATGCTGCTCAGACCGACGCATCGGCTTTTGCGGATTTAACATAGCGAGTGGTCGGTAATACGGCAAACGTACCACTTGCTCGCCTTGACGATGTTGGAGGCCAAGGTAACCTTGAATAACTTGGGTAAGCTTGGCAGCGTCATTATCTAACGCTTCCAACGCTTGACCAATCTTGCCTTCATCTAAGTAACGGCGTGCAAGGTTCTCGCTAACATCACTGCGATTACGTTTAAAAATGAGTGTAGAGAGCTTGCCTCGACCAGCGGCAGGATGCCACTCAATCCACCCTTCTTCCTCTAATTTATTGAGGACGATTCGAGCATTTCGGCGAGTACAGAAAAGCGCGTCGGTAATTTCTTCGAGTTGAACTTCCGTGTCATTACCAGAGAATTTTTCAAACAGTGTTTCGAACTGAACACGTAAACGAGGGCTACTCATAAAGAGGAAATTTTAGTTTTCATAACGATAAACTAAGTTTCCTCATTTTTTGCAAAAAGTGCAAACTCAGACGTGCAAATTATTGAATGTCGATGCCAATTTCTTGCGCCAGTTGGCGTAATTGATCTTCAGCGTCGAGTTTGATCGACCATTTACTTTCCGCTCCATGTGCCAATACAACGTTTGCACCGCGACCAAGTAATTGAATAGCATCGGTTTGAGCTTGCATTGTAACCATTCCATTACCGCTCAGTTTAATGACGATTTCTCGCTGCGTTGCGATAATTTTTCCAAGAGAAAATTCTATAACCATCTTCGCTGTCTTCTCTCTTACACTGACTTTTCTTTCTGGTGTTTAACAGCAATTGTTAATCTACTGGTGCAGACTAATCGACCACGTTCATCGGTGATTTCAATTTGCCATACCTGAGTTGAAACACCAAGGTGGACGGGCTTTGCAGTACCAATAACATGTCCACTCCGCATAGCTCGAACATGGTTTGCATTGATGTCTAAACCAACACAGTAACTGCCCTCACCTACGCTAAAGTTTGCGGCAAGCGAACCTAACGTTTCAGCCAATACTACAGACGCACCACCGTGAAGCATGCCAAGAGGCTGATGAGTAAAACTACAAACAGGCATAGTCGCAGTAAGCGAGTCATCCGTAAAATCGGTATAGACGACTTGTAGATGCTCCATCATGGTATTTTTTGAGGTGGCGTTAAGAATGTCTAAGTTAATTGGCTTTTTCCAAATACTCATTTTTCGCTCTTATCTCGTCCCGTATCGCACTGGACGGTTTATCTATGAAAAGTGCGCCTAGCATAGTCCTGATCGCATCGCGACTTCAAGGTCAAACGCAAGTCTCAACGTGATCAACATAATGACTTAACGTTTCTTTACTAAGCGTTATACTATTGGTACAAAACAAAAAATATTTATATGGACCCCGCTATGAGAACATGGATTAAAGCCTCAGTACTTTTGACCGTTGCAGGTCTAACAGCGTGTAGCTCTTCGCCCACTGGCCGTAACCAAATTTTGATGTTTTCCGACCAAGAGATGTCATCGCTCGGCGCAAAGTCATTCGACCAAATGAAGAAAGAGATACCAATCAGTAAAGACAAAAAGACCAATGCCTACGTTCAATGTGTTGCGAAACAAATCACCAACACGATTCCGCCTCAAGCAGGCTTCAAAGAGTGGGAAGTGGTCGTGTTTGACAGTCCTCAGGTAAACGCCTTTGCTTTACCCGGAGGTAAAATTGGTGTTTATACCGGCTTACTGAAAGTGGCGAAAAACCAAGATCAACTTGCAACGGTCATCGGCCATGAAGTCGCACACGTTTTGGCTGATCACAGTAACGAGCGTTTGTCTCAAAGCCAGTTAGCCAATGCAGGGCTATCACTTGCTAATGTTGCAATCGGTGCGTCTGAATACAAGCAATACCAGCAGATGACGATGGCGGCGCTTGGTGTGGGTGTTCAATACGGTGTGATTCTTCCTTATGGACGAACGCAAGAATCTGAAGCCGATATTGTTGGCCTTGGATTTATGGCAAAAGCTGGCTTCGATCCTAACCAAAGTGTCGATCTTTGGAAAAACATGAGCGTTGCAGGTGGGGCTCAACCACCAGAGTTTTTCTCAACCCACCCATCGCACAGCACTCGTATTAGAGATCTACAAGCAACCATTAAAACACTGCCAGCGTCTAACGTTAAAGCTCCTAAGTGTGGTTGATTCAAAACTCAAGGCACTCTAGTTAAGAACTGTCCTTAAATTGCAAACAATAAGAGCTCCATTTCGGAGCTCTTTTTATTCGTCTGTGTTTTTACTTAATGCGTCTACGTAGCTAAGATCTGCAAAGGCAAGCTTAACAAGCTGTCTCCTAACCCAGCAAAGTACCAAATGATGGCAATAAAGCCACCGACAGAAACCAAGTACCAAGCAAACGAGAACAGTTGCCCATATCGCGTTAATGGCAGCAAATGACTGTGGTGTCGAGTTCGCCATTCCATTCCCACCTCTAACATCCCCATCAATAGCAAGAAACCAAGCAACGTTAAGCCGAAGGTGTAACTGATGTAGATGCCAAGCAACGCCGTGACAATACTCCCTGCCAAACCAATCCATGTATTCATTGAAAAGGTGATACTTTTAAGAACATGTCCGCCATCTAATGGCAAGATCGGCAGCAAGTTGAAGAGGTTTAACAAGGCGTTAAACACAGCAAGGCCCGCAAAGATCATCTCCCCTGTCATCCAATACAAGACCGTGAATAGAATGCTGAGGACTAACCCAAAGAACGGTCCCATGATGGAGATAACCACATCTTGCCAACGTGTGTTTATCTTTTCATCGCTTAGCGCTAAGCCACCTAAAAATGGGATGAGATAGATACCTTTGGTCTTCATACCAAAGTACTTCATTGCTCGGATATGGCCATATTCGTGAAAAACCAAACACGCCACCAATGCAAGGGCGAACTCAATCGAAAACAGCCATGAGTATGCCGCAAGGCTTGCAGAGGCTAACGCCACCTTAATGACTTTCGCGCTTTTCAATGCTTTCATGCCGAGCGACACAATACCAATTAGACTAAAACGCTTTTCTGTCGGTGGCGGTTCAACTGGTACTTGACGTTCGATGTCTTTTTCGTCACGAGCCCCTTCGATAACCAGTGAGTCATTCACTGTCGCTTGATACTTAAAATCAAATGGTTGCCAGTTTAGTTCACAGCTCAATTGGCAATGTAAAACATCCTCTCCAGCAGTGAGCTTGAACTCATGCTGTGTCTTGCCTGAGTCATCATCGCTCGCAGCAATCTGCGACACTAAGGTGTTATCCCAAAACAGTTGTTGCCAACCCGCCATTGAGCCTTCAAGCCTGAGCGACTTTCCTAAAAATTCAATGTGTAGTAATTCCAACGCGATTTCCAATGCGATAAACACAAAGTGCGAATTATGCCTGCAATGGCATCGAACGAAAAGCATGTTAACAACACGTATTTGATTAGCTTTTAATCATAAGATTTACAAAACAACTCTGGTCATACCATTCTTTACAAAAATATCACCATAATACATGGCCTTATTAATTGCGGTTTGACCTATGCATCAAATTTAAAACGCAATATACGTCTGATCTTTGACAAGTTAATAAACATACAATTAACATTATATTTACATTGCAGTTGTAAATCGAACCGACAGCAACTGGTGTAAAAGGCACACAACAAATACAAAGACTTCGGTCTAATATAATGACACCCTAGGAGGGTCAAGGATGAACAAGAAGCACTGCTCTCTGCTTACAATTTCAATATTGTTTGCGTGTAATGCCCAGTCTGCGGGCTTTCAGGTGGCCGAACACTCGGCTTCTGGTCTTGGTAGAGCATTTTCAGGTGAAGGCGCAGTAGCCGACAATGCGAGCGTATTAGCACGCAACCCAGCTGCGATGACACTTTTTAAAGAAGCTCAATTTTCAGGCGCGCTATCTGTCGTCGATCCTGAAGTTAACGTCTATGACACTTTCCATAAAGAACACGCTAACGACGTTGCCCCACTACAAATCGTTCCGGCTGGCTACTACATCAGCCCAATCAACGACAAATGGGCTTGGGGTATTGGCATGTTCACCACCTACGGTGTCGCGACCGATTACCCAGATGACATTTCTGCTGGTGACATGGCGGGTGATACTTCCCTTCTTTCAGTCAACATTAACCCGAATATTGCTTACCGCATCAACGAACAGTTTAGCGTTGGTGGTGGTATTAACATTGTTTACGCACATGCAGAGCTTACTCGCCACAAAGGCTCATTGGCACCGTTATTTGGCCCAGGAAGCAAAAAATCTGACAACCTAATCGGCATGGAAGGCGATACTTTCGCTTTCGGTTGGAACATTGGTGCCCTTTACGAATTGAATGAAAACAACCGTTTTGGATTCGGTTACCGTTCCAAAGTGGATTTAGACTTCGATGAAGGTGAATTCAGCAGCTATGACTCTGGCATCGCTAATGCGTCAAAAGTCGATGGCCGTTTACAAATCTCTCTTCCTTCTATCATCGAACTGTCTGCATTCCACCAACTTACTGATCAGTGGGCTATCCATTACGGATGGCAACAGACTGACTGGAGCACCTTCGAGGAGCTAAAAGCAACAAGCCCGCAATGTAACGATGGTGTTGCTGGTCAATGCTTCTACAAACCAGAGAAATACGAAGACAACAACCGTTACTCATTTGGTGGCACATACACTTTAAACTCTGAATGGACATTGCGCGCAGGTATCGCATTTGACGAGCAAGCAGGTAAAGCAACACTGAGTATCCCTGATAGCGATCGTTTTTGGTACAGCGCAGGTGTGACTTACGCAATGAAAGAAAATCTGACATTTGATGCAGGCTTTGCCTACGTGAAAAGTAAGTCTGGTTCTTTCAAAGAAACCAATGCTGCAGATCAAGAAATTACGTTCGACTCAGAAGGTAGTGCATACATCAGTGCAGTACAGATGAACTACACCTTCAAGTAATGGGATAACGGAGTAAACCAATGAAACACACATTCAAACTATCACTGCTTTGTTCTGCAATCCTTCTTGCTGGTTGTGGTGATAACACATCAAGTTCAGGCACGTCTGAAACCGTTACATTTGAACCTGCAGTGCAAGCGCTGTTGGATCGAAACACCGAAATTAGCTTTACCCTTCAAGGAGCAAACGCAGATGTCCCTGCCCCGTCATTCCTACTAATGGACTCAAGCGACGGTACACTTGCGATCCCTACTGATGGCGATGATCAGCTAACAAATCCTCGCGCTGCAATGAATACGATGGATGGTTGGTCAACCACTATGCCTATCGTGCTAAACTTCAAGGGCGAAGGTTTTGCTACAGGTACGCTAGCATCTGGTGTTAGCGTGATTAAAATTAATCAACGCCTGACTGACTGGGACGGCGCTTCAAACCCTATCTCTGAAGTCTTGACCATCAATCAAGACTTTGTCGTTCAAGCAAATGGTAACTCTCTATATATTCAGTTTGCAGATGCTCTTGACGAATCAAGCGAGTATGTATTCGCGGTGACACAAGAAGTCAATGATGTAAACGGAGATCCTATCGGCACCTCTTCTAGCTACGCGGTCGCCAAGTCTAAAGAAGTTAAGTACGAAACGGGTGATCTTGCACTTGTACAAGCGGCAACAACTGGCATTGAGGGTATCTTTGGTATAGCCACTCAAGCTGGCTTAGCGAACGTTAATCCTGCCGATATCGTTTACTCTTCATGGTTTAGCACTCAATCTGTTGGGGACACGCTTGCAGCAGTAAAAGGCGTAACGGCAACAGGCTTCGCTACTGGTGCAAACACACTTAACGCCCTGTATAAAAACGATCCAGCGGAAACGGGGATTGAACTGTCGACCGCTTACACACTATCTCTGGGGCAAACTCAAGATTTTGTTACTGCATTTGATAACGACGAGGATTTCGATAAATACTTCTCTTCTTCTCCTGAATTAAAACAGGCGATTAAAGGGTTGTATGCAATGTCTGGCGCTAACGTCAATGTTACTCAAGGCGTGGTCCGCCTGCCTCACTATCTAGAGCAAGGTGCAAACTGGAACATGCAGCCGATGGAATCGGCAATGCCAAGTTTGGCTAAAGTAAGTGGCTCTATTGAAGACCCAGCCATTCTTGCGTCGCTGTTAGAATTTGGTATTGACCCGACTAAACTTGCTACTGATGTGAATGAACAGCTCAAGCTTGTTGGTACCGAGCTACACCTTTCTAACGGTCAGCAGTTGGATGAAGAGCGCCTTATTACGCGTTATTCACCAGTACCACAGGTTAAGTCAGTCGAAGATGTTGAAGTGTTACTATTCACTCCTGCGGATTCAGTGGCAAAAGACGTTGTTATCTATCAGCACGGTATTACTTCAGCAAAAGAGAACGCGTATGGCTTTGCGTTCAACATGGTCAAAGAAGGTGTTGCCGTTATCGCCATTGACCTGCCAATCCACGGTACTCGTAGCCTAGACGACCAGCGTTCAGCAAATGCGGATGTACTGGCTTACCTAAACCTGTCTAACCTTGCGGTAGCACGTGACAACCTTCGTCAAAGTATTCTTGACGTACTTGGCCTTCGAGCTAGCTTAGTTGTATCTGCACAAGGTGGGTTATTCGTCGGCGGCCCTCTTCAAGGTTTTAACCCTCTAGCGGGCTCGCAAGTGAAGATGCTAGGTCACTCACTTGGTGGCATTGTTGGTGCGTCTACCGTCGCTGCTGCAAACAATACGCTGGGCTCAGACCAAGCTGATGCTCTGTATAAATTTAGCTCCGCGTCACTATTTAATTCTGGCGGACAAATTGGCAATTTGCTACTTGGTTCGGCAAGCTATGGTCCACAAATCAAACATAACTTAGCGTATGCTGCATCAGCTGACTATCGTAGCTATGCAGACGCAAGTTGTGCAGATATTGAAGACAAAGCCTGTTATGAGACATTTGAATCGGTAGCTTCCCCGGAACAGCTCGCAGCTTTAGGTGCTGGTTTTAATTCATTTATCTATGCAGCACAGACCGCTTTAGATACCGTTGACCCGTTTAGTAATGTTAGTGATCTAACTGCAAATGGTACCTTATCAACGCCATTCTACATGGCTCAAGTCGAAGGTGATGACACCGTACCAAACAGCGTCCCTGGCGCTCCTTTTGCTGGTACTCAACCACTCGCAGCGAAGTTAGGGCTGAAAGTGGTCAATGCATCAGATACAAGCGTTGTCGGCGGGGCGAGCTTCGTTCAGTTTGGTAGCGATGGTAAACACAGTACCTTTGCTGTGCCGCTAACGACGATAGAACAACCGTACTACTTTGAAATGCAGGCTCAAAATGCTGACTTCATTAAAGACAACTCTCTATCCACTGTTACGAATACAACAGTACTAAAATAGAGCGTCATTAATGAGTATTAAGCGCCCAGTCTTTTGGCTGGGCGTTTTTATTTCTTTCAACAAGCAGCCCTTTTCAAAGCCTCTGCTATATTTGAATAGTTATCGTAGTTCACCAACCTAACACAAGGAAACTTCTATGCGAGCTTTAGCCGTTATAGTGACAGCTGTTCTTTTAGTGGCTTGTGGTAGTAGCCAATATCTCATGTCTACAGGTGAAGGGAAAATGATCACCTCATACGGAAAACCAGATTTAAATGAAGAAACTGGGATGTATGAGTATGAGGATGTAGATGGCAAAGAAATGAGTATTTCGAAAGATGAGATAGTACAAATAATAGAACGCTAAACCTCTCGCCTCCTGAGAGATTGGGAGGCGTTTTCCTCTCTGTTTTGTGGTTTTTCAATACGATTAATTCATCACTTAAAACAATTAGCACCATTATCTATATTCTATTTATTATTTGTTTAGCCAATATTTTACATCTTCGCTCCTTTCAGGTTGGAATATTGTAAAATCTCGCCTTTAATTCTCTAACACCCTTTTATTTCTCAGGATAAAGTGGATAATACCGCCACCCAAAAAACATTACTAAGGTGAGTCCTTATGTCTATCGAAGCTACTCTGCTTGCTCGCTGCGAGTCAAAATGTGAACTTTGTTCTTCTGAATCTCAACTAACTGCTTACGCGGTACCACCACACGGTAACGTAACAGTTGATACAGCTATCATGGTTTGTGATAAGTGCCATGGTGAGATCGAAGATCCTAAAGACATTAACCACTGGCGCTGCCTAAACGACAGCATGTGGAGTCAGGTTCCAGCAGTACAAGTAACTGCATGGCGCCAACTTACTCGCCTAAACACAGAAAGCTGGGCTCAAGATGCTCTTGACATGATGTACATGGAAGAAGAGCAAATGAACTGGGCTATGAAAGGTATGTCTGCTGACGACAAAACTGTTGACTGCAACGGCACTGAACTTAAGAAAGGTGACGACGTAACAGTAATCAAAGACCTACCAGTTAAAGGTACTAACCAAGTAATCAAACAAGGTACTGTTATTCGTGGTATCAGCCTTGGTGACGACCCTAAACTTGTTTCAGGTAAGGCAAACGGCGGTCAGTCAATGTACGTGATCGCAGAATACTGCCGTAAGAAGTAATCTCAACATTACTTTGTTTGACGGGGTTCCAATCGGAACCCCGTTTTCGTTTCTGTGTTCCTTCTTTCCCCTGTCTTTCTTCCTTCCCGCGTAATCTCCTAAATTGGTTGCTTTCGATCTCATCCATTTTCGATTAATGTTCGAGAAGGAAAAAATAAGATGGATTGTAGTATGAAGAAGTTAACCATCCTTGATGGCGGCATGGGACGTGAACTAAAACGCATGGGCGCCCCATTCTCTCAACCGCTTTGGAGCGCACAAGCTCTAATTGAATCGCCAGAATTCGTTTACCAAGCGCACAATAACTTCATTCAAGCTGGCGCTGAAATCATCATCGCGAACAGTTATGCCTGCGTGCCATTCCACCTTGGGCAAGCGCTTTACGAGCAACAAGGTAGTGAACTAGCACGCTTTGCCGCGCAAATTGCGCGTGAATGTGCAGACAAGTCGCCAAAACCTGTTCGAGTAGCGGGCTGCATACCGCCTGCATTTGGTAGCTATCGCCCTGACCTTTTCGAACCTAAACAAGGCGAAGTCATTTTCCGTACTTTGTATGAAGCTCAAGAAGATTATGTTGACCTTTGGTTAGCAGAGACCATCTGCAGCCTAGAAGAGCTAAAGTGCTTACAAAAAGTCTTCGAAAACAGTGTCAAACCTACTGCGTACGCCTTTTCTCTTAATGATGACTCATTAGAAACCGCGTTGTTACGCTCTGGGGAAACCGTTATTCAAGCCATTGAATGTCTGGCACAAAGTGGGCGCACAAAAAATGCCATCACCATTTACTTTAACTGCTCGGTACCTGAAGTGATGGCAAAAGCTGTCAGTGACACCAAGGCGGTTTTAGACCAACACATGCTCGATATTGAAATTGGAGTGTACGCGAACAACTTCACCGCTATCAAATCTAACCACGAAGCGAACAGCGCATTACAATCAATGCGAGAACTATCACCAGAGGAATACTTAACTTTTGCGCAAGAATGGCACCAACAAGGGGCAACCATTATAGGTGGATGCTGCGGCATAGGGCCAGAGCACATCAAAGCTCTGTCAGATTGGAAAAGTTCCGTTTAAATACAAAGCTAGTCCGCACTATTCCTTAGTGGAAGTGTAGATTTCAGATACAAAAATGCCGGCGATGAAGCCGGCATTTTCAATTCGCTTTCCAGTCAGATTAACGGTACATACCGATGTCTTTCTGAATATGAGAAGACAAGTCTTCTGCGTAGTAACTGCGCGGTGCAGAGTTATCTACGAAAAGAATGTCTAATAGGTGAGCAATCAATCCTTTGAAGTTAACCGAGTAGGTCTTCTTATCCATAGAGGTTGGTAAAGCTACATTTGTCATTTGCATTGCTTGTGCCATGATTGCCTCTCTTTAAAAGCAGTAATTTGTTTCGTTGTTTGTATATTAGTCATGTTTTCTCTGAGCAAAAAATGACAAAATTTGGTAATTCAGATTAGTTTTTCTTATAAAACAAACTCATTACAAATCATTGAAATACAAAACTCAACTAAATGCATACTTATGCAGATTAACGCATCTATTGTTGAATAACTTGGATTTACGCCTGTAAACCCAAGCTATTTAGTAACATTATTTTAACTAACAATTATTCCTAATGTTTAGGATTTTACAAAATTACTATGGATTTTGATTAGTAATTTTAACGCTAACTGTATTGGTTGTTTTGTTCTTATAGATAGAAGCAATAACTGCAGTTGTCATTACCGTCACCAAGAACGTAAGTGACCAAACAGTTGGAATTTCGTATTGTGTGCCCACCAAGAGCATTTTCGTACCAATGAACATCATGATTACAGATAGAGCTGGTTTTAGGTACACAAACTTGTCCAACATTGCTTGAAGTACAAAGTACAGAGAACGTAAACCAAGCAGAGCAAATACGTTAGCAGCCAATACTAAGAACGGTTCGCGTGTAACTGCAAAAATTGCTGGGATCGAATCCAAAGCAAACATTACGTCCATGACCGCAATCACACCAACAACGATCAGCATCGGCGTCGCGACCCACTTACCCGCTTGTTTCAGCAGCAAGTGGTTTCCTTGATACTCATCTGTCACTGGTAAAAATTTGCGAATGAACTGCTCTGGGTACGGGTTAATCTCTTCTTCTTCGCCTTTATCTCGCGCTAGTTTAATACCAGTCCAAATTAAGAACGCTGCGAATAGGTAAAGTACCCAATGGTATTGTGCAAGTAACTGAGCACCAACTCCGATCATAATCGCACGTAGTACAAGTGCACCAATCACGCCCCATAATAGAGCACGTGGACGCAAATGCTCTGGCACCTTGTATTGCGCAAAGATAATCGCAAACACAAATAAGTTATCAACGCTTAATGACTTCTCAAGTAAGTAACCTGTTAAGAATGATATCGTTGCTTTCTCGTGACCATACACGCTGTGTGGCGCGTAATAATCCCAGAAGAAATAGATAGAGCCTGCAAAGACAAACGCTAGTAAGAACCAAAAGACACTCCAGCCAATTGCCTTTTTCATGGTAATCACGCCGCCACGAGTCTGATAGATATCAAGTGCGACTAAAACCAAGGTAAATAGACCGAACACACCGTACATTGTCAGTGATTCTTGCAGTGGAACAGACTGGGTTAATTGGGTGGTATTTTCGATAAGAGACATGCTTCCTCCCATGCGGAAGGACATAATTCGGGCTGACCTTCCGCAAACAATACAAACCAGCAGTCACATTACCCATGTGTCTGCTAATCAATGAATGCGTTGGTCTCGTTGAAGTGATCACGTGACGAATCAGGTGACACCTTTATTTACCGGATAAGCTGATGCTTAACGAGATGACGATAAATAAACTTGCGCTAACTACTCCCCAAACACCGCCATAATACGCCTGCTCGGAGGGATCTCCAACAAAAAATCGTTATCGATAAAAATACAGTATTTTGTTGATAACAATTTATCAACAGCATGAATTCTAAAAGGTTCAAACGTAAAAAAGGAGCACATATGTGCTCCTAATTTTCGGAATGCTTGGTCTTTATAAACCCGTTAGTGGTACAAAGTAAACCAGTGTTGACCAAACAGTAACCCACGCAACAACAACCGCTGCATCAGCCCAATCGCTATTCCACATACTCTCTTCCTCTTACTCGCATGTGCAATAACACTTGAGCAAAAAAGATACCAATTTACGTCATTGGTTTCTCTGGGAGTAAAGTTTGTGACTTTGGTTCAAACAGTTCGGTTGGTCCGTCAGTAATTCGATAAAGCAATCTGCCATGGAAAGATTGCTAATAAAACCTTCGCCCTTCATATCGAGCAACGCTTCATAGCCCTCTTTACCCTTCATGGTGTATGCAGAAGAAGCGCCACAATACCAAGACTCATCTTCCATTTCACACCAACGACTACCATCGAAAACCTCCAGGCTTTTTACGCGTTGCCCCTTCGGTGCCTCTGCTTGGTATTCAAAGTTTAAGTTATGCGTATAAGGGTAGCTACCTGAACCCGTTCCTTCGACACCGTTATTCAGGGCGTTATTGATTGCGCCTTCCAATGCCAAGCGAACGGCTTTTCCTTGCACCTCATAACAACCGATTGGAACGGCAAATGGCAACAATCGTCCGGCAACATCTGCCACGGTAATATTTCCCGGGTTGAGAGATGTACGCACTCCTCCCGCGTTATGAATAGCGAACTGAACTTTATGTCCCCGCTTGTTTAGCGCGTACAAAAAAGAATGTGCGACTGCTGGAGCAAGTTCACTTCCGCCAAATTCATCAGGAATCCGAACATGACGTTTCTTCTCAGTTACGTTGGCAATCACTTGTGATTGAAGTTTACGCACTCTAGGTATGTATTTATCACTTAAGATCGCTTGTGTCTCTGGATGCTTTTTGCAGACAACCACGTTTGGTTGACCGTGGATAAAATCACACGCCTCTTCAAACACACCTTGGTCTAACTGCTCGTTAAGCGTTGAGTCCCAAAAAATGCGACGTCCCAGCAATAGCTCATTTTGACCACTTAACATGGTCGCTTTACCGTTTTCATCAAACTCAAGCACACAGTGACCCATGGTTAATGCGTGATAACCAGCTTGGACAACATAAGTATCATTCACTTTGACACCGTATGGGTCATCTTCGCCCAAACCGATTGCGGTAAAGTTACCTTGTAACCTATGGCTATGGCCTCCCACTATAATACCAATGCCATCCACTTGCGCTGCGAGCTCTAAATCCCCTTCATAACCTAAGTGACTCAAAAGGATGATGTTTTTAATTCCCGCCTGATGAATTTGTTCAACAGTATGTCTTGCCGTTTCGATAGCAGACATGAACGGCGTATCAGCATCTGGGTTGGCAATGTCGCTCATCTTGTCGATAGAAAGACCAAAGATGGCAACTTTCTCTCCGTGAAACTCTTTCACCAGATATTGCGCACTTTGGGTGCCAGTATCGAAGCTCAATACGTTATCGCAATCGCCCATGCGGTGATCTTTCGTTGGCAACTCATTCGATAAATCCCAGTTACCTGCAAGCAAAGGGAAGTCGGTACGCTGACAAAACAGAGCAACGGGTTCATTACCCATATCAAGTTCATGATTGCCTAAAGCCATCGCATCGATGTTTAGCGCGTTTAATAAGTCGGCGTTTGCTTTGCCTTTGAATAACGAAAAATACAACGTACCTTGGAAACAGTCGCCGGCGTGAAGAAACAACATGCCCTGACCTTGACGTTGTGCGTCGTCGCGCAACTGCTCTACGCGCGTTGCAATACGTGAAAATCCACCAGCGCTCACGTAAGGTTCTAGTGTTCGTTCGTTATCGATATTGAGTTTCAGCTGTAATGACGTTGGCTCAAAGTAGGAATGAGTGTCATTGATGTGTGCCAATTTGATTCTGACTGGCTTATGATTTTTATTCATTGTCATCTTCTCTCTTTTCATTCCTTTTAATTATTAGAACTGAATCATGACAGAATCATGAATTTTATGAAACAGAGAATTGGTTATTTCATTTTTACGTGATCAACACACGTTAGACGTACAAGTTTGAAAGTGACTCTACGCCTAAACGGTCTGTATTCATAGCGTGAATGCTCTTAAATTTGTGAACTGAGCTTAACTTGCCTAGATCAATTTAATATATGCTTTAGGAGAAGCAAAAGAACTCTCGATAATTCAAATAATTGCAAGGAGGAGTGAGATGAGACTAGAACGCATCGAAATCTCTGGGTTTAGAGGCATTAAACGCCTTTCACTCTCTTTTGACGAACTGACCACTTTAATCGGTGAGAATACGTGGGGGAAATCATCCCTACTCGACGCCTTGTCTCTCGCCTTACCCGCTGATGGTTCGCTCTATCAATTTGAAATGACCGACTTTCATGTCGACTATGCGATTTCGCACCCACAAACTCAACACCTTCAAATCATCCTCTGTTTCAAAGCACAAGATAAGCACGAGGCAAATGCAGGACGTTATCGACGAATAAAACCAACCTGGTGCATTAATGAAGATAACGAACATGTCATCTATTACCGTTTAAGTGCAACTCGTGACGGGCACAATATCACGACCAAATACGCATTCTTAAATTGTGATGGCGAGCCAAAACAACTGCATCATTCAGATAAGTTAGCCGTCGAGTTAATGACCTTACACCCAGTCATTCGACTTCGTGACTCTCGCCGCTTCCCACAACAAAATCATGTCAATGGGGATAGTAAAAACGCACGTATAGAAAAACGGATTGATAACACTTGTCGACGTCTGTTTGCTATGCCAGGGCACGTAAATAAAGGTGAAGTTCGCAGTAGTTTAGACTCAATGCAAACATTAGTGGAACACTACTTTGCGTTCCGCAGTGTGAAGAAAGGTAACCCTAGAAAACCGCGTGATGGCCTTTTCTACGCGAGTCCTTCCGCTGAAAAAGGGCTATCGCAGTTTTTGAGAGAAACGAATAACAAGCAAACACGTTTACTATTGATGGGGTTGCTCAACGCTTATCTTCAAGCAAAAGGGCCTAATGACCTTAGACGTTGTGCGAGACCCATACTGACGATTGAAGACCCAGAAGGTCGATTACATCCCACTCATCTGTCAAGGGCATGGGGCTTGTTACAACTACTGCCCATGCAAAAAATCCTAACCACGAACAGTGCTCGTTTACTCGGTTCCGTCCCGCTGGCATCTATCCGTCGCTTGGTTCGCTTGTCAGATCGAACTATGGCTCGATCGCTTAACACGAACCGATTCAGTGTCGATCAGCTACGCAGGATTGGCTTTCATATTCGTTTTCATAGGGCCGGATCACTATTTGCACGTTGCTGGTTGTTAGTTGAAGGTGAAACAGAGGTATGGCTATTCAATGAACTCGCTCGACAGTGTGGTTATGACTTAGCAGCAGAAGGCGTTCAAATTGTTGAATTTGCGCAATCTGGTTTGAAGTCACTGATAAAAGTCGCACAGGGATTCGGAATCGACTGGCATGTTGTCACCGATGGCGATCCTGCCGGTAAGAAATATGCTAATACCGTCCGAGCCCATCTAGAACATGATCAAGAGCGCCATCGCCTAACCGAACTACCAGATCGCGATATCGAACACTTTCTATATAACAATGGGTTTGAAATTTTCTTTAAGGACATCATCAAAGTTCCTCATGAACACCCTATTCCCGCTAAAAAAGTCGTTAATCGCGTCTTGAAAAAACACGCTAAGCCCGATTTAGCCTTAGCCATTGTGGCTCATTGTGAGGAGAAAGGCATGGAGTGCATCCCGGTGTTGTTACGTTGGACACTTAAACGTGTTGTCACGATGGCAAACGGAAACACTTAGTCATGAGCCATCAATAAACAGCATGCAAAAAAAAGCACACCAATTTGGTGTGCTCGTATCAAGAATCAGTAATTTTGATTAACTGTATTGAACGGGATAAGTCTCAATACACAGCGGATACAAATAAGATCGGGGGTTCACTACTGTACTTGCTCAGCGAGCGAAGAAGTAGCGGCTGATTTCGCATGTAACCAAAGTCCTGTTGCTTTCATTAAGTAACCAAATACGCCACCTAAGATCAGCGATGGCACAACAAGTTGCCAATTGCCGTCTGCAGCAAAAGTCGCGCATGAACCAATAAAAGTACCAGGGATGTACGCTAACCAAGCTTGCTTAGCTTGAATACACATGAAGAACGCAACAACAGCAGTAATTACGTAACCGATAATCTCTAAACCCACGTATGTTGAACCATAGATGATAACCATCGCCCAGAATACGCCAGTCATATTGGTAAGTAAGCTTTCTGCTAACCCTTTCAAGCCACTTGTCGGGGATGCAAAGTAGCTTGTACAGCCAAGAAAGCCCGCCCAAGATAAAAGGCCAAGGGAAATAGCGATCCAGCCCCATACGCCAGAGAGAATGCCAGTGGTAATCGAAATTGCTAAAAGTGTGGTCATGGTATTCTTACCCGCTTTGCTCGTTTCGTACCGTTATGGTTCGAAAACTGCCTTCATACATTGAAATCAGGCAGTCAATACTAGGCATATCCACCGAGGAGTTCGGTGACCAAGATCTCATTAACACCCTATCAAGTTGCATGTTTTACACGTTAAATTTGACGCAACCGATAAATCAACAGATTTCGAAAATAACAAAAACGCAGTGAATTGAGCGAAAATCACAAAAAAGGCCCTACAAAATGCAGAGCCAATTCCAAAATTCGACCATTTTGTTTTGGATATCACTTAAAGAACGGAAGGTTTGCCTTTCATCATTCTTAATCCTTCTCGCTTAATACAATCAACAAGCGGGTTTTCCGCCATATCAGCACGCCAGATAAACGATAAGGTTCGATCCATCTTCAGATCGGGTACGTTCAGCGCAACCAAGTCCCCTGCTTCAATATAGCGTTCTACATCAAGGTAAGGCAGACAGGTTAGATACTGCCCATTGGATACCAAGCTTCTGAGTACTGGTACGTGCTCATACTCACGCCACACGTCCAAATCTTCAATAAGATGGTGAATAGAGCTATCAAAAATCTTGCGAGTACCAGAACCATGTTCACGCAACACCCATTTTGCTTGTTCAAGTTGAGCTAAGCTCACCGAAGGGTTACGTGCAAATGGATGGTGAGAAGCTGCGACTACAGTAAGGTGGTCACGACACCAAATCTCTTGGTGCAAACGGTTATCATCACAGCGCCCTTCAATGACACCCAGATCGTATTTGTAATCCAAGACACCATCGATGACAGCCTGCGTACTCTGTACCCCTAGTGAGATACGCATCTCAGGAAAATCATTATCAATGATACTGATAAGGTCAGGAACTAGGTGTTCTGCAGGTGTTTGGCTCGCGCCTAATCGAATGTGTCCACTCAACAAGTGTTGCTCGTAAAAACCCATTTCAATTTGTAGCGCATCTTGCAGTAAACGCTTTGCTTTCGGTCTTAACCACATCCCCCAATGGGTTAAAGCCATTTGCTTGCCTTGCCTTTCAAATAAAGGCCTACCAAGCATTTTTTCCAACTGAGCAAGCGACATGCTCGTCGCCGATTGAGTCAAAGCCAGTTTATCCGCGGCCTGGCTTACACTGCCGGTATCTGCAACTGCATCAAAAACCGCTAATTGCTTAAGTGAGTAGCGCAAAGTGTCCTCCCTAATTGGCGAGTATTCCCCATACTCTCGCAACCCCAAAATACATGCGCTAATACGCAATGAGGTTCATTTTACCTGCCTTTAAAAACTTATCAAATAATTTGATGAGGATTCTAAATATTATCAATTTTACCTGTAGCTCTGACCTGCTTAATCTGGATATGCGGTTCGGGAACACCGCAACAAAAAACAATAACACCTTCACTTTCGAGTACACAAAACACTCGAGTTCATTAACCAAGGAGTTCATATGGAACCACAGACTAAGGAGTCATTATGGCGGTGACCAGCCCTCAAAATCACCAGTATTTCTCTCCAAAAGAGATGATGGCTGAAGCTGAGAAGTTTGCTCTTAGTAAAGCAAACAAAACCAGCGGCATGACACTGGGTTTGGCAATTATGGCAGGCGCATTCATCGGTTTAGCATTCTTGTTTTACATCACAGTGACTACAGGTAGTGCGGATGCGGGTTGGGGTCTTAGCCGTCTTGCAGGTGGTTTAGCATTCAGTATGGGTTTAATACTCATCGTTATTTGCGGTGGTGAGTTGTTTACCAGCTCAGTGCTTTCGAGCATCTCATGGGCAAACAAACAAATCTCATTCGGCAAGATGTTGTCGATTTGGGGCAAGGTTTATGTGGGCAACTTCATCGGTGCAATGTTCCTACTTGCATTGGTAAGCGCAGCAGGCTTGTACCAAATGGATGCCGGTCAATGGGGTTTAAATGCACTAAACATCGCACAGCACAAGCTACACCACACATTGGTTCAAGCATTTGCACTGGGCATTTTATGTAACTTGTTAGTTTGTCTTGCTATCTGGCTGACATTCAGCTCTGCAAATGCAATGACAAAAGCAGCCATGACGATTCTACCAGTAGCAATGTTCGTCAGCAGCGGCTTTGAGCACTGTGTAGCAAACATGTTTATGGTACCGCTAGGTATCGTTATCGCGAACTTCGCACCGGAATCATTCTGGACTGCAGTTGGTGTACCGGCTTCTCAATATGCAGATTTAAATGTCGGTCACTTTGTCACTGCAAACCTAATTCCAGTAACACTTGGCAACATCGTCGGTGGTGCCGTATTGGTTGGCTTAGCTAACTGGTGCATTTACCGTCGCCCAGAATTAAAAGCAGCAGAAGTTGCATCTATTACAAACACTACAACACTCACGTCAGTTAAGGAACGCACTATGAAAAACGCATCGATTGTAAAAGAGATTATGAACCCGAGCCCAGTTACTCTGAGCGTAGAAATGCCAGTATCAACTGCACTAGATACCCTATTAGACAACAATCTAATCAGTGCTCCTGTTGTTGACATTGAAAATCGTCTAGTCGGCTTCTTCTCTGCTCACGACGTAATGGTAGAGCTTTGGTGTCAAGATTACATCCCAGCTCAAGAGCAGAAGGTTGTCGATTTGATGAGCCGCGACGTGGTAGCAATTGACGCAAACGACCGTTTAGTGGATGTAGTTGAGTTCTTGTGTATCGACAAAGAGCAACTTTACCCAACAACAAGCATGGGTATGGCAACACGCTTTACTTCTCTTTCTCTAGAAGAGCGAGCTAAGAGCATCAAAGTAAGTAAGCCTCAAGTGCTTCCTGTACTAGAAAACGGTTTGATGGTTGGCGTAGTGACACGTTGCGAAGTTCTTAAAGCTCTTCGCCCTGTGTACGGCGAGCGTCTAAACCTAGTTGAAGACAAAGTACTAGAAACTGCATAAGACAATAAAAACTAGCAAGACAAGTTGGCACCAATAAAAAAGCGCTCTATTTAGAGCGCTTTCTTCGTTCAAGCCATGCGAGTTTAAGCAGTGCAAGCTTGCGTCATGAAAGTTAAGAAATTACTTCTTAACACCTTCAATGTGCAGCTCCATATCAACGTAGCTAGAAGAACCCATTACTGGGATTTCAAAGTCAGCAAGCTCTAAACGAGTTTGGCCAATGAAGCCCGCACGCTCACCACCCCATGGGTCGTTACCCGCACCAACAAATTCTGCTTCGATCGTGATTGGTTTAGTCACACCGTGAAGAGTAAGGTCACCTGTTACATCCAGCTTACCGTCGCCTTTATCTACGACTTTTGTGCTCTTGAACGTCGCTTCACTGTATTTACCTGCATCGATAAAATCACCGCTGCGGATATGTTTGTCACGCTCAGCATGGTTTGAATCAAGGCTAGTTGTATCAACCACTACGTTGACTTTAGCGTCAGAGATGTTGTTTTCATCAAAAGAAAAGTCACCAGAAAATGTATTAAAACGACCTTTGATGAAGCTGTAACCTAGGTGGCTAACTTTAAAGTTAATAGATGCGTGAGCGCCTTTCGTATCGATAACGTAATCTGCTGCATTAGCACCAAACGGTAGTGCCATTGCAATAGCTAATCCTGTAGCGAAAAGTGACTTTTTCATTTTGAAGCTCCTAACATTTTTCTTAATGTGTTGTCTTTATCGATAATGTGATGTTTGAGTGCAGCAGCGGCGTGCAAACCAGCCATTAGGATCACAGCCCAAGCCGCATAGAAGTGAATTTCACCTGCAATATCTGATTGACCAGGGAATAATTCCCCTGCACCAGGTACCGTAAACCAATTAAATACTTCGATACCGCGACCATCAGATGTTGAGATGAGGTAACCTGAAATAAAGATAGTGATAAGCAATAGATACATCACACCATGCGCAGCTTTTGCTGCGACCACTTCATAAGGTTTCCCTTCCACTTTTGGTGACGCCGTCACATGTTTCCATACGATGCGCGCTAAAGTGAGTATTGCGAGTAGAATGCCCACAGAGCGGTGATAATGTGGTGCCGTACGATACCATTCGCTGTAGTAGCTAAGGTCTACCATCCACAACCCCACAGCAAACAAACCGATGATACAAAGTGCTGATAGCCAATGCATAAATCGCGCAGGTAGGTTGTAGTTCTTTACCAGTGTTTCCATCTCACGTTCCTAGATATGTTCCTAAGTTGATGTTGAGCAATAAACACAACATTAACTTATTTACCTTGTGTGAAACAGATTATTTACCATCCTTTACATCTAACCAATATAACTCGTTAAAACAACTTGTTCGAAAAATTTGAAGGAACTTAAAACCGTTTGTAAAACGGAAACTTAGAGTTGGACTTCTTGTTCTATTTCATACAACTCATCACTCATTTCTAGCATGCGTCGTTCGATTACTGCTTTTGCGTCTTCAATCCCTTTGTTGTAATAGATTGGAGCTAGTTTCTCCGTAATGAAATCAATCAAAAACTCACTGTCGAACTGGCCAATCTCAACGCTCAGTTCATCTTGCATATAATCTTGAATGGCGACAGCTAGGATTTCTTTTTGTGCTCTTTCTAGTTTAATCATATATATCTCGCGGAACTCTATTCTCAATTTTGATGTTTAGATCAAGAAGTTGCCCATCTAAATTAGTCTATCCTGAAAAGACTATGCTAACCTTTTGCCGTCCTAATTTGTAACCGTTAAGGGAATATACTTGCTACTCGACTTAGTTATCCAAAGCGTCAATGATTTTCAAGACGACTGTCTTAAGCTGTGTGAGAAGCATTACCCAGCGGTACATAATCAGGGCATGAGTGAACACCACCTCGGTATTGCGTTTGCTCGTCGTATGGAACATACGCTTTCACATTTTGGTCATAACAGCGTGATCAAATCCCTAGAGGTGCTCGACACCCCAGAACAGCCTCACCACTACCGAATTTCATCAGAAATTGGCACTGTATGGGTGTTAACTCATCACTTGGTCAGTGCGGGAAAGGCGTGCCGTGAAAACTTATTGTCTTCTATTACAGAGTGGCAAAGCGAATATGGTTATGCTCTTCAACCAAATGATCTGTTGCTGCTGGTAAGTGATCATTGGATTAGCCGAAGCAAAACAAGTAGAGAGTTGCTACATTGGTGGATGGGAGAGCTACCTGACTCAATAAATGAGTACACAGAGCAAGGAATAACCTTGTACACGAGTGAATCCCAATTAACCCACTCTCTGGACTCACGATTTGGTATCAGCCCTTGCTATATCAAGTTTGGGCATCCACTTCGACGCTCAAACAAAGAACAGCTCGTAAGAAAATACCTTCAATTGTATGCGGTTTTACAGTGGTGAACCTCATAAAATAATCTTGTCGCTATCACATTTGACACCATTAAATTTGATACGACTCGACATTTCTAATCATCTCGTACGACATCACTTGCTAACTGT
Organism: Vibrio sp. SCSIO 43153; assembly: GCF_023716625.1. Lineage (NCBI taxonomy): Bacteria > Pseudomonadati > Pseudomonadota > Gammaproteobacteria > Vibrionales > Vibrionaceae > Vibrio > Vibrio sp. SCSIO 43153. The sequence goes on from NZ_CP071856.1 coordinate 57,417, forward strand.
AATAACAATCTATTAGATAAAGATTATTGGCGAAAAATAAGTAACCCTCATACTTAAAAGTCTTTTAAAATAAGAAGTTGGCTTAGGTTTACGTAATAATGATGAGCATACAGCAACTAGTGAGTTGCATTCATAAACAGTTAGATGGGCAGTTTATTGCAAAGTACAAACATCTTACTTTGCGAAGTGTCTTTCAACCCATATATCAGAATGAGTTGAAGATCATTGGTCTCGAGGCTCTAGTGAGAATCTCAAATAAAGACGGGTTAATGATAAGGCCTGATGCTTTTTTTCATTCAAACACCGTTAACGAAAGTGATCAGCTCAATGTGGAACGCTTAAGTCGACTCATCCATATTCAAAACTTCGGTCAATCCAGATTTCACGCCAAAAAACTGTTTTTAAACGTGCTCCCAAAAGCCGCAGAAATGCTGGCTCTAGATCGCTCCTACTACAACCTACTAAAAAGAACACTCAAACAAGCAGGAGTTCAAAAACAACAAGTTGTGATGGAACTCGTCGAAGTGGATGCAAGTAGCGAAGCGACACTTCACCATGCAACGAGAAAACTAGGTCACAGCGGTTATATGCTGGCGATTGATGATTACGGAATTAATGCGTCAACCAAAGAACGGGCTAAGAGTGTCAAGCCCCACATTATCAAACTCGATAGATCGCTACTGCTGCAGTACGAAAATGGTGATAGCCATAAACTAACACAAGCCCTTACTCTAGCGCGGGAAATCAACTCGAAAACGGTTATCGAAGGAATTGAAACCGAGCATCAACTTAACTTAATGAAAAAACTCGGTTTCGATATGTATCAAGGCTACTTATTGGCAATGCCGCAAACGCTTGAGGCGTACCAAGAAGCAAAGACGGCTTAATCAGGGTTACTGATATCTCCCATCACCTTTTCTAGCGGCGGTTTTTACCACGGTTTTTGTGGATAGCTAACTTAGCCTTTAGTTTACGTTTTTCAGATGAACGGCTCTTACGACGAGCACCACCATTACGCTCCGGTTCAACCTCTTCGATCAGACTTGGTTCAAACCCTTCTAACCATTCTTGTGGTAAACGTTGATCGAGTAGATTTTCGATAGCATGCAATAGATACTCTTCATCACGGCTCATCAAAGAAACCGCAAGACCAGATTTACCTGCGCGACCTGTACGACCAATACGATGGACGTAGTCTTCCGCCTTAAATGGCATATCAAAGTTAACCACTTGCTCAAGTTGCTGAATGTCTAAACCACGAGCTGCTACGTCGGTTGCAATCAACGCACGCACTTTACCTTCTTTGAACTCATCAAGCGCACGTTGTCGCGCACCCTGGGATTTATCACCGTTGATAGAAACCGCTTTAATGCCATCCAACTTAAGCTCTTTCGCCAGTTCATCGCTGCCTTGCTTGGTCTTTGTAAATACCAACACCTGCTGCCAGTTTCGAGAACCAATCAAGTAAGCAAGCAGTTCGCGTTTACGCTTCTTATCGACCGGGTAAACCATTTGCTTCACGGTTTCTGCGGTCGTGTTTGCAGGTGAAACTTCCACTTCAACCGGAGAATCCATCAATTTATAAGCGATAGTTTTAATGCGTTTTTCAAACGTAGCAGAGAACAGCATGGTTTGTTTATCTTGAGGCAAACGGCGAAGAATACGTTGTAGATCTGGCCAGAAGCCCATGTCTAACATGCGGTCTGCTTCATCAAGCACAAGAACGCCCGTTTTAGAGATGTTTACATTGCCATTAAACAAATGGTCAAGCAAACGACCCGGCGTCGCGATAAGGATATCTGCACCTTCTTCTAGATTTCTCTTTTGTACACCAATGCTCGTACCACCATAAACACAAGCAATCTTAAGGTCAGTGTTTGTCGCGTATTGCGTCAGGTTATCCATCACTTGCTGCGCTAACTCACGTGTAGGCACAAGGATCAAAGCTTGTGGTGTTCCGTTACGTTTCTGTTGCTGAACCGTTTGTATGATAGGTAAGCCAAATGCTGCAGTTTTACCAGTACCAGTTTGTGCAGCAGCCAGTAGATCTTTACCTTCCAATACGTGTGGAATCGACTTTTCTTGCACTGGCGTTGGAGTCACGATATTCATACCACTTAGGGTATCAACCAGCTGTTGTTCAATGCCAAGATCAGCGAAATTAACGGACATGATAAACCTCATAATTTTTGGAGCGCAGAGTTTACCAGAGCGCCTTTGGTCATACTACCTTTAGCACTCGAGGCGTTATGAATTAATTAACTGTTGATGATGCTCAGCGGCTTGATTCAGCACATCTTGATAAAGCGCAGCAAATTTCGCTTCCAGCTGCTCATATTCGTTATCTAGAACCTCGAACGTTGTGGTGAGGTCAGCCATACGCGGCGTTCTTTGTGACATTCGATGAAGCGCAAACTCGATGTTTTCTAAGTCTTGATAGGACTGCAACCAACCCCCACTCCACATCCGGCTATGGAGCAATAAAAAGCGAGGTGGTAGATCATTCGATATTTGCTCATTCACTTGCTGATAAGCATAACGAACAAAGGAACCTAACGATTGATCACTAAATGAATGCCAATGCTTGGCTAAACAGTGATCCCAAAACATATCGAGGGCGATGGGAGCAAAGCGACGTGCAACGCCAGTAAAGTGCGGTTTGCACTCTTCAACAATGGCGTGGTGGTCGGTAATACGGTCGACAAAGCGATGAAGTTTGATGCCATTGGAAATGTCAGTCTGATATTGCTTGCTTGGATCTCCCTTTACGAAATCTCCAAGCAAGTTTCCCATTAAATGGCTATTACAGTGGTCTGCAATATGCAGGTGGGCTAGAAAGTTCATTAGACGCTGTGAGTGGCCTTTTGGCTCGTCTTACATGAACTTAGTATAACGTCTGTTGTGACGCGGTGAGAGTACTAATTGTACTTATTCGGCTTCGTCTTCTGAGCCAATGTAGTCCGACAAGATAATACCGATTTCAAGAGCATCAAGCATCTCTAGGCATTCATCGTTTTGGTATTGGTCGCTCATTGTGACCTCCTTTGTTTATATCTCCTGAAGCAAACATGCTTCCATTTTTACCGCCATATCTCTTCTTCGTTGATGACAGTAACTCCTTTTTATAGCCTTTATATGACACATTCATGACAGCGAGAAGTAAAGTTTTAGAAAGCTATGACAGGAATCATAAGTAAACGTTTGCGATAAGAGCTCAAAACAAGATTCTACAGTTATTTCTTCCTTCCCACGCCCAACCTGACGTTCGTCACCAATCACCTTTCGATTAGTAAGTAACTGGTTTACCCCTCACGAAATCACTACTCAATCATTTGCACTTGCCATTTTATTAAATAGCTCAAGTTATTAGAATGGGATACTGTTATATGCGATCTAAGATCGCATTTATTGAAATCCAACAATGAGTTGTTACATTATTTGCTGCGCTCCATCGCATATTTTGTTTCGATATACCTTTACCTTTAACCATCTCCCCCCAACCATCTCAAATGGAGCAACGAATGAGAGAAGTTGAGTTTAGAACCATAGATCGACTCTTTATCAAAATGTCGATCAACGACAAAATGTGGGTCATATTCTTAATGTTCTTCGTGACATTGACGTCACTCGCAACCACACGGTATTTCAACGAAGTTGAACAATTTGAAAATCACGCAGTTGAAGTAGCACAAAGTAAGCTTGAAGGTATTATTTCTTCAAGTAACGATTCCGTGCCAAACATATCCGGCCTAACCCAGGTGAATGCAATCAACGATTCATCTTTTAACAACGGTGTTGCAACTGTATCTGGCCAACTCGGTAATGGCCAAAATGTGCAGTTGACCATTGATAGTAGTAAAGGCTACGAAGATGCCAAATCAGATGCCCTATCCTCTTTCTTTATCAGTTATCTGTGGGCTGTTCCATTTGGTATCTTTATTTACTGGGTCGCGACCTTCTTAGGCGGCGCACTTTGGGTGCTTTACACGACAACTGAAAAAATTGGTAACGGAGATCTAACATCACGCTTAGGCTTCCATCCAGGGCGCGATGAATTTGGAACGATCGGTTGCGCTCTTGATAAGTCAATGGATACGCTTTCTGAGTTGGTCAACAACGTTAAAGACAATGCGAATACCTTGAGTGAAACATCTTCATCGTTTGAACAGGACATGAAGTTGAGTGAAACTCAAATCACCCAGCAATATCAGTCTCTTGATTCTGTAGCCACTGCAATGGAAGAAATGACCGCCTCTTCAAATGAAGTATCATCTATTGCACAAAATGCGATGCAACGTTCTGAGCAGGACACTCATCAAATTGACAACAGTCGTCAACGTGTACAGTCAGTAATTTCAGAAATTGAAACACTTTCCAGTTACATTGAACAAGCATCAAGCTCTGTTACAAGCCTGAATGAAAACACTACTCAGATTAACGATGTAATTACTACCATCAATGCTATTTCTGAGCAAACCAACCTTCTTGCGCTAAACGCTGCGATTGAAGCGGCTCGAGCAGGTGAGCAAGGGCGTGGTTTTGCGGTTGTTGCTGATGAAGTTCGCACACTAGCAAGTCGAACACAGCAAGCTACCGTTGAGATTCAAGCGATGATTGAAAAGTTACAATCAGAAAGCCAAAACATTGCGTCCATTACTCAGCAAACCGTAAAACAAGCACAAACAAGCAGCCAGTTGATTGATGAGATTGGTCAAGATGTACAATCGATCGCCGATTCTGCTCGTTCGTTAATGGACATGAGCATTCAGATCTCTACTTCAGCAGAAGAGCAAAGCGCTGTTGCTAACGATATTGCCTCAGAATTATCGGATATTCGTACCCAGTCAAATACCATCAAAGATGTCGCTGAACAATCTACCGTTGGTGTTGCAAACCTTACTCAAGCGTCAGTTTCGCTCGGTAAGATACTAGAAAGGTACCGAACAGCTTAAATTCTAACTCAATAAAAAGGGCTCCGATTGGAGCCCTATTTTTTTGCCTAATTAACACGCGTTCTAAAAAGAATTCGGTAAAGGAAAGAGACAACTAAAGACAGAGAGAAAGCAGATCGTTTTACAATAAATTCGTTGATTAATAGAATCCACTGCTCCATAACAGAATAGCCCCTGCAAATCATACGGAATGATATACTTTGAAGTGAGTCTCAATTAAATTAGACTCTTGTTCAAAGATCGTTCAAATACGTTTTGATTGGGCTATTCTCGGAGTGTCAACATTGATTTGCTGCTGGTGACTATATGAAAAAAAAAGAATATAAGAATAATTTGGAAGATCTAAACTGCCCCCTTTGCCAAGGCGACGAATACATTGTCTCCACTGATGGAGAAAAGTTTACTTGTGCTTCATGTGGATTCCACACAAAAAACTTCTCGTCCATTCAATGCCTACATCAAACCCCTTTGATACAAACAAAATTCAAGCACATACACACTCTCAGTAAAGTTTGTCATTAAATCATAAACAAGCAATTTGCTCTTTGAGTTCTTCTAAGTGGTGCACACGAATGACACGTTCATCGTCAACAAGGTTAATCGGTGCGCCATTATACAGCTGAACCGTTTTTATTCCGGCGTTCAAACCTGCCTCAATCCCCTTAGGAGTGTCGTCAACATACAAACATTCACCAGGGAGAAAACCCATGTTCATCGCACTGTAAAGAACAAGATCTGGCTCTGGCTTCCAACTGTTCGCATCGAACGCGGAAAACACTTTCCCTTTAAACGCACGCAGTAGCCCGGTTAATTCCAAAGAGAACTCAATTTTGTCTTTGGGGCCATTAGAAGCAACACAATACTCGATGCCCTTGTCGTTTAAGTATTCAATGAGCTCCTTGGCACCTTGCATTGGCTCAAGGTTACGGACGAATAGCTCTTTTACTTGTTCACGATACTGTGGTTCAAGAACATCCAGTGAAACACGCAAGCCAGCACGCTGTTTTGCATCACTTAAAATATCGGCTAACTTGCCACCTTTAAAGTGTGCAACACATTCATCGAAAGGCATTTCAACATTGTAGTGACTAAAAACATTAACCAGAGCTTGGCAACATAACCTTTCGCTATCTACTAATGTGCCATCACAATCGAAAATGACACATTTGACACTATTTATCGCCATGACGTTTCTCCCAAAATCGCGGTACATTATCGTTGTAGTTAAGTTTGGATGTACTTCCGATTCTATTGTCGATATTAAAACTCGACTTAATTCTTTTTACTAAAAATGTAATCCCATGATATTTAAGTTTAGAAATGTTTAAACGACATAGTTTGCATTTTCTGTAAAATGGCGGTGAAAAATAGGAAAACTCTGGACAAGATCACCGATTTATTTTCAGTACTCTTAATTAGTGAGATCTCTATCCGAGCAAACGCTCGCAATATTCTCGAAATCCGGATGCATGTTTCTTACTTCGACAAAATCATCCAGGTTATCCAATAGCAATTGGCACAAAAATGGGTCGAACTGCTGCCCTCTTTCTTTTTCAAAAAGCTCGATCACTTCTTGGATGCTCCAGGCTCTCTTGTAGCAGCGCTCACTCAATAGTGCGTCAAAAACGTCTACAATTGCCGTGATCCGGGCGAATAAATGAATAGACTCGCCTTCTAAACCATTTGGGTAGCCATTTCCATCCCAGCGTTCATGATGCTCATGAGCAACGATTGCCGCCAATTTGGTAACATCACCTTCTTTGGTATTCAGTAAGTCGAAACCCTTCGTCGTATGGAGTTTCATCACTTCCCACTCATCTGGTGCCAGTGGTCCACATTTGTCCAAAATAGATTCCGGAACTGCAATTTTTCCTACATCGTGCATCGGAGAGATAATTTCGATCATCTCAATTTCCCGATGGCTCAGTCCGCACAGCTCAGCTAATTTGGCGGAAAGTTTGGCGACACGCTTAACGTGGTTCCCTGTCTCTCCCGAGCGGGATTCAATCGCTTCACCTAATACGTGTATCATCTCTTTTTGGACACTCAATGTACGTTTTTGCAAAACCACTATTTTACGGTTCTTTCGGTCAATTTCTTTTCGTTGCCGAATAACCATAAACTGAACTACGACAATTAACGAAAGTACACCAATAATCGCACCTACAACTAATAAGGTTTTGTAATTTATCGTTATTAAAGGTGCTGGTTTGTTGATGATTTTTGCCGATTTCGGTATCAAGTAACGGCTGATGTTGTATTTTTCAATGGCAATGTGGTCGAGTACGGCTTCAGTAACCGGTTGCTCTTTTATGGTTGGTAATAGCGATAAGCCTACTTTCCCAGCCATCAACTCAGCGGCTTCAAAGCCAAAGTTCTTAGATCGATTTAAGTAGCCACCAAGAATGCCAGGTTCACCTAAATAGTGCTCCCAAAAAACAAAAACAGGCGCAGCACTAGAGGTACCAATAACATGAGAGATTTCTTGGTAAGTATGGTATTTGCCTTTGCTTGTCTCGGTATTATAGTGAGTCAGCAATACCGCATCATCTGGAGAGATATGCTTCAGCAGCTCAGCAGTCTCACTCAAGGTCTTGCTGCGAATTTCTACCACTTTGATTTGTGGGAAGCGGTTCATATGCTCTAATACAAGCTGACGGATGTGTTCACTCGTAATGCTGTGATCGGCTAAATAATAAAGAGTCTTGATTTTAGGACGCAGTTTATTAATCAAATTGATATTTTCATCAATTCGATCAACTTCATATAGCACACTGCCATTTGTAGAAACGTTGTCTAATGTTGCTTTGAGATTGTTAATACCAACCGCAACTATTGGAGTTTTGCGTTCAGCATTGGGGTAATAAGTTTTAATAAACTGAAGAGCAGCATCATCAGTTACAACGACACCATCAAACTGATAGCCTTCATATTTGAGTTGAAGGTAATTCCCCATTCTCTGCAGGTAACCATGAGAATGTACACGTTTGGAGTCCAGGTACTCGATAGACAGCTTTACTTCGCCAGTTGCTTGGGCAAAGCCTTCTTCAATACCGTGTTGAATATCATTCGTCCATTGATAAGATGGGTCATAGGAGTGAAGCACCAAAATACGCTTCACGTCCCAAGATTCATCATTGCTCGCACTTACCGCGGTTGTCCCTAACCATAAAATAACAGCTAACCAACGCGTTAAACGCTTCTTCATTTTTATCTAACCAATGGCAAATTTGCCGATATAGTAGGTCTGCTCGTATGCGCAGATATCGACTTAGATCAAGTTTCAGCGATTATTGTTTCATATAACTTGTCTGATTCCGCTAGTTTTTTAGCTAAATCACCAATAAAGGTCTGTTTGTCTAAGTTTTGAGAGACAACGACATCAGATATTAACGTTTGCTTCTCGTACTGGCTAACAATCGCTGCTGCGGTAGGCTCACCATCATGAAAACCAACGTACAGTTCATACTCAGAGGACAAAATAATCTGAGTTAGGAACTCAATAATGAGGTCTTGTTGCTCTTTATGTTCCCATCTACTTGATTGAAGCAAGGCAAACATAATCGTCAGACGATGAAAATCAACTAGATAGATATTCTCAGCAGAAGTCTGTGTTGCTTTAGAGAGAAGAGAAGATGAATCAAGGAGCGAAAACTCGCATCGTGTGCTTGAATCAAGATAGAGCTCACGCCCTTTAATGCTTTCTGGTGTAGGGAATTCCACTTCCACCAAGTTATACAGCCAATCGTTCTTTTTGTTAACGGCTGTTAACTGCTGTTCGTTCATTTAAAACAACCCCATAGGCTTTGGTTTGCCGTACATTAGCATGAAGACTGTAACAAACATAGCTAAACACCTGAGGTTAGGCCAAATTTTGTTTTAATCGTGTGCGTCTGATAAATTGAATCAATAGATTAGCCTATTTAAGGGATGAAAAATGAAAAAACGCTTGCTTGCTTTAGGTTTGGTAACGGTCTTGGCTGGATGTGGTGACAATGAAGTCGGCGACGTCTCGCTAGGCATGTTCACAATGAAAGACATTAAGATAGGTCATCTACAAGATGAAGTCGTAACGGGAGTGACTTGTCATATTGCGTCGATAGAAGCAAACCTTAGCCTTTCGGATCCAAGTGATAGCTCCATTTCTTGTCGTCAAACTGGTGACATCACGCCAGAAATGATCGCGAAAATTGACAAGAGCAAATCAGGGGAAGTCGTATTTAAGAAATCGAAAAGCATCTTCTTTAAAACAATGAAAGTAAGACGCATCTACGATCCGGAAAATCAAACTCTACTTTACTTGTCTTACACGACCAAAGAGACTGAGGGTAGCTTTAAACACAGCTTATCAACGGTACCATTGTGGGGAACCAAAGCTTACGTGGAACCAGTTGTAACTTCGACAAATTAATCCTTGATCGTTGCTAAAAACATCAGCCCGCTGCTTTTTTCAGCGGGCGAACTTCTTTGCAATAAAACGCAACGATTTTTCAGAATTTTGTGATACAATCCCGCCTCTTTTTTTCTCAATCAAGAACAAGCATGAAGTTTCCCGGTCAGCGTAAATCTAAACACTACTTCCCAACTCACGCTCGAGATCCATTAGTCCGCCAAACTCGACAGGCGCCAAAGCTGTATCGCCCTACCATTGTCGGTGTTGGTCAAACCATCGTTGATATCGAAGCGCGTGTAGACGATGCGTTTTTAGAAAAGTACAACCTTAGTAAAGGACACTCTCTCGTTCTTGAAGAGAGCAAAGCAGACGCATTATATGAAGAGCTAGTAGAGCAAGGCTTGATCACTCACCAATACCCTGGTGACACGATCGGTAATACACTGCATAACTACTCTGTACTTGCGGACAGCAAGTCAGTACTTCTTGGTGTGATGTCAAAGAACATCCAAGTAGGTTCATTCGCATACCGTTATTTATGCCGCACCTCTTCACGTATGAACCTGAACCACCTACAAACCGTGGATGGTCCTATTGGTCGTTGCTACACACTTATTTCTCAAGATGGTGAGCGTACTTTCGCGATCAACGAAGGTCATATGAACAAACTCTCTCCAGAGAGCATCCCTGAAGAAGTATTTAAGAAAGCATCAGCTCTAGTAGTATCTTCTTACCTAATGCGTGGTAAGAAAGAAGACCAAATGCCTCAAGCGGTTCAACGAGCAATTGATTTTGCTAAGAAGCACGATGTTCCTGTTGTATTGACGCTAGGCACAAAATACGTAATCGAAGGCAATGCTGAGTGGTGGCAAGAGTACATTCGTGAAAACGTGTCTGTTGTGGCGATGAACGAAGAAGAAGGCGCTGCGCTAACAGGTGAAACAGATCCACTAACTGCTGCAGATAAAGCACTAGAGTGGGTTGACCTTGTTCTATGTACCGCTGGCCCAGATGGTCTATACATGGCAGGTTACACGGAAGAGAAAGTTAAACGTGAAACCACACACGACATCCTTGAAGGTTCTATCGAAGAGTTCAACAAGTTTGAATTCAGCCGTGCGATGCGTAAAGAAGACTGTAAACAACCGATGAAAGTCTACTCTCATATTGGCCCTTATCTAGGTGGCCCTCTTGAGATTAAGAACACTAACGGTGCAGGTGACGCGGCATTGTCTGCACTTCTACACGACATGGCAGCAAACTCTTTCCACCAGAAAGAAGTGCCGAACTCAGAAAAACACGAAGTCCACTGCCTAACTTACTCTTCTCTATCTCAGATTTGTAAGTACGCAAACCGCGTAAGCTACGAAGTGCTAACTCAGCACTCTCCTCGCCTCTCTCGTGCGCTTCCTGAGCGCGAAGACAGCCTAGAAGAGACCTACTGGGATCGCTAAGAACCAGGCACTTAGAGCGAAAAATATGCGAAGGTCACCATTTGGTGACCTTTTTGTTTTGATCTAGCGCAGTATTTAGTGTTTTTTGTTATTATGTAGCACGCTAAGGCGCATGAACTGTTTTACACCTCTTATTTAACCAGTATTATTCTCGCGCAAACGTTTGCGCAACAGCAATACAGTCTTTCGATTGCTTGATGTTGAACGCCACGTGCTAGCCATTTTTTTGGAGTATCCATGCAGTCTGATATTGAAATTTGCCGAAACACACCGTTGTCTTCTATCGCTACTGTCGCAGCAAATACTGGTCTTTTGCCGCACGAATTCGATACACACGGAAAACACAAAGCTAAAGTTCATCCCCAATGTCTTGAACGCTTAAACGCTAACCAAGATGGTAAATTGGTGTTGGTCACTGCAATTACGCCTACCCCATTAGGCGAAGGCAAAACCGTAACCACAATCGGCCTATCCCAAGGCCTATCTAAAATCAATCAATCGGTAATCGCGTGTATTCGTCAACCTTCGATGGGGCCAGTTTTTGGCGTCAAAGGTGGCGCTGCTGGCGGCGGCTACTCTCAAGTCGCTCCCATGGACGAGCTGAACCTTCACCTTACTGGTGATATTCATGCAGTCACAGCAGCACATAACTTAGCTTCAGCGGCACTTGATGCTCGCCTTTACCATGAGCAACGTGAAGGCTACAGCGCATTTGAAGCACGCACTGGTTTAAAAGCATTGAAAATCGATGTTGAGCGAATCACATGGAAGCGCGTTATGGACCACAATGACCGTGCGCTGCGCATGGTGAAGATCGGTTTAAACGAAGAAGGTAAAACCATCAACGGCTTCGAACGTGAAGAAGGTTTTGATATTTCTGCCGCGTCCGAGCTCATGGCTATCCTTGCCCTTGCAAAAAATCTTAAAGACTTACGTCAGCGTATTGGTCGCATTGTCGTTGCGTATGATCTAGATGGCAACCCAGTGACAACCGAAAACTTGCAAGTTGCTGGTGCAATGGCGGTTACACTAAAAGAGACGATTGCACCAACGTTGATGCAAACACTTGAAGGTGTCCCTACGCTTATTCACGCTGGCCCGTTTGCAAACATCGCCCATGGTAACTCTTCCATCATTGCAGACCAGATTGCATTAAAACTTTCTAGTTACGTTGTCACCGAGGCAGGTTTCGGCTCTGACATGGGGTTTGAGAAAGCCTGTAACATCAAAGCTTCTGCTGCTAACCGAGCACCAGATTGCGTTGTAATTGTCGCGACCCTTCGTGGTTTGAAAGCAAACTCAGGTCACTACGATTTGCGCCCTGGTATGGCAATTCCAGATTCTATTTTCAACCCGGACCAAGCTGCACTTGAAGCTGGCTTCGAAAACCTGAAATGGCACATCAATAACGTGCATAAATACGGAATCCCTGCGGTCGTAGCCATCAACCAGTTCCCACAAGATTCAGAACAAGAATTGGCAGAACTAAAAGCGTTAATCGAGCGTTTTAATCCTGAAGTAAAAGTTGCGGTCAGTACTGCATTTGGTCAAGGTGGTGACGGCGCTATTGAGCTTGCACAGCACGTAGTGGCAACTTGCGATCAGGCCTCTGAATTCAAGCCTCTTTACACCAAAGAGCAATCCTTAAAGGAAAAATTGATGGCGGTGTGTGAAGTCGGTTATGGTGCCTCAAATATTGAAATGAGTGATCTAGCGAAACAGCAATTAGCACACTTCGAAAAATTAGGCTTTGATGATTTAGCCGTGTGCGTCGCGAAAACACCTCTATCAATCACGACGGATTCGGCAATAAAAGGCGCACCAAGTGGCTTTACCGTACCAATTCGTGAATTGCGTTTATGTGCAGGTGCGGGCTTTGTTTACGCTCTCTCTGGTAACGTAATGACGATGCCTGGGTTGCCAGACAAACCTGCATTTATGAACTTGGATCTTGATGAGCAAGGCAATATTATCGGCCTTTCATAGCCTTGATTGCATTTAGTTCAACAAACAGGAGCTTTTGGGCTCCTGTTTTGTTATCAATTTACGCTATCTCTTTGTTTTAAAAACTCTTTACAATGTAAACTTAATTTTTAAGTCGATTATCACCCTGCAGCCCTCACCAATACAGTGCACGCCATATTTCCTTACTCCCTAATATAGTGCAGCGCTCACGCACCCACCCTCAAAGAGCATTGATTTCATTGATAAAATTCGATGGCTCGAATCTTGTACTACGTTATATAAGCACAAAGGGCACTCTACAACATCACTCGTAAAGCAACTGTAGTTGGCTAACTCCTCAGGCTGAATATTGCTTTCGAGCCACGTAAAATAAGGGAAAGGGAACATTATGCAAGACGCACTCGCTGTAATTTTAGCAGGCGGTATGGGATCAAGGCTGAGCCCACTTACCGACGATAGAGCCAAACCAGCCGTTCCATTTGGTGGGAAATACCGCATCATTGATTTTACGCTAACCAACTGTCTTCATTCAGGTTTAAGGAAGATTTTAGTGTTAACTCAATACAAGTCACACTCACTACAAAAGCACTTACGTGATGGTTGGTCTGTGTTCAATCCCGAACTTGGTGAGTACATCACCGCTGTTCCACCCCAAATGCGCAAAGGTGGTGCATGGTACGAGGGTACCGCAGATGCTATCTACCACAACATGTGGCTGCTCTCTCGTAATGATGCGAAATACGTCGTTGTTCTGTCTGGTGATCATATCTATCGTATGGACTACGCAGCCATGCTTGAAGAACACAAAGAGAACGGCGCAAAGCTAACCGTTGCTTGCATGGATGTGCCCGTAGAAGATGCCACCGCATTTGGCGTCATGGCTATTAAAGGAAACGGCCTAGTCGAATCGTTTATCGAGAAACCAGAAGACCCACCCACTCTACCTGATGACCCAACTCAGAGTCTCGCATCCATGGGGATTTACATCTTCGATATGGATGTCCTACAAGAAGCACTAGAAGAAGACGCAAAACTTGAAGACTCAAGCCACGACTTCGGAAAAGACATCATTCCTAAACTCATCGATACCCAATCCGTTTACGCTTATAAGTTCTGCGGAAGCAAAGGCCGTGTAGACAAAGACTGCTATTGGCGAGATGTAGGTACGATCGATTCCTTCTACGAGGCCAATATGGATTTGTTAGAGCCGGTGCCACCAATGAATTTATATCAACCGAACTGGGCAATTCGCACTTACGAAGCTCAATTCCCACCAGCAAGAACCGTATCGTCAGCAACCGGTAATGAAGGGATTTTTATTAACTCAATCATTGCCAATGGTGTCATTAACTCCGGAGGTTCCGTTCAGCACTCTGTTATCGCGTCCAACGTGCGTATTCAAGACAGCGCAACCGTCGTCGATAGCATTATTTTCGATGATGTAGAGGTCGGCGAAGGCTGTCAGCTCGTCAGTTGTATTATTGACAAGCACGTTCGTATTCCACCGCACACACAAATTGGTATCAACAAAATCGAAGACGCCAAACGATTTCATGTATCAGAAAAAGGGATCGTGGTTATTCCTGAAGGTTATGAGTTCTGAGCGTTTACTCAAGCGTCTATTTGCAATAATCCAAAGCAACAAAATCATATCCCCCCACAATAAAAAAGCGCGCGATGTAAATCGCGCGCTTTTGTTATCCATTCAATCTGGATTAAACGTTACATACTGTCGACCAGCTACCGTCACTACCCGGCTCTGATGCTGTCCACCAGTTTGCTTGGTATACCACACCATTGTGAATCACTTTATCACCTTGGTTAGCGTGGCTTGGATTACCTTGCCAGTCCGTTTGTGGGAAATCTGGGTAAGTCACAAGGCCTGCTGTGTCACAAGTACCAGGCTCAGTACCACCGCCACCACCAGTGCCAGAGTTTAAGTCGCCGATTGGTAGATCTGGTTGCTCAAACTTGAACGCAAACTCTTTACCGCCAGAAATCACTGTGTAGTTAGCAGGGCCAGAGATTGGTAGGTAGTAAACCATATCAAGCTCGTAAGTACCGCCCGCTGGTAGGTCTTTCCATGCTGGTAGCGAGAAAGACACGCGGTGCATTACACCATCCAAACCACCAATGTTGTTCGCACGAGTATGACCAGAAGCAATCACACTTAGACCGCCACCAGATTGGTCTTTCGCGTTATCCGGTGCAGATACAGGAATATCGAACTGGAATTCCGTACCGCCAGGAATCGCTTGACCCGTATTATTTGTGAACGTGATCTTAGGGTTGATTGGGTAGTTCTGGTCACCCACTTTAAAGCCACCAACGCTCACTGCGATATCAACAGCTTCTGTTGGGATAGCACCTGTCGCAATCTTATTACCGTAAGGTGTTGCAGACTTAAACTTGTCGTAAATCGCTTTAGTCATAGTGTTACCCATGTGGTACTCACCATTACCCGCAGCACAAGCCTGTTCAGTTGCATCAATCGTAGTACGGTTACCGTTCGCGTCTAGTACGTAACAGTTGTAGTCACCGGCTAGCTCCCAGAACATGATACCGCCGATCTCTTTATCGATAACGTAGTCGGCTTTCACCTCAACAGACGCTTTATCTTCTGTTGATAGGAATACGCTCTTCTCTGCGTTCCAAAGCCATGGTGCAACAGCAATATCGTCGTAGTTACGCGTGTATGTGCCCACCAATTGATCTGTAGGATCGTTGACTGGATCTAAACCGTAAGCTTGAGCATAAGAACCCCAAATGCCTTTCTCTAGGTTCTTCGCATGCCACATTGGGTTAGAACCTGCACCCATTTCGTTGCCCTTAGGATCGGTATCATGCCACATGTTATCGATACCTAGAGCGCCGTGACCACAGTTATTCTTCTCGCCTTCGCCAGTACCAGGAGCACACTCTGATTGGTTCGGTAGCGCCGCACGTCCCCAAAGACCATTCTCACCACCTGTTACCCCTTGCCAACCACGGGTGTAGTAAGGCACACCAATGTTGATACGACCAGCAGGCATAGAACCGCGGAAGTAATGGTAAGCCCAGTCAGTATTCAAGTAGCCGATGCCGCCGTAAGCCGCAGTGCCATATACATTCCACTGCGCAAGCTCAGAGTCTTTACCTGTATCGAACAGTGCCGCATTGTGACCAACGTGATCATTCCAAGCACCGTGTAAGTCGTAAGACATGATGTTGACGTAATCGAGGTACTTAGTCACATCGAAGGTTTCCATACCACGCAGTAGATAGCCCGAAGAAGGCGCTGCGATGGTCAACATGTAGTGATGCCCATCTTGTGCAGATGCTGCATCCAGTTTTTCACGTAGAACCTTCATTAGCACTTGGTAAGAAGCCCATAGGTATGGACGGCGTGGTTCCATGAAGTCTTTATCGTAAGGGTTACCTGCCCCCGCCATAGACGTTGGGTACTCGTAGTCGATGTCTAGGCCATCGAATTTGTAGGTACGCATCATTTCAACTGCAGAAGTTGCGAACTTCTCGATACCTGCGTGGTTGATTGAACCGTCTGCGTTGGTTGTCATCGTGTAGAAGCCACCATCCGCAACACGATTGCCGTCTGCGCCGAAGTGACCACCTGTTTCAGCCCAACCACCGATCGAGATCAGCGTTTTAACGTCGTGCTTTTGCTTGTAAGTAGCAAGTGCACCGAAGTGACCTTTAAAGCCTAGTGCTGGGTCTACTTCTACACCCGGCCAAGTTTTACCGGTTGCCGGGTTAGTTGGATCTGTCACATCACCAACGTTTACTTTACCGTCTGAACCAATGCTCACAAACGCGTAGTTAATGTGAGTTAGCTGATCCCAAGGAATGTCTTTCACTAGGTAAGCCGCTTGTGGGTCATCACCACTACGCCAACTTGTGAAGTAACCAATCACACGACGTGGGTGATCAGCCCCCATCAATTCACGGCCGTCTTTGTCGTAAATCGTACAGTAAGGAACATCCACACCAGCGGTTTGGTACAGGCCATCAGGACGACAGTTTGAAGTGACTGTACCGCCATTAACTGATAGCGATACAAGGGAAGAATCTGTTGTTGCGCCAGCATCGTCAGTCGCTTTAGCGTAAATCGATACCGAGCCTGCCGCTGCTGGAGTGAAATCCACAGCGTAAGGCGCAGCGGTCGCTGTACCAATCAGTGCACCTGCGGCAAAGAACTCAACTTTAGCAACGACACCATCCGCGTCTGCCGCAACAGCAGAAACCGATACCGTACCGCCAAGCTCAACAGAAGTGGCTGATAGCGCTACGTCTACCGTTGGCGCTTCGTTACCAGGTTGACCAGCAGCGACTGTCAACGTAACAGCACTTACTGTGCTCGCTGCATTTTTGTCGTCATAAGCTTTAGTTGAGAACTCGTGAACACCCTCTGTCGCCGTCCATGAAGCAGTGAAAGGTGCTGCAGTTGATGCGCCAACCAGTGCGCCGTCAACAAAGAACTCAACTTTGCTGACTGTGCCGTCAGTGTCTGCAGCGTCTGCGGCAAGGTTAACGACGTCACCAGCTGTGATAGAAGCCGACGCAGAAGGAGAAGTTAGTGAAACAGTCGGTACTTCGTTAAGTGGTGGATCAACAGGGCCGCCATCACAAGCGCCAAGTTTCTCCCACTCACCCCATTCACCTGATTGAGCTGGGTTGTTGTTTTGCGTCCAGTAGCGCGCTTTATATGCGCTATTTTCGTGCTGAACTTGATCACCACCATTATAAACTTTTGATGAATCCCAAGCTTCTAGAGGTTTACAGTCAACGGCTGCATAGCTGTTGAATGCCATTAGACAAGATGCAGTCAAAGTACTGAGTGTGAATACACTCTTTGCCGCTTTCCCGTTTCTAAGGTGCATAGTGCTCTTCCTTAAGTTGTTGTTAATACAATAGTAAACACGTCACATAAAACGCACTTTTACTTTTATTTCGACGTAAAATAACTTAAGTACAACGACAGGTTTTCACACTACATATTTATAAATTTTCAACAGCACATCGCAACAAACCACTAAAACACTGCAACAAAACGCAACTTATTTTGCACCAATAACTAATTTTAAAGTGCAAATAAATATATCCGTCGCAAACTGCTGAATAAGTAGAACAAAATTCTAAATTTGGTGTACCCGTTCCAGATTACCTTGCCACTTTTTAACGTTTTTCAATGCT
Organism: Vibrio sp. SCSIO 43153; assembly: GCF_023716625.1. Classification (NCBI taxonomy): domain Bacteria; kingdom Pseudomonadati; phylum Pseudomonadota; class Gammaproteobacteria; order Vibrionales; family Vibrionaceae; genus Vibrio; species Vibrio sp. SCSIO 43153. Next base: position 75,371 of record NZ_CP071856.1, read on the forward strand.
TTGCGGTATAGAGCTGATTGCTTTTTCGAAACACAAAGAGCTGTTCAGGCAAGTGTCAAAATACAGGTTCAATCCCCCTATTCTACAAAGTCGTGTTTTCACTCACCGCTGCTGCACCACACTTGCTAGAGTCAGCCCGCGCTTTCTGTTGGTAACTTGGTCATTCTAGGTGTTTCATTGAAATGACGTTTGTACTCACGGCTAAACTGAGACGGGCTACTGTAGCCAACAAGTCGAGCTGCATCATTCACCCTTTTTCCTTCTAACTGAATGAGTTCTCGTGCTTTATTCAGTCGAACTTTTTTAATGTACTGCAAGGGGGATTCTAAAGTAACGGCTCTGAATGCTTGGTGAAATGCTGATATGCTCATATTTGCTTCTTCGGCAAGCGTCTGTACATTGAGCTGTTCATGATACTCTTGATGAACTCGATTAAGCGCTTTGGCTACTCTGGCATATGAGCCTTCTTGGTATGCCAGATCAAATAAAACGTGTCCCGACTCACTTACTAGCGTTCGATAAACAATTTCTTCCAATAACATGTCACCAAGCATCGCCACTTCCAGCTCGTCGCATAACGCAGTCATCAAACGCTTGCACGCATCCAACATCTGCTCGTTCATACGAACTGACTTTAGACCACAACGAGTCGAATCTTCACAGACATTACTAAACCGTTGTGATTCCAGTTTTTTGACGAGTTTTTGCAACATAGCTGGAGAGATATCTATGGAAATCCCAAGCAGCGGTTCATTGTCGACTGCAATCGCTTCGCACTCTAACGGCATAGGAACCCCAACCACCAAGTAGTCGTCTGGTCCATAGCGAACTGGAGTCTGCCCGATGTGGATGTTCTTATACCCTTGCCCCAAAACAATGACACCGGATTGATATACGAAAGGTTGACGATTATTACCTCTACTACTGCGATAAAACCACACGCCATCAATCGCGGTTTCTTTAATACCCTCTAAATCATCTAGGCCAAACTTAGTGGCATATTGCTGCATTGTCTCAGCTAGTGTCTTCATTGCTTCACTCCAATCATTATCCACGCACTATACTTGGAGTTCTGATTACAGTTCCAGCACAAGAGAGGCAAATTTGTAGAAATAGGCAATAAATTTGCAGAAATCGGTCTACTCACAGACAAAACCGCGTACTAATATGCATGTATTCACTCTCCTCACATTGGAAGCAAGAGGTCTAATAATGAACTTTTCATACGTCAACCCTACTAAAATCTTCTTTGGCCAAGGCCAAATCGCGGCAATTAAAGAGGCGATTCCTGCCGATCAAAAAGTACTTGTTATCTACGGTGGCGGCTCTATCAAGAACAATGGTGTTTACGACCAAGTAGCACAAGCCTTAGAAGGCCGTGAATGGCTTGAATTTTCAGGCGTGGAGCCAAACCCCACGAAGGAAACGCTAGATAAAGCAGTTGCTATCGCAAAAGAACAAAACGTTGATTTTATTCTTGCTGTTGGTGGTGGTTCAGTTATTGATGGTTCTAAGTACGTAGCAGCATCAGCGAAATACGACGGTGATGGCTGGGATATCATGGTGGGCAAACATCAAGTAACAGAAGCAACACCGCTGGCAGCCATCCTTACTCTTCCGGCAACAGGCTCTGAGTCAAACATGGGTGCTGTAATCACTAAGAAAGAAACGCAAGATAAATTGGCGTTCTTAGCACCTGCAGTTCAGCCGAAGTTTGCGGTTCTTGACCCAGACGTAATGAAGACCCTACCTGAGCGTCAGCTTATCAACGGTCTTGTGGATGCATGGGTTCACGTTTGTGAGCAATACCTAACACTGCCAACGGGCGCAATGGTTCAAGACGGTTACGCAGAGGCACTACTGAAAAACCTAAAAGTGCTGGGTGATCAGTTCGAAGAGCGCGATAACCACCAATGGCGTGCAAACCTAATGTGGACAGCAAACCAAGCATTAAACGGTCTCATCGGTAGCGGTGTCCCTCAAGACTGGGCGACACACATGATTGGCCATGAACTGACAGCGCTTTGGCACGTAGACCACGCGCGTTCACTGGCTATCATCCAACCATCGCTACTTCGCAACCAAATGCAATTTAAGCGCCCTAAGCTTGAGCAAATGGGTCGTAACGTATTTGGCTTAGCAGAAGGTGAAGATTTGGCAGAGCGCACTATTCAAGCCATCGAAGCTTTCTACCACCAGCTAGGCGTAGCAACTCAACTTGAAGAGTACGGAGATGACCGTGAAGCAGCTATTGATTCTGTGATCGCTCAGCTAAACAAACACGGCATGACGGTGTTGGGTGAAAACCAGGCAATTGATTTAGAAAACAGCCGCAAGATCCTAGACCTAGCGGTAGCATAACAACCCAACCTATCAATTTACTGCCTTTTTCACGGCATTGAGTTCTTTTGAGCTCAATGCCGTTTTTTTATGTTAATTTGGACAGAAATAATAAGTAAATGCGCTATTTGCGATAATTTAACCTAACTTATCCATTAAACGCAGCAAATACTCATTCCAAAACTAAAATCAAAGAAACAGTAGTTTGCCGTCTCGCGACGGTCCGAAGGGGAAAATGTCTATTCAAAGGTTCATCGTATGTGGCTAATTATTATTGCCAGTGCGTTCATACACATCATCAGCATCAAGACCGGTCCTAAATGGCTGTTCTTTGCGACGAAACCAATACCGATTATTGCTATGATCGGTATGTTGTTACTGTCTCCAGCAATCCAGCTTCCTTATGCAAAATGGATTATTTCAGGACTCTCATTATCACTAATTGGGGATTTAGTGATGATGTATCCAAAGGATAGCTTCACTCAAGGAATAAAGTTTTTTTGTGCCGCTTTAACATGCTATGCGTTAGGCTTCATCCAAATTGCCGCTTGGCATTTTACGCCTTGGCTGCCCTTTGCGGTTTTGGGCTTCGGCATCTGTGCGTACTTATTCTTTAAACCTGATTTAGGGAAAGAGAAATGGTCAGTCGCCAGCTATATCATCGTTTTGATGACGATGTTATGGATGTCGATGGAGTACTACGCTGCAGGTAAGACTCAATCTTCGGCTTTCGCGGTGTTAGGGAGTGTCATTTTCACCATGTCCGGCATCGTGATTGCGTTTGAACGCTTTGGCAGCACTTCCACATTTTCCCGCCAAGTCGCCATGGCGACCTATTACTCAGCACAACTCCTTATTACCATGTCCGTCTCTGCAATAGTAATTCGCTAACTAATACAAACGGTTAAATAGATACTATCGAGACTTGTAATTTCCTTTTTCAACGCAATGCTTTTTCATTCTCAAATACAGCTTTTTGCGGGGTATTTGCAGATGGTTGGCGGCATCGGAAACTCGCCCAGAATGCAAGAACAGTGCATCTTCTATGAGTTGCTTTTCGAAATCGTCCACCAATTCATCCAATGGGATCTGAATATCATTTTGTGAGTAGATACGCTCTTTACCTGTCAGCTTAACAATCCCGATTGCGTACAACTCAGCAATGTTTCTAAGTTCGCGAATATTACCCGGCCACGGATAACTCCTCAGAAGAGCAAGGTAGTTGGTGTCTACATTTGGCAGTGCTTTGCCGAGTTTCTTACAACTCAACTTTAAGAAGTAGTGAAATATCGCCACGATATCATCAGGTCGCTGGCGCAAAGGTGGCACGTGCACCATCCCTTGGTTAAGCAGGTAGTATAACTCTGGCAACAATTGGTTCTTAGTAATGTAGTCTTCAGGTTCTAACTCAAAAATCGTCACCACACGCAGGTTCTTTTTACCACAACGCTCACGAGCCAGCAGCAACTGAGCCAAATGCCGTTGCCCCTCTTCGGGCAATTCAGGCAAATTATCTAAAACAAGCACACACGGTTCCAGCTTGTTAACCGCATCATCAATACACTTCATTGTTGTGGTGCTACTGAGAGCAAGAGTGAGATATTCCATGTCTTCGCTCTTCGCCATCATATCTTTAACGATCCCAGCCACGCTGTGGCGTCCTGTGCCCGACTCACCATAAACCACCAAGTGCGTGTCCAACAAAGCATATTGCGCTACGTATTTTCGGATCTGCTCCATGTGCGCAGACTTACCAATTAGTGAACGCGAAATCGATTTCTCCGCCTGACGCTGCAACTCCACCTGACTAGTACGAGTTTCAAGCTGCTGCTTAACAAGCGTTAAAAGCTCCGTCGGGTTAATCGGCTTTTCCAAAAAATCGCACGCACCTAGCTTCACGGCATCCACAGCCATCGGAATATCGCCATGCCCAGTAATCACAATAACCGGAATTCGCTCATCGATATTTTTAATCAGCCTCAGCAACTCCAAGCCATGCATCTGTGGCATGTACATGTCTAGAATTACAACGCCCGCCCACTCTGGAGAGACGTATTGCAACGCTTGCGTTGGGTCGTTAATGGCCTTTGACTTTATCGATGAGATGTTCATTAAGTAAGAATAAGAATCCAAAACGTCTTGATCATCATCGACCAATAATACTGAATATAGGTTATTGCTCATTAGGTAGCTCCAACACGACCATCGCGCCTTTTTCTAGTGAGGAAGCGAGGTAGATATTTCCTTTATGCTTTTCTATTAATGATTTACAAATATTCATCCCCAGCCCTAGGCCAACCTCTTTTGTCGAAACAAAAGGCTGAAAAATCCGTGGCACAATCTCTTCTCCAAAACCAATAGCATTATCACTGATCGCAACCAGTGTGGTTTGCTTACTCCGGTCCACAAGTTCCGTTATAATTCGTTTTTTCTCTTCTCTTGTGCTTTCCATTAGCGCATCGCAACTATTTACTAAGACATTGATGAAAACCTGTTCCAACGACAACATATCACCTTGAACTTTCACATCGTTAGGTAACTTATTTTCTATCGTGATCTGTTGACGTTTTGCGCGCGTATTCACGATGGTAGACGCTTGCTCCGCCACGTCATGAATGCATACTGGTTTCACCTCTCTCTCCCCTTCTGGTTTGCGTGCGAACTGGCGTAAACTGTTGATAATTTTGCTCATCCGAGTCGTCAAACCCTCGATATGCGTGATCGACTCGCTGACCTTATCTGGCGTCTCTTGTTGAAGAAACATTCTCGCACTGTACAAATACGTGGACATAGCATTGAGTGGCTGATTAAGCTCATGCGCTAAACTCGTCATGGTTTGCCCTACAACCGCCATTTTCGCTGCTTGAATAAGCTCATCTTGTGTTTTTTTAAGATTGTCTTCGGTTCGAATTCGCTCTTCAATTTCGTTTTCTAACTGTTGGTTTTTCAGCAACAAGTCTTGCGTTTTTTCTAACACTCGACTTTCCAATGTACGCGTGGTGATTTCTTGATGCGTCACATCAGTGATAGTCATGATAAGTTTGTATTCAGCACCATGGGCAAAAGGGCGAATATCGAAACGTACGTATGTAGGGGTCTCCCCTCCAAGTGACAAGGTCACATGAATTTTTCCAAGTTCAATCCACAAGTGCGAGCCATCAAATACCTTTTTTAGCTGATCTCGGCAGCTCTCAGGGAAGTACTCCCAAATCGGATAACTTTCGTTAACTTCACCAAGCTTCAATAACTTACGAGCACTCAAGTTTGCAGACTCTACTACTCCGTTGAGGTCACTCGTGATCAAACTTGCCGTGGTATTGTTGATTAGACTCAAGGCATTAGTACGTTGAATTTCTTGTACCTTTTCACCATATTCGATGAGTTTTTCACTCAAGCGCCCGATTTCATCATTTCCGTCCACCACAACTGGGTGACTGAGATCGTTTTTTATGATGGCATCAATACTGTCCCCCAGCCCTATCAAACGCGCCACAATGCGGCGATTGATAAAATAATACGTCAGGAACATACTCGTCATGATCGAAATACTGAAGCAAACGAGCAAAACGTGATTGCCATATGACACACGCTCCGCAGTTTCAGTTTTCACCTGTTTGAACGTTTGATCTGCGATAACAACCAACTCACCGATTTGTTGATGAATGGCATCCATACTAAGTGAAATCTGCTCTTGCATCTTTTTGATGCCACCGTTGAGTTTCACTAGTGACATAAGTTGTTTTTCGAACGCACCATCTTGACTCAACACCACGACAAGTTCTTGCAGCAATTGCTTATAAGCGATTGATGTTGGTTGATTCATCAACGTTGTACTGCTTTCTTGAAGATCCATCAGGCGAAAGTGAATTACTTTCATCCCATTATCGACCTGCTCCGGCATTGAGGCACCGGCAACGTCAATAGCCATGTCATACACCGCCGATTCAACATCGATAACCTTTTGTAATGTACTCAGCTGGACCAGCAAGCTTCGAATATCTTTTGAATCGTTTACCCGCTCAATCTGCCAATGCACTTCTTGGCGAAGAGGTTTGAGCTCGGAGCGGATATCTTGGTGAAGCCAGTTAATTTGCTCCATCAGTTGATCGACTCGGCGGTTTTGGTCGATTCGTAAGGAAATCAGATCGACATACTTTTCCAGTAGTGAAGCAAGTCCGGCTTCCGATTCAAGTAACTGATAGAACTCCGAACTCATTCTATTGCTCTTTAGAACGGTTGAAATAGAAGCTAGCTCCTCATTCACCTGCATCGCTTGTTCATTGAGCTGTACTTTGTTGTCAACAACTTGAAGCGCTTCAACGCGTCGGTTTATTTCACTGGTTTTACTTTCGAGAAAGTAGCTGGCGTTGTATTTTGGTACGCTCTCTTCCAGTAAAATCCGCACCTGATTGTCTAGACTATTCCACGTTGCCCAAGCAACCATACACACCACAGTGAGCAACATCGTACTGCAAGCGAAAGCAGCAACTAAACGAGCTCCAATGGTTTTATATTTCGGGTACAACACTACTTCCCTTACCCCCGACACTGAGCCAATTGTTGATTTACATTGTCCAACTGTTCCGACATAGCACGGCCTAATTCATGAGAAAACTCCGCCAACAATGCTTGGTAGTGCGTCATACCTACTTCGGAATCTTTATCCAATGTCGCCAGCTTTTGAGCAATTGGAGTTATTTGTTCTTTGCTCAGTGGCAATTCAAACAACTGCTTCTCGATAGCCTTTAGTGAGCACTGTTGTTCAGGGCTCTGTTCAAATTTAATGAGAGTGAGCCAAGCATCTTGTAACTCTGGAAGACGCTTAGTAATCGCAGTATCAAAAATCAAGTTGATGAGTGCTTCTCTCGGCATCACTTGTTTTAGATCGAGTATTGGGTTTTCACCACTGTATCGAGCCGTATCATAGAGGGCCGTTTTTGAAAATGCGCTGCTTTCCATTTGCTCTTGAACTTCTTTTGAAAGCAAATGCGCAACAAAGGCTTCAGCCAATTTGTCTCTCTCTCCTCGATTTATTTGGGCAATGTAGGTTGGCATAAGCGTAAAGTCTTGATCATAAGCAAAACCGACGTAATCAAACTTACGCTTGGCAATCAATGCATAACTGTCAATAGTCGGCCCAATACCAAACTTACCTTTGGCAATATAGTCCGCAACCCCAAAGCTCCGTGATGAAATCGTTGCCAAATTTGCTCCTACATTGAGCAAAATACGCCAGCCCTGTTTCCAACCATATCGACTAAGCACACTCTCAACCATCAGCTGAGTTGTTCCTGAGCGGCTTGGCGTACTCATTGTGACATGACCAAAATACAGAGGGTTGGTCAAATCTTGAAAACGCTTCGGTTCTGGCAAATGATTTGCGGCTAAATAATCTTTGTTCCAAACAATTCCCGCCCCAGAATATCCAAAAGCAACAACTTGTTCGTTATTCGGCAATAGATAAGCAGATAACCATTTCGGAACTTGCACGCTAGACGACATATCAGCTAAACGATGTTCGTCAGACAGCTCTTGCATCAAAAATGGAGATGAGCTCAATACCAAGTCGATATCCTTCATATAGCTTTTGCTTAGCAATTGCAGACTCGATTGCGTACGTCGGTGAACCACTCTGACTTCCGCATCAGGATAGTGCTGCGTAAAGTCATCCACCAAAGCGGTGATAGGAGCTTGAGAAAAAGTAGTGAGTATCACCAGCTCTTTATCTGCTGCGGTTGTGAGCGGTGTATAAAGCGCAGCACCAAGAAGTAAACAACGCCCCAATTGCTTGAAATCAGCCATCAAACTAACCAAAAACCTTAAATAATGTGCGGTAACTCAAATCTATTACAGATTGTCAAAAAATCTTACAGAGTGTGTTTGAGTCATTATTGACGCACTTCAACCAAAACTACGCATATTCTATCAGTAACAAGTCTCAGGCTACCGTTCTAAATTCCCGTTTTTGACTCAGCCTAAATATCAATATGAGTCAATTCTGTCTCAAATTCATGCCTTTGTACTGTGCAATCTGTCACTCCAAGATGGCCCTGCGACAAAAAATTTGTAATTAAAACTTGGAGTGCAACATGTTTAACTTTTTTAAAACACGCCCTGACCTCCCTCTTTCAGATGGCTCGAAAGAGGAAATGCAGGCGCGTTTCAAACGCTACCAATGGCATGTATTTTTAGGTTTGGTATTTGGTTACGCCGTCTTCTACGTAGTACGTATGAGTTTAGGCGTTGTAAAAAAACCAATGCTGGATGCAGGCATCGTAACTATCGAAGAACTCGGCGTCATGGGTTCAGCTTTCTTCTTCACTTACGCTTTTGGTAAGTTCTCGAACGGCTTCCTTTCTGACTATGCCAACATTGGCCGATTTATGTCGTTCTCACTGCTACTGTCAGGTATCACAGCAGTATCCATGGGTTTGAACACAACGGCTTTCTTCTTCGTTCTACTCTGGGGGCTAAACGGTTGGTTCCAATCTGTTGGTTCAGCACCTTCTTGTGTGTCTCTATTCCAATGGTTCTCACCAAAGCAACGTGGTAGCCGATACTCTATTTGGGGTGGATCACGCAACATCGGTGAAGGTATCACCTGGATCTTAACTGCTTCTCTAGTGAGCTACTTTGGCTGGCGCGCCGGTTTCATCGGTGCCGGTATCGCAGCGATTGCAGCAGCACTATGTATGTTCTTCATCCTAAAAGATCGCCCACAAACTTACGGCTTGCCGGATTCAGCAACTGCGTTTGACGAAGAGCCTGAGATTAAGAAAAAGAACGACCCGAAAGAAACTCGTCGCGCTCAAATGTTCATCATGAAGCAACCAACAGTTTGGCTAATTGCTGCGGCATGTGCGGCGATGTACATCTCACGTTACGCAATGTCTTCTTGGGCTGTTCTTTACCTCCAAGAGGCAAAAGGTTACTCATTGATCGACGCTGGTTTTGCAATGTCTACCTACCCAATTGCTGGTCTCGCAGGTGCAATACTATCGGGCATTATCTCTGACAAGCTGTTCAACTCTAATCGCCACATCCCAACTCTACTTTACGGATTGGCAAACATTGGTGGTATGTGCTTGATGTTCTTTGGTCCAGACAACCGCATTGTTGACGCAGTTGCATTAGGTTTGATTGGTTTCGCTATTGGTGGCCTAGTTGTCTTCCTTGCTGGTCTAACTGCATGTGACCTAATGCCTAAGAATGCTGTTGGTGCAGTTAAAGGTTTTATCGGCCTGTTCTCTTACATCGCTGCTTCTGGTCAAGAGCTAGTATCTGCTTCTCTTATCAAAATCACCGAAATTGATGGCGTAACCAAATACGACTTCTCGCAAGCGCAATATTTCTGGTTAGCCGCTGGTGTAATTTCTCTGCTTCTTGCTTTGACTGTTTGGAATGCGAAGAAAGTGGTTGATATTGACCCTGTTGAAGAAACAGAGCTAGAAGTTCGCCCTAGTCACTAATTCATAACAAAAGCGGGAGGCTACTCCCGCTTACTTCTCCAATTTCTTAAGTTCTTTTGCTAAGAGTGCTTACGAAATTAATAGCCCCCTATTTTTATTTTCCTTTTTATATGTCGATTGAGGTGACAAATGTGTAAAACCAAAATTGTGGCCACGCTAGGTCCAGCGAGTGAAAGCCGTGAAACACTGACTAACTTAATCAAAGCAGGCGCTAACATAGTCAGGCTCAACTTTTCGCATGGAACCGCACAAGAGCACATTGCACGTGCGCATTTGGTTCGTGAAATTGCAACCGAGCTAAACACTTATGTTGGAGTACTAGTGGATTTACAAGGCCCCAAAATTCGTATTTCTTGCTTTGAGAATGGTGCTATTCAACTCAATCAAGGAGAAGTGTTTACTCTGAGCGGAACACTCGACGCAAAAGCTGGCAACCAAGAAATAGTTGGCCTTGATTATCCAGAGCTAATTCAAGATGTGAACGTGGGCGATATTCTGCTGCTGGATGATGGCCGCATTCAGCTTAAAGTAAATCAAGTGGAGACTGACGAGCAATGGATAAAAACAACGGTATTGAATAGCGGTAAATTATCTAACCGTAAAGGCATCAACTTATTAGGTGGCGGTCTTTCTGCACCTGCTCTTACCGCGAAAGACATTCAAGACATCGAAACCGCAGCAAAACTTCGTGCCGACTTCCTTGCTATCTCTTTCCCACGCAATGCACAAGATATCGAATACGCTCGCAGCTTAGCGCATAAAGCAGGTTGCGATGCCAAGATTGTCGCTAAGGTGGAACGTGCCGAAGTAGTTGAAACCAAAGAAGCTATGGATGACGTAATTATCGCATCAGACATCATCATGGTTGCTCGCGGCGATTTAGGTGTAGAGATAGGTGACGCGCGATTACCGATGGTTCAAAAATCACTAATTAATCGCTCTAAGCATTGGGGTAAACCTGTGATCACTGCGACACAAATGTTGGAATCAATGATCGAAAACCCACTCCCTACTCGGGCTGAAGTGCTAGACGTGGCAAACGCGATTATTGATGGGACAGACGCTGTTATGCTCTCAGCGGAATCCGCTGCGGGCAAATACCCAATCGAAGCAGTCGAAGCTATGGTTCGCATCGCACAAGGTGCAGAGCACGAACTGGAATGTAACCACGACTGCTGGGATAGCCTTCAACATCTATGTTCTACCCCCGGTAAGAGCTTTGCGCTCTCATCGATGATTTCGGCTTCTCGCGCTCATCAAGATCTTGGCGTTGCGATTTTAACCCAACATGGAGAAACGCCGCTATTAATGTCTCGATGCCAGAGTAAGACTAAGATTTGGGCTCTTAGTGATAATCCTGCTTTACTTGCACAAATGACAATCCTGCGAGGAGTTGAACCTTTGTATTTCAAATCTGCAGGAGCCAAAATCGAACTAGCACCGCAGATTGTAGATTGCTTACGCCAGAAGGCTCGCGAAGCTCATATCTCATCAATCTTAATGACTCAGCTGGATTCCATAGAAGGCATGGGGGAAATTAATGCCTGTCGCTTACTGAGCTTGAATATGACTTCTCACGTCAAGCCTGCCGAAGATATCGCGGCGTAGTCTTACCTCCCCCTTATTCAAGCTCGAACTTGAATTTTTCTCCCATAACTTGCTCCATAGGGACTTGACCTGCCACATGGCAGGTCTTTTTTATAGCGCACGATATAACCAAACCTTTACATCCTCGTTAGATAAGGGACTTAAGTTAATGAAATTAAGGTCATAACTTGCTATTGTAGCTCCATTGTTATCACTAAAAGCGTGCCCCTTTGAACGAGAACACTCCTGTTGTTGAATTTAACAACGTAAACAAGTGGTACGGTGAATACCACGCCCTTAAAGATATTAATTTTTCAGTACACACCGGTGAAATCGTAGTTGTATGTGGCCCTTCTGGTTCAGGTAAATCCACACTTATCCGTTGTATCAACCACTTAGAATCTATTCAAGAAGGCGAGCTCAGCGTTTTCGAACAGCCAGCCGATTCTAAAATGCAGAAACCTGGCAAAGTGGGTATGGTGTTTCAGCACTTTCATCTGTTTCCACACCTTACGGTTTTAGAAAACCTCACCCTTGCCCCTATTCGCACGCTTAAGCTGTCTAAACAAGAAGCGGAAAAGCGCGCGATGCAGTATCTCAAACGCGTTAACATCGAAGAGCAAGCCAACAAGTACCCCATTCAGCTTTCCGGTGGTCAGCAACAGCGTGTTGCAATTGCCCGTTCGCTTTGCATGGAACCTGACCTATTATTGTTTGATGAACCAACGTCTGCGCTCGATCCTGAAATGATCAATGAAGTATTAGACGTCATGGTTGAACTTGCACAAAGCGGCATGACCATGATTTGTGTGACTCACGAAATGGGTTTTGCAAAGAAGGTCGCGAATCGAGTGGTGTTTATGGACGAAGGGGAAATCATCGAGATGAACTCACCAATCGCACTCTTTGAGACACCACAGCACCCTCGCACTCAAGCGTTTTTAAATCAGATTCTGAGCTACTAGCCGATGGTATTTCGAATCCTAAAACCCGTTTTACAAGCCATATTACAAATCGCGATTTTATTGGTTGCGATCGTTTGGGTGCTCGATTCTGGAGCACAAGCGATGGGTTATCAATGGCAATGGGAGCGCGTGCCAGACTACATCGCCTTTTATGAAGATGGTGAGTGGTGGCCTGCAGAATTAGTAGATGGCCTACTCGTTACCCTAAAAATCTCTGCACTTAGTCTATTCTTCACTTTGGTTATTGGTTTCATCACCGCGTTGCTGCGCCTGAGCAACTCCAAAGTGGGTAACGCGATGGGTACGGCTTATGTAGAGTTGATTCGCAACACGCCGCTACTGGTGCAGATTTACCTGCTCTACTTCGTGTTTGGCCCTGTGATTGGCTTAGACAGGTTCAGTACTGCGGTCTTAGCGTTATCGCTTTTCCAAGGTGCTTACACTGCAGAAATATTCCGTGCGGGCTTAAATAGCATTCCAAAAGGTCAGTTTGAAGCGGCGAAGACCCTAGGGCTATCCCCTTTCTTTGCCTACAAAGACGTGATTCTTCCGCAGGTACTTCAACGTACTCTGCCACCATTGACCAATGAAGTGGTTTCTCTGATTAAGAACTCTTCAATCGTCAGTGTGATGGCAATATTCGACCTCACAACCGAGGCAAGAAACATCGTCTCTGAAACGGCGATGCCATTTGAAATCTGGTTTACTGTGGCAGCAATCTACCTTGCTCTCACATTATCACTTTCTGGCTTATCCGCTTGGCTGGAACACAAACTAGGAGCCAGTTGGCGCAAATTATAAGGAGATAACATGAAGTTATTCAAAGCGACCATTACTGCATTACTGGGGCTTGCGATTGCTTTACCTTCATTAGCCAATGAAGAAGCAGCAACACCAAACGTAGATCAAATTAAAGAGCGCGGCACGCTTCGCGTTGGTATGTCGACATTCGTACCATGGGCGATGCGTAATAAGCAAGGTGAGCTAATTGGTTTTGAAATCGACGTAGCAAAACGACTTGCTGCTGATTCTGGCTTAAAAGTCGAATTCGTACCGACAGCATGGGACGGAATTATCCCTGCTCTGTTGGCGAAAAAATTTGACGTTATCATTGGCGGAATGTCGATTACCCCTGAACGTTCTAAGAGCGTGCTGTTCACGGAACCTTATTCCCACTCTGGTGTTCAAGTCGCGGCAAACAAAGAGTTAGCCGAAGGCTTTAGTGAGTTTTCTGATTTCAACTCTCGCCGCGTTAAAATTGCCGCTCGTCGTGGTGCATTCACCGTTCAAGTTGCGCGCGAAACCTTCCCTAAAGCAAAGATCCTTCAATTCGATGACGATGCTCAAGCATTTCAAGAAGTCCTTAACGGAAATGCGCACGCTGTAATCGCATCAAGCCCAAAACCAGAGCACGAAGCGGTCAAACACGCAGACAAACTATTCATTCCATTTACAGAGCGTCTATCGAAAGGTAACGAAGCCTTTGCTGTTCGTTTAGGTGAGGAAGACAAAAAAGCCTTCTTCAACAAATGGATTGAAGCACGCACTCAAGATGGTTGGCTAGATGAGCGTTACGAATACTGGTTCTCAACGCTTGATTGGCAAGACCAAATTGCACAGGGTCAATAACGACCCCAACGTTTGCAATAACTAAATACACCGACTCGTTTAGTGGGTCGGTTTCTTCTTTAATAACGGAGTCGAACCTTGAGCGGACAAACCACCTCTCGCGTTGCACCAACCAAATCTAATTCAGGCTTTTTCTCCAGCCGTTTTAACCTACTCGATTGGGTGCTACTGGCCATCTGTGCGTTTGTTGGGGTTTGGCTCTACCATCGTTCAACTGTTGGTGTTAATTACATCTGGCATTGGAAAGATGCGATTGATCTGTTATTCACACCCAGATCAGACGGTGGTTTGCCGTATTTTTTTCAAGGCTTAATTTCAACCTTACGCCTTAGCCTTTGGGGCATAACCTTTGCGCTGGTATTGGGTACCCTACTCGGTCTGGCACGCTTCTCAGATTCTGTCTGGTTGCGCACACCCGCCAACGCGTTTATTCAGTTGGTACGAAATATCCCACCATTGGTGTTCGTATTTATCTTCTATTTCTTTATTTCTAACCAGCTGATTCCGTTACTTGGGTTAGAAGATCTTCTTCGCAACTACCGTGGCGAACCTAACTCTATTCAACACTTCCTATTCGGCCCAGCGAATCTTTGGGAAAACTTGGCATCCGGCGTACTTTGTGTTGGTCTGCTTTCTTCTGCCTACATTGCAGAAGTGGTGCGAGCTGGATTACAGAGCGTTGATAAAGGCCAATGGGAAGCGGCAGACTCTCTCGGTCTTTCATCTTGGGTCAAATATCGCTTCGTCATTGCGCCACAGGTACTAAAAGCCATTACACCAGCGCTTGCAGGGCAAACTATTTCTTTAGTCAAAGACACCTCAATCGTCTCACTGATCTCAATTCAAGAAATGACCTTCGTCGGTACAGAAATGGCGAACTCTTCAGGCTACATTTTCGAAATTTGGCTCATTGTCGGCTTTGTTTACTTCCTGATTTGTTTCGGTCTATCAATGTTTTTTAGGTACATCGAGAAAAAATCGGAATCTATTTCAAATTAACTCAATAAGCCTCGCAATTCGATACCGAATGGGGTTTCAATAGAACCCTCATATTGTTACATTGAAAATATGAATAGCATTCGGTACATAGCATGGAGCTAACAAAACAATCTGATTATGAACGCTATATTCGGATTGACGAGAATGGAGAGCATTGTGTGCATCTTCATCAATTTGTCTTTAGAAGCGTATATCAGCCCATTTTTGACCACTCAAGAACACTCATTGGTATGGAGGCTCTCCTTCGTATCGAAACCGTAGATGGTGTTTCAATCCGACCAGACATCTTCTTCTCCGACAACAGTTGGGATAATAGTTTCCGTCTTGCCGTAGAATTCCTAAGTCGCGCTATCCATATACGAAATTTTGCCAAGCACTTTGCTGGTTCTGGGGTTAAGTTGTTCTTAAACGTCATGCCTGCCGCCCTACTCACGTTAACCACCGATATGGGGTTCAAAGATACAGGGTTGCTTTATCAACGTTTAAAAGCCCTTAATATGGAGACGAGCGACGTTGTTTTTGAAGTAATTGAACAGCATTGTGAAGAAACAGAAAGCCTCATAAAAGCCGTCGAAAAGCTCAAAGCCAGTGGTTTCCTATTCGCGATTGACGACTACGGCGCCCAGTATTCCGACCAAAAAAGAGTTCTTCAGCTCTGTCCTGATATTATCAAGATTGACCGTTCTTATTTATTAGAGTTCTGCAATGGTAACGAAGATGCCGTCTTCAGCGCTATGGAGCTCGCACAGAATTTAGGCGCGAAGGTTGTGATTGAAGGCGTCGAGCAAGAGAACCAACTGGCTGCAATGCAAGCGCTCTGTGTAGACTTTTATCAAGGGTTCTATCTAGGAAAACCGAAATCAATCCACCATTGGACAGTGCAAAAAGCCAATGCCAAAGTTCTGCATTAAACGCATTATCGAAGATACAGATTAAATCGTTTTAGATACAAAAGCGCCGCCTAGGTTACTCACCAAGGCGGTGCTTTTCTGTTTACGTCGATTTTAATATCGAAAGGAAACGCTTAGAAGAAGTCGATGGAGTTACGACCACTCTTAGGATCGCGAACCGCTTGAGGCTTGTCCGCTTTCTTACCTTTCTTAGCTGACTGCGACAGAGCTTCTTGCTGAGCTTTACGCTCTTTGTGTGCCGCTTTACGACCCGTCGATTTAGGGCCCTTAACGTTCGCTTTCTCGCTCTTTTTCGAGCGAGACTTTTCTTTACGTGCCGCTTGCGCTTCTTTCTTCGCCTTCTTCTCTGCTTTTTGCTCTGCAGTTTCCGGCTCAGTCACTGGCGCATCACACACAACGACATAATATTCTTGGTTGAACTCGAAGAAATCACCGTCGTACATTTTGCGACGTTTACGCGTTTCTAGCTCACCATTTACCGCTACGTAACCTTCTTCGATGATGTGTTTTGCTTCACCACCGCCACTCACCAAGTTTGCGATTTTGAAAAGCTTGTACAGCTCAATTGGGTGCGCGTCAACGTCGATACCGATCGCTTCGATCTCAATCTCTTCGCCTTCTAAATACTCTTCGTGTTCGTAATCTTGGGTCATGTTCATTACTCATTTTTCTTGATGAACGGAGTTTAAACGGAATGCGTACAAATAGAAACGTGATCTTCACTCAACTTGTCCAATTGGGTATATACTCACCCAATAACTCCTTGAACGAGCGATATTTTGTCTAATAAGAACCACATTACCTTTGCCAGCGCCAACCTGTTTAACTTTATTGCTCCACCTGGTGCGTATTATGATTTCGAGAACATCTACTCACTCGATGATTGGCACGACAAACTCGCTTGGACCAAATCGCAATTCGAACAGCTCGATCCTGATGTCATTGGCTTACAAGAAGTATTTAGCATAGAAGAGACCAAAGCCTTCTTTGCCGAAATAGGTTACGAGTACTTTGCCACGGTCGACACGCCACATATCGAAGGCGATTACATCTACTCTCGCCCTGTTGTTGCTGTCGCCTCACGCTTTCCGATTGAAAGCTTTGAAGCAGTTACATTCGATAAAGAGACACTAAATTCCTTCGGTGAAATTGACGCGCCAACTTTCAGCCGCAAACCCGTTCGCGCCTGCATTGTTCACCCTATCATTGGGCATATCTCTGTGTACGTCACACATTTGAAGTCACAACGCCCTGCAGACTCAGATACACCTGAACAAGCAAGCCGACCGATTGCCCGATGGCTATCGACACAACAAAGGGGTTGGGAAGCAGCAATGCTGCGCGACGCCATGCAAAGGCAGTACGCATTGATTCCTATGCCGACAGTATTAATGGGCGACATGAACCAAGCCATCACTCCAACGGGCGTTAACGATGTTTTGACCGAGCATTACGGTGACAGCGTCACTGATTTACAACTCAACGATGGCTGGGAGTTACAAATGTCACCGTTGCTAGAGTCACGACCGGCGACACACTACCATTTTGCCAAAGGAAACGTGTTGGATTACATCTTACTGTCGCAGGAGTTTGATGCACATGCCGATGTATCAATAGCGGAAGTAACAGACTACCAAGTGCTGGATTCGCACTTAATCAATCCGTCGTTTGAGAGAGATAAGAACGCCAGCGACCACGCGTTTGTGGCGCTGACGGTAGAAATTAAGCTTTAGCGTCGGTGTGGCGCTTTACAATCTTACGCGGAATCAACTCTACACCCGCTTTATATCGTTTCGCTGAAGCGTTAAGTGCAAGCTCCATTGCGCTGTCGGCAATCAGCTCAAATTGCTGTGGTAGCGAGTTGATTTTGATTGGCAAGAAGTCCAGTAAGCGGTTATCACCAAAGGTGGCCAAACGTACTTTGCCCATCAGTTCTGGCTTTTCTAACATCACGTCCAACACGCCTTCCAATAAAGTGTAAGACATGGTCACTACCGCATCAGGTAGTTGGCCTTTTGCAATCCACTCTTCCAGCACTTTCTTGCCTTCCTCACGAGAGAAGTGCTGGCCATAACCCACAAGCACCTTTTTCCCCTCTTGCTGGCAAGCAGAACGGAAACCCAGTTCACGCTCTTTAGAAACTTGAAGCTCTTCCAATGCGCCAATCAAACCGATGGATTCAATTTCCGAAGACAGCACCGATTCGGTAAGTTCAAATGCCGCATCGAAATCTTCACTGATCACACAGCAAAAGTGTTCATCATCCATAGGACGGTCGAGTGCGATAACTGGCGTGCCCGAGTTTTGCAGCTTTAAGTAATACTCGCTGGCTGCTGGCATACTGCTCGCTACAAACAACGCATCAATGCGGCGACTAACCAGCGCTTCCGCGACCTTCTCTTCAGTTTGTGGATTGTCATCTGAACAACCAATTAGAATCTGATAGCCCGCTTTACGCGAGTTCTGCTCAATCAGCTTTGCTAGACGTGCGTAACTGGTGTTCTCTAAATCAGGAATGATTAATCCGAACGAGCGTGAATTGCCTGCCCGCAGTGAAGACGCGGCGTGATCCGGCTTGTAGTTGTATTGCTCAACCACCGCCATCACTTTCTTTTGGGTCTTCTCGCTAATGCGGTACTTCTGCGCTTTTCCGTTAATCACATAGCTTGCTGTGGTCTTAGAAACCCCAGCCAATTTTGCTATCTCATCCAGTGTCATATCGTAAGCCTTATTCTGTGCGCAGGATCATATTAATACATCAATGATCCTTCGATAAGTTGAATTATATGCTGAACCGATTCAGTATAAAAGCTGAAAGGATTCAGCAAAACTCAAAAATTGACGAGAATCACCAAAATCACCCATTGCAGACTCGCTTTACGAAGCTATAGACACAATAAAGCAATGATTGATTACCCTATGATTTTAAAAACGGTTTCGCTGAATGCTTTAAAAATTTGCCCAATTGCTGAATCGATTCAGTTCATTGTTAAGCAGCTTATATTGATAAGCATACTGCGCAGCAAGAGATACACCGCGTCAGCAAACAACAGATAAACGGCGTTACGCATAGATAAGCGCACTGCGTAACCAAGATGAATTAGAAATAGATACCTTAAGGCTGGAGAAGCACCATGCTTAAGCTAAGTAAGAACGACATTACCCTATCTCAAACCGCTACAGATAAGTTTGAAGCGATCAAAAACATCGCTCAAAGCCTGACAGACAAAGGTCTGGTTGAACAAGGCTACGTAGAAGGCATGCTAAACCGTGAAAACCAAAACTCAACATTCTTGGGTAACGGTATTGCGATTCCACATGGAACAACCGATACACGTTCAATGGTGAAAACCACTGGCGTTGCGGTTCACCACTTCCCAGAAGGCGTTGAATGGGGTGACGGCAATAAAGTATTCGTTGCTATCGGTATCGCAGCAAAATCAGATGAACACTTAGGCATTCTTAAGCAGCTAACCAAAGTATTGGGTGCTGACGGTGTTGAAGCACGTCTACGTGATGCGAAAAGTGAAGACGACATCATCGCCCTACTTCATGGCGATGTTCAACTCGAAGCGGATTTCGATGCATCTTTGATTCAGCTTCAGTTCCCAGCAAGCGACATGGTTCAAATGAGCGCGGTTGCGGGGGGCCTACTTAAAAACACAGGTTGTGCTGGTACAGAGTTTGTAGCTGACCTAGTAACGAAAACACCGACGCACCTTGGCCAAGGCCTATGGCTAGTTGGTAGCGATAAGCAAGTCACTCGCACTGGCGTTGCTTTTGTGTCAACCGCCAACTTCTGTGAGTTTGAACGCGAGAAAGTTCGCGCTCTAGTCGCTTTTGCTGCTTGCAACAACGCACATCAATCTATCTTAAGCACAATTTCTAAGCTTGTGTTTAACAATGAACACAACAAACTACTTGATGCGTCTGCTGAACAGATTCTTGCTCTATTCAAAGGCGAAGAAATGGCTACTGAAGCGGCTGAAGATGGCAATACAGCGGTATTCAAGATCAAGAATGCTCACGGCCTACACGCTCGTCCAGGTGCAATGCTGGTTGCTGAAGCGAAGAAATTTGAATCGAACATTCGAGTAGCAAACCTTGACGGTGATGGCAAAGCGGTAAATGCGAAGAGCCTAATGAAAGTTATCGCACTTGGCGTGAAACACGGCCACCATCTTCAATTCTCTGCTGAAGGCCCAGATGCAGAGATGGCAATTGAGTCTATCGGTAAAGCGATCGCTTCTGGTCTTGGTGAAGGTTAAGGAGCGAGAGAATGACCGTATTGAAAACAAACAAAGTCGTTACCATCACGCTTAACCCAGCCCTTGATCTAACTGGCTCATTGGACTCGCTAAAAGTAGGTTCAGTTAGCCTTGTAGAAAAGAGCAACCTGCATGCAGCAGGCAAAGGCGTAAACGTGGCGAAGGTACTGAGTGACCTAGGCGCAGACGTGACCGTAACAGGCTTTCTTGGCAAAGACAACCCAGAGCTATTCCACCAGCTATTCGACGACATCAAAGTGAAAAACGAATTTGTTGAAGTCGAAGGCGCAACGCGTATCAACGTAAAATTGGTGGAAGCTAGTGGCCAAGTGAGCGACATCAACTTCCCTGGTGTTCAAGTAACGGCAGAAGAAATTGAGCGCTTTGAACAAACACTATTCCGCCTAGCAGAGACACACGACTATTTCGTACTTGCTGGCAGCCTACCAGGCGGCGTAACCGCAGAGCAATGTGCAGCGTGGATTGAAAAGCTACATCAGCAAGGCAAAAAAGTACTGTTCGATAGCAGCAAAGCAGCGTTGCGTGCAGGTATCGACGCGCACCCTTGGTTAATCAAACCAAACGACGAAGAGCTAAGCGATTTCGTTGGCGAGCACCTAACCACACCAGAGCAATGCCAAGCAGCAGCACAAAGGCTAAGCGATAAAGGCATTGAGAACATCGTGGTTTCTATGGGTGCAGACGGCGTGATGTGGCTTAACCAAGGTGAATGGCTGCGTGCCCAACCACCACGAATGAATGTAGTTAGCACCGTTGGCGCCGGCGATACGCTTGTCGCGGGCTTGTGCTGGGGTCACATGCAAGTGATGCCGAAAAACGATTTACTGCGCTTCGCTACAGCGCTTTCTGCCCTAGCAGTGAGCCAAGTTGGCGTTGGCCTAACCAGTCAGGAAGAACTGGAGAACATCAAGCTCCAAACGCAAGTAAGCGAGCTTTACCCTAATACGAACTTAGACAAAAACTAAGGAACAGAAGGTTATCAGTATGAATATTGCCATTATTACAGCTTGTCCAAGTGGTGTTGCGAACAGCATCATAGCGGCAGGCCTACTAGAACAAGCAGCGGCGAAGCTGGGTTGGAACGCTAAGATTGAATGCCAATCAAACATCGTTGAACCAACGCTACTGACAGACGCTGACATTGAACAAGCAGAAGCGATCGTAATTGCGGCTAACACTCCAGTTGATACTTCTCGTTTCGTAGGTAAAAAAGTCTACCAAGCAGATATCAGCACCGTTGCAAAAGACGCATCCGCTTTCTTACAAGCTGCAGTTAATAGCGCGGCAACACTAGAGCAAGCAACCACAGTTACGGCACAAGTAGCAGCACCAGCAGAAAGCGCATCAGCAACGAAGAAGATTGTTGCGATCACAGCATGTCCTACAGGCGTTGCACACACCTTCATGGCAGCAGAAGCGCTCGAAGAAGAAGGCAAACGTCGTGGTCACCAAATCAAAGTGGAAACGCGTGGTTCAGTAGGGGCAAAAAACCAACTGACTGACCAAGAAATCGCAGACGCAGATCTAGTGATCATCGCAGCCGATATTGAAGTGCCTCTAGACCGCTTCAACGGCAAGAAGATGTACCGCACTAAGACTGGTCCAGCTCTTAAGAAAACGGCTGAAGAGATGGACAAAGCGTTTGAACAAGCAAGCGTATACCAACACTCTGGCTCTTCTAGCGCATCATCAGCAACAGAAGAGAAGAAAGGCGCATACAAACACCTAATGACAGGTGTATCGCACATGCTTCCTGTTGTGGTTGCAGGTGGTTTGATCATCGCCCTATCCTTCGTATTTGGTATCGAAGCGTTTAAAGAAGAAGGCACGCTAGCAGCAGCACTGATGAACATCGGTGGCGGCTCGGCATTCGCTCTGATGATTCCGGTACTTGCTGGTTACATCGCCTTCTCTATCGCTGACCGTCCGGGTCTTGCTCCGGGTCTAGTTGGCGGTATGCTTGCTAGCTCAACTGGCGCAGGTTTCCTTGGAGGTATCGCAGCAGGTTTCATTGCCGGTTACGCAGCGAAGTTCCTAGCCGACAAAGTAAAACTTCCACAATCAATGGAAGCGCTTAAACCGATTCTGATCATTCCATTCGTGGCGACACTGTTCACTGGTCTGGTGATGATTTACATCGTAGGTGGCCCGGTTTCAGGCATCATGAACGGCCTAACTGACTTCCTAAACAACATGGGTTCTGACAGCGCAGTTCTACTGGGTATTATCCTTGGCGCAATGATGTGTTTCGACCTTGGTGGTCCGGTAAACAAAGCCGCTTACGCATTCGGTGTGGGTCTATTGGCTTCGCAAACTTACGCACCAATGGCGGCAATCATGGCAGCAGGTATGGTTCCAGCACTTGGTATGGGCCTTGCTACATTCC
Source organism: Vibrio sp. SCSIO 43153 (assembly GCF_023716625.1). Taxonomy (NCBI): domain Bacteria; kingdom Pseudomonadati; phylum Pseudomonadota; class Gammaproteobacteria; order Vibrionales; family Vibrionaceae; genus Vibrio; species Vibrio sp. SCSIO 43153. Next base: position 97,946 of record NZ_CP071856.1, read on the forward strand.
TTGCTAAGAACAAGTTTGAGCAAAGCGAGCGTGAAGCGGGTAAAGCATCATTCGTTCTTGGTCTGTGCTTTATCTCTGAAGGTGCAATCCCATTCGCAGCGAAAGATCCAATGCGTGTTATCCCATCATGTATGGCTGGTGGCGCACTAACAGGTGCACTATCTATGCTGTTCGGTGCAAAACTGATGGCACCACACGGTGGTCTATTCGTACTGCTAATCCCTAACGCAATCTCTCCAGTACTGATGTACTTGGTAGCAATTGCAGCAGGTACAGCAGTAACGGGCTTCACTTACGCGTTCCTAAAGAACAAATCAGAAGCGAAACAACAAGCTGCAGCTTAATCGCAAACAGCGATTAAATAACAGTTAACAATGCCTCCCTCGATTTGGCATTCGACACCTCCCTCTCGCTTCGGCATTGGGAGGTGTTTTTTATTATGCCCTAGTAACCTCGAAAGCCTTAGGAAGCAAACACCATATCGCGTACATGAGCACCTAAAACAAAGGGCGAACGCTTATAATAAGTGTTCGCCCTTTTCTTGTTTAACAAGTCGCTTTATTGCATCGGTACCGATTCGATATCCACATCCCCACTGTCGATATTGACCGTGGCCTGATACACACTGTGTGGGTCTCCATAATGCTTAAACGTGAAGTGGTATATATTTGCTGGCGTCCAGATCTCTTTATCATCCGCAGGCAAAATATCGTAACCATCTTGTTGGTACAGCTCTGTCGCCATTACATAAGCAATAGCAGCTTGTACATTGGTATCACGATCAACCTTAGGCTCTAACGACGGATTACTTGGGTAAGACTCACCATTAAAGCTCATTTGGCGGTATGCACCGTTACTCCACACAATAAAGTCTTGCCAACCATTGCTGAAGCTGTCTGCTAATACCACGGGCGTTCTGGTCACCGACATACGATTGATCACCTTGCCGCTGTTATCGAACATGTAGGCTGCACAACCGCCACTTCCGCAGAAGTAACGATCTTGAAGAAGGACAAAGTGCTCTGCTGAACCATCGCTGTTCAAATCAGCAGACCCAGTCATGTATCGGATCTTGTCAGTCTCCAAAGAAAGCCCCTGCGGCATCAAAACGCTTTGGTCTATCCAAGTTGCAATGGTCGCTGCATCGGCGCTTTTTACCTCAACAGAGGCTTGGGAGTCAGCATTATCGGTAGAAATGCCGTCTGTAGAAGAACAGCCAATAAGCGTTAGTGAACCTAAAAGGAAGAGTCCTTGTAATCCGCGATTGTTCATTTGCGTTCGCTCTTATATTGATGAATTAACATAAGTATACCCATGATTGCTCAATCGCTTGTAAGAAAATCATAAAAATCAGCAAGGTGTGCATCAAACCACCAGCCCTCCTTTTCGACTTTATCTTCTTCTCGTCTCTGTCTTCTTCCTCTCGTACCTCGATTCTCGTCCCTATACGCCAAGATCAAAAAAGCCCTGAGGAAAGTCCCCAGGGCTAGGCAGGAATCTGACAATAATAAAAGCCAGGAAGTCCCTTATGCAGTGGTTGGTTTGATCTTAAACAGAATTGCAAACATGACTGGGACAACAATCAACGTAAGCACTGTAGCAAAACCAAGGCCTGCCATAATCGTAATTGCCATTGAGCCAAAGAACGCATCGAACACCAATGGAATCATACCCAGAATCGTTGTTAGTGCTGCCATGCTTACTGGACGTACGCGGCTAATTGCACTGTCAACAATCGCTAAGTAAGGATCCTTGCCCGACTCTAGCTCAAGGTTGATTTGGTCTAGAAGTACGATACCGTTTTTCAGAATCATACCGCTCAAACTCAATAAACCAAGGAACGCGGTAAAGCTGAATGGCATGTTAGTGGTTAACAAACCAAACGAAACACCGATAATTGATAGCGGAACCGTAAACCAAATAACCAGTGGTTTCTTAAGTGAGTTAAACAGCAGCATCGTAATGATGAACATCAACAAGTAACCCATCGGCAACGAACCAAACAGACCTTCTTGTGCATCTTTCGATGATTCGTATTCACCGCCCCACGTAATTTCGTAGCCTTCAGGAATGTGCAGCGCCATTACTTTCGGTTGTACACGTGCAAACAAGCTTGCCGCGGTATCGTCACTCAGCACATCGTGGTCAGCTAACACCGTTAGAGTACGCTTGCGGTCACGACGCTGAATTAACGGCTCTTCCCAATCCAGTTTCACTCCATTAATCACTTGGTCGACTGGAATGTAGCTTTGAAGCGATGGACTCCAGATATTCACGTTCTGCAGTGATTCAAAATCAACACGTTCCGCTTCTGGCAGACGCGTCATGATAGGCAGAATATGCGTACCATCGCGAAGGAAGCCCAGTGTGCTACCACCAAACGCCATTTGTAGTGTGCTTGAAAGATCTTCTTTCGAGATACCTAAACGGCGTGCTTTCGATTCGTTAAATACAGGTACTAGCTCTTTAGTGCGCTCACGCCAGTCGTGACGGATGTTACGAGCACCTGGGTCAGTATGAAGAATATCTTCTACTTGTACCGCAAGCTCACGTAGTACTTGTGGATCTGGGCCAGTAATACGCGCTTCAATCTTAGACGCTGGCGACGGGCCGAATTCCATCAACTTGAACTGGAACGTTGGCTTGTCGAACGTCTTCGCTAGGTTGTCGTCGAGCTTATGAAGAAGCTCAAACATGTTCTCACGGTCCGTAGTACGAACTTGGAACTGTGCGTAGGCTTCGTAGCTCTTCTCTGGTTGGTAAGTCAGAGCGAAACGCTGCAAACCTTGACCAATCGACGCTGAAACAAAATCAATGTTGTCTTGAGTACGGATGTAGCTTTCAACTTCTTCCGCTTTCTTGATGGTCTCGCGAATGTCAGTGCCCTCTGGCATCCACATATCAACGTAGAACATCGGCGTGTTTGACGGCGGGAAGAACTGTTGCTTCACACTACCAAACGCAACCACAGCACCAACTAGCAGCGCTATCATGCCTGCTACCGTTAACCAACGGAAACGAAGCGCAAGTTTAAGAGACGCACCAAACGCGACGAACAACCAACCTTTGTACGGGTCTTCGTCTTCTGCATCTGCGTTCTTGTCTTCTTCTTTCAATAGAAGATCAGCTAGGAATGGCGTTAGCGTAATCGCCGTAATCCAACTCAAGAATAGCGAGAAACACAGAACCCAGAACAGAGAGCCCATGAACTCACCGGTCGCATCTTGTGACAGACCGATAGGCGCAAACGCGGTAATAGCAATGACTGTCGCACCAAGCAGCGGCCACTGAGTTTGTTTCACAATGTCTGTTGCGGCTTGAACTTTGGTTCGCCCTTTCTTAAGACCAACCAATATCCCCTCGACCACCACGATGGCGTTGTCCACCAGCATACCGAGTGCAATGATCAACGCACCAAGCGAGATACGGTGTAGCTCAATGTTGTTGTAGTTCATCAAGATGAAGGTACCGAATACCGTCAACAACAGCACCAGACCGATGATCACGCCACTGCGTAAACCCATGGTGAACAGCAGTACGATGATTACGATAGCCACGGCTTCTGCCAAGCTAATAACAAACGCTTTAACTGAATCGTCTACTTCTTGCGATTGGTTGTAGAAGTAGTTCATATCGATACCAGCGGGCTTGATGGTCTCAAGGCTTGCTAGTTCAGCTTCAATACGTTGACCGACTTCTACCACGTTTACGCCAGACGCAAACGAAATACCGATGTTGATTGCTTTCTTACCGTTGTACAGCAGCACATTGCCAGGCTTTTCTTGAATGCCACGGCTGATGGTTGCAACATCTTTTAAGCGGATCAGGTTACCCGTATCGCGACCATGAATAATCAGGTTTTCTAGTGCTTCTACGGTGTTTAATGTACCGCTTGGGCGAATAATAAGGCTCTCGCCGTTTACCATTACCTCACCTGCCGAAACCACATTGTTCTGTTGGTTCAGCAAGCCAGAAATTACATTCATGTCGAGGTTCAGAGCAGCTAAGCGATCCAATGAAATCTCAACAAACAGCATCTCTTGTTGGTCGCCAGCGATATCAACTTTACCCACGCCATCGATCAGTTCAAGTTCACGCGTGAGTTGGTCTGCGTAACGTTTCAGTTCTACATAATCGTAGTCATCACCCGTTAGCATAAGCATTACACCGTACACGTCACCAAAGTCATCAATGATTTGCAGAGATTGAACGCCTTGCGGCAAAGTTGGTTGCAGATCGTTGATTTTACGGCGCATTTCATCCCAGATTTGCGGCAATTCATCCGGACCGTAATCCATCTTCATGCTCACCATAATCTGTGACATACCACTTGAGGACGTCGACGTAATCTTATCGATATAAGGCAGCTTACGAATCTCTTTCTCAAGCGGATACGTCAGCTCTTCTTCTACTTCTTTAGAAGTCGCACCAGGATAAGTCGCAATTACCATCGCATCTTTGATGGTAAATGCTGGGTCCTCCAATCGACCAAGTTCTAGGAACGACGTCACACCGCCGATCGCTAGAATAACGATGAACAGCCAGCTGATGACTTTGTTCTTAATTGAGTATTCAGCAATGCTCATTATTGTTGTTTCTCCACCACATCCACATGCTTACCTTCGCGCAGTTTGCGTAAGCTGGAATTCACTAATACATCGCCTTGAGCAACACCTGATGACACAATCGCACCTTCACCATTAACTTGGTCGATAGTTACTTCCACTTTAGTGACAGCGTCACCATTTAATTTCCAGACGAAAAACTCACCATCTTGATTGCCCGCTTGTAATGCAGTCATTGGGATGTTGTAGCCATCAATAGAAGTAATGCCCGCAGCCACCATGTCTACTGCAACGCTTACGCTAGTACCCGGCAGAATCTCTTCCTCAGGTTGTGGCATGGTTAAATACATCTGGTAGGTTTGCGTTTGAGCATTTGGCTCACTGGTGTGCTCCAAATAATCCAACGCATAAGATTTCGCGTCACCCGAGAACGTTGCTTGAGGTTGGTAGCTCATGCTTTGTGTATTTGGGTTTACCATCGCAAGCACGTTGTCTGACAGTTCGATACGAACGTAAACTTTGTCGCTTTGGTAAAGGTTTAAAACCGGCTCGCCAATCGCAACACGCTCAAAACGCTCTTTGAATACATCAGAAACCTTACCCGCAAACGGGGCAAACAAACGTGTGTAGTTCAATTGATTTGTCGCGTTGTAGAAGTTCGCTTCGGCTAGCTCTTTGTTTGCCGTTAGCTCATCTAACTCCGCTTTAGAAATCATTTGGCGGTTATGTAGCTCTTCACCACGTTTAAGCTGACGAATCGCAAGCGTGTATTGTGCTTCTGCATCGTTTACCGCTTGCTTCTCTTTGCTGTCGTCTAGCTTGGCGATCATCTGGCCTTCTTTAACCGTGTCACCCGCTTTGACTAACACATGCTGAACTTCGCCTGCGCGACGGAATGCAATCGGCGTTTGTTCCGCAGGCACGACTTGGCCTTTGAATGTGCGGTATTGGCTTTTTACTGGAACATCAACAGCAACTGTAGAGACATACAAAGGCTGCTCTGCGGTCACTTCGTCTGTGCTGTTACAACCGGTGAGTACCGCCAGTGCGATAGCCGATACTGTGAATAATGAACGTTTCATTAGATACCTTCCTCACGAACCCAAGCTTTCACTACTTGGCCTTCTACTAGGCGTTCAACACCTGCAATAACAACGTAATCATTCTTATCCAGACCCGACTCCACAGCACCGTTCGCATTTAGTGACAAGGTCACTTTATTCACTTGCTGTGTATCGCTGTCCATTACCCAAACCTCACCATGAGCGGCGTCTTTCGACACCCAAGCCGCATTTGGCAGCATCATCGCGTTCGATACGTTTTGCTTCGCAATGTGTACTTGGCCTGTCATTCCCGTTAGCAAGTTACGATCAGAAGGACGAGTAATGGTCACGATCGCTTCGTAGCTATTGGTATCGGCATTGGGTTGAGTAGAGATTTCTTTGAATTTGCCTTGGATGCGGTTGTTTGGTTCGCTGTCCATCGTCACCCACATCTCTGCGTCTTTAAGTGAGTTCAATGACACCGCTTCGGCGTAAGTCACAGGCAAAGTAAACGATACATCCAAAGTGGTGTTGTCGATTAGGTTTAGGATTTCTTGCTTAGCAGCAACCACTTGGTATGGCTTCACGTAGGTATAAGACACCACACCATCAAACGGCGCATGAATCTCTGTGTAGCTCAAATCGGTTTTCGCTTGCTCTAAGTTTGCCAGTGCCGCTTTGTATTGCGTTTCTTGTTGGTCGTAACTGTCTGTACTGATCAGCTTCTTGTTGTACAAGCTCTTCGAGCGTTCCCACTGAGTCTTAGCCAAAGAGTACTGTGCCTGTGACGCATCAAGCGCCAACTGCAAATCTTTAGGGTCTAGCGTTGCAAGCACATCGCCCTGCTTCACTTCTTCACCCATTCGCACGATCAACTTCTCAATCTCGCCACCTACCTGAAATGAAAGTTGGGCTCTGTAGGTTGCATCTATTCGTGCAAGGAATGCATCAGAATCGGCAACCGTCAGATCATTAACAGCAAGCAATTTCACAGGTTTGATTAATGGCTCGGACGGTTCTGATACGGCTTTGTTACACCCTGTCAGCATCGTAGCGAGGCTTAATGCCACCGCGGCTCCGACAAATGTGCGCTTTAGATATTGTTTTCGCACTGGCTTTCTCCATCGACTTAATATTTACTACACAGATGTGCAGTATAGGAGCAATAAAAAAATGATCAACATATTTTCCATGTGGATAATAAAATAATTAGGCAAATAGTGTGGTTTCTGGTAAAAATAGGCGCGTTGATTAATATTCGGGAAAATTCGAACTATGACAGAAAGAAAGCAAGGCCGTAGAAGTGCTGAAGCCGCTGAGCAAACTAAGTGTCTTATTCTTAGAGTTGCGGCGGATATGTTCTGTGAGTTGGGGTACGAACGCGTCTCGCTTCGCAACATCAGTGAAAAGGCTGGTGTCTCCCATAGTTTGATTCGCCACCACTTCGGCAGCAAAGAAAAAATCTGGCAAGCTGTGAGTGATGCCATGGATGAATTCATGCAAGGCTACATGGCGCAGTTGGTTGATGAAATGCCAGCAAACACCCCGTCTAATCAGAAAATCTACCTATTTATGGTAAGGATGTTGGCCTTTGCGCTCAAACACCCACATCCAATCCAGATGATTGCCGATGCAATCCGCCATGGTGACGATGCATTGCTGCAATACTTCCTTAAATCAAAAGATGAGTTCGCGGCCATCTTTACCGAGCTATTTGCCGAGTACAACGTTGAGTACCCTGAGCATCAAATCGACCAGTGGGAATCAAAATGGCAAATGCTGGTATTCGCACACGGCGCAATCAGCTTAACCCCGATGATGCAAGAAACATGGCCAGAAGATGCAAACAATCGCGAAAAAATGCTGCTTAATCATTGGGAGTTATTCAACACCATCATGGCGAACCAGTTCAGCGTGAATAAAGAAGACATGATCCACCCAAGTGAATTGAGCGAAATCGTAACGCAAATGTGCTGCCCGATTGAAGAACTCACTGCATAAGCGAGTTATTCAAAAGAACATAAAAAATGCCGAGCACTAAGCTCGGCATTTTTGTTTGTACTGGTCATTTCAGAGAGAAAGCAAAATGGAACCTACTTCATAGTTACTTATTACTAAACGCAACCCTGTAGTTATACAGCGCGTGGGAGGTAGATTCCTAGTCTCGCTGGAGTGACGAGCTTTAATTAGCTAACTAAATCAATAAGCTAATTAACCACGGTAGTAGCGTTGCGGTACGAACGGCATTTTCTCTACCGTCATTGGTAGTTTTTTGCCACGTACTTCTGCAAACAGCTCAGTACCGATCGCCGCAAGATCTGCGCGTACATAACCCATTGATACTGGCTTACCTGCGTTAGGGCCTGCTGTACCACTGGTTACCACACCAATCTTGTTACCTTCTGCATCAAATAGCTCTGCACCTTCACGTACTGGTGCTTTGGTTTGACCCACGAGGCCGATACGCTTACGGACAACATCTTTCGTTTCGATCTGCTTAAGAATGATGTCTGCACCAGGGAATCCACCTGCACGCTCACCATCTGCACGGCGCACTTTTTGAATGCCCCATAGTAAGCTTGCTTCAACTGGTGTCGTTGTTGTATCTAGGTCGTGACCGTATAGACACAAGCCACACTCAAGACGAAGTGAGTCACGAGCACCAAGCCCGATCCACTCTACTTCTTCTTCACCAGTTAGCTTACGAGCAAGCTCTTCTGCTTTATCTGCAGGTACAGAGATTTCGTAACCATCTTCGCCCGTGTAACCACTACGAGAAACAATGCACTCAACGCCAAGTAGCTCTAATTTACGAACATCCATAAACAGCATCTCTGCTACTTCTGGTGCGAAACGCGCTAGTACTTCTGCCGCTTTAGGACCTTGAATCGCAAGCAGTGCGCGATCATCAATTATTTCTAGCTCAATGCCAGAAGGAAGATGCGCCTGAAGGTGGGCAATGTCTTGCTCTTTACATGCTGCGTTCACAACAACAAACAGATGATCGCCAAGGTTAGCCACCATCAAGTCGTCCATGATGCCACCCTGCTCATTAGTAAAGAAAGCATAACGCTGCTTGCCCGCACCTAAGTCAACAATATCAACCGGAACCAGTGTCTCTAAGAACGCTGCTGCGCCATCACCAATCAAACGAAGTTGACCCATGTGAGAAACATCGAACAGACCTGCTGCATCACGAGTGTGTAAGTGTTCTTTCTTTACGCCTAGTGGGTATTGAACTGGCATGTCGTAACCCGCGAACGGGACCATCTTTGCGCCTACTTCAACATGAAGTGCATGCAGTGGTGTTTTCAGAAGTTCTTGAGTCATTTTCGTCTCCATTTAGATAGACCCGAGAATGCTGTCGGCATTCAATGTGTTTCCAATAATAAACACGCTTGATTCAATTTTGCACGAACAAGACATCGCTCGACTTTCAAAAGTGTGACTTTTAACATTTTAATCACAATAAACCGCACAAAAAAGGCGCTCTATTGAGTGAGATGTCATCAATAGAGCGCCATGATAACGCATTTAAAACCAATAGCAATCGTTTGCTTTCACTATAGGAAATTTACAACTATTTATCACTATTTGGCAGTGACCCACAAAATGTTCGCATCTTCTTCGCTCACACTGGTCAACATATGGCCCATGTTCGCATCGTAGTAAACACTGTCGCCTTCACTTAATACAACAGGCTCATAGAACTCCGAATAGAACATAACCTCGCCTGATAATATAAGTAGAAACTCTTCGCCATCATGACGAACCCAGTCTTTGTATTCATCAAAACTGCGGGCACGAATTTGGCTCTTAAAAGGCATCATTTTCTTATTGGAAAGTTGAGTCGCCAGCAGCTCGTGTTCGTAGGTTTGGGTTGGGTGTGGTTTACCCTCTTTCTTCTTAGTGATATCACGACGACCTGTCGCCACCTTTTTCCTTGGTGGTTCAAAGAGTTGCGGCATATCAATTTGCAGACCAAGTGCCAGTTTTTGCATTGCTTGGAACGTTGGAGAAATCTGTTCGTTCTCGATCTTACTTAGCGTAGAACGAGCAAGGCCAGTACGTTGGCTCGCCTCTTCTAGCGTGATACCAAGTTTAGAGCGGATATCTTTAATGCGCTGACCGAGCTTAAGCGGTTCTATATTCTGGTCTTGCTGCTCTTTCGCCAACGTCATTGACGGGTATTCATCGTAAATACTTTCTGCCATAAATCCCTCTGTAAAACTTCTTTATTCCTTCCTATTAGCATTGTGCATGAACCCTATAGTGGATAAAAGTCCACCGAGTTAATTAAAGCGTGCTCTTGTTAACAAAACCAGAAATCTCGTTTCCTATAGGAAATTTTTGGTTGATTGTTCGTTCCTCAGGGGGTATGTTACCAACTTGTTAGATGTAGAGATGCACATTTCCGTTAGAGATTGGACTGGAGAAAGCACAATCCAGCGGAGTTTTAACCCACTTATTCGGGTCGAAAGTCACTCTGTTCTGCTATGCAGTTCAGCTGTTTTGAGGACAAATGAGCCACCATCGCAATCAAACAACTATTTCTACTGCGGGTTCATTTTCAGATTTGGAAGGTCAACTACCATGAACAAGAGTTACCCTAACCACAGCTTGGAAAACTTTTTCTCTACCAACCTCTCCGCGACAGATGACGCTGTCTTTGCTGGAATTCAGGCAGAATTCGCTCGCCAAAACGAACAAATCGAACTTATCGCTTCTGAGAACATCGTTTCTAAAGCGGTAATGCAAGCTCAAGGCACATGCCTAACAAACAAATACGCTGAAGGTTACCCAGGTCGCCGTTACTATGGTGGTTGTGAGCACGTAGATACAGTGGAAGCCATTGCTATCGAACGCGCGAAAAAACTTTTCAATTGTGAATACGCAAACGTTCAACCACACTCAGGCGCTCAAGCAAACGGCGCAGTAAAACTGGCACTACTTCAGCCTGGCGACACCATTCTTGGTATGTCTCTAGACGCAGGTGGCCACCTAACACACGGTGCGCGCCCTGCACTTTCTGGTAAATGGTTTAACGCAGTTCAATACGGCGTTGACCGCGAAACACTAGAAATCAACTACGAAGACGTTCGCCAACTGGCACTTGAGCACCAACCTAAAATGATCATCGCAGGCGGTAGTGCCATTCCACGTACTATCGACTTTGCAAAATTCCGTGAAATCGCAGACGAAGTAAACGCGATTCTTATGGTCGACATGGCACACATCGCCGGTCTTATCGCAACAGGCGCGCACCCTAGCCCGCTTCCTCACGCACACGTTGTTACGACCACAACGCACAAAACATTGCGTGGCCCACGTGGCGGTATGATTCTGACCAACCACGAAGACATCATTAAAAAAATCAACTCAGCGGTATTCCCAGGTCTACAAGGCGGCCCACTGATGCACGTGATTGCTTCTAAAGCAGTGGCGTTCGGTGAGGCGCTTGGTCCTGAATTCAAAACTTATATTGATTCAGTGATCAACAACGCAAAAGTTCTGGCGGAAGTATTGCAAACTCGCGGTTGCGACATCGTAACCGGTGGTACAGACACGCACTTGATGCTGGTTGACCTTCGCCCTAAAGGCTTGAAAGGTAACAAAGCAGAAGAAGCACTAGAGCGTGCAGGTATCACGTGTAACAAAAATGGCATCCCATTCGACACAGAGAAGCCTATGATTACATCGGGCATCCGTTTAGGAACGCCTGCGGGTACAAGCCGCGGCTTTGGCGCTGAAGAATTCAAACTCATCGGTAATTGGATTGGTGACGTACTGGACGGTTTGGTGAACAACCCTGAAGGTGACGCAGAAGTAGAAAAACGCGTACGCAAGCAAGTGAAAGAGCTTTGCAGTCGTTACCCTCTTTACCAATAAAAGATTTATTAAATCAGAAACTATCCTGACAAGTTATTTGGAGATTAAGCAATGGACAAAACACTGAAGTTTACAGATAGCCACGAGTGGGTACGTGACAACGGTGACGGCACAGTAACTATCGGTATTTCAGAGCACGCTCAAGAGATGCTAGGTGACGTAGTTTTCGTTGACCTACCAGACGTGGAAGATGAAGTCGAAGCGGGCGAAAGCTTTTCTTTGGTTGAGTCAGTAAAAGCAGCTTCAGACATCTACTCACCAATCACAGGCGAAGTAGTTGAAATCAACGAAGAGCTAGAAGACAGCCCAGAGCTAATCAACGAAGAACCATACGAAGGTGGTTGGATTGTGAAAGTGAAGCTTTCAAACCCATCTGAGTTGGATGACTTAAAAGATGCGGAAGAATACCTAAGCTCTATCGAAGAAGAGTAATTAGGATGAGACGAAAGCTGTCCCCTAGCATAACGATTAGTGGACAGCTTTTTTTCTAGGTTCGGACGTATAATTTAATTTATCAGTAACGCAAATCCGTTACCCGAGCCAAGGAGTAGGTAAAGGACAATGACTGAATTACTTCAAAGCCTCAGCACACAAAACGAGTTCGTTGCTCGCCACAATGGACCAAACAAATCTGACCAACAGAAAATGTTGGAAGCAATCAACGCAGTTAGCCTAGATTCGCTTATCGACGAAACCGTACCAGCACAAATTCGCCTAGAGCAGCCAATGAGCTTGGCAGAAGCGAAAAGCGAAGCAGGCATGCTGGCAGCGATGCGTGAGTTCGCCGATCAGAACCAAGTTAAACGTACATTCATTGGTCAGGGTTACTACAACACCTTCACGCCAAACGTAATCCTACGTAACGTGATGGAAAACCCGGGCTGGTACACCGCTTACACCCCTTACCAACCTGAGATCTCACAAGGTCGTCTAGAAGCACTTCTAAACTACCAACAAATGGTGATGGATCTTACTGGTATGGAAATCGCAAACGCGTCATTGCTTGATGAAGCAACGGCAGCAGCAGAAGCGATGACACTTTGTAAGCGTGCGGGTAAGAGCAAGAGTAACGTATTCTTCGTTGCTGACGACGTTCACCCACAAACCATCGAAGTAGTAAAAACTCGTGCGAAATTCATCGGCTTTGAAGTCCTAGTTGGTTCTCTAGAATCACTACCAGAGCAAGACGTATTCGGCGCGCTAGTTCAATACCCAGGCACAACGGGTGAAGTTCGTGACCTAACGGACATCATCGCAAAAGCACAGGCGAACAAAACGCTAGTAACCGTAGCGACTGACCTATTGGCTTCTGCCCTACTAAAACCTGCAGGTGAAATGGGCGCAGACGTAGCAATCGGCTCTGCACAACGTTTCGGCGTTCCTATGGGTTACGGCGGTCCACACGCAGCCTTCATGGCGACACGTGACAAGCACAAGCGTACTATGCCGGGTCGTGTTATCGGTGTTTCTATCGATACTAACGGCAACCAAGCACTGCGCATGGCAATGCAAACCCGTGAGCAGCACATCCGTCGTGAAAAAGCGACATCAAACATCTGTACCGCTCAAGCACTGCTAGCGAACATGGCGTCTTTCTACGCGGTTTACCACGGCGCAGAAGGCCTACGCACGATTGCTCGTCGTACGCACCACATGACCGCTATCCTAGCTGCTGGCCTAACGAAAGGCGGCTTCGAGCTTGCTCACAACAGCTTCTTCGACACCATCACCATCAATACTGGTGCGCAAACTGAAGACCTATACGCGAAAGCACTAGCCGCAGACATCAACCTACGTAAGTTGGGTACTCAGCTAGGTGTAAGCTTCGACGAAACCACAACCGTGGCAGACGTAGAAGCCCTATTCGCAGTATTCGGTGTGAAAGAAGAAGTGGCAGCACTATCAACGGAAATTGCTGGCAACGAGTTTGCAGCGATTCCAGAAGCACTGCGCCGCACAACAGAATACCTAACGCACCCTGTGTTTAACACGCACCACAGCGAAACACAGATGATGCGTTACCTAAAACAGCTAGAGAACAAAGACTTCTCACTAACGCACGGCATGATCCCACTGGGCAGCTGTACGATGAAGCTGAACGCAGCAGCAGAGATGATTCCAGTAACGTGGCCTGAGTTTGGTTCGATCCACCCGTTCGCACCAGCAGAACAAGCAGCCGGTTACGCAGCACTAGCAAAAGATCTGAAAGAGAAGCTATGTGAAATCACAGGCTACGACGCATTCTCACTACAACCAAACTCTGGTGCATCGGGTGAGTACGCAGGTCTTATCGCGATTCAACGTTACCACGAAAGCCGTGGCGAAGGTCACCGCAACGTATGTTTGATCCCAAGCTCTGCGCACGGTACTAACCCTGCGACAGCATCTATGGTGTCAATGAAAGTGGTTGTGGTTAAGTGTGATGAAGAAGGCAACATCGACATCGACGACCTAGCAGCGAAAATCGAGAAGCACAAAGACAACCTATCAAGCATCATGATCACTTACCCTTCTACGCACGGCGTATACGAAGAGCAAGTGAAAGAAGTGTGTGAAATGGTTCATGCAGCGGGCGGTCAGGTTTACCTAGACGGCGCAAACATGAACGCACAGGTTGGTCTAACAACGCCGGGCTTCATTGGCTCAGACGTTTCTCACCTAAACCTACACAAAACCTTCTGTATCCCACACGGTGGTGGCGGTCCGGGTATGGGTCCTATCGGTGTGAAATCGCACCTAGCGCCTTTCCTACCGGGTCACATTGAAAACGGCGCAGACGGCGAAAACTTCGCAGTATCCGCAGCGGATATGGGTAGCGCGTCTATCCTGCCTATCTCTTGGGCTTACATCGCAATGATGGGCGAAGCTGGCCTAACAGACGCAACAAAAGTAGCGATTCTGAACGCGAACTACGTGATGGAGCAACTGCGCCCTCACTACCCTGTTCTTTACCGTGGCTCAAACGGCCGTGTAGCGCACGAATGTATTATCGACATTCGTCCGCTAAAAGAAGAAACAGGCATCAGCGAAGAAGACATTGCGAAGCGTCTAATGGACTACGGTTTCCACGCACCAACCATGTCGTTCCCTGTAGCGGGCACGTTAATGGTTGAACCAACAGAATCGGAAGACTTAGAAGAGCTAGACCGCTTCTGTGACGCGATGATCGCAATCCGTGAAGAGATGACGAAGGTTAAGAACGGTGAATGGCCGCTAGATAACAACCCGCTTGTTAACGCGCCACACACTCAAGTTGACCTAGCGAAAGATGAATGGGATCGCCCGTACTCTCGTGAACTTGGCTGCTTCCCTTCTAAAGCAACCAAATCTTGGAAGTACTGGCCAACAGTAAACCGCGTAGATAATGTATATGGCGACCGTAACCTTATTTGCTCGTGCCCAAGCATCGATAACTACGAAGATTAATTTTTGTAGAATCTAAATAGACAAAGGCGAACCGATTGGTTCGCCTTTTTTGTTTGAGGGAAAATTTATAAAACTTGTTTATGGACAGAAATGAGTTAGAGTTAGTGCTCTAAGATACACTCTTCGCATAAACTGACTTTTGGCTAAATGGATTGTCAGTACCAAGCAACAGTGATCAACGTACCTTGGAAGGAAGTAGAACCAATTAATGTTCCAGACAGAATCAGTAACAAGCACATTAGAAACGCTATAAATAGCAGATAGTTAATGTGAAATCCTCTAGTTTTCTTCAATTAATTCTCCTTAAACATAATGCCGCGCTCTACGGCAAATTTGGAGCGCAGCGTCTTGTTATACCTTTACGGTAATGTCCCTAAGCTTTCGTACCCCAACAAAGCGGAGGGACTAAAAGACTCAAACTCCCACCTTGGTAGCCTTCTGCGGTCTTGTTTATAAGACTCTAAAAGCTCAGACAAATCGCTAGGTGACTCAATACCTAGAAGGGGTTTAACTCTATCAAAGTATTTCTTAGACTTTGCGCGAGCAAATATTTCAAAGGAGCTACCATAATGACCTAAATAAAGAAGTGTTTCAGGCCACCAACGGCTATAGTCATCGCTTGCAGATATCTCAGCACGCATAAAAGCGACAAAGTCAGCTTGCATTAAAAACCTAAAGTCCAAACCAGTTCCATGACACCGCTCTTTTAACAGGTCTGCCCGCAGTGACAATCTTCTTGTTCCTAACCGATGATTCCTATGCTTAAGCGACTCCATATACTGACGGATATTTTGGAAGTCAATCATGGTATCTCTACCATATTCGGAACGACCACCAACAAAATACTGTTGCAATAACAATGGTGCAGCCAGCTCAAAACGCTCGTACTTTAGAAAAACAGCAAGCGTATACAGAAAAATTTCGTGAACTATAAATTTATAGTTATCGAATTCCCAGCGATTATAGGAGGTTATATGCTCTGGCCTATCCATATATGGTATTAGGCTTTCAATAAAACGATGAATTCGTTCAGCAAACTCTGGTATTGGTTTGTATTGAGCGACCGCTATCAATAGTTGAACATACTCGTTTCTAGCCGGTATAAATGATTCTATGTTTGATACAATCGCATCATCAATTTCACCCTCTACGCCATGAACACGAAAACGCTCAAGATTTTCCGAGAATAAGGTCAAGTACTCATCGAAGCAGCCAGAAGCTGTAGATTTATCATTCTTTATGGCGTCTACTGAACGCTTAAAAGCAGATGAGGTGCCAAGTGAGACAGACTCATTTTCTTCTAAAAAACTGGGCTTCTTCCCAATTTCAGGCTTTACATAAAGAGGCTTGTTGTAAACCCATCTTAGTAATTTTTCAAAATTATCTGCGTATCCATCCGGTTCGCTGAGATCAATATAAATTCTGGACTTATAGTAAGTTGGCAAATGTGCCTTGCCGTTTTCATCTCTCTCTGTAACTACAACGACGAACTTATCTTGTTCTTGCTGTTCATATACTTCACGGGAAATAATTTGTGTCTCAGTGCCTACGCCACCGCTTCTTCCATCAGCTTTTTCTGCATAAGTCCTATCTGAGATTATTGCGACTTTATTAATTTCTGGGTCATTTACCATCTTTTCCATGAAAGCATAAGCGTCATGACCTTCCTTTAGATCCCACTTGTCTAAAATGACATCCACACCAGATTCAGTCAGCTCGGCTGCAATCTGAAGAACAAGTTGTTCGTGATCGTGATTTGACCAACTGTAAGATATAAATAACTTAGGATTACTCAATTCTTCGTTCCTTACTGATTAAGTATAACAATTTATTGGATCCCAAAGTGGGGTATATAAACACCCCGCTTTGGGATTTTCATGCATACAATGAATACTGAATTCTAGATTAAATGCATGTTTTTCAAGGATATCATGAGGGTCATCAAAAGCGTGAATCAGAAAATGCGACAAAATTGAGTATTCCTACATACCTCACGGCTAACATTAGAAAATCTATGGAAAGTTCTCGATATGAGAATGATGACGTTGACTTTTGCCAGCACGAAATGGGGCAGAACTAAGCTAGAGAGGCCGTAAGACAACATCAACATAGAATAGATGTATTCGTCGTAATTCCGTTTCACTTTTTTGGGTTCATTTTAAACACTAACTCCACAGCGCGCTTCGAGAGATTCCTAGTCTCGCCTAGGCTCGCGGGAATGACCCGGCTGAAAGAGCCGAGTGTAGTGGTTCAGCTTGTGTGTCTAAATTTGAGTAATCCACTATCACCAAGCTTCAAGATCGAAAAAGGCGAATCGTGTGGTTCGCCTTTTTTGTATGGGATGAGATAACTGATTTAGGGGTTAGAAGTTTAACGGGTAAAACTGAAGCGAATCACGAGTGGATTGTTCCTACCTCCCCTAGTCGACAGTCAGGTTATTGCTCTTAACCACCGCAAGGTAGCTCTCAATCACTGGGTGATCGAACTGTTCCGATTCGTACATCACCCAGCGTTGCGCTACGGTGAGGTCAGTAAACGAACCATCCTTAAAGTCACCGCGCCATCGAACATCAAATTCAGCGGCATACTTACCTTCGCCGAGGTAAGAGACTTCGATTCGCTCGATATCGTGGTCGTCAGACAGCAATAAGTCATGTATCCAATGGTGCCATTCCATAAACTCTTGGCGAGAACGGATTTTGTAATCGGGAAAGTCGACTTGGATATTTTCATCAACGAGATCTGCAAATGCTTCTGCTGGCACTCGCACCTTACCTACGGTTGCACGCTCATACATTGAGAACACTCGGTAGACAAAGCTCTTGATGTCATTCTTGGTAAACTTGCGCTTGGCATACTGCTGAATCAATTTGTCGTAATCCGCCTTTTGATATTGCATTGTGGACACCTATTCCTTATTTAAGGCTTTGTAAGTAAGCGACGATTTCTGGTTTGTCTTCAGCGATTGCCTTTTCAAGTGGCGTATTACCGTCTTTCCCTTTAATCGTGATATCACCACCATTGGCAACCAAGATTTTTAGTGCCGAAAGGTTGTTAGCCCATACCGCATCATGCAGCGGTGTGTATCCATTTCTAGGGCCAACAGCGTTAACGTCATAGCCTGCTTCAATCAGCAGTTCGACGATTCTCGTATTGTTTTGGAACATCGCGGCATGCAGTGCGGTGCCACCGTAAGAATCTCTCTCATCCGGATCGGGATTGGTTTTCAATAGTTCAATCACTTGAGCCTCATTGCCATTGTAAGCGGCAAGGTGAATGGTATCTGCGCAAAACGCTTGAAATGCTGCAGTGATGGCAACGGCTGCCAACGACAAAATGACAATTAACTTTTTCATATTACCCACTATTTTTGTTTCTTGTTTTATCAGCTTCCATGCGTCAAAGAAGCCATAACATTAAATAAAGCTTATACCCATTAACGACTAGAATTCGATTTCTTCACCATCTCGGAAGAAGCCACCTGTTGGTCCATTTGCTGGCAAGTTTGCAGCCCAAGTTACACCACTTGCCCCCTGCTCTACAGGTCTACCACCGCTTCCGCCCATGTCTGTCGCGACCCAACCCGGACAGACAGCGTTAACCAAAATGCCACTGCTTTTGAGTTGATTGGCCAACATTAAGGTCAATGAGTTAAGGGCGATCTTCGACATGCTGTATGCAGGAGTGCTGCCAGTCTGGTTCTTAATTGCACCCGCCCCACTGCTGACGTTAACGATTCGAGCTTGTTGGCTGTTTTGTAGCAAAGGCAAGAAGGCTTGTGTCATCCGCCATGCTCCATAAACATTGGTGTCCATCGCTTCTTGAACGGTATTGAGGTCTGCGTTCACGACGTTTTGCCAAGTGTCATAGTGAATGGCGGCATTGTTGATTAACACATCGACAGCAGAAAATCGTTGCTGAACAAACTCAACCAATTGGTCAACGCTCTCTTGGTTAGTAATATCAAGTTGCGCCGCTAGTAAGTTGTCCATACCCAACTCTTCCACCGTTTGCTGTGCGCTACTAAACTGACGAGCCGTGACAATGACTATGTCGCCTTGCTCTGCCAATTGACGACTGACTTCTTTACCAAGACCACGGTTTGCGCCGGTTACAATCGCGACTCGCTGGGTTGTGTTTTTCATGTCGAGTTCCTCGTCAGTTCTCTATCTGCTTAAGCTTGGGTTTCAGTTGCTTCGAAGGTTTTCATCTCGACCGAATCAAACCATGGTCGAGCGATCTCAAAATGCTCTGTCATGTGCGCTGTAGCCAGATGTGCCTGTAGTTGTTGTTCTGACTGCCATTCTTCATAAAGAAATAACGTATTTTCGTCGTCTGCACTGATGTTTTGTTGATAGGTAATACAGCCATCTTCCGCACGAACCACTTTTGCCAGCTCCGCCATGTGCTCGATGAAAAGCGATTTGAATTGAGGTTTTACTTTGCCTGTCACTGTAACGATGATCATAATTTTCTCTCACTTTGTGTAATCTGCGCTTCGATAGGCTCTAGATTACTTAGTGTGAGTCACAATAGATTGAAGAATCCTGCTTCGTTTTTTGTACTTTATTGCTAGTGACTCTGAACGCTGCTGGGTTTGGCTCAGAGACTCATGCTTTCACGGTTTTGTTTATTGAGAATACCGCCAATGCAAACAGTGCGAACAACGCGTAAACCAGAGAAACTTGGCTAAGATCGGTGCTATCAATCAGATGAGTAAACGTGGCTGAGATTAGTGCACCAGCACCGAACGTTGTCGCCGTGTATAAACCGCTTGCCACACCTGCGTTTTCTTTGAAATCTGCCAGTGCGTTTGCCGGACAGCTGCACAGAAGCATGGTGCAACCGATAGCAATAATTACCATAGGACCAATGAGAGAATACCAAGCTTGAATGCCGCTCATAACAAACATGAGTACGCCGCCCGTCACAATCAATCCGAGTGAAAGTGCGATTAAAGATTTAATGCTTAAGCGTGCGTTAATGGTTGGCGATAAGAAGCTACCAAGCATGAAGACAATGGCGATTGCCATAAACATTTGACCAAATGCGACCTGTGATACTTCTAGCTTGCCCATTAGGTACATTGGCGCAACGGTCAGTAGGTAGATAAATAGGCTCTGAGCCACCAGCGCAAAGAATAGGAATGTCTTAAAGCGTGTATTCACAACTACGGCGGCGTAACGACGAATAAAGCTAGTGTTCGTTACGTTCGATGCTTCTGCTACCGATGATTGCTGCGCTTTTTTGTCATTTGGCAAAGTCAGGAAAATCCAAACAACGCTAACGACACCAAGTACCGCCATGATTGTGAACAGCGTAAACCAAGAGTTTGTCTCGACAATGTACGCACCAGCCAGCGGAGCACTAACCGGCACAAACGCGAGAATACCATTCAGGTAGCTGTATGCTTTATTCAGGTGCTCGCCTTCAAATCGCATGCGGATCAGAGCAAAGATCGCGGTAAAGCACGCGCTGCCAGCAAAGCTCTGTAGCGCACGAAACGCCAAGAACTGCATCACTTGGTCGCTATCAATGGTCGAAATCATAAAAGAGCTGAAAGCAAACAAAGCGAGACCAATCAGCGCAATGTTCTTTTTGCCTATGGTGTCAGCCATGCCGCCCCAGAACAATTGGCCGAGCCCCCAGAACAACATGTAGATGCTGATTGCCATTGAAGGCACGCCTTGGTCAGAGAAGAATTCCCCGATTTGATATACCGCAGGTAAGAAGATGTCTAAGCCAAGTGGCAGTAGTGTGAAAAGAGGTAAACCTGCAAGAAGAGTCAGCCCGACACTGTTTGTCATTGGGGTTGTTTTTGTTGCTATCGTCATAATAACTTTCCTATCTACACCCTGAACTTTTCAAGGTGCTTTTCCAATAAGTTACGCACTCTGCGTCTATGGAATAAATGATATAGATAAGATGAGTTAGAACTAGATGATGAATAGCTAAATTATTATTAGGCAAAAACTAACAATCTAACTGTTCAAAACCAAGATCAAAAAAGGCGAACCATCTGGCTCGCCTTTTACTTTTGACAGGAAGAACTTATCAATGAACGTTAAAAAGCACACTGATTTTGCTTCGCGGCTCTTATTAGTGCTGCCTCATGGCCTAACAATACAGACTGCCCTATCTGGTCCAATTTTGTATCGTAGTAATCAATTTCGTTTCTCTGCTTATAAGCAAAGACCCTCGTTGGCATAGGTTTTGAGAGTTTCTGATAGACCATTTTAGCTTCCTGAAACTCCTTAAACGTTCTTTGGGACTGCTGGCAACTATAATCCAAGTAGACGAGAGGGCTCACATATCTGGGTAAAAGATTATCTATATCCATGTTATTTGATGCACAACCAAATAAAGAGAGCATGCTCGAGTAAACCAGAAATTTAATTTTCATTATAACTCCTTAATGAACTCGCAGTATGCCTCATCGATATTGTACGCAACCCCATACTGTGGTGTTTCGATATGCATGACTAATTTAACACGATTGTTCTTCTCATCATTTTCAAATCCCACATACTCTCGTATGAATCGGTCTGGGTTGATCTTTATTTTCTTGTTCTGATTGATGTCATCCATATCTAGGAATCCGTAGATAAAACTAAAGTACGCAAAGTTACCCGCAATATCCGCATCGTAAAACTCAATAAAGTTTTTGGAGGATAAGTAGTCCACCATTGAGAAATAGAGCTCCGACACAGTAACTCCCTCCAAATAATCGACTATCTGAACTTGAGAACCATATGGTTGAAGGATGCTACCCGACTTTACAACGTTGTAATCAGAGCATGTTAAAGAGCCCTTCTTATGAAGTTTGACATCAAGCGAGTTAAAGACAGGGTCAAAATCTATCCAGAACCGTTGAGTCCGGTATCCACTCTTGGATACTTCAATGTCATATCGACCCTTGGTTAGTTTGATTCCGTCTTTGTACTTAGGCCCAATATTCATAATTCGAACTTTCGAATTATTGGGCGTTGTATTGATGGTAACGGGAAATGTGGTTGATTTTTTCAGTAGCTTTTTAGCTAGTTTTTCCGCTTGCTTTTGAACCAACTCGACCGGTTCACGCACCTCTTTTGACACATCAATCGTGTTTGAAACAGCAGTATTGGAAACTTCAGCTTTAATCGACTCAGTCAGCTCTTTTTCAACTTTTTCATTAAAAACGTAACTAACAGCACTTTTAGTGTTGGACGATATCTGATTTTCGTTCAAACCACTTTTTGCGTCCCCAACGAGCTCACCCGCTTTCTTTTTCAGTGTACCTATTTCTCCTGTCCAACTGTCTTGGCTTCTTACGTAGTTTTTATCGATATCAGCCTTAAATAGCTTATCACTCACGTAAACTCTGTATTTCTCAAGCCCAGTAATCACGAATTCGGCACCAAGATTGATTGCTTTCGTTAATGGACCTGCATTTACGTAAGCAGTAACAATAGTCAGGCTAGTCGCTATTATTAGTATTGTCTTTTTGAAATTCATCAGATTACATCTCCAATAACCGAAGAGAAATCACGTACAGTGTCTAACATTTGTTGCTGCAAGTTTAGGAGGTCGGGATCGGTAAATGTGCTGTAAGCAAAGTAGGAAATCATCATAAAGTTGCCATACAGAATAAAGAACACCATGGAGTTAACAGCTTTGATGATTTTGTAATCATCCTCTTTTTCAACCAATTTAGCTACAAAGATACCGGCAGTAATCAGAATACCTACGGAGATCAGCTCCATAATATAGCTACCGGAACTCACAGTTGTTAGTTGTTCCAACAACGATATGACAAGCTCAGTTATATACAACGAAATAACAGCAATACTAACCTTGCATCGGCCAATTTTGAGAGAGCATTTGACTTGTCCATCATAATCCACAGACAGTAAAAAGTAGATTAAGGTAATTAAAAATGCGTTGATATATACAATCTTGTCGTGAACTGGGGTTTGAGAGTTTAGTGTCTCAACAAAGTGAGCAATCCCAATAACAACAGCAATAGATATGATGAGCCATGCAAAATATTTATATCTCTTCATTCTTTCGGGCTTCTCACCATTGCTGACTAGTACATCTTCAGTCAATCTAGAACCTCCATTGTTTTAACTTAACTATATGTAAATAATGCATTTCTGGTGAATTGCACGTAATCATTTATCATTACATATAATTCACACAATGAATATTGCACACCAAACAAAAAACTGTAGAGATGCCAAAAAACAATAATGAATGGTTACTTTTTGAGCTAAACACGCAACCAGTACGATGGTGTTCTTCGACGATCCGATAAATATCGACGAGAATGGCGGTCCCTGACCAAGCTTTATTGATTAATTAGATTCCATGATCGACAAGGCGAACCATCTGGCTCGCCTTATTAACTATCTATAACTGTAAATTAGTGAAAGTTGCGACTACAAGATGATGCTTATTTTAGAGGGTCGTCGTCTGGCAACGCACTGTGTATCCATACTGCCAGTCGGTGTTTGATGCTCGCACCATCTAGCTTGCTTTCCGGTAGTGGCGTGATCTGTTTGGCATCAACCAAGAATAGGTAAATCGCTTTTACTCTTAAAGGTTGTGGTGACTGAGGAAGATCAAAACCTTGTAGCTTCGCCATCTTCCCACCAATCTCTAGTGCCTTCTTAACCAGTTTGTCTTCATTTTGAAGCTTGGAGCTTTTTGACATTGATAAATCCTCTTCTTCGCTTCAATTAAGAATACATTAAGTGGCACTAACAGCGTGTTAGTAAGCTCTCATATTGATAACTTTAAGTCACGCCACTCGGTAACTGCTTAAAAAGTGGACTGAATTGTCGTATTGGTTAGTTTTGAAATTAACCCACCTATCCTTTGTCGCATATCGCACCTTTGTACAATCATATCTAAAGCGCCATGCTCAAGTAGAAACTCACTTTGCTGGAAGCCATCAGGTAACTTTTCTCGTACGGTTTGCTCGATAACACGACGCCCAGCAAACCCGATTCTTGCTTCAGGCTCACCGATATTGATGTCCCCCAACATTGCCAGACTGGCAGAAACACCGCCAAACGTTTGATCAGTTAATACCGAGATATAAGGTAAACGAGCATGTGATAAACGCGCCAACGCCGCGCTAGTTTTTGCCATCTGCATTAGCGCTATCAAGGACTCTTGCATGCGAGCGCCACCACAAGCTGAAAAACAAACTAATGCACATTTATCTTCTATTGCTGTATCGATGGCATCAACAAAACGTGCACCTACGACCGACCCCATCGAACCAGCCATAAAGGAAAACTCAAATGCACAGGCGACAATGGGTATACCTAGTAGCTCGCCTTTCATTGCGACTAATGCATCTTTCTCTCCGGTATTTTTTTGAGCAAGCGCGATACGTTCTTTGTAACGCTTTTTATCCTTAAAATTAAGCAGATCTTTTGGCTCATATTCACTGCCGATTTCTATCCGCTCTCCTTTATCCAAGAAGCTATCCAAACGACCCCGCGCAGGCATCCGCATATGATGTTGGCACTTCGTACAAACTTCTAAATTCTCCTTAAGGGCAAACCGATACAATACTTGATCGCAAGACGGACACTTGGTCCATACCCCTTCTGGAATTGACGCTTTACGCGTGTTAATGATGTTTTTCTTTTCTAATAGCTTTTCTAACCAACTCATAAGAACTCTTTCATTCAGAAACAAAGATAACGAGCATTGTATTAACCTGATTCAAGTAATAAAGTACAACTTATTGGCTAGATAATCCAACAATATGGGATAAACAATATGCTTGATAAAATTGATCAGCAATGGCTGAAAAGCTTTCATTGTGTATATGAGAACAACAGCTTTAAGAAAGCCGCAGAGTTTTTATCCTTGCCGACATCGAATGTCAGTCGCCATATTGCTTTACTGGAAGAGCAGCTTAGTGTGCGTTTGTTTGATAGAACGACTCGGCGCATCTGCGCCACAAACGCCGGAGAACATCTCTATTTACGTACACAGCCCTTGTTCACCAAGTTGAACGACGCGCTTGAAGAGGTTACTCAGCACTCACATGAAGTCGTGGGGCGACTTAACGTTTCAATGCCAGATTCACCGGAGTTGGCACGAGCAGTTGTCTCCTTTTGTTCTCAGTACCCCAATATTTCGTTGAACTGTGAAACCAATCTGAGCCCTAAAGAAGATTTGCTTGATGGATTTGACGTTATCTTAAGTTTCCATCGTGGAAAGCTTGAAGACAGCAACTGGATTGCCAAAGAGATTAAGCGCTGGTCTAGTATTGTGGTCGCCTCACCTAGTTTACTACAAACATGCCAGAGACCTTTCCAAGTTACCGACTTAAAGCATGTTCCTTGTATTAGCAGCTTCACTGCATTGAAAGGAACGCCTTGGGTGTTTAGAAGCTCTCAAGGTGAACTGATCACTCAACGAGTAAAATCTTCGTTTAAGGTAAACAGCGGACAGCTTGCTAAAGCTGGAGCATTGGCAGGATTCGGCTTTGCCCTTCTACCCGAAGAGTTTTGCCGTAAAGAAATGCAATGTGGAACATTAAAAGTGGTTGATCTTGAGTATGCGCCAGAGGATTTAGTGTTGTACGCCTTTTACGCTTCCAGAAAACATGTATCGAAAAAAATCCCAATGTTTATCGAACACTTACTCCATCAAGCACACAATGAGGAAAGTGAGTAAGAGCTCGCTTCTTTTTTAGACCTGGTTCTTTATCTACCTTGAGCATTCCTACGTCCAAATAGCTTTGATGAGTATCAATGACGAATAAAAAGCCGCCCGATTATTTTCGAGTAATCTCATGTTCCTCCGATGAAAGAACAAGAAACTTCGATGGATTCGATATGTTCATATATGCTTATTAACTGGAATCGATAAGGTTTCACGCATTCTATAAATAACAACAAAGGACTGTGTTATGCCACAAACGTTAGATCAGGCTGTTCAGGTTTTAGACCGAGATTTAGAGGAATTTTTACTTCGTTTCCCACTGTCCATTACGAGCGCGGGTCAATCCAAAGGTGCTATGAGGTTTTACTTGTATAGCCATGGCGATACCGCCTTTGGGATAAACCAAGGGGTTAGGATGAAGGAGATGCGTTTCCGCCTTGGCCCAAAATCGTTAGCTAAAAACGCGAAAGCACTTCATTGTATTCATATCCCTGTCTCTCCTTTTGAACAACTTAAACCCGACTCCATTTCTAAAGTCACCCACTATGATGCTGCAGACTACCTGGTAACCACTCAGTTGACAGGTTGTACCTTTGCTATCCGTAAAGCAAAAGGAGGCGGACTTGAGTTCTTGCATGTACAACCAAAGGGAGACTTTAACGGCATGGAAGTACAACGTGCTGTCCAGAAGGAGTTTCAAGTTTCTTTTGGCAGAGGATCTGGTACAGACAGTACAACTTACGGCGAAAATACTCGCGTTACGGTTATGGGCGCGCGTATCAATGGGCTATGGACCGTCTATGCTCAATATCAAGACTCGAGCGGCAGTGTGACAAAAGTTGACTGCATTTATAAAGAGCCTAGCTCTGTGGCTTATGTTGATTAAGGTAACGGCAATTTAGGCTCTACGATAACAAACCACGACTAAAAGTGAGTTAGCCAATTCGACTAACTCACTTTTTATGCAAATCCGCTAGTCTAGCCTAAACAACACTGCTTACATTTTCATTCGCATGGTCAATAACCGATCAACCCTGGGTTGAGTTCGCATTGGCGTATTTTCAATATTCATGATGCAAATAGTGCTTACAGTACTTTGGGGAGGCGTTGCTTACTGGGACAAAAATGACCTGCAAACCATTGCTTTAAACACTAGTAGGCTTAAAGCTGTAAATATCACACATCATTCGGGAAAGTAGTTACCGAACCTTCCACTATACTGGATTTACCTATGCCTCTTTAGCCATAATCAGTCATGTAAGTGACTTGATCAGGAAATCATAAATTTCCCTCGATATAATATATCCTTTAAACTAAGTATTTTGTGGTTTATGCACTAATTTTTTGCAATCGATATGTCTAAATGAATGACAAAGTGTTAATTACATCTAAATTATATTGATATAGCATATTATCTTATAAAACAAAACGTAACATTAGATAACGTTAACACTCATTGAGATTTAATCATGATCGATAACATTTTTATAGTGTTTGAATATTCCGCAATAATTTTATTGCTTTCACTATTTGCAATATTAGCCATAGGTTATTTTTTTTGCGGTGAAGAAACTCTAGAATGCTCCCCTATTATTAATGGATATATCTTTAGACGTGATAGTTTCGAGAAAAACATCAATATTATTCTAAAAATCACTTCAACAGATTATTCACTTCAGAAAAAATGTAATACAAACGAGCGTGGAGAATTCGAGTTTGACCCGATTTTCTTAAAAAGAAAAAAGGTGCTAAGTATTTTTGATGGTCTTTTTCAAACAAGGTTTTACGTGGAAGTAACGACTAATATTGATAATGAAAAAATCATTATTTGGAAAGGGGTTTTTAGAGATTTTACAATCCACAAACATGAAAGAAGCAACCTATTAAGCCTACGTTGCGATGTTAACAACCCCATAAGGAGATATAAGTTCACCTCAAGTGGGGGTTATGTAACAAGCCAATGTAGTCTAACTAACTTCTTCAGTGTAGATGATTTAAACACCAGAAAAACTTAACACAATCAAAAGCCTACTATCAACCGCAATAACAGGATTACATAAAAACAAGCTTTCATAAACCATGCCATAAACCACCCGGCATGCGGATTATTTTGGGTTTGGTTTGATTTAAAGATCAACCTTAATCCTTTTGGCATTTAGATAAATATTAAACTTTACAAGGAGAGGTAACATTGAATAAAGAAGACTTTTATGAATATACACCTCACATCAGTGGAAAAATATTTAATCATAAAAACCCAATTGCAAACCAAGAAATTGTATTTGGAATAAACTCAGAAAAAATAAACAAAGAAATCATCTGTAAAACTGATAACAATGGTGGTTTTAGTTTCAACTCTATTTTTGTTGAAAGAGATAAAGAAACGGAAGTTATCTTTTCGGAAAAACGTGTATCACTTTATATTATCACTGAATATGAAGGAAAAAGAGCGATACTATGGAATAGCACTTTGAGTGGATTTGAGGTAAGTGATTTTGAAAGAAATAACCTTGGAAGCTTGCGGTGTGATTTAGACAGTCCTATCACCTCCTTTTCTTTTCGCAATGAGAACGCAAACTCGGCGCCAATTTATGTTTATAGTCAATGCTCGTTATTCGGCTATTTTGAATCAGAAGCCATCGGAGAATAATTGTGAAATCATTAACCCCCCGCCTCGCATCAGCAATTGCCGAGATACCATATGACGTTTTTGGAGGTGAATTAAACAACGTTCCAACTGATGTTGCGAAGTTGTTTGAGTTTGATACCAAATTCAAGGTGTTAAAAGCGACTTCCCACTTGATAGGACTTGTAAAGCAAACTACAAAGTTTGCCGTAATTGCAGAAGGTAGAAAGGGATCGTTATACGCTGATTCTTTAGTCATATCTTTTAGAGGCACTGAGAAAATAATCGGTGATATTATTACTGACGGAAATCTCGGCCTAACAGGTACCTCCTCTGGCCATATTGTACATGCTGGCTTTGAAAACTGCTTCAATAGCGTTAGACCTCAAATTGAAAGCTATATTCTGTCATATAAGAAAACCTATAGAACAATGCCCAAAGTCATCCATTGTGTAGGCCATAGTTTGGGAGGTGCAGTAGCCTCACTAGCTGCTGAATGGCTAAAGTGTACATACCATTCTAGGGTTCACTTATATACATTCGGCGCACCTAGAGTAGGATTTCTGCCTTTTGCGCGAGGAGTAGGCAGTGAAATAGAAAAAACTTATCGTTGTACGCATGGTGCGGACCCAGTTCCTATGGTACCTCTTTGGCCATTCATTCACGGCGGAAATGAATACCGATTAGATAGAAGCACTGGTATTTACGGCTGTGCCCATGGACTAAGCTCAACAGCAACTCCAGGCTACCTAAACACCGCGAACACACAAGATTGGGGTGGATTAGAGTATGCGTCAAACATCTACCTGCACCAGCCTGTAATTCTTTCATATTTTAATCGTCATAATGCCCACTTCAATTCTGGCTGGGTTGCAAAAATAAGCTCTGCAATATTGACCTTGCTCAAGTTAAGCGGGCAGGCGCACCGAGCGCAAGCATATATGACGGCAGGAATGACTTGCTGGGATTTGTTAGCTAAATTGCTTCATAGTATAAGTAAGATGAAAGACAAATATGCGGACCATTTGCGTGGAATCCTTGGACATATGAATGTCATGTCTGGAAATCTGGCGTTAGATATGTCACACCTCACTTACTCCATCATAAAAAATTGCTTCTCACGCTTTATCAGGAAACTCAAACAATATGTTGGACATGCATTGAACTTCGCAAATTAATGTCGATCCTCCCATTAAGCATTAATTTCGAGGTTAGAGTTACGTACACCTTTGTCAGCTGCAAGTACCAATTAGCTTACATACATAATGGGTGGAAAGCATCTGCATAACACACGGAGCTATTTACTTATAAAAAGCTGTATATTCGCCGGGCGAAATCCCTCTATGGGCTATTTAATTAGAGCTTTTAGAGGGGGGAAGCGTCAATTGCATTTATCATATAAGCAGCATGACTTATTTCTGGCTCCGAGTACATAAATCACTCAGGTCCCAATCATCTGCTTTTTGAACAATGATATCTACGACACTAGCAAGCTCTTTGCCTTTTGGGGTTAACCCGTAGTTCACTGTTACTGGGATGGTGTCTTGTTGTGTTCGCCATACAAAGCCATGTTCGGACAACAGCCTCAAGCGCTCGGTAAGTACTTTGCTAGAGACTAGTGCTAACTGCTTGCGAATTTGGCCAAATCGCATCTCTTCTTGTTGCCCGAGTAGCCATACGATGTGCGCTGTCCATTTCGTCGATATCAATGTTAAGTATTTATCTACACTGCAATAGCCATCTGTCTGGCTGTAATTGATGATTTACTTTCGGCGACATCGCTCTTTCCTGATTCCTTCTCTACTAAGACAGTGTAATCAAACGTGGCTTCACAAACCAATAGTTACCTAGGGGTAACTAGTTACTTTTAGGAAGCTAATTTTAATTCGTAACTGACTTATCTATTGTTACCTCGCAACAAGGCTTGGGTTCACGCACTACCGGAGCCTATATCAAAAGGACTAAGTTATGCGTTACATTCTATTGTTTATTTACTTACTCTCGCTTGGTTTACACGCTGAGACGCTTTATTCGAAACCACAAACCCCTTCTGAGCTACATTCGTTATTTGGCCAGTATTTTGCAAATAAAGATTTGGAAGGATTGGAGACACTTTTTCATCCAGACGCTGTGTTTGTATTAGATAAAGAAGGCAACCAAGCTAAGGGAAGAGAAGCGATTAAGCAGGTATTGAAAGGCTATATGAAAGGCGATGTATATATGCTCACCAAAAGCGTTTCGCTCCACATAAACGATGACGTTGCCATGGTGCGCTCTGATTGGGAAATATCGAACGCTTCGCAAGAAAAGGCCATCCAAGGAACGGCGCTAGAGGTGATGCATTATGTGGATTGTGGCTGGGTTTACGTTATCGATAACCCCAATGGTTTCTAACGTTGGCAATAAGCACCAACAACATGCTTGACGAACTTCACCACAGACATTATTGACATTACATAGACATCTTGACTAGAAGCAAAGGCCTTCGATGTGTTGTGCAAGGCAATGATTATATTGCCTTAACTGGCACACCGATAGCCTAACGCCCTCTGTCTATGCAATTTCCACCGAATCTTCACCATCAAACAATTTCAAAAATTGAATGGTATTTAGACGTTTCAACTAGCACGGGACGAGGCTTACATAGTGGCGACTATGCGTGTTTCTGCCCAACCTCCCCCTTCAACAGAAATGGACGCAT
Source organism: Vibrio sp. SCSIO 43153 (assembly GCF_023716625.1). Taxonomy (NCBI): domain Bacteria; kingdom Pseudomonadati; phylum Pseudomonadota; class Gammaproteobacteria; order Vibrionales; family Vibrionaceae; genus Vibrio; species Vibrio sp. SCSIO 43153. The sequence continues at coordinate 128,867 of NZ_CP071856.1, forward strand.
TACTGGTCTCACCCTCTAAAGTCGCTTACTATGCTTATTACCTATAACGCTTTGTGAGTTATTCATGAGCCGTAAAAATAATAAAAACCTCAGTATTCTTCTTAAACTCAACACCTTCGTGTCCCCTTATAAATGGCGTGTTGCTGCTGCCTTGGTGGCACTGGTTGCAACAGCCAGTTTAACGTTGTCCGTTGGCTATGGTGTTCGCATCCTTATTGACCAAGGGTTTGCTCAGCAATCTCTCCAAGAGCTCACCTATGCGATTCAGTTTATTATTGGTGTCACGCTATGTATTGCGGTGGGGACTTTCTTCCGTTTCTATCTGGTTTCTTCGGTAGGCGAACGCGTCAGCGCAGATATTCGTCTTGCGGTGTTTAACCATGTGATTACGCTACATCCTAGCTATTTTGAAACCAATAGCAGCGGCGATATTATGTCTCGTCTCACCACGGATACCACGTTGCTGCAGAGCATTATTGGCTCATCATTTTCTATGACAATGCGCAGTGCTTTAATGTGTATTGGTGCGATCATTATGTTGTTCGCGACCAACTTTAAACTCACGCTAATTGTGCTGGCTTCGGTGCCATTTGTATTGGTCCCGATTCTGGTTTACGGAAGACGTGTCCGCGCCCTATCTCGCAAAAGCCAAGACACGATGGCAGATGTAGGCAGCTATGCAGGTGAAGCAATTGAACATATCAAAACGGTACAAAGCTTTAGCTCAGAACAACATGAGAGAGCCGCTTTTGCAATTGAAGTAGAAAAAGCTTACGAGGTCGGCAGACAACGAGTAAAACAACGTGCGATTCTGATCTCTGGCGTGATTGTGATTGTATTCAGCGCCATTGCTGGCATGCTTTGGGTAGGCGGCAGTGATGTTATCCACGGTAAGATGTCTGCCGGTGATCTAGCCGCATTCGTGTTCTATGCCATCATGGTTGCATCGTCTACGGCGACCATTTCTGAAGTGATGGGCGAACTGCAAAGAGCAGCTGGTGCAACAGAGAGGCTGATTGAGATTCTGCAAGTCGAAAGTGATATCAGCGCGCCAAACAATCACCTTCCAATCACCGAGGATATGCCCGCAGAAGTGACCTTTGAGTCGGTGAACTTCAACTACCCTTCTCGTCCAGATCAACCCGCGATCAAAGACTTAAAACTGACTGCGGAGCGAGGCAAAGTGCTGGCGCTAGTCGGCCCTTCTGGTGCAGGAAAAACGACACTGTTTGAACTACTGCAACGCTTTTATGACCCACAACAGGGGCAAGTATTGTTTGGGGGTGAAGACATTCGACAGTTCGATCCAAATGATCTGCGCCGTCAAATGGCATTAGTGCCGCAGCAGCCTGCTTTGTTTAGTCACGATGTGTTCCATAACATTCGCTACGGCAACCCAGATGCAACTGACGAACAAGTAATAGAAGCGGCGAAGAAAGCCCATGCCCATGAGTTTATTGAGAAGCTACCGGACGGTTACCATAGCTTTTTGGGTGAGCGCGGCGTGAGATTGTCTGGCGGCCAGAAACAGCGAATAGCGATTGCACGTGCGATTCTGAAAGACCCTAAAATCCTATTACTGGATGAAGCCACCAGCGCACTAGACAGTGAGAGTGAACACCATGTTCAGCAAGCGCTAGAGGCATTGATGAAAGACCGCACCACGTTGATCATCGCGCACCGCCTGTCGACGATCCAACATGCAGATAAGATTGCCGTACTAGACGGCGGCGAGCTGATTGATATCGGCAACCATCAGTCATTAATGCAAAGCTGTGAGTTGTATCAGCGATTGGTGGCGTTACAGTTTAAACATTTCGAGTAAAAGGAGCCTTTTTGCTAATTGTACAGATAAGCCACTCAGCAACGGCAGAGAAAGTCCTCAACGATACCAAATACGCGAAGCTAACACATATAATCCTGCGGCAATCAAGAAGCTAAAGGAATAGAGCACTTCGAACATTCTGTTGAGGACCGCCTCCTGCTACTTCCCCAAACTGTACATCTTCTATCTTCGAACACGAAGTAAGTATGCTGTCGTAAGAGCACGTCCTCAAAGTTTTTGTTAATACGTTACCGCTCAATCATGGAAACGCTTAATTGCCTCATTTACGCCTCGATATAAACGTTTAAGCATCTTATTGAAAATCTCTCTAATTGTTTTATAAGTCAAATCGATAACAACAGAGCTAGCCGAACCGGCAAATACCAACATATGACCCAGAAGACCTTTCACTTGGGATGCAGCAGTTTTTCCTGCTTCGGCTATTTTTACCAACGTTTGTGCAATAAAGTCGTAAAGTGTCGCACCTGTACTAATCGCTCCTTGAGCGGCTATAAGTGAATAGTAACCAGTATCCTTAAGTAGGGTGACTAAAGCAGCACTTAAACGGTCAGTCCAATAATTACTATAATTAGCCTGATTGCGTTTATTGTAATCCAACCGCACAGGGCGAAGAAAATCGCTAGCAGCCATTTGTAACTCTTGCCAATCTTCACCTTTTGCTGTTGCAAGATAACCTGGAACAGCTCCTTGATCAGGATCCATGCCATGAGCGCTAGCGCAAATACCTTGCCCACCGTCGAGGCGAAACTCTAAGCCTTTATACGGCGAATGAAAAAATGGCCAAAGTGGCACTTTTGGTACAACATCCGCTCCATGCGTACAACGATAAATATCGTTGATTCTGTTCGTATTCGCACTAGCAAAACCAGACAAGCCAACCCTAGGTGCACCAAACGTATACAGTTTCACGTTGTTGCTATAAGAGCTAGTTGCGACCCAATCGGCAGTTAACGTAGCCAAAGCTCCGCCTAGACTATGTCCAATACAATGCACTGTTCCTGTCTTTGAATTTTTTCGCCATTCATCTAGAAACTTTTTTAATTGTGGGCGTAACAGTGAAAATGTACGCTGAAAGCCAGCATGAACAGTTTGTCCATTGGCACTCCCCTTCAAACCAATTTGCAAGTTAGTCCCCCAATCATGACCAGATGTCATTTTAGTTCCGCGAATAGCGATAATAGCATCTCCATCATATGGACCATCACCATAACCTAACGCTGCAAATCCCGTCTCTTTATTGAACAGGTAGCCTCCAGTTTTGCTAGCCAGATTATCTTTACTTTTAAAATAACTACGAATAGAAGGCGGGGGTGTAACATTACGCTGTTGTTCTCGTATAGAATATGCGAAGAAAGCTAGTTCCGAGGCTAGCTTAGGAGAAAGAGTTCCCATTTAAATCCCTTAAATTAGTCCATTAATATTGCCGTATTTCTCTAGATCTTGAAGTTCACCAAACTCTTCAATATCAGCAGCTTTCTTTTTCTCTATTTCTGAGCGAACAGGCCATCTGCAGACGCTTACGACCGTATAATTAACTACCCCATTTGGAAAATCAGAGTTGTAGATGTCAACGATTTCTTCGTCGTTAGCTAGGTCACAATTTAATTCCGACAGCATTTCAGAAAAGTAAGAGTTGTGTGTTACACCACGGGAGTTTGCGTCCCAAAGGTAAATTTCATCCTTTTGAGTATTGACTTGCTGATCATCAACGCGGATGCCTTGCCAAATCACATTGGTTCTCAACGGGTTATTAGCTTGACGCGATTGCATAGTTAGCTCCGGAAAGCTAAAACGCCCTTCACTATCGGTTGTTGTATAGTCGTGTATCTCACCATCCGTGATATCTATAAACTCGTAGCTTCTTTTCAGCTTAATACCAACCAGCGGTTTGCCATTGTAAGTGAGCTGTCCGCGTACAGCTGGAAATAGCTCGACAGTTTCCTTTTTAAACATTTCTATCTCCAATCCATAGGCTTCAAATGCAAAAGATAACAGGAAAATAATGAGAACTAGCGATGAGGGACTTCTAACCATACGCATCATACCTCATAGACAATCAGTTTTATTTGAGCTAATGCTATATACTGCATTTGGCACTATCAATGCAGAGCTACTCTAAAGGCATCTTCATTTGACTAATTCTTAGTTTTTAGACTCTCATACACATCTGGAAAAGCAACGCCTGTCGGCGATTCAACATGCAGAAAACATTGCCGTACTAGACGTCGGCGAGTTGATTGATATCGGCAACCATCAGCCATTAATACAAAGCTGTGAGCTGTATCAGCGATTGATGCTCCTCGAATTCAAGCGCATGGGGTAAACATAATTATTAAACCCGCTCTAAGTTGTGGGTTTCGCTGACGGACAAATATGTATTTTTTCGTCATATCCTCGAAGGCGGCATATACCAAAAACCGAGTGCTCTCGCCCGTTTTGCACAACTCGGTTTTTAAAATGATATTCATAAGGAGAATCATCTAGATCGCACTCTAGATTCTCCAAATTATCAATAACATAATCATGGATGTCCAAGCCAGTATGTGAAGACCACATTAAAATTTGATTGTTATTTATATTTGCAGTGATCTGAATTCCAATTAAATTTGTGTTGATTGACAGCGGCTTAAACCATTGACGGTGAATGATTGGTTCAAAATGAAACCTGCCGTCTTTATCTGTTATAGTAGTTCTTTCATAATACTCACTAAAACCCGCAAGCAGAGCCACTTCGATATTATCAATTGGCTCCCCGTATTTTAAAACAGTACCGGATATAGGAGGGCTAACTACTAGTTTATAGGGTTTAAAATAATTAAACACGTCACTATAACTCATAATAAAAAACAAAAAAAATGCAACCGTTATTGTGCATTTGTACTTAAACATTAATACATCTCGAATTTTGATTTAAAATATATCGAAACCATATATATTTATCACCCACCTATTAAAATACATTGATAATAATTCATGCAACTTCACAATTATTTGCAATAAATAATGTTAACTATAATTAGTTTCTTGAAAAATAATTTTGTAGGTGTGGAAAAGTAATACGCACAAATTTTTTAAGATTTGTTCCAGAGGGGAGTAACTACGAGGGGGATTTTCACTAGATATAGTTGACCACACTTCAACACCACACGTGTCGAAGCGGTATCCTGTTGTTTTAACGAGCGTATTTCAAAAAGAGCAACGCGCTTTTTTCTAGAAAAATATCAATGCCGAGGCATACGACACCAACTAGATTAACTGACCGAGATTGCGGCTCTCTTTAAGCAAATTACTTAGAGGCAAGAATAGTGGCTCTGGTAAGTTGTTTAGCTCACACCACTGCCACTGCTTGCATTTATCTGGCTCGGCCACTTGAGGCTCACCGCTACCGCACGATGCTAAGACAAATAACGTCACGTAGTGCTTGCCCTCTTTCTCAAAAATGTCATTGGTAAAGGTCAGTTTTTCAATCGAATCGACGACTAAGCCCGTTTCTTCGAAAGCCTCACGCTTAGCACACTCTTCAATGCTCTCACCTAGTTCAAGGTGTCCGCCTGGGGTCGCCCAAGTGTTTGCACCATGAGAACCAATTCTCTCACCAAGCAATATTTTTCCGTCACGAAGGATAATGGTCGCGACACCAACTCTTACTTCTTTATTCACATTACATCCTTCAAAAGCGCTATTTTTTAACTCTACCTCGGTGTCGTTTTGGTAAACGACTACACCTCAACGCCGTTAGTTTTTTGCTCTGGCTTAGACCACTTGATGATGGCACGTAGGTTCATAGAGAAGAAAATGATATTTGCGATTATCATTGCCACACTTCCGGTGAGATAACCCACTGCTACCCAGCTTGTATTGCCACACATCATGAGTACGAAACCAATTTTATTCTTATTTCCTATTTGCCATATGGCAAGAAACGTAAGCACCATCGCAATCCAATCGATCCCATAGTACTGAAAATAATCCATTTTCCCTCCATTACTTAGTACTTAGTACTTAGTACTTAGAGTGATGCTTAGGGGGTGAGCCTAAATTAAATAGCACCATGCTAAGCCACCCCAGAACATTATATTTGCTGTCCATACCATTGTGCTTTGGATAGGCAGCATATGAACAATCAACTGGGGACAGCTTTTAATTTCACGAGGAAGAAACAGCATTTGAGGCTGAACATCCCAACTGGTTGCGAAACGAAGGACTCTTTTCAACCGAGGATGACTCAGCAAATATTCAGCGTAGGATGAATAAATTGTCCATAAACCCAAAACACCAATTAACTCGATTAAAGAGATTACCTCTAAACTAAATGGTAATAGTGAAGGCCCACCGATGAGTAAGATAGCCGCAAATATCCATTTTCTATTTTTCACTACACATCCTTGTTAATGATTTAAACTAACTGACTATGAAAGAGCTAGGCTGTTACACTGCCGCAGCCGCAATCAAAATGCAACAATAAATCAATAACTTAATTAACTATTTAGTTAATTACACCCTGTCAATTTCAATGGCAAGTTTGGTAGCGATTCGATTAAAGCAGCCTCTAATTAACGCATCACAGTAAGGTAAAGGTTATCGTCTTACGATATTTTTCGGCTCTGTAGAATGTGATGTAGCGGATTTAATACCAACTGCTTGGTTTTATTGGCAATGAACTCCTGTGACAGCGTTAAGGTCAATATCACCGAAAAAACAAATAGAAAAGACAAGCAAGTTACGACTGAATAGCTAGTCAGCAGCATTGGTACGCCAAGAATTATAAAGGCTTTTATAAAGAATCCATGCCAAGCGTATACATATAAAGAGTTTTTCCCCTGCGACAAGATTTTGTTACTTCCAACAGGAATTAGTAATAACACAGCAAAAGCCGTAAGCAGTGAGATAAGCATCAGACCAAGCCTGATTAGTCCAGCCGAAATGTCACCGATGCCAAGACGTGAGTAGGAAAAGCTACCATATAACCATTGGTGCGGCATGCCATTGTAATAAGAAAATAAAGCAACATTTAGTACCACAACCCCAACCATGGCAGCTTTGAGCGAGCGACCACAATACTTGCTCCTAACGCCCATAAAAGTATCAGGAGTGATCTTATGTCCAATGACAAAAAAAGGCAGGAAATAGAGTGTTCGGGACACACCAAAATCATACCCGATAGATCCTATGTAGCCGGCACTTAACGCGATAAGTAACGTCATTGCAATTGGGTATTTAAACTTCAGTATGCTAGGCAACATTAACTTCCATAAAAACAAGCTATATAAAAACCATAGCATCCAGTATGGCTGAACATTCTTTGTGTAGTTACTGATACTCCCTGTTGTAAGATAATTGAACGCTTCATAAGCAATAGTAAAAGCTACGAATGGAATCAGTATATTACGGACGGCTTTCGCTACTGCATCTGAGCTTCCATCACTGCGAGACAGCATCCCAGAAATGATGACAAAGGCAGGCATATGGAAGGAATATATGGAGAGGTAAACGATCTTAATTATTGGACTATTTTCGATGAGGGGCTCAATCAGGTGTCCGAACACAACAAGAAAGACCAATATAAACTTTGCGTTATCAAAAAATGGGGTGCGTCCCATACCGTTCCTTAACCAAGCTTTTCTCAGCTAAATTTTAATAAATCAGTTCTTACTGACACTTATAAAAACTTAGCCAAGCTTAAGTGCGTTGTAAACTATGGAAAATAGGAACGACGCTGCAATACTGCTTTGAGTGAGCGATACTATTAATCGGACGATTTGCTTTTCTTAACGTACTGGAACACTTTCCAGATGAGAAATCCTGCGGCGGCAACAATGAGTGCAGAGCGAATGAGGATAGGTGCGTCATGCTCAAGTTGACTAGCATGTGGGACAATGCTTGCAAACAATCGGCTAGCAAAAAGCAGCCCCATTACTAACATCACTATTTTGTTCATACGCCCTGCCATTGATATAGATACATTTTACAGAACAGACGGATAAGTATTACTCCTTCTCAAGAGCCCGCCTTGTGCTGAGTGAACGTAAAAGAATGCGCTTCTTCTGTATAGTCGTCAACGCGTTATCAGCCTAATGTCAGTAAGCTAATATTTCACATTTAATGGGGACTAATTGGTTCGTGGTGAAGTTATAAATTCACTTTATCTTTCTTGCAGACTTCACAACCTTATCAAGCCAATTATTTCTTTTATTAATGTTTGAACCCAGGACGGGACCAAAATAGGTTGCAGAGCGATTTTTGATACCGGAAAAGTCCAATATAGACTTTTTAAGGTGTTTATAAATCACATTGCCTTTGAAGAGTTTGTACAATAATGGCGGTGTATCTAATGTAATAAATAGCTCTGAACTGCGTCCTGATAGTAACTTTTCTGGAAACATGTTTCCTTCAGTGTATTTAAAGGCGAAGTTCGGCAAGAATACGCGATCTACAACACCCTTAAATTTAGCGGGCACAGTCCCCCACCAAACAGGAGTAATGATGACGATATGCTCAGCCCAGAGGACGAGCTCTTGAAAGCGCAGCAAATCAGGTTCTAGTGATGTGCGGCTGTCATAGCCATTATCTAAACTGATTTCGAAGTGCATTTCACTGATCTCTACTTGCTTCACTTCGTTCTTCAACGCGGCGGTGAGAGCATAATTGTCCGCTAGAGATTTACAGAAGCTGTCAGTTTTTGGGTTTGCGTTTATAACCAGTACTTTTTTCAAAATATAATCATCCATGTTGACGAAAAGTACAGTTTAAGGTCTTACCTATAGGTCAGAGTCAACCCCTTGAAGACAAACATTTATTGACTCTCGATATTGCTGAATTCGGTCTCTTTGAATTTCCAGCTGCTTGATCTGAAGTTCCACATCTCGTTGCTTATCAATTAAAAAGTCTCTCACTATTTGCCAATCGAACTCTTCCTGATCACTCTTTAAGTGCGCCATTTCAGAGAGCTGGATTCCTAGTGTCTGTGCTTCTTTGATCAGCTTTATCAAATTGATATTCGTTTGGGTATACACTCGATACTTACCTGAACGGGCGACGTTGAGTAAGCCCAATGACTCATAGAGTCTGATGGCCCTTTGAGTCGCCCCTGACAGTTCAGATGCTTCTTTGATATACACTTCAACCTCCATATTGAATTCACTATACAAACTCTCGTCTACATGACGAATAGAGCAATCACAACATCGTCAGAACCACACGATTATTATGCAGCTTTAGTACAGTTCGCATTTAGACCATCACTCAACAACTTTAAACTGGATGAAATACAGATTACTTTCAGTTGGATAAATTTTACGTAAAATCCATTTGAGCATGAAAACGAATGGTAGGTTTTCAGCTTTTGCATGCTTTCTATTGAGTTGCTCAAACGCTACCGACTCAACGCCGAGTATTTCTAACTTACCGATCTTTCTGTTGTCTTCGTGAGTAAACGCCTCAACGACTTGCCCAACGGCATAATGACTCTCTGATTTATCACGAATCGTTGCCGTCTTCTTTCCAGATAAGATTTGTCGCTCCATCCTGGCGAAAAATGTGATTTTATCCAATGAATTACACCTACTTCCTAACGGTTTCTTCCCTGCACATAGCGTATCGTATGTGATTAATTGTTATCGTTCATTCCAGTCGCTTAGCGAACTTCTCTTCACTATGTTGTGGTAATAAGCACTCAAAACAGTCACGAGCACGCGTTTACAGCAAGGGCGTTAAATTGAATTATTGTCATAATAAAATCAATACGCTAGCCACAAGCAAGCTGATTCTCTTGAAACTATTCGAGGAGGTTCTGATATTAAGAATAAGACCTAACAAATGACCTTAGTATCTATATCGGAAAATACTCATCTTTTTGCACATCTATCCACAAATCGTAGTTTGTCATCACTTTCGAAAACTCAGCGCTATGAAGATAGCCGTTCAACCAAGCCCTTAATCTGGTGTATTGGCTATGGCGAAACCATTGCTTATCAATGCGAGCATATTTACGCAAAAATGGCAGTAAAGCGATGTCGACTAAACTCTCTTGTTCCGCGAACAAAAATGGGTGTTCTGTTAAGCGCTCTTCAAGTTTCGCCAGTTGAATTTCACATACTTTACGCCGTTCTTTTATATCGGCTTCATGATAACGTTTGGCGCACCCAAAGGCATTGAGCGCTGGCACGAAGTAGCGCTCAAACTCTTGTATTACAGTGATAATTTCTGGCAGTGCGTTGGGATTCCCGCTCTGTAGTAAATTGTCAGGATCATACTCACATAGCGCCCAAATCATAATCTCTAAGCTCTCTTCAAGAACAAGCGGAGCTTCTGGAACCTCCCTATTCTCGCATTGCACTTTTGGTACAACTAACACGGGAACGCTCCCCTTTGGCGACATATTCAACATCTCAGGCGGTTTGTTATCGAGTTTTATTGACCGAAGAAATACTCTCTGATGTGCTTTCAACAAAGCAAAGCGAGCCCTAATAGCATACGGGCAATTGTGTAAGGAATAGAGGATGGGGAATGGTTTACTCTGCATGTTCAACTCCATCAACGATTAGTCTCTTTATTTTCTCCAATCAAGTCTTCTTTTCCAATCAAGTAGTGTGAACAAACGACTTCCGAGATACAAAAATGCCTCAAAGCGACTGCTTGTCCCGCCTTTAACAGGTAGTACAATCAATGCCCTTTAACATATTGAAAAACACTTGCCTTGATTCCGGGCTACTGTCGCGATGCGCGGTGTAATCAGCATGGGTTTCTTCTTCTGCTGTTGGGGATAGGGTTATCCCCCATAACGCCTTAATTTGATTTGGGACGATTGAGTAACGGATATCGATGATCCTTAGTTCATCGTAGGGATCTTGGGCGATATAACCGTTTGAAAACCAACGAAAGCGCTCAATGTCCTTCGCCTGTTGCGATTTGATGTCGAGCCATGGGAAATCTTTGCTCAAGTCCAGCTTTGCAATAGATTGGCCTTGGTAGGTTTTCGAATATCCTCCTACCCTTACCGCATCTACATAATAAGCCTGCTTCGTTTCATAAATCACTTTCCAAACTAGGATGTTTGCGAACGTTGGTTTTGCCTCCAGCCGTATCGGAGAGTGTTGACGAGCTTGCGCTAACTCCCACCCTATGGCTTCAGCTTTGTTTCGTTGGTACGTCCCCAACGCGAGGTATGCAAAAACCCATATAAATGCGGCGCGCGCATACCAAGGGTTTCGCTTCAATACTGTAAAAAATAGAAGACTCAAGATGGGCAGTGTGAATAGAGGATCAATAACGGAGATGGTGTTCCACGCATACCGCTCTTCAGATAGTGGCCATAACAGCTGGGTGCCATAAGTAGTACAAGCATCCAACAAAGCATGAGTACCGTAGCCTAGCGCACAATAAAACCAGGTTTGTTTGAACAACAATCCACGCTTCTTTGCGATCAGATTATGTAGAAGCAAGGCACAAATGAAGCTACCAATGGGAATAAATAAGAGAGAATGCGTAAACTGACGGTGGTATTCCAAAAACAGCAGTGGATCGCTTGATGAACGGATGAGTACGTCTAAGTCTGGTGCCATACCCGCCAGCATGCCGAGCACTCCAGCAACAACCAAGTGCTGTTTTTTGCTTATCGACTGTGGCAAAGAAGCGCCCAGTAATCCCTGCGTTAATGGATCCATTAGTTACCCTCGCGAAGGCATTCGTTTGTTAGAAGTGACACATTCAATTGGTTGAAGACTCGTACTTCTATTGTAGTGTAAGTAGGGATGGCCGAGCCCGCTAGTTGGTGAACTACGCTATGCTAAATCTAGAAATGCAAAAGTTATCCCACCCCTTAAATGAAACAAGGCGAACCCAATGGCTCGCCTTGCTCGATAGATCGCTAAAGTTAAAAAACTTAGTCTTGAGATTCTTCCTTTGCGTTAATCTCAGCGTAGGTGTGTAGCAGTTCTGTTAGCGTCTTAACCCATGCAAATACGTCTGTCGGTGTGTTTTGAAGTAGCTTTTCTACTTGCTCACAATGCGTTTCAAGCGTAATAGCTTCTTCCAAACGAAATGAGATTGCGTAGAAATGCCAAAGCACAAGACGCGTCATACGTTCGCTGTTTTGTTTCGCGTTATCTGAATCATCGAAAGCTTGCTGAATCTCGCTCAGTGCGATTGCTGTCATGCGTAACATCGCATCGAGGCGCGCTGACAACATGCGGTCTTCACTGTCTACTTCTTCTTGATCAAAGGTAAACAGTTCGTTCATCACATCTTCTGGCACCATTTTACTGATCATGCGAGCGCTGAACTCTTCCAGTTCATGGCGAGGCATGGTTACAAGACAATCGAATGTGTAATCACGAAGCATAAAATCACTCTACATCAGTTATAAACTTTTAGTCTGCGCATTCTAAGGGCTGTGATTTCAATTGCCACTGTTATTTTCGGGGATGTAAACGTGTCGTCGGTGAAACTAGTTCCACTAGAGGATTTACTTTTCTAAAACGACTGGAACAACTTCCATACAAGGTTCCTAGCGACCGCGACAATCAACGCAGCATTAAGGAGACTTGAAGCCATCGAATTCTAATTGGTTAGCATGAGGGACAATAACGCTATTAACGAGCTCAAAAGCTTGCGTCAGCGCGGCTTCGTGATCTCAAAGACTACTTTGCAAAGAGCAAAAATGAATCTGCGGTCTTTGACGGAGCTTCAACCATTGGCAAATGCCCCACGTTTGGCATAACCACGGATTTTGCATGGGGAGCGACTGACTTTAAAACCATGGCACCCGATGCATGCAAAACCCTATCTTTGTCCCCCCAAGAGATTAGCACTCGACCTGTGTAGTTTTCTAATGTGCTATCTAAGGGTAAGTCTGGGTGTGGCTCCCCACCTTTCATCCGATGAATTTGTTCAAATATCTTTGTGTTTATATCTGCATGCTCTTTGGCTTTGTTGGCCAAATGACTGACGATTGGTGACGGAACAAAGGGAGGCTCAACAAACAAAAAGCTGAAGAGCACCGAGAACTCGTTTTCTGAACGAGCGAGAACCACTGGATTTTGGCCTTGTTTTGTTGCTAAAAACATTTCACTTACTTGTGCCCTTTCTACTCCAAAGGGGCTGATGAGCCATAAACTTTCGACGCTCTCGGGGTATTGGACAGCAAAGTTTCCTGCAATATACCCACCCATAGAGTTGCCTGCGAGATGAAACTTATTTAACCCCAAAGCTTCTGTTATCAACTTTAGCCTGCCTATCTGCGACTGAACATCGTAGTTCAGCTCTATGTCCTTTGTGCTATTTCCGAAGCCTGGTAAGTCAATCGCGATGACATCAAAATCATCAATTAAATAGCGAGCTATTCGATTCCAGTTATCTTTATCTGCGCCAAAGCCATGAAGTAAAACTAGCGGTTTTCCACTACCACCACGAAGGTACTCAATTTCTAATTCACCCACCTTTATTCTTTCCACTTCAAGGTGTGCGAGGCTTCGCTCTGCTTTAATCAAATATTGAGATATTGTCGAAGACGGAGTAATGAAATACAAAATAACTGCGATACAAATGACCGCTAGGATAGACCTCAGTATGTTTTTTCTCATGTAATAGTCCCTTTTACATGTTCTATAACGACACTCCTGTCGCATAACGCCTACTTAAGGCGTAAACCTCAAATACACTGTTGTGTGCTAACTCTAATATATTGATCAGAATAATAAAATTAACTTGTTGCAATTTTGTAAAATTAGAACACTAGAAATCTGAGGCAAACTCTTTGGCGCAGCTTATTTCGATGTTTTGCTTTGAGAATAAAATACCCATGCGAAGAACAGCATGAATACGAAGTCATTCAATCCATAGATGCTGTAAAAGATGCCCGCAAATAAGTCTTTGTCATACACGGCGCCAAGGCTGTTATCTTTGAACCAAAACAACCATGCCAATATATAAACGAATTTCTCGATAGCGAACGCACCTGCTAACCACTTAATGCCGGATGTAGTCGCTGCAGCCCCAAGATAAGCCAAGCCCCATATGACGATCATCAGCAAACCAAAATTGGACATCACGACAGGGTCAAACTCGTTGATCACGGAGTTTGTGAAAACTCGCGAGAATACCAACACGCCACCGATGTTCATCATGGCTGCGGCAATAAAACCTAACTTAATCATTTTCATACTTAACCTATCTTTTAAGCCCGCATCGATTAGCGACTAAAACCAACTTTAAAGCAAACCGGCTACCCAAAATACTCATCGCTTCGTTCTTCGAGCCACAAGTCATGGTTTTTCATGAACTTGAAGAACTGAGCGCTCCAATAATAGCCACTCCATCGTACTTTCAAATTCAAACATAGCTTTAACGGAGCTGATGCTTGTTAACACAGGTATATTTACACAGAAATGGTAGTGTTTAGGTAACACTCTAATTCTTTCAGTGATTGCAGTATAATCTCGCAACCAATATTTTGAGTATAAGTTTGTTCCCCTTTAGTACCACCACTGAGGCATATCTTGCAGTTAACCAGTTTTAAATACAAAACGCGTAAAGGCCCTGATTATCGTCATGGCGACCAAGTGTCGTTCATCGATATCAAAGAGACGTTTGGCATCGGTGGTATTCGTATTGGTAAGTGGGTGAACACCGAAGAAAAGGATCTTGCTGCGAATTTAATATTCGATTCTTTGGCAGACTTGGCCTACATATTGGCCTTACCGCCTTCAGCAATTGGGCTAAGAGGTAACTTAAACCTTGCTTTTGGCACCGGAGGACGAAAAGGCGTTCAAGCGCACTATGCTCCAAATCAGCGCGAGTTAGCATTAGCCAAAAATGCAGGAGCCGGTGCACTTGCTCATGAATTTTGGCACGCGTTCGATCACTATATAGCCGAAAAGGCCTTTGATATTGGCGACCGTTCTGGCCCTCAACGTAAAACTATTTTCGCCAGTGATTGCTGGCTACGTAACGCCAACCACTTCCCTCACCTATTCAACGAGCGCTTGCTTAAGATTTTCGATGCGACTTTGCTCAGTGCGGATGGTCAAGATAAGCACGACTACGTGACTCGAAGTGTCAAAGCGGATAAGGCAATGGGTTCAAGTTATTTTTCTCAACCAACAGAGATGATGGCAAGAGCCTTTGAAGCCGTTGTAGAGTCATGCTCTGGCATAGAAAACGCTTATCTAGTATCTGGTACTGCCAAGGCTGACACCATCGCCGTCTACCCAGATATTGCGCATCGCCACGTTATCCATGATGCACTACAAGCTTATTTCCGACCACTTGGTGAAGCCCTAAGTCGCCAATAAGCGAATAGCGACTATTCATCATTATCGGATACCGTTTAAGCACAAACCTTTCCTATTAATCACAAAAAGGTTTATACATAACATTATGTTATTCAAAGTGCTGAATGTTTCATGACGTCAAAAGAAATACTAAAAATCCGCAATGTCCGCTGCTTCCTTATGTTCCGAAGCAGCTATTTCGCGCGCTTCTATTACCCTGTATTCACCCTGCTCTATCTGGATTACGGGTTGACTCTGTCTCAGTTCGCCATGCTCAATGTTGTTTGGGCTGCCACAATTGTATTAGCCGAAGTACCATCAGGTGCATTTGCCGATACGCTCGGTCGGAAACGGCTAGTGGTGTTGTCATCGCTGGTCATGTTCATCGAAATCGCAATGATCGCCTTTGTCCCGACAGGGAATCCCAGTTTTGTTTTCGTTGTATTTTTGATTAACCGAGTATTGAGTGGCTTAGCGATGGCGCTGGCAAGTGGCGCGGACGAAGCACTGGCTTACGACACATTGAAGGAACAAGGCAAAGAAGAGCTTTGGCCAAGAGTATTGCAAATTCAACTTCGTCTTTCTTCAAGCGTTGGAATTGTTGTCACTCTGGTGGGTGCAGCTATGTACGACGTAAACTTTATGGCTAGCGTTTATCACTTCCTTGGGCTGGCAGAGCCTGAGAGCACGCAAGACATTATGAGAGTCCCCGTGTATGCCACCCTATTTGTTGCGATGATTGCGATCTACGCGGCACTGGGTATGAGAGAAGCCAAAAAAGTCATGCCAAGCAGTGAAAGTAAGTTGGCCTCTACCATGGCAAGTATGAAACTGACACTCGACACGGCGAAATGGGTCTTGTCTACGCCTTACGTATTGTTCATTCTGCTCTACTACAGTTTGTTCGAACATACATCGCGTATGTTTTTAACCATGAACAGTCAGTACTATCGTGCGATTGATATTCCGATTATTTACTTTGGTTTTATTGGCGCTGGCATCAGTGTATTGCAGATTCTATTGGCCAGCCAGAGTCGTCGCTTAGCAGAAAGCATGGAGCCGAAAACATTCATTGCGATAATGGGCCTTGCTAGTATGGCAACGTATTATTGGATTAGTCTTGGATGGTCCATTTATGGTGTCATTCCGGCATTGATTCTTATCTTCATCATTATGACGATGAACATTTTCATTAGTTACCATCTCAACAAGAAAACGGAATCTCACAACCGAGCGACGGTGCTGAGCTTTAAAGGTTTGATGTTTAACTTAGGCTACGGCTCAATTGGTATTCTCTATGCGTATTACTACAAGTTGATCTCGCAAAACTATACGCAAGAACAGGTTGCACAACACGTAGACTTCATCGCTTCGCTTTCTTCGTTTTTCTATTATTTCACGTTCTTGTTTTTTATCATCAGCGTGTTTTGCTACTTCAAAGACAAGAAGCAGTCGATTTTCAGATGATCAGACTTGACCTCACTCTCAGTTCGAAAAGAAAGGTATTACCACTGGTGAGGTCCAATCATCATATTCCCAACTTATCTACTAATTCTGAAAAAGACGTTTCAATCTGTTGACCAGATGTATCGATACGAATCACGTTACCTTTCCATGCTTCATAGTGGCGATTTCTTACCTGATTCCAATCCGGCAGCCTTAAATTAGCCACTTCCGAGACTCGGGTATTGACCCTATGTTCATGCTCATCACTATCTGAGCAACACACTTCAATGTTCACAAATCTTGCATCAACGCTCTCAGCTACTTGCTGCCACTCCTGGCGAGTTAACTCAATCGGATTACAGGAGTCCGCTATACAGCTCACGCCAAGCTCTAGATTGTCGCGAATGACTCGGTAACTTAATCGGTAGCCTTCACCTTCAACTTTAACGTTGCACAGATCCCTTAGCCCTTGCTCTACAGTATCAACACGTAGGTACATAGCTCCAATTTTGCGTGCTAATAGCTTGGCTAGAGTGGACTTCCCTGAAGCTGGCAGACCGGAAAAAATATACAACACAGGAATATTCAATTGATTTCTATCCTTCTGGTATAACTACTTGTTGAACTTCACCAACACCTTAAACAAAATGCACAATAGAAACGGTGCTCATTAGCCATTATTTTTGATGAACTTACTTTGCTGTCACTATTTCTACACTAACGATTTTTGACCGAGTTGGATCTTTGGCTCTATCCCCGCCTTACTGTATAAGCTCAGCGCAGATTCATTAAACGAGTACACTTCTAACCACAGTTCTTCACTACCTTGTGCAATCGCACGGCGCTCAAACTCTTCAATTAACTTCAACCCAACGCCTTGTCCTCTTGAGCACGAATCAACAACAATCTGCTCGATGCTCGCTATTTTCCGTTGCTTCAGCGTCCAAGACTTCCTTTCCCACAACTCCCCATATACAAAACCAACCAGTCGCCCTTCTTCTTCAGCAGCTAGGCATATCGTACGATCGCTCTTGATGACTTTGTGCATATCAATTTTTAACTCAATCTCTTCTGGAGCTAAAAAATCATTTGGGAGGTTTTCTTGGTGATATGAATTAAGCTGAAATTGTAATCGCTTTACGGCGTCTATATCTGCGATACAAGCTTGTCGAATAGTTAACATAGCAAGTTCCTTTTATTCTTTGAGAAGTTAAGAGGCTGGTGTTCATCCCATAAACACAGCCAATCCATTAACTAGACTACCGTCTACTCCTCTTCTTCCGGTCAGATAAGACTATCATCGCCAATAAACTGCACGCAAACGTTCCTCACGAACGAAATAGTCGCTGACTGGCTATGAGTCTATTACTGATCTAATCGCCAAGGCGGATTCTTTCGGTTTTCGCCCGCCCAATATAGTTTAATTTCATTGCCTGAGGGATCATTAAGCATGGCTTCTCTCCAAAGGTAATCTTTATCGGTAGGATCTTGCACAAACTCGATGCCTTTCTTCTTTAAACTTGCGACTAACGCATCAAGCTCTTCGTGTTCAAAATAGATGACGCTGTTGTTTTTGGATTCTGGAGCACCGAGATACAGTGAAAAAGTGGCATCTCCTTCAAGGCACTCAAAGCGCGCATAATTCTCTGTTTCAACGATCAAATTGAACCCAAGTTTTTGATAAAACTCGATTGATAACTTGATGTCTTTAACGGTTAACAACACTTGATTTAGATTCATAGAAATATCCTTTTCCGAATAGTTGCTTAACAATTTTTGGTTTGACTGTTCAAGGCTGTGAGAATAAAACCTCAAGCTAACTTAAGGTCAAGAAGTGATTTCTACCGTGATTAGAAGTCTATGTATAGCAAGAGATCAAAATGAAAAAGGCGGCACTGTGGCCACCTGTAGCTGTGTCGATTTATCGTTATTGGGTTAGCGCAATGTACTCTTGTTGCGCAGCTTGTAAGTCCTCAGAAAATTGTTTATCTACTTTTAGCTTTCTGAAACAAGACAGTAAACTTAAAATTCACAAGTATTGAAGAGACTGCTATTTCACGAAATACAGTATAAGTAACGCTATAAGATATACTGATGAGAAAGATATTTAAAAAACAAACACTCAAACTTTAAAATAGAAATGAAAATGTATATTACATTTAGTTAAAACGACTAAAAATAGTAAATCTTACTCACATTTAAGTAATATTAAATGTGATAATATGTTAATTTTACAAGCAAAGAAAGAATATGCAACTCATATCACACCAATCCTTATTGCAGAAAAGATGACATAACAATAAAGTCCGCACGAAAAATAACAACTATATTAGTGAGAGTATGAGTTTATTTAATTTGTTAAAAGCTGATCGCTTCGACTGGCTTTGTATTTCCCTATTAGTACCTATTACATTTCTAGCAATCACCCCATCATCCTATGGAATAGCTTTGAACCTTTTTGGTTACAATGGAGAAGGTCTACTTTGGGGGACACCTCGCCCCATTCGCTCAGATGAATGGTCTGTATGGACGCCTTACTTACAGATGTCTATATTAAACAACTTCGGCCGTTTCAATGAATTGTCTACTTATCATCAAGATTTGAGAGGCTTCAATGCCCTTCCTTTGCAAGATTGGGCCTTAATTTTCAAACCATTTATGTGGCCTTTTTGGTTGCTAAGCCCTGCACGTGCATTTGCTTTACATCATGGTTTAATCATTATGACATTTTTAATAGGGTGGAAAAATCTCACTTTGATTATTATAAAAGATTTATCAAAATCAGAGAAAAATAAAATATTATCAAGTGCTTTTTCATTACTATTGTTTTTTACCGGTTTCGTACAGTTTTGGTGGACAACTCTTGGCCCAATCCTAGCTTTGAGCCCTTGGTTGTTATTATTATTTTTAAGATGGAAGAATTCTCTAAGTCATTATATATGTCTTAGCTATGTCGCTACTGTATGGTTGTTATCTCATACTTATCCACCAATTATTATTTCAATCGCTTACTTTGGTATTTTGTTGCTGTATGTCCATCAACCTTTCTGGTGGCGGAGTTCGCTAACAAAGCTGACATCAACAGCCGTCGCCTGTTTGGTAGCATTAACCATATCACTAATCTACTACAGTGATGCAATACCAATAATGATGGAGACTGTTTACCCTGGCCAAAGAATATCTCAAGGTGGAGAGCGCGGCTGGCTTATCTGGTTGTCAACACTCGTACCATATATAACACATTCTTACTTTGATAATCTCGTAGAAAGAAACATATGTAACGTCGGAGCTATCTCTAGTTTATTACCATTAGTAGCAGTTTGTTTTGTAAAACCCAACACATCAAACCCTACAGTTAAAAGAGCTATCATTGGCAGTGCTGTTTTATCTACTATTTGTACAATTTGGATGTTATTACCTGTACCAGCTCTGTTAGCTAAGATCACTCTCCTATACAAAGTTCCCGGATTAAGAATGCTATTCCTCTGTGGCTTGACATTCAACTATCTTGCACTAGTCATTATAGTCTCAGGTAAAGTCGCAGTCAGTAAAAATCGGTGTACTTTGTTCACCATTTCAGTCATTGCTATCATAGGACTTCCTAGTCTATTGTCGTTGATTAATTTTGGGGAAAAATCAGTATTTGAATTGTCAGCTCTAGCAATACTTTACACTTATCTTTTCATATATAGAAAAGATAAGGAAAGCAGAAACGAAAATGGAAACGTCATTTGCTTGTTAATTGCATTAGTCCCTAATGTCATAAGTTTCTCTTGGTTTAACCCAGGGCAATCTGCTTTTCCTATCTTTGACCTTCATAAAAGAGAAGAGATAAAAGTACTGAAAGAAACAGCACATGAAAATGAGCCAAACTGGATCGTTTCAAGAGATTATCGCGGGGCTATATTGTCAGGTATGGGCTTAAATTCGTTTGTTTCAGTACTAATTCAACCTCAACTAGAATTGTTTCGAAGCATGTACCCGGCAATGCCAGAAGATGAGTTCAACTATATATTTAATCGTTATGGACGCATTACTCTAAGTACAACGGAAAAAAGCCCAAATACTCCTTTTCCAGATGTAATATCAATACCCTTAGCAGATTTAATGCCGGATATCAACGACGTATACTCAACAATAGACGAATTACCACTTAATAGCATCATTAATAATGGTGGTCATATAGATGCTATTGCTGAAGAACCGGATAGACTGGTAATAAGTGGTTGGGCAATGTCTAAACCTATGAAGCTAAAAGGAAATATGGATCTTACAGATATTTTTGTCATAGCGAACGAGCCGAGGCCCGATGTATCCAAAGCTTTGAACGATAGTCGAATGCTAAACTCGGGGTTTGAAATAAGCATTGAACGTAGTCAAGAACTAAACCAAATTATAGAAAATAACGGTTTATGCATTTTTAGTTCAGATAGTCAATATGGTCTGAGAGCGCTTAACTTATCAAACAAATTTCCAAAATATCGATGTAAATGGTAACGCTAGAAGTGATGAACGTTTAACTGAACGTTCATCGTATCTACTTTTCGTATTTCGCTTAATAACCATTGTATTCTCAGTCCTGGAAGCTCATCTTACTTCCTTTTAACCAAGCTATGATAGGTTTGTTCCTGATCAATACTCTAAGTACTGTTGGGTTAAGAGGGCTGAATTTCAGATCATACTGCCACTCGGGCAACCTTGTGACAAAACACTGCCGTAGCTCGTCGTCGGGGTAAATAACATGACTAAATCAGCAGGTAGGAATACAACATCAGTAACCAAAGACAATGGCATATCCACAAATGAAATAGGATATAAAGCATAAGACACTGCTGAACCATCCAAGAAGCATGGTTGGCGAGCAACGGACAGCGCTGTACCGGAAAATGGCTTACCGTAACCTCCTCTGGCATGTGCATCCATAGATGAACATCCCACTGTCAAAGAAGCCAATGCGACAACGACAAGTACTTGAAGTTTTTTAAGAAGATCGTTTTTCATATCTGATAGGTTCCAACTGATTGTTATTGATGTAAATTATTATTCGACAACAGTAACCCTATCTGCATTTATAAAAAACCTACCTAACTAATTTGATTGGGAATAAATCAATTTTCGTGACAAATGTATCGCTTCTAACTTGGGTAAATATCAACTTATAAACGTTCAGTTCCTTCGACCCATCGCACAAAGGCGAACCAATTGGTTCGCCTTGAGTACATGAGGAAAGAGTAAAAACGACGTCAGTTACAGCTTATCTGCGTCGACAACTTTGATCGTTGTCCAGTTGGTGTTGGCATCTTGAATAAAGCCCTGTGTATCTTCTAGCCAGCGCTTCTGTACCGATTTATCCAAGTTTAAGTAGAGTTTGCCACCTTCTATCTTCCATGCCTCGGGATCGGTTTCAAACTTCTTACCCATTGCAACGCCAAATGCACAGTAACCACCATATTGCGGTGCATAGGCTTGTGGGTCTGATTTAAACTGTTCACGGTTTGCAGCGTTGGCAAAGTGATAGATTGCGTTGTTATACGTGGCTGAATACTCAGCTTTACCTTGCACTGCGCCATTATCTGTAAAGTACGCAACTGGGTCATATCCCTTGATTGCAAGATCATTAGCATCAACGCTCATGCCCACATCTGCGGCCATCAGTGAAAAACTGCTTCCGATTAAAGCGGCCATTAAAGAGAGTTTTCGACCCGTTGATTTAATGCGTGACATAGTAAGCTCCTTTCTATGTTTGTTTACCTTGTGTGAATAAGTTAGCTAACTAATCCGGTCTATAGAGGGACTAAAGACCAAAAAAGTACGCAAATCGTTCGGAGCCAAAATGGACTTGTTATCACAGTTGATGGAGCACTTCTCAATACGTACAGGCGTGTTCTATTCTGGGCATTTATGCGGTGTCTCGTCATTCAAGCCGGAACAACATAACCGAGGTCATCTACATGTATTAAACGCTGGAGAGTTAACCCTAACGTGTGCAGGAGAACAACCAAAGCGACTTACACAACCTTGCGTTGTTTATTTGCCAAATACTACCCCTCACAGGATAGAAGGAACGGAAGAAACCGAGTTAGTTTGTGCCAATGTGGATTATATAGGTAGCCAAATAAACCCATTGCTATCCGCTTTGCCGGACGCGATAGTAATACCTTTCCATGCAGCTCCTAATCTAACACCAGTATTAGAGATGCTATCTCGAGAAGCGAGTGAAAGCTCAGTTGGTCAAGAGTACTTACTGGGTAAATTGAGCGATGCCTTAATGGCGTTGATCTTTCGCTATTTGATTGAGGAACATCAAATAGAGCACGGGCTATTTGCGGCTCTTGCCCATCCACGACTTGCAGCTGTAATGACTATCATTCATCAGCTACCTGCCCGCCATTTGAGTCTAAGCGAGATGGCATCTAACGCGGCAATGTCGCGCACACAGTTTATTGAGACCTTTAAACAAGTGGTTGGGGAAACGCCTGGAGATTACGTTCAAAAATGGCGCATATCTGTAGCTCAGTCTTTGCTTCTGCAAAATAAGCCACTCAACTGGGTTTCCGATGACGTCGGTTACAGTAGCTATTCTGGCTTCTCCCGCGCTTTTCAAAGTGTCTCTGGAATGTCACCACGTCTCTGGTTGCAGGAGCAAAGGGATGAAAGTGAGTAAAAGACTCAAATCAGCCATTAAAGGTATTGGGAAAATCTAAAACCACGCCAATACTTCACGACGCATGACAGTGCGATAAAAATCGATGACAATACATGAAGTAAAGGAATCATACGTTCAATCATGAGGTGGCGGTCGGGGTAATGGTCGAACTCATTGCCGCACAAATGATGCCCAATTAGCGTGGTTTCCACAATAAAAGGAAACCAAAACCAACAGTTCACGCCTGACGCAATAATGCCTACAACAGCGTAAACTCGCCGCCAGAACGAGTTTTGAGTGCCACGTAACAAATAAGGTATGAGTATTACCAACGTCAGAGCGACATAACTGGCAGAGCTGAAAAAACGACTATCGTCTCCCTGAGTACAAGTTCCTACCACCGAGCCAAGCACTGATAAAACCGTAAAGAGCAAGATAAGGGCAAACAACAGCATCTTATGCTTTTCAATCCTCGTCAATCTGAGAAATGACAAATTCATCGACAAACAGCTTTCCTGTAATCGAATCAATCGCGGCGATGGCTCCTCCCGAGCCGTGGTAGGTTTCAGCATATAGATTGAATACTTGACCACAGGTTCGACAGGCAAAGTAGTTACAGATTAAATCACTCCACCCTTTCCGCTTTGCCATCTGAGAAAAAGGCTCACCCCAACTGCCGTAACCCAAGTATTTAAGCGCTTTAGCCTCCGTTCTTTCATTGAGAAAGCAGATTGCATTCGCCAAATCTTTAGGGTTGTTTATTTTTCTCGCGGCATCCGAACAATCTTCACAAATCATTTTGGTTTTCCAGTTCACCTTTAATTAAATTTATTGCTGACGTTTAAAATAAGCATCTAGATCATGAACGATGTGTTGTTGAAAGCCCTCCAGACTGCAAAGCATGATCTGAAGCTCTCGGTTATGTGTTCGGAAAAAAAGTGATAAACCACTTTCATAAGGAACGAAGTTATGGTCAATAAACACCATTTCCTCATCAACTTGATACCGCTCACCGTTATAATCATAAAATTCTTTTTTGATTCGGTAGCGAACACCAGGATGTAAAACACCAAAGCTCTTATTTTGACAAGTGTTGTTCATTTTCCTCAACGATCCTATCCTTTTGCATTCAACCTAATATAAGCAATCCTAAGACCTAACCGCTAACAACGAAGCCTACAAATACCGTATGTTTCGGGTCATTGTAGAAGTCGATGGTTGAAGTGCGATGCGCTTGTGTTCTTATCAGCGAGCGTTGCATTTGTTTCACGCTTTATCACAGCAGATTGCGAATCTATTGAGGTAAACGTTGGTATGTCTGGTTGGAAGCCAGAAAAAACTTTGTCACAGCAAATTGATTCCGAATTGCTTTGCTATTAAGTTTGTCAAAGCAAAACAAGCCACCGATACTACGCAGCTGATTAATAGCGTCAGCCAAAAGGAGTATTTGGTTAGCAAATATGGGAAGAGTAAAAACATTGGCAGCGTCGGCACGACAAACCAAAACGTATAGAAAGCGTGGTTGGACAGTTTCTCTGTCCCCTGACCTTCAATATACATCCATACCAGAGCCAGAATAGTCACCGTTGGTAAGGCAGCAACCAAAGCACCAAGTTTGTCACTTCTTTTCGCCACTTCAGAAATTAATACGACGATTGCCGCCGTGGTTAAGTACTTGGTCACTATCCATAGCATTGTATTGCACCTTCAATTCACTATCGCTCCGCTCTTAAAGTTAAACCAAAACAAGGCTTTGTTTACAAGCTGATAACCTAATATCTGTGAGTCTTCTCAGACATCAGGTAAAACGACAAACTCCGTAGGACAAGATAGCGACAAAAACACCCTCTAACGGTATGTCACAGATTTTCGTAATGTAACTTTCAAGCTTGAAGATTACACAATATACACCTTTCCGATCGAAACAAAGACACACCACCGAATAATCAACACACGGTGGCAGTATTATATCCGCTAAGATTTGGCGGATGATTCAATAGTTATTGGTATGAAGTTAACCTGTTCGCGCTTCTATAAACTTTCAAAAGGTCGCTGATGAAAAAAGGTGAACAAAAATACTCGCCACAAATTAATGGTAGATTAACGAATAACGGTGAACCTATTGGCGATGTATGTGTCTTTCTCAATATTGGGTTAAGCGCTTATAACAAATGCTTGGATTTTACTACGCTCACTAACCATGATGGTCAGTTTAGTTTTGCCCCAGTTTCAGAAAAAACACCTCTATTGAACATACCACTGGTTGAGCACTATGTAACGATAGTTGTGTCTGCGGAACTCAACTCTGAGAACAGAGCGGTCATTTGGGAAGGCTCCTACGACGGGTTTGATTTAGAAGACTATCTGATACAAAACATGAAAAGTCTGGCTTGCGATATCACGAACCCACTCAAGTATTTTGCATTCTCTATTGATGAAAATGGAAACGATGATTATTACGTCAATAGCCAGTGCGAACTGCGCGGCTACATGGATTCAGACTTATATGATAGTTAGGAAACAATGCACTCGATCTCGTCCTAAATTCTTTGCTTGATATAGAGCGCGGTCTGCATCAGCGAGTGCACCTTGCACAGTGTCAAAACCACTAAAGCTTGTGATACCAATGCTCACTGTAATATCAATATTTAACTCATGGATAACTACAGATGTTTGCGCGACCTCTTGTCGAATTCTCTCACAGCACAGTATTGCTTGCTCCTCGTCAACATGTGGCATTAAAAGTATAAACTCCTCGCCTCCCGTGCGTGCCAAAGAATAATCAGAGCTTATGTTAGCGCTACATAATTTGGAAAAATGCGCCAGTACCTGGTCTCCAACCTCATGACCATGGGAATCGTTAATACGCTTAAAGAAATCGATATCAAGTACAGCAATTGCGCCAGCAGGATTTTCTGCTTTTAATGCTTCGAACTTACTTTCAAGTCCTCGTCGGTTAAGCAACCCCGTCAGGTAATCTGTTTGGGCTTCATTTTGTAAATCACTACGTTGCTTTTCTGAATGGCGATACTTATTAAAGTATTTAACAGATGTCGTGATGACGAGCAGTACCGAAAACAATGTCAAAAAGATAACTAACCTTGGCGTGATACCAGTATCGTTGGATGTTATGGAGAGCTGCCAATTAGTATTGAAGATATTCACTATTCCCGTATAAGCGTTACCATCGTTCTGTCCTTTTGAACTGATCACTTTATCGTAATAATTTGAGCTATCAGGATCGTATCCAACTACTGAGTAGTTCTTGATGTTGTTGGCGCTCAGTATCTCTTCTAGTGAAGCTAATATGGATTCTAAGTAGATAACAGATGAAGAGAATCCAATAAACCCCGCTTCATTTGAAATTCCCTTACGTAGAATAAATGCTTGTTTACCATTTTGGACAAGTTTTACCGGCCCAATAATTGTATTTTTCTTGCAGTCAATCGATTGAGCAGCGCCAACCTTTCTATTTTGGTCTTTTAAAACGTTATGGCCGATGGCCAGTTTTTGCGACTCATAAGGATATACCAATGCG
The DNA here is from genome assembly GCF_023716625.1 of Vibrio sp. SCSIO 43153. Taxonomy (NCBI): domain Bacteria; kingdom Pseudomonadati; phylum Pseudomonadota; class Gammaproteobacteria; order Vibrionales; family Vibrionaceae; genus Vibrio; species Vibrio sp. SCSIO 43153. The sequence goes on from NZ_CP071856.1 coordinate 155,611, forward strand.
ACAATACCTTTTGGTAAGTAAAGCAACGCATCAACATTTCGATAAGTAAGGAGCAATGTTCGGCTTAGTTTATTAAATGCTTCTTGAGATATTGAGTCATCATCTGAAAGGATAACCATTTCTCTCACAACCTCAGCGGTAATCAACGCATCATTAAAAATAACTTTCATCTCTTTGTTGATAGCGTTAATCACTTTTTCGGTTTCATTTTGGTTGTTGATAGCGCTGAGTTTTGTAGCAAGCAGTTCGGTAAATATTATTAACAAGAACATCAATACCACTTTAAAGGTTCTACTCATTTCAACTATCCTAATCCAGCTGGTTCTCCATATCCTTAATTTATGTCTTAAAATCCGTTTAGCTTGATACCCAAGTAATTTCTAGACGCTTAGTTCAGCGAAAATGACTTAGGTATATATTAATGCCTTTCCAAATAAAGCACTTACATTCGATAGGCAAAAGGAATGCGAATTATACGCCTAAATGAATATGAGTCGATGATCAAAAGGTATCGTTACGGCAAATATTTTTTATCTCATAATCGTTAACTTCTATCGATCGAACAGATTGATCGATACGATCGAATTTGTTAATTAACAAATTTAATCGTCACGGCAAAAAACAACCCGCCTACTTGCTTAGAAAACAAGCGATTTCTATTTTTAAATCTACTCATGATTCAGAGAGCTCTGTTCTATGGAAACGCTTCATTTCTTTAGCAAACTCTTGAAAGTCGATGTGTTTAACTAATGCTGCGCATAATGAGGGCAGAGGATCAAACATGAATACGCTGTCATTATGTTTAATATGGTCAAAGATTTGCGCTAGATTTTCTCGGTCAGATAAACCTGTAGACAAGAACAACGCGTGAATTTTTCCTATATCGTTGGCTTTGTCCAACTTACGTACAAAAGCATCCAGCGATGCTTCAGCATTTTGGCGCTCCCCCTTAAGAAAGTCAGCATGAAGTTGAATGAGAGTGAAATGCAGAGTTTCACTCTCATTCATTTTTAAACGGGATACTTCATTAAGAACCCGAGCAAACTTCTTTTCATATAATATTCGCCCTTCTTCACTTCTCATCCACACCATAAGTAACGCAAACAAATAATTCAGGGTGCTATGAACAACATTTTGATTGATTTGTTTTGCTGCATTTAGGTCTGAAGAAAAGTGAACAAGCGCATCTTCATATTTTCCTAAACCAATGGCGAACAATGCCAGTATTTGATGCTGTACTCGACTTAGTCCCCACTGGAGGCCAGATCGAGCAGCCAGCTGATAAGCTTGTTTGACATGGCCACTTTTTAGTAACAATAGGCTACCAATTTCCTCAAAAGGTTGGCCTAGTTGAAATCGAGTTGAGTCAAACTTTTCATACAGTTCGAGCGCTTCTTCCGTTTGGCCATTTAAAACCAATGTATTGAGAAATAAACTAATTTCAACAGAAGAGTCACGTTTACCACCCTCTTTGATTAGAACGCCATAGAGCTCAGACGCCTGCTTGAGCTCTCGATTTAGTAGATGATGATTTGCTCGATTGAGCCGCAAGTCATGCTGATAGTCGATATAATGGCGTTCAAAAAACTGATAGCGCTTTTCAATATCATTGTGGCTATCTAGGTTTTCGGTTTGTAATAAAGGCCAGACTTTATTTTTTTTCTTGAACACCTTACGGATGAGGTCGCTGATATCTTGTTGGTTATCGTCTGGAGTAATGTGGACATCAGCCAAATAATAAGATCTATCGCGGACGAACCCTCTTTTACAATCCATGACAATAGTAGAACGCTCATCTACGGCGTTAGCCTTCTTTAGCTCATAAATTAAGTCCTGAGATTTTACCTGGCCGTTTCGAAAGCTCTGATCACATATCAAGATATCAAACTGCTGGTGGAAACTCCGATTAAGCGCTTCTGTCGGTGAGTTCAAGTGCACTATTTTATGCTGACGAATTCCTAGGGAGAGTAAGAGACTCGATATACTGATATTTTTATTTGCGAACTCTTTAATAAGCAGTACATTTGCATCTCTCAACTTAAGCATACCAGCCATCTTCCTTATTAAATTGGCCAGGCTCGTTGCGGATTTGTGCCTTGTAACACATTAAAATCACGAATGTTTAATCCTATACTGGCAGTAAGGATCAATATTATCGTTTATAAATTGTCAGTTACTTTTCTAGGCTCAAGTTTGTGCGATTGGTTCCAAGGATTGATTATACTCTCGACACTTGCACTGAAAATCCCGAGAAATCAGTTTTGTAATCCCCATTGTTCATGAAATGCTTCAAACTCTTCAATAAACACCTTAAAGCGTTTCGGCGTATGTATGCTCTGTTTGTACAAAATATAGAGTGTCCCCTCCTCAAACCATTCACCATTGAATAGCTTTATCAGCTCGCCGCAACGCACTTGTTCACGTACCTGGTTATCAGGAATTAAACCAATACCAAACCCCTCTTGAGCCAAATTAATCGCGATGTCTATTGAGTTTGTCGTCATGTCACCAGTCACTTCAATCTGACGCTTGTCTCCGTTCTCATTCGTCAGATTCCAATATCTTTCTTGGCTCGGTGTGTTGGTGTGAGTAATACATTGGTGCAGCTCTAAATCATGAACATATTTAGGTTCGCCACGTTTTTGAACGTATTTTGGGGAAGCGTAGCAGCATCGTGTAAATCGAGACGCTTTTCTGCAGACGACTGACTCATCGTTCGGTAAAAACGGGGCAATCATCAAATCTACATCTTCAAATAAGCTCAAAGTATTTGGCGTCAATGTATGAAAGTGAATGTGGATATTCGGATACTTTTCATGGAAATCCGGTAAGAAGCTCTTTGTTAAAAACCTCGCCATCGGGTGTAAACAACCTATACGCAGTAGGCCACTAATACCTTTACGCTCAACATGAAGCTTTTCTACAGTGTGGTCGATAAGATCTAGAATTTGGCCAGCCGACTCCAAAAACGTTTCGCCTTGTGGCGTAAGGCTAATACTGCTCCCTCTCCTATGAACCAAAGTAACATTTAGGCTTTCTTCCAATGCTTTAATTTTTCTGCTTAATGTCGGTTGGCTTACATCGAGTGCTTTTGCAGTTTCGGTGTAGTTTAGTTTTTTCGCCAAAACAGAGAACATTTTAACGGCTTCGATATCCATGTTTAGCTCCTAATCGTGTCTCTAAGATATTACTGACTATTATGTAAATTTTCTCCCTTCATCACTGTAAGTAAAAAAATATCACCCCTTTATTTGATCTCACCTCTGCTATTCAGTTTCTGAATTACTGCTATTTCCTACTCGCGTATTGCCAAAAGAACAACTCTATATAATTCGACACAACTTTTCATAACTACCACCTTAGAGTAGGTCTATTCATGCAGTTAAAACATCCTTTACTATTTTCCACACTCGCTTTGTGTACAACGCCTGTCGCGGCAACAACCTTTGAAGCACCCAACTTTTATGGCGACATTTTAGGGCAAGTACGCTGGGAAGCGGGACAAGATTATCAGTCAGAAATTCATCGCGCTAATGCAGGCATCAAAGGCAAACATGATGCTGGTCTATTGCGTGTTATCTATAACCTAGAAGCTGAGTATTCTGAAGATTTAACTCAAAAGGTTACAGAGGAGCAAGACTTCGATACCCGCGTTAGCGAAGCAAACTTAATTCTAGTAACCAAAGATTTCGGCGGCATCTACTTCGGCAACGGGACCACTGGCACCTATAAAGATCTCTACTCTCGCGTCGACATTTTTGAGAGCAATAATATGCATCGTTCAAGTAATGCGGCTTTATTTCGCCAAGCAAAATCTGGCGACAATCAACTTGCCTATATGACACCAAAATGGAACGGTGTATACGCAAAACTCGCGGTCATAAGCCCTGACAATAGCAATGGAGAAGACATTGATATTCTTGGTCTGCGCTTACTGTATGTGACCGATAACTTTGATCTGGTACTGAATCGTGCCCAAGTCGACGAGAAACAAATGCCAGGGCATCAAGACGATGACTACGTTCGTTACGCTCTGTCGTCTTCTTACACTTGGGATAACTTCTACCTTGGTGGCCTCATTGAGCTGAATTACGACGATCCCCAAGGCGACAGCGCGGTATATGGTATCTCAGGCAAATACTCTCTAGATAAGCTGACCTTTAAGCTGGGAGCTCAACACAAAGCGTTCGATGATTCCGATAAAGATAGCCAAACGCTTTACCTAGCAAGTCTCAACTATGCCTTTAGTCAACAGTTCTCTACCTATATTGAAGTCGCTGAGTACGCTGAAGATTCAGCAACCAATGACCCGGCGAACAACAACGGTGAAAACCGAAATGACAACATTAACATCGGCCTCCACTTCAAGTTTTAACGCCTTGTGCTAAGGATCTAACAGATGAAAAAGCTATTCACAACGTTGAGCTTACTCTGCGCAGCTCAAGCCTATGCAGGTGTCTCTATTACCGACTGTGTCATCGTTGAACCCGCTCCAGGCGTCAACAAAACCGGACTGTTTTTTAATGCGACCTTTACTGAAGACGAGGAAGTAAAAGCACTGAGACTCCCTTCTCCGGAAGCCATTCTAGGAGCGGAAATACCGGAGCTTACCAATGAGGTTCAAATGCACAACACCATTATGAAAGATGGCGTGATGAAGATGCAGCGTTTTCCGAAACTGTTCCTCAAAAAGAACACTGTGACCAAACTAGAACGCGGTGGAACGCACTTTATGTTAATGGACCTTAAGAAACGCCCACTCGCCGGTGAAAAGTACACGGTCAACTTATGGCTGACCTACCTTTCAGACCAACAATGTGAAGCGAACGTTCTTAAATCTTCTGACTTTCCCCCGAAGCATAGAATGTAGGTGAGATGATGAAAATTATTGAGCAAATTAAACAAGTGAAACGCTCGGTTAAACTTGCCATTGTCGCAGTCGGCATCGGTATTGGTTTGATCTCTGCACTCCCTGCGACCGAAGTTTTGCATGTATTCAGTACCAATGAATTTTGTGCGTCATGCCATACGATGAAACCAATGGCTGAAACGTTTTCTCAATCGATACATGGCGGTAATAACCAACATGGTTTTGTCGCAGATTGTATCGATTGTCACCTGCCGAAATCGAATATTGTCGAAGAGCTTTGGGTAAAAGGAACATCCGGCACTCGCCACCTATGGGGAGAATTTGTGCTGGGTATGGAATCGCTTGATTATGAAGAACTTCACCCTAAACGTGGTGAGTATGTTTATGACTCAGGCTGTATCAATTGCCACCGAGGCTTGGAAGAGCGCGCTCAAGGTGCGGACGAAAACTCACCTGCATCGGACTTTTCTCATAACCTTGCATTTAACAACAAAGCTAACGATCCATCTTGGAAGTGTTCGAGCTGCCACTACGATATCGCCCACCCTAACTTAAAGCGTGAGATGCGTTTACGTGATGAAGAACGAATTCGTAATTTGGCGGCAACTGAGGGCTTATAAATGAAACATTCATCCGCATTGACACTTGCCATCAGCTTAGCATTGGCTGGTAGCACTTTAGCAGCAGAAGACATCGATAATGGATACGGTGATTACACCATTAATCGAACTTTTGAAGATTTAAAGAAATCACCTAAGGACCTAAAAGCAGCAAAACGTATCGTGTTTGGTTGTTACCTCGGTTGCCACCGACCAGCAAAAGAGGAAGTGCCTGAAACGCTGAGCCCTAAGCTTGAAGGCTTTGATCCGCAATGGTTCTTAGACCAATGGTTCTCTATGGATAATGAGCGCCACGCAGGTATCTCTTCTCAAATGAAAGAGATCGTTTACGCTAACCCGCCTCGTGATATGGCATCGACTGCAATCCTGCTTGGTGCACAAAAAATGAAGTACAACCCAATGCCGGATGTACTGGAAAGTGAAGAGTTTAAACGCGGAAAAGAAACTTACGACAGAACCTGTAAAGCCTGTCATGGAGAACAAGGCGCATCAACTCAGAAAAACTTCCCGCCATTGAAAGGCCAAATGCCAACGTACATCTATGAACAGATGATTGCCTACCGCGACGGCAAACGTACAAACGGTGCATTAGCAGGCATCATGATGCCTTACGCTAAGATGTTGTCAGACCAAGACTACCGTGATGTTGCGGCTTATGTTTCTGGTCAACGCGTCAAGCCGATTGAAAAGGAAGAGTTTATTACTGGCATCGGAATGCCTGCACCTAAAGGTTTCAAGTTGCCAGAAACAGGTCAAATTCAGAACTTTACTGACACCTTTGGCGAAGATTCTGACTATCAAGGTAATGAGCCTAGTTACACTATCTCTGAATCAGGGAAAGTCGTTCTCGACAACAATACCCAGCTGATGTGGGAACGTGATTCCTCCCGAATCTGGATGACGGCCGTGGAAGGTAAAGAATACTGCGCAAACCTAGAAATCGATGGTTACACAGATTGGCGCTTCCCGTTAATGAAAGAGCTATTCTCCATAGCTGACATGGGTGAGTTCCGTCCGGCTATTAATACCGATGTGTTCTTGAACATGCCTCGTCAAAACTCTGGTATTTGGACGTTCCCTGTTTCTGACCGTCACGATCACGTTTGGCACGTAGGCTTCCCTGATGCTCATATCATGGGTCAACATACCGCTTCAACCAAGCTAGTTCGCTGTGTTCGCGCGGATAACGACGCCGCATACCACAACATGCAATACGTGGATAACGGTGACGGTACAGTCACAGAAAAAGTGACCAATCGAATGTGGCAGCAAAACATTGATTATGTGAAACGCAAGTTCGATGACTCTCTGAAGTACTGCCAAGACTTAGAATATGCTGGCTATGATGACTGGCGCACTCCAGATATCAAGGAGATGAACTCAATTGTAAACTACAACAAAGTTTCTCCAGCTATTGATGAAGAGTTTTTCCCGAACACACCAGTGAAGTCATTCTTCTGGACCAGTACCTCTGATGTTGCCGGCCCTACGCTTCACGTAAGACCGTTATCGGCTCGTAAGAAAAACCAAACGCCTGAGCAATTGGATTTGAGATTTACGGGTGATAACGAAGGTTGGGCGCATGGCTATTTGACAGGACAAGGCTTCGGTATGTCAAAAGACTCCGAGTTCTATACTCGCTGTGTTCGCAACCCTTAGTTTTTCAATGAAGCCCTCTTGAGGGCTTCTTTACTTCCACACCAAGAATGTCGCCCCAAAAATCATTTATGGCTCGATTGCGATGATGCTTTCTATTGTTCGAGGTTACTATGAACAAGATTTTAATTCCCCTACTTACCTCTTTGCTTACCTTTTCTGCGTACGCCGATATCGAAGGTCGATATGATGATGGTGCTCGTTGGGCATTCATTTCTGACGATGACTCAAAAAACGTCGCCGTTATTGACACCTTTACGTTTTCCTACACAGACCAGATCGAACTCAAGGCAAAACCGATTCATCTTGAAGTGTCAGACGTACAAGACGTTCTCGTCTACATCGACGGACAAACACCAACCGTCTTCGTCTACGACTTAGTTAAAAAAACACACTGGCAGATGGAGATGGAAAGTGTTCCTACAGAAATTACCTTTCATGCTGATGAAGCCCAACTGGCAGTGGCAATGAAGGATCGCATAGACATTATTAAACCGCTAAAACGTGAATACATCGCCACGATTACCGACATCAAATCGCCGTTTAGCATGAACTTTGATAACGGCGGCTACAACTTGTATGTTTCAGAAAGCAAGTCAGGAAAAACACTTATTTATCGTAATCACGATGGTCAAAGAAGCTATATCAATGTCGGCGAAGGTAACGTATCTGAACTGACTTTGTCACCAGACGCACGCTTAGCACTTACCTCCCAATATAAAGATAATTCCGTGGTTGTTTGGGATCTCTCTATGGAAATGGAATTCAACACCTTCCATTTCGACTCACAACCTTGGCGTCCCTACGTGAGTTCAGATTCTGAATATATTGTTCTTGCCAGTGAAAGTGGTCAAGCGCAAGTTATCGAATCTTGGGGAGGTGAAGTTGTCAAAGAACTCAAGCTTACTGGGGCTCCAAAGTCTATTCGTACTGGTTGGATAGAGACAATGGGCATCATTGAATCAAAGGGAGCTCTGGACATTTTTGAGCTTTCGACCAATACACCAGTTCAATCAGTCTCGTTAAAAAATGACTTGCGAGAAGTAGTTGTGGTTTCAGACTCAAAGACGCTGTTTGCAACGCAAGAAGGCTCTTCAAAACTGTTCGTGTACGACATCCGCACCAAAAAGGTGTTGAAAGAGATCGACACCAAGCTCGCCAAGCCCCACCTGCTAGCAATGGGCATTACAAATACTGTATGTCACTAAAGGAACGAACAATGAGACGACAAACTTCCTATACTATCTATGCTTTTCTAGCGGCATGCTTGCTGAGTTTTAGCGCCGCGGCTAAACCTTTAAAGTTTGAACTGCAAGAGAATACCTTAGGTACTGTGACCGAGAAAAATTGGCACGGGAAATTCCTATTAATGGGTATAGGTTACACCAGTTGCCCAGACATTTGCCCCACCACTGTTATCGATTTAGCGACCGCGGTGAATTCGTTAAAAGAGGAGGCCGATAAGGTTACGCCAATCTTTATCTCTGTTGATCCTAACCGCGATACCGTTGAAAACTTGGACATGTATGTAAAGTACTTTGATCCCAAAATGGTTGGATTAACCGGAACTCAAGATCAGATCAAAGCAATAGCAAAGAGTATGAAAGCAACCTATGGCTACTCTCTTGAAGGCAAGCCGATTTATCCCCCTCTCCCAAAACAATATGAAGTTTACCACTCTGCCTACATCTACCTTTACGGACCAGACAGAGAGCTTATCGATGTATTTGGTTATGGCGAAGGTGGTGTAAAAATCGGTCAAAGTTTGAAGAGGTATATCAATGAATAAATGGACCTCACTTGCACTGGTTAGCGTAACGTTATGCTTGAGCTTCTCGATAACAGCAAAAGAATGCACCACCCCAGATGGGTTTACACTAGAAAACGCGACTTATCAGCTTACCGAGTTAAAAAGCCCAGTAAGCTTGGTCAATCTATGGGCGGTTTGGTGCCCTCCTTGTTTAAAGGAGTTGCCTGCGCTCGACAGCATAGCGAATAACGAAAATTTTAGTATTGAAACAGTACACATTGGGGATAATCTTCCGGCCATCGAAGAGCGTTTTTCTAAATTGGGTGTTCATCACTTACCGAAAACCATTGAACCAGATATGGGAGCAATTCACGCGCTCGGTTTTCAAGGATTACCAGCCACATTGGTAGTGATTAATGGTGAAACCAAGTTTCGTTATTCTGGGTATATCAAGCAATCACCCGAAGTGATTCAAGACTGGCTAACTTGCTTAAGAGAGGAGCTGTAATCATGAAACGCATGCTTATTTTACTTATTGTCTCCATCAGCTTTTCTGCTTTTGCCAGCACTGAAAGTGATAAAGGCAAAGCGCTTTACATCGCCCCTGGGAAAGGTGGTTGCGCCACATGCCATGGTGAGACCGGAAATGAGCCCGTGATGCCTATGTACCCTAAAATCGGTGGGCAAAACGAACTTTACCTCTTCAATCAAATGAAAGATTACAAGACGAAAAAACGTAAAAACGGCTTGTTCATGACCATGGAGATAGCAATGGAACACTACACGGATGAAGAGATTCGCCTTATGGCTAAATACCTGAGCGCAATTGGAAACCCTTAGGGACTGATACCCAAAAAAGACGGTCCATAACGAGACCGTCTTTTGGAACTCATACTCTTCAACCTCTTCTGAACTTTTTAAGTACTTACTCCATTCACAACAAGTTACGCTACGCTGTGCTTAGAGATTGTTTTTGTATTGCCCTAACATACTTTCAAATTCCTTTGGGCTGAGTTTTACCTCTCCAAGTTCATCTTCCAAAAAACCTAACAACATCTCTGCACCCACCTCCCCATTTTCAAAAGCTTGTGAAAGATAGTACGCGGATAGTGTTTTGTTTTCGGGTAAGTAGCAGCCATCGTCATATAGGCATGACCCCAAATAAAACTGAGCGCTAGCAAGGCCACCTTGAGCCGCTGCCGACATCAAAGAGAATCCACGAGCTATATTTTGAACTGAGGGCTCTCGCAGTAAAATAAGTCCTAAAAGCTCTCGGCAATACTCGTCCCCTCTTTCAACAGCGGCTTCTAGCTTAGTAACTGCATCTGAAATCCGACCTTGTTCATAAAGCTCATTAGCCTCTGCATATAGCTCATGAGTGGAGGCGGCCAATTGAGTCTTAAGCGCATTACCGCTTGATGACGCGGGTGCGCCCTTTTTATACTCAGCGCACGCACTGACGGCAATGCAGAGTAATATTAGAGGTAGACTTTTCATATTCTTACCGTCCAACTTTAAAAGTATGATAGTAGAATATGGATCATCGAGCTCATTGAGTGAAACTTAAATCGGCGTATAGCAAGATATTTTCAAGCTCACTTCACATTCGCTTGTACTGTCCCGCTACCTAGCTTCCAATTTGATATGAACTTAGTTTTTGGGCTCTGCTGCTTCTTTTTTCTCTTCTCTAACGCTTGTATTTTCAATGACTTCAGCAACATCTTGAGTCTCCGTGTCTACCCACTTCATAAACACTTGATAGCCAGCCGCTAAGAATGCCGCACCGATGAACATGCCCAGAATACCACCAGACATCATGCCGCCAACTGCACCAATTAGAACAATCGGCATGGGGACATCTAAACCACGACCCAGTATCAATGGCTTTAAGAAGTTATCAATTAAACTAGCGGCGATCAGTAAGATGGTAAAGATGACGTTATGAACCGTGCCACTATCCCCCGCCCACAATAAGCCAACTGCGACTAAAGCAATGATGGTGACCGGAAGCTGAACGATAGCGAAGACTAATGCGATAAGCGTAAACAAGGCCGCAACAGGTACGCCTGATAATGCAACAACGGCACCAAATGCCATTGCTGTTAAGAAAGCGATACCAATAATACCCACTGCAACTTGCCTGATTGTTGCCGTAGTGAGCTCATGCAATTCTGGTCCTCTGACTTCATCAGTAAAACTAATGAAAATCTTACGTATCGATTTTGCTGCAGGTTGTGCCCAGGCCAACATAATACCTGCGATAATAATCGCACCAATCAACATAAACATGCTTTTCGCTGCGCCTGTCGCACTATCCACAAACCCGCTAAAGAAGGTCTTAATTTGTGGCTGACGCTTCTCAATAAAAGTTGGCAAATCATCTGCGGCTTCATACCAAACCGCATGAACTTTCTCACCGACCAACGGCCAGCTTTTCACACTGTCTGCTGGTTTGGAGACAACCAGAGTACCATCTCGATACGACTCAAGGGCACCAAGCGTCTTAGAAGCAAACGAGTTACCAACCATTGCTGTTGGTGTACCGAGGATCAACACTCCGACAATGGCAATCAATGTTGCAGATCGAGAAGAACTCAAACTGAACTTTCTTTCTATCAATAATTTGATTGGGTAGAGTGCGATTGCCAGTACGAGAGCCCAAAGCAAGATAGGCAGAAAGGGTAAGAACGCCCACCAACAGACAATAACGATAAGTGTCGTTACTGAAAACCTAATCAATGAAGTAGTAAGAGCTTTCGCGAGAACTTTCTCTAGATTTTCATTTGAGTTACTCAAAGCTTGATTTCTCCCATCTAGCGAATCCGAAGCATTTGATGCTTTAATTACAGAAAGCTTCGAACGAATATTAAATACACCTCAGAAGCCAGTCTGCCCAATACGCTTGTACGCATCTATATAACCTAGTACACCCTCCCGTATATTCCACGGTTTCGTTGCGTCAAGTACCGAATAAATTGAATTTGGTGATGGTATTCGGGTTTTCTCTGTTTGGATTTTAGTTAACGCTCTCAAAGCTTTATATTTGTGTGCAATTGCACTATTTAGCTTTAAGGGCAAACATGTCAGAACTTAATCGTATGCGTTCAGGTGAGATGTATAACTGCTTGGACAAAGAGCTTCAGATGATGTGTGATAGTACTTCTGCATTGATCTTCAAATTCAATCATGAATCAGACGCAGAAAAACGTCATGCACTACTGACTAGTATGGGGGTGAGCTTAGGTGAAGGAGCATGTATCCAAGCGCCACTGCAACTAACCTACGGCTGCCACCTAACCATTGGAAAAAATAGCTATATCAACTGGGATGCGATCATATTAGATAATGGGAAGGTCGCTATTGGTGCGAACGTGATGATTGGTCCACGAGTTCAAATCTATACCGCTGCACATGCTTTAGAAACCGAGCAACGCCTTGCTGGAGATGAAACGGCCAAGCCAGTGACAATCAAAGACAAAGTATGGATTGGAGGCGGTGCCATCATCATGCCAGGAGTAACCATCGGAGAAGAAGCTGTTGTAGGAGCTGGCTCCGTGGTAACCAAAGATGTTGCAGCCGGAGATCGCGTCGTCGGAAATCCTGCCCGCTCCATTAAAAACGGTTGATAACCTTATCATTCTAACGAATTGAAAACCCGACTAGTTCAACGGTTTGTATAGGGTATCTACCGATATACTCTTTCTTTTCTTTCAAGGACTTGCTTTATGGACTTTTCGACAAAGTCGTTAATAGTAGCGCTTTCCCTCGCCACCAGTACGCTGTCATTTGCGGCAACAGGTGAAAACGCTATTCCAGAAAGAACGATATCAACGAGCTTCCCATCAACTCAGGCTTGGTTGAACCACGTCAAAAAGGGATTAGCCCCATATTGGATGGATGAGAAAGCCTACGGGGATCCTATTGGGAACTTCCCTACTTTCCGTTGCAACGACGGCCGCAAGCTAGATACGGAAAATGTTTGCCCTGAATTAAACCGTGGCTGGATTACTCCTCACTTTGGTCGTGAATACACCCGTATGAAGTCACGCCAAACGTACGCTTATGGGGTACTTTATCACCTAACTGGGGACACACAGGCTCTTGAGCTTGCTAAGAAAGGGGCATATTACCTTATCAACGAATTGCAAGATAAAGAGCACGGCGGCTTTGTCTCATTTACGCAAAACAAACAAGTGGGCTTAAAGTGGACGCAACGTACGTCACAAGACCAAGCTTATGCCCTCGTTGGGCTAGCGATGTATTACTACCTGACACGAGATCCAAACGTAGAGAAAGTGCTTATCGAACAGCAAAAGTTTATCTTCGATAATTACAAAGTGAACGATGAAGTTGGCCTAGCTTGGGTATTGGAAGATGGCGATGAACAGAGTGCAAAGCAGCATGAGTTGGTCGCGCAACTGGACCAAATTAATGGCTATATGCTTTTGGTCGCGCCTCTTCTTCCTGAGCCTTACAAAACACAATGGCTAAATGATCTTAAGTGGTTAACTAACACCTTAGTTGAGCACTATCACTCAGATCAGGAACAGCGCTTCTACGGTGCTATTCATCATAAAGCGGTAATGCAACCCAACGCTAAGCACAACGACTTTGGTCATACGATCAAAGCGTATTGGATGACTTATCTCGTTGGCGAACAGTTGCAAGCATCTGATTGGCAGCAGTTTGCTATAGAAGGAATGAGAACCACTCTGGAACGTGCCGAATATCAGTTCCCATTTGACCCCGTCAGCGACTACTTCTCTGCGGAACTACAAAACGAATGGGCGAACAAAGCAATTCCAGCGTGGCAAAGTCGGCCATACTCTAATGGCAGTTCTTCATGGGAGTGGGCTGAGCTCGACCAGTCTGCAATGACACTTGCCATCCTAGATAGCAAGGTTGGAAACGTACTACCATACACCACTCGCACCTTTATGGATGCATGGGTCGATCATCAATATGGAGGCATTGGCCTCGAACCAAAATCAACCAAAGCGTTCCATTGGGGCAATGGTTATCATCAGTTTGAACACGCGTTAATCGGCACGCTAACATCTGGTGCGTTAAACCATCAACCGATCACCTTATACTATGCGAATGAACAGAAGCCAATGCCAAGCTTCACTCCATACTATTTCAAGGGCAAGGTTAAACACGTTGGTTTAGTAGACGACGGTAAGCGCCAAGCGGTAACGTTTACAGGAATTACTCCCTAGTCGTTCTTAATCCATCACCTACTAGCCAGCAAAAAAGGCGACCTACTGGTCGCCTTTTGTTTCCTCACGCTAGTTAGATTTTGAACGCACCGACATAGCGGTCGAGGGTTTGAGAAAGCTCGGCCAATTGTTGGCTTGATTGCTCTAGTTGCTGACTCGCATTTAAGCCATGCTTAACTGAGTTACTCACTGTATCCATGTTCATATTGATCTCGTTAGCCACGGTCGATTGCTGCTCCGTCGCTGTCGCAACTTGGGTATTGATGTCAAGGATGGTCATTACTTGCTTAGAAATCGCTTCTAGTGCCTGTCGAGCCAACTCCGTTTCCGTGGTTCCCTCTTCTATCAACGCTTTACTGTTGCTCATTGAGTTCACCGCATTCTGTGCTTCTGTTTGTAAGCGGCTGATCATTGAATCAATCTCGTCCGTTGACTGAGCGGTTTTTGTTGCAAGGTTACGAACCTCATCCGCAACAACCGCAAAACCTCTGCCAGCATCTCCCGCACGCGCTGCCTCAATCGCTGCATTTAGCGCCAATAAGTTCGTTTGCTCAGAGATCCCTCGAATTACCTCTAGAATAGTACCGATCGACTGTGTGTTATCAGCCAAGCTAACAATAATGCCAGACGTACTATTCATCTCTGTTTCAAGATTGCTTATCGCCGTTGTTGTTCTTTGGAGCGTTTGATATCCCGCTTGCGTCTCGTCAGTCGCTGTACTAGCCGCTCCGGCTGCGCCCGCTGCGTTTGATGCAATTTCATTTACCGTTGCGATCATTTCGTTCATCGAAGTGACCACCAGCATTGTTTGTTCATTTTGCTCTTGGCCTCGCGAAAGAGCTTGTTGTGACTGCTCTCGAAGCGCGATGGCTGAACCATTAAGTTCGACCCCAGTGTTGACGACTTGAGAGATAATGCCATGTACCTTTTCAACAAATAAATTAAATGCCGATGATATTTGCGCGACTTCATCACTTCCCTTAATCGGCAAGCGGACCGTTAAATCGCCATCGCCTTGTGAAATATCATTTAATGCATTCTTAAGCACCGATAGAGGTTGCATCAGTTTGCCCAATAATAACGAGAGCACAACAGCGCATAGCACGAATATGACAATCATGGAGCCAAGCTGATAGGCAATGATGCCATTAGTCGCCTGACTTACTTCAGTAATTGGAATACCGATATCGAATGTGCCATACAGCTGACCATTTACATAGATTGGCGCCATAATGTCGAATACCCACACCTCTTGTACATCCGCATACCACTTGGAATATTGCTGAACGCCTTTCGTTGCTCCTTCGACCGTGTAGTCATCCTCGTATGTTTTGTTGAGCTTCTGCTTGTCACTGTGTGCAACCGCCGTAACATTGCTATCAATCACAATCGCATAGCTAACATCTGAACGTTGCTTTAAACCGTCAACAAGGACTTGTAGATCTTCTAATGGCTGTTGTGAGTTCTCTAGAATATAGCCCGCATTTTCAGCTAGGAACTCTGCTTGAACTTGAGATTTGTGTAAGATGATGTCATCTATTTTTTGACTGGATATAAGATAGGTCGACGCCATACTCGCCATGACAGCAATGCCAAACATGGCACAAACGGCTAATAGGATTATTCTTTTCATTCTGATTGTCTCAACGCAATTTATTAATGTCCATCTACAGGGGTGTTTAAGCCTTGCACTTTGATACTGACAACTGAAAGCCAAGCCATCGAAGACCCGACGTTAGATGTAAATGTTCAGTTACTTTATCTGAAGAAAATGCAACAACTTTAATAATAAAAGACAAAAGCTTAGCAAACATCACACTTTATAAATTTGTAGACATAATGAAAAAAGCGACCATAAAGGTCGCTACTTACATACTTAAATCTCTATTGGTCAGGCTATTAACGCTAAGGCAGTAGCACTGTGTCGATTACATGAACCATACCATCGCTCAGTTTGTTATCAATATCGACCAACCCTGCTTCCGACTTGTTTGCCATGATCAACCCATTTTCAAAACTGATGGTGTTGCCATCAAGCATATTTATTTTTTTTGCTCTTACGACAGAACGTGAGTTGCGAATATCAAGCGTCACATGATAAGCAAGTACCGCTGCCACGCCTTCTACTTCGAGCAGGTCAACGGCTGCATTGAATGCGTCTGCATCGGTCGACGTTCCTGTAAGGTCGTAAAAGGCCTGGTCAGTAGGCGCGAATACTGTGTACTCAGTGCCATCAAAAATAGCAACGGTTCCAGTGGCGATGAGCGCAGCAACGAGGATGTCAAAATCACCCCCATTATCATCAAAATCAAACGGTTCGCCCGATGCCCCAACGGCGAATTCAACGATACTGGCGTCTATTTCATCTGCCCATTTAGGTTTTTTTGCCAGAGCGCTGGTGCTGAATAGTGAGAATAGAGCAATACTTACGATCAGGCTTTTGAGTGTGCATTTAAAAGTGTTCATTATCAGTCTCCTTTCTTAGCGTTAAAAACGCTATCACCCGAGAATTACGGGTGACTTGAGGCCGGAGATCATTTTTTAAATCGAAACCGATAGCACTTTTTTGCCATTATGAAATTAGTTTAATTTGTAGAAGTTTGAGATGTTATTATGCCGCCAGTTTCCGACATTATAACAGCCACCGAAGCCGTCTAATATTGACGGCTTCTTTCTAAGTAGAACTTAACAAGGTGAAAAGGGTTTATTAAAAACCAAACTTACCATTACCATTCTTCCACTCTGACTTCGGTGGAATCGCCTCAATCGTGTCCCAATGCTCTACAATCTTACCGTTGTCGACGCGGAATAAGTCATAAAACGCTACATGTTGGTTCATGAACTGGCCTTCGCTCACTGATAACACGAAGTTCCCTTCACCGAGAATCAAATGATTTTTGCTGTACACCATCGGCATACCCGCTTCCGCTAATTGTTTTAGCGCAACGCTCAGTCCGCTTAAACCATCAGCAACCGCAACGTTGTGTTGGATGTAGTCACTGTCTTTCTCACCGATGAACTTACTGATCTGAGACATGTCCCCTTTCATCAGAATGGTTTGAACAAAATCAGAAACAATGGCTTTATTCTCATCTGTTTTATTTACGTCTGTGATTTCTGTTGCACCGTCAAATTGAGTTCGGCCACTTGGGTTAGGTTTCGCCACGTCTTGTAAGTTATCCCAGTGCTCAACGATCAGCCCATCTTCAAAACGGAAGATATCAAAACCCGCTTTTGGTCCGAAAAAATCGTACTCGGTATGCAACACAACGTAATCACCATCTTGAATGGTGCGAATTACTTTTGCTTTAGCACTGCCTTCCGGCAGCATTTTCATCACTTCTCCAAAGCCCGCTAAACCATCTGCAACAGCAAGGTTGTGCTGAATGTACTTGTTTGGGTTGATATAAGAAATAGCCGTTTGGTCGCCAGTTTCTATGCTTGAGATAACGGCAACGGCTTTGTCTCGATTCGGTAACTCATCGGCGTTTACAGCGAAAGAAACACTTGCAAAAACAGTAGATGCGATGACAGAGCTAGCGAAAAAGCGAGTCAATTTATTCATATTATTTTCCTCTTATTGGCTTGGGAATAATAATAAAAATGAATCATAGACTCGTCTGTGTGAATATGCGTCGAAAAATGGTCAATATCGAACATGAACACAAAAAGGCGTTCATACTCAACATCATAACTGTGGTTCGGCGTACTGCTTCTGGAATTGGCTTGGTGTCATATCAGTTTGATTTTTAAAGTATCGAACAAAATTACTCGCATCTTCAAAACCAAAGTCAAAAGCTAACTGTTGGCTGGTAACATTACTGACAACCAAGCGTCGCTTTATCTCAATCGTGACAAACGCATCTATCATCTGTTTTGCGGTTAAGTTGGTTGCCAGCTTGCAAATAACATTTAACGTTTTGTACGTTGATCCCATCTGCCCCGCATACCAGTTCGCATCACGGATATGTTCATAATTCGCCTGGAGTAAATCAAAGAAACGTGCAAGCTTGTAGCTCTGCTCTTTGGTTAACTTATCGTGCCTTTCTTCAGGTCGAAGACGATGCAGCATTAGAGCGAAAGAAGAGAAAAGATACATGACGATCAATGGGTCGGAATGCTGACTTTCAATTTCTTTGATAACCTCACCAATAAGCAGTTTGGCACTCTGGCAGGTAGCTTCGTCTAAGTTCAATAATGGGGAACGAGCTTGGTTTAAATGCGTTGGAGTGTAGTTAGGTAAACGCATGTTGGCATGCACTTGGTCTAAAAACGCTTGGGTGAAAATGATCACTTTGCCGGAGGGTTTGTTGGACAAATCGAAAGCTTGCACCTGCTCACGACGAACAAAGAGGATGCTGCCAGATTCAAACGGATACTGCTTAAAATCCACCATGTGCACGCCACTGCCTTTTTCGATGTAAACCATCATAAAGAAGGTAATGCGATGCGGCTTTTGAGGTGAATGACTTTTGTACTCTTGGCCATGCAAGCTTTCTAGATCGAAGATTTCAATCTCTGCTTGATTCGATTTGTTATGGTCAAAGCCTACGGTTGGTATTTGCATTCACCCTCCACTCGTTACTACTTGTATTTTGGCTAATTTAAATCGGATTGTGCCACCAAACTTTACCACATCACATTACCTAGGTAGCGGCTAAGGTGGTGAATATTTGTCTATTCCCCCAACTCCAAAAGCAACAAAGACAAGCCGAAGCCTGCCTTTGTTTATTGCTATTAAGAAACCTGTTTTCCCTCGACGGATTTTCCGTGGCTCGCGCTTTGCTCTGTGGCAACCATATCATCAAACTCTGAGACTTTTGCTAAAAACGCGCGCTTGTCTTTACTTGGAATCGAACTTGCCAATGGAAGATCTGCTTTCATCGCATCGACCGCGCGGTTGCGCACCAGTACTTCGAAGTGCAAGTGTGGCCCTGTTAGACGTCCTGTCGCACCTGAAAGCGCAATCTTCTGTCCACGCTTAACATGCTCACCCTTCTTTACCAAAAAGCGGCTCAGGTGCAAGTAGCGAGTTTTATAGACACTATTGTGCTCAACCACTAGATACTTGCCCGCGTATGGGTGGTTACGAACCGCGACTACTTTTCCATCACCGGTTGAATATACAGGAGCACCAACTGGCGTCGCGAAGTCAGTACCATTGTGAGGAGAAATTCGTCCCGTCACTGGGTGTTTTCGGTTAGGATTAAATGGCGAAGTGATACGACGGTATTGCTTATCAATTGGGTAGCGGTTAAACGCTTGTTCTAGACTGTTCCCATCACGATCATAGAAGCGGCCATCTTGAGCCAAAAACGCTTCTACGTCTTTACCATGCATTTTAATTGCAATGCCCTGCACTTCCGTGTTGCCCGTCAAATGATCATCAACATACTGACGACTTACCAACACGTGAAAACTGTCGCCAGCACGAAGCTCACGGGCAAAATTCACTTTGTCGCGCAATACACGTGTGATGTTGGCAATCTGGGTGGTGGTTAGTCCTTGTTGATGGGCAGAAGAAGAGAAGCTACCGTTAATCGTACCTGAGTACATTTCCTCGCGCCATTCACCAGGTTCTTCAACAAAGTTATAGGCAAACGAGCCATCGTCATTTCGTGTGTAGATAGCGCGTTCAACGAGGCTCTCGTGAAAAATAACTTGTTTTAAAGTCTTGGAGTCTCTATCAACCATAAGCTCAAGATGATCTCCCGGCTTAATGGTATCGAGCTTAAGTGAAGTTATATCAGCTTTAAGCAGTTTTTGCGTGGTTTCGTATGGGACGCCCCATGAGGAGAAGATCGTGCTAAGTGTGTCACCTACTTTAACGAAGTAGTGAATGCGCGCAATGTTGTCGTGATCTTGTGTTACCAGTTTGGCGCTTGGTGTCGTGTCGTCTGTCTGAGCCTCATGTACGTGAGCGCTCTCTAGCTCGGAATAAGGCGTGACCTTAATGGTGATTTCTTCTGGTTTCGTTTCTGCTTGGTATGTGAGGTAAGCTGCGAGAGAGAATGCAGTAGCTGCAACACCAATAAGTGAATAACGAACAAACTTCATAGTACTTGGGATAATCGGAAACAGTAATTGTTATGTTATAACATCTAAATCTCAAAATTTAAACATTGCGTATTTGAGAACTTTGTTTCTAAGCTTTTCTAGTCTCGCTAAGCGCCTATTTTGCTTAAATAAACCTTACTGAAAGGTAAACTCCTTTTACCTCTCAGTAAGTTTTTCTATTACAGAGGTTTTGCCCGAATATGAAACACATCTAGACACGATTAGGTTGTTCATTTAGATCTCGATGGTTGAGGTTCAACTCTGTTAAAGCCTAACTAAGATAAAAGAGCAACCAAAGTTTCTAATACTTACAAGCCCAACGATGGACAGATCGTGGGGCTTTTCTAATTTAACAAGAGAAGCTATTCTCAGGTTTTATTCCTTCATATTTCTCACATCGTTATCCGAGTAAAAACATGCCCAAAGAACCCAAAAGAATTCAATCCGTTGAGCGAAGCTTTACCATTCTAGAAGCGCTTTCTTTACATAATGCGCCTATGTCATTACAGCAAGTCAGTGAAGCTGTCGTGCTTAATAAAACCACGGTGCACGGTTTACTCGCGACCATGAGTGAGTTGGGATACGTTTCTCGAGTAAAACAGGGCTACACATTGGGACTGCGATTTCGTGATCTCTCCAAGTCACTTGAGCAAAAGGACGAATCGATTCGTCGGCACTTTGCTTCTCTTTTGAAGAAGATGGCACAGTTGACAGATAACACCGCCTATCTTGCTGTTCAAAGTGGCGCGCAGGAATACCTTTATCTGGATGCCATCGAACGAGATAACCCACTAACGATCCGCAGCCCACGCGGCAAACGTGAGGGGCTAACTACCTCTGCAATTGGTAAAGTCTTTTTGGCCTTTGATGAGGAACTCCGACGACGCTTGCGCTTGCAAGACCAACTCTCCCCGTCGTTAGAGAAAGAACTGAACGTGGTTGCCGACAATGGTTATGCGTTGGACTTAGAAGAAGCGGAACCGAACTTAAACTGCCTTGCCATCCCGCTCTATCTTGAGGGAGAGCTCGTTGCCGTCGCGGGAGTTAGCGGTCATACAAAAGAGCTAAACCAGCAGCGCTTAATTCACTTTGCGTCTGTCTTTTTGAAACGCTAACACGCTTCCTTTCTTCTGAAAAATAGCCACTTAACTTGTTGAATTCGACATTGTCGAATCTTGCTGTGTTTGTTCCCTTTATGACGCATTTTGTTCCGGTTCACTCTTAAACTCACCACATACTCAATGAATGTTTAGGAGTCCCCTATGTCTACTGTTTTAATCACTGGCGCAAATCGTGGTCTTGGTTTGGAGTTTGTTCGTCAATACGCAAACAAAGGCTGGCATGTGCTAGCCGCCTGTCGCGCGCCAGAATCAGCAAATGCACTGAATGAACTAGCAAAAAATAACGACAACATTGAGCCATTAACGCTCGATGTAACAAAAGAATCCGACATCAATGCACTAGCAGATAGTCTGAATGGCCGCCCTATCGACCACTTGATCCTAAATGCAGGCGTGCTTGGTGACGATTGCGCAAAACTCGGTGAAATGACACAAGCTAAATGGCTAGAAGTGCTAACCATCAATACCGTTGCTCCTGCACTACTCATCCAAGCACTGCAAGACAACGTTGCAGCTAGTGAACTCAAAACCATCGTCGGTATCTCGACTCGCGTCGCAAGCCTTGGTGATAACAGCTCAGGCAACATGTACAGCTACCGTACGTCTAAAGCGGCACTGAACCAAATTCTGGTATCAGCAGCGCAAAACCTGCGCGAGAAAGAAGTGAAAACATTGGCGGTTCATCCGGGCTGGGTACAAACCGATATGGGTGGCAAAGACGCGACCTTTACCGCCGAACAAAGTGTGTCTGGCATTATTAATGTGGCGTCAAACTTAACACTAGAAGAATCTGGCAGCTTCCGAGTATTCGATGGTTCAAGCATTGAATGGTGATCTGAAAAAGAATCTCCACGTAACACAACCTATTGAAAAGCGGCTTAAATTAGCTGCTTTTTGATTATAAGCCTGAACGACAAATTCTTAGTTTTAACTTAATCAATAAAAATATCTGACTTAGAATAGCCACCTTAACAAACAGAACA
The DNA here is from genome assembly GCF_023716625.1 of Vibrio sp. SCSIO 43153. Lineage (NCBI taxonomy): Bacteria > Pseudomonadati > Pseudomonadota > Gammaproteobacteria > Vibrionales > Vibrionaceae > Vibrio > Vibrio sp. SCSIO 43153. Next base: position 177,887 of record NZ_CP071856.1, read on the forward strand.
CGAGGGATCGTATGACTCGCTTTACTCCATTGAACGTCGCGAAACACCAACTCAACAACCGTTTGGTTGTGCCACCGATGGCCTCTCAAACCGCGACAACCGATGGCATTGCCACCCAAACCACTATTCAACACTATGACAAACTGGCGCAATCGGGTGCAGGTCTTGTGATGGTGGAATACAGCTTTGTGGCTTTTCCCGGCCGAAGTGAACCGAACCAGTTAGGTGCACACAGCGATGACTGCATCGAGGGAATGCAAGCGATCGCAAAAGTCATTCATGCTCGCGGTGCAAAAGCAGGCTTTCAGATCACGCATTGCGGCGGTAAAGCACAGTTAGAGGTATGCCCTGATTTAATGGGACCTTCCGGCATAACCGTTCCCGCTTACGATCGCGTGCTACCACAACCAAAAGCAATGACATTGGAAGACATGCTTGTTTGGCGTCAGAACTTTATCGATGCTGCGCTTCGTGCCGACAAGGCTGGGTTTGATTTTGTCGAACTGCACTGTGCCCACGGTTATGGCTTGAACCAAGTTCTTTCTCCAGTAACAAACCAACGTGATGATCAATACGGTGGCTCATTAGAAAACCGCACTCGTTTGGTGGTCGAGATCATCGAAGCAATCAAAGCCAATAGCAACATTGGGGTGATGGTGCGAATCCCCGGTCAAGACCTTTACCCAGAAGGATTAACCCAAGAAGACATGGTAGAAGTGTGCCAGTTGCTGATTAAAGCAGGCATAGACATCATTGATGTGTCATCTGGCATTGGTGGATGGAATCGTCCTAAAGATCGCCGTGGAGAAGGCTATCTGGTATCGGAGTCCACCTTCCTCAAGCAAGCGGACTTGGGGGTTCCTATCATTGGTGTTGGTGGAATTGAAAGCGCAGAATACATCGACCAAGCTGTAACTAGTGGCTGGCTCGATTTGGCAGCTGTTGGGCGTGCCATCTTGAAAGACCCTCTCGCTTTCAACCAGCAAATCATGCAGCAAGAAGTCAGCGCATAACCCCCTATTCAAAAAACAAATGCCGAAGTGAGCTGCATCACCTCGGCATTTTTGTTTTCGTGGTTATCTATATTTTCGCGCTTACTATTTATTCACGGTTAAGGGCAGTAGAGGATTTACCACTTAACGATACCCAGCGTCACTTTAACGCCGCCTACGAGCGTTGAACCGCTATAGTCTTTTGCAAGGCGAAGCAAAGTGTCATGAAAGCCCAAGTTTGGAAATGCCGCTTCCACTTCTGCAATGACTTCTTTACTCAACCCCTTACGAACGCTGCCTTTGGTTGCATCAATCCAGTCTGCTTTTCGGCATGCTTCGATGACTTTCTGGTGCGGCCCTTTATAAGGCGAAATCTTATGGTGCCAATGAATCGCACCGCGCAAAGCATCAGGATCTAACCCCCACTCAAAGTGTTCATTATCTGCCAACGCCACGGCTTCAGAGGGTTCGAGATAAGCCAATTCATGGTCAGTCCACAAACCAATGTCATGATAAACAAATGCCGTTTCAACTAACTGCTCGTATTGCTCATCATTACCGAGGAAATGCATCGCATAAGTGATGGTTCGATAAACATGATTACGATAGCCCGGAAAGTCATCTCCGATTTGATCTTTATATTTGGCAAACAGCAATTCGACGCGTGGACGCTCCAATTTAATTTCGATATTTTCCATGCTGCCCCCCTATTACTTTTCAATAACAAGAATAGCACCCGCTCTGTACAGATGCCGAAGAACTTTCTTTAAAAACATTCATTATCTTTGAAATTTTACTTTATGCAAAGAGGTCTCCTCCAAGTAACTTATTAATGGAGCACATTTATGCAAAAAAACATGACTGCTGTTAGCGAACGAAATATTGGCTATAGTCTTGGGGTTCTGGGGGTAGCACTGGTATTAGCTTGGATCGGTATATACAAGTTTACTCCGACTGAAGCAGACCTCATTAAACCATTAGTAGAGAATCATCCTGCCATGGGGTGGTTGTACTCCGTCATATCCGTGCAAGCCGTATCAAACCTTATTGGCGCAGTGGAAATTATTGTTGCTATTGGATTGGTAGTAGGTTTAAAAAATCGAAAGGTCGGCTTCTTTTCAGGTGTTTTTGCTACCGTAATTTTTCTATCTACACTTAGCTTCCTGATCACAACACCAAATACTTGGAAAGTGTCTGATGGAATTTTAATAACGAACTTCTTCTTAGTAAAAGATATATTATTTCTGGCAATCTCAATTAGTGTAATTGAAAAGAACAGATAATATTGGCTCGTGATAAATAGAGGAATCATGGTAATTCCTCTATTTATTAAGATCCTTTTCCATTAAAAAGTTAGTCAGCGTTTGCCCTCTGATATCTACCGACTGCTGCTGAGCTACAATGAATCCGTGACGTTCAAAAAACGGTTTTGCGGTTAAGCTGACATTAGCGTATAAGCGATGGTTGAAGTTTCGCGCACCCTCTGCGATTAGCTGCTGCATCAACGCTGTGCCAACTCCCTTCCCTTGATGTTGCCAGTGACAAAAAAAGTGATCGACATATCCATCTGGTTGTAAATCTGCGTACCCAACAACTTGTCCATCAAGTAACACGATAAATGGATTTAATAACGCTATTTTCTTGTTCCAGTCTTCAGCTACATAGATGTTTGGTGCCCAAGCGCTTACCTGTGCGTCCGTATAATCGTTTATACATATTTTTCTGACCGTATAGTAGAAAAGCGTTCTCAATGTTTCTTCATCACCACTTTCAAAGCGTCTAATTTCTAACATTCTGCCTCCTTTGCTACTTTTACGTTGCCACAATCTCAACTCTATCGCTCACGCTTTCGGCCAAAAGTTTGATATTAGCCGTCATCTAAGGTTTGGGGCGAACGAACTTGGCCGTTGCAGATACTCGAGTTTCATCACCGACTTCCAAGCTTGCAACCAAATGGAAAATGCCTCTTGTTTCTTTCACGATGCTTGCAGTGACACGTAGCTCTTCACTGACCTCAATGGGTGCATGAAAGCGCATTTCTAATTGAGCGGTCAACGCCTTCACTCCATTTGCTAGCAAACAATGAGTCATTGCACCATCCACCAAGCATGTTGCAATGCCGCCATGCAGTAAACCGCTATAACCTTGGTGATGTTCGTTTACTATAAATGATGCGACTACGCTGCTTTTATCTTGAGTTTGGTATTCCACCCCTAATGAGTAAGGGTTTCCTTTGGAACATACTGCGCAATAGTGATGGGAGGTTAATGTTTCACACATAAGATCGTCCTTAAAAATTATTAGCATATGCCAATTACCCTTCGGTGAGCGCTCTGTAAACATTGTTTCCAATTGACACTGTTCTTGCACGTCAAATAAATCACTCCTCTATAAAAATACATTATCAAAATTATAATCAACGATAATTTTACGTTTCATTACCTTCACTTTATCTTTAGCTTCAACAACGTTGCTTGTTGAAATGCCTTTGTCACTCCGACATTGCCTCACAAGCCGAGATAAGAAGGTTAACTATGAAATTTCTTCACACTATGATCCGCGTGGCTGATCTAGAAAAGTCCATTGAGTTTTACACCAAAGTTCTTGGTATGAGCGAGCTTGATCGCTTCGAAAACACGGAATACCGCTACACGCTCGTATTTGTGGGCAACGCAGACCAACCATTCAGCGCGACGATTGAGCTGACTTACAACTGGGACACAGACAGTTATGACCTAGGTAATGCGTTCGGTCACATGGCATTGGGTTGTGAAGATATTTACGCTGCATGCGACAAAATCAAAGCACTTGGTGGCAATGTCACTCGTGAACCAGGTCCAATGAAAGGCGGTGAAACACATATCGCATTCATTAAAGACCCTGACGGTTACCAAATCGAATTGATTCAAACAAGCAAATAACGAGGTTAGTCATGAAAGATACATTGTTTCAACCTGTACAACTTGGTTCTCTAACCCTTCAGAACCGTATCGTTATGCCGCCAATGACTCGCTCTCGTGCAAGCCAACCTGGTAATGTCGCAAACGACATAATGGCTGAGTACTACGCACAGCGCGCATCTGCGGGTTTGATTGTTGCAGAAGGCACACAGATTTCACCTATGGGTCAAGGTTACGCTTGGACACCGGGTATTTACAGCCAAGAACAAATCGCAGGCTGGAAAAAAGTCACTGATGCTGTACACGCAAAAGGCGGTGCGATCTTCGCTCAGCTTTGGCACGTTGGCCGCGTAACTCACCCTGACAATATCGGTGGCGAGCAACCAATTTCTTCTTCTGCACTAAAAGCAGAAAACGTGAAAGTATTTATTGATAACGGCACAGATGAGCCTGGTTTTGTTGACGTGGTAGAACCGCGTGAGATGACGAAAGAAGACATCAAAGTGGTTATCGAAGAGTACCGTCAAGCGGCATTGAATGCGATTGAAGCGGGCTTTGATGGCATCGAGCTGCACGCAGCAAACGGCTACCTTGTAAACCAGTTTATCGATTCTGAAGCAAACAACCGTACAGATGAATACGGTGGTTCAGTTGAAAACCGTCTACGTTTCTTGGGTGAAGTGGTTGAAGCGATGACTCAAGCGATTGGTGCTGAGCGCGTTGGTGTTCGTCTTGCTCCGTTTACGTCACTAAATGGTACTGTAGATAAAACACCAGTAGAAACTTACACAGCTGCTGCGACACTGCTTGATAAGCTAAACGTTGTTTACATGCACATTGCAGAAGTAGACTGGGATGACGCACCAGATACGCCTGCTGAGTTCAAAACAGCCGTTCGTGAAGCTTACAAAGGCACTATCATTTATGCTGGTCGCTACAACACAGAGAAAGCGGCTGAAGCTCTAGAAAGTGGCTTGGCAGATATGGTTGGCTTTGGTCGTCCGTTCATCGCGAACCCTGACCTACCGAACCGAATCAAGAACGATTACCCGCTAGCGGCTCACGATCCTGCGACGCTGTTTGGTGGTAACGAAAAAGGTCTGTTGGATTACCCAACTTACCAAGCAAACTAAATTGTTTCGCTTGCCTAGTTCAGCCGACTTATTTGAATAGGCAAGTTGAATAGACAAAAACCCCGCAGATGCGTTTGAGTGCATCTGCGGGGTTTCTTTTTAGCGTCCGGTGTTGTCTGACATTATGGTTTTGGCATTAGAGTTTTCTCTAACGACGCTGGCAAGAAGTGCAACCACGACAAGCTGAGCGTGTAGTTTTATCCAGTAAACTGCGTTGCACCTTACAGTATGCGTTCTTTAATGCACGGCGAGCCGCAAACCAATCTTCAGGCTTAGTTAGTATCAAATAGCCATTGAAGCGTTTCACTAACTCCACTCTGTGTTTATCAATAAAGCGGCTATCAAAACCAATATCGAAGTAATCCAAAGCTTCTTCGATACAAGTAAAGCTGGCAATCTTGGCTTGAATATCGTTTTGGCTCATAGCCTCGTTTCTGAGTTTATTTACTTAGCTTGGAGTATAAGAACTTCCGTTCGACTGATCTTTGATTTACATCCGTAGCACGTCATTTTGCTAGAAACTGCAAGCTTGCTGTTTTCAAAATGAAAATCAATATAAGAAGTCACCCTGCAAAACTGTTCTCATCTTCATAACTGCCACTAACACTCTGATTTTCAACGACCAAATTTTGGTGCGCATTTTGCGTTAGTGAGTTTGTTGACTAGGGAGAGATGATGATGACTTACCGAGCAGAAATAGATGGATTAAGAGCGATTGCCGTCATATTGGTGATCTTCTTCCACGCAGACATCGAAGCGTTCGCTGGTGGCTTTATTGGCGTAGACGTGTTCTTCGTGATCAGTGGCTATTTAATTACCACAATTGTGATAAACGATTTGGATAAGAACCAATTCAGCCTTGCTGATTTCTACGAGCGCCGTATTCGTAGGATTCTGCCCTTACTGCTGCTGGTTATTGCAGTGTGTTATTTACTCTCTTGGTGGTTGTTCCTTCCCCACGCTCATAAAGAAGTTGGTGAGTTTTCTGTGTCTTCCATTCTGTCCGCTTCTAATGTGTTGCTGTACCTCAAAGGCCACAATTATTTCGGGTTGGAAGAGCAAGCCAACCCACTCTTTCATACTTGGAGCTTAGGTGTCGAAGAGCAATATTACATTGTGATCCCTCTTTTGCTTATGTTGCTGGCACGTGGCAAGCTCATGTCTTATCTCACCTTCTTCATCGCAGTATTTGCACTAAGTTTGATGACTATTTGGTACGCCAGTGGTGATCCTGATTTCGCCTTTTACATGATTTTCTCCCGAGCTTGGGAGTTGGCAGCAGGCTCTCTGATTGCCCTAGTGATGCGTAAAGCCGTCATCAAACCCAACAACACCCTCGCAATGATTGGTTTAACCCTAGTTCTCGCCTCTGCTTTGTTATTTGACAAATCAAAAGATGGCGCCGGGCTCATGCTGTTAATCCCTGTGATTGGCACCACGCTTATCATCTTGTTCTCATCCAAAGACAACACGCTGGGTAAAGCTCTAAGCCTCAAATCGGTGGTTTTTGTTGGGTTGATCAGCTACAGCCTTTACTTGTGGCACATTCCGTTGCTGGTTTTTTATCGATATGTGCTGACCGCCGGACAAGACTTTAGCCTAGCGTTTTACCTTGTCGCTCTATTTGCCTTTTCTTACCTAACTTGGCGTTTTATTGAAAAACCTTTCCGTAGTCGCAAAAAAATCGGCATGAGCACACTTACTGCCTCACTTGTATTCGTTACCCTGCCGCTGCTTGCTTTTGGTGTCGTCGGTCATAAAAACGGAGGTTTTCCAGACCGCAGTGCGTTCTTTGAAGCCATGCGCGTTAACAATGGCTACGGTATCGCATGTAACGGTAATACAACCATCAACGAAACTTGTTCATCATCTTCAGAACCTACTGTCGCAGTGTTGGGTAACAGTCACAGCATGGTCTTTGTTCAGCAGCTCTCAAATGACACACTTACGGGAGTTGTCCAGCTTACGCAAGATTCTTGTGCGATCGGTTATGTCGACATGATTGCAGGAGTCACTAATCTATCTTGTCGAAGCTTCTTCACCGATGCAGTCGAAACTATTCGGGATACGCCTTCGATTCGACGTGTGGTGATTTCTTCTAACTTCAATAAAGAGCTCTCTAAGCAAGATTACCAAGCGTCGCTCACCCATCTATTGAACGAATTAGAAGACAGAGAGATCGTTGTCTTTGGTCCGACACCTTCTGCACCGCATGCTATTGGCGAATGCTTATGGAAAGCGCAATTGTTTGGTGATAACACAGGCAATGAATGTGACTTTGCACCGAAGCAGTCACACCCGCATCACGTAGCAACGCTGGCAGCGTACTTTGACCAATTTGAACATGTGGAGTTTGTCGACCTTACTAACTACATCTGCCAAGAGGGTAAATGCGCAATGAAAGTGGGCAGCGACAATGCCATGTACACCGATGCAAGCCACCTCTCTTACAAAGGCGCAGAAATTGTATTGAGTAGCTATCAGAAGGAGTTGAGTGACAATCAACAGCTGACTGCTCAGCATTAACGCAATGACAAAAGAAAGCTCAGCGCGAATTCAAACGCTGAGCTTTTTTATTTGAAGATTCGTGGGTCGAAAGCAAAATCAAGCTTCTCTGCTTTCTTCAGGATGTCTTTCATCTTGGGATGGTTTGGATTGACGACGTAGTTGTTGTCACGAGGAGAAATTGTCGAAGGCACTTGCAGTGCAGCGAACTCAGGATGCGGATCGTTGAGAAACTGGTCGCCAATGTATTGTGTGGATTCACTAGCGGGAATGGAGCGCCAAGTGACAGGTAAGTCTTCTTCATCCAGTGCTGCAATTAAGTATTCCGGCATCTCGATACGATACAAATCGTAAAGCTTGGTGATCGCCGGATCGTTGTTTACATGCACAAAAACTTCTAACGAGCAGAGAGATTCGGATTGAGAAAAGTACAGTGCTTCGGTTCCTTTCGAGTTCCATCGCCCACCGTATAGCTTGGCACCGATTGGACTAAATGGAGACTCAGAGAACTTCTTTTGAGTCAGTCGATAGAGCTTCATATTACGAGAATACCCCGTGCTCTAGTCGTCCAATCAAATCTTTGACGATTTCAAAATCAACCGTAGTTGAAACCATGTCTAGTGGGCGCTTGTCCCCCAAACCGTAAACATTTTCCCGCATCCAACCTAGCGCGCGTTCTTCATCATCAAACAGTTCTGTTGCTAGCTTAAGTAGCATAGCTAAACGATAGATGGCATCACTCTCTTGCGTGTTGAAGCGTTCTTCGTTTTTGAGTCGACGTTTGATGGTGCTCACCGGGATCAATGTGACGTGTTGGAATTCGCTTTGAGAAAGCTTCACACGCTCGACGATATTACGGTATACCTTTGGCTCAAACCCTTTATGAACCGCATCGGTACGACCGGTTTCGGCATCTTCAATGCCCAGCATAAACCAAAAGTTTGCCTTGTGAGGCAGCTTCGGTTTAAAGCTTTTTAATGTTGCCGTTGCCATACTGAGCTCCTATAGACCAAATGGTCTTAATATTATGGTCCATATGAGCCCAATTATCAATCGTACAAATTGCAGCCACAGTAAAACAGGCACGAATCAGAGCAAGAGAAACGTTAAGGCTTGTCTACGCCTGCGTATTTCACCCCAGAAAGCAACGCCATATCGCGATTCCAAGTGGCGAGGTCGTGTTGATTGAACTTGCTGAGATCATCGTGGCCACACGCCCTTGCCATCACTTGCATCAACTCAACCGAGGCTTCAAAGAAGTTCTTCAATTGAACTGAGGCTTTATCCACATTCAACCGCTGTCTTAAGTCGGCTTTTTGCGTTGCAATGCCTGCTGGACAATTGTTGGTATTGCACATTCTCGCGGCTACACAACCTATCGACTGCATTGCACTGTTAGAAATCGCAACGCCATCTGCACCGAGCGCCATCGCTTTTACAAAGTCCATTGGAACACGCAGTCCACCCGTGACAATTAACGTGACGCGGTCACTCATGCCTTGTGCATCCAGATAACGCCTTGCTCTAGCGAGAGCGGGAATGGTTGGCACGCTGATGTGATCACGGAACATAGCAGGCGCTGCGCCCGTGCCTCCTCCACGACCATCCAAAATGATGTAGTCCGCACTGGCATCAAGTGCGAACTGAATATCTTCTTCGATATGGTTTGCACTGAGCTTGAATCCAATTGGGATACCACCTGTCACTTCCCGTACCCGATCTGCAAACTTTTTAAAATCTTCTGGGGTATGCAGATCTTTAAACGTCGGTGGTGAAATCGCAGATTGCCCTTCGGGAATGCCACGTACTTGCGATATTTTACCCACATTTTTATTGGCTGGAAGATGACCACCAGTCCCTGTTTTTGCTCCCTGCCCACCTTTAAAGTGCAAGGCTTGAACATTGAGCAACTTAGATTCGTCGTAACCAAATTGCGCACTCGCCAGTTCATAGAAATAACGCGAGTTCGCCGCTTGTTCTTCTGGCAACATGCCACCTTCTCCAGAGCAAATTCCGGTTCCGGCTAACTCCGCACCTTTCGCGAGTGAGATTTTGGCTTCTTCTGATAACGCACCAAAGCTCATGTCAGAGACAAACAATGGAATTTTTAGTACCAGCGGCTTCTTCGCTTTCGGACCAATTACCAATTCAGTTTTGACTGGCACATCCTCCATCAGAGGTTTGGTTGCCATTTGTGCGACCATCATTTGCAGGTCATCCCAATGGGGCAATTGGTCTCTCGGCACACCCATCGCCGTCATCGGTCCATGATGCCCTAACTTTGACAGCCCTTCTCTTGCCAGTTGGTGAATAAACTCAACCGTGGGTTCTTCTTGCGTCGCCACTGCAATTGGGATCTCGTTATGTCCCGCTTGGATACCCGGACCTTCTTGCCCTACTCGCTCAGAGGTGAACTGCTTATGCGTCCCATCGCAGAAAGGCGCATTTGCGGTGTGCTTACACTGACACAGATACGCATCTTCATCCTTTTCAGCGACAAAGCTCATGGGTTTAAAATCGGTTCCGGCGTGGGAGCCATCACAATAAGGTTGGTTCTTAGATCGCCCGCATCGACAAAAGGAATATTCTTGCCCTTGCACAAGCTCAACTTTGATGGGTTTGTTATCCGCTATTACTGGTTTGCTCATTTTGCTTCCCTTTTTCAATGCCATACTCTGTGGTTGGCTTTAAGTAAGCGTAGAACAGCTCAAGTAAAGCGTCAGGGGAATAGAGATTTACCTATACTTTATGTGGGTCTCAACACTCTGGAGGCTAACATGACCATGTCAACCCGGCTCGACCACTATTTGACTGAGCACCATATTCACTTTCAAACCGTGAATCACAGTCATAGTAATAGTTCGCTGCAAAGCGGTGTTGCAGCGGGTATCCCTCTCAATAACTTGGCAAAAGGCGTGATTTTGGAAGATCACCAAGGTCGTCATATGATGGCTGTCTTGCCTGCGAATAATAAAATCAGCTTGTCTCGATTGAATGACGAGCTCAACGCCTCTTTCCATCTAATCAAAGAAAGAGAAGTCTATCGTTTGTTTACCGATTGCGATAACGGTGCGATACCTCCAGTGGGTAGCGCTTATCACATGGCAACCATTTGCGATGAAATGCTCGCCAATTTAGAGCATGTGTATTTGGAAGCAGGCGATCACGAAACCTTGATTAAGTTGGATAAAGAAGCGTTCCGTGAACTGATGGGAGAAAGTCGTTTTCTACGCTTTAGTAGTCAGGTATTTCATTAGTCTTACGCTGCAATGAATGCGGTATCTAGAACATGTTGGCTCTTGTTGTGACGATTTCATTTTAAATTGCTTTCGCGACAAGAGCCTTTATTCGTTCTTATCTTCAGCGTCTTTAACCTCCTCAACCAAACCCGCCCTGTCAATTCGATAATGCGCGAGATCGTGAGCAAGAAAAAGATGACCAGAGTAATCGGTTTGAGCTTCTTTCCGGATCTGCTCGATCGAGACTTCCGCTTCAGGGCTAAATTGATAGCGAAGACTAAAGTGAGTGAGAATCAAGCTCGGAACTTGTTTTGCCTGCGCATAACTGGCGACTTGTGAGGAATAGGCGTGACCAACTTCTCCCGCTCGCTCTTTCATCGCTTCTGAGTACGTTGATTCGTGTACCAACAGATGCGCGCCTTCAATTAGACTATCGAGCTTCTCTGGGGTGTCGTTATCACCACAAATGATCGCTTTTCTCGGTGGATGCGCAAGCTTAGTAAACGCCTTACTCATTAGGGTTTGCCCTTGGTACTCGACATCATTGCCACGGACAAGTTCTCCCCAGATAGGTCCCCTCGGTATGTTCAATTGTTCAAGCTTATCGATGTCTGGATACATTCGAATAGTTGACTCTTCAAAACAGTAAGCAAAGCTAGGAACGCGATGCGAAAGTGCAGTTGCGGTAATCGTAAACTGACCAATTTCAATCGAATCAAACTGCTCTACTTCGATGAAGTGAAGTTCAAATGGCAGATAGAGTTTGGTGAACGCTTGAGTCGCTTCAAGCCACTGTTTAATCCCCTCTGGGGCAATGATCGTCAGAGGATCTTTACGGTTATTCATACCCGCACTGGCGAGCAAACCCGGTAAGCCATAGCAATGGTCACCGTGAATATGAGTAATACAGATGGCTTGTAAATAATTAAGTGATAACGGAGTGTGGAGCAACTGGTGTTGAGTCGCCTCTCCGCAGTCAACTAGAAACCACCCTTTCCCCTTGCTCTCCAGCAAAGCAGTCGCAGAAACATTACGGGATTTTGTTGGAACTCCAGAAGACGTCCCTAAGAAATACAGCTCCATATGCCTATTCAATACTCCATTAACTACCATTATTTTAACTTACATGAATTGAAAAAGCCGTCCTACCGACGGCTTTGATGAGTGAAGTTCCGAAGCGTACGACTCACCTCATAAACAACTTTTGTAATGCTTTTATTGCCATGCCACGACGCTCCATCAACATACCCACACGAGGTAACCACGTTGGTGTATTTAGAACAGTTTTGGCATGACTAAAGGTTCTAAAACCTTCCTCGCCATGGTAGTGACCGATACCAGATTCACCAATACCACCAAATGGCGCGTCTTCCGCACCGACGTGCAAAATCGTGTCATTCACCCCAACCCCGCCACTGTGGGTATTACGGGTAATTCGATCAATAACACTCTTGTCTTCTGACATGATGTATAGAGCAAGTGGACGTTGATTCTGGTTGATGTAGTCGATGACCTCTTGAATGTCACGGTAGGGCTTGATTGGCATGAGAGGACCAAAAATCTCTTCCTGCATAATGGTCATCTCTTCCGAAACATTGGTCACTAGATGCGGATACAATAGTCGACCCTCTGCGCTCGTCTCGGACACGGTATGTATTTCTGCGCCCTTGGCTTTGGCATCTTCCAATACTGCTTTTAAGCGGTCGTACTGTCGCTGATTGATGATATGAGTAAAGCCTTGGTCGTTCTGGCCTTTGAGGTACAGCGCTTCAAAACGTTGTAGGAACAGCACGACAAACTCGTTGATTCTTCCCTCTGGTACAAAGGCATAATCTGGTGCAACACAGATTTGTCCAGCATTGATGCATTTACCAAATAGAATCGCATCAACCGCCTTATTCAAGTTAGCGTCATCCGCCACGATGACTGGAGATTTACCACCGAGCTCCAACGTAATTGGGGTTAAATTTTCCGCTGCAGCACGAGCAACCGCGCGACCAACATTGGTTGAGCCGGTAAACAGCAGATGATCAAATGGCAACTTGCTGAACGCTTGAGCAACTTCCGCTTCGCCTTCTACGACTTCAACATCTTCAGGTAAAGCTCGACAAATCTCAGAAATCACTTTGTTGGTCATAGGGGTGAATTCGGAAAGTTTCATCATCACTCGGTTACCCGCAGCAAGCGCAGTCACTAATGGCGATAAACTAAGAATGACTGGGAAGTTCCAAGGAGAGATGATGCCAACCACGCCAACCGGTTGGTATTCAACGGTGACTTTAGAAGGCGCAAGCAACAAACCTGCATGACGACGACTTGGCTTACACCATTTATTGAGGCGTTTTAGGGTGTAATTGATTTGGGCAACCGTCGGCAATACATCCGTCATTGCCGTATCAAATTCAGAGCGGTAACCAAAGTCGGCGCTTAAAGCTTCCACCAGCGCTTGCTGGTTATTCAAAATAGTCTGCTTAAGAAGGTTCAGCTTTTGCTTTCTTACCTCTAAAACTGGATAAGGCTCAGCATTGTATGCGGCTTTGAGCTTATCCAATTTTTGTTGCAGCAGTTGACCAACTTCGACGATCGCATTCATGTTTTTCTCCTTGTGCACCCGATAAAGGCCAATGTCGCACTTATGTACGATTCAAAGTTAACATAAGGGCAACATTCTGACTATTAACGCACTAAGGAAATTAGAGTTCAAACTCAGATTTATTTTGGTTAAAGCGCAAGCTTCATTTTGTAATAAGGAACGTCAGATTTGTAGAAGCGCTCACCTTCAACTTGCATCCCAAACTTTTCGTAGAAAGCCAAGGCCGATTCTCTCGCATCGCACCAGAAATACTCAACAGGTGAAAACTTAAAGCTTTCTAACACACATCGAATCATGGACGAACCAATACCCTGCCCTTGATACTCAGGCAAGATGGCAAACTTGCGCAATCGAGCTTGATTGTCATCTCGGTATATCGACGCCACCCCCACCAATACGTTGTCGACGAATGCGCCAAAATGCTCCGCTTCCTCGTCACCTTCTACTTGGCAATGTTCGATGGGTTTATTTGCCCATAGTACTTGATGGCGAATTGGCATCGCATCTTGCCAAGTGATGGTATGAATGCTTATTTCCATTGCTCTTTTCCTTTCCAGCTCACTCATCCCTTTATATCGCCACAACGAATTTTAAGCTACTATTTTCAATTACTTATTGTAGCCAGATCCAGCTCATAAATACCCAGTCGTTGAGAAGAATCTAGGGTTTCAAAATCATGTTCAACGTATTCCTTTAATATCGCACCAGCACGTTCTGCAATTTTGATGCTTGGTATATTGTCTTCCATACAATGGAACTGGATAACGTTAGCATTGCCTCTCTCTTGAATCAGTGGCACTAACGTCATCAAGACAAGATCGATAATTTGATGACCACGCCCTTTCTCTGCCAACCAATATCCAATCTCAGTCACTTTGCTTTGTGTCTCGACACCTTTAATGCCAAGCACTCCTACGAACTCTTGATTTAAGTTTAACGCGAACCAATAGGCATCAAGTGCATTTGAATTAATTCGCTGGGAAACATACGCAACTGCTTCCCTGCGGTTCGTGACCCAATCTGTCCAAGGTAGGTATTGAGCTAAACTCTCCCGACTCTCATTAACCGCCGAGAGTAAGATAGCTGCATGCTTAGTCAGCAAAGGTTCAATGGAAATACGCTCCGAAATTTGCAGTGCCTTATGTTGTTCATAACCTTGATACATAATGATTCCGCGCTAGTTAGCTCGATTTTTTGACCACGCTTGACGTCGATAATACGCGTCGGGTACGCCAGTTTTTAAGTTAAGGTTCGGGAATCGTTGGAGTGCTAGCTGCGTTAATTCCTCTATCAATCCATTCATTATTTCAGCTGATTGCTCTGGTGCCTGCGAATAACTCCACTCAAACCTTTGCCAACATTGTTCAGGCTGTAACGATAGATCCCTTAAGGCAATTTCAGCATATTTTGTACCTTTGGAGAAACGAGTATTCAGCGCATATAAAACCAACAATACTCGTTTTTGTATCCCGGCAACTAAACCATAATAGCGCGGTAGGTCACCTCGTCGAGCAAACAGCATCAAATCAGGTGAACAGATGGCACGCAAGTGACGCTCGATAACAGATTGCTGCGCTGACTCTGAATACTTGAGGGAAGCTTGAAAGTTAGTAAGCCAACTAGAAGGTTTCAATACAACGCCATTTTCCAGCACCCACAACATTTCCAGTTTCGCATCACTGACTCCATCAGTCATAAGGGAGTGCGCAACTGTCTCAATTTCGCTCGTTAAGCAATGCCAAACGTCAACTTGTAAACCATCGCAAAATACATTGTCTTCGAAAATAGTGCTCGTAGTGTCTGATTCGTATAGTGCGTTTTTTCCTTCCCAAGATTCAAATATCGATTCCCTGAGTGGCTTGTTTGGCACTTCATTCCAGCATAGACATAGCTCTAGATCGGAATAGTCATCAGGCCAACCTTTCGCAACAGAGCCGCCAATAAGGACACAATCGAGCGCTTCTTTTGGAAGGGTCTCAACCAATTGTAGAGCAAACTCGATACGAGCTTGAGCAGCTTGATTCATTTGATATCCTTCCATCTATATTAACTTTGCTTAATCAAAGTGAATGGCGTGAGTTCACTTTCTACGTAGTTCTTCCAGACGTGCTCGTAGAGCTGGTGCTGGTTAGCAAATGGCGCGAGCTGTTTTGCTTCTTCCAACGTGCACCAGCGGTAGTCAGTGTGCTCATGATTTAGCGTCACCGCTTGATTCGGCTTACAGAACAAAACAAAGCAAGGGATAACCATGATTCGATTCTTGTGCGCCTCATAAAACTGTTCGAGAAAGTCTGCGCTATGAAGCTCGACATCTTCGATTTGTGTTTCTTCCTTAAGCTCTCGTACGATGGTTTGCCAACCCGCTTCGCCCTCTTCGACGCCACCAGCGACATGACACCAATAGTCACCTTTCACTCGCTCTAGCAACAGCATTTTCTTTATGCCGTCGAACTCAGAAATCACCACACCAGACACATGCGTTGCTTGAATAGGAATCATGCATTTTCCTTATAGATTTATTGTTTTCAATCAGAACGGGACAGTCTACCTTGTATCATGCGGATAAGGGGGCTTAATCACAAGGTGCTGATCTTTTTGTGAGTTTAGTGTGCTAAAGTGCGATCTCCCGCAATAAACGAGCAGTAAGATGCCTAACTCACTCAACTCAATGGTTCCGATTGGCGTGCGCTTTATGGTGCTGTCCGCTTTTGGTTTTGCACTGATGTCCGCAACGGTAAAGCACGTTAGCTTACACGGTATACCTGTATTTGAAATCGTAGCTGCTAGGGCTCTGGTTTCGCTCGTGATCAGCTATCTCGATGTGAAACGCAAAGGCATTTCTGTTTGGGGCAATAATAAGCCCTTGCTCTTTGCTCGCGGTGCCGTTGGAACCATGGCTTTGATGTGTGTGTACTATTCTGTTACGACGCTACCATTAGCTGAAGCGACCATTTTTCAGTATATCCACCCAGTATTTACTGCCTTACTTGCCGTTTTCTTCCTTAAAGAACGTATCCAATTCTCTACGTTTATTTGTATCGCCCTGTGTTTACTCGGGGTCTATGTCATGGTGAGACCGGAAACCGGTCCAGACGCGGAGCATGCCTTACCAATGTTCAGTGTGATGATCGCTCTCTTAGGTGCGTTTGGTAGCTCTATCGCCTATGTAATCGTGCGTAAGCTAAGCCAGACCGAAGACAGCTCCGTCATCATCTTTTACTTTCCTTTAGTGGCATTGCCTACATCGATTCTTTTGATTGGAGATCAATTCGTCATGCCAGATTTGTATCTAACCATGATGCTCGTTTTGGTCGGTGTATTTACTCAGGTCGGGCAACTAGGATTAACGAAGGCAATGCAAACGCAGGAAGCCGGGAAAGCCTCAGCTTACTCATACGTTCAGATCATATTTTCTATCATGTTGGGTATCGTCTTCTTTGGTGAACTGCCTTCCGCATGGACATACTTAGGCGGCGCATTGATTGTAACGGGAGCTCTAATTAATGTCTTTGGTCAACATCTAGTACTGTTTATGAGAAAGCGCTCGTAAACTCTCACATGCTTAGGGCTTCTCATCATTCAAATAGCAAAAGCCAGAGCAGAACTCTGGCTTTTCTTTCACCTGTGATTCAAAGGTTAAGCTGCGAACTTCAAACCCGCGATACCTGCAACAATGAGCAGTAAACTGATAAGCTTAATTAACGTCGCTGGTTCATCAAATAAATAGATACTGGCAATTGCGGTACCTATCGCGCCAATACCGACCCAAACTCCATAAGCCACACCTAGCGGTAACGTTCTAAGCGCGATACCCAGTAACCAAAAGCTTAACCCCATAAACCCAATAGTGAATGCAGATGGTGCAAGCTTACTAAAACCTTCGGTGTATTTGAGCCCAACTGCCCATGCGACTTCGCATAGACCTGCAAGAAAAAGAACTGCCCAAGCCATTGAGAGATTCCAAATGATTGGGGTCGTCCCCGATCGTGAGGAGAGCGGTGAGGTCGTCCTCACTTCTTGTGAGCGCGCATTATAACCAAAAGACTAAATACAAAAAACACAGAAACAAAAAGGCTCTGAACAGTATCAGAGCCTTTGAGATCGACAGCAACGTCTATGGTTTCAGTATTGTAAAGACTCGACCATCACTCAGGGTAAAGTTAACGGAACTGGTTTTCTTCGGAATGCCACTCAATACACACTCAGTATCAGATTTACATACATCGCCAAGAGACCAATAGCCCTCCATCAATCCCGAACCAGTGACTCGAGCAGTCCACGTTTTACCGTTGTTTGTCGAGGTCGTTGTCACATCACTTTCTGGTGGAGGTGGCGGCGGCGCTTCCTCCTCAACGTAGGTTGCTGTCACAGAAAGATTACTGTATGCCGCATAAGCATAAACACCAATGTGCCACATACCTGTACTTGGTGATGCTAAGGTACAACTCTCATTGCTGTTACTACTATAAGAGCGACAATCACAATCCGATTCTGAAGGCGCACTGCCCAACTTAACGTATAAATCGGCATCGCCATTACTGCCCGAAGTCACGACATTAAGGTCTGTTACTCCACTTGGCACATCAATGGTGAAACAACGCCATTGACCTGTCGAAGCAGAGTCAACCGACGACCCTACACCATTTGCCAGTACCGTGATATCACAAGATGTCACTGGTGGTTCAACAACACCGCCGCTTGTAGAGACCCCAACTTGTGCGAATGCATTAGTAATGTCCGTACCCGAATAACCTAGCGCTTGTGCAGCAGCTAACACACCAGCAGCAGCTGAATCATAAGTCGCATCAGGCGTCCAATAGTTCTGGTTTGCGTAAGCAAAAGTCACAAAGGCTTTTTGTGTCCCCCAACCATATTCGGTTGCAAGTAAATAAAACGCCTTGTTAAACACCCCACTCGAGTAATGCACATCCATACCACTGACATAGTCGGAAGCATGACCGATTGAGCGTCCGTCTAGAGGCGGATTGTCCATGTATCGCAACGCGCCGTTAGCGGATTTGCGAATGTCATAACCGACTTTCCAATCATTGCTGCCTCGTGAATAAAACTCAGCGGCCTCACCAGCAATATCTGAAAACGCTTCATTGATACCACCCGATTGTTCAGAATAAATGAGGTTCGAATTTTGTTCCGTAAAACCATGGCTGACCTCATGAGCAGAAACGTCCAAACTCACAAGCGGATAAAAATAAGTATCGCCATCGCCAAAGGTCATGCTAGAGCCATTCCAAAAGGCATTTTCATAACGTTTTCTGTAGTGGACGCGCATCTCTAATTGGAAAGTCAATGGTGCGATACCCAGCCAATCTCGGTACATGTCGTACACGACTTTACCGAAATAGTGGGCATCATTAAGAGGGCTGTAAGCACCATTGATTTGCTTTACAGTATTAGTTGGGCAAGTAAATGTATGAGTGCTGCCTGAAGTGCGGCCATTCAAGTTGACTGTCTTGACCACACCATCGATATCCATAATACAAGTGCTGCCAGATTGCTGGACATTTAACGATTCGTAATCAACACCGTATTGATACTCACCAATTTTGAGGTTTCCGCCGGGACCATCAGCACTGGCATGGGCTAATCCTTCATACTGATGCAAAATTTTGCCAGTGTGCGCATCAACTAAAAACGTTGGCCTTGTCGGTTTATGAGCATTTTCAGAGTCGGCAAAAAAGCGAATCTCATAAGCCAAATGAGCAACATTATTGTTATCAACGTAGATGGTTAACGCCTGCTTTTGGTCTTCAATCTGATAGCCATCTGAGACAAATTGTTTTTGAACGCTGGCCTTTGCTTCTGCCGCTTTAAGCGATGGTGACACATTGGAAATATCACTAGTGATGTCTTTAACCAACGTCCCGTTGATTCGCTGTATTTTGCCATTGTTATCTCGGTGAACAACAATCTGCTTCCCCCATAATGGTATGCCTTTGTACGTTTGCCTGTAGCGGGTATGCAGGTAGCCATTTTTTCCTTGGTTGGATTGAATTTTCTCTACGTTATGCTCTTTTTGAAGCCCCAAAGCCTTACCGACATTTTGGGTTGAAGACTGATTGCGCTTTTCTAGAGCAACGAGATATCCATGGTTATTTTCTAATCTTTCTGGTTTTGCGGAAAAAGAATAAGGTGAAAAACATATTGCTGAGAGAAGGATTGTCATCGCGACAACTCTGTAACGATGAGGTGCTACTGTTTCCATCATTTGATCCCCGGTCTTATTAACTGAGCACAGCCAACCTGACAGAGTTAAACGTCTACGTATTAATAGCGTTATTTTGTAGTTATTTGAGTGGTTATCTATAGTGATTCTAGTTGGCGGTTTCAATAAATCCACCCAATGATTTCATGTTAATCAAATCACTTAATCATCGATATTTAACAGTTTGAATATAACCTTCTGGTGTTGAAAACGATGCATTCGCCTCACAAATCACAAATAAACTGGTTACATATGCAAATACGCAATCGATTGTGTGATGAAGATCGCTTACAAAAGCTACTGATAACTTTAGTATTTGCGCGAATCCAATTATAAGGTATGACATACCCATGAAACATTTCAAAACTCCCTTAGCTCTCCTTATTGGCGCAGCACTCTTAACTGGCTGTGATGATGACGATATCAAATATGTTCAACCTCAAGACGTAAAGATCGCCACTTATAACCTTTCTTTTGATCGCAGTACGTTTGAAGACCTTGTAGCAGAAATGCAAGTTGAGCCAGCAAAACAAACGGAACTTGTCACCGCTTACCTTGATGGCACCATCGCAGATGAAGATAAAACAATGGCTGAAAAAGTCATTCAAATCCGTAACGTGGCAGCTATTATTCAGAAAAACCGTCCTGACGTGCTAATGATGGCAGAGTTCAACAACGATGGTACTGGCGAAGATAAAGTGGCGCTGGAAGGCTTCCAGAAAAACTACCTATCTATCGCACAAAGCCTTGAAGGCGCAGGCGGCGATGCAAACCTTGAGCCTATCGAATACCCTTACGCAGAATCTTACTCAACAAACACGGGCCTAAACAGCGGCCTTGACCTAGACAACAACGGCACCGCAGGTCAACTTCCTGGCGATGCGTGGGGCTTTGGTTTCTACCACGGCCAGTATGCGTTTGCTTTAATGTCTAAATACAAGATCGATACAGAAAACACGCGTACTTTCCAAGAATTCAAATGGAAAGACATGGAAAATGCCGAAATTCCAAAAATAATTCTATGTGATGACCCAAGTAAATTTCCTGAGGGAATGGATTGCGGTGATGACTGGTACACTGCTGATGAATGGGAAAAAATCCGTTTATCATCCAAAAATCATGTAGATGCACCGATCATTGTCCCTACAGAAAACGGCGATGAAGTAATACATCTGTTAATGTCTCACCCAACGCCTCCCGTATTTGATACAGGTAAAAACAAAGCACAGAATGGCGCAGAAGTTGAATTCTGGCACCACTATGTACAAGGCAAAGAATACTTCTACGATGACGCTGGAAACAAAGGTGGTCTGGCAGAGGGGGCTAAGTTTGTAATGATGGGTGACCAAAACTTAGATCCACTGTATGGCGACGGATTCAGTGAAATCATGAAAGCATTCCATAATGATCCATTGGTAAACCAAAATGTAATGAATGGTGAACTTTACCCGACTAGCTTTGGCGCAGCCGAGCATGCTGTAGATAGCAACTCAGCTCACCCGATTCCAAACCGCATCACATCAACATTCGGCCTTGCTGTTGACTACGCGCTGCCATCAGCAAACCTAGAGGTCGTGGGCTCTGGCGTGTACTGGGCTGCATCTTACGAAGAAGGTTACCCTTTGTTCGTTGACAAGCGCATTGCTGATGTTGATGGGAATGGGATCCCAGGAGAAGGTAAAGATGTATCTTCTGACCACCGTATGATCTGGATTAAAGCTCAGTTCTAAGCGCTGTTGTTCTTACATTTAAATACAACAAAGCCTCGGTTAATACCGAGGCTTTTTATTGTTCAGAACTCAAACTACCAACTAGATTTTGAATACGGGTAAAAGCTATCACAGATCTCTCGAATATTAGAGCACAAACCGTAACAATTAAAACGTGAATTGATTGTGAAAAAAAAGCCAACCACAAAACTTGTGATTGGCTGTGTATACGTGTGAACAATCTGGTCCACTAACAACGTCAGTTGGCTAGGTGACCCTCGGCTTAAAAGGGTCATAAGTACTACAGCATTCGCCGTGCCAACTTACAGGTGCAATAAAACCAATTGTTATTTAATCACTTGCAGTAAAACTCAATTAACAACACCTGCCTTTACATTAAATTGAGTGCATTATGCGAACATCTCTTTGCAAATCGCAATTACTTGCTTTGCAAAACTTACGGCTTACGAGCAAGATCCCGAGCTAAAATAAGCGCTAACCCAAATATCTGAAGAAACAAGCCTATGCTTTTGTACCAAGCAATCTTTTCTTCCAAGGTTGACATCACTTCGCTAATCTCTAAGTTCTCTAGATAGTAACTGTCGATTCGCTCTCTATCATTGCTCTGGGCTTGGTTGATCTCCGACATCAAATTCGATAATTGCGAGACGTTTATAGCACTGACTTTCTTACCTGTCCAAGCTGACAAATGCCCTTGTAAAACTTGACTCACCTCTTCAGATGGCAATTCGAACTGGGCAAGGTGTAAGTGCAATAACAACACTTCCCGCTTCCTTTCTAGCGTTTCAACGCTGTCCCAAGCCAACTGTATCGAATAGAGGTTCTCAGCCTTTTTCTCCGCGAGTAGTCCCGTTTCTTTACCCAATTTATCTAACACGACACTGGTTAGAATAATTGCCGCAATGTTGAGTATTAATCCAACAAGAACAAGCGACCATGCTGGAGGTAAATAGGTCGATTTTTTTACCATAAGTTTCCGTAGGGTAAATAGATTAAGTTAAGAGCCACTAAACCAATCATAGTAAAGAAGGTTAACTTCATCCCTGTCACTCGACCTTTTAGGTCTTCTGCTAATATTCCTCTGGCATGAATGACACGCCCAATAACAAAAGCAATACCAGCAAGATGTATCCATAAAACCGATGCACCATTGTATTCCAGTAGGGCCATTAGAATCAGAGTTATAGGTATGTATTCACTGGCGTTACTTTGGGCACTGCGAGCGATTTGCAGAGACTCAACACCACCATCCGCATAAGCGATTTTGTTGCTGCGACGTTGTTTTATGACTTGAAAAGCAAGCCAGATGAGCAGTAGAGCGAGAGCGGACGCGTAGAGAGCGGTAATCATAAAACTTCCTTCTTTAGATATTGTTATGTTCGAACACTTGCACAGTACCAGCATTCTTTCGAGGCTAACTATACCCAAGTAACCGTGAGATGCTTGGTTGAGCGAGGATCACTTGGGTATATATCTTATATAAGCCAGCTCTATGAATCCAAAGAAGAAATTGACTAAAGTGAGTGGTTTGCCAACTTTTTACGTTTCGATCGCTTTACAACGCCTTCACAAATAGTGAACAACAGACCAACCCAAATAAAGGCAAAAGTCACTGCTTTTACACTATCGAACAACTCACCAAAAAAGACCACGGCCAACACGAATTGAAGGCTCGGTTCAATGTATTGCATCAGACCAACAGTAGACAAGTTAGTGATACGAATCGCGATTGAGTAGAAGATCAATGGTAATATGGTCACTGGCGCACTTCCTAAATAAAGCATGAAAGTCGTCATATCTACCGTAGACGTCAACTCACCTACAGACCACTGCTTGATCAATAAATACGCTAACGCAAAAGGCGTAAGAACCACAGCCTCTATAAATAAAGTTGTGCTCCAATCAAATTTAATTTTCTTCTTAAACAGGCCATAAAGTGAGAAGAACAACCCCATTGTAAGAGCCACTAACGGTAACTGGCCGTATTGAATCACTTGGTACATCACACCAACCGTCACCAATAGGATCGCAGTAAACTGCCCTTTTGAGAGCTTATCGCCTAAGACGAAGACTCCCAGAGCTACCGAAATTAGGGGACCAATGAAGAAACCCAAACTCGCATCAATGACTCGGTTATTCGTTAACGCCCAGGTAAACGCAACCCAAGAGATACACATCAAGCTGCTCGCCACAAACGTATAGCAAAGCGATTTTTTATCTTGCCAAATCACATTCCAGTTGGGCTTGTGACGAGTAATTGCAAGCACCAAAATAAAGCCTACAGGCACAGAACCAATAATACGTAGCGCTAATAGCTCATCCATTGACGCATTTGGCAGGAAGCGATAGTAAACAGGCAGCAATCCCCAAATAATGAAGGATAGTGCAGCCATAAAATTGCCGTAACGACTGTTATTCATAACTAACTCGACAAATAAAAAGTGACGCGATTCTATAGAGCAAAGTAAGTTTGTAAAGTGAATTTGAGAACGAAGATCCGCTATTACAGGGCTAGACCTTGAATCACTGCCGTAATACCGCTGACAAAACAGAGTGTCAGCGCGCCAAAGCGAATTTTTTCTTTTGGTAGAGTTTGCGTTGTTTTTATTGCTAACCAGTAACCAAGAGCCCCCGCGGGTAAAAGCGGTAAAGTGATCACCAAATGGTGAAGTGTGAAGAATCCAACCGGAATTTGCACCACTAGCGAGATAATAGAGCTAAAAACAAAGAAAGCAGAAAGGTTACCGCGTAACTGGTTGGCTTCTTGATGTTGTAGCAACAAAGCCATTGGAGGTCCACCAATTGCAGAACTTGTACCAAATAAGCCAGAGAAGAAACCAGCAAACGTCATACGACCCGGAGTCGGCTCTATACGAAATGGAAGAACACTGACTGCCACGGCAAAAAGTACAAGAAAACCAATCCAAAGCGTGAGTGCTTCTGTTGAAACAAAAAACAGTAGCGCCCCACCCGCTAACGATCCAGGAATTCGACCAATTAGCGCCATCTTTAAACCG
Organism: Vibrio sp. SCSIO 43153; assembly: GCF_023716625.1. NCBI lineage: Bacteria > Pseudomonadati > Pseudomonadota > Gammaproteobacteria > Vibrionales > Vibrionaceae > Vibrio > Vibrio sp. SCSIO 43153. Next base: position 202,219 of record NZ_CP071856.1, read on the forward strand.
CCAATTTCAACGCTGCTACGATGCTTCATCGCATTCATCAAAGAAATAAATAACGCAACAAGGCAAATTGGAGCAGGCACATATTCCGGAGCCCAAAGAATAAGTAAGGGCGCAGCCACAATAGCCAAGCCGAAACCGATAGCAGTTTGTACGTAAGAACCGAGGAATATCAGTCCCATAGCAAGCAAATTAGTAGAATCGAAACCCATCGACGTTATCTTATATATGATGTAGTTATTGGAGATTTAATTAAATATAAATTACTTATAAATAATAATTTCTCACCCCGTGTAGAATTCATCAAAGTTATTAAAAAAACAATCAAAATATTTCCTGATCAGCCTTCAATCACTTCTTCTTTTTCTCGCTATTGAAAGTAGCTAATACGGTTACTGTAATAGATACCGATAATCAGAACTGACCTATACTGTTTCCAGGCATTGATGGTTTGGGTTCAGATTAGAAGATTCTATGGTATCCATCAGGTTCAAGCCCTGATGCAATACTGATTGCAACAGCCTATGCTCCACGAACAAGTCCAATATAATTCAATACGGTATTTTATATGGGTGGCTTCAATCAGCAAACAAAAGTGGCGAGCTCAAAATTCTTCCTTACCTTGAATAAAAGAAAGGCTGCCAATCGGCAGCCTCTTTTAATTTATTCTGGAACTTACGTGAAATTAAACACGTATTTATCCATCATATTCACCATGCGGCCAATCTCTGGCTTGGTAATGGTATCATTTGCACCAAGAGCAAGGGCTTTTGCTCGGTTATCTTCACTCATCAAAGACGAGAACATAACAATAGGCATTTCCTTGAATGCTTCTGTATCACGTAGGCGCTTAACTAAGTGCATACCATCCATTCTCGGCATCTCAACGTCTGTAACAACGGCATCCAGTAGCTCTTTCACTGGCAAGTTTTCTTCTTTAGCAACTTCAATCAAACTCATCAATTTTTCATGAGCTTCACCGCCGTCTTTACAGGTTATAACGTTATACCCTGCCGATGCTAACGTATCTTGAATTAGCGAGCGAATAAACGCCGAGTCATCCACGACCATAACGGTCTTGCTATTGCGTTTGCCAACCATTCTTTGGTTAAGATCCACAGACTTATCACCTGTAACATCGTATTTTTCCATACTCAGTTCAGGGTTGATATCTGCGATAATCTTTTCGAAATCAAGAATCATGATCAAGTTGCCATCTTTACGCACAACAGCCACGACACAATCTTGTTCACCAGCTTCAAGGAACTGGCTCGGTGACTCAACATCATTCCAAGAAATTCGATGAATACGTGAGATGCTGTCGATCAAGAAGCCATTGGTCATCTTGTTAAAATCTGTCACGATAACGAACTTACGCTCAATATCTTGACGAGTTTGAACACCTAACCAGCCAGCAAGATCAACTAAGGGAGTTAACACCTCACGAGATGAGAATACTCCTATCATATGTGGCTGAGCGTTAGGATAATCCGTAGTTTCTGGTACACGAATAACCTCTCGAACCTTAGCTACGTTGATGCCGTAATAGCATGTCTTCGTCGTGCCATCAGGCAATTTTTTCTCTAAATGAAACTCAATAATTTCAAGTTCATTAGTACCACTTTCTGTCAAAATTGTGCTGGTTACGTTACTCATAAAACCACTTTATCCAAGCTGTAGATCGATCAAGATGAACGATGTCTCCCATAAACATCTGGAAGCAATATTTCCAAGTTTCCTTTTTTAGTCCTTACAATAGGTTTTGTAAATAAATAAAAGGATACTTACTGCACACTTCTCTGCATCGCATTGAAATTTGGTCTCATTTTAGACAAATTCCACCTAGTTTGACTAGCAGAGATTAAGCTCTACGTATATATCGGCATAGAGTTATAAAGCTTTAACTATTAATGCGTTTTAACCACCGACTCATTTGCAACGCGGTGTCGATCTCCATAAATACCCTCAGGAATTCTCACGCCACAACTGATCACCATGGTAATTTGATCACTACTACGCAATCCCAGCAACTCCTTTACTCTCTTGGAGTCGAAGCCTTCCATTGGACATGTATCGTATCCTTTGTCTCGCATCGCGTACATGAACGTCATTGCCGCAAGGGAAACACTTTTATGAAGACAAACACGGAGATCTGATTTACTGACCTCTCGCACCATTGGTTTACTGCGTCCTAACCACCAACTATAAACCTTCCTAACTGCGCCACGGAAGCCAATCACATCGTTGTTGTAAACCATCGGGATTAATTTTTCGTAATACTTTAGAGCGCGCTTGGCCGCAACGTCGTCACGGCCTTCGAAAGCTTGACGCACAGTCTCTGCGTTGCGCTTTGCGCGCTCTTTCCAGTTATGGGTCGTTGCTACAAATACGACTAATTCATTTGCCGACTTCACTGCATTTTGCTACTGTTAGGATCCAATACCGTATACTCTGGATCATCTGGCATTAATGGTTAAGCACTGAAGCTTGATCATGCTTTAGCGGATAAATTGCTGAGGCACTAATTTCATGACGGTAAGGGCGCAGTTTTCGAGCAAGCTCTTTTGACAGCGTTATTCCACTCTCATTCACTTGAGCCCACCACTCCTTCCATAAGCTTTTTGCCTGACGTCCTGATTTACAACGCACGGCTCTTTTAATTGCGCTCCCTGCAGATAAGTGGTCGATTTATCTTCAATATTTCAGTTAGTCAGTTAGATAGCTATCCTGTTGTGTATTTAAATTATCTCTATTTTTCAATAATACCCTTAGCTTATTGGCTTGATCGACCTGACTCTATCCATAACCTCACGACCAAACTGAGCCACTACGTAGAACAAGTCGTCAGCGATACTTACATTTGGGCAATGCTCTTGAACTTCAAGATCAAAAGCAGTATACATATCCATTCCTTCCTCCTCGATGTTCCTACAATACTCACCTAACCGTTCGAAGAACGACCAAATGTTCTTACAGCTGTGGTTTAGCCCCGTCCAGATAACCTGGTGTGTCTCTGTATCAGCAATGACAATGGCATAACGATACCCCTTAAAAATGGCAAGTTCGCCCTCAGTGAGTTGCCTTAGTTCGCTCCATTTAACTTGCAGTATAACTTGTTGAAGTCAACGCTTATCTATCTCTTTTATTGTGTGCCAATTAACTCCGGTTATTTGGGCGATGTGTTTAATAGGTAAAAGAGGCAGCAATTGTTCGATATAGCTTCTCAAGCGATTCGTGATAAGGAAGTAAGGCTCTAACCAAGATAGTTACTCGGTCTTAATACCACCCTTACTGCACTTAATTCGGCGAGTTTGAACAAACAACTCTACGGGCATTCCGAGTAGTGTTACTTCTTTCACGCTACACAACTGATACTCGTGTATTGCTTGATCATGAAGTCCACAAGAACATCTAGCAATAGAGTTGGATTTTAGGTAAACGTAAGAAGCGATACGGCCTGACGAGACGTTGCTACGTAACTGCCTTCCCAGAACTAAGGTAGGAAAGTATGACTCGACATGAAAACGGCAGTTTGTGTACGTTTCGTTTGGCGATAAAACTCTATCACTTACTACCGTTTTTGTTTTGGTTACCGCTTATCCTCGATGAACCTTTCTTATTGAGTGCCACTACTTGACAGTAAATTCGAATGAAATGTATTACTAATATGGTGTTAACACTTAAATTGTTAGGCAAAAATATACAATAAACGGCTATTTACATTCAATTATCTACCATCCCAAGTTAACATCTCAACGCGATTAACGCAGTATCTCTCGACGGGATAAAAGACAGAAAAGAAGCTTCAATAGCGCCTAATTATGATAACTAAAGAAAAGACCACTACTTGCGACGTTTCTTCTTAAATTGATACATTTTCTTATCCGCTTCGGCCTTAGCTGACTCAAAATCTTCCGGGCCTGAAAAGATTGCCATACCAGTACTAATAGATATTGATTCAAAGGGGTGATTATAGACTTCTCCATCGATGTTAAGCATTCGACTCATTATGACCTCTCCTGATTTTTGATCACAACCGGGAACAATAGCTATGAACTCATCACCACCGATCCTGACCAATATATCGCTTTTTCGATGTAAGTTTTTACAAACATACGTAGCTGTTTCTTTGATCAAGTCGTTACCAACTTCATGCCCAAATTCATCATTAACCACTTTTAGTCCGTCAACGTCTATGTAAATCAAAGCCCCTCCATCTGAAATCAACTTCGAAAACTCATCACTAGCGACATAGTTCCGTGAATAAACACCAGTTAGACTGTCTCTGTGCGCTAAATGTATCGTCTTTCTTAATTGCTTACGAAGTTCTCCTATTTTTTCTATTGAGTACATCACCAAGACAAAAACTGCGATTAAATAATAATATTCCCCCAAGAAGTATCCAAGTGTTAGCTTTAATTCTAAGTTATTTCCATTTGGCATTTCAAAAATATAATCTCGGCTAAATGACCCAAAAATCATTTCAAGAAGACTATTTGAATTTGGTTTTATAACAGCAAAGCTTGCATAGTATTCAATTGAGAAATTATCGGTATCAAACGCAGTGAGAATAGTGTCGATACCTACGTCCATTATAACTTTTCCATTCCTATCATAAACAGGCATAAATAAAGTTACTACAAATCTATCATCCGTGTACTTACTTCTATATGGTTTCGAGAAAAAAATCCTTCTATTTTCTAATCCATTATTTTTAAAAAATGAGCAAAAATCGTAAATGTTGCACCGTTCTAAGAAGGATTCATGACTAAAATTAAAGCCCTCATTTATGAAGTTTTGATTATTTTGCTTAATTAAAACTGGCAAATCTTTATATACCGCATAGATAACTGCCCCATTTGATACATAACTATTATTGACAAATTCAGTCATCCAATTAAACAATTTAATATCTATTGTTAGTTCATCTAATTTTTTACTTGAGTCAATATACACATTCTCAGGAGAGATGATATCACTCAATTTACCTCCTCCCAACGAAATTTCCTTTGAATCCAACTTAAACGCTAAATTATTTAGTAAGGAATATTCAGATTCAAAACTCTTAAAATCATTTTTAAATGAACCTATTATATTATTTGACAATACATTCTGTAGTAGAATCATAAAAAACATATAAAGTATAATTGCAAATACTGCATACCTAATTATTTTCAACAAAAATATGCCTCCTCAAACGTATTTACTACAAGAATACCTATCAATGTTTAACAATGATACCTAAAAGCAACGCTTCATACATAACCTATAGTAAACAAAGAAAATTCCTACATGATTTTTATTGGTAAAGCTGACATGGTTATTACATTATTTCCAAGCCTCTGAAAAATCGTTATTTTTAAACGCTGCAGCCAAACCAGTGACTTGCTGCATTCTTAACACTTCATCCATATCCATGCCAAGTTCTATACCAATTTCTTTATTAGTCCATTGCCGTTCTTTTAATTTTGATATCAGTTTTGCAGTTAACTCAACTTGATGTACACCTCTAGCAGTATTATGTCGAACTGAAGAGGACATCCTCTCTTCTATTGATTTATTCATTATAACCACCGGCGCATAACCTAGGTGGAGTCCGTTAATTTCTTTGTCATCTCTTAGTAATTTTGAACGGTGGTAACCATCTACAATAATATAATCACCAGACTGATGAGATTGATTGGTTACAATTGGCATTGTGAAACCGTCTTTTATTATAGAGTGTTTGAGAAGTCTAAACTCTGGGGATGAGACTTTATTCGGGTTGTAATCATTATCTTTCAGTTTGTCGACACTCATTAGTTTTACACTTAATATTGGATCATCAAAAGGAAGCAAATCACTTGATAGTTCAGAAAGTAGATTGAATAACTTAACTCTATCCTTCAATTGTAATTTTGATTTATTCACTTCTGATAATAACTTCTCCAAAATAACCTTTAAATCCTCATATTTCATTTTATTATCCCATTCTTTAAATAATCTTCATACAAGGTAACATAATCTTGAGTTAGGCTTTTATTTTGTCCAAAAGAGAGTCCTCTACACCAATAATCATTTTTAATTAATACCTTACAAATTCTTCTCCAGCTTGGTACTTTCTTTTGACTCTCAAGTTTTTTATCTGCGAAATCATAAATCCTTTTAACTCCTGCTCGCTTTCGATTTTTCCTCCACCAATTGAGAAATTGGAAAATTCGTTGTCGATAATGTTTTTCTAAGTTAGGGGGCATGGTTTTAAGCAAATACTTACTGTAACTTTTGTAGGTGTACCCCTCAGGTAAATCAAAAGAGTAGTAACCAACTATCTTCCCCTGCTTTTTACTAAATTTTGCCCCGAAGTTACAACCTTCAACTCTCTCAACGAGCTTTTGCCATGTATCAGGCTCTAATATCTGATAGAGCCATAGCCCTTTTCGTTGGTCATCACCAAATGGCTGACATAAGCGTTGTTGATGAATAGAAACACCAGCTTGATTCATTAGGTCATAGATCCTGTTGTAATCCCAATCAAATTTCCCGTATGCACACCAAATATCCTGAGTTGACCAATCATAAATAGGATAAGCTTTATATAAGCTTTCGTTAATCTCTGTAGTCCATCTTCTATTTTGGTAACATTTTTTACGATGGTTTTTGACTGTCATATACCGATGCAATGACTCATCCGCTCTGATAGCAACTAGACATGCACACTTACTGTTTTTTTGCTCTTGATACCATAAAGCAAAGCAATCAATAAACTCTTCAAACTCCATTCCCGAATAAAAGAATGGGAAGTAGGAATTATCACTAATGACCGCCCGATTATTTGGTAGCTCTCTCAACCATTTGTCTTTTCGATTTGGGTCCCAGCACAGCCACTTAGGTTCAAATTGTGATACTGCATTTCTTAGACTCAGTGGTAAACAGATCCAAAAGACATTTACATCATCTTTTGACACACATCGTTCTATATAGTCAATCGTATGTTGGTATTGTGCTTCTAAATCGATAATTAACACATCTATTGGTAATCGATTAAGCTTCCGAGCTTCTTCAATTACAAGGTTTAACAACACTCCTGAATCTTTTCCCCCTGAAAACGCTACATAAAAGTTTGAAAAGTTATTAATTATATACTTGCAGCGAGTTCTTGCCGCCACATTAACATCGACCTGTAGATAAGTCTTATTTGATTTTTTCATATTCATAAATAAATTAGTGTAGCCCTAACATACCAGGTTCACCGCGAAACAAAACTTTGTCACTCCCTCTGTAAATGCCAAAAGTAACAACCGCAGATGGGTTTTCTTCATTTCTTTTGTCATTATTCCAGTCATACTTAAGCCATGGATATGGGTTCTTGGGAGAATCTAAGTCCTGCCATAATCGAACCTGTTGCCTTGCCTCTGTAACTTGTTGAATTTTTAAGTCATTCGATTTTCCTATCAAAGCTCTAGCTTTACCTATATAGTTAATATTTGAAGCGCTTTCTTCACCCCAAGCTTGTTCAATATCGAATAGTTCTGCGGTTAATTCAGTAAAGCTATCCTTTAGGTTCGTGCTAAATCTCGTCCCATTCCAATATTCAATGTGCATGGGTACAGAAATCAAACTTCCAGCACTCCCACCTACATCCCCTAATTTAGCCCTTCCAAAAAGTAGCTTTGGTACCGCCCCTTTTATGGTAGCCTTACTTAGGTTTGTACCCACATCATCATAAAAGCTCTTAAATACCGCTGGGTCTCCATTTAAAGATGGATGGATCTGAAATTTGATATTTAGCTCGCCACCGCCCAATAGGTTGTATGGCCCGTCGGGCTCAAAGCTGTTTTTCTTCTCCCAAGATATATCTGGCGCATTTAGTATCCAGCTGGCACCTTTAAAATAAGAGTGCTTAGCTAATGAGGCAGCATCTCCATTTGACACTCTGTTGCTTTCGTCAAACAGAGAAAAACTCGCTCGATTTGCGTAATCGAATAGCTCATAATTTAATACTGCATCACCTACATTATTGAATGCAGTTATTTTTGAAGATACATTTTTGAAAGTCTGCCCCATGTATGTAAACGTCTGGCCATCGTGGTTTATCCATTCATATTCCAAGACTCGAAAATAGTCAGGATAAAAGCGACCAACGGTTGCCACATCCGCATCTAGCTCCATACCGAGATAGGTAGCGTTAGTTACTATTTCTAAAGTCCCAACCTCGTTCCAAGCATATGTTTTCGTGAAACTATTTTGGTTTTCACTATCACCAAAGCTGATGGACTCCACCGGTAAGAAACTTCCCAAGTCGCCATTTGTAGGGTAAGCGACTTTGCTAGTGACTTCGAAAGTCGCACTATCCCCAACATAATTCGTAGCAGCCTTGTTATTACAAACATTTGATGAATCGCTGTCGTAAATCACCGGTTTATATTTCAACTGAAAAGGGGTTGAAGAAGAAATAAAACCAACCCCATTTCCCTTTGTCGCAGGATTTCCAACATCATGAGATTTAACATCACATATCGCAACTTTAAATGGTCGGGCACTTATAGAAAACTCTCCGGATAAAACCCTATTGTTAATAACACACACTTCGTCATCAAAAATATCTTCACAGTTAAAGCTTCTATCTGACACTCTTATGTCAACTTCCCCGGAATTATCATAAACGATCGAGTTTTCTCTACTCAAACCTTGAGTAAAATTAGAAGTGTTTACAAAAATATCACCTCCAGTTCCATACCTTCTGGTCAATATCTCAAAGTTATCGTTCGTAAGTTTTTTATTATATTTAGCGAGGATGGTTTCATCCCCTTTACAACCGACGACTTTTATATCAATACCACTTTCTTTACCTGCTATTGCGGGAAAGGTTTGCTTGTGCCAAGAGTCACTATCACTACTTTTTATTGAAAATTTGTATGGGGAAAACTTTATCTGTGCATTGTCCATCAAGTATGAACCTGATTCACTTACCAATTCGGCGTGCAAATAAAAGTTTCTTATCTCATTGTTTAAGTTCTCAACCTTAAAGTAAGAAACGCCGTTTAATTCATTTTGAAAACCTACAATCAGTGATGAATCATTAGATGTAAGGCTTGGACGCATGCCGTTAACTGGCATTTTGTCTCTATCTAAAGTGTGCACCTCAACAACCGCATCCTCACACGCGAGGTGGTAATTGTTGGCCTTGATTACTATTGAATCGACATTTTGAGAGGGGCTTGGTGCACAATGATCACTTCGTTTAAACGTTGTACCATTTAAGTGTACCTTTTTAGCGCTAATAGAACCTTCGACTGTTCCGTATTCAATCTTCACCGAAGTCCTACTAAATATGTCTGCAATGAGATGGAGATTAGTAAGCAGCGAAAACTCAGCTTTTTTCCCTTTGTTGTCCTCAAGCCAAAAAATTAGGTTATCCGAGCAATCGCCAAACGTTTCTATGTGAACCCCTCCTTGAATAACAACCTTATTTGCTTTGATAACAGTCGCTTTCGAAAACACCACATGAGCCCCTGCTTCGATAACGAGCTCTTCTATTGAGAAAGTATCCCCGGTAAACTCAAAACCATTTCCTGAAGATAAATGGACTTTCTTGTAAGAACCCGGTACTACTTCTGTAACAGAGGTACTCCAACCAGGTTTGAACTCCACTTCGCCATAAGACATATCAACAACATCAGGCTCTTCAATCATTTTGCTTTTATCAGCTTCTACCTTATAGGGCGCCCAGCCGTTCAACTTCACTGATGAGAAGCCCAATGCCACATCCCCGGAAGAGCCAAAATTGACGTTATTTACCTCTATCTGGCTTCCTGGCCACCCTTGTACAAAATCAGGAAAAACATTTGTTGTCTCGATCGCAGAAGCTATTGATAGCTTGGGAAAAGCTGCGATAAATATAAGTAGAAGTTTGCAAATCCGGCACATTACACCTTGCCCCACAGAATAGTAGTTTAGAGTGCATGCTATGCTAAATAATTAGTTAATTTAATAATAAGTCTTACATTGCAGATTATTCCTACAGACAGAACGTCAAATACCTACAATATTTATGATTTTTAAATTTTGCATTATTTGGTGAAACCAAGCCGCTAGCAGCATGACTGTGAATAATATGGCATTATCATGTAATAATACTCTTAAAGTAATAGTTCGCATAAACAATGTCTTTTTAATTGATTGGCGTCTTACTCGTTACATACATTATGTGAGCAATCAAATGGAAAAATATTATCAACCTTTACTTTGTGGGTACTTGCTTCCTCAGGTTCTTATACTTCCAGCATCCCGACCTTTAACAGCACCTTAGAAAATAAAGAATCAGATGACTACTTTGACACCTATGTGACAATCGAGCGCTCATCAATAACAAGCTTGAAAGGCTTAAAAGAGAATAATATCAAGAAAGCAAAGTGGACAATTCTAGATATAAATGACGACAGTCATCAGTTGCCAAAACAACCTTCGGGCTCCTATTACAACTCACTATTAAGGCACGAAAGCAATACTACAACGCCGTCAAAATCACTGACAAAAAGTCTATACAGCGTTGGTTTCACTAGCTTTAAAAAGGGTGAAGTGAAAGGTAGTTTTCTTGCGCAGATTGGAAGCCCTGTTAAATCGCCAGGTGTAATAATTACACGAGATCTCCAACAGCTTTTAGATAGCGAGTAGTATACTTAGAATGGAGTACCCCTGTATGGGCAATCCATTAGAAAGAGCACGTCAATATTACTTATCGGCGAAAGAATCACGTTATCAATCACTATATTATTGGCAATTGGAACACCCCAAAAAAACCGCCATAACACACTTTATTGAACAATGATTCACATAAACAAAAACATAGCGGTTAACGTTTCTATCTATTTAGATATAACCCGATTAAAGACGATATAAATATCAGAAATTTCGCACATGAAAAGTACCATGAAATAAGATAACTTATATTTTGATTTCATGTTTCATTTAAAAACGGCCAATGCAAATAGTAATAAAGGAACACACCATGAACACGATACAAGTGAATTACCTTGAATTAGCTCAAAAAGCATGTGAGTCAGAAAGAGAAAGCCATTGGTTTCAGGCAAGTGAGTACTGGAGAGCTGCCTTTAATGTTGCTGAGACTACTGTCAACCAAAACTGGGCAGTTTGTCGAGCTGAATATTGTCGCGCCAGAGCAGGAATGCGCTTGAGCGTTAAACGAGAACAAAATGAATCATTTTAAAGGGTGCTATTGGTTAGAGATTACAGAATTAATCATGCAATTAAGCATAGAACATGACTAACGGACTGCACTTGATCACATTGCTTATTGGTGTGACTCTTCATCTTGTTCTCGTGTTTTTGGGCCTTAGTGGCTTTCTTATAATTCAAAAAAAATCTAGATTTATGATCGTTATCAAAAGCTTGATGAAATCACTATTATTAGCTAGTGCCATATTGCTTGTAGTTATTTTAGGTCAGGCAAGTCAATACTTTTATTCACTGAATGAATTACGATATCAAACCCTCATGTACTGGCAGTTAGTTCACCCTGAGCAAGATGCATTAACTTACAAATTTATCGACCTCTGTATGAGTGAAAGTTCAAAACTCCATGATGAGTTTTCCCTCTATGACTGTGGAAACAAAATCGGCGCTGGTGATTTAGTTAAAGAACTAAAGAAAACAGATCAAATGCTGGAACGCTTTGCTTGGCCCCTTTATTTAGCAAAGCCAATACTCTTAGATGGCTGAGGAAATCAGCTAACGCTGTTACTTCAACTCCTGACCAACGGTTACATGAGTGGACTCCCTATGTAAAAGGTGCTTGATATCATATCGATATCAAGCACCTTTTAGGCAATTATCCTATCATCATAATGGAAAAAGTCTAACCTCTGTTATAACTTGAAATTTGTATCTGCTTTTGAATCCACATGTCTGGTATAGACATACGGCATTAGATAGCCTTTGTTCGCTTTATATTTTGAGCCGCAACTATTGATAGACCGTTGTTTACGCACAACCAGTTCTTCAAGTGACCTCGCCTTGGAAATAGCTAGCTTCTTATTTCTATAAAAGTCTTGAAAGTACATTTATAACTGATACCACTGCAACAAAGTTCGCCGAGAAATCACTTCTGATTTTCGAAAAGCTCTACAACATGATTAGATACGTTTTCCGCACCTTTATAGATTTCATCCATAACTGTAGAAACTTCAAATATTTTTTTATTTCCAGATTCAGAGATCAACGTAACTTCATCCATCATATCTGTAACACCCTTAAGTAAAACTTGATTGTTTGATACGACTTCAATAATTTCTGAGGTAGAAGATGAGGTTCTAGACGCGAGTTGTCTGACTTCATCAGCAACAACGGAAAATCCACGACCATACTCACCAGCTCGAGCTGCCTCAATAGCAGCATTTAAGGACAACAAGTTTGTCTGACTTGCAATATCTTGGATTGTAGATACTATCTTTTGGATATTACGAGAGTTATCGTTCAATAATTGCATCTTTTGCGCTGTTTGCTGAGCTTTGCCGGAGATACTTAAAGAGACATCTACCGATTCAGTTAAAATTTTTGCGCCTTCTTGAGCTATTTGTGCCGTCTCGACTGCGGTAGAATGCGCGACTTCTGACGCCTGAGCGATCCTCTGGTTCCGTTCTATGCGCCCTGTTATGTCACTCGCGAACTTTATGACTTTAACAACATCTCCCTTCTCGTTTTTGACTGGGTTGTATGTGGCTTCGATCCAAACATCTTTATTATTTGAATTTCGTCGCCTGAACAAGCCCGACTTAATCTCACCATTTTTCAACTCTAGCCAGAAGTTCGGGTTTTGATTGTAAAAGCAATCGAAGCAAAATAATCTATGATGCTGACCCACTACTTGGTTACTGTTGTAGTTCATTAGTGATAGAAAATTATTATTAGCTTTCAGTATGAACCCTTTAGGATCAAACTCTATTATAGCTAGTGACTTATTTAAAGCCAATAAAATAGCTTGATCGTGTTTACGTTCTAAATAGTCTCTTGTGATATCAGATACTATAAGCATAATCTTAAGCGCTACACCATTGGAACTCAAAACCGGAAAGTAATTTTCTTTTAATATGATCGAACCATCCACTTTTCTCTTTCGCTCGTAAAAACCAGTTTTCTTTTTCCCCTTGGCTAAGTCCCGCCAAAATTCCTGGTAAGAAGGGGACTTAAAATCATTAAAACACAGTATTTCGTGATGTTTTCCTTTAATTTCATCAATTGAATACCCGAAAAACATTAAAAATTGAGGACTAGCGTCTACTATTTCACCAGTCACCGTAAACTCAGCACAGGCGGTGCCTTTCTTTAGTGATTCATATACTGCCATGGAATAGTCATTAGTTTCCGACTTTCTTTTATCCTTGAAAAACATTATTTACACCTTTTATTTAATTTTGTAAATCACGCATTAATTTAAATCGGTACATATTAAAACTGCCATCAATAATAATTTATTAAAACCAAGGCCATTCAACAATTCAATTATTGAAAAAAGAGAGAAATAGTATTATACACGATCCAAGTGTACTATTAATCAGAAGCACCCGCTTAGCAACGTAAGAAACATCCGAATCAAACCTTATATTAGTAGATAATTTTCTAGTTCTCAAAACAAGGAATTATTCAATTAAGTAGTATATCATTTGGCGCAAAAAAAATAATATGACTGCGTGCTAATCTAGAGACTACAAAGCGTGAAATTATAACTAAGTGTGAAAGGTGTGCTTTTACCCAAATTTACACCTGATGTATCAAGCTAGTACTTGACGAGTTTTGTTGTTTTTAAGTGAAGTTTGCGCCTTATATCAATATTTTTCGACTTAGAATCAATGGTCTAAATCTTGATGATCAAAGGTTGTCAATTTTCATCTAAAGTTATTTTCTAACTTATTCTTCAAATTTCATAAATCATCTATTAATCTCAAAATAAGCGTGATCAATTTTACTTGATCACGCTTAATAGTTTTCTATTGATTAATCCATTTTACTCAACAACGGTGTAATATTCAGTGGTCATAAAATCTCCGTAAGCAGTGTAAAAATCCACACCGACTGGCTCTCCTGACGCTGTAACACCTTCAAGGGTTATATTAAACCCAGATTCACTAGCTACCCTAATATCGCTAGTTCGTGGTATTGCCGTTGCACCTACAAGGAAATCATAATACACACCATTAGTTTGCTTATAACCAACTCTAATAGTCAGTTTTCTTTGCTGACCTACTTTGATTTCATCGAACTTTTGCCAATTGTATAGAGATACATAATATTGGTGCAATATACGACTATCTACACTAATTCTACTCTCCACTTGATAAAGTTCGCCATTAAAGTAAAAGCTCCCTACAAACTCAGTCCATGCGTATTCACCATCATATTTTTCATTGTAGAAAAAAATAAAGCCTTCCAAGGTTTGCTCATATTCAAGTTCAGATGATTTAACTGTCCATGAGACATCTTCATAAGCGTAAGTTCGCGTAGCGCCATTGCTTAAAGTCGCTACAATGTAAGGCTTGTGAGGTACATTAACAACCAGTTCACCCAGGCCATTCTTCCTTGGATAACGGATTTCAGAACTTTGGACTGTTACTGCATCTTCGAACTGTATCCTTATGTTCTTTGTAACATCTGGTAGCCCTGCGTATGACGCAGTTAGCTCTATGTCGCCAGTTTTAAGTGGGTACAGGTTGCTGCCTTGAATGTCTAAAACGTCTGGATTGTCCACGCTGTATGTGGCAAAAACGCCTGCGCTTCGAGTTTGACCGTCCTCATAAGTCACCGTTACGTTAGGAGTGATGACATCCCCATTGTATGTGTTGATCGTTGCCCCATCGGTCACATTAACATCAAACGAAAGCATGTCGTTATTTAATACCGTGATCTCTACACTATTGTCTGATGTAGTTTTTCCATCTTCTGATAGTGCATATACATGATAAGTACCCGCTTGGAAAAAGTTCACTCGCGTTGAATAACTAGGGGCGGCCGATTCCATTGAATACAGCCCAAGCTCTACTTCTTGACCCGCATCATCGGTTAACTTAATACCACATGTGTAACAACGCTCAGACTTATCAGAACTGATCTGACGTGTGATTTGGAATGGATAGCCACTATTTCTAGTGATCAAGTAATTAGACACATCCAAATTATGGGGAGCAATTGTCAAACCTTCAACGGTATCTTCTGAAACCGTTATGTTAATTGACGCACTTGTGTACTCCGTTTTATCCACACTTAGTTTCGCGTAAACAGGGCCGGAAATAGCCTTCGATACTACCGACTGATAAGAATTACTTTCTAGCATTTCACCATGAACCGTGATTGAGTTCAGGTCCTTAACTTCGCTTCTAAGACCAGAAGCGTAGTTTTCATACACTTTGTACTCTAATTTATCTCCAACTCGGTAATTTGCTTTAGATAATTGCATGTCGATGTGAGAAATCGTCATATCAACGCCTTTAACTTCAACATTAACTACCGTAAAAGGAGCACTGTCTAAGCTGCCATCCATTGCAGAAGAACGATAACCTTCTAGTGTAAAGTCAACGTTATTTTTCTCAACAACCAGTTGATTACCAGTGATTTTTACATCTGAGGAAGTCGTTTGCCATTTAACGTTACTGTCAACCATTTCAGTACCATTAGAAAAATAAACGACCGTTTCCAACTCATACCTACCCTTGCCTGGTAAGCTCAAGGCTTGTCCTATTATTGGCTGTCCATCAACAAGGACACTGATAGAGTCAACCGCACTCGCCTCAACAACTTGTAATCGGACTGACTCACTCGCTTTAAAAGCGTACTCAGCAGTAATGTTTGCCGTACCTTTTTTAATACCACGAATGGAACCATCCGATGCCACAACCGCGACTTCTTCATTATCAGAAACCCAAGTCACGCCATCAGTAATTAGCAGTTCTTCAGGATCATAGCCAAACATACCTGTAAATACCGCATGCGCATTAGCTTGTGTTACCGCATCAACTTGGATGGCGTCATTCGATAATTCGACTCTTATTGATGTCATGGTTTTTTCGACGACAGTAATTGTCGCTGTTGCGGTTTTGCTTGGATCACGGTTTAGTTTCGCTGTTACAATGGCTTCACCTGCACTATGAGTCACTAACTTATTCCCAATGATTGTCCCGACAGCTGGGTCATCCACTGTCAAGCTAAACTCACTTTGACCTAAGTTTGTTACTGTCGCGTTTTCTATATAATGCGCTTTTACGTTAAATTTTTGACTTTGCCCTACTGTCAACGTATTAACAGATGGCGTGATAGTCAAATGTGATACTGTTGCATCCGAGACAACGATTTTCTCTTTTGCTACTTGATTTTCAAATTCTGCTTCAATCCAATAGCTACCTGCCGTAGAAGCCCTGACCCCATAATGATCAAACGTTACAGAGCTTGCATTAACTGAGTCTATCACGCGCCACACCACAGACGATGAAACATCTTGTGTAGTTTCGTCTGACAATACCGCTTCAACGGTCACTTGCAATGGAACATCAACCACCATATTAGTTAAGTCAGACTCAAGCGTTGTAATCACAAGGGACTTAATAGCAGCCGGACTAACCGAAATAGTTAAAGTGGTTTCAAACTCATTGCTTGAGTTTGGATCAAGATATTTACCAGTAACGGTTGTAACGCCTTCTTTTATCGCTTTAAAAGTGCCATTACCTTGTTGCTCTACAGAATCACCTTGCAAGTCAAAAGAGACTGACGCCAATGTATATTCATCGTTATTTGAATAAATGCCTAACACTTCCAATTCTAACAACTGACCAATGGTCATATCAGTGTCAGAAGGCATTGGAGTGCCACTCACTTTATCGACAAAGATAATACGCTCTAACTCTAACGTCGCATCACTCGTTACTTGCACATTCATTGTGCTTTCGTGACCAGCAAATTCAGCCTTAACAGTTGCAGTACCCGCTTTTAGTGCTTTAATTGTTCCTCGCTCCAACGAAACAACATCAGACTCAGATTCATTCAATAATTGCCATGTTACTTCTGTGTTGGCTACCTTTGAAGTCGTGTTGTCACTGTAAGACGCCATTACCGTCAATTCACTTTCTTGCCCTGCAAGTAATTCTAAAGACGTTGGTAATAATTGGATGTGCTCTACTTTCGCCGCGTTATCAACTACCGTGACCGTCGTAGTTACATACTTTGATGGCTCTGTAGCTTTGACGGCCTTGACTTTCGTTACGCCGTCACTCGCCCCTGTTAGTACACCATTAAAGATGTTCGCTATGCTTTTATCTTCTACAGTAAAGCTTAGTTGCTCTGACGAAAGCACTGTACTAGTGCCGTCTACATAATGACCTGTTACAACAAATGTTTCGCGCTGGTTTAACGCCACTACGGCATTTTGAGGACTGATAGATAACGAGTCCAACATTGGATTCGATACTTTCAATACTACGGTAGCAACCTGCCCTCCAAAAGAAGCTTGGATAACAGCTTCCCCCTCTCTAATACCTCTTACTAGACCTCGTGAATTTTTGTTATCAATATGAACAACGTCATGTCCTTCAATCACCGTCCAATCAGACATAGAAGTAAGGTCGTAAGCGGACTCGTCGCTCCATGTTGCTCCAACACTTAACTGGTATGGCACTTCGGCAATCACGTTTGCAACCGTCGCATCAGACCTAGATCTGTTCATACTAACTACAGTATTTGGCGCAGTGATTGATAAGCTTTCTTCTTTAAGGGATGCATTTGTTACGAGAACATCCACTTTAGAGGTCGTTAACGTTTCATTAGTCACCGGATCGACATAGGTCGCTGTAATCGTTGACAAGCCACCTTCTACGGATTTAAACCTGCTTCCTTCTTGTCTTATTGAGTCCCCATTAATGTGATAGGTCACAGGAGAAACAAACTGAGTTTCACCATTCGTTAAAGTGCCGATAACACCAACGTCAAATGAAAGCCCGGTAGGAATTTGATTTTCAGCAGGGAGTGCAAGAGAGTCCTGCGTTAAAGCCAATTGAATATGTTTTAACGCACTATCATTAACCTTTACGTTAATCTCATCAGAAAAACCTTTGTACTCTGCAGTTATATAGGTTTCACCGACAGAATGCGCAACGACTTCACTTCCGTTAAAACTTGCAACTTGTTCATCACCTACATACCATACAACGTCTTCATTCGATAACGTGTTTTGCAAACCATTGGTATACATGGCGGTTACAGCTAAAGGCTCAGAGCTAAACCCTTTTGATAGGTTTAAAGGGGCTGGCGTTATTTGAAGTTGAGAAATAACACTAGGTAACACTGTCACCATGACCGGAACTGACTGCATACCTTTATAACGAACAACTAAAGGAATTGGCGCTTCGGTTTCCTGTAGAGCAAGTAACCTTCCAACACCTTTATATATCGTAAAGGCGTCACCTTGATATTCATATTCAACCTCATTCAAGTCAACATTCGTTGCTTGGCCTAAGTCATCATAAAACCGAACGTTAATTTGCGCTTGCTGACCTTGAGACAGTGAAACATCGGCATTGTTATCACCAACCAATAATTCAACATACTCGTTACCACTTGGAGAGGGAGGATTAACACTCCCCTCAGCACCATCGCCGCCACCACAAGCAGTCAAAAAACCAGTAATAACAAATGTTAAAAACAATTTAAGTATCATGTGTACCTTATCTACAATAGGTAATCTTGATGTTTTAATATATTTCATTATCACGAAATATAATCTGGGATAATGGAAATTCATATAATGATCCTTATTTAAAGCAAACTGTGCCTGTATTGCCTGAGCAATGTTACATAGTTTATTCATTTAAAGTTATTACGACTTTAAAAAAGCATCAAATTTAGGAATATTCCTACACACCATTCTCCAAAAGTCTTACTCACCTCCTTTGAATACTTTAACCAAACTAAATTTTCTCACGAAAGATATCAGCAAGCGTTAGATAATGTTTGATTTATTCTTACAACTCTAATTAACAACAAAGCGCATACTCTTATATTTAATGTTATAGTCATATAGTTACCATAGCAAGATTGAAAGTAAAGAACTTTTATATATCTTTTAAATTAATAAAACGCAATTATTGAGTCAAACGGTATCAAATATTTACGGAGAAACATAAATCAGCTAATAATCTACTAAAGTCGGTAGGTTAAGGAATAAATAAAATTAATTTACCTAACTAGCATAATTCAAAAAATAATAAAAGATAAAATTATTAAAAAACCCGCTAGTACAGCGCTGACATGAAAACAAGAATAATCCCACAAAGCTCTTAGCATCACAAAACATCAATCTACATCTTCATGTGATATTCTACGTCTGAACATATGTACACCTTACTTTCTAAATAGTTATCAAAAAAGGATTCTATTGAACAATGACAAGGCTACTAAAAAGAGATTTTTTGAACCTGCGTTTGTTAAGGGCCAACTGCCGTGAATTATCGACTAAGCAATTGTTAGAAGCTTTTAGCAAACTAGAGTTGATTGTGGAAGAGCGGCGAAGAATTGAATACGCTAAAAAGGTAAAACTAGATGAGCTAAGCCTTAAAATATCTCAAATTGCCAAGCAGATCCAAGCGAGTAATTTAAGAACCACCGATTTGCTTTGTGTATTATCTGAACTGGAAGCAGAAAAACCTAAAACCAGCCGCTTGCCTCGCCCTGCAAAATACAGGTATATAGATTGCAGAGGGCAAGAAAAAACATGGACAGGTCAGGGACGCACCCCAAGAGCGATACAAGATCAGCTGGATAAGGGCAAGTCTATAGATGAGTTTCTAATCACCCGCACTCCGAAGCGAATTTGAGAGATAAGGTGTGATATAAATACAGTATTTTGTCGGGGATTCAAAATAGAATTCGACTGCAACGTCAAGTTTGTTCGACTTAGCAAAGGAAGAAATAACCTCAGACAATCATATTGTAAACTTATTAAAAAAGGATTAATGATATGTTATATTAAAATCATGACAAATGAATTATTAAAGAAAAATCTAGTTTTTTTGTAAAGATCAGAGCAAATAGATTAGAAATAATATTAAAGTACGATGAAATATATAATATTCCCCCACCAGTTTATTTTCTATATGTAAAGCATTTTTGCCGACAATGCTTTACATATAGAAACCAGCAATATAATTCAAGTCCAATAAAATTTAGTACAACCAAGCTAAATTTTTGGTGATTGTACTTTATCATAATCATTATGGTGAATATCATTAGCGATATCTATCTTATCTTGAAAAATAAAGGAAAATTATGATTATAGAATATTACTTAGAAGTAGCAGTCTTAATAGTAACATTAATTATTATGATTATTGTAGCTTGGTGAAATGAATAAAAAACCAAAATTTAACATAAATGTGATTTTTTATGAACTCAATGTGACATAGAACACATCTCATTTATAAGACACTGAATTTCAAATTTAGAAATAGTCAATTTACTATCCTCACGAAAGTTTTTTCCTACAATAGTAATACAAATTGGAGTTGAACGGAGGCAACTGAAACACAAATATAATGTGAGGTGTCACAATGAATAATGCTCTAATTATCGATAATCAACCTTTGTATAGTGAGGCTCTATCATCACTCATTAAAACCGCTTTTCCATATGCTCATGTAATGGAGACCACTGATCCTGTAGATATTATGGATTTAGTCCGCAACAAACCTATTGATTTGGTGATTTTGGATGTAGTGGTTGGAGATAGGGATGGGCTACGTTTAGCCGAGAGCATCCTTGCTTCAGGATACAGAGGGAAGCTACTATTCGTATCCTGTCGCGATTACACAAGCCTATCTAGAGCCGCCTTTGAGCTAGGGGCAAGCGGTTTTTTGAATAAAAATGAATCCAAAGAAACGATAATGGACGCGCTAGTTAGCATTTCTCGTGGTTATTCTATATTTAAAGCTACACAAAATTTACCTTCAAGTGATGCTAGCCTTTCATCTAGAGAAGCTATGGTTTTCCAATACTTAGCGCAAGGTTACTCAAATAAAAAGGTCGCAGAACAACTATCATTAAGCGCAAAAACAGTCAGTACCTATAAGTCCCGCATATTAAAAAAGTACCATGCGAATTCGCTCGTTGAGTTACTAAATACAGTTCCAACCTCAAGTAGTGAATACTTTCATTATTAACATTTTATATATTTCGCGATAGCGTCGGTTAACAACTGATGCATCGCGTTATGTTTGTGAGTCTGCTTCATTTGAACAACAACTCTTGGTCGCCCCTCTTGGTATAGCTCTTCGGGTATAGGGATAAAGTCGAAACCATCAATAGGACGATGAAATTCGTGCAAAACGGTTGCAGCTCCGCAACTCTTTGCTGCTTTTAATAAACTACTAATATTACCAATAGTTGCTATACAGTTAATATTAAATCCATTCCTAGTTAATATTTGTTCAGTTACCTGCTCTCTGTCCTTGCCTCCAACCACTTCTAATAGTATAAACCGTAACTCCATCGCCTTTTTAAATTCGAGCACGCCTAGCTCACTTGGAACAATAATCGCCGCTGGGGCATAGCCAATAAACTTTTGGTAGATTGTTTTCGGGTATTCCTCATTAAAATAATGCATTTGAACATCAACTCGTTCTTCAAGAAGATCTTTGGCAGAGTGATCTAATATACTCCCTATGTGAATATTGGCATTAGGAAATACCCTCACTAGATCATCCAACAACTTGTGGCCAAATCCATACTGTGCTGATTGAGGTAACGCTATCGAGAGCTTTTTGTCATAAGAGAACGGATCAAATTCACTTTTAGCCAAACAAGCGTTGAGCGTATCTAACGCCTCTTCAATCTGTGGCAATTTACGCTTTAAATAATCCGTAGACTCAAAATGATGCGCATGTCGAATAAACAGTTCATCGCCTAGTTGTGCCCGTAGGCGGGTAAGATATTTGCTAATTGAGGCTTCACTTTTACCTAGGGTTTTAGCAACTGGTTTCAATTGACGGTGACGTTCTAGCAAAACAAGTACTCGCAAAAGGTTTAGATCAATCTCTCTATTCACAGTCCAGCACTCCAGAGTTAGAAAACGAAATACAGTGTTCTAATTTAATGATAACGTTTCAATGTTAGCTCTTGATTACTACACCACTTACTGTCTCTAATCAAACTTTTCATATAATTATCTGATACGTATGTTGAATGTTATAGCTTCATCTCACAACAACCTCCACCAATTGACTTGGGGGGAAATTTTGTAGCCTCACCTTAAACTCTTAGCCACTTAGGATCTACATGAGGCATACTAGATTACCCATATCAAAAGGCTATCGAAAGTTTACATACTAAGAGTTACTCTAACCTTCTTTAAAGCTAATCCATTTCGGCAGCTTTCATTAGTTCGATCAAGTTCGTAACGTTAAACTTATCGAGAACCCTTCTCTTATATGTGCTTACCGTTTTATCACTAATTGAGAGGACGTCGGCAATCTCTCTATTGCTCTTCCCTTGTAGCAGCAACTTCATTACGGCATTTTCACGATTTGACAATGAAGGAAAGTTTGAGTTTTCGAAAACAGTTTGCTTAAATTTGAAGAAGGAATATCCTTTAGTCACCGCCTCAATAGCATCTTTTAATGTCTCGTGGTTTTCTGACTTGCACACATATCCATCAGCACCGGTTCTAAAAGCCATTTGACTGTACATATGACTCGTTTCGGCAGAAAAGAAGATGACCTTACCTCTATAACCATGAGACTTAATTCGTTTGTAAAAATCATACCCGTCGCAATCTGCTAAATTCACATCCAAAATGAGCAAGCCGATATCGTCATCTTTAATCTTTTTTAGTGCATCTTTCGAGCAAGTGGCACTCATTACCGTATCTGAGACGCCTAGATCTTCAACTAAAGATTTTATAGCGATACAAACAAGAGGATGGTCATCAAAAATCAAACAGTTTAATTTATTCATCTTTCTTCTTTCAATATTGTTATGGCTTCCATAGGCATTGGTTTGTCGATGTAATATCCTTGGCAAACATCGATCGTATATTGGCGCACAACCATCATAGTAATCTCGTCTTCCACCCCCTCAGCAACAACACTTATATTTAAACTTTTTGCTAGCGCGCAAATCGCTAATACAATATTTTTTTTCTTTGGGTCATCATCTATACCTTGAATGAATGAACGATCAATTTTTAGTTCATTAAAGGGCAGTTGAGCAAGCTTTTCAAAAGAAGAGGACCCTGTTCCAAAATCATCAATACTTATTATTACACCATTCATCCTTAGCTTAAGTAAGTTTTTATACAACGCGGCACTAGTTTTAAATGTATCTCTTTCAGTAATCTCTATTGTGAAGCGATCAGGGCTAATGTCGTTTTGGTTACATCTCGTTATAAATTGGTTAGCAAAGTCAGAATCTTCTAAGTTTGCATGATCAACGTTTAGAGAAATTCTGTGCATTAATCCCCGATTTTTAATGTCATACAATGCGTTGCTAAATACTGCTTCAAACAATTCATTGGACAAGTGACAGCGTTCTACCATATTTAGAAATATGTAGGGGGGCAAGACTCCATATATAGGATGAAACCAGCGAGCCAATGCTTCGTAACCAATTACGTTACCCGACTTGGCATCAACTAGCGGTTGATAGTAATTTTTAATTCTCCCTTCTGCTAGAGCAAACAAAAACTCTTGGTCTTGCACTAAAATTTGTCTATTAAAAGTGGGACTGTTGACATCTTTGTTGGTTAATCGATGCAGTATGTCGACAACTTGAGACTCTTCATATGGTTTTAGTAGCTTCCCAAGAACCTCGAAACTAAACCCTTCACACATCGCCCGGACTGCACTAATAATAGTAACATCCATAGCACTAACCAAAACGACATTACCTCGAAAACCAATGTCATCAAGCATCTCCATCATGTCAATACCATCTTTATTTGGCATTTGGAGATCACAAAATATAATGTCGGCATGTGAGCGATTTACATAAGCCATGGCATCATCCACATTATCGAATGCCTCTACCATAACGTCGTTTCTTGTTAGGATTTGTTTCAACAATGTAATTTGCAATAGATGATCGTCGATTACTATCGCTTTAATTGGTTCATTCATGAGCTTCAATCCAATGGTCTACTAGGTCTACTTCATGCTTAATTTTATTTATTAATCCAATTACTCTTTTGTCAAACTCGTTTTCATCCAAGCTTTCTAAATCAATTATTATACTTAATATTTCCTTTATACCGATTGCACCTAACGCACCTTTCATTCTATGGATAATACGTTTTTTCTCATGAATACCATCCGCTAGTTCTAATTGTTCCACATCCTTTTTCATTGAATGTTTAAATACAACAGCAATCTCATTAACATCATCTAATTTAAACTTTGAAATCCATTGAGGGAATTCACTCACCCCGTCTTTATTTAAATATAACAATAGCTTTAGACGTAAGTCTTCTAGATCATATGGTTTATATAATATGTCATCTATACCAATTTTTTTTGCACGTTCATCCGCGAGGCGAGAATCTTCCGCAGTAATGCCTACGATTGGAATAGAATTAAGTTTTGGTGTTGATTTAAGCTTTGCAACCAGCTCAAATCCATCCATTTCTGGCATGTGAAAATCAGTCAACACTAAAGTTACTTGATCATTTCCTTTGATAAATTCCCAAGCCTCTACCCCATTATTTACAATGATAGGCGTAATACCAAGTTCTCTTAACTGCATGTTAATTACACTTTGATTAATGGGATTATCTTCTGCTACCAGTATTATTCCGTTATTCGACGGCATAACAGGTGATAAATCCCGTCTGGTAGTTCTCGGAGTACAATCTTGAGTCAATAATGACAGTAACATGTCAGGGTATTTAAGTTCTGATTGGTTAAGGTCACACTCATTGTTGCTCCCACATAAAAGGTTCAATGCTTCAAGCTTACCTTCAGTAGTATATTTACCCGTCAAATTTGGATTCACATCTGTTAATGTCATTCCCCACACTCTGCACCAGTCACTTATTGAAGTGGGCAGATGGGAGGCATAACTATAGTTAACTCGTATTGGCATGTCTCCGGCACAGTATTCAATTGGCAACCTCACAACAATCGTTGTACCTAAGCCGAAATGAGAAGTGATATTAAGATCTCCCCCCATGCATTCAACAAGCCGATCCACGATGCTTAAGCCTAACCCTGTACCACCATATTTCCTCGTAATGGAATCATCAGCCTGGACAAAAGGCTGTAAAATTCCGGCTAATTGCTCATCCTTCATTCCAATACCAGTATCAGCGACCTTCAATATCAATTGCTTATCGTCGCTGTTGATACTCACACTTACTTCCCCTTCTGTTGTGAACTTCACAGCGTTAGAAATAAGGTTGGTGGCAATTTGAGTCAAACGAACTGAGTCTAGTCTTAACCAAGGGTTGGCGAGCGGCTTGAAGGTTACTCTATAATCTAGCCCTTTACTGTTTGCTTTAGCCTCAAAGCTTCTAATAACATCACATAGTGTCGTCATGACGTTGGTTCTTTCTGGCGTTACTTTTAGTTGGCCAGCCTCCAGCTTAGAATAATCAAGGACCTCATCAACTAATATGTTAAGGTGGTTAAGTGAGCGCATTGCCTGCGTAATCAGCTCATCACTCGAGTCATCGTTTGTCTTCCTCGCGAGTAAATCAAGTAAACCATGTGCAGCAGATAGAGGGGTTCTTAGTTCATGACTCATCGTCGCTAAGAAATTCTCTCGAGCTCTCACTGCTGCCTGTGCTTTTTCTTGGGCATCAAGTAACGCACTCTCTCTTTCTTTGTGTTCTGTAATATCTTGTAAAACTGTAAGGACAAAACTTTGTTTGCTGCTAGGGAAATAAATACTTTTCCGCTCTCTATATACGTATGAAACTCCTAATTGACATTCACTCGAAGCTCTGGTGTCGTATATGCGCTTACCCGATAATACTTGCTGTAATTCCAGTGCATTATCTACTAGGCAGTTTTTGCTTTTACTATCTTTAATTGTACATCCACTACATTGATTATTCTGATACAAAGTACAATTAGTCATTTGAACTTGATTATCTTCGCTATGAATGAATACAATGCTATTAATTTCTTGAATTATCTCCATTAACCACTGTTTTTCCTTTTCTTCATTCGTCGCATTCAATTCTGCAAGGTTTACCTTCAACTTGAAGTGAGCTAAAACAAAATAGATCGTCGCTAATAACACTCCAAAAATTACTGCGACAAATAATACTATCGTGAATATTTCTTCTTCATCGTAACCATAGGTAAGGTTAAAATTACGATAGGAACGATTCAACTTTTCTATTTCTTTGGCATCTATTGTATCAATTATGCTATCTAGAAGTTTCTTTAGCTTTGTATCGTTATTTGAAACAGCAAATGAAATGGACAAGGTTAGAATATCACTTTCATTGATGTGCAAACCGTCAATATTGTCTTGTGCAATTAGGCTATGAATGATGTCATCGGGAACATATGCAACATCAATAACTCCGGCTTTTAGGTCACTAAACAACTTCTTTAGGTTCTCATATCGTACAAAGCGCTCTTCCTTCCAAGAATCAAGGTTAACTAATCCCTGTTTTTTTAAGCTCATCAAGATGCCCGCATTGGCTCTCCGATGTGAAGGACGAGGTATAGAATCAACAGACTCGACAGAGACAAACTTACTGTTCATAAATGGCTTTGTAATCAACCAATCTGAAGAACGGGGATTCTCCACATAAACAACTGGCACCAAGTTCGCACTAAAGGCAGTCAGTCCACTATTCAAACTGCTTTTTGGCTCTACGTATTGGAGTTGTAACCCTGTACGAGATTGAATTAAGTCAATAAAGTCCGGTAAAAAGCCTTCTAGACGACCTGAGTGCGAATTTCTAAATAGGAAAGGGAACGCCTCTTCACTACTGCTGTATGTAATCTTCTGATCTCTTTCAAGATCATGCCTAAAGTCCGATAATAGCTTATCGTTGACGTGATAGGGGTTTTTAGACGCAACAGAACGTATATTTTTACCGTCACGTTCCCACTTAAGTATTTTGTCTATTTTGTCTATTAGTTGCTGACTATCTTTCGAGGCGATAAATCGAACTTCTTCGCTATTTAACCAGCTAGGAACTTCAACTACTCCGTTGACAATATCGTTTTGATCGAGGTATTGGTTTATAGCTACATAAGTAGAAACTAAGGCATTTGCACGCCCCTGCCTAACTTCATCAAAAGCAACAATGCGGTTTTCGACTTCATGTATGTCAGTCGCGCCAATATCCCTCAAATAGCTACAGTAAACCGTTCCTACGGCGCATACCCATTTTAGCTCTCGCGGATCGCGTCGATGATAACGGTCCTCTCTGTACCAAACAGCTATCGTGCTTGAGAAAAACGGCTCGGAAAATGCGAAACGCTTCTCTCGTTCAGGTGTTTTGCTAAATCCAACAGCGCCATCAATCTTCCCTTTCTCAATATCACCAAGAAGAGCTGGAATAGTAGCGTAGGTACGACGCTCCAGTTGGAGGTTGAGGACTTTTGCTATGTTAGTTAAGTAATCGAGATTGATACCATAGAACGGACCAACTTGTACTTCACTATCAGAACCATCTGATTCGTGAGCGATAACTCCAATCGTTATCACCTGTTTCGGTTGCGTCTTCGCAGTTACACTGGCTGAACACATTGAGGCATACAACACAACAACTAAAGTAATTACTTTCAATAAGAATTTTGACATGCTAACTTCCACGACTTGGGAGGTCAGGCTAAATTCCTCAGCGAAAATGTCAAACTCACCAAAAGCCAATACAATGGTTAAAGTGCTGATTTTAAAGTACTAAAAACAAAATGTAGGAAAGCGCCTACATTGTTATCCTCTATGACCTACACCCAACTTTCGTAATGCTGACACATTTTTAATTGAGGTAATGAATTCAGTTTTTAGATGTCATATTTACCGTTATCCACTGAGGCTGGCTGTTCCCGCCCGGCCTTTAAGTTCCATGTTTTGGCAAGATACACAATGCACAAGGTCTATTTCATGCTATTATCAGTTGTCATTACAACCTCTGCTTCAACCGTCAAGTACATCAAATAACTTCATATATCTCCTTACTTGATAAAGAAAACATAATACACTAAGGCACTTGTTCAAATGGTTAACAACTCTATCCAGTGGTTTCCGGGCCACATGCATAAAGCCCAAAAAGAGATTGCAGAAGCGATCCCTCAAATTGATGTCATTATTGAAGTGCTTGATGCTCGTATCCCTTTTAGTAGTGAAAACCCTATGATTGCGGAGCTCAAAGGAGATAAGCCTGTAGTAAAAGTGCTTAACAAACGCGATCTTGCAGATCCGGAGTTGACTCAAGTTTGGATTGACCACTTCGAGAAAGAGCACAACGTAAAAGCAATTGCCATTACTACCTCTCAACAGTCTGAAGTCCAAAAAATTATGGAGTTGGTACGTAAACTTGCTCCGCATCGCGAAGAAATCGGCAAAAACATCCGCACCATGATCATGGGCATCCCTAATGTTGGGAAGTCGACCATTATCAATACACTTGCGGGCCGTACCATTGCAGTGACAGGCAACCAACCAGCGGTTACACGTCGTCAGCAACGTATTAACCTTCAAAATGGTATCGTTCTTTCTGACACTCCGGGGATTCTATGGCCAAAAGTAGAAAATCCACACAGTGGCTTCCGTCTTGCTGCAACTGGCGCGGTAAAGGACACCGCAATGGAATACGATGAAGTAGCCTTCTACACTGTGGAATACCTAGCGGCTCACTACCCTGAAAAGCTAAAAGAGCGTTACCAAATCGACGAACTGCCACAATCGGATATCGAGATGATGGAAGAGATCGGTCGTCGTCGTGGTGCATTGCGTGCTGGCGGTCGTGTCGATCTTCATAAAGTATCGGAAATCCTTCTTCACGAACTTCGTCAAGGCACACTGGGTCAAATTACTCTTGAGCTACCAGAGATGATTACTCAAGAGCTAATCGAAGTAGAAATCGAAACCGCTCGTAAAGAAGAAGAGAAAGCGAAACGTAAAGAAGAGCGTCGTAAGCGTTACCTTCGTAATAAGCGATAAAAACACTCTCAAATACAATTAAAAGCGCGAGTCATCGCGCTTTTTTTGTCACTATGAAACCCAAAATCAGCACTAACCGGTTCGCCTATCTGGCCTCAAAAAGTCACCTTAGACTGCCTGTATAAGTAGATTGCATCCCCACAAGCCTATATGCGATTTAGCATAGTTAAAGCCTTAAATATTGAGTTTGCATGGGCTCTCAAACTTATGCAACTTGGATAATGACACTTCTCTCACAATACGGATCATACACAGTGTCAGCGCTGACGTTTTCTGTATAACGAAGAGAGTATATTATGAGTGACAAAGCTAAAATAAAACCACTTCCTTCCTTTGTTGAGGAGCGTCTGGACTTTTACATCCATGATTTAATAGCAAAAAATCAAAACAAAAAACACCTTGTACTAGGAAAACGCCCAACGGATAGTTCAGTGGTGATGCAAAGTAATGACTACCTATCCTTGTCAAGCAACCGACAGATCCAATCTGACCACCAGCACGCTATATCAGAAGATGATGATAACGTCGTAATGTCAGCAATTTTCTTACAAGATGAACAATCTAAGCCTAAATTTGAACAGCAACTTGCTGATTTTACGGGAATGGAAAGTTGTTTATTGTCCCAATCAGGTTGGGCTGCAAATGTTGGCTTATTACAAACGATATGTGCACCACAAACTCCTGTCTATATCGACTTCTTCGCCCACATGTCATTGTGGGAGGGAGCTCGTATCGCCGGAGCTGAAATTCACCCGTTCATGCACAACAACATGAACCACCTCCAAAAGCAAATCAAGCGACACGGTGAGGGTATTATTATCGTTGATTCTATTTACAGCACTATTGGAACCATAGCACCCCTCGAAACAATCTACGAAATTGCTTCTGAATCAAACTGCGCTCTTATCGTCGATGAGTCACATTCATTAGGTACACATGGCCCTGCAGGAGCCGGGCTAGTAAAAGCCCTTGGTTTAACGAGTAAAGTAGATTTCATTACGGTTAGCTTAGCCAAAACATTTGCTTATCGGGCAGGCGCAATCTTGGGCCCGCAAAAGCTATCTCAATCGCTCCCGTTTGTTGCGTATCCTGCTATTTTTAGCTCGACAATTCTTCCTCAAGAAGTTGTCCGCTTGGAATCTACGCTGAACGTTATTAAAAGTGCGGATGACAAACGAAAAGCTTTGTTTGCACGTTCATCATCTTTAAGAACCGGACTAAAGCAGATTGGATTTCAGATTCGTAGTGAATCACAGATCATTGCTTTGGAATGTGGAAGCGAAGAGAACACGGAAAAAGTGAGAGATTTTCTAGAGGAACATGATGTATTTGGAGCCGTTTTCTGTCGACCAGCTACAGGAAAAAACAAGAATATCATTCGTTTTTCTATCAACGCTGATATCACAACAGCTCAAGTCGAACACGTATTGGCCGTGTGCGAAAAGGCTTTCAATAACCCTGAACTAGAATTTGTCTAAACAACTGTTTTAGTACAAATAAACTCGGAGCTCAGTTCGCTGAGCTCTATATCCAATGAGCAATTTTGTCAAACAATCGAGCTTTATCAGCTGGCTTGACGATAAAATCAGACATGCCTGATGACTCTATCTTTTCAAGTGTCACCGGTGAGCTATCACCTGTATGTGCAATAATTGGAATCGTCGAGTAAGCACACTTCGAACTACGAATCTTGCGCGATGTTTCAATCCCATCCATCACTGGCATTTCAATATCCATTAAAATTAAATCAATACTTTCAGAACTCAAAGCTTCCAGTGCTTGTTCGCCATCTTCTTTCTGAATAACATCAAACCCCTGCTTTTCTAACAACAACGCGGTGAACTTTCGTAGCGATTCGTTATCGTCAACGACCATGATAGTCCTTCTGTTATCGTGCTCTATTTCTCTAATAGGGGCCGCAGCAGACTCATAATCAACATCAAACAATAACCGTTCGATAGTCGTGTAAGTGTTTAGTAACCAAGCTTGAGTCTCCATCCAGATAGGGAAATAACCAGCCTTAATTGGACGAGATGGTGAATGCTGCTGGAATAAGTAAACAATTCGCCCTTCTGTAAATGATAGAAGTGATTCAATTCTATCCAGCTGTGTTCCGCGGATATCAATACTTTCAAGGTCGACAAAAATCACGTCATACTCGAACTCGTACTCTTTCTTATTGAATACATCCAACGTGTTAATAACATCAAACTGAAACCCCATATGACGACTTAATTCTGTCGCCTTACTCACCAGGATCTTTTGGTTAGATATCAACACTACTGATTTCAACTTGATTAACTCATCCTTTATTTCTTCTACTACTGGCGAATTAAGAAGAGGAAATGTCAGCGTAAATTGAGACCACTCTCCAAGCTCAGAGACACATTTAATATCACCACCGAAGGAGCGCATGACCTTCTTACAAAATGGTAAGCCAAGCCCATAATTTCCAGATTTACCGGTTGTATAGAAGTCCCTAAAAATGTTTTCAAGAGCATCAACCGAGATCCCAGCCCCATTATCAGTAACAACAATACGGTTGGCATTATCGTTCGACTCAACGGTCACGTGAATATGGAAGTCTTCTGAACTGCGATGATGAAATGCATTTTTAAATAGGTTGTAAACTACGTACTTTAACAAAGTGTCACTACCTAAAAAGTCAAAGCCACTCCGGATATCGATTGATATTGCCGCCCTATCTGACGCTCGCTTGTAGCTGAAACTTTCAATTGCATTTTCAATCACTTGTTGGACATTATGCTTTTTAAAGGTAGCGCGAGAAACTCTATTCTCGTCTATTGATGTCAGCAACAAATCGATAGTCTCATTACCTGACTGAATCATTTTCATTGCGTCATCGCTAATCTCGCGCAATAACTCAATATCTTCAATGGACAGTTGATAAGTGTCTTTTTTCTCTTGTTTTGGATCTGGAATAATTGACTGCATCACATCGATGGAAGAGCAAAGCCCGCTTAACGGGTTACGCATTTCGTGAGCAATCCCCGCTCCAAATGACTTAGCTATGGATACTTTCGCTTCATGTTCAACTTGGTTTCTAAAATAAAATAGATTGCCGAAAAGATAGATAAACAAAAAGATCGGAACATGTGTCCAATCCATCGTTATATGCAGGTGAAACCCTTTCGAGGCCCACGCAAAAAACGTAGCCAGAAAAACCCCGACGAACGTTTGGATAAACATCACTCGAGTGATATGGACCAAAAGGATATGCAAAAAAATCGCCGACATAAATGACATAACCCAAACATTGGACCAATCATTCATCAGCAACATATAGAAAAAGAAAAACGGTAAGCAAAGGGTTATAGCAAACTGATAGTACCAATGCATGTTCGCTTTTAGGCGAGAGCTTAATTTGTTTCTAACGATAATCCCGAGAAATAGAAGTGAGCAAAACAAGCGCAGTGGTAAGTTTTCGTATGGCTGTGGGAACAAGTACTCCCATACAATAAAGTACGTCGGAAAGCCAACAAACCCCATCCAACCAACTAACGTCAGATTCGGCTCTGCATACTGGTATACCTTACGCAATGCATCCATACTATCGTGCCAACGACCCATTTAAACCTATTTTATTGAAATTATAGACATAACAACTCTAGAACTAATTATATATCAGTTAATACAGTGATGCAGCGCAGCGATCTTTCTTTTGTTTGTGACACATGTTTTCTATTTGAGATCTATTGTTTATTTGAGTGCTTTTTAAGCCGAAATAATAGATGAGAGAAACAAAAAAAGCAGCTCTTGGCTGCTTTATTGTTGGGGTAATACTCTTAAGAATCAGGAGTAAACGACGTGCTCTTCTATCCCAGACACTAATGACTGAGCATTCGTCCATCGAAACACTTTCTCTAATACTTCACTGCCGCCTGGAGCTCGCCAGTTTCGCTCTTTACATTCCTGACCACCAAGATGTCGATAGAACTCGACTGCTTGCGTATTTTCAGACACGACCTCCAAGTAAAGGCCGCTGTCTTTAAAGTATTGTTGATGCCACTCAGCAACAGCTAACAAAAGCTGCTTTCCTATCCCACGACCGCGATAGCCATCATCAACATGCAAAGCCTCAATAAAACTACCACGCTCAAAGTCGTGATTGCCAAACACACAAACAAAACCAAGAAGAAGACCGCCCTCTTCGGCTAAAACGATATGTTGGTTAAATGGTGGATTGGTTAAGCGTGTTTGCCATATCAACAATTTGTCGTCGATGGCTTCACTATCTAAGTAACTGTCACTCAAAACACCACGGTAGTGACGCTTCCAACTGTCCGCATGTAACTGCGCTATGCGTTCATAATCCTTATATTCCGCTACTCGTAATTCCATTACGTATTCCTATGTTTTCTATTGCTTCTCTAGCTAGCGTTGGCATTTTCCACCTCATATACCGCTAATTATTGGTAGATACTTCAAACCTAACGCCTCAGCTCATTGATTAATACTACTCATTATTCATTTAAAAGCAAAATATCCCACTCTAAGCTGCCAATAATGCGACATTTCTTTTAGTGATAGAACTGTCACATATCGAAACAAAGTCAAATAACTATGATTTGACTTACACGTGTACGCTGATATTCTAGCGTACAGTTGTTAGCTCAAAGTTAGGGACACATTGTGAAGCATAATAAACCACCACTCATCTGGTTGAATATTTTGATATTTTCTGCCAGTTTCATTCTCACCTTTGTTGTACTACCTTGGTATGCATACCGCTACGGTTTAGGTTGGGAACATCTGATCTGGGGCATTATCGCCTTTAGTTTCACCAACCTCTCTATTACAGCGGGCTATCACCGCCTTTGGAGTCACAAAACCTACGAAGCTCACCCAGTTTTACGATTCATCTTTGCTATCGGTGGTGCTTTCTCTCTACAAAACAGTGCTATGCATTGGTCATCTGATCATCGAGTTCACCACAAACATGTCGATGACAACGACAAAGACCCCTACTCAGCTAAGCGCGGTTTTTGGTATTCACATATTGGTTGGATGCTTCGTGACTACAATCATTCAAAGGAAAACGAGTACACCAATTGTCGCGATTTGAAGCGCGACAAAATCGTCGCGTGGCAGCACAAATATTATGTCCCTTTGGCTATCGCAACGAACATTGGTTTCCCACTGGCTCTTGGGCTTATCTACGGCGATATCTGGGGAATGTTCCTAATTGTCGGTGCAGCTCGTCTGTTCTTGAGCCATCACACCACTTTCTTTATCAACTCATTGGCACACATTTGGGGCAAGCAGACTTTCACCGACAAAAACACCGCTCGCGATAACGGCATTTTGGCATTCTTTACCTTTGGTGAGGGCTATCATAACTTCCACCACATCTTTGAGAACGATTACCGTAATGGCGTCTACTGGTGGCACTACGATCCAACCAAATGGCTAATAAAATCATGCTCTTGGTTAGGTTTGACGACGAAACTTCGCACGACTTCGACATTTCGTATTGAGAAAGCACGAGCAACTCAATTACTGAAGAAAGCCAAAGAGAAACTAGAGAGTAAGCCAAACAGCCAATCGATTAGAGATCAGCTTCAGAAGGAATTCGATGCACTCGTACACCACATGCAAGAATATTATGAAGCACGTAAAGAAGTGTTGGGTGAGAAAACAGCAACGGTAGTGAAAAAGTACGAACGTTCAGTATCAAAGCTGAAATACGAACAAATTAAGGAAGAATTTGAACGTCAACAACGCAGTTGGAACCTCTTAGTTCGACGCTACGCATAACGTGCAACTCGCGCTTCAATATAAAGACGTCTAAACTAATACACCTAAACAAAAGCTCCGTTCATTCGGAGCTTTTTTATTCAACCAAGCTTCTTTAACGTGATCCAGCTCGAACTATTGCTTTTCCCACTTTTTAATCATTCCGTACAATATTCATTCAACAAACCGTTCGCATTTTCGTTTCATTAAAATCAGAAATACCAGTAGATAACACCTACGAAACGTAATTTGAACAAGATAATCCAATGCAGTTATTTATTAATCTAATATTTGTTTTAGATCATGCTAGCTCTAATTTAGTCTCGTGCCACAGGAAAGAATTCTGTAAATTCCCAGACATAAACTGAAACAGTTTCTTTCTTTTGTTCATAATTTTTGGAGACAACCCTATGTTAGAGCTCTTAATTGGCTTAGCAGTGACCATTGCTGTGGGTTATTTCATCGTCAAAGGCTACAAAGCCGCTGGCGTGTTATTAACCGCAGGTATTAGTTTGCTTCTTATGACTGGCATTCTTGGCCATGACGTTCTGCCATCAAAAGTAACCTCAACGGGTAATATGGTGACGGACGCACTAGAGTACGTAAAATACATGCTTCAATACCGTGGTGGCGGTCTTGGCATGCAAATCATGCTACTTTGCGGTTTCGCGTCTTACATGACGCACATCGGCGCAAACAATGTAGTAGTAAAACAGTTCTCTAAACCGCTTTCTGTTATCAAGTCTCCATACGTCCTTTTGGTAGCGGCTTACATCGTGGCATGTTTGATGTCTCTTGCAGTGAGTTCAGCAACAGGTCTAGGCGTCCTATTGATGGCTACCCTATTCCCTATGATGACAGCGATGGGCATCTCTCGCCCAGCAGCAGTTGCAGTGTGTGCATCACCAGCTGCAATCATTCTTTCACCAACATCAGGTGACGTAGTTATCGCTGCAGAAAAATCAGGTCTAGCGCTTGACGTGTTCGCAGTTCAAACCGTACTTCCTGTTTCTATTTGCGCGATCATCGTAATGGCAGCGGCGGCCTTCTTCTGGAACAAATACCTAGACAAGAAAGAAAATACTCCGATGGAGAGAATCGACGTGTCTGAAATTGAAGCAGATGCGCCAGCATTTTATGCCGTGCTACCTTTCCTACCAATCATCGGTGTATTCCTATTCAACGGCCGCACAATCCCTGGTCTAAGCCTAGATATTTACACCATCGTAGTTGGTTCAATTTTCTTGGGCGCCATTATTCACTACGTTGTGAACAAGTTCGATGGCAAGAAATCTCTTGAAGATCTAGACTCATGTTACGCGGGCATGGCGGATGCGTTCAAAGGCGTAGTAATGCTGTTGGTAGCTGCGGGCGTATTCGCGCAAGGTTTAATGTCTATCGGTGCAATCGACAACCTACTTCACCTAGCAGATAACGCTGGTGCAGGCGGCGTTGCTCTGATGCTGCTCCTAACTGGCCTTACTGTTGCAGCGGCAATCGCAACAGGTTCTGGTAACGCACCATTCTACGCGTTCGTAGAACTTGCTCCTTCACTGGCTGCGAAGATGGGTTTAAACCCTGCGTTCCTAATCATCCCAATGCTTCAAGCATCTAACCTCGGTCGTACTATCTCGCCAGTATCTGGTGTAATCGTTGCGACTTCAGGTATGGCAAACATCAGTCCATTTGAGGTAGTAAAACGCACATCAGTGCCAGTTCTAGCGGGTCTGATTACAGTGATCATCGGTACTATGGTGCTTGTACCAATGACGGCATAAGTGCTAATCACAATCATCTAGTTCGTAAAAGCTCGGCAGTTTTGTCGGGCTTTTTTATTTCTATTCCATATACCTCGTCATTACCTTTCTCCTCTCTTTGACACCTCGTACTGAATACGCAACACATCCAATAATTGAAAAACATTGCACATTATAAGTAAGTCTAATTTGCTTAATATCTCAACTACTTATATAAAGTCCGAATACATTCACAAAATGGAACTTACTATGACTTCACTTATTGTTTTTATCGTCATCATTTTGCTTATCGCGGTGTTTGCAGTCAGCATTTACAACAAACTAGTGACGCTACGTAATCGCTTTAAAAACAGCTTTGCTCAGATTGAGGTTCAGCTAAAACGTCGTTACGACTTGATCCCAAACCTAGTGAGTACAGCAAAAGGTTACATGGAGCATGAAAAAGAAACCTTTGAGCGTGTCATCCAAGCGCGTAACCAGGCTATTTCTGGCTTGAAAGCAGCAAGTGATGCGCCAGATAGCGATGCGGCGATTAACCAACTGGCACAAGCAGAAGGCATGCTACAAAATGCGCTAGGTAAGTTGAATGTCGTGGTTGAAGCCTACCCAGAGTTGAAAGCCAACGAAACCATGACCCAGCTGCAAGAAGAGCTGACCAGCACAGAGAATAAGGTCGCTTTTGCTCGCCAAGCTTTCAATGATGCTGTTACCAGCTACAACACTTACAAACAGACTTTCCCACCAGTCTTGTTTGCCAATATGTTTGGCTTCCAAGACGGTAAGTTGCTGGAGTTTGCAGACAGCGAAGCAATCCAAGAAGCGCCAAAGGTTGAGTTCTAATGGATTTTTTCGACCATCAAGATACCGCACGTCAGCGTACCGGGCTTTTGGTGTTTCTGTTTTCCTTAGCGGTATTCTTCATCACGGGTTTGGTCAGCGTCCTATCGATTGGTATTTACTACGGGGTGACCGGTGAGCCATTTAATCAACACACTGCCATTAGCTATGTCTTATTGTGCTTTGCGGGTGTCGTGTTGATCGTTGCAATTAGCTCGATGATTCGCCTATCTGACCTATCTTCGAACGGCGGCCGAGGCGTAGCTGAAAGCATCGGTGGCAAGCTGATTTCCTCTAACACGATAGATGCCAAACACAGGCGACTTCTTAACGTAGTGGAGGAAATGTCGATTGCTTCAGGGATTCCCGTTCCTCCTGTTTATGTGATGCAGGAAGAACGAGGTATCAACGCGTTTGCCGCAGGGATGAGTATTGATGATGCTGTAATCGGTGTCACGCAAGGCGCACTAGACACCTTCACACGCGATGAATTACAAGGCGTGATTGCTCATGAGTTCAGCCACATCTTAAACGGTGACATGCGCATGAACACACGTCTAATTGGTGTTCTGTTCGGCATCACTTGCATTGCCCATTTCGGTCATTTGGTGTTAGATAACACTCACCACACCAGTCGCGTATCAAGAAGCTCTTCGGATTCCGATAAAGGCTTCGCTGTCATTATGCTGATCGCGATTGTGTGTTTGGTGCTCGGTTGGGTTGGTACTTTATTCGGCTCGATGATCAAAGCAGCTATCTCACGACAACGTGAGTTCTTGGCGGACGCGAGTGCGGTTCAGTTTACTCGTAATGACCAAGGGATTTCAGGTGCGCTGAAGAAGATTGGCGGTCATGCATCTGGCTCAAGCCTAAAAGCGAAAGCAAGTAGCCAAATGAGTCACATGATGTTTGGGCAAAGCAGTTTGTCTGGCTTCACTGGCTTATTCGCTACTCACCCACCTCTCGAAGAACGAATTCGCCGTATAGAGCCAAGTTGGGATGGCAGATTTTCGCGCGGAAGTCAGCGCCAAACTTCAGCGTTTGAAACTGGACAAGTCAGTGGGTTTGCGTCGGATGCCGATTTTGGCTCTCAAGATCTTAAGGCTCCAGTCGAAACGCCAACTTCTTCGGAGTTGAGTGAAACAGGTAGACTGCTCATCAGCCAATTACCACAAGACTTAGTCGATATTGCACGTGAGCCCTACAGCTCTCGCTTTATTGCATTGATGCTGATCTTTGATGGCAGTGATGTGCAGCGTGAGATGATCAAAGGTCACATTCCTATGGTTTCACACGCAAAACTTTTACCGTGGTTGGACTACGAACTGCCAACGCATCTGCGTCTCCCTCTATTAGAGCTTGCAGTCCCAGCCCTCAAAGCACTCAGTGAAGGTCAAAAGAACAGACTATGCCAAGTGCTACGAGAATTATCCCAAACCGATAATCACTACTCACTTGGAGAGTGGTGTGTCATTAACTTACTGGAAAAGCAATTACTTACCTCATTTGCTTTTACTCGCCAGAGTAAATCACTGATGCAATTGATGGAGAGTGTTCATTGGCTCCTGAGAGAGTTAGCCTGGGTAAGTCACTCAGAAAAAGACAAAGCACAATATGCTTTCAACAGTGCGCTCACCTCTTTAGGCCTACCGAAAACTCAGTTGCCAGACGCTAACCAAGACTGGAGATTAAGCCGAGCAGCGTTAGAACTTTTACTACAACTTAATCCTAAACAGCGTATTTTGTTCGTCAAAGCATGTCGTTTAGCAATTGAGTCTGACGGTCAGATCACCGTTGCAGAAGGCGAATTGTACCGAGTGATAGCGTGCTTCTTGGAAGTACCAGAGCCACCGCTTACTGTGACGCTGTAAACACAGAAAGTAAAACGCCAGCGATGATCGCTGGCGTTTTTGTATTCGGCTATAAGTGACGCTGATTAAGCAGCTTTAAAGCGCTCTGGAATCTTAGTGATGCTTTGACGATAGCTGAACCACAAGTAGGTCACGGCTAATGAGAAGAACAAGTAAGACAAAGCAAACACGATAGGAGAAGTAATCAGCTCTGCTGACATACCCCACATCACGCCAATTACCGTAATCGTCAATTTAGATAACATGCCACAGATCAGTAAGAACAAAGCAAGCTGTGGGAAACGCGAACTACGGAATGCGAAGAAGTAGCAGCTACCTACTGCAAGCGATGCAATAGAAAGACCTAGCATGAATGAATGGATGTGATCTGCTGATGCGACACCTGCAGAAACAGAAGCCATAAGTAATAGGAACAATTTCATAAGTCACCTCACTACAAGTAGAGAAAAGCATCCTTTCATTAATGAAAACTCATTTTGCGCCCTATTTTGCTTATCTATTTAGCAATTACAAGCACATTTTTTGCTCACTTTGTGTTCAAGCCTCCCTTTCGAATCTAGTTATTACAAGCGGTTAACATTCTCGAATTTATAAACCCTTTAGATCCTGCACTTACAAAAAGCAGTCTCTATTTTGGCCACTTTTGTTACAGAACATTAACACTTAAACATTTAGAAACTTTTTGCTTAAACTGTGAGCCAAACACCCATGTTCGAGCTATCAACCTTGTTTCACTTAGGATCTCACTACCAAACCAAAGCTTCTTTACGTTAGATCAACATTTTCTTCATATATAAAACGCTCTCATTACAATCATTTTTAATGTTTCAAATTATTTTTAGCCGTAGGGGTAAAAAGAGATTCCAATCACACATTTATTGGTTATAATCCGCGCTCATTACGTTATGTGTTGAAAAACGCAAACTTATTTTGAGTAAACCCTATCTTTAAACCGACCCCTCTTTGCTATCTGCCAAGAGGTATT
Organism: Vibrio sp. SCSIO 43153; assembly: GCF_023716625.1. Taxonomy (NCBI): domain Bacteria; kingdom Pseudomonadati; phylum Pseudomonadota; class Gammaproteobacteria; order Vibrionales; family Vibrionaceae; genus Vibrio; species Vibrio sp. SCSIO 43153. The sequence continues at coordinate 242,570 of NZ_CP071856.1, forward strand.
ACTGAGAACAAAAATGAGCAAGATTGATAAAGCTATGCGCATCCTGTTAGCAGGATTCTGTATCAACCTTTGTCTTGGCATCCTGTATGCTTGGAGTGTATTCAACAAAGCACTAGTGACTGAGTCAGGCTGGAGCGCAGCAGAAGCATCTGCACCTTACGCGACTGCAACTATTACTTTCTCTATCTGTCTTCTTGTTGCAGGTATTCTTCAAGACCGTATGGGTCCACGTTTGATCCTAATCCTAGGTACTGTTCTAACAGGTCTAGGCATGATTGCGTCTGGTTTTGTTAACTCACCACTAATGCTGAACATCACTTTCGGTGTGATCACTGGTGCAGGTATCGGTTTCGGTTACGCGTGTCTTTCTCCTTCAGCAATGAAGTGGTTCCACGCATCTAAGAAAGGTATGGTTAACGGCATCATCGCAGCAGGTTTCGGTCTAGCAGCTATCTACCTAGCTCCTGTGACTTCTGCACTGATCGACAGCATGGGCATCCAAACGAGCTTCCTAGTTCTTGGTGTTGGTATCCTTGCTATCGCTGTTCCTCTAGCAGCAACAATCAACAACCCACCAGCGGATTACACGCCAGCAGAGCCTAAAGTAAAAGAAGGTCAAGCACCTAAGGTTGTGAAGAAATCTGACGACCTAACTTGGAAAGCAATGCTTAAAACGCCACAGTTCTACTCTCTATGGATCATGTACGCGTTCGCAGCTTCTGTTGGTCTTATGATCATCGGTAACATCACAACTATCGCAAGCGTTCAAGCGAACCTACCAAACGCGGTTTACCTAGCGTCTATCCTTGCGGTATTTAACTCAGGCGGTCGTGTAGCGGCAGGTATGCTTGCAGACAAGATCGGTGGCGTACGTACTCTTCTTCTAGCGTTCGTTCTACAGGGCATCAACATGGTTCTGTTCGCAACGTTCAAAACTGAGTTCACGCTAATCATCGGTACAGCAATCGCAGCAGTAGGTTACGGTACGCTTCTAGCAGTATTCCCTACTCTAACGGCTGAATTCTACGGTCTGAAGAACTACGGTACTAACTACGGCGTGCTTTACACAGCATGGGGTATCGGTGGTGCAATCGGTGCAGCTGTTGTTGGTTTCTCAATGACTAACGGTGACGGCTACGGTCTTGCGTACACTATCTCAGCAGTAATGATGGCTGTGTGTATCGTACTAGCGTTCATCACTAAGCCACTGACTGAAGCGAAAGTAGCACAACTGAAAAACGCTTAATCGCCAGTCCAGTTCTATTTATCTAATAGATCTGCAGAAATTGATTCGAAAAAGGCTTAACCTATGGGTTAAGCCTTTTTTATTGTTAGTTGGTTATGGAAAACACCGTCGAACTCGCGCCAGATTACTATCTCGATAACTTCTTTAAGCTCACACGGCACGCTACCGAGTGGTACAGCGATTTACTTAGCCAAGATGAACACCAGTGGCTATCCGCGTTTGGTAGCTTAAACAAGCCTGCACAGTGCCTTCTCGTGCGTCTTTACAGCCGTAAAGGGTGCTGGTTTCGTAGCGACAAACTCAACTATCAAGAAATTGAGAACATCCAGTCGGCTTTAGATGAATTGGCAACTCATGATTTTGTCTCGCTCTCCCCTGACCTAACGATACAGGAGTTAGCAGCGAATCTACTGACCAAGCCAGAGATCGTCACTCTCTATCCTGAGCATCCTAGATCCCTCAAGAAAGAAGCATTAGTGGCTTGCCTAAATGAAGAGCGTTTCGAGCTATTTGAGGCTCTGGATTTCACGGTGATTAAGCTTAACTCCGCACACATGATTGATGTTTTGCTGACGCTGTTTTTTGCTAATACCCATCAAGACCTCAGTCAGTTCGTGCTTGATGACTTAGGCTTACACCAATTCGAACAATACCAGTTAAGTAAAGCTCGTCGATTCTTCGAGAGTAGAGAGCAAATCGATCGCCTTATTGAACTCAGCCAACTCTCCAACCTTTATTGGCAATGCGACAGAAAACAAAAAGCGAACCTCGATATTCTTATCGAAGCAACGCCAGAACAGGTTGAACATCGCTACGTCGACCGTAAACGCGAGCACATGATTAACGACATTGCCCGTGATTACGAACGCATAAACGAACTTGAGATGGCAATTGCGCTGTTTGAGACGACCACACTCGCGCCAAGCCGAGAGCGTCGTGCTCGCATATACGACAAGCTAGAACAAAACGAATTATTTAGTGACATTGTCACTGATATGCTTACCCACCCTATTGATGTCTCTGAGTTTGAGGTGGCACAGAAGCTCGAACAACGCGTTAAACGTAAACAAGGCTTGAAAGTCCCGAGAGCCACCAAGCCAAAATGCAGCGAATACCACATCGAATTGGATCTCTCCCAGCAACGGGTGGAGCTGGCAACCAAAGCGCATTTCGAAAGTTTAGGTTGGACCGTTTTCTATTCCGAGAATACCCTGCTCAACAACTTGTTAGGCTTAACCTTGTGGGATGCGATTTTTGCACCGATAGAAGGCGCATTCATTAACGCATATCAACATCGACCATTGGATTTGTATCACGCCGATTTTGTCGATAAAAGAAAGCAGCTTATCGACAATGCGCTTGAGCAAGTTCAACAAGGCAATACACAGGCGTTGTTTGATACATACCGAGATAAAGTTGGGGTCAGTAATCCCTTCATCAGTTGGGCATACGTGAACGAAGAGCTAATCTCCCTAGCACTTGAACACATCCCTAATGCCCTGTTGGTCGAACTGTTTAACGTGCAGTTAAGTGACCTAAAACTCTATCGAAACGGTATGCCGGATTTGATTGCATTTAAAGATGGGAAGTTTGAATGGATAGAAGTGAAAGGTCCGGGCGATAAACTCCAAGATAACCAATGGCGTTGGATCAAGGAGTTCAATCGCCTCAATGTGCCGTTCTCAGTCTGTTATGTAACGGCACAAGCTTAGGAAAAGAGCCAAATAACCTTAGCTGCTTACTTTGGCGTTCTTCTGACCTTTCTTCTCTTTCAATTGATCAATCACGTAGCTTGGTGCGACTTTCTCTAGTTCGCCCAAGCACTCATCTGTTTTCGGGTTGTCGTAACGAACATAAATGTCGCAAACCGCATAAAGCTGTTCCGGCGCACCAGAGATCAAATACGCTTGCTCAAAAGACTTCACCGATTTGTCTAGGTTGTAGTCTTCTTGCAGTACGCCATTGAGATACCAGTAGTAGCTGTTATCTTTCGCCATGTTGGCCGCTTTTTCGATTTCTGTCGCTGCATTCTTCTTCTCATCCAAACGTACTAGTGTCAGCGCTTTCGAGTAGTGCAAAGACGCATTATCAGGATGAAGTTTGATCGCAGAATCCAACGTCTTGACCGCATCAGCATCGCGTTGCTGCGCTCGGTAGTTGTCGGCCAAGCTTAGCCAGATTTGTGGATTTTCAGGCTGATTGGTCACCAAAGCTTGATAGATTTTATCCGCTTTATCCCATTCATGGTGCCAACGATAAACATCCGCTAACAGCAGTTTGGAGCCGTCATCTTTCTTGTGCTCTAAGTAGCTGATCAGTTCAGCAACCGGCGCTTCCAGCGTTTGCTGTTGCTCGCTGCTCACGTTGGAAAAGTCACGCACTAAGTTGGTCGCAGCAGTAATACGGACCATGGCCTCTGGATCACTCAATAGTGGCTCTATCATGCGCCAGCGATGTTCAATCGTGTAAGGTTCTGCTCCGACAATCGCGGCTTCACGAACCGCTGGGTCTTGATCTTGAAGGCTGCGTGCAACTGCCACCAGCGCGTTTTGACTTGGGTATTTTGCCAACTCATGCAACGCTTCAATGCGCTTTTCTACTGGCTGTTTCACGTCTTGAGCTTGATAAGACCACTTCGCAACCACTTGCTGTGGTGACATCTGTGCTGAATGGGTTTCCTCAGCACTTGTCACGCTCGCAGAAGAAACTTGGTCCGGTGCCAGCAAGGTCTCATCCTGCGCGGCAACAGATTGGCTTACGGTGACGCCTAGAGCGATGGCTAATAACGTTTTTGAGAATGTCATATCAATCCCCTTAAAATTTGGTTTCGAATACAGGACGCTTCGCCGCTTGTTGGCGTAACACTGCATCACTGTATTTGCCATGTGCCACAGGGTTACCCGTTGCACGAAGAATGTATGCCATTGCCTTATCAGCATGAGAGAAGAACTTTTTCCAACCTGCACACAGGTAGTTCAACCCGGGTTCACCGTCTTTGGTGCGAATGAAACGGTTTTTCGGACACTCGCCGTAGCAAGCGAATTGGTAATCACACTGTTGGCATTGCTTGGTTAGCGAGCGAGTCTTGGCAAAGCCAAACTTTTGTTGCTCAGGACCATACGCCAACGTGTCTAATTTTTCGTGGTGGATGTTGCCAATCTTGTATTCTGGATAAACGTAGTGGTCACAAGCGAAAACATCACCGTTTGGTTCCATTGCCAAGCCTTTGCCACAAATCTCACCGAGCGTACAAAGTGGGTTTTTACGCCCCATCCAAGTCTCTACACTCGCTTCAAAGTACTGCACAAACACTTTGCCAATATCGTGCTGAATCCACTCATCAAAAATCGCGATAAGGAAGTTACCCCACGCCTCGTCTGCCACACACCATGGCTCAACCACAGAGTCTTTGTGACCAGGAATAAGACGCTTGTCGCCTTGTTTCAGCTGCTCTTGCGGCTCCCATGTTTGAGGAGCTGTAGTACGGAACGTTTTCTGTTCTACGATGGGAATAAACTGCATTTGTGGAGAACGCACTTCATCACGCAGGAATCGGTACACCTCAAGAGGATTGCGGCTGGTTAGATTGTTTACACAAGTTAGTGTTGCGAACTTCACTTCGTGTTTGTGCAGCAGTTCAACCCCCTTCATCACTTGGTTAAACGTGCCACGTCCTGAGCGGTTGGTTCGGTAAGCGTTGTGCATCATTTCTGGCCCGTCGATACTCAAACCGACCAAAAAGTTATTTGCTTTTAGAAATGCACACCAATCGTCGTTGAGCAACGTGCCATTGGTTTGTAAATCGTTAGAAATGACCACGCCTTCAGGCTTGTACTTAGATTGAAACTCAACAATCTTTTTAAAGTAATCCAAGCCCAACATCGTTGGTTCACCACCCTGCCAAGAGAAGATGATTTCCGGCGTATTTTGTCCTTCAATGTACTGACGAATGTAGGTTTCTAATGTCTCTTCATCCATCACGGGCGTGCAGCCTTTTTTGTACTCAAGTAAGTCCTGTTTGCTGAGGTAATAGCAGTAAGTGCAATCAATGTTACAAGCTGCCCCAATAGGCTTTGCCATGACATGTAAACGCTTAGAGGCTTTACCGTTGAACTGAGGACCTTGAGTAATGTGCATACGTCACCTTTTTCGTTATGAAATGCAGCTGAGAACGCTCATAAGCGTGCCATTCTCACCTTGATGACCTAATCATAAATCCCATTGATACAAGAGGCTTGTTATACCGTTTATAACCTTTTTTCATAGCGTTTATTGCTAATATTTATCGTGACTTTTTTGGCGAGAAACTATTGATGAAATCATTTAAAAGCAAATCGTTAACCGCACTTTCCATTCTATCATTCAGCGTATTAATGAGTGGTTGTGCAACTCAATCACCGCACCCTATCGCGCTCAACATTGATCAAGACATGGTGTTGGTGGAAGGCGGTTCATTTGTCATGGGATCGAACAGCGACTCCGCCAAGAAGGCAGAAACCCCAGCCCGCGAAGTAAAGGTAGACGGCTTCTACATTTCCAAGTTCGAGGTCACCCAAGAATTATTCGAATCTGTCATGGGTTCTTCAATGAGTTACTTCCAAGGTGCAAACATTCCCGTTAATAACTTGAGCTGGCAACAAGCAAATTACTTCATTGAGAAGTTGAACGAACTGACTGGTGAAAACTACCGCTTACCGACAGAAGCGGAATGGGAGTTTGCCGCAAAAGGTGGTAACAAGAGCCAAGGTTTCACTTACGCAGGCTCAAACAACATTGCTGATGTGGCGTGGTACGTCGATAACTCTAAAAACCAAGCTCACCCAGTTGGTCAAAAGCAACCCAATGAGCTTGGTCTGTATGACATGACAGGCAACGTTGGTGAGTTCGTTATTGATGCTTATGACGACACCTTCTACCGCTTTGGCCCAACCGAGAATCCGAACAACGCTAAAGACGAAAAAGCAGGCCTAGCACACAAGTCCGTACGAGGCGGCAGCTTTGCCTATGATTCTGATGAATCAGAGAATTTCCGTCGAGACTTCGCTAGCCAGTCTATAATTATGTCGGACATGGGACTTCGCCTTGCTAAAGATGCTGATTAAGCATGAGAAGCGACGTTACTGCCCCTTTGCGCATTCTTACCAATTAACACGTCTCTTGGTTAGGGAAATGGTTAGGGAAAGAGGCTAAATCCACGTTGTTCTTCTCTATACCCAAATGTATACAAACAATACATTCAAACTTAGGTAAATAATAATATGAAGAAACACATCTGTGCCCTTGCAGTCTTATCTGGTTTATCGTTCTCAGCGATGGCTTTAGATTGCGACCCAAGCTTGCTGCCATCTTGGAAAGATGGGGCGAGTAAGACCGCCATCGTGAACTACGTTGACCAATCTTTGGATACAACAAAATCGACATTCATCCCTGAGCAAAACCGTATTGCCGTATTTGATAACGACGGTACATTATGGTCAGAGAAGCCTTTCTACTTCCAGCTGGCCTATGCGCTAGACGAAGTGAAACTGATGGCAAAAGACCATCCAGAATGGAAGACACAAGAACCGTTTAAATCTGTACTGAATGACGATATTGAAGGCGTCTTCAAAGGCGGTGAAAAAGCGCTACTTGAGATCGTCAAGGTCACTCATAGTGGTATGACGGTAGAGGAATATCAGCAAAAAGTCGCCGATTGGCTGAAAGTCGCGAAAGATCCACGCTTTGGCAAAGCTTATACCGAACTTACATACAAACCAATGCGCGAAATGGTGACCTACCTGCAAGAGCATGGTTTTAAGACTTACATAGTATCTGGTGGCGGCGTGGACTTCATGCGAGTTTGGGCACCAGAGGTCTACGGCATTCCTGCAGAGCAAATCATTGGTAGCGCACTAAAATACAAGTACGATTACAACGACGGTAAACCAACCGTGACTAAGTTAGGTGAAATCCTTACGATCGATGACAAAGCCGGGAAAGTGGAAAACATTCAACACATCATCGGTAAGAAACCTGTTCTCGCGATTGGTAACTCAGACGGTGACCACGCTATGATGCAGTGGGCAACCAGTCAACCAAACTCGATGGCGATGATCGTTCATCACACCGATGAAGACCGCGAGTGGAAATACGACCGAAAATCCAGCGTCGGTCACTTAGATAAAGCAATGGATGAAGCCAATCAACGCGATAATTGGCATCTTATTGACATGAAAAACGAATGGTGCACCGTCTACTAACACCATTACCACTTCTTTAAAGCTCCCCTTCTCGGGGAGTTTTTTTATTCATTTTCAAACGGTAGGCTTTTCTTCACGATCACTTCACGACTCTTCACACACAATACCTCTCATCAAAACGAAGAGGTAAAAACAGAATGAAAAAAGCAGTCCTGACGATTCTAGCAGCAAGCTCATTTTCGGTAGCAGCAGCACCTTATGTGGGTTTTGAGTATGGATTCGGCACCACCGACCACGATTTTGAAACATCTTTTGAAGCTGACGGTGTGAATCTAAACCCTGAATTAGAAGACGGTATTTATGGTGGCTTTGTTGGCTACTCGATCAACGACTCTTGGGCAGTAGAACTAGGTTACAGCCAATTTGAACTGGACGATAGTCGTTCAAAAAACTTAGGCATCGAGAACATTGATGGTAAAGACTACCACCGTGAAATGGAATGGGATTCTTCAATCAAAGCAAAACAAATCACCCTTGCTCCTGTGTTTAGCTACGCATTAAACGATAAATGGACCACCAAAGTAAAAGCAGGTCTGAGCTACACACAATACGAATCTAAAGCAGGTAAGTATGAGGAGCATGAGTTGGTTTCAAATGACGATGTGGAAATGAGCAAAACGCTTTTCCACAGCACAGAAAAGAACAACGAGTTTGGTGCCGTATTCTCTGTTGGTGCTGAATACAAGATCTTCCCTCAGTTGACCATCAGTGCTAACGCAAAATACCAACTTGATAGCTACGCAAACACAGCATCAATCAACGTAGGCTCTACATACTACTTCTAAATTAGGAAGCCATAAGCATGAAAAAACTGATTATTACGACAGCATTAGCTCTAATTTCTGGCTCTGCATTGGCTGCCTTCAACGGTCCTGAAACGGCAGCAATCAACACAGTAAAAGAAGCTCAGAAAGCATCTGACGACAGTTATGTACTGTTAACAGGTAGCATCGTTCAATCACTTGGGAATGAAACTTATCTGTTTAAAGATAATACAGGCCAAATTCAAGTTGAGATCGACAATGAAGATTGGATGGGGCAAGACGTATCACCGCAAGACCGCGTTGCGATTCGTGGCGAAGTAGACTCCGACTGGACAACAACACAAATTGACGTTGATACTATTCAAAAGCTCTAACTTTACTGTCAGTAAACTGAAAGCCACCACGCTAGTGGCTTTCATTTTGTGGGTTTAATGCACTACTAAGCATGGGCAGTGAGGTGGGAGCACCAAACGTATACTTTGGGGTTGAACCTCAAAACGGATCTTCTTGGATCGATAAGGCTCACCATCAAGGTTTAATGGCAGCGCTTTCGGAAAGTCAATTTCCAACCAACTTGCCAGAGTGTGCTTAACAAATTGGCCTTTTTCAGTTGGGTTCTGAATTTCTTCAAGCACCTGAGGTAGCTCGTGGGGCAAGAATGGATGTACTAAGGTGATATCCATTAAGCCATCATCGATCAATGCACTTGGTGCAAGCTCTTGTCCTCCACCAGCGAGTCGGCTATTGCAAAACGCACCGACTAAAATTTCGCCTTGAAAGCTACCCTGCTCAATCGTCAGCGTTCCATCATAAGGTTTAAAGCCCAACGCTTTCACTAGTCCTGTTAACGTGTAAGCGCCTCCACCAAGAAAGTTCTTTAGCTCTACGGGGGTCTCCGCGGTAATTTCTGCTCCAAAACCTGCTGCTGCAACATTCATAAAGTAGCGCTCATTGGCCTGAACGCTATCTACCGCAACCGCGTCGCCATTAACAGCAAGTTCTATAGACTCTCGAATCGTGGTGGGGATTTTCGTCGCAGTCGCGAAATCATTCGCGGTCCCCATAGGGATAATGGCCAACTCAGGTCTAGCATTTGAGTTTACCTGGTTGAGCGCTGTGATGGCTTCATTGACAGTCCCATCACCACCCGCGACAACAATACGTTTAATGCCTTCATTAACCGCTTCTTTAACTAAGCGTTCCATATCCGCAGATTCCCAAGTGACCCGAACTTGCAGATCCACACCTTGCTCTCGCATTCGCATGATCTCACTGCGAAGCTCCGGTGTTCCGGCCTTCTTACCGTTTAGAATGGCGCGTATTGCTTTCATACTCTTCCCTACCTAGTATTCGATTACCTTACCAGCTTTTTTGAGCTGAGTTCTCAACCATTGATGAGCACTTTCATTGTTGCGGCTCGAGTGCCAAATCGCACATAAATCGTGAATTTTGTCACTAAAAGGAAGTGGTACCGCCTTAATGTTATAAGTTTTAGAGAAGTGCTTTATCGTAGACAGCGGTAACATCCCAATATATTCGGAGCCATCAATAACAGGTAGCATCTCCATCGCGCCAGACGCACGATATACAATGTTGCGCTTAGCTAGGTCTTCGATATCTTCTTCACTCATGAGGCTCTTGCGTGCATGCCAACGCGAGACCACGACATGCTCCTCTGCCAAGAATTGCTCGACAGAACAGGTGTCTTGAATGCGAGGATGGTCTGCACTGCACACCACCATCAAACGCTCAGAAAATACTGGTTCCATCTTGAGAACGGTGCGTCCTCGCGGTGGCATATCAATGATTAAGTCGTACCTTTGCAAACGAAGATCGCTTTCATAATCTTCAGTAAATAAGGGATGCACTTCCAACCCAATATTTGGTGCGCTCTTGCGGATTTGACGTAGCAGTTGAGGCATCAACTCATAGCTCGCCACCGAGACACAAGCAATCGAAAATATACGATTAGACACTTTAGGATCGAAGCTACTAGATGCGGATAAAGTAGACGTAAAGTTTTTCAGCGCTGCGACCATTGCAGGATAAATATCCATAGCAAAACTGGTCGGCTCGACACCCGATGTGCTGCGGTGAAACAGTGGTTCGTCATAGATATCACGCAAACGAGCGAGTGCTTTGCTCACCGCAGGTTGGCTGATATCAAGACGAGCAGCAGCCTTAGACAGGTTCTGCTCTTCATAAATCGCCACGAAAATAGGGATAAGGTTTAAGTCGGTGCTCTTCATTTTGCAAACATAAAACAGGACATGACCTTATTTTAGCTAACAGCATGATAGTTAACGACTCAGAACACCAGATTTGAGCGTCTATGCATGTTTTCGCGAGTTTTAACCTCGCATTGACGAAGAATATTCTGAAAATCGCTCAGGATTTTCCTAGGTAAGGGCTCAAGAATGCACTCGCCTCTTCACCGCACAAGCCGACTTCGACTTCAACGCCACCTTCTTTTAGGATTTCGATACCAAGACCGGCGTTACGAGGGTCAGGATCGAGCATAGCAACCACCACTTTTTTGATGCCGCAAGTCACTAAGGTTTTAGCGCAAGCTGGCGTGCGACCAACAAATGAACATGGCTCTAGTGTTGCGTACGCGGTGACGTCACTTAGATCACCGTTATATGCGTTTAGGGCTTCCACTTCTGCATGATTGCCACCAATCGCTTGTGTGTGCCCTTCCGATACGATTTGACCATCTTTCACTAACACACAACCAACAGGTGGATTTGGCTGGCAAGCAGGGAGTGCGTTCCGTGATACTTCCAAGGCACGGAGCATAAATTTTTGATTCATTTGATATGATTCTCGAGAGTCTGTACTTAGGTGGTCGATTTTAGCGCTGGCATATTATCTCTTCCATACAAATCTATACATAAGTAACCTTAAGGTGCTTCGCTCTTTGACAATGACTTGATTTGTTGGCGCACGCAGATTTAAAGCTCTAGTGGGTCTACATCAACTATTGGCAACAAAATATACAAGACCCTCAATATTAGCAAAGAGTACCTAGCCACTGATTGGAGCTTTTAGAGGCTATCTTTTTCGCATGTTCCTGCTCCGTAGCTCATCAAGTTGCGGCAAGGCCTTTGGTATCGCCCACTTAAGGCGTTTTGGCTTCAGCGCTTGTATCCCTTTCCAAAGCGCATTCATCAAGCTTGCATCCTCCTGCCCCTCTTGTAGGCGCTGTGAACGCTTCTGCCAAACGTCAGTGTTACTGGCTTTACTCATTTCAAGGCCACCCGTGTTGCTTCTCAGCTGCTTATACAAGCTTGCTCTAGCAGCCCCCCATCGATTCGCTTTCACCATTCGTCTGAATACCAACCATGGCGGCGTAGGACGAGAACGATAATAGCGGTGAATGCTCAAGACGGCGATAACGAGAACAAATAGCGTCACTGCGCAGCCAATCAACCAGCCAGAATAAGCTCGAACAAAGGATTTGAATGTATGCTTGGCTTTGAAGGTCTTACCCTCAATCACCACCGTTTCCAGCTGTTTACTCTGGCTATTCCACCATTGGAACGTATGCTCAGGCAAGGTGAACTCACCACCCTGTTGGATCACATACACGCTTTCTTCGATGCGACTCGATTGGTAATCACCACGCGTTTGCTTATCGGCTAAGCGGTTTGGTTGAGGATAGGCTTGATAACTGGCAGTAGAATCATTGGATAACAAGTCTGGAAGCAATACTGACAGGCTGTCTTGTGCATTGATCGTAATGGTGCGAGTGATTGCATCACCGACTTTCAGCTCATCGTTAGACGTTGTCCATTTCTGATCCACACTCACCTTAGTCGCAGTAAACCATGCAGAGTCATCACTTAGCAAACCAGAAGGCATGGACGCTTCGAACTTAATTGGCTGCGTATAAAGCGTACCAGCCACTTTCGAGCCATCAGGCGCAGAGACTTGCACACCAACGGCGACCGGTGGAATTACAAATTGTCCCGAGACTTGCGGATACAGGGTTATTTCCCAACGCTGACGAGACCACGTTTGCCCCCCTTTGCGCTCGGTATAGTTGGTTGCTAATTGGTTACGCTGCTTTGCAATCACGTTAGGGATTTCTACGCTGCCAATGCGTGTACCACCTGTGAACCAACGAGGAGTTGCGACTTCGATGTACAAAATCACCTGCTCATTCACACTGAACTTAGGTGCTTCCTTCCTATCGGTCCCTGCTCCCTGCTTACCAACCCATGCTAACAATTCAACATTATCGCTGCGCTGCAAGTCTTGAATGTCTTGTGCGTTCACCAAGCTAGTAAAAAGCAAAGTAAACATCATCAAGATAGTGCTCAAACGCCCAACCACGGAGTCAGCTCCAAGTTTGAATGCATTCATCATTGTGCTTACTCCTCTTCTTGTTGTGGTTGCGGTTGTGGCTCCGTTGTCACGGGCTCACGCAGTTGAATTTGGAATTTAGCGCGCAAGAAGTACTTAGGATCGGCCTCTACACGTTTTAACCACTTATCCGCCAGTTCTTGGCTGCCAAGGATTTCGTTCGCATTGAGTTTCTCTTTCAGCATTAATTCAGCAGCGGTTTTTTCGTCTGCCCCATCAGCCGTTTGCGGGTTGTCACCCAGTTCAAATGACTCTTCGGGTCCATCCGTTGTCCCCGCTTGGCTTTCACTGGTGCGGTTAATCTCTTCAACAATGCCGCCGATGACTTTTAGGTTATGTTCAACGTCTGGTCGCAATTGATCGCTCAAGGTGTCTTTGTCTGCCAGTGCTTGCAACAAATTACGCGCGGCCAAATATTCACGTTGACGCGCCAACGCACTCGCAGCGTTGTACAACCCATGGTCTTTTACCGCATCTGATGGATCGTTTTGCATCTCCAAGAAAGCCGTATGAGCCAGTTTGTATTCGCCTGCGTAGTAATAAGCCGTCCCTTTACGCAACGGTTCCGTAAAGTGCTTTGCTGCCTCAAGGTATTCGTTTTTGTTGAACAAACGCTGTCCTTGCTGATTTGGGGTGAGCCATAAATCCCACCACCATTGAGACGCTTTATCCCAGACGGTTACCTCTTGCACCACTTCAGGTTTGTCCGCTTTGAGCGAGACGGTTTCCGCCATGGCTTTTGGCGTCATAAACAAAGACGTTGATACCATCGCCACCACACACCATTGCACTAACCAGCCTTTGCGGAACCAAAGCATCATAATGAGAGCAATTGGGAACAGCAGTTGATAGCCCATATCTTTCCAAGGCATGGATGATTCGCCATTGAGTTGCATGTTTCGCTCAACAAAACGATTCAGCTTCTCAATGTCGCTGCTATCTACCGTCACTTCAACAAGGCGTCCACCTGTCGCGCTGGCAAGATTGTTTAACGAGTCCAAATCGACCGGGTTGTTAGAAACAATGTCCGAGTTACCCGCAGCCAAGATAAGCAATTGATAAGGCTTGTCTGCAAAGTAGTTTTTGTAAACGGTAATGGTTGCAGGGTTGACGCCATCTGTAACCAACAGAACCGTAGAACCCGGTTGGCCTTGTAATTGTTGGTCAATCAAAGGTAACGCCGTTTCAGCAAATTTACCTTCAACTGGCATGATTTCTGGCGTTATCGCCGCTAGAAACGGTTCGAATACTTTGCTGTCCTGCGTCACAGGCATTGCGACATGAGCAGAACCCGCATAGACAACCAACCCAGTGCTACCACCTTTTCGTGCAGCCAAGAGGTCACGGATCTTTTGCTTAGAGCGTTCCAAACGGCTTGGCGGAAGGTCTTCTTGCAACATTGAATCGTTGTTGTCTAATACCACCAGCATAGACGCTTTATCTTCGCCAAACGGTGAAGCTTGGCGCTCCCAAGAAGGTCCGGCACAGATGATGATGGCAATCGCTACTATCACCATAAGTAGCTTGAGCGGCAGTTGTTTTCGCCAACCATAGTCGCCAATCGTTAAGGCTTTACGTAAATGCTCAGGAAGAATGTCTTTCCAGCTTGGTTTGGATTCTTCTCGCCACCTTAACCAAAGCAAAAGAAACATCGGGATGAACGCTAATAGCCACATTGGACGAATGAAATGGAACTGTGTGACAAACTGTTCTAGCCCCATACTAGAGAAAGGAGAATCAAACATGGTGCTCTCCTTCTACGTTGTCTGCTTGTGCAAAACCTTCACTGTTCACTGATAGTCGACGACGCTTAAATGTCGCCAACGAGAACGCGGTTAAGTACATCGCAACCACCAAAGCCATTAAGTAATGATGCAAACTTTGCTTAGGACGGTAAGTGGTACTCTCATACAGTTGGGGCTCTAACTTACCAATCTCATCATAGGCTTTAGCAAGTTCGTCACGGTTGAGTGCTTCAAACGCCTCACCACCGGACTCTTTGGCAACACGTTTGATCGTATTCATATCTAGTGCAGTTTCACCCACGGTTTGTGGATCACCCATTGCAATCACGTGGATGCGTACATCTTTGGCTTTCGCGACTTTCGCCGCATCAATCGGTTCAACGAAGCTTCCGGTATCATTACCATCCGTTAGAACAATGGCGACTTTCTCTTTGCTATCTTCTACGTCGGTACGCGACTTTTCACTTTGCTCAAACACCTTAATCGCCAAACCAATTGCATCACCTAAGTGAGTGCTTTGCCCTGCCATCGCCACATCCGTTTGGTTAAGCAACTCTAGCCACACTTTTTGATCGGGCGTGAACGGGGTTTGCACAAATGCCGCATCGCCGAACAAGATCAAACCTAAGCGGTCGCCTTTGCGCGTTTTGGCAAAGTCACTCAACACTTCTTTGGCTGCATCGAGACGAGAGATCTTTTCACCAGTTTTGGACGTGAAGTCTTGCTCTGCCATTGAGCCAGACAAATCGACGACGACCATAACATCGCGGCCTAAGCTTTCACGCACCTGTGGCTCGCCAAGTACTGTCGGCTTTGCCATTGCGATCACGACCAAAAGCCAAGAGATGATGAGCGTTGCGCGCTGCCACCAGCTCGGAGTGAGTTGGCTTGCGCCTTCTGATGGGGTTTCACCAATGGCGTCCACAAGCTGACTAAAGAACGGCACTTTGATGGCCATTTGTTTGGTGCGGTAAGCTGGGACGAGGAAATACACTACTAAAGGCAGGGGCAAGATGATGAACCAAAGCGGATGCTCAAATTCAAAACTGCTCATGCCCAGCCATGAAGCAAGAAGATCACCCATGGCGACCTCCTTTTAATGCACGCGCTTTGTAGGCAAGCGTGCGCTTTTCAATGTTGTGAGCGTTCTCATCGTGCTCTTTCACCCACTCAGTTGCGCGTTCAAGAAGTTGTAAACGCTCTGTTTTTTCCAGTTCAACACTTGGGTCAACGATACTTTGCAGCCATCGCTTCGAGACTTCGTCATCAAACATTTTATGCTTAGGATTAAGCTCATCTAACTTGCGCAGGAACGCAGTATCAAACAAGCGAGCATGAGAGCTATCAAGATGAATCAATACGATTTTCAGAATCGAGAACAGCGCGTTCGGCATGCTGACGTCATCTGGGGTCAAACGAGAAATCGCTTCAATGGCTTCTTTACGGTAACGGTTATCCCACCAATGGTGTGCCAGTCGGTAGCCGACATACATGAGTACAATCGCACCGACAATGGCAAGGATCTTCCAACCAATGGTTTGTGGCACCCAGCTGACGCTTTCTGGCACCGCGACGTCATGCAGCTCACGCAGAATATACGTGCTTGGAGGCGTGTGTAAGTCTGTCATTTATCGGCCTCCAACGAGTTTTTGGAATTGAGTAATGTGGTCACCTGTTGTATCGATTTCGATATGAGGCAGCTTTTTGATTGCCATGAGTTGTGCCAGTGATTGACGTTGTAACTGGGCTTTCTCAACCAAACTGGCGCTGGCTGCATCGACTTTGGCTTTACTGTCTAGGTTTAGCTGGTAACGACCATCACCAATCACCCATTTCACTTTCGCCAAATCTTGCGGAAGCGACTGCTCTAAAGGATCGCTTACCATCACCGCGAGAACATCGTTGTGCTGTTGAAGCTGCTTAAGGTGATCTAGGTGGTGCTCTTCGCAATCGCGCCAATCACTGATGAAAATCAGCGTGGATTGTTTTAGCTTCATCCGTTTGATGAGCTCAATCCATTTACTGAACGTCACTTTGTCTGAATCTAACGAGTCCACATTTAAGCGCTGGTTGGCTTGAGAGAGTCGTTTCAGTTGAGCGAGTAAATCGTTTTGGGAACGCTGGGCCTTGCTGTGATATAGAGCAGAGTCAGAGGCGATAACAAACCCGACTCGGTCACCATCTTTCAATACTCGCCAACCACACATAGCCGCCACTTCAGCAGCGACGACAGATTTCATGACCTCGGTAGAGGCAAAAAACATCGCACTGCGCTGATCTACACAGACAATCACATTACGATCTTTTTCTTCGGTGTAACTGCGCACATGAGGCTTGCCTGTGCGCATGGTGACTTTCCAATCTAGGTTTCGGATGTCGTCCCCTAGTTGGTAATGGCGCAGTTCTTCAAAGTTCAAACCACGTCCGCGGAACAATGAGTTATGACGACCAGAAAGCACACTGTCCGCTTTTAAGTGAGGCAGTAAGCTGAAAGATTCGGCTTGCGCTTGTAAACGCACCAAGCGTGAGTAATCGCAATACAAGCGAGGGTCGAGCCCTTGGGATTGAGGAGCAAGCGTTGGCTTTGCCATAGTCCCTCCCGCTTATCCGATTTCTACACAATCAAGCAACTCTTGCACCACACGTTGATGATCAACACCATCGGCAAGAGCATCGTAAGAAAGTGAGAAGCGATGTCCCAGTACCGATGGCACCATTGCACGCACATCATCAGGCGTTACATGGTCACGCCCTTGTAGCCACGCATAAGCGCGCGCACATTTGTCTAAAGCAATAGAGGCACGAGGACTTGAGCCGATTTCGATCCATTTTTGTAGTTGGGAATCGGCGTAACGCTCTGGTTTACGTGTCGCCATCACAAGCGCCACGATGTAGTTCTCCACTAAATCGGAAACAGTAATGTTTGGTAATTGGCGTCGCGCTTCAATAACGAGCTCTGGTTCAATGTGTTGTGGCGTCACTAATTCGCTACTGGTTTCTGAACCTAGCTCTTCGCTGCGCACCAAGCGAATAATGTCACGCTCTGCTTCATCTTCTGGGTAGTCGACGGTCACTTTCATGATGAAGCGGTCCATCTGCGCTTCTGGCAATGGGTAAGTACCCTCTTGTTCAACTGGGTTTTGCGTTGCAAGCACCATAAACAACTCAGGCAAGACGTGCGTCTTATCACCCACCGTAATCGTACCTTCTGCCATCGCTTCTAGCAGTGCAGCTTGTACTTTTGCTGGCGCACGATTCACTTCATCCGCCAACACAATGCTGTTGAAGATTGGTCCCGGTTGGAAGTGGAGTTGAGGCTTACCATCCAACTCTTGGTACACTTCGGTACCTGTTACGTCTGAAGGTAATAAGTCGGGAGTAAACTGAATACGACCAAAGCTGGTGTTAAGTAGGTTGGCAAGTGACTTTACCGAGCGCGTTTTTGCCGTTCCCGGTAAGCCCTCTAAAAGTACGTGACCATTGGTCAGTAACCCTATCACTAAAGCCTGAACCACATGGCTTTGTCCAATGACGCTTTTTTCAGTTTGTTCGATTAATTCATTAATGGCTTGTTGTGCGTGGTTCATAGTCTACCTATTGAGTTTACGGGAGCCTGAGCGTTAAAAGTTGAGTATAAGACTGAAAGTAATAACTAAAGGTTATATTCGCTATATTCACTTGAGTTGTAAGACTTTATTAACGTAGATATACCGACCAAAATTGGCAGCGAATGGTCAAAGAACATTTTTATTCCTAGACACAAGTAGTTTAGACCAGCCTCACCATTCGGCGCGGTAAGTAGCCGATTTTTTGGGCATTCTCCCCAGCAATATTTCAAATACGGGCAATCGAGGCAGTATTGCGGCAAAGAAGACTTTTTCGCCATGCCAAAGCTGTATTGACGAGTTGAGATAGCAATTTCATTGAGAGAGCGGTCATGAATGTTTGCCAGTTGATATTCCGGATAAACGTAATGATCACAGCTAAACACATCCCCATTGTGTTCAATCGCTAGACCTTTGCCGCAGAACTCTGCGCTAACACATAACTGCGAAGGCATCCCCATCACTTGCGCGACGGCGGTTTCGAAAAGGTTGACCAAGACTCTGCCAAGATCGTTGTTCACCCATTCTTCAAATACAGCGATCAGAAACTCGCCCCACTCTTCTGCATCGACCGACCAATCCGTAACGACCGACATCAAATGCCCCGGCTTTGCTAATTCGCTGCCAAGTTTTGGAGACATGTTTTCTTTCCAGAAATGGGGAGCGGTTTGAGTGAAAGATCGAGGTTCAACACAAGGTGTGAATTGGATATAAGTGACACGGAGTTCTTGAGTAAGAAAGCGATACACTTCGAGCGGATATTTGGCGTTAAAGCGGTTTACTGTCACCAAAGCGTTGAATGACACATTATGACGCTTCATCAAGTCAACGGCTTGCATGACGCGTTGAAAGGTCGGCTTTCCACTTCGGGTTTTACGGTATTTATCGTGGATAAACTCAGGACCATCTATCGATAGACCAACCAGAAACCCATGGTCATGCAGAAACTGACACCAAGCCTCGTTCAATAAAAGACCATTGGTTTGAAGGTCGTTTTCGATACGAACGCCATGTTTAGCGTATTTGTTCTGCAGTTCGACAATCTTCTTAAAGTAATCCAAACCTAATAATGTTGGCTCACCACCCTGCCAAGAAAACACAATCTCGTCACCGTCTTGGCTTTCGATATAGCTCTTTATGAATGCCTCAAGTGTTGCATCATCCATTTTTGGTTGAGTGCCTTGATTGAGTAATTCATCTTTGTGCAGATAAAAACAGTACTGACAATCGATGTTGCATTTTGCTCCGCCCGGTTTCGCCATCACGTGAAAACGTCGTTCGACTTTATCACTATTAGATGCAAATGCCGTTTTGAGAGGAGTTAATGCCATTTGAGTGGTATGAATGTGAGTTTGTTTTTTCATAAAGAACGATCTCGAAAGCAGAAGAAAGTCAGCGCCCAAGTTGGGCGCTGTATTTAAGGACAATAACTAGGGTCTATCGACCTATGGACAAAACGTTATTTCGGAACAAACGAACCCGGAGCCATACGCGGCGGGTACTCTTTGAAAGTATCCATGACCTCTTTCACTTTCTCGATGGCAGGCATCATCAAAAACGAACGTTCGTACATCCAACGGTCGTAACCCATACCAGTATCGCCACGCTCAAATGGGTCGATACTCAAATCATAAATTTGTGGTACGCGGAGTTTGGTGAATGGTTTCTTCCAGATATCCAAGCCCGTTTCATTTTCTTGGATCATGAAGTGATATTTGTACTTACCGTAGCGCAGAGCCAACAAATCTCCGTCGTCGCTCCAGTAGACAAACTCGTTACGAGCAGACTTGTCCGTTTTCCCCGTTAGATATGGCAGCTGATTGTAGCCATCTAAGTGGACGTTGTAATTCATATCGCCCACTTTCTTACCCTTGAGTAGCTCCTCTTTGACGTTACTATTGCCCGCCGCAGCTACTAAGGTTGGTAGGAAATCTTCCAGAGACACAATGCCATTAAGCGTTGTGCCAGCTTGGATATGACCTGGCCATTTGATCAATGCAGGAACGCGAAAACCGCCTTCCCAGCCCGTGTTTTTCTCGCTGCGGAATGGCGTCATACCTGCGTCCGGCCATAAGTTGATCATTGGACCATTATCTGTGGTGTAAACAATGATGGTGTTGTCGTCGACACCAAGCTCTTTAACCTTATTGAGCAAGTGACCAATCTGATCGTCATGTTGCTTCACACCATCGGCGTAGAAGCCAGCGCCAGTTTTGCCTTTGTATTCATCAGGAACGTGCGTGAAGTTGTGCATGCGCGTCGTGTTAAACCACGTAAAGAATGGTTTGTCAGCTTTGACTTGTTTCTCGATAAACTTCTCTGCTTCATCTAAGAACTCATCATCGACTGTTTCCATACGTTTGCGGGTCAATGGACCTGTATCTTCAATCTTGCCATCCGCATAAGAATGGATCACTCCACGAGGACCGAACTTCTTCTTAAATTCAGGATCTTGTGGGTAGTCTACGTTCTCCGGCTCTTCTTCTGCATTTAAGTGGTAAAGGTTACCAAAGAACTCGTCAAAACCGTGGTTGGTTGGCAAGTGTTCGTCACGGTCACCTAGATGGTTCTTACCAAATTGACCCGTTGCGTAACCAAGGTCACGTAACAATGTCGCTATAGTTGGATCTTTCTCAGAAATCCCCTCTTTCGCTCCCGGCAAACCAACTTTAGACAAGCCAGTACGCTTTGGCATTTGTCCCGTAATGAACGCCGAACGACCTGCGGTTGAGCTTTGCTGAGCGTAGAAGTTCGTAAACTTAGCGCCATCTCTAGCAATACTATCAATGTTTGGAGTGCTGTAAGCCAGCATACCGCCGTTGTAAGCACTTAAGTTCCAGTAACCGACGTCATCACCAAAGATAACGAGAATGTTGGGTTGTTCTGCTGAATAAGCGGTCGCTGATGCCGCTCCAATCGCAAGCGTGCAAGCGTTTAATACCAACTTCTTGCCGCGTTTTTTATCGTGGTTTGCCATAAAAGAGCTCCATAAATCCGTTGCTGCTAATCTTGGGGAGAAATCAGATGCCAAGATTTGATTAAGATAAAACTTGTAATTTGACGGATAAATAGAGTTCAGATACGTTAACACATAAATTCAGTTTATGGATAAGAAGATGGACTTAAACTTGATTCAGACTTTTTTGGTTGTCGCTGAGTACCAGTCATACACCAAAGCAGCAGACCATTTAGGAGTTACACAGCCTGCTGTTAGCGCCTCAATAAAGCGACTAGAGCAAGTAGTAGGCAAGCAGCTGTTTGTGAAACAAGGTCGTGGTATTGCACCAACCTCGACTGCCTATCAAT
This sequence comes from Vibrio sp. SCSIO 43153, assembly GCF_023716625.1. Taxonomy (NCBI): domain Bacteria; kingdom Pseudomonadati; phylum Pseudomonadota; class Gammaproteobacteria; order Vibrionales; family Vibrionaceae; genus Vibrio; species Vibrio sp. SCSIO 43153. The sequence continues at coordinate 263,843 of NZ_CP071856.1, forward strand.
TGATGCCGCAGTTTCGCCAAGCCGTAAGTATTGTCGACAACGCCATTTCTGAACGTACCTCTTTTCAAGTTTGCTGCTCCGAAACCTTGCTCCATAGCTTAAATCCAATTGAGAACGTGGTATTCCACGAATCTCCACCGGAAAAATACTTACTTTTTGAACAGATTCGCCAACAGAAAATGGACTTGGTGATTGATACTATCATCACTAAGGACTCCTCATTCGTGATAGAAACGGCTTACGACGAGCCCGCCATGGTGATCTGTCGCCAAAGCCACCCTAGGATTCAAGGTTCGCTCAGCAAAGAAGCCTTCTATCATGAGAATCACTGCATGTTTTCAGGAAAATGGAATAACACATCCGGTTTTGAACAGTTGGCAAAAGAGCCGATTCAGGAGCGAAATGTCGAGATCGTGACGTCATCATTAGCAGGTATGGCAATGTATGTAGCACAACGTGATTGCCTCGGTGTCGTGTCACGCTCGTTTGCGATGAAATGGAGTAAAGCACTTAAATTACAAGTGCTTGATTGTCCAATAGAAATAGAGCGTATTCCTTATAAATTTGTCTACCATAAGCGCGACGAGCACAACCCTGCCCATCAACGCTTAAGAGAACAAATTCAACATCAGTTGGAGTCTACCAATCCAGCACCTATTGATTTATAGAGGCTCTCAAGCGTTGAACAACCTCCGCTGGAGCCACTTCTGCAAGCTGCTTAACACATTGTTCAAAAGCAAAAGCTACGGCCCCTTGTTTATAGTTGCGCGCTAACACTTCACACTCGGCGTACAAATGCTGCGGATTTCCACCCACTTGGTAGGCTGTGCTCAGTGCTTTGCTTGCCGCGAGTATGTCACTCTTCTCTAACGCCAAGCCATACACATACCAATACTGCGGGTTGTGTTCTGCGGTTTCAGCCGCTTGTTTCAAATATTGGTTTGCCTTAACGCCATCTCCAACACGAAGCCATGCCAAACCAGCGCTGTAAGGCAAAGCACTCGATTTAGGTTGCGCTTCAATCCCTGCCATCAAGGTTTCTAGTGCTTTTCTGTCGTTACCTTGTGTACGGTACAAATCCGCTAAGTTGGCGTAGCTGTTTTCAAAGTAAGGCTCTATTTCAATGGCTTTTTGATAAGACGCAATGGCTTTACCTGTTTCCCCAAGATCTCGATAGACATTTGCTAGGTTGGTTCGTCCAAAACCTCGATCCGCATTGAAACGCTGGATTGCCATGTAGTCTTCCAACGGCTGTTTGATCTTGTCGCGTTGCAGCGGATTCATTTCTGGATAATGACGAACCAAAGCAGCCGCGGCTTCAGCGCGAACGGACAATACTGGGTCAGTTAGTAATGGTTCGAGAATTCGCCAACGATCGCTAAATTCATAACCAGAAGAACCAGCAACGGCACCCAAACGGATCATATCGCTTTCATGTTTTACTGCCCTCGCTAATGAAACCAAAGTGTTCTGTCCAGCATTGCCACCCATACGTTCTAAAGCAGACGCACGAATAATATCGCTTAACGATGCGTCTTGAGCCGAATATGCTAATGCATCAGGCGCACCACGATGACCAATAGAATCCGCGTAAAATGCGACTGCGAAGTGTTGTTGATTTCGGTATTTTGAATTCGGGAACCATTCGCCTATTTTCTTATCCGCCCACTGATTGGTTTCGTCTTCATGACAAGACATACAGACGTTTGGCGTATTAATATGCATACTCAAATCTGGGCGCGGCACATGCCAACTGTGATCACGACGCGGGTCCACTTGCATGTAAGTCGTTTCTGGCATGTGACAAGTTGTGCATTGCGATGCCTCAGTATTTGCCTCATGGAAAGTGTGATTTTCCGGCATGTAGTCAGACGCAATATGGCACTGAGCACAAACCGCTTCTTCTGGGATCTTCAACTCTGCGGTATGCGGATCATGGCAGTTAGTACAAGTAACGCCTTTTTCTGCCATGGCAGATTGCAAAAATGAACCGTAGACGTAATCTTCGTCATAGATTTGACCATCGTGATAATAGAGCTCTGGTGTGATTAAGCTAAGACGATATTTATCTAGGAACGAACCTTTTACGTGATCTTCAGTTTCGTTGAGCTGCGTACGACGACTATGGCACTGCGCGCACGTTTGAACTTGGTGCGTCATCGCTATTTCTTTTGGCTGGAGCGTACTGTGCCCTTCTTCGTAGACCCATTCTTTTACAGCCAGACCTAAATCTCGATCAAAACCATAGTGATTCGCTGAGACGATGGTATTTCCAGATTTTTCCGCTTGTTTGGCAAGCTCTACATGTTCGCTGGCAGGACCATGGCACGCTTCACAACCCACATTGATCTCAGACCACGTGGTTGAATACGTATTGGTTTTGGCGTCGTAGTTCTTTTCTAGATTCGTTGAGTGGCAATCGGCACACATGAAGTTCCAATTTTGCCCCGTATTCGTCCAGTAGAATTCATCTTTTGGCGTGGTATCTGGATATAGGTGAAACCAGCGCTGACCACCTTGTTGCTTGGTTCTCGAATCCCATGCAAAAGGAATGAGCTGGACTCGTCCATCTTCAAACTCCACCATGTATTGTTGAAGCGGTTCCCACGCAAAGGTGTAGCTAATTTTGTAGTCGTGCCACTCTCCGTCTGGACCTTGGATATTGACCCAATACTCGTCCCCTTTTCGATAAAAACGGTTTGGCTTTCCTTCGAATGTAAATGTGTGCTCGTTAAAATCACCCAATACGGACTGTGTATCAGCATGCCTCATCGCCATATCATGATGAGATCCTTGCCACGCTTTGGTTTCTTTTTGGTGGCAATCTACGCAAGCTTCACTGCCTACGTAAGTTAGCGTTGATGATTCGGTTGATTGCGGCGTTTCCTGCGCAAACAGAGAAAAACTGACGAGCGCTGCAAGACCAATTAAGGTCTGCTTCCAACTTGCCCACTGAGTCATAACTGTCCTTGTGTGATTCTTTTTATTCTCTGATCAAAGATAGAAGTGTTTTTTCTTTTTAGACAAGCAATTACATAGGTTTTAAGAAAAACTCAAACGAGGCGCAAAAAAAGAGGCTCCGAAGAGCCCCACATTTGGTTGCAATCAATCTATTTATTGTGACTTTCTTGCAGTTTCTCCATCACCTGATCAAGTGAGAAGCTCGCAGCTTTCTGCCTTGGAGGAAATTCTTGGAATGTTTCTAAGAACTTGCCCACATAAGCCTGTGCAGGAACAAGCATGTACGCATGGTCGATCAACCAATCGTAATACGTGTTCGACGTAATATCTGCGACTTCGTATGGGTCCATGCGTAGATTGAAGATCTTAGGCACACGCAACGGTGTAAACGGTTCAGCCCAAATTTGCAACGTACCTTTCGCGCGCTGCTCTAGGAATACAATCTTCCAGTTGCGGAAACGCAGTGAACTCAAATCACCATCGTCTGTAAAGTAGAAGATTTCTTCACGTGGCCCTTTGTCCTCTTTACCAGTTAGGTAAGGCAGGAAGTTGTAACCATCAAGATGGTTTTTGAACGTCTTACCTCCTGCTTTATAGCCTTTCAGGAGTTTCTCTTTGATTTGATCATCGCCTGCTGCCGCTAGGAATGTTGGCATCCAGTCCATATGATGCATGATCTCGTTAGACACGCTTCCCGGCTCAATTTTACCCGGCCAACGAACCATCGCGGGAACGCGGAATGCCCCTTCCCAGTTGGTGTTTTTCTCACCACGGAATGGGGTTGTACCTGCATCTGGCCACGAGTTCATGTGTGGGCCGTTATCGGTGGAGTAAAATACAATGGTGTTGTCTTGAATTCCTAGGTCATCCACTTTCTTCAAAAGCTGACCAACGTGGTTATCGTGCTCAACCATACCGTCGGCATAGAAGCTGATGCCAGTTTTACCTAGATTGCCTTCTTTGACGTGAGTACGGAAGTGCATACGAGTTGCGTTCCACCAGACGAAAAACGGCTTGTCTGCTTTCACCGCACGATCCATAAAATCAAGCGCCGCGTCTAACGTTTCTTCATCTACCGTTTCCATACGCTTGCGCGTTAGAGGCCCGGTATCTTCGATTTTGCCGTCAGCGAAGGATTTAATAACACCGCGAGGACCGAATTTCTTACGGAATTCTGGGTCTTTCGGGTAATCCACATTCTCTGGTTCTTCCTCGGCGTTCAAGTGATAAAGGTTGCCAAAAAATTCGTCGAAGCCGTGGTTAGTTGGAAGGTGTTCATCTTTATCGCCTAAGTGATTTTTACCGAACTGCCCCGTCATGTAGCCGAGTGGTTTGAGCATTTCTGCAATTGTCGCATCTTCTGCTTGCAAGCCTAGGTCAGCCCCCGGAAGGCCTACCTTACTCAAGCCCGTTCGCAGTACTGTTTGACCAGTAATAAAGGTGGAACGGCCCGCGGTACAAGATTGCTCACCATAATAGTCGGTGAACATCATGCCTTCTTTTGCGATTCTATCTATGTTTGGGGTTTTGTAGCCCATGAGGCCGAACGTATAGGCGCTGATATTCGACTGTCCAATATCATCACCCCAGATAACCAGAATGTTCGGTTTTTCTGCTGCGATACTGCTACTTGTCGCGCCGATAAAAGCAGCGGCAAGAATCGCTAATCGGCGTTTAACGCCATAATTCGCTGTCATATAAACCTCTGTCTGTATTAGAAAAGTGCATCCTGCACACAAACATATAGTTCACAAATTAGACTAATGCGAATCCAATAGCATAAATCAACTTGGACTAAAACTAAGGTCGATAGACACTCATTGTAAACAAGATTAACGTGACCCAAGTCTCGCTTCAGTTTTCCACACAAAGCGAAAGGTTTGAATATTAGACTTATAAAACAATGAGTTAATTACCTGCATAACTTATGGTTATAAACACTATAAAGCGACATTCTTCAATTGCATCATTAACTTAATAGCCAACGAAGCGTAGGTAGTACCTGTGCTTCTCTTCCAACTTTCAACCAATTTGGAGTTTTTATGGCTAACCAAATGAGCAAGCTGGCTGTCGGTCTCGGCGTACTGGCAACCTCAAGCGCAGCAGTGGCGGCAGACAAACCAAACATCCTTGCGATTTTTGGTGATGACGTTGGTTACTGGAACATCAGTGCGTACAACCAAGGTATGATGGGTTACGAAACCCCGAATATCGACCGTATCGCAAACGAAGGTGCACTATTCACTGATCACTACGGTCAGCAATCTTGTACTGCCGGCCGTGCATCATTCATCACAGGCCAAGAACCGTTCCGTACTGGCTTGCTTACAATCGGTATGCCAGGCTCAACTCATGGTATTCCAGACTGGGCACCAACCATTGCCGACCTTCTAAAAGGGCAAGGCTACATGACAGCTCAGTTCGGTAAGAACCACTTGGGTGACCAAGACCAACACTTACCAACTAATCATGGTTTCGACGAGTTCTTTGGTAACCTTTACCACCTAAACGCTGAAGAAGAACCAGAAACATACTACTACCCGAAAGACCCTGAGTTTCGTAAAAACTACGGTCCTCGTGGTGTAATCAAGTCATTTGCTGACGGTAAGATCGAAGACACTGGCCCAATGACGCGCAAGCGTATGGAGCATGCGGATGAAGAGTTCCTAGAAACGTCATTGGCGTTCATGGAAAAAGCCGTAAAAGCAGACAAGCCTTTCTTCATCTGGCACAACACCACCCGTATGCACGTTTGGACTCGTCTACAAGAAAAGTACCAAGGTAAATCTGGTATCAGTATCTACGCGGATGGCATGCTAGAGCATGATGATCAAGTGGGTGTTCTACTGGATAAATTAGATGAGCTAGGTGTCGCTGACAACACTATCGTGATCTACTCAACCGATAACGGTGCTGAGACCGTATCTTGGCCTGACGGCGGTGCAACACCTTTCCACGGTGAAAAAGGTACCACTTGGGAAGGCGGCATGCGCGTTCCTCAGCTTGTTCGTTGGCCTGGTGTAATCGAACCAGGTACTAAGATCAACGAAATGATGGCGCACCAAGACTGGTTACCAACACTGATGGCAGCAGCAGGCGTTCCTGACGTGAAAGAGAAACTGGCTAAAGGCTACCAGGCAAACGGCAAAGACTGGCGCGTACATATTGATGGCTACAACTTCATGCCTTACTTCCAAGGTAAAGAAGAGAAAGGTCCACGTGAATCGCTACTGTACTTCACAGCAAACGGCGAGCTCAACGCAGTTCGCTGGAACGATTGGAAACTGCACTTCGCTACACTAGAAGGTAACATCACGGATGCGGTTCGTTTCGCTCCAAACTGGCCGAAGATCATCCACCTACGTGCTGACCCATTCGAGAAAGCGCCACACGAATCTGGTATGTACTTACGCTGGATGGCAGACAACATGTGGTTGTTCGTACCTATCCAAGACGTGCTAGGTGAGTTCTTCAAGACACTACCGGATTACCCAATGCAGCAAGGTCAAATGATGAACCCTGCATCAATTAGCTACCAATCTCTTGGCCTACAAGGGAAAATGAAACAGCTAGAACAACTTCAGCAAGAAGTTAAGAAAATGAAATAGTTTCTTTTGCTACTACCGAAAAAACCCACCAGCCTTGGTGGGTTTTCTTTTTGTTCACTTTTCATCCACTCGCCGCTTTTTATTTACTAATTAACCGTCCTAAATCACACGTTCGCATCACTTCCCTCTCCGATAACGAAACTTCTAATTAGGTCGCACTTTGACGCTCTATTCCTAATAACTGATAGCTTTCTCATTCAGCACATTGATTTTCATCAGTTGATTTTTGATAATAGTTCGCATTATCAAATAATGAGTAATGCATCAACATGTTCAGTCCAACGTCAGCCGCTAGCACTTTTCATCAAAACTGGTCGTCTAGTGCTCCCTCAACTGCTCCTTCTATTTTGTTAGTTGAAGATGATCCCGACCTCAACCTTCAACTCACAGAACTACTCAAGGAGCAAGGTTACAGCGTGAGTTCTATGTACAGTGGTGACGATGGAGTAAGCGCATTTCATCAACAAACGTTCGACTTGGTGATTTTAGATGTGAACCTACCTAACCTTGATGGATTTGAAGTGCTCAATGTGATTCGATCGCAGTCGCAAACCCCCGTTGTCATGCTCACCGCTTACGGTGCGGAAGAATATCGGATTCAAGGTCTTAAATGTGGTGCTGATGATTACATTACTAAACCCTGTAACTTCACCGAGGTTAGCTTACGTGTTGAAGCGATACTGCGCCGAACCCAACTGATTCAACAACCTAACTCTGCTACAAAACTCAGTGATAGAGAGCTTCTTCTCAGTAAGCAGACGCATTCCGTTACGCTTCATTACCGCCCAGAAATGGAACCTGTTCAACTCACACCGATTCAGTTCAAGTTACTTTGGACTTTAATCGAACATCGCGGTGAAGTGTTAAGTAAACCCTTTCTCTATCAAACCGTTCTAGAGCGTCAGTTCAGTCAATACGACCGTGCTCTTGATATGCACTTAAGCCGAGTACGCAAGCGCCTCATCGCAGAAGGCATGTCTAACGACCGCATCCAAACCGTTCATGGCAAGGGATACATTTTTAAATGAAAAAAATGCTGTTTTGGCGGCTATTTATCGTCTTATCCCTTGGAGTGGTGATCTTTTTCTCTCTGATTCATAGTGCTGCCATCCTCTCTAACGAGAAAATGAGCTATTTAAAGAAGTCTCATCGTCAACAAATTTTAGATTGGGGCAATACCGCACAAACCTTCATTGACCAACAAGATTGGCACGGACTTGATGTTTGGCTGGAAGAGCTTGCTATCAAAGAATCAACTTGGGCAACCGTGTTGCAATCCCATCTTGACGTGAAAGGAGGGAACCCGCTCAACCAACGTTTTTGGCAAGGTTATGGAATTGGTCGAAGTGTAGAGTGGAAGATTCACCTCGATTTCCCAGATAACCCAATTATGGAGGTCCCACTCTCTCCATTCGGGTACCATTTTTTGATTCTATTACCTGATCGAATGCGACCGGGAACCTACATGTCTCATGCGTTTTGGCTGTTTCGCTTTGTTATTCCCTTTCTTTCTCTGCTAGCACTGACTGTGTATTTGTACCGATATGTTATGCGCCCTTTGCAGCAATTTCATCTTGCCAGCCAAGCCTTCAGTCAGGGCGATTACTCTGCTCGTATTGGGCATACAATGAAACTAGGCGACGACGAGATTAGCCAAGTCGCTCGTACTTTCGACAAAATGGCGGAACGAACGTCAGGTGTGATTCAACACAACCGCAACCTGATCGCAGACATGTCACACGAGATACGTACCCCACTCGCTCGAATTGAGATGGCAATTGATTGCGTAGATAAAAATATCGAACGTGAGCAGATGTTAGAGCGAATCAAAAGCGATACTAAAAAAATGCGAGCGACCGCCGAAGACACACTGACCCTTGCATGGATTGAAAATGAGCAACCAAACTTAAGAACCGAGTCGTTTGATCTCGCCGAGCTGATTGAAATCATCGTAGAAGATGCGCGTTTTGAATACCCGGATAAACAGGTTTCATTGCTGCAAGAGCATTCTCTTCCTCTACAAGACTCAAACCAAATGGCGCTGAGCCAATCTTTGGAGAACATCATTCGTAACGGTCTGCGATACACGCAAACAAAAGAAACGTTAGACATTCGCGTTCTCACCAAATCCAATCATTATCAAATCTTGATTAGCGACTCTGGTCCGGGTATCGACCCTAGTCTGTATCAACAAATCTTCAAACCCTTCTTCAAGGCGAATAACCAAGTCACATCCCGAAAAGGCTTTGGGGTTGGTCTCGCACTCGCTAAACGCCATATCGAAGCAGTAGGCGGCAAGGTTATCGCTTACAACGCAGAAGAAAAGGGATTGACGATGGATATTTCAGTACCTAAACGACGCTAATTCCGGCTCCTCAAAAGGATTGTAACAGTTGTAAAATTCGTTTACTCAAAGAGGAAGAATCACCAAAATCTCACTCGATAATAATTCTCATTAACAATGGAGGTTACGGTGTCTGCTTCAACCGTATTTAAGCTAAGCCCACTCACCATCGCGCTTGTGGTTGCATCACAATCAGCGTTCGCCAAGGATGACATTGAAGTGATGGAGGTGCTAGGACACACCCCGGAAGGAATCGATATTACGATAGACTCCGACCAGCTCGCCAAATCACAAGCTCAAGATTTGAATGACATTTTCCGTAAAGATGCAGAAGTGAGCGTCGGTGGCTCTTCTGGTGTTTCTCAAAAGATCTATGTCCGCGGCCTGGAAGATACAATGTTGAATGTATCTATCGACGGTGCAGAGCAATCCGGCAACCTATTCCACCATCAAGGTCGACTCTCTATTGAACCTGAACTTCTCAAGCAAGTTGATGTGAGTGCAGGTACAGGTCGTGCAACAGACGGACCAGGTGCACTCGGTGGCGCGATTAAGTTCACCACTAAAGATGCACACGATCTCCTTGCCGCAGGTGAAACCTATGGTGCGATGCTAAAAGGCGGTTATTACACCAATAATGAGGGTTACAAGGTTTCAGCAAGTTTATACGGAGAAGTCGCTGATCAGCTTGGTCTTCTGGCTTCATTTGGTTACGTCGACGGCGATAACATCGAAGACGGTAAAGGTCAGGAACAACCCTACACAGCGTTAGAGCAACAAATTGCGCTTCTAAAGCTTTCTGGTCAGTTGAATGACGAACATTACTTATCTATCAGTTACGATTACCGCAATGATGATGGTCGACGTTTAAATCGCCCTCACTTCCAGCCAAGCTTTAAAAATGCGCCTCTCGATCAAGAAACCGATCGTTCTACTTTTACTCTGAATCACAAATACGCAGCAAGCGAATTGTTTAATTTAGACACCACGCTCTACTACACCGATAGTCGCTTAGCTCATAAAGATCACCCCCGCTGGGGCACCAGTGATGGTTCGATCCAGACTACTGGTATAAAGATATTCAACACGAGTAAATTGACTGACCACACTTTGTTCTATGGCTTGGATTACAAGAAAGACAAATCGGAATTTGAAACCAACTACGATGGTAAAAAGGATGATGAAGAAAAAGGCACAGCCTATGGTCTGTTTGTCCAAGATGATTGGATGCTAACAGAAACCATCATCCTTACCGCGGGAGCTCGTTATGACTGGTATGAGCTTACTGATAACATGGATCAAGATTTTGATTCGAGCGGCTTTAGCCCTAACGTGAGTATTAATTACTATGCGTTGGAAGGTTTGAACCTATTTGCTAGTTATGCAGAAGCGTTCCGTGGTCAACAAATCAAAGAACTGTTTGTTATCGACTACCGCGAAAACGACCCAAATCGTAAGCCTGAAGAAGCACGTAACCTAGAGCTGGGGGCAAATTACCAATACAATGATTTCTTTGCTGGCGTCACCTTCTTCGATAGCACCATCAAAGACGTGGTAACAAACCAAGGTGCGGTTTACACCAATGTGGGTGATTTAGATAACCAAGGTATTACCGCTTACTTAGGTTATGCGATTGCTGATGTGTCTGCCCGATTGAGTTACAACCAATCCCGTCCAGAGCTAAACGGTACTCCGCTTTCAGATGAAGACTCTACATTAGGAACATCGATTGGTGATACTTGGGTGCTTGATCTGATCTACCAACCAATGGAAACCCTTGAGTTTGGCTGGAACGCACGATTTGTTGAACGCTTGACCGGTGTAGCGGATCCAACCGTTCACCCAGAAAAGCCAGGCTATGGTGTGCACGATGTTTACGCATACTGGATGCCGCTCACTGATGAAGAACTGTCCTTAACCCTATCGGTGAAGAACATCTTTGATAAGTACTACTTCGACCATGCCTCATACATGGCATACATCGGAAGCCCAGTAGCACAAGGTTATGCGAGCCCGGGGCGTGATTTCCGATTCAATATTACCTATGCATTTTAAAAGCGAAGAATAAAAAGGAGAGGTTACCCTCTTAATGCCGCTAAGATAAGTTAGCGGCATCATTTTTTTGGGTTATGAACGCGCATTCTCTTTATACGTCAAGATAGGGTCACCCAGATTTATAGACCTGATTTGAAAGGAGTACAATTAAAGGATAAGTTAGGAAACAAAGCCCAATCTAGCGGTAAACCTAACTCCATCGTCTTCTAGCTCAAAGTGCCAATCCATTCGCTCACAGATACGCTGCACAATCACTAAGCCACACCCATATCCAGCGTTGTATGTTTCATTGCCATCGTGACGATTTGTCACAACTAACTCTGTACTATCTAGCTCGATCTCGATGTCACCCACACTGTAGCTGAACGCGTTCTTAATCAGGTTATTAATCACAATGGTGACAAAGCTTTCCGGAGCATGTGCTACACCACTGGTGCTCTCTTTTAGCTGATACTCCGCACCTTGTTTAGCAAACAGAGGGGCTAGCTCTTCCAACTGTCTATTAAGGCATGAGAGCAATTCATGGTCGCCGTAATGTTGTGGCTCAATTTTCTCTTTGCCTAGTAAAAGGAACGCCTCTGTCAGCACTCGCATTTCTTCACCAGCCGACTGCATTCGTGTTATTGCTTTCTGTGCCACCCGTGGCTGCTCTGGTACCCGACTGAGAATATCAGCAGAGCCTTTGATTACCATGATTGGGGTACGCAACTCATGCGATGCAAAACGGCTGAACTCCTGCTCACGGCGAAAATAACCCGCGATTTCATTCTTACTGTCCAGTAATGTCTGTTCTATATGGCGTGTTTCACTAAAATTGGTATCCACTTCAAACATTGGCTGATCTGGCGGCATATAAGCAATTTTATCTTCAATCTTAGTCAGTGGACGAGACAGAATACGCACCATATAAACGCCATATCCCACCATGATTACTGAAAACACCCCGCCTAACAGGAAGGTAAATTGATGTAACGAGCTTTCGTATTCATCAAGATAATCATCGGAGTCATCTTGAAAAACAATGTACATCACCCCTTTTCCTGAAGGATGGTCAAACACCACAAAGTGCTTGTCTTCATCGCCTAGCAAATACTCATAAAACCCTGGGAACTTAAACGATAATAACCAACTTGGTGTGGGAGCTTCACTCCAATAGGTATCAAACTCCATTACATTAGGTAGCGGTGCATCCCAGCCCATTTTTTGGTAATTGTCTTTGTAGAGTTCAACTTCAGTATCAAGCCAGTGGTGTAGACTCAATACTTCAAGCTTATTTTCAGCAACGTAAATCAATGACCAAAACAATGTAAACATTGCAAAGGTCATTAAGCCAAAGCCCCAACGGATTTTACGATATATGCTCGGATATTCTTTATGCTTTGAGTCGGTAGCCTTGTCCATGAATTGTCTCTAATCTGGAATCATCAAAACCTTTATCAAGTGCCGTTCTCAAACCATAAATATGGCTTCTTAATGCATCACTACCAGGTGGCTCATCACCCCATACGTTTTCAATAACTTCTGTACGCGATACCGCGGCAGGGGCGCGCTTAAGCAGTAATTTAAGAATGGTCGTTTGGATACGACTCAGTTTAATGTGTTTGCCCATTCGGTTAACTTCATCAGTCCTCACATCCAGCGCTATGTCCGCAAATTTTAGAGTGCCTATATCTTGCCTTGGCCCTCTATTAGCCAATGCATGAACTCTTAAGCTCAGCTCTTGCATGGCAAAAGGCTTCATCAAATAGTCATCGCCACCCGCATTAAATGCTGCCACTTTATCGTCTAAGGTATCTTTCGCAGTTAAGAATAGAATGGGTGTACCGCACAAGAATTCATGACGAAGTTTCTCGACCGTACTGATGCCATCAAGCTTCGGCATCATGATGTCCATAATGATGACATCGTAATGATTCTCTCGCATTAGATTTAGCGCCGCCTCTCCATGGTATGCGCAATCAATGGTCATTCCCTCGAGTTCCAGATAATCAGCAATGGTCTCTGAGACATTGTGATTATCGTCGACAATTAAAATTTTCATAGGGCTCACGTTTCTTCACGATCACTTCACAATACGCGCCATAAGATACAACCAAATTCATAAAGAAGCTTTCAAAAATAGGTCCAATAATGAAAAAATTAGCGCTTGTAGCAGCAGTGGGGTTGGTATTATCAGGTTGTGGTGGTTCGGGAGACAGCAGTAACTCTTCTACCCAGCCTACTGCAAAACCGAGTACCGCTATCGGTACGGTAGAGTCTGTGAACAGTGAAAACGATTCAATCACCGTAAATGGTTACACTTACCGCGTATCAGAAGTGATGTATGGCGGGAAGCAAACCAACCTGGCTTCGATTAAGCCTAATATGATGGTACAAGTCGGTTCTGGCAAAGAAAAATCCTCTAACGCACCCGTAATTGTCACACTAGAGCCAACCATGACGGGTCACATTCAGATCATTGATAAAACCACTGGCAAGTTCACCATTAACGGTTTTGAGCTCGTCTATCCAGAACTTAATAAGTCAGATATCGAAAGTGGTGACTGGGTAATGGTTTCTTCTCTACCTGCAGCGAACGACCAATATAAAGTTCTTTCAGTAGTGAAATTTGACTCCGATTTTTCTGAAAAAGATGAAATCGAAGGTCGCATTACAAGCATTGATCTCAATAAGAAAGAGTTCAAACTTGGCGCAAATGTCACCGTCGCTTATGACCGCATTGCAGACCTACAAGTAGGTCAATGGGTTGAAGCGGAAGGTTCTTTCAATGGAAATGTCTTCGATGCTTCTTATGTAGAGATTGAAAACTACAACCAATTAGCTGGTGATAATGATGTTGAAGGTATCGTTACTTGGGTAAACCAAGACCAGAGTGCATTTGAACTGAACTACCGTGGTACATTTGTAATTGATAGCAAAACCTGCTTCCAAAGTGATGATGACGCACCTTGTAATCCGTCGTTGATTTCAAACTTGGGAGTAGGTGCTGAGATTGAAGTCACCTCTGTATTGGGAACCGCAAACACACCTGTTGCAACTCACGTAGAATTTGAGAAACCAGACTGGGCAGACGATAACGATGATGACTGGAACGTTAATGAGTTTGAATGTTCTGGCTGGGTATCCAACTACAAAGTAAACGGTGTGGATAAAGCAACTTTCGATATCGACCACTGTTGGAATGACCTAAACCAAACCATAGATAACTCAAGCGTGGTCGTGAATGGCAAAACAATGTATGAAGATGGTCTGTCATTTTCAAACATCGCCAATAAACACGTAGAAGTGGAAGGTACTATCATCAACAACACTAATGTTGCACTTGAGATTGAACCTTGGGAAGCCGAGGATTAAAAAGCCACTAAGCCCAAAAACACAACCAGAAGCACTGCGCCCGTGGTGCTTCTCCCTCTTACTCGTATCAACTTTTCTTTTCAATCTTTAATACAGATACGTATGACCAAATGAGGGAATAATAATGCGTAAAATGACACTGCCTTTAATTATGCTTTTCGGCGCTTTTGCTTCAGCAAGCAGCTTTGCTGCAACAGATAACAATGATACGCCTGAGAGATTAGAATCTTTTGAGTGTACAGGCTTAGTAAACAGCTACGATGCCAGCTCCCGAACTTTTGTCCTTGCCTGTCAAAATGACCACGGGCCAGAATTCCAGACCAAAACCGTGCTGATTGATACCAACACTCAACTTGATGGTATTCAGGAAGCCAACTTAGATGGTGCAACCATTGAGGTCGATGGCGTTGTAATGAATGATCAGAATATCGCAAGAGAAATTGACCTCGCCAACGACTAATCTTCTGAAATGACAAAAGAAACCGCTTCAAAACACCACCAAGAAGGTCATCTCGGATTAATCTCAGAACGATATGAATAGGCTGGGTGAATATCGGTTTAAAATAAACAAAAAAGAGCGTCCATCTGGACGCTCTCTCATTCTTAATTCACGGTGCTTAAGCCGCTTCAGCCTGACCAATCCAATGATAATGGTGATTGGCTTTCTTTCCGACTAAACCGAGTTCGCTTAGCTCTTCAAACACCTTATCGACTTCTTCAGCTGAGAGTCTGAAATGTTTCGCTACAGCCTTCTTGGTACACGTAATTTGTTGATTCTTAAGTGATTCACTCACCTGCTCTAATAGTGTTTTTGGCTCTTCTGGCTCTAGTGAATCGTTCGCTTCAGATTCACCCTCTTCTTTAATGTGAGGCAAATATCCCGCTGGTTCTGGTTCAATGTCTTTTATAGCTTCCAGAGTAACTCCATTATAACGTCTGAAATAATGGCGGAAACGTTGTTCCTCACCAATCAAGCCAACAAAGAACGCTGCAAAAAAATCCAACAAGATCGACAAGAACACAACTAAGCCCAACTGCGCTTGTGATGATGTCGTACCAAATGCTTTTGCCAAGCTGTCAATCAAACCAATCACTGAGCCTTGTGCGACTGGAGGCAAGCTATCACGCTCTGTAGCTAATCGCTGTTGCTCTTCACGCAGCTTATTGTTTTGCTCTTGAATGCGCGCAACACCTGTTGCGATACGTTCCATCTGAATATATTTCTCAGCAGCCAAATTATTCAATTCAATCTGCTGATCTATCGAAGCGATTTGACGGTTGTACGCGTCTACTTTTGCTTGCTCTACCGATATATGACTTTGCGCTGTATTAGTCGCACTGTTAATACCACCAATACTGCCTCCAATCGAAATAGCAGCAAGTACCAGATAAAAGACTAAAGCAGTCAGGGCGCCAGAAAAATTCCTGTGTGCTCTACGCTCCCCATATTCATACCAAGCGTAGAACTTACCTGCTTCAAAGATAATTGCCAAACCGCCAAACAATGCTTGCATCATCGGGTTTTCATCAATAGACAAAAACAAGAGAAGAGAAAAAATGGTCGATGCTAAAATGGCTGCACCAGTGAACGCGTAAACACTCACCATCGCAAATCGACCTTTAGGATATCGATATCCGATTTGTTGTTCGTATTTCATTATCAGAAATTCTTATTTTTCCGCAGAGCCCTTATTTTTCGGGCGCTACGAGCGATATAAAGGTGCGAGAGAGTAACGTATCCTAAACGAAATTACTGTCATAATTCAGTAAACGAGAATCAACCGAAGATTAGTTATTCACTTTGCACTATTTACCAACAAATTAAGGATAATGTGCAGCCACCCTTTTAGGGAAATGTGTGCCATTTACAAGAAATAGAAACGCCTCAAAGAAGCGAGGCGTTTGCATAGAAAGGAAGTAAGAAGTAATTACTTAAAACAAACGTCAGCCCAACGCGCCAAACCTGCGGTTACGGAACCGAAGTAGTTGCCACTAACAACAGGAATATTTGGCAACACGGTTTGTACTGCTTCACGCAATATTGGCGAGCGTGCCGATCCCCCGGTCATGAAGATTGCATCTGGTGTTACCCCTGCGAGGTTTACTGCTTCTGCTACAAGCTCAGTCATTTTTGTTTTTGGAGACTCAATAGCGTCAATCATCTCGTCACGTAACACATCAACTTCAATCAGCTCAGAAAGCAAATTAATGCCAGTTCGATAGGATGGCTCTTCAGACAAAGCAACCTTTGCCTCTTCTGCTCGGCGGACAATGTTGTAACCTAGCGATTCATGGTAGACCTCCAATAAACGAGCAAGCTTCTTTGGCTCTTGCGCTTGTTTGTGGAGCAGTTTCAGCGCGGCTAGATTTTCACGCGAGTAGAAGTCATTTTGAGCTTCAACATTGTTAATCGCAATTGGGTTCCAGAACTGAGTCGTTGGCATGACAATTCCTGACTCCATCTTGCTTTCCATACCAAACGGGAACATCAGCTTTTTAAATGCCAACGCAATGTCTAGGTCATTTCCACCAATACGTTGCCCACTATGTGATAACAAGCTTGCTGTACGATCAGCCTTTCCGCGCCAAGATGGGCCCATTTGGATAAGTGAACAGTCTGTAGTACCCCCGCCAATATCGACCACTAATACAGTTTTGTCTTCGGTAAGCGTAGCTTCATATTCCAGACCAGCAGCAACCGGTTCAAACTGAAACTCAACATTCCGAAAACCAGCTCGTTGCGCCGCACGTAACAGGATATTTTCAGCTTGAATATTGGCAGCCTCTCCTCCACGACCGTGGAAGTTTATTGGACGACCAATCACAGCATCAGTAATTGACTGTTGTGCATCGTTCTCTGCCTGAGACTTAATGTTATCCATCATTGCACATACTAAGTCCTCAAAAAAACTGAGCTGTACGTCGCGTAAACCCGATGCGCCCAAAAATGATTTTGGCGATTTCACATAATAAATGTCTTGAGGATCTGCAAGATAACGCTCTAATGCAGCTTGACCAAAAGCCATATCTTCAAGTTCAAGGTCTATACTTTCTTCACGATTGAAGTTAATTGCACGACGTAACACCTGCTCCCCGACCTGATCAAAAGGCTTGATGTCTCGATGTCGGAAAAGGTGTTCAGAAACCGACTCACGAGTCGGTGCAGAAAGGGTGGAAGGAATGTAGGGGTTCGCTCCCTCAAGCTTGAGCAACTTAGGCTCACCCTGTTCCATTTTCGCCACCGAACAGTTTGCGGTGCCGTAGTCAAAGCCGATGTACATAAATCCTCCCACTGACGAAAAAGGTCGGCAATGCTACATCAATGCTTATACAAATGCTACAGGCGAATAGCTCCGCTTCCTGTCCACTCCCCTTTAATTCTCTGCAACTTCATCATTTATTTAGAAGGCTTACGCTTCATTGAGGGTAAACCAAACGCAAGCAAAAGCGCCAGAATGAGAAATACCGGGGATAGTTTTAGACCATCCCAAATAGAATAACGTTCTTGAAACAACCAAAAGATACCAACGGTCAGTAGGTAAGCAAAATAACTGCAAAACACCAGACTAATCGCGACAAAGCGTGTGCGATTAATAATTAAGACTCTTACAAGGAACTGGCTAAGAATACTTGCACAATGAACAGCAAGTTGCCAATTGATAATAAAAATAGCTAATGCAACAAAGCCTGAGGTAAGCAACGCATCATGTGTTGACAGGATAAAATAGCTGCCAAAACGACTTATGATAACCGGGTAATCCCCTTCGTAGACCGTAGACCATGAAATCGCATTCGCGGCAGCAACAAAATTCGCAAAGTAGGCAATGGCATAAAACGACGTTTGAGAACTAAACGGTTGGACAACATTATGACAATAGCCGCGCCACTCTTCTATGTTGCTTGTTGGCCCAACCCAGCTTTTATCGCTCTTAGGCTCATGCTCAGCAAAGGCTGGCCCATTCCTAAACAGCAACCAAAAGATATAAAGTGCAAGTACGACTAGAAGTAGTGTTAGCATACCCCTCCCCCTCAGAAAACGTCACTTTCATTGCCAATAGCGTTGGGGTCGTATACTACACTTCCCTAAAAATTAAGAGTTAAATTAACCTTAACGCCTGATTAAGCACTAATGATTATCTCTATTTATGAGGTGGCCAAATAACTACCGCCTCATATTTAGGTTTAGCACACATTGCTTATGCACGCTTACCGAGAGAGGGATACTTTACCGCTTAAGCGTCTAACTTATCTTCAAAAATACCAAGTTCACGGCCAAGCCATATGGCGCGAACAGTGTGATCAATAAGCTCTTCTTCACTGACGGGATGAATTAACACGGAGAAGTCGCCACGATGTGCATCTAACCATGATACAAACTCATCGCTTACCGACTCCATGTGTAGTTCAAACATAGGCATTTTATGAGGACCTACAAGTCTGTTCACCAGCGGGAATACTCGAAGTACATCTTGTCTTTGCTCGCGGATGAGGTCACTCAGTTGCTGTGCTTTCTGTTCATGGATTAAAGGATAATAGATATGAGCGTGATACATCGTCTCTCCAACTGGTTGTTCGTTTTAGGTAAATACCCCTAAGTGCATCGCTTAGCACCCAAGAGACATCGGTATAACATAACCAATAAAAAACGCCACCCGTAAATAATACAAGGTGGCGTTTTAGAGCAACTCGACTCAATTTTAAATGTCTAAACGAACAAACCAACAATTGCAGCGTTCATCAGGTTTGCAAGAGTTGCAGCAAGTAGTACTTTCATGCCTAGCTTACCGATAACACCCGCTCTATCTGGGATCATGCTGCTTAGTGCACCACAAACCATTGCAACCGAGCCAATGTTAGCAAAGCCACATAAAGCAATGGTCATGATCGCTGTTGTACGATCGCTCAGTTCTACCCCACCCATACTTGCGAAAGCAACGAACTCATTAAGGGCAATTTTCTGGCCCAAAAATGCCCCTGCACTCATGGCTTCGCCCCAAGGAACACCAATCAGCCAAGCAACAGGAGAGAATAGAACGCCAAGAATGACATCAACCGTTAAGCCACT
Source organism: Vibrio sp. SCSIO 43153 (assembly GCF_023716625.1). NCBI lineage: Bacteria > Pseudomonadati > Pseudomonadota > Gammaproteobacteria > Vibrionales > Vibrionaceae > Vibrio > Vibrio sp. SCSIO 43153. The sequence goes on from NZ_CP071856.1 coordinate 283,230, forward strand.
AAACCCAAAGAACTCTCCTATCGCACCCAAGCCGCCATTTAGCATCGCCATTAAGCCGATACATGAGATAATGACCGCACCCACAATAGCCGCAATCGAGGTGCCTGCGATCGCGCCCTTCGCTACCGCATCAATAAAGCTCGTCGGTTTTTCATTATCTGGCAGTTCTGGCACTTCATCGATCGTTTCTTCTGTTTCAGGGATGATCAACTTTGCGAACATCAATCCTGCGGGTGCAGACATAAAACACGCCATGATTAAGTAGTTGAGATCAACCCCCATGCCTGCAAGACCTGCCAGAATTGAGCCTGCAATAGACGACAAGCCACCCACCATAATAGCGAAGATCTGTGCTCGTGTTAGTACGCGATGGTATGGTTTTACCAACAACGGAGCTTCTGTTTGGCCTAATACAATGTTACCAGCAGCGTTCATTGACTCTGCACGAGATGTGCCCAGCACTCGCTGCAATCCACCACCAATGATTCGAACGAACCACTGCATGATGCCTAAGTAGTAAAGAAGGGAGGTCAGTGACGCTGTGAAAATGATTTGTGGAAGAACCTGTAGCGCCCAAATAAACCCTATACCATCAACGCTGAAGTTCACTAAGCTACCAAACGCAAACTTAATGCCTTCCGTGCCATAGCTAAACACCTTGCCGACTGCACTAGACACTGATAGCAATACATCTGCACCAATATCTGTTGCCAATACAAAGCCCGCAACAACCAAGATGATTCCAAACGCGCCAGAAACCGCACGCCAACTAATTTGTTTTCTGTTTTCTGAGCATAGGAAGCCCACACCGAGTAATACGGCGATACCAAGTAATGACTGAAGCATAATGTTTTATCCGTTGTGAGAATCTACGACTTTGATAACCTGACTTGCGTGCTGGTGAGCTAACTCGATGGTTTTTTCTACATCACCGCCTTCCTCTGGAATGGCATTCATTTCAAATGTAACGACGGTGTCGACAATATTCATTTCAGCAGCTTTAAATGCATGTTCAAACGCTCGCTGATAACACTCTAGAGGCATAAAGTTAAAACCAGATTCAGAATATGATTCTGCTGTCGCCCCGGCCGTGATTGAAAACAACACTTTTTTGTTTTTTAACTGGCTTCCATTTGGACCAAAAGCAAATCCATAGGTAAATACTTGATCGATCCACTCTTTTAATACTGATGGAAACGTACTCCAGTAAAGTGGGAACTGAATAATAACCAGATCAGAACTAAGAAGACGTTGCTGCTCAGATTTTATATCTCCAGTAAAATCTGTGGCATTTGCAATCTGCCAACTCGTGTTCTGAGAGAAATGGGATAGGATTTCAGAGTTTGCGTAAGAACGGTCCAAATTTGGATGACCATTAATAACGAGTACGTTCATGGCGTTGCCCTATAATTATTAGTGCGCTCATTTTCCCACTGCCAGTAAGAACAAGGAAGAGCAAAGCACCTTTCTGTTGTATTGATAATTTTCGTGTTTATGGTAACGCCGTCTTGGCGAAATCTAGAGGACAAATGTCCCTCCCTTGACGAGAGAGCTCAAAAGTTCATACATAAACCCTGCAGATTAAAACGAATCCTCTGTGAAATTTCACAACACAATTTTATTACAATTTTCATGTCAAGCTCAGTGAATCCCTTCAACTTTGAAAACTTACAATTCTAAAAAGCAGTATTTTATCCTAGAAAAGTGCGGTGTAAGCGAAACTTTACTGATGAAGATAACTCAAATCAAAGCACAATTTAACAATTTGTTTACACTTACTATATCTGGTTATACCAAGATTCATCACTGGATTAGGCGGTGTAAACAGCAGTATGAGATGTCGCCTTGTGTTTACCACAACACGGTTTTGCTAGAGAGACGGAAAAGAGGTGCGTCGATAACTAACAAAAACAACTGCAATCCTAGGTATAACCTTTTGCGCTGATATCAAAGACTGAGTACCCATACAGACTTTGATTTAACTATGAGCAGCTGCAGTCCAAAAGACCCGCAGCGTCAAAAGGAGCTTGAGATGAACGTTCAGGCATTACCCATGCATCGGTTTATCGACCATGATGGGAACCTCATCAGCCAACTACCCAACTGGGCTGATCTAGAAACCTTGGTCGGGTTTTACCAAGATATGGTATTAACTCGCACCTACGATAACAAAGCCGTTGCCCTGCAACGCACTGGTAAATTAGGCACCTATCCTTCGCATCTTGGCTCGGAAGCCATTGGGATTGCCGTAGGCAGAGCGCTAAAAGCCAGTGACGTCTTTGTTCCATACTATCGCGACATGCCTGCCATGTGGTGTCGTGGCATAGGAATGGAAAAGAACCTTCAATACTGGGGAGGCGATGAGCGCGGAAGCGACTTCGCACCCGAAGGCAGCCCATTCCCTAGCCGAGACTTACCTTTCTGCGTGCCTATCGCCACCCAATGCACTCATGCGGTGGGCGTTGCATCTGCACTGAAGATCCAAGGCAACCATGAGGCAGCCTTGGTGATGTGTGGTGACGGCGCAACATCAAAAGGCGACTTCCTCGAATCCGTTAACTGTGCGGGCGCATGGAACATTCCACTGGTGTTCGTCGTAAACAACAACCAATGGGCGATCTCCGTACCGCGTAGTTTGCAATGCGCTGCGGAATTTCTCTCAGAAAAAGCCAAAGGCGCCGGCATCCCCGGTATTACGGTGGATGGCAACGACGTAGTCGCCGTGTTTGACGCAACAATGACCGCCCTTGAACGAGCGAGAAAAGGCAAAGGCGCAACGTTAATAGAAGCTGTAAGTTACCGCTTGAGCGATCACACCACTGCCGACGATGCGACCCGTTATCGTAACGAGGATGAAGTTCAAACGGCTTGGCAATATGAGCCCGTCCGTCGACTTAAAGCCTTTCTCATCAATCAAGGCGTTTGGAGTAACGAGAAAGAGCAAGAGTGGCAAACCCACTGCAAAGAACAAGTTGAACTCGCCGTTGAACGTTATCTCAATATGCCGAATCAAGCTCCTGAAACGGGCTTCGACTTCCTTTATGAATCCCTACCCCAAGAGCTTCATGCGCAAAGGGATGAGCTAATCAACAAAGCAATGCGAATGCAGGGAGGGAAACATGGCTGAACTGACGTTAGTTGAAGCAGTGAACCTCGCACTGCACCATGAAATGGAACACGACCCGAATGTCATCGTCCTCGGCGAAGATGTGGGTGACAACGGCGGTGTATTCCGCGCCACTGTAGGGCTCAAACAAAAGTATGGCCTTAAGCGTGTTATCGATACACCATTGGCCGAAGCACTTATTGGCGGTGTCACTGTCGGTATGGCAACGCAAGGCTTACGACCTGTGGCAGAGTTTCAATTCCAAGGCTTTGTCTTCCCAGCACTGGAACAGTTGATGTGTCACGCGGCGCGAATGCGTAACCGTACTCGTGGTCGACTCACTTGCCCTGCCGTATTCCGCGCGCCCTTTGGTGGCGGTATTCACGCACCAGAACATCACTCTGAAAGTGTTGAAGCTCTATTTGCTCATACAGCCGGTTTTAAGGTTGTCATTCCTTCATCACCGCAACGTGCTTACGGTTTGCTCCTAGCAGCCATTCGTAGCAACGATCCGGTGATGTTCTTTGAGCCAAAACGTATCTATCGCACAGTGAAATCTGAAGTAGTGGATAACGGCGAAGCGCTACCTCTCGACACTTGCTTTACCCTTCGTAAAGGTCGCGACATCACTCTTGTGACTTGGGGGGCGTGTGTTGTCGAATCCCTTCAAGCGGCTCAAACGCTGTCCAATCAAGGTATCGAAGTTGAGGTGATTGATTTGGCCAGCATCAAACCCATTGATACCGCGACCATCTTCCGCTCACTTGAGAAAACCGGACGCCTCTTGGTGGTCCATGAAGCCAGCAAAACCTGTGGTGTCGGCTCAGAACTGCTAGCCAGAACCGCAGAACATGCCATGTGCCTACTCAAAGCGCCACCAAAACGTGTCACAGGTATGGATACCATCATGCCGTACTACCGCAACGAAGATTATTACATGATTCAGGAAGAAGACATTGTGCTCGCCGCGCGCGAACTCGTGGAGGATTGGAAATGAAGACGTTTAACTTACCCGATCTCGGCGAAGGTCTCGCTGAGTCAGAAATTGTGAAATGGCATATTAGTGTTGGCGATATGGTCAAGCTCGATCAAGTGGTGCTTACTGTTGAAACCGCAAAAGCAACCGTGGACGTCCCTGCTCCTTATGGTGGTCGTATCGTGAGTCGTCATGGCGAAGAAGGCGACGTAATCAACATTGGTGCTCTACTTCTGGAAATCGATGAAACGGGAGCAGAACAAACCGTCTCAGAGCAGAAACAAACTGCCGATGCAGCAACCGTGGTTGGTAATGTATCCCAACATGCACACAGCGTGAATGTAGACGATTTCTGGATTGGTGGTGAACACAATCCATCGCCAGATAACCTCATCACTGCGCTTCCTTCTGCTCGCCTATTAGCGAAGAAACTGGGTGTGGATTTAGACTTGGTCAAAGGCAGCGGCCCAGATGGTTTGATCGTCGATGCCGATATCTACGATGAAGCAGGTAAACAGCGCCCAGGTACGGAAGTACTCAAAGGCGCACGCCGAACCATGGTGTCGACCATGGCGGAATCCCACCATAATGTCGCGGCAGTGACCATTACTGAGGAAGCTGTCTTAGATGGCTGGAAGCAAGGTGAAGACATCAGTATTCGTCTGGTCCAAGCGATTGTACATGCGTGTCAGGAAGAGCCAGCCATGAATGCATGGTTTGATGCTGAGACCATGACGCGTTGTGTCCACAGCACGGTGAATATTGGTATTGCCGTAGACAGTCGACATGGTTTGTACGTGCCTGTTCTACGACACGCCGATGAATATGAGCCTCAAGAAGTACGTCGTTGGTTGGACCAAACCGTACAAGGCATACGCGAACGTAAGATCGGTCGTGAGCAGTTACAACACGCCACGATTACGCTTTCAAACTTTGGTGCAATTGCCGGTATTTACGCAACGCCTGTGGTCACACCGCCACAAGTCGCGATTGTCGGTGCGGGTCGAATCATTGAGAAAGTAGTAATTCGAGACGGGCAAGCTGTAGCAGTGAAAGCCATGCCGCTGTCGATAACTTTTGACCACCGAGCATGTACCGGCGGTGAAGCAGCAAGGTTCACAAAAGTGCTGGCAGAGCACCTAAGAAAACCGAGTGTTTAAGAAACGTTTTTCATGAATAATAAAGGGCTTCTGATTGGAAGCCCTTTTGTTTTGAGAGTGAATTTAAAGAGAGATTCCCTACTCGCTCATTCTTCGCTCTAGGGAATGACGCCCGAAAAATACCGAACTTAAACCTTCTCCAATAATTCCGGCATAATCTCAAACAAATCACCAACCAGACCATAATCTGCGACTTGGAAGATTGGTGCTTCAGGATCACTGTTGATCGCCACAATCACCTTAGAATCCTTCATCCCAGCCAAATGTTGAATGGCTCCAGAAATACCTACAGCAATGTACAGCTGAGGCGCAACAATCTTACCCGTTTGCCCAACTTGCAAATCGTTAGAGACAAAGCCTGCATCTACCGCAGCACGTGATGCACCAATTGCACCACCAAGCTTGTCGGCAAGCTGTTCCACCAGCGCGAAATTCTCTTTACTGCCTAACCCTCGACCACCCGAGACAACAACATTTGCCGCAGGTAGTTCTGGTCTTTCACTTTCCGCTTTTTGCTGTGAAACAAACTCACTGTGCTCTGCCTTAATGACAGTTTCTAACGTCACGACATTCTCGACTACTGGTGAGTCAGACACAGCAATTGCGTCAAACGCTGAACTTCGAATCGTCATTACTTTGATTGTATCGTCCGAACGAACTCTGGCTAACGCATTACCGGCATAGATGGGGCGAACAACCGTATCGAGCGATTCAATTGCAATCACATCTGATAACTGCCCAACATCCAGTAAGGCAGCGACTCGGGGCATCAAGTTCTTACCGAACGTACTCGCAGGGGCAAGGATATGCGAATAGTCCCGACCAACTTCGGCAATCAAGGTGGACAGATTTTCTGCCAATGCATGCTGATATTCGGCAGCATCAATCACAACAATCTGCGAGATACCTTGCACACACTGTAACTCATTCAATACTGAGCTGCATTGATGTCCAACTAACAAGGCGGTGACAGGCAAGGAGGCACCGTCTTGTTGAACCTGAGCAGCCGCGCTCAACGCGCGTAATGTATCTGCTGAAAGTGATTGGTTGTCGTGCTCCACAACGACCAAGGTTGCTAACGGTTTGTTTTCCATGGTTATGCCTCCTAAATCACTTTCGCTTCATTTTTGAGCTTGTCGACTAACTCGCTCACACTGCCAACCATCTCACCGGCTTTACGAGCAGGCGGCGTCATGACTTCCAGCACTTGCTGAGAGTGTTCGACACTCACACCAAAGAAGTCTGGCGTCATTACCGATAGCGGCTTCTTCTTCGCTTTCATGATGTTCGGTAGAGAGGCGTAACGCGGTTCATTCAATCGCAAATCCGTACTGATGATCGCAGGCAAATCCAGTTTCAGAGTTTCTAAGCCACCGTCGATTTCCCGAGTAACCAGAACCGTTTCCCCTTCAACTTTCACTTCCGAAGCAAATGTCCCCTGCGGACGATTCATCAGTGCCGCCATCATTTGCGCGACTTGGTTGTTATCCGTATCGATTGACTGTTTACCGAGAAGCACCAGTTGAGCCTGTTCTTGCTCCATCACAGCTTTGAGTAACTTCGCGACCGCAAGCGGTTCTGGTGACTGTTCAACATCAATATGAATCGCACGATCCGCACCTAATGCGAGCGCTGAGCGCAATTGTTCCTGACAACTGGCGTCACCAATCGACACCACTAACACCTCTTCTGCTACCCCAGCTTCTTTAAGGCGAACAGCCTCTTCCACCGCAATTTCACAGAATGGGTTCATCGTCATTTTCACGTTGTTGGTTTCCACACCGGAACCATCAGATTTCACTCTTACTTTAACGTAAGGGTCAATTACACGTTTAATCGCAACCAGTACTTTCACATTCCCTCCTAGCAGATCGCAAAGCGATACGCGTCCTAGCAATTGGGTCATGCGTGACGAAGATTTGTGTTAAAGCTCTTGCTTTTCATCACCTTGCTAATAAAAAACGCATTGTGACATTGTCACTCAAAATCTTTATCACGCCCTATGACGTTACCATTTGAGCTTAGTTTAGTTTACGTTTACGTCAACTGGACTATAGTTCTTTATACGAGCACTGCGTAATAGAAGAAGCACCTGAAACACAAAGAAAGGTTTCGCATAAAGGAAGCAAGAAGATGGAAAGAGAATGCATGGAATTTGATGTGGTGATTGTTGGCGCCGGACCTGCAGGTTTGAGTGCAGCATGCCGCTTAGCGCAACTCAACCAAGAACGTGAGGGTGAGCCGCTGTCTATTTGTGTGGTAGAAAAAGGCTCAGAAGTTGGCGCACATATCTTATCTGGTGCGGTATTCGAAACACGTGCATTAGACGCACTCTTTCCTGATTGGCAAAGCATGGGCGCACCGCTTTCCGCCGCAGTAAAAAACGATGCCTTCTTGTACCTAACCACAGACCTTAATCACATTCGTGTTCCCCACTTTCTTACTCCCAACCCAATGCACAATGACGAAAACAACTACGTCATTAGCTTGGCGAACCTGTGTCGTTGGTTAGCAGAACAAGCTGAATCGCTTGGCGTTGAGGTCTATCCCGGTTTCGCTGCATCCACGATTAACTACGATGCATTTGGCGCTGTTACAGGAGTAAACACCAGCGACATGGGCTTGGACAAAAAAGGAGAAGCCAAACCCAACTTTGAGGCCGGGATTGAGCTAAAAGCCAAATACACCGTATTCGCCGAGGGGTGCCGAGGTCATTTAGGTAAAGAGCTCATCCAACGATTTGGTTTAGACGATGATAAACAACCGCAACATTATGCGCTTGGGCTTAAAGAGATTTGGGAGTTACCTGCCGATGCCAAAGATCAATCAGGCAGCGTGATTCACTCTGCTGGGTATCCTCTAAGTGAATCCAACACCACGGGCGGCGGTTTTCTCTATCACATGGAGAACAACCAAATCGCTGTCGGGCTTATTGTCGACTTGAATTACAGCAATCCTTACTTAAGTCCGTTTGACGAATTTCAACGCTTTAAGCACCACCCTGCAATCGAACAACATTTGAAAGGCGCTCAACGCATCGCTTACGGCGCAAGAGCCATTGCGAAAGGCGGACTGTCTTCTCTGCCGAAACAGCAATTCCCCGGCGGTTTATTGATTGGTTGTGATGCAGGTACTTTGAACGTCGCCAAAATCAAAGGCAGCCATACTGCGATGAAATCCGGTTTATTAGCCGCAGAAGCCATTGCTGAAGCATTCACACAATCCAATTCGGAACCGGATTACCAAACCAAGTTTGAGGATTCATGGTTGTATGAAGAGCTTAGTGACACACGCAACTTTGGTGCGAACATTCACAAATTCGGCAGCGTACTCGGCGGCGCACTTTCCACCTTCGAACACAACCTGTGGCAGCCACTGGTTAAGAAACCAATACCGTGGACAATCACAGATCGTTCTCACGATCATGAACAGCTGAAACCAATTGATGAGTGCCAACCTATTCAATACTCGAAACCAGATGGTGTAATCAGCTTCGATAAACCCTCATCAGTATTTTTGTCTGGTACACAACACGAAGAAAATCAGCCTTGCCACTTGCAACTCGCCTATCCTCATATTCCGATTCAAGTCCATTTGAAGAAGTTTGATGAGCCAAGCCAGCGCTACTGCCCTGCTGGCGTGTATGAAGTGGTAGAAGTCGAAGGCGAGCGAACATTTCAAATCAATGCCGCAAACTGCGTGCATTGCAAAACCTGTGACATCAAAGATCCTTCGCAAAACATCACATGGAAAGCACCAGAAGGTAGCGGCGGACCGAGCTATCAAAACATGTAGATACGTTAGTATGTTGACAGTCTAATGAATGGATAAATAAACCGATTGGCAGAGCATCATTACTCCTGCCAATCGGCAAAATGGTCGAGCAGGAAATCTATAGCCAATCGCGCTCGTAGTGGCAGAAAGTGACGATTCTGATAAACAATCCAGCTGCTATTACCACTTCCCCAATAGGGCTCTAGTATTGGCACCAAACGACCAGACGAAATAGCATCGTTGAAACTGCTCTTCGGTAAGTACGCCACACCTAATCCTTCTGCACAGGCTTGCAAGACCGTGTGTGCGTTATTGCTCTTCCATCTGCCCTGCACTTTTACGCCATCTAAAGGCTTGCCGTCTTTTTCAAACAACCAAACGTCCTTATTGGCAATAATGCAGCTATGACGCTTGAGTTGCTCAGGGTGCGTTGGTAAACCATGTTCATCGAGATAACGCTGACTGGCTGCCGCTGCCATGGGACGATCCACCAACTTTCTCGCAACCAAGCCTGAATCACTCAACCTGCCGTAACGAATGGCAAAATCGAAACCATCTTCAATAAAGTTGACCATGCTGGTATTGAAGTTGATCTCTACCGTGAGATTAGGATGTTGCTTGGCAAACGCCATCAAGGCAGGCGCTACATGGTTCTCAGAAAACGCACCGGCGGCACTCACGCGTAACGTACCGCTCAATTGAGTTTGCTGCGTGGTGAGCTGTTCATTGGCTTGCTGAAGCCCAATCACCAGCTCTTTACACTGCTGATAATACGCTTGCCCTGCTTCCGTTAGACTCACCATTCTTGTCGAACGTGCTAACAAGGCGACACCTAATCGCTCTTCTAGTCTTGTGACTTGGCGACTGACATGACTGGTACTGCAACCTAATTGTTTTGCCGCTGCAGAAAACCCTAAGCTCTCAGCAACCGTAACGAACTCATTGATGCCTTCAAAACTGTCCATACTTACCTTTGCTATATAGCAATAATGTTTTGCCAATTAATCGTATTATCACTTATTTGTTTAGCAATTAGTATGAAGGTGTTCAACAAATACACGTAAGCCAAAAAGGAAACCATCATGAAGAAAGTACTCATCATTGTGACGAACCATGCGACCCTTGGTGAAACTGACCAAGCAAACGGAACTTACGCGCCAGAGCTCACTCATGCCCTTAGCGAACTACTGGGTGCAGGCTTCGATTACGACATTGCCTCTATCAATGGTGGACAAGCACCACTGTACGGAACCGACATCGAAGGCGACGCAGTGAACGAGAAAATTTTGGCGGATGATGATTTCCAGAACCGCATCAACAACACGATTCCAGTGTCACAAATCAACGGTGACAACTACGATGCGATCTTCTATCCGGGTGGTTTTGGTCTTCTTTCAGACCTAGCGAGCAACGAAGATTTTGCCAAGATTTCTGCAAAACACTATGAAGATGGCGGTATTGTGGCTGCAGTTTGTCATGGTCCTGGCGCTCTTCTCCCTATCACGCTTAACAATGGCGAAAAGCTACTTGCGTCTAAATCAGTAACAGGCTTCACTCGCGAAGAAGAAATCGACTTCGGCACTATCAACGACATCCCATTCCTATTGGAAGAGTCTCTTGCTCGTGGCGCAGCGCGCTACTCTAAAGTGCAGCCATGGCAAGAGCTTGTGATTGTGGACGACCGAGTCATCACAGGTCAAAACCCAACGAGCGCACACGGCGTAGGTAAAGCAATCGTGGATCTATTGAGCTAGTCCCTAGACACTCTGCCCACGAAGAACAAAGGAAAGCCGCATTCATGTCGCTTTCCTTTTTGTTTGTCGTCTATTTCACTATTCAGCCAAGACCGTTCAGTTCCCTCACCCCACCCCTTCCCAATACAATAACGAGTGATGCCTCGCAAAACTTGAGTTACTTCAAACTCATCCGCTTGTATTTCTTTGATTCATTGAAACTCACCAAAGATTGAATCAAGGTAAGTTAACAATTCAATAACAACAAGTCAGGACGACAATGAATAATGAATTAGTACTGAAAACGCCTGATGCGCTCTCCATCCATGCCAGAGTTTTCCATCCAGAAAGCGAGGTAAAAGCTGGTGTCATCATCAACGCAGCTACCGCAGTTAAGCAAAGTTATTATCAACGTTTTGCTCAATTCCTCGCGCAAAATGGTTATTTGGTGGTGACCTATGACTATCGCGGTATTGGTCAATCCGCCATTCAAGATACGCGCGACCTTCGCTTAACAATGCAAGCATGGGGCGAAAAGGACTTGGCTACCGTCATTGATTGGGTGACAACCCATCACTCTGCACTCGATTGGCACTGTATTGGGCACAGCGTTGGCGGTCAGATCTTAGGTTTAGCGGCAAACAACACGGTATTTAAAAGCGTTTACTGTGTTTCCTCTCAAAGCGGATATTGGGCAAATTGGGAAGGTATATCTAAACCTAGAATGTTTGCCATGTGGTATTTCGCCGTTCCAGTGTTATCAACGCTGTTTGGCAAAGTTCCCGGAGTCTTTCTTGGTGGCGAAGCTCTACCAGGATGCATTGCCAAACAATGGGCATACTGGGGACGCGATCCGCACTACATCATTGATGAAAACGGCACGCCAATCCGCGATAATTTCGAGCAAATGACCTGTGATATTAAGTTCAAACTTATCGATGATGACATGGACTTTGCACCACCGAAATCCGTCCATCAGCTTGCCAGCTTTTACAGCAATGCGAACGTCGAAATAGAGACAGTGAAAACTAAACAACTGGGCACCAAAGTTGGACACTTTGGCTTCTTCCGTAAGAAACATGAAGACGATCTCTGGTTAGATGCTCTAGCTTGGCTGAACAAACAATATCCGAGTGAGATAGAGTCGGTGGCGTAATGCGATATTATCGCCATTCCTCATCAATTCCGGATATAATGCCCTCCTTGTTCCAGCTGATGAATCATGACAATGCGAAAATACTACGTAACTGAAGGCGACACGACGTCTAAGAAAGAGAAAATTGCCTACCCAAAACTGGCGCTATGTGACCAATGTGTGGGTAGCTATGTTGTGATCAGTGAAGGCGAACGCACGTACGAAGAGTGCGCTAAATGCTGTGCGGACGATTAACGCTAACGCGATAAGTTAATGATATGAGGCAGGTTTGAATCTCTGCCTCATCTTACTCTTCCAGAGCTGACTCTTCGCGCAATAAAATACAACCTTTATAATCCATCAGCCCTTGTGTGACGTTCACTTCACCTTGTTTTGAAACAACCACTGCCTCGATACCCTGTTGCTGATTTAGGTACAATATCGCTTGTTCAACGCTTGGTAAAAAGCCTGCGGTACTCCAAATTTCACCATCGACAGACAGGCGAGAGATAATCGTCAAACTGGCGATATCGGTTGAGATTGGCATTCCCGTTTTGGCATCCAACAAGTGATGATAACGCTGCCCGTTGGATTCAAAAAATCGCTCATTGATACCCGATGTCACCATCGACATGCCTTGTAAAGGTACGACGCGAACGACGTCACCACGCTCAAATAATGGGTTCTGAATGCCCACATTCCATGCTTTGTTGCTGTTATCTGGCGAATGACCGATGGTCAGTACGTTCCCACCCAAACTGATAAAACCGCTTTGTACGCCTGCTTCAACCAGTTTGTTCTTTACCTGATCAGCGAAGTAACCTTTAGCAATCGCGCCCAAGTCTATCTCCATCCCCTTCTGACTTAAGAACACCGAGTGGTCATCTTCGTTCAAAATGATCTTGGTCGGATCGACCAAGGATAACTTGTCGGTAATCACATCATGAGACGGCACTTTGGCATCCTTAAAGCCAATTCGCCAAGCTTTTACAAGCGGACCGACTGCAACGTTAAAAGGATTTCTTCCGTCTTCACTGTGCTGTTTGGCAAGCTTAATCAGGTCAAATAGATCCTGCGCTACCACCACAGGCGCAATGCCCGCATTTTGGTTGACGCACATCAGCTCAGAGTCGGATTGATTGACCGTAAATCGCTCTGCGTAATCGGCGAGTTGCGCGTAGGCTTCTCTTATCAGTTGCTCACCGTTCGAGTGATACACCACCACATCGATAAAGGTGCCCATCATCTGAAATCTGGCGCTGTATTTATTGGTGCTCATCGATTTCTCCAAACACTAAATACGGAAAAAGAGGGAAGCATCACTCCCCTCTTATTGATTACCTATCTTGCTCTGCTTCGCTCTTGAATGAGTGCTTAAACAAGATCAGATGCACTCTCACCAGCGATACGACCATAAGTGAATATATCGATCAGCGCGTTACCACCGAGACGGTTACCCGCGTGGATACCCCCCGTTACTTCGCCTGCTGCGTATAGACCTTGAATAACTTCGCCATCTTTACCAATCACGCGCGCCTTAGTATCAATCTTCAAGCCGCCCATTGTATGGTGAACTGAAGGCTGACGTGGCGTCGCGTAGAACGGTGCTTTTTCCACTTTCAAACCGAATGCACTCTTATAGAACTCAGGATCCTGTCCTGCATCCACACAAGCGTTGTATTGTGCGATGGTGTTAGTTAGCTCTTGCGTCGGAACGCCAATTTTCTCTGCCAACTCTTCTAGCGTGTCAGCTTGAATAATGATGCCTTCTTTGATTTCGCGCTCGATGGTTTCATCTGACGTATTCGCTGCGGTTTGACGAATGTTCTCGTCCGCAATCATGTAAATCAGACCACCGTTATCGAAGAACGCCTCAGAAAGCACGTCACGGCTACCACACTCATCAACAAAGCGCTTACCTTGCTTGTTCACGAATACAAAGTTCTCTGGTGGCACAATCAGACCGGTCAGCAGCGCACCTGATTTAGGGTCACCAACTGGCATTAATTGCACAAAGCCCATGCCGACTAATTCTGCGCCAGCTTTCTCACCAATTTCGATGCCGTCACCAACCAATGCTGGTGAGTTTGTGGTCTTGATGTCGTCCGCGATTTCTTTCCAGTATGTGTTGTACTTTTTGATCATCTGAGTGTTTGCGCCGAAACCACCAGAAGCCAACACCACACCATGATTCACGTGAAGGATAAGCTCTGTGCCGTCCGCTTGAACCGCTTTGATGCCCACCACTTTACCGTTATCAACCATCAAATCCGTTGCACGCGTATCTGTAATGATGCGACCGTTTTGCTCTTGAATGCGTTTTGATAGTTTGTCGACAAACTCTACGCCTTTTGGACGTTTAGGTTTGTGTGCACGACGCCACAAGGCACCAACGGGGATCTCAACAACGCTACGGTCAAAATCAATGCCCTTTTCACTCAACCAATCAATAGATTCCATAGAGCGAGATGTTAGGGTTTCAACCAAATCGTATTGACCATAAATCGATTCACCGTTCAGGTCGGTACGTTTACCGCCAAGGTAGGTTTGAATGCGGTGTAATTCGACAGAATCAAACAAGTACTGCTTGCCGTTCTCAAGATCTGTAAAGTAACCGTCTAGTTGTGCTTTAAGTACTTTGAAGTCTTCTAAGTACTCACCCGCAAACTCGGATTCCGCTGTTTTCGCTAGCAGCATCAAGGTTTCTTTTTCGCCAGGAAGTGCTGGGAAATCACCTTGCCATTTTGGTTCTGCCGCGTTCACCCAACCGCCAGTACGCACCGTGTTACCACCGATTGCTGGGAACTTCTCAAGCAAAGTAACCGACTTGCCTTTATCTAGCGCCGTTAACGTTGCACTCAAGCCGGCACCGCCGCCACCAACAACCACGATATCCACGGTTTCTTCGATGGTTTTCGATGACCATGCCACCGCTTCTTTGGCTTTGCAGCGCAGTGCTTCTGAGTTACCGCCCGCCAGATCAACCGCGTTCGATACGCCGTCCAGCACTGCTTGGCTGCTGACTGTCGCACCTGAAATCACGTCGATATTCAGTGTTTGACCATCAAGAATTTGTTGAGGAATACGTTCAAATGCTGGGTTTGCGATGCCGTCCGATTCTTTTGAAGAGTCCACCACAATGTCGAGGATCTTATCTTCAGAGAAAGTAACGGTAACCGGCAAGTCACCATTGTGACCGCGACCATACGCCGTGTATTCACCTGAGTTAAATTTGATTGGAACGTTCTGCAGCTCTTTGATGCGTTGGTGCTTCAATGCTTCTGCTGCGCTATCCACAATCATGTAATCCATGATTTCCCAAAGTGGCGTTGGAATTTGCAGCGCTTCTTGTTGCGCGATGTCCGCGAACTCAGCACAAGTTTCATCGTTAAGCGCTTTGTTTGCCCAAGTAGGTTCAACCAAATAACCTTTACCGACACTGACCATGTCGTAACCTTGCTCTAGTGCATTTTCTGCATCTTTGCGTTGAGCAATACCACCAACACCAATCACTGGTACTTTCGCAACACTTTCAGATTGAAGCTTACGGTATTTGTCGATAAGTGGCTCTTGGTCTTCTGGCGTGACGATAGAATTGCGTAACCAACTACCCATTGAGAAATGGAAGTAATCCAAGCCGTGAGCCGCAAGCTTGTCTAGTAGGAACATGGTGTCATCAAAGCGGATGCCCGGTTGTTCAATCTCTTCAGGAGAGAAGCGGTAACCGATGATGAAATCAGATTTGTTATGTTGCTCAGCCACTTGCTTAGTTTTTGCAAGTACAGCTAATGGGAAGGAAGTACGTCTTTCAATGTTACCACCCCATTTATCGTTACGACGGTTTGAGTGTGGCGAGAAGAATTGCTGAATCAGGTATGTGTTTGCGCCGTGAATTTCAACGCCATCGAAACCAGCAAGAATTGCACGATTTACAGCATCACCAAAGCGATCGATCATCTCTTCGATTTGCTCTTTGGTCATCTCAAGTGGTGTTTCAGCATTGTCACGTAGCGCAGCGACAGGACTTGCAGAAATCGGTTGGTGTCCACCATTGAACTCAGGATTTGCCATACGACCCGCATGGTAGATCTGCAGAATCGCTTTAGAGCCTTTTGCTTTAATCGCATCGGCAAGTTTAGTTAAACCAGCAATTTTGCTGTCGGTATCAATACCAAGCGCCCCCGGGAAAGCACGACCGTAATTCTCTACAAACGCACTCTCGACAATGATCGCCCCTGCATCACCAGAACGTGCCGCGTAGTAGTTGATCATCTCTTGCGTTACGCCGCCATCAAAGAATGCCGACTGAATCGTCATCGGTGCCATCACGATACGATTGTGCAGTTTGACCCCTGATTGAAATACAATTTCATCGACTAACTGAGCCATAAATAGTTTCCTTTAACAGATTAATTCTCATATCAAAGGCACCTCCAGTTCGACCAACACACCACAAGTGTTTTTGATATGAAAACCAACGTCCTCATTCGATAACCACAAAAATATTATTTATTTGACCGTATGAGTAAAATGAATACTTTGCATTTTAAACATGACCACTGCGCATAGATAAGTTCAAACTACAATTCTTGGCTTTGATAAAATTAACTTATATACACAACAAAGATGATGCTTGAGATAAGGCCTAACCACCTTATTAAAACCAGACAAAGCCATATAAAATCAATAACTTATAAATTTAATTGCGGGAAGTAAAATAAAATAGGAAATATAGATTGGATCAAGAGACTGTAATCAAAATGGACAATGAAAAAATCAAAAAAAGCGGCACCTGAAATATCTCAGATGCCGCTCAAAATATTGTTTTCTAACTGAATAAGATTGCGTTATTCAGAAGTAAAAACGTGATGTTGGAACAATTGGTCAACAATTTCATGCGAAGTCGCTGATGCGCCCAGTTCTAGGCCAGACATGTCAAAGTGCTCCAGCGCGACCGATGTAGATTGGCCAGTATCATTAGTAATCGTTAGGTTGAGGGTATCCTGTTCACCATCAAAACTAGCGCTGACGTGATCCAACAAGGCTTCCATGGCCGCCACATCATCATCTGCTGGTGAAACAATATCACTCAAGTCTAATTTATCTTCACCGAGGTTAAAGTCTTTGATGACGTCCATAGATGCTTCAGAACTTAAAGACTCATTGGTGAAAGTAAACGTATCGCTACCTTCACCTCCCGTTAGGATGTCATTCCCTAAACCTCCGATGAGAATGTCATTGCCAAGCCCCCCCACTAGGATGTCATCGCCTGCAGCGCCATTTAAGGTATCTGCACCGTCTTGTCCCAGCATGATATCAATCGTCTCACTACCATCAAGCAAGTTGGCCAGGTCATTACCCATGACAGCATGACGCTCAGTAGAAGCGACGTCTGCACCTGATTCACTAAGTGTTAGAGTAAAGACGTTGTCACTCACCCCGCCTCTTCCGTCTGACACTTTAAAGAGAAAGTTAAGATCAACTTGTTGGCTACCTTCTAAGGTAAAGCTATCACTTTGTGTAAAGCTGTAACTGCCGTTTGACTCGACCTCTAACAAGCCAAATGCCGTTTCAACATGTAAGCTCCCATCGACTTGACTCGTCGAAGAAACAAGGTCTTGGTCGACGGTGACATCATGCAAATCAGCACTTAAAAGAGTGAAATCCCCATCAGCCAAAGAGACTGTCATGATGTCGCCATCTGCATCTTGGCTTCCTGACAGCAACTCACCAGCAATTGGTTCAGGTGAAAAGTGATTTAGGAATTGGCCTAACTGCTCGCCAGAATCGATAAATACAACTTGGTCGCTCAATTCTTCCAGTGCTTGGGCTGCACTTTCATTGTCTGACGTTGCAATACCAATACCATAAACTTTGGCATCATGCGTTTGCTTATAGTCTTCCCATCGTTCATTCAAATCTGGAGCTGCTGTTTCACCTTCTTTAGGGTTTGGTGCACCGTCAGAGATAAAGAAAATCGTATCTTTACTCTCCGTCGGTTTCTCTGGTCCGAAGAAGTCAAAGCCATCTTGCCATGGGTACACAGCATTGCTTGCATCCCCAGAATCCATCACGGCTTCTAACGCTTTGCTGTAATCGGTGTTGGTACCATAGTCTATGTCACACCAGTTGCGGACATATTCTGCCACATCATTTCGATAACTCAGGTCATCAACATTGCGCCCATTTAACTCCGGTGGGCGTGTCATTCGCTCAACCTCATCAAGCGTCAACCAACTTTGTGTGGATGTATCGCCATCAAAGCGAACCAAACGAATGTAAGTATTGGATTGCCCACCCTCTTCAATCATGTTTTCAACCATTGAGTGAAGGGCTTCCGCAGCTTTGTAAGCTCTTGATTCTGTCTTGGGTGCAGTAGCCTCACTACCAACGGTATTTTGCCCATCAAATGTGCGAGTCATACTGTTTGATTCATCAAACACAACCGTCACTTTGTTAATCGGCAAGTCTTCCATTTCAGCAAAGCCATGCACTGGCGATGAAGTTGGGGCATGGTTTTCAGTTACATTTAGAGTGACCTGAGTTGTGTCTTTATCCGTACCATCCGTCGCCGTGACTTCCAACTGATAACTATCCTGAACAGAGTGGTCTAGCTTAACTCCGTCTTTAAGCCAAATCTCACCGCTATTTGAATCTACGCGGAACACATCGGCATCACCGCCACTTAGCTCGTATTTAATCGTATCTGCACCATCAGGGTCGAAAGCTCTAACCTTACCGACCAGCAATCCAGCTTCCTGCTCTGCAACGTTAAATGTTGCATTATCCGCAGTTGGCATACCGCTGACATCGGTTCCATGAGTCTGATCTGCATCAGTATTGCTAATAAACTCAGGAGCGCGATCTCGAATATCGATTGTCACTTCACCAGTCACTGTATCGCCGTCTGCATCGATAACGGTGATATTGAATTTTTCTTGTTGATGACCCTTAACATTCGTCGCTTTGTAGTCATAGCGACCATTCTCAAAGTTAAGGGTTAGCGTACCATGATCAGTGTCGATCTCTGCTAGCGAGTGTAGAGAGATAACCGCCCCATTACTTGTACTTACTGTGCCATCAGCTTTATTGTAATGATAGGTTTCACCATCAACTTCAATTTGATCCACCCATTGGCTATCGCCACTAATATCATCTAGAAGATTGCTCTGAAGCTGCCCTGATACTGTTTTGTTCAGAAGCCCCTCTATTTGTGAGTCGTCAGTTACTACCAGTGCAGAGCCTTTATCGGTTGCAACTGGTTCTAGATATTTCATATCCGCACCAGCGCCAATACCAATTGACCAGATGTTCTCTAAAGATGCACCACTCGAACCGATACTGCGATCCATCGCATTTTCAAGAATGATGCTTTGCTCAGCTTCTGTCGGTTGATCCCAACCATTAGCCAAGTACTCGTAGCGCTGCTCACTTTCAAAATCGTCTGCTGTAGACCACTTCATTAAGCTCTCGCGCAACTCTGTATATGCCGGATCTGACGTATTTGTCCATGAATTGAAGTCGCTTGGCGCACCATCCGAAATAAAGTAAAGCTGATGATTGCTAGTGTCATCTGTTTCTTGACTAAGGTCGGTTAAGGCAGCATTTACTTGGCCAATCGCTTGGCTATATGGCGTCCAACCACCACGACCAATCGAATCCAAGTAAGCATCAATATCATCTACCGATTCCAGCCATTCAGACGTTTGACCATCTGGATAACCTGAGTGCGTCGCAATCTTAAATCGAACGTCACCAAGATCATCATACTTTTCAAACATGGTCTTAATTGCACTGCGTGCTAGGTCCCAGCGGGTAACTTCAACGCCTTGCTCGTTTTTAACCATGTCATCCCACATTGAACCCGATGCATCTAACGCGATAACAACACTGTTGTTTTGTGGGTCAACATCCATGATTTCATGGTGCTCTGAATTAACTGAAGGTAAAGAGTCAACAACACCAAGGTGCAAAGTTGCATTTTCAACTCGGCCACCCGCATCCACTTGAACGCTAACAGGGATATCTAACGTGTCAGCACCGAGTTCCGAGTGATCTACTGGCTCATATTGCTCGACGGTGTAATGCCCAGTTTTACCATCAATGCTCGCTTCAATGACTTTGACCTTATCATCACCTGAGCCAACATATCCGGTTAAAGTACCGCGATCATCACTCACTTCAAACACAACTGGCTTGCCTTCACTGGTAACGTTCTCCAGATTCTGTTCAGAATCAAATCGGAACTCAGCATCTGATGCAGAACCAAGGCTGGCAACTAAATCACCTTCAGCATGTACGCTAGAGTTCGCACCAACTGCAGACTCATCGAGCGTGATATGCGAATCGTCCAGTGAAATAGGCTCACCTACTACATGCACTGTTACTTCAGCTTTATCAGTCAGGCCATCCGCATCTTCAATGACGTATTCAAATGAGTATTCCTTTATTTCCCCAGTCTTAATCGTGCGCTGATCTTCTGGCAATGACTCAAGATACTTGGCTGCATCAAACACCAATTTGCCATCTACTAGGTTTAGATATTCTGTTTGTGGGTAGTCGATAATGGTCAGTTCATCACCGTCTGGATCGCTATCATTCGCTAACACATCCAACTCTAGAATACCGGCTTCTGTTGTTTGATAATCGTCATCAAAGCTCGTCAAATCGGCGGAAACTTGTGTTACAAAGTACTCCGAACCCTTAGGATCAACCACACCATCTTTGTAACCCACAGCTGACATTTCAATGCTATCGAAATATCGACCGTCCGCATCAATACTTACAACTTGCTTACCATTGCCAGTACCTTCAAATACCCCCGAAGCGACAACCTCACCTTTGTAGTAAGCCTTCCAAACACCGCGCTCAACTCCAGGCTCCCAAGAGCTCCAAAGATTGTTAACTTGTACTTCAGCATGATCTGCGACTTGTCCATCAGCGAAAGTGAAACGCATAGCCTCACTGTGTGAAGTAGCGTCATCGAACCCAATTTGACCATCTTTTACCTGATCTGTACCGCCATCTAAGGAAGAGCTAACCCCAAACTTATGCGTACCACCGTCACCGGTGTAATCCGCCTTGTTAGCGTCACCGACTTTGTTACCAGTGTTGGTATCAACGATGTAGTAATCCACACTAATATCGGTACTGTCATCCCAGTTCGTGTGATCTAAAACCTTAGTCTCTTTCTCAATACCTTTGTCATCTTCAGCGATCGGAGCTTCGTTAATATCATTTATCACGACATTGACGTTGGCAATGTCCTTTGCCCCAGACTGGTCTTCAGCTTCTACCAATAGTTGGTAGCTATCTGACGTTTCATGGTCAAAGACTACGCCACTTTTAACGCTGATCTCACCTGTGTGACTATTTATTTCAAAAAGGTCAGTATGATTGGTTAACTGATAAGTTACATTGCTGCCTTTATCGACATCAAATGCCTCAACCTTCCCAATTACGCCTGCAACAGCATTCTCATTAATGCTAAATTGGTAACTATCGGTATCAGCTTTACCGTCTTCATCAAGGCCGTGGTTATCATTTGTTCCACTAATAAATTCTGGAGCATCGTTGTTACCAGTAATAGTCACAACCACGTCATGAGTCGTGCCATCCGCAGAAGTCACGGTCATAGTTCGAATCACCGGATCGCTATCAGCATCTAGCGCTTGCACGTCTGGGTGACTGTTGTTCAGCTCATAGGTCCATTTACCATTCTCATCGATCGAGAAAGTACCCCAATCACCATCTTGAACGTTGGTTTGTGGTTGGAATACCGCTTCACCTGAATCAGGGTCGTCCACATTTAGGTTACCGCCAGTGGTCAGCGTAACGTCTTCTTGGACTGCGCCTTTGTCATCACCCGCTTGGTCTGGCGTAATGACCGCTTTGTCGTCTGAGCCAGTGATTGTCACGACCACTTCATGAGTGGTGCCATCCGCAGACGTCACTGTCATAGTGCGAATAACCGGATCGCTATCAGCATCTAGCGCTTGCACATCTGGGTGGTTGTTGTTCAGCTCATACGTCCATTTACCAGTCTCATCGATCGAGAACATACCCCAATCGCCGTCTTGAACGTTGGTTTGAGGTTGGAATATCGCTTCACCCGCATCAGTATCCTCCACGTTTAACTTACCACCCGTGGTCAAGGTTACATCTTCTTGAACCGCACCTTTATCATCACTCGGTTGGTCTGGCGTAATGACCGCTTTGTCGTTTGAACCAGTAATCGTCACAACTACATTATGAGTCGTGCCATCCGCAGACATCACCATCATGTTACGAATAACTGGATCGCTATCGGCACCTAACGCTTGTACATCTGGGTGATTATTGTTCAGCTCATACGTCCATTTACCAGTCTCATCGATAGAGAAGGTACCCCAATTACCGTCTTGAACGTCTGTCTGGGGTTGGAAAACCGCTTCACCTGCATCAGGGTCGTCCACGTTTAGGTTGCCGCCAGTGGTCAGCGTTACGTCTTCTTGAACCGCGCCTTTATCATCACCCGGTTGATCAGGTGTGATGATCGCTTTGTCGTCCGAGCCCGTGATTGTCACAACCACGTCATGAGTCGTGCCGTCCGAAGACGTCACTGTCATGGTACGAATCACCGGATCGCTATCGGCGTCCAACGCTTGCACGTCTGGATGATTATTATTCAGCTCATATGTCCAGCTACCTTGCTCATCGATCGAGAACGTACCCCAGTTGCCATCTTGAACGTTGGCCTGTGGTTGGAAGACAGCTTCACCTACATCAGGGTCGTCAACATTCAAATTACCGCCAGTAGTCAGCGTTACGTCTTCTTGAACCGCACCTTTATCGTCACCCGGTTGATCCGGTGTGATGATCGCTTTATCGTCTGAGCCCGTGATCGTCACGAACACGTCATGAGTGGTACCGTCCGCAGACGTCACTGTCATGGTTCGAATCACCGGATCGCTATCGGCATCTAGCGCTTGCACGTCTGGATGATTATTATTCAGCTCATACGTCCACTTACCTTGCTCATCGATAGAGAAAGTACCCCAATTACCGTCTTGAACGTCTATTTGGGGCTGAAAGACGGCTTCACCTGCATCAGGGTCGTCCACGTTTAGGTTACCGCCAGTGGTCAGCGTTACGTCTTCTTGGACTGCGCCTTTATCATCACCCGGTTGATCTGGTGTGATGATCGCTTTGTCGTCTGAGCCCGTAATCGTCACTACAATTTGATGTGCTCCCCCTCCGACAGACTGCACAGCTATAGTACGAACAACTGGTTCACTATCGGCGTCTAACGCTTGCACGTCTGCGTGACTGTTGTTCAACTCATACGTCCAGTTACCATCTGCATCGATAGAGAAGGTGCCCCAATTGCCGTCTTGAACGTTAGTTTGAGGCTGAAACGCTGCTTCACCCACATCAGGGTCATCAACATTTAAATTACCGCCAGTGGCTAGCGTTACGTCTTCTTGAACCGCGCCCTTATCATCACCCGGTTGATCTGGCGTAATAATGGAGTTGTCGTCTGAACCAGTAATGGTGACTACAACGTCATGAGTCGTGCCATCCGCAGACGTCACTGTCATGGTGCGAATAACCGGGTCGCTATCAGCGTCTAACGCCTGTACATCTGGGTGACTGTTGTTCAGCGTATACGTCCAGTTACCTTGCTCATCGATAGAGAAAGTACCCCAATTACCATCTTGAACGTTGGTTTGTGGTTGGAATACCGCTTCACCTGCGTCAGGGTCGTCCACATTTAAATTGCCGCCAGTGGTCAGCGTTACGTCTTCTTGAACCGCGCCTTTATCATCACCCGGTTGATCTGGCGTAATGACCGCTTTGTCGTCTGAACCGGTGATCGTCACAACCACGTCATGAGTGGTGCCATCCGCAGACGTCACTGTCATGGTGCGAATAACCGGTTCGCTATCAGCATCTAACGCTTGCACGTCTGGGTGACTGTTGTTCAGCGTATACGTCCAGTTACCTTGCTCATCGATAGAGAAGGTACCCCAGTTGCCATCTTGAACGCCTGTTTGCGGTTGAAAGACAGCTTCACCTGCATCAGGGTCGTCCACGTTTAGGTTGCCGCCAGTGCTCAACGTTACGTCTTCTTGAACCGCGCCTTTGTCATCGCCCGGTTGATCTGGCGTGATGATCGCTTTGTCGTCTGAGCCCGTAATTGTCACAACCACGTCATGAGTCGTGCCATCCGCAGATGTTACTGTCATGGTACGAATAATCGGATCACTATCGGCGTCTAACGCTTGCACGTCTGGGTGGCTATTGTTCAGCTCATACGTCCAGTTACCTTGCTCATCGATAGAGAAAGCACCCCAGTTACCATCTTGAATGTCCGTTTGGGGTTGGAAGACCGCTTCACCTGCATCAGGGTCATCCACGTTTAGGTTGCCACCTGTGGTAAGCGTTACGTCTTCTCTTACTGCCCCCACGTCGTCACCATCAATTAACGCCGTGGAATTACTACTATCTATTTCAGTAGAACGATGCACGTCAGGCAAAACATTGGTATCGCTCTGCTCACTGTCTAAACCTGAAGTTTCAAAAAACGTACTTGCCAAAAGTTCAGCCCCTAAACGTTCAATCGTTCCGGAATTGGTTAAGCTAGAACTTAATTGCTCACCTGCAGCAGTAGCGTATTCTTCTCCTAATTCTGTAGGGTCATCACCTTGCGCAACGGCTTTAATGATTTCCTCAACTTCAGGAGATATATCTGAATTTGTATCACTGCGCTCTAATGAGGCATGCGCAGGTAGAGAATCACCATTCAACGTCTCCACAACAATCTCACCCGGAAGTAGGCTATCTTTAGATTCAACCACCCTAATATGACCATCTTTACCGATTACAACATACTTTTCCGTAGCTGAACTTGACTTTCCAACCAAAGTTATTTCCCCATTTAGCAGACGAAATAGGCCTTCCCCCCACGGTTAAACCAGGAAATGAGAACTATTTCAGGCAGTGATACATTTAGTTAATAATTTATCATTAATTACTCAACGTAAAACATGCACTTTTTCCATCAATAAGTTTCATGTTTTAAATTTGTTTTATTTTCCCTAAGAAAGTCATATGTTATGCGGCTTATTTTTAGGGACTTTGTTCCAAGAGATTACTTTTTTAGAAAAGATGGCTTAAATTAAACAAGCCAGATTTTACACAAACGTTTTCTTTAATATATCCAGTTCTTAAAGTTTCATTATTGAGACAGTAAATTAAAGATAATTAGCGTTGCGAATTATTTGGGGAGACTTCCTTTGAAGCTTAGTAGTATTAGTATTTGTTGTTTTGGGTTGTTAATACCTCTTCATTCCAGTGCCCAAACATTGGAGCAGGCCGTAGCGGTTACATTTGCAACCAACCCAGAAATCAAAAGTGCGTTCAATGAATATATGAGTAAGCGCTACATCATTGAACAATCCACTGGTGCATACAAACCGACCATCGATTTAGACGCAGGTATCGGTTATGAGGGCATAGATCCTGCGAACTCCGCAGATAGAACCGACATGACCCGTAAAGAAGCCGCAATTACATTTAACCAGCTAATTTGGGATGGCTCTAAAACTCTTTACGATATCGATCGCACATCAGCAGATGCAGAATCGGTACGTTATCAATTGCTTGCTGATGCTCAAAATATTGCCCTACAAGTTGCTAAAGCGTATCTGGACGTAATTAAGGCACAGCAGTTCATTACTCTTTCAGAAAGCAACTTAAATACGCACGAGCGTATTTATACTGATATCAAAAAACGCACAGAATCGGGAATAGGCTCAGTCGCCGATTTGACTCAAGTTGAAGGTCGCCTAGCAAAAGCTCACAGCAATTTACTAGCTGCACAAAATAACTACAAAGATGCGCAAACCACATTTATTCGATTAGTGGGTGAAAACCCTCAGGATCTGATCTTTCCACGCGCAGACCAAAACTTTATTCCTAGCTCCTTGGATGAGGCCAAAAATCAGGCTTTTGAAAACCACCCAGTAATAAAGATAGCTTTAGCAGATGTCGACTCTGCAAGATTCCAGTACCAGCAAGCAGATGCGAACCACTATCCAGTAGTTTCCGTTGAAGCAGCACAAAACTGGCGTGATGATGCAGGAGGTATTGAAGGTAACAGTTCTGAAACCACTGCTATGCTTCGCGTCCGCTATAACCTATATAATGGCGGCAGAGATTCAGCAAACACTGATAGTATGGCCTACCAGCTCAACAAAGCGAAAGACCTACGTGAACGTGCCTACCGAAGTGTTGAGCAAGAGCTTAGTCTCTCATGGAGTGCTTTAGAATTGACTGGCAAGCAAAAAACCTTTCTAAGCCAACATGTTGATTCAATGTCAGACACCGTTGTTGCTTATCAAAAGCAGTACCGTATTGGTAAACGTACATTGCTTGATTTGCTCAATACTGAAAATGAGCTATTTGAATCCCGCAAAAACTACCTCGAAACGCAGTTCGATCAACAATACGCTAAATACCGAACTCTAACTTCTACAGGAAAACTTCTTGATGCATTGCGCGTCGATATTCCGCAAGAATGGACTCAGCCAGTAGAGTACTAAACACGATGAAAAACAATACCTTAATATTTCTAGCTCTATCAACAATGAGCCTAAATAGTGCATTTGCGACTGATAAGTTCGATTACATCCCTACTCCGGAGCACATTCAAGTTGCTGACCTTCATGACGTAGATAACGATGGCGTAATCAATGCTCGTGATCTATGTGCGAATACCCCTGTTGGTGCCGAAGTAGATAATGATGGCTGCGAAACCTACCTAAACAAAGAAGAACAGTATCAACTTAAGATTTTGTTTGCTAATGATTCAGACAGCATTAATCCAGTATTCCAACGTAAGATCACTGAATTAGCAGCATTCCTTAAGAAGTACCCTACGACTTCTATCGAAATACAGGGTTACGCAAGTAAAGTTGGTACCGCGACTTACAACCTTGAGCTATCACGCCGCCGAGCAAGTAACGTACGCAACCTATTAATTAAGCAAGGCATTTCAGAGGAAAGGTTAACTATTGTTGGCTTTGGTGATACCCATTTAGCTAAATTGGGGACAGATGATGTCAGCCACGCTTTAAACCGTCGTGTAACCGCTACCGTCATTGGCCACAAAGGCATGGTTAAAGATGAGTGGACGATATTTACTACCTTTCCCAAGGTAGACTAACACCCCTGCCTCTGGCCAGTTTTCATCAATGGCTAGAGGCATCTCCTTTGTACTCAATAAAACAGATATCAGTACATTTTACTGACTTAAACTAGAGGTAATCACCACTATTCATTTAGAGAATTGAGCTCCGTACGAAATTAAGAACTATCTAATTAATATAGTTGTAACTTACTTTAGAAAATATTATTAACTTATTTAATTATAAAAAATAAAAGCTGTCAGATAAAAATAGTAGTAACATATTTCACTTAAACAAGTGATTGCACTTTTTCGAACGAGTTACAGTGAGAAGTCTTAGCTAATCCAAAACTAGTGGTTGGTTATTTTACATACTAAAGTCGAGTGTCGCATTCCTATCTATTTACAAACTATGGCGCTGCAAAATGACCGAAACATGCCTTCGCAGATTGAGTCAGTTATTAAATCATTATAATCATTCGCAATTGCATCAAGTAAGCTTAGATGAGTTAGAAACCGTATTCGCAACTTCTCGGCGTAATACTTCCAACGTTATAAAAGTGCTACATGACTATGGTTGGATAAGCTGGACACCAGGTCGTGGCCGTGGAAAAGCTAGTACTCTCAAGGTTATGATTTCTATGCACCAAGCCCTGTATAGAACTATCCACCATGAAATTAGCACTGGTAACTTCGATGCTATCCCTAAATACCTAGAAACGTATAAAACGGTTGCAGCAAGTGCACTCAGCCAAGCAATGGCTGAAGCAGCACAAGAAAATCAGAACGCAAATTCTCTTATCATTAGCCAATACCCTTGGGTAAATGAACTCAATCCATCAGTGACATATCGCTTTTCAGAGCTCCAAGTCATACGAAGCATTTATGATACCCTATTCACTATTGATTCTAATGGTCAATTAAAACCCCACCTAGCCTGTGATTACCAAGCTGAAGGTAAGTATATCTATATTTGGCTTCGTCCGGATATCCTAAGCCACGACGGTCTCATACTCGAAGCTAAAGATGTCATCATTGCACTGAAGCAGTTAGTAACAACTGACGGTCCTGTAAAAAGGTTGTTTCAACAAGTCACCAAAATTAGCTTTGATGACATAAAACAAGCTATCTGCATCGAGCTTGTTCAGGAGAACCCCTTATTTATCTACTGCCTCGCTACCGCGAATGCATCTATCGCTTCCAGACGCCACAAAGCCTTTAGTCATCAAAGAAGTGTGGCAATTGGCACAGGCCCATTTAAGCTAGAGTACTGGGAAGAAGATAAGATAGTGATGAAAAAGCACCATCATTACTTCGCTAAGAAAGCACTATTGGACCAAATTACCCTCTCCCATCAGGGAGAAGATCTCGATAAGCACCTTAGTTACAACCAAGACTCTGATGATAATGAAAGTTACACGATCCAAGCTTTTTCTTATTTGGCACATAACCGTCGTTCCAGCTGTTCAATTAGCGATCAAACGTGGCAACAGTTATTTACCTTTATAGAAAGTCGCCGATTTGAATTTGCTGCCAATAGTGACTTAGACGTAATGGAGATGCTTGGAGCGTCAGCACCAACGAGTGATGTGCCAAAGTTGACAGGCACTGTTGTGTTAGCGCACCCAAAATGGACCATCAAATACCTAGAAAAAATGAGCAATTGGCTAGTAGCTTTGATTCGTCAAACAGGGTTAAACGTAGAGTTCGTAGAATTATCTGATGCAAGTAAACCCCAGCTCGTAAAAGAAAGTGCAGATCTGCTGATGATTGAAGATCTCATTGAGCCGCCATTAGAATACGGTGCATACGAATGGTTGCTTACAGGCACTGGTATTCGTTTTATCTTTGACCCAGATGAGTTTGATCAACACTTTGATGCTGTACACACTGCTATCTCTCAAGGAGCACACAAAGGACGATTAGTAGAAGTACTGGCCACATTGAGGCATAGCGCTAGCATCTTGCCGCTATTTTGGGGCCAAGAACAAGTGACCTGTCAAAAAGGAGTGTCTGGCATACAAATACGTAAGTCTGGATACAGTGATTTCTATAAGCTAAGGATAAATTCCCCTAGTTAAATCTAACTATTTGAGTATAAAAGCTGGGTGCGATTGGACTCATCCTTCACATCCAGCTTCAACATACAACATTTAAGCATTCAGAACTGGCACTAGACCTCTACCCCTGCTTCATCTTCTTCTACGATATCCGTTTCTAGGCTCGCCTCTTCGAGCCATTGCTTTAGAGATTCACTTGCTAGCACCTTCTGTTGGTAAGCTTTGGCACCTTCCGATAACTCGATACCGTAAGTTAGGAAACGCAATGCCACAGGTGCATACATGGCATCTGCAATCGACCATTCTCCAAATAACCACCCGTTCGGATACAGTTTGGCTTGTTCTGCCCAAATAGCGTCAATGCGTACAATATCTTTCCGTGCACCTTCAGTTAAATCGACTTTTCTGCGTGCGCGGATGTTCATTGGGAGTTCGTTTCTTAAGTCAAAGAAACCCGAATGCATTTCTGAGGCAATAGCGCGTGCTTTAGCTCGTTCTGCGGAGTTGCTTGGCCATGCTTTGCCTTGTAAGTATTGCTCGTTAACGTATTCCAAAATCGCTAATGAATCCCACACGGTTGCGTCACCATCCACCAAGGTAGGTGCTTTCGCCGTTGGTGTAATACCTTCCAAGGTCTTGTAAAAATCTTCCGTGAATAACTTGAGCTTGGTGACTTTCACATCCAGTTTGAATTGAGAAAAGATCAGCCATGCGCGCAGTGACCAACTTGAGTAGTTTTGATTAGCAATAAACAGTTTCATGACGCCTCCATGCGGTTCGTGTTTTGAGTACCCATTCACAATATCTGATTGTATTTAAGGGGACTAACGGATAGTTTTGATGGAACAC
Organism: Vibrio sp. SCSIO 43153; assembly: GCF_023716625.1. Lineage (NCBI taxonomy): Bacteria > Pseudomonadati > Pseudomonadota > Gammaproteobacteria > Vibrionales > Vibrionaceae > Vibrio > Vibrio sp. SCSIO 43153. The sequence goes on from NZ_CP071856.1 coordinate 313,192, forward strand.
TTCAACAAAAACGATGGATGAGTTTTAGATATGGATATCGATGCGTTACGCAGCTTTCTGGCTTTTGTCGAAACGGGAAGTTTCACTCGTGCAGCCAAGCAGATCAATCGCACCCAATCAGCGTTCAGTGCACAGATGCGTAAGCTGGAAGATGAACTCAGCGTCAGCTTGTTTGAAAAAGAAGGTCGCAACCTAGTATTGAGTGAAGCAGGGCTGGCACTGCGCTCTCACGCCGAGCAATTGGTCAGCTTGCACAATCAAGCACTGAAACAAGTGAAACGTTATGAAAACAAGCGCCCTCTTCGCTTAGGTTGCCCAGAAGATTACAACGACAATATCCTGCCTAAAGTCATCCGCGTATTGCAGCAATCTGAACCCACATGTTCTATTCAAGTCTTCAGTGAGCCAAGCATCACCTTGAGAGAAAAACTCGATGAAGGAAAGCTAGACGCGGCGATTGTGACAAGAGCACCGGACAGTGAAGAAGGTTACTGGCTAGCAAGCGACAAAGGCGTGTGGATTGCTCATCCTGATTTTGATATCAAGAACGCCCAAACTCTCCCTCTCGCCCTATTCCAAACCGACTGCAAATACCACGCGGCAGCGGTAGACGGGTTAACCAAACGTGGCACTCCTTATCAACTACTGGCATGTTGCAATACGGCCTCTGCACAAAGAGCGATTGTACGTTCAGGCATGGCTATCGGTGCGATGGGCAGTATTAGCGTTAGCGAGGATCTTAAGATCTTAGACGATATGCCATCGCTGCCTTCCGTGGATATCGTTTTGGTCACGGGCGTCGAGCCTCATCCAATACTGGATAAAGACTGCTTGGAGCAATTGGTTGAGTTAATGGCTTAACCGGATTCGCTAACCAATCACAAAGTTAAATTCGCCCGTTAATCGCCCGTCGATTCGTATAGTCTCAAACTGTAGATAATCACGGGCTTTGCCTCCCCACCATTCATCACCCATATTGCCTTTCAAGTACAACTGAGTGGTCAGAAGTTCTTGATTTTCTCGCCACAACTTAACGTGAATGTGCGGCGGACGAGAGGCATAAGGTACAGGGTACAAGGTCTGAAACAAGTAGCGACCATCCGATTGAGTTTCGACTGCGCCAAAGCCAGCAAAGTGAGCATCAAACTTATCGTTATTTGGCTGCTTGGGATGATCGTAAATACCCTGCCCATCGCATTGCCAGATTTCTACTTTGATGCCAGAGACAGGGTCTCCTGTTGTATCCAGTACTTTCCCTTGCAATATGAGGGGCTCCCCGATTAATCCTTGAGTCTGAATAACTAAATTTGATCGAAGAGGAATCCGAACAACCGGATAAAATGGACCTTCTGCTTGTTCAGGAGTTGGTTGCATTGGCGTTTTCGCTTTTAAACTGGGTGCAAAGATCAGAGTCCAAAGCGCCAAAAAGTGTCGTCGTTTCATCGTGTCACCAATTCAAATACACTGAGTTAAGTTTGGTGAAACTTGAGCGATTTGCCACGACCAATATAAAAAAAGCCCCTGCGAGAGAATCATCCACAGAGGCGAAGTGAAATCAAATTTATAAGGACAGTCTTATGCAGATTCGAACGCTAACGCTTTCTTCTCTACCTGACGGAATATCAGTGTAAGGATACCATTCACACCTAAATAGAACGCTCCTGCAATACCAAATACTGTCAACGTATCGTAGGTTTGTGCATTAATACGCTGCGCATAACCCATCAAATCCATAATCGTGATGGTACTAGCCAGTGACGTGCCTTTGAACACCAAAATCACTTCGTTAGAGTAAGCAGGAACGGCGCGACGAATTGCGTATGGCAACAATACTTTCAGTGTCGCCGTTCTGTTCATACCCAGAGCACGGCAAGCTTGCCATTGACCAGACGGGATCGCGTTAAATGCACCTTTGAACAACTGAGTACTGTACGCCGCAGTATTAAGCGCTAACGCTAACATCGCGCAAAACCAAGGTTGGCTCAACCAAGTCCAAAATACGCTTTCTCTTACCGCATCAAACTGACCCGGACCGTAGTACACCAAAAAGATCTGTACCAACAAAGGCGTACCAGTGAACAAGGTGATGATGCCACGACTTACCCAATGCAAACCCGGAGTACGTAAGATCAGAGTTAGCGTCATCATCAAAGCAAGAATACACCCCACAACCAAAGAGGCCGCTGTCAATTGAAGGCTAGTGCCTAAGCCATCCAGCATTTGCCAAACGTGTTGTTCGTTCATGCGGTTGCCTCCTGTCCCATGCTCATACCTTGAATTGAGAACTTCTTATCAATCAGTTTGACGGCACGTTGTGTAATGAGTGTAATGACCAAATAAATTGCCGCAGCTGTTGCGTACCAAGTGAAAGCCTCGTGCGTAGCTGCTGAAGTTAGCTGCGCTTGTTTCAGCAAGTCCGTCACACCAATCAGTGATACAAGTGCGGTATCTTTCAGCAGAACCAACCATTGGTTAGTTAAGCCTGGTAGTGCGTGTCTTACAGCTTGAGGCAAAACAATGCGAACAAAAGCGTGTGCTTGACTGATGCCGAGTGCACTTGCTGCTTCTCTCTGTCCTCTTCCTACGGCTTTCAATGCGCCACGTAGAGTTTGAGAAGCGTAGGAAGCGAAGATCAATGACAACGCCACCACGCCAGACAAGAACGGGCTAACTTCAATAAAGTCGCCGGTGATTAAAAACAGAACCTGTGTCGAACCAAAATAGATAAACAACACGACAAGGATTTCTGGCAAGCCGCGCACAATCGTCACAAACGCCGTCATTGGCCATTTAACGAAAACGCGGCGAGACATTTCACCACTGGCGAATACCACTGCCAGAATCAAACCGACTAAAAGGCTTGTGAATGCTAGCTGGACAGTCATCCAACTAGCTTGAACAAGCGATAAAGAGTAACCCGTTAGTGCCATATTACTTACCGAAGTACTTGTTGTAGATTACGTCGTATTCGCCGTTCGCTTTCACTGTTTTCAGTGCCGTGTTCAGCTTGTTCACTAACTCGTCGTTACCCTTATTTACCGCGATACCGAAACCGTTACCGAAGTATTTAGGGTTAGTGACGTGTTCACCCACGTACGCTAGGTTGTCTTCTTTCTTGAACCATTCTGCTACGACAGCTGTGTCACCGAATACAGAATCAATACGGCCATTTTTCATATCGATGAACGCGTCTTGGTAGCTTGAGTAAGGAACTGCGGTTACGCCCGGCATTTGCTCAATCAGGTAGCTTTGGTGTGTTGAACCATTTTGAACACCAACACGCTTACCTTCTAAACCTTTTTGGTCTGCCACTTTTTCCTTAATAGATACAAACGCTGCTGAGTTGTCGTAGTAAGGGTCAGAAAAGTTCACTTGCTCCAAACGCGCGTCAGTAATATCCATTGCAGAGATAGCCGCATCGTAACGCTTGAATTTTAATGCAGGGATCAGGCTGTCAAAAGATTGGTTGTGGAAGGTACATTTTGCTTCCATTTCTTTACATAGTGCGTTCGCCAGATCCACATCAAAACCTTGGATTTGGTTGTTTTCATCCATGTATTCGAACGGTGCGTAAGTCGCTTCCATCGCGAATTTGATCTCTTCTTGTGCTGCTGCGTTTGCTGCCATGGTTGCAGAAGAAAGGCCGATTAGTGAAGCTAGTAGAATCTTTTTCATTGCAATACTCCGTGTGTACTTAGTGGGCTGACACTCGCAATGACAGCCGAGCTTATCTGTTAAATAGACTGAACTTTAAAAACGTAATTTAGTGATTTAGGTAATCAGCAAACTGAGTGGTTTGCGGATTAACAAATGCGTCGTGCGTGCCGTGTTCTACGATGTGTCCTTGTTCTAGGTATAGAACATGGCTAGCGATTTTCTTGGCGAAATCCACCTCGTGGGTCACAACGACTTGTGTAATTCCGGTTTCGCTTAAATCATTAATGATTTTGACCACTTGGTTCGTAATTTCAGGGTCAAGCGCCGCGGTAGGCTCATCAAAAAGCAAGACTTCTGGTTTCATCATCAGTGCGCGGGCAATCGCCACACGTTGTTGCTGACCGCCAGAAAGTTGCATCGGCCATGCATCCGCTTTGTCTGCCAAATGCAGCGTTGCGAGAATTTGCATTGCCTGCTTCTTCGCTTCTTCTTTATCCATGCCAGAGACTTTTATCGGAGCCTCAATCAGGTTCTCCACCACTGTCATGTGTGGCCATAGGTTGTACTGTTGGAACACCATGCCCACTTTACGACGAAGCGCTAAGCCTTGCTTCTCTTTGATTTCAGTTGAAAAGTCGAATGCGCCATCAGCGATGTTTAACTGGCCGTTATCCGCCCCTTCAAGAAGGTTAAGAACACGTAGCAGAGAGCTCTTCCCTGCACCACTTGGACCGAGTAACACCAGCGTTTCACCGCTTTCACAATTAAAACTGACATCGTGTAGAACTTGGGTATCGCCGTAAGACTTATTGATACTTTTAACTTGAATACTCATGCTGCCATACTGCATTAATTGTCACCTGGGACTTATACTAGCAAGAAAGAGATTTTATGCAATAAAAATGTATAAACATTTATATTGTTAATTTTTTGTATAAGAAACAACCAGCTAAGCAGAGTATCTGACTGGTGCAATGAGTTCAGGTTTTAACGAGATTTGTTGAATGTTCTAATGGAAATGAAGTCAATGAAAGGCAATAAAAAGAGAGGCATGTGCCTCTCTTTCGTTGGTGTTAAGTCTCAATCTTGAACGAAATTACTTAGTTCAACTTAAACATGCTGACACTATCACGAAGCTTATTCGACATCGCAATCAAGGCTTCTGATGTATCCACATTGTCTTGGACATCTACCGTCGTATCACGTGCAAGATCATTCACGTTAATCACGCTTTCGTTGATCTCATGCGCCACCTGAGACTGCTCTTCCGCCGCTGTGGCAATTTGGTGGTTCATATCTTGAATTCGCTGGATTTCATGGCGAATCTGGTCTAGAGATAACGTCGCCTCTCCTGCCTTATCAAGCGTGCGTTTTGCACTGTCCGAGTTGTCTTGCATCAGCAATACCGACTTGTTCGCTTGCTCTTGCAGGACTTCAATCATCGATTGGATCTCATTGGTGCTTTGTTGCGTTTTCGTCGCAAGAGAGCGAACTTCATCCGCTACTACAGCGAAACCACGACCATGTTCACCGGCACGGGCTGCTTCAATAGCGGCATTCAGTGCAAGCAGATTCGTTTGATCAGCGATGCCACGAATCACATCCAGAATACCGCCGACATTTTCCGTTTCTGTATGAACGTTACGTATCACCTGTTGGACTTGGTTGATGTCGTTTACAAGCGTCGTAATATCAGAGTTCATTTGAGCAACAACCGTCAGACCTTGCTCTGAGCTGTTATTTGCATCACTTGATGAACTTGATGCCTCAACCGCACTCTGAGCAACCTCAGCAACCGTTGCTGTCATCTCGTTCATTGCTGTTGCAACTTGCTCCAGTTGCATCATTTGAGATTTAGACGAACCATCGACTTTAATAGATGAACGCTCTAGCTTACTCGACGCTTCAATGAGCTCTTCCGAAGACAAGTTAATATCAGTGATCATAGTCTTCAACTTATCTGCCATTAACAATGTTGAACGAAACACACCAATGTCACTAGCTTTTGCCGAAGGAATGTCAGTCAAATCACCATTCGCAATCTTGTCGACTAGACGTTCAATTTCTTTCGGCTCACCACCGATTGGGTTGTACAACAGCTTTTGAATAAGCAATGACGCACCTAGCGTACCAATAATAATGAACACAAGGCCAGAAACTAAGTTAGTGATCACCGCTTCACGAGACGTCGCTTTAATATCTTCCCAGCTTGCGAAAGCCCAAACGGTCCAGCCAAGTGCTTTCGAACGTTCAGATACTACATAAAACTCACCACGGTCTGGAACCATGTAAGAGTGTGAACTAGATGCATCGCTCGCGTACTGCTTGTATGTAGGACGTAACTCAAACAAATCTTCGCCGACAAGTTGCTCTTCATACGCCGCCATCAAGTAACCATCTTCACGAGCAACAAAAACATTGCTGTCTTCCGCCAACCCATTAATGAAGCGAGTCAAATCGTTCATCAGTAGGCTCAGACCAACAATCGCTACGACCTCGCCGTTTCGTTTTACTGGAATAACAAGAGAAATAGACATCTGTCCCGTACTCGCTTTAAACGGCTTAGTGACAACTTGGTCCTGCCCAGACATCGCCTTTACATACCACTCCCTTTGCAGCTTTTTAGCATTAAAAGTTGGATGCAGACCTTTTGAATCTGAATCGTAAAGAGTTCCGTCAAGAAGTGCGATGAAGTAGTTGGAAACCCCTAAGCTCTTTGTACCTTGAACCAACATCTCCACCATACGGTTATCAATAGATGCAGTTTGGTTGTTGACGACGATGGCAGAAGCTGTTGCTTCTAAGCTCGTAAAGTAAGTTTGAATCTTTTGTTCAACGGCAGAAGTAATTAAATGCGTGCTGGTAGAAAGGTTCGTTTGATAAGAATTTGTAGAAGAAGAGTTGATTTGGTTGTAACTCAACACTGAAATAATAGTTACGATCGAAATTATTAAAATACCTATCGATGCTAAAAGTTTATTTTTTGCATTCATGCGACATTTACCCAAAATGGTCAATGTTTACTTATTGTAAACAAGCGATTAAATAAAATAATGATATTTTTCTATCTGACTTTTATAAGTGTATATAGACAAAAAGTTAGCTTCATATGCACTTTCAATATAAGGAGAGTGACAATGAACTGAATAAACAAAAGGCGGTTAGCCGTATGCGAGTTGTCCCGTGCTGCTTTAGAGCTCACGAACGATAGTTCAAAATGGGGTGAACTCTACAAGAACGTCATATTGCAACTCAATTCTACCTGTATTAATTGATTTTGATAATAACTTTGATGAATAACTCAACAAAGATCACTTTTCAAATATAAAACCACTCCATTTAATAAAAGCCAATAAAACCTCATTGGATTATGTAAATTTGTCATTTTGACAAAAACTAAAAACATCGAACCTTTCATTATTCAAGTATCAATTATGAGACTCAATATATTAAATTTATAAAACGATGATTAATTTGGTTTATTGTTTTGATAAATAATTTAAATCAATCATATCTTCTGATGCACTCTTGAATTGGTCTGACCGATCGCTAATACTTCCTCGTAATTTGACTCGCAATTTGAGTAATCGAAGTTTTTTGATTGGGACAACTCAATAATGAAGCCATATCGTTTTGCGCTGCTTGCGCTTGGTTCTTTGAACCTATTTTCGCCTACTACTTGGGCTGGTACTGCTGTCGTTTTACCGGGATTGCATGAGCAAGGTGTCGATTTACAAGATGCTCCGCTCTCTGCCGATGATGTGATCGATTGGGAAATTAACAATGCCGATATTGTGTTTGGTGCTTACCCAAACAAGGCTGACAACGAGCGTGTCCAAGCCATCGGTTATATGTACAACCAAAAGCTTGAGCTGAATGCGAGTTGGGTAGAAAACGATATTCGCAACGAGGCAGAGCTGAATGGGATTGATTACGAGGATTACTTTCTCCATTTTGCCGAAGACACCATCATCGCAGAGGTAGACTCTAGCCATGGTGAAAATACCTTACTCAATAGAAAACCGATGATCGTTGGCTATACCGCCAGCGCTGACCACGCCGGTTTTTGGCTATATCAACAACCACCATGGGATGCCGACGTATTTGGTCAGGCGAATAATGGTGGTGCGCTCTATGTTTATCACTCAGAGAAGTTCGACCGCTTAACCTTTAAGTTCTCTCAGTTTGCTCAAGGCGGCAGCTTCACGATTGAATACCCTTCTGCCATCGACTCTTTTGGTCAGGTAACAGAATGGAAAAGCTTCGCGATTAAAAAAGACAAAACTGAGAACATGACTAAAAACCAAACGGTAAACTGGTCTGTTCCTTCGGATTGGGTTCGCGCTACAACACACGATGGCAGCGGACAAACCTATGGTGGTGGTCAGTACTTTGGCTCCACCTTTTTACGCGATGGTGGCCGTCTTTACGTTGCGAAAATTACTTGGCATGACGAAAACATCGAGAATCGCCCTCGTCTAAAAGAAGTAAAGCTCAAAAACAGCTTCCAAACCGTTAAGTTGGCCGACGCACCAACGACAACCCCCGAAGGTCAAACCATTCAACGTTGGCGCAAAATTCCTGGCTTCGACAAATCTGCGGACCTAAACCAAGACAATTATCTTTCTTGGAATGAATACAAAAACCGTTCGAATAAGAACGCAACGGCACGATTTCGTTGGGAGTCACGTGTTATTCCATTTGGTCGTATGTGGAATCAAACCTCTTCTTGGACATTGACTAATCTCGGCAACCCTGACTTTGCCAACGCAATGCACCACTACTACCAAGCTGAATGGGCGAAGCAAGGTTTAAACGGTGCGTACAACGACGATACGAATAAGTTACTCGGAGCAAATCAGTTCTACGTTTATTCCGGTGGTACCGTGGATGAACTTGGTTTAGTCGCGGGTAGCCAAGCTGCTGACGATGCTTACAAAGCGCAATTCTCGGCGTTTTTAAACAAACTGGCGACGCTGGATGCGGATGCGTTAATTGGCCTCAACATCGGCACGGCAAACTTATTCGGCCGTAATGGACAGAACCACTTAGTTGAAGCTGGTTCTCTGTACTTACGCGAGCATTACCTTTTCCCTTCTACTGGCTTTAGTGGCTATGCTGGCTTAGCTAAGTTTTGGGATAACTCAGCACTCGCCAAAGCTGGCCAGAAAGTGATTTATCAAGCAACAACGCGTTATGGTCGAGTGCAATACTTTGGCAACACTGAAGATAACTGGAAGCAAGACCAATACTCTGCACTGGCAGCGTTTTACTTAAATCATCACCCTGAGCGCAGCTACTTTAATCAGTGGAACAATGGTTACCTATATGGAAGTAATAACACCACTGGTGATAACTTCTGGAAGGCTGGCGTACCAAAGAATATTGCGTATCAACCAAGTGCCTTACTTGCCATTGATTTGGGAGAGCCTGCCAATCAGCTCCCCGAGGACGCAGAGGCCATCCCACTGATGATGTCCACCAGCACGCCTTACCCAGCGGATTACACGGTTATTGGTGATTCGTCGATGAACGAGGTGGTACATGCAGATTTACCAGATGGCATTACTTACGTTTCTCCTACGTTCACCTACTTTGCGTATCGCTCTGAGAGCAATGTGGTGGCTCAAGGCCCTACAGAGATGGTATTAGCACGCGAGTTTAGCAAAGGCAGAGTGTTGTACCGCACCGACTTTTTCGGCAAGAACGTGGATTATTTCACGGCGCCTAAAATCACCGTCACGCTAGAAAAACCAATGCGACCTGTCGACAAGGACGGCTATGTTGGAGACTATGTTTCCGACATTCATATTGGTGGATACGAAGGACTGTTCTTACTGTATTGATCCGCGACTTAAGGCCCCTTTCCCGAAGCCTTGCTAGAACTGGGCTTACACTACGAACCATACGCGCTTTGAGGTGTGCCAGATTACGTGCCTGAAGAACTGGTATCAGAAGTAAGCGACCTAACGAAACCAGAAGTCGTGGCGAGGATGAAATCGGATATTCAAGGCATCACCCCTGGGGCGGGTACTACGCGCTTTTCGATTAAGATGATGGACGAATACTCGCTGACCCAAGCAGGCTACCATTTCCACACAGGGACGGAAGAAGATTGCTTTACTGCATTTGAGAAGGCGGTAGAGAACAAACAGTGGGTTATCGTGCCGCTTTGAAAGCCTCAATTTCTTCACTATAAGTACGCAATTCGAGAAATCGCAGAACCAAAAGGTTTGCTGGGTATTGTCGATAAAGCGGTATTGCTATTGCGCCAAGACAAATCAGATAAATTTACTCAAGATGAGTTGAATAGATTGGACACGCTCCGTTTCTCAAACGATATCATTGCGGAATTGGATTACAAAATCTGTCGTGAAGGACGAGATTTAGACACGGTGACACGTGAGTGGTTGGATAACCAAGCACAATAGACTTAATTACAATCTCAGTGCCTTGCCGTGCTTAACGCGTATGGCAAGGCTCGGTGCGCTAGTACATGGAATTCCCGTTTGCTGTCTCTTTCGGTATTTCCTGCAACGCATCCCAATGCTCGACAATCTTACCGTTTAGATCAAAGCGGAAGAAATCCATCGTCACGTATTCCACATCATCAGGCCACGTCTGATGAGTATGCAGTGCCACCAAATTCCCCTCTGCAACAGCGCGAACAAACGTAATATCTTTGTTGGGATACTCTTCCCGCATTTGCTCGAAATAAGCGATAAATGGCTCGGTACCGTTACCCACTAACGGATTGTGCTGAATGTAATCATCCCCTACATATAGCTCGACCGCTTTTCTCGGTTCTCCTCGATATGCCATCTCATAGAAGGCAATGGCATTGCGCTTATTCTCTTCTATATCGATTTGCATGGTGCTCATTTGATTCTCCTTCGTCATGCAAACAACCTGTCATTAGCGTAGTTGAGAATCACAATCCTGCTTTATTATTAAACGAAAAGAGGCAGCATTCAGCTACCTCTTTTTCTATTCTCAGTGATTCCGATTTGGTTGCGCTACACTAACTCGCCAGCACCTTGTACCGAACGTTCACTGTTCTCGACAAGGAAAACCGTGGCAGTTTGTTTAAGCGCGTTCCATTCTGCGTCTTCGACAAAGATGCCCTCTTCCCATGATGTTTTCTGCGCACGGCTCAACTCTTCACCATCAATATGAATTGCGTAACCTTGAGAGCTCGCTTCGATATCAAAATCCGTTACGGCAAGCTCTATCGTCATACTGTGATAGTCGGTACTGTTATCTTCAATCTGGTCAGAAAAGAATACCTCTGGTGCTATCCGCCCACGATTTAACACATACAAGGTTCGCTTAGGACTAGTGCCATTAACCCACTGAGCACGACATGCGATGCCTTTGGCAGAGAGCCTAACTAACTCACTAAATGCTAGCCAGCGATTGTGGCATTGCTTCAGTGTGATGGTAACGCTCTTGCTGCTGACCATTTTCTCAAGCGCAAAATCCAACACCGCAGGTAAATGACAGGCAATACTGCCATTGTGTAGCTCGACTTCGATATGAGAGTCGGTGTTACTCGTAATGCTAACCGCACAATCTGAATCTAAGTTGAGAAACAGGCTGGCGTTGTTGAAGTGACGCACGCCGTGCAAACCCACCATTTGCAGATCCGCAACCATATTGGCAATCACATCTGCTTCACCGCAATGACGGCGCATACCAAGAAAAGCTTTGTTTACTGCTGCTACCAGCTCGTTATGCGAAACGATCATAATGCAAAACCTCCACTGATTTTTTGATTGTCGCTTTGCGCGATTTCTTCACGCTCTGGCATGGTTGGGAAAATCCACGTATCGCTGAAACGCGGGTCCTGAATCTCGTCAAGCAATGGTGCGCCTTGGAAGAAGGTAACGCGCACCCATCGGTCTGAACGTGGATCGAACTTGGTCGCCCCAAAGATAGCTAACTTACAACGCAGTAGATGCATAGGCAGTGCGTCTTCACGTAGCACGTTCATCTGGATATCACCCATTTCTCGGTTGCCGAGCGTCCATACACGACGAGTGATTGCACGATACTGCGGATGCTGCAGTAAGAACTCCGCCAACGATGTTTCTGGCTGGCACGTTTGCAGCGCATGGTAGAGGCGGTTTACTTGTCGCCCTATGTCGAGTGGCAACTCACGTTCTTCACCGATTTCTTCTCCACGAACGCCTAGCCTTGGTTCTTCTTTGTCTTGCGAGCGATACCAGAACCAATAGTTGTTCTCTGGTAACGTGTAGTCAGCATCGATTGACCATCGGTACTTACTCTCTAGTATTTGCAAAACATCTTGAACGCTTTTTCCGCCTGGAATAGAGAGTGATTCGTCGGTGTTCATTTGGTTTTCAAATTCATCAACCAAAGACGGGTAAAGCTCGATCAAACATGAAGTTAGGATTTCTTGGGCTTCCAAACTCATGGTTGTGGTTTGTTTGATCAAGCTTGCCCAATTCGAGTGCTCTGCCATCAAAGCATTTAAGTTAATTTGTAGCGCTTGGAGATCAGCAATGGCTTGATGGTTAAGCTGATTTTGATGTTCATTGATTGTTATCACTTGCTGTAAGTGTCGCTGTGCTTTTTTAAGCAGGGCTTTTAATGGTTGCTCTAGCTCGTTAGGTTCACATGGCATAGCAAGTACGTTGGCAATCGCACGCTCACGTGATGTCATCCATTGATCAACAATGCATGGATGATTGATTAAATATGGCGCCATACCCAAGCCAGTTGCGTTCCCCACACCAAGATAGCGCTGCAAACCTTTGTGAAGTGCAATGGCGTTATCTCCCCCCTTTTGCGCAGCAAGGTAATGAACCCAATCTAAGCTGAATTCACGCAGCATATAAACGGCACACATCTGTGCACTGAACGACTGGTTGAAATCAGGGTTGTTCTCTAGCAGTTTAAAGTCGGCAATGCCAAATTTACCGTTACCATAAACGGCGGTGGTTCTTAGGATGTACCCCACTTCAGCAAGCTCAGAAGGCTCTGGCTGCTCACCTTTAGAAAGCGCATTCACAATGTGTTCAAACACACGAACGCTCTTATTCGCACGAGCAAGAACAAGCACGTTGTTTGGATTGCGCCCCGCTTCTTGCAAAGGCACATTGGCTCTAAGTTGCTCTAACAGTTCAACATTAACCTCGCCTTTGACCAAAGCAAAGGTTACGTCCCATTTCTCAGCAATGACTCGGTCGTTACGCTCTTCATCAGCAATTTCATCGCAAAACACAACCAAGTGATAAACGTGTTCCGGCGTCGCTAATTTGTAAATCACATGACCAAAACCGCGTGGACACAATTGCCACTCATGTTTGCTCACTTGCCATTCCTGACTCGCCATTTTTCGGATCAAGCTTCGCACAAAGCTGATTCGATTTTGGTGCATAGCCCCTAGCCTGTCTGGCGCCATCACAATTGCAGCGTTGCGAAGTGTTGTTTCAGTGTAAGTAGAACGATGTGCATCCATTTTGCTCACCACTTATTTTTTATTGTAAGAATAAGGGCTTGTGAGGGTGTGGGGAGGATTCACCCACACAAGCGCCACGTTATTGGGTTTGATCTTTTTATTATAACCGTTGTTATAACCCTTGCTCTTTTGCCATCTTCATAGCGATCTGCGGCGCATTCCATAGTGACGGTAACAGTATTAATGACACTGGAACGGCTGTAATCACGATGAAGGATTGCAGGGCTGATATACCGCCAGAGCCAAGTGAGATGAGAATCAACGCCGTGATACCCATAGCCACGCCCCAGAAAGTACGAATAATCGCATTCGGTTCTGTCTCACCACTGATCACAACACTGATGGTGTACGTCATTGAGTCACCGGTGGTAACGATAAAGATGGTGGTCAAAATCAAGAACAAGATTGAAACCAACATTGGCATCGGCAGTTGTTGAGTCACTGCGAGTAACGCGCCCGGTAAATTGAAGCCTTCAAATGCTGCACTCACACTGCCTGGATTCGCAATTTCAAACGCTAAGCCAGAACCACCAACAATGGTGAACCAAAAACACGTGGTAAGCGGAGCAACAATGCTGATCGTCGAGATGATTTGACGAATACTGCGACCGCGAGAGATACGTGCAATGAAGATTGCCATCATCGGGCCGTACCCTAAGAACCAGCCCCAGAAGAATACTGTCCACCAGCTCAACCAACCTTCATCACCACGGTAAGTCGCCATTGGGATAAAGTTATCCAGCATGGTACCCACGCCTTGAATATAACCATTGAAAATAAAATCAGTTGGACCAAATAGAAGGATGTAAACCATCAATGCCAGTGCGAGAATCACGTTGTAGCGACTCAGCATTTGCATACCACGGTTCAAACCACTCAGCGCAGACACTGTGTACAACACTATCGCAAATAAAATGATGATTAACTGTGTGGTAAAGCCGTCTGGGATATCAAACAGGGCATTTAACGCGTAGCTAACCTGCAAACCTAAGAAGCCAATCGGTCCAATGGTTCCTGCCGCTACGGCAATGATGCAACATGCGTCAATCAACGCACCTATCTGGCCTTTTAGCGCTCGTTCGCCCAGTACAGGATAAAGCAAGATGCGAGGTTTTAACGGTAGTCCTTTATCGTAGTGTAAATGCATGACCACGATAGACGTCAAACTACCAACGATAGCCCACGCTAGAAAACCCCAGTGCATGAAAGATTGCGATAGTGCGTTCACTGCACCCTGCTGTGGATTATCTTGTGCGCCATACAAAGGTGGAGGGCTCACATAATGCGCGATAGGCTCTGCCGCCGCCCAAAACACGCCACCACCAGCTAAAAGTGTACAGAAGATGATTGCCATCCAACGAAAACCATCCATTTCAGGTTTGGTCGTGCCACCTAAAATCACCTTGCCTGTTCGCCCTGCTGCCAAACCAAGACCAATAAGAAAAGTGAGAAGAAGCAGTAGTTGCCAATATGGGCCGAAGACTTTTACTGACCACGCAAATCCTGTGTTTACCAATGTGGATAGCAGTTCACCATCATAAAGCGCGATGGCAACGAACAGGGCGATAAAGCCGCCACTGTACCAAAGTGCTGGATTGCTTAGACCCAGTTTGTCCGGTGAATTTTCAGTTGCTGAAATGTCATTGTGTGTTGCTAGTGGCTTCTTTGATGACACGCTCATCGCAGAAGTTTTCATGCTATCGGTTAGATCAGACATACTCTGACTCCAGAGGTTTATTGCAGCTGCCTTAACGGCTACAAAAAGTGACTTTAACACCCGCCTTGTTATTATTTTTTTAGCGAGCTATTCCATGTTTGGGTTACAACTTATAACTTGGCCTCCAACCCTTCTTCCAAGAAGTTAAACCAATTCTCACCCAGTATTTTTCCTGCCTCGGATTCACTGAATCCATGACGCATTAAGCCGTTGTATATGTTCTCCATCCCTTTACTGCCACTAAACCAAGGCAGAGCATCTGGCCACCCCGCATTACTAGCGGAACCTTCGCCATAGTCCATTGCTTTGGACCAACGACCGTTGCGCATCCACTCAAGCACTTGCTGTGGTTGGTTTAAACAAAGATCACTGCCGATGCCTAAATGATCCACACCGAACTGATCGGCAGTTTTCGCGACCATTTGGCAAAAATCTTCAAGCGTGCATTGGCTTCCGTTTGGAAGATGAAATGGGTAAAGACTAAAGCCAATCAAGCCGCCACGTTCGGTGAGCGCTTTAATGACGTTGTTCGATTTGTTGCGCAGAGCATCATGAGCAAACGTTGGGTTCGCGTGACTAATACAAATGGGACGTGAAGAAAGGTCAATCGCTTCCAACGTTGAGCGCTCTGCACTGTGGGACATATCGATGATCATCCCGACACGGTTCATCTCTTCGATGGCTTGTTTACCAAAACGCGTGACACCAGAGTCGTTCTGCTCATAGCACCCTGTCGCCAGCAAGCTTTGGTTGTTATAGGTCAACTGCATAATCAACAAACCTTGGCGACGCATGACTTCAATCAAGCCGATTTCATCGTCAATTGGGGAGCAGTTCTGCGCACCAAAAAAGACACCAACCTTTCCCTCTGCTTTTGCTTTCTCGACGTCAGCCATCGAGTAAATAGGCATTATCAGATCTGCATTTTGTTCGAACCTCAGGTTCCATTCGGCAAAGCGAGTTAAGGTATCGCGTGCATTTTCGTGATAAACGATCGTTGCATGCACAGCCGTAATACCGCTCGCCTTCAGCGTTTGGAAGTATTCTCGATCCCAATTGCAGTACTGCAATCCATCAATCACAATCCGTTGTTGGTACATAACCACTCCTTAAACGTTAATAAGACTTTAAGGTTGGGCAGCGGAATGCTCGGCTGCCCTATTTCACTTAGTAAGGACGTTGATAAGCGGTTTTCACCACGGTGTAGAATTCTTTTGCGTATTGACCTTGCTCGCGTGGACCAAAGCTCGACTCTTTACGACCGCCAAACGGCACGTGGTAATCCGTTCCTGCGGTTGGTAGGTTGACCATGACACAGCCAGTTTGAGCTTGTTGTTTGAAGATGGCGCTATTACGGAGGCTTTGCGTGATGATGCCGCCCGTCAAGCCAAAGCGAGTATCGTTCGCGACAGCAATGGCTTCATCCAAGTCAGAAACTCGAATCACGCTTGCCATTGGCGCAAACACTTCTTCTTGGTTCACTTCCCAACTGTTTTTCGTATTGAGGAAAAGGGTTGGTGACATGTAGAACCCGTCATGTTTCAAGTTCAAACGCTCGCCACCGAATGCCAACTCCGCACCACTTTGACGTGCTTTCTCGATCCATTCGAAGTTGGCATTCAATTGTTTTCCATCCACAACGGGTCCCATGAACACACCGTCTTCTAAAGCGTGACCGACTTTAAGCTCGCTCATACGTTTGATCAGTGCTTCCACGTAGGCATCGTGAATACCATCCATGACGACAAGACGAGAAGACGCGGTACACTTCTGACCTGCGCCAGAGAAAGAGCCTGCAATGGTCGCTTCAACTGCGATTTGAATGTCTGCATCATCAGCAACCACAAGTGCGTTCTTACTGCCCATCTCTAACTGGCAACGAACAAAATTTGGTGCCGTCGCTGCCGCTACTTTACGACCCGTATCAACAGATCCAGTAAAGCTCACGCCGTTTACGTCTTTCGAGTTGATAAGCGTGTTACCCACTTGAGAGCCGCTGCCTAACACAAGGTTGAACGTGCCTGCTGGTAATCCTTGACGATGGATAATCTCCGTCAGTGCAACCGCACTTGCTGGTGTCAGGTTTGCGGGCTTCCATACTACGCTGTTGCCGAACGCAAGCGCTGGCGCGATTTTCCATGCCGCCGTTGCGGTTGGGAAATTCCAAGGAGAGATAATGGCGATAACGCCGACGGCTTCACGAGTGACCTCAACGGAAACGCCTGGACGGACAGAAGCTGCGTTATCGCCAATTTGACGCAGCACTTCCGCTGCGAAATATTGGAAGAATTGGCCAGCACGGTAGATTTCACCGCGACCTTCAGCAAAAGGTTTACCCTCTTCACGTGAAAGCAGCGTACCAAGCTCATCACAACGAGCGATCAACTCATCACCAATTGCCTGCAAAACCGCTTGTTTGCGCTCAATCGGCGTTTGTTCCCACTCTGGCTGTGCGACTTTGGCAGCTTGAATGGCTTGCTCTACTTGAGCTTCACTCGCCTGAGCAAAATCGCCTAAGTTCTCACTGATGTCTGAAGGGTTAATGTTCGCAACCGTATTAATGCCAGACTGCCATTCGCCTGAAATGTAGAGAGATTTCTCTGCTTGAACATTATTGATAAAAGTCATTGCTCTGTCCTTATTCTTCCTGACGTCTGGTGATCGCCACCAGCTCACTAATCTCACTAACAAAGCCCGGTAATGAGGCTTTGATTATTATTCTTTACTCTGGCTGACTCGCCGATGCGTACACCACAAACTCCACCAGCATCTCTTCACGCGCCAGTCCTGCCACGACCATAGCGGCGCGATTAGGGTAAGGCGCTTCAAAATACTCAGCGTAGACTTGGTTAACCGTTTTTAAGTACTCACGATCCGTCACATAAATCAGCACCTGCAGAACCGAATCTAAAGACTCCCCTGCACACTCCAACGTGTGAACGAGATTATTAAAGGTTTGACGAGTCTGGGCTTCGATACCGCCTTCCACGACAGCTCCGGTATCATCAATCGGGATTTGCGCGGTGTATAACGTGCCATTGTTAACAATTGCCCATTCCAGCGGCGCTTTAGAGGCAAACAATGCGGTTTTGACTGGGTATTTTTTCGTAGAAGTATTCACGTGCCTTTTAACCTTTGTAACAATCTTGTTTCAAGATAGTTAAATACTGCACATTGACAGGCGATAAATCGAACGGTAAATTTTTTACATTTGATAAGAAAAATCTATCACCTTATTAAAACTAAGGTAAATAAAGGGATTGCAGAGGTTTCGCCATGAGTATCAAGCTTCAACAATTAAAGCATTTTGTGATGGTGGTCGAGGAAGGTGGTTTTAGAGCAGCGTCACATCGAGCGAACCGTTCCCAGGCTGCGCTGTCAACGTCAATCAAAGAACTGGAAAAAATACTCGGTCAAACCCTATTTGAGCCGGGCAATAAATCCAAACTCACTCCATTCGGTGAGATCTGCCTGCCTAAGATCATTCAGTTTCTCAACATCTATAACGCCCTTGATAACGATCTAAAAGCCGCCGCTGCAGGGCAACAAGGTCGGGTACGCATCGCCAGCGTTCCTTCTGTTGCTGCCAAGCTGATTCCCAGTGTGCTCGGCGCATTCTGCGAACAGCACCCAAACGTAGAAGTCAGTTTGATTGATGATAACGCCGCTGGGGTCGAAGCGCGTTTGTTATCAGGAGAAGTCGATTTAGCGCTGGGTAACCCATCACATTTAGACGAAGGCGGTATCGAGTTTACCCCGTTAATCTCTGACCCCATTGGCGTGGTGTGTTTGAAGGATAACCCCATCGCTCAGCACCCAGAAGGAATCGAGTGGCAAACGCTGTTAGAACAACCTTTTATTCGAAACGGAACTTGTACCCTACTCGATCCCACTCCTGCAAGAGCGCTAAGTGAACAAGCTTTGTATTCCGTGGAGAACATTACGTCTTTATTCTCAGTTCTTGAGCTAGGGATTGGCGTGACTACATTGCCAAAATTAGCGTTCCCGACTAACGAAACTCGACTGGTTTGGATTCCACTGATCGATCCGCCTTTGGAGAGACAAGTAGGTATCTTTACTCTGACGGATAGAACCATTTCTCCTCAGGCAAAAGCGTTTCATGATTTGTGCATTCACTACTTGAACTATCAAGAAGAAGTCGAAACTGCATAAGCATGACTTATAAAACAAAAGCCCCTGACACGTTAAGCATCAGGGGCTTTTTAAAATTTCATGAGTCAGAACACGTTACTTTCTGCGCTTATAAACCACACAGAAGTTGCCGCGCTTGGTGCGACACTTAGAGCAGCGTTCGCAGTCCACTTCAGCACGGTTACCGTCTTTCCAGCGCTTGATCAATTGTGGCTCTGCCAATAACGGACGAGAAAGCGCGAAGAATTGGATCTTGGTGTTTTCAGCCAAATCTTCGATCGCACAGAAGTCGTTTAAGCCACCTACGGTAATCACAGGTACGTTCACATCTTGACCGATCACTTGCCCGTACTCGTGGAAGTAGCCCTCTTCTTGTAGCGTGTAACCGTCGAACGATTCACCTACCATGGTGCTTGCGTTGCCATGAATGTTACCCGATACAATGATCGCATCCACGCCCACTTCTTCTAGCTTCTTACAAACAATGCGCGTTTCATCGAACGTCAAACCGCCATCGAAGAATTCTGTGGCTGTCAGCTTCACTAGAATTGGGAAATCATCACCAACTAACTTGCGTGTTTCGGCATAGATCTCCATAAGGAAACGCATGCGGTTCTCAAGACTGCCGCCATATTGGTCTTCACGACGGTTGTAGTATGGGCTTAAGAACTGGTTGATCAAGTACGTGTGCGCCGCGTGGATTTCTACACCATCAAAGCCAGAATCTTGCGCACGCTTGCTCGCTAGCGCAAATGCTTTAACGATGTAGTCAATCTCATCTTGAGTCATCGCTTTGCCTTCCGTTTTGGTGCCACGTTCTGGCACTTCACTTGGAGCAAAAATCACACGCTCGCCAACGTTGAATGTCGTTTTTGTGCCACCGTAAGCGATCTGCATAACGATCTTAGCGTCGTGCTCATGGACAAGGTCAGTCAGCTTTTTGTATTCATCGATGAAAGAGTCGTTGTAGATCCCCATCATGCCTGCGTTCGGCTTCTCTTCTTCTACGATGTTCGCATATCCAGTAACGATCAGACCCACTTCACCTTTGGCAAGTTCTTCATAAATGTCGTACAACTTCTCGGTCATGTGACCGTCTTCTGTCGCCATATTTTCCCACGTTGCACTACGTACAAAGCGGTTCTTTAGTGTCATGTTGCCAATGCGGGCTTCTGAAAACAAAATGCTCAAGTCCAGTCCTCTTATAATCTGTTTTTTTAGATGCATCACTACCAAGCAGGAACGAAAAAGGAACAGCGATACACAAAGCATGGCTGTTCCTTCTCTGAATTTCTGTTCAGTGCGATGAGCGACGCGAACCTTACCGCCGAAACTGCGGCAAAACTTTAATCTGGATTAAGGTTTGGTGAGATAGATCACCGATTCCGCATTCATTGGTTTTGTTCTCATCACAACTACTGATGGCATCAATCGTTAACTCAGATTTACTTTCCTTTAATGAATAAACGGCAGTGGAATCAACTCTAAACCAAGCACGCCACTGATGCTCATTACGACCAATAACGACACCTTAAACACCGCTTTGGACCATTGGATGTAGTTGTTGTAATTCACTTTTTGGAATGTCACCCGCGTCCACATAAAGCACACTGCTGCCGAGACTGCTAAATACTCGTACCCAGCTTCACCCAACATAAACAGCCCGATAGCAACCACACCAAAAGCAACCACGTACGCTTTCATATGCTGATGCGCTTTAGCAATCCCCTCTTTAACGGGAAGAACAGGAATTCCTGCATCGCGATAATCTTGCATACGGAACATAGCAATCGCGTAAGAGTGAGGCATCTGCCAAAGACAAAACATAATGAAGAGTAAAATCGCTTCTAAGCTGATGTAGTTCGTCACCGCAAGGTAGCCCACCAACGGAGGAACCGCACCAGAAATGCTGCCGACTAAGGTGCCGTAGACCGAATTTCGCTTGTACCACATGGTGTAGAAGAAGACGTAAAACACGTAACCCAAGAGTACAACCACAGCCGAAAGCGGATTCACCAGTTGGAACAATAACGCTGTGCCGTTAAGCAGCAATACCAAAGCGTAAACAAACGCCGCGTCGATGTTGATGTTTCCCATCACCAATTCACGGTTTTGCGTGCGCTTCATTTTTTGGTCGATATCGCGGTCGAAGATGTTGTTCACCACGCATCCTGATGCTATCACAAGCCCGACGCCAACTAACGTTGTCAGCAACAATAGAAAGTTAGCGGGTTCTGATTTTGCGGCGAGGAAAAACCCCGCCGCAACAGAAATCAGGTTGCCGAAAATGATGCCCGGTTTAGTAATAGACAAATAACTTTTCAGCATACCCTAGCCTACAGCTTCATGTTGACGTTCATGTTGTAAATGATCCAGATCGAGCCAGCGATCAGAATCAACACAACAATGGCGGTAAACATCAATGACACCACGTTCCACTGACCTTCTGACGTTTTCACTTCCATGTGCAGGAAGTACTTAAAGTGCACGAAGATCTGCACAATCGCACAACCAAACAACACGGCATAAGTCGCAGTATCTGGCAGCACTTGCGCCCACACACAGTAGAAAGGAATCACGGTCAGGATCAGAGACGCAATAAAACCTTTTACGTAATCAGAGGCACCTGTATCTAGATGTTGTTCCATTACATAACCCCCAATAAGTAAACGATGGTGAATACACAAATCCAAACGATGTCTAGGAAGTGCCAGAACAAGCTCAAGCACTGGAATCGCATCGACATGTTATCGTTCAAGCCTTTGGTGGACAGTTGGTGGTAGCACACGGCTAGCCAAATCAAACCAAAGGTTACGTGCAAACCGTGTGTTCCAACCAAAGTGAAAAACGCCGACAAGAATGCACTTTCTTGTGGACCATAGCCTTCAACAATCAGGTGATGGAACTCATACACTTCCATCCCGATAAAGCCGGCACCAAGTAAGAAGGTCACTTTTAACCAACGCTTTAACCCTGCAACGTCTTTACGCTTCATCGCAATCATGCCGAAGCCAAACGTGATACTGCTGAATAGCAGCAACATGGTTTCTACAAACACGAAAGGCAGTTCGAAAATGTCTTTACCGGTTGGACCCGCAATAGAGCCGCTTTCTAGTACTGCGTAAGTCGCGAACAAAGTCGCAAACAATACACAGTCACTCATTAGGTAAATCCAGAAACCAAACAGCTTAATGCCAGCAGAATCATGGTGATGATCGTGGTCGTGAACCGCAACATTAGCTTGCATAAGTCACCTCCAGATCGTCTTTCTTATCGTTGTCTTTCACTTCGTTTTTCTTCGCTTCTTCAAGTTGAGCTCGACGCTCCGCTTCAATCGCTTTGATTTCTTCTACTTCAACGTAGTAATCCACGTCGTCGTTGTAGCTGTGTTGGATACACGTCACGATAATGCCAACAAAGCTTGCTGCTGCTAGCCACCAGATGTACCAGATCATCGCGAAGCCAAACACCAACGCCCATGCAGAAACATAAATACCTGTTGGTGTGTTCTTCGGCATGTGAATACGTTCATATTCCACTTCTTTGGTTGGATCGAATTCGCCACTCTGCTTTTGGTACCAGAACGCGTCTAGCTCATCGCCTTTTGGTAGGTGTGCAAAGTTGTAGAACGGCGGTGGTGAAGACGTCGCCCACTCAAAGGTACGACCGCCCCATGGATCACCCGTTAGGTCGCGGTTTTGCTCGCGGTCACGAACACTCACGTAGATTTGGATGAACTGACAAACCACGCCAAGCGCAATCACTGCCGTACCCGCTGCAGCAACTGCTAACAGTGGGAAGTACTCTGGGTTAAGATCTTGGCTTAGACGACGCGTCATGCCCATAAAGCCCAGCGCATAAAGCGGTAGGAACGCCATTAAGAAGCCAACAATCCAGCAAATGAATGCACGTTTGCCCCATGTTTCGTTCATGGTGAAACCTGTCGCTTTCGGGAACCAGTAAGTGATTGCCGCGAAACAACCAAATACCACACCACCGATGATTACGTTATGGAAGTGCGCAATCAGGAACACGGAGTTGTGCAGAACAAAGTCCGCGCCCGGAACCGCCATTAGTACGCCCGTCATACCACCTACAGAGAAGGTAATCAGGAAGCCAACTGTCCACATCATAGGCGTAGTAAAGCGGATTCGCCCTTTGTACATGGTGAATAGCCAGTTGAAGATCTTCACCCCGGTCGGGATAGAGATAATCATGGTGGCGATGCCGAAGAATGCATTCACATTTGCACCTGAGCCCATGGTGAAGAAGTGATGCAGCCAAACGACGAACGCCAAAATCGTAATTACAATGGTCGCCCATACTAGCGAAGTGTAACCAAATAGCTTCTTGCGTGAGAAGGTTGCCGTTACCTCAGAGAACACACCAAAAATAGGCAAGATCAGGATGTACACTTCTGGGTGACCCCATGCCCAAATCAAGTTTACGTACATCATTACGTTGCCACCAAGATCATTGGTGAAGAAGTGCGTACCGATGTAGCGATCCAACGTTAGTAGCGCGATGGTTACGGTTAGGATTGGGAATGAAATGATGATTAGAATGTTGGCACACAGGGACGCCCACGTGAACACCGGCATCTTCATCATTGGCATAGACGGCGTACGCATGCGCAAAATAGTCGCAAAGAAGTTCACGCCCGTCAGCGTGGTGCCGACACCGGATATTTGCAGCGCCCATATCCAATAATCCACCCCAACTCCGGGGCTTGCCTCTATACCAGACAGCGGCGGATACGCCAACCAACCAGTACGACCAAACTCACCCAAGCCAAGTGACATGTTGGTGAGGATCACGCCTACGACAAACAGCCAGAAACTCAGGTTGTTTAAGTAAGGGAATGCCACATCACGCGCACCAATTTGCAGCGGAACGATGATGTTCATCAAACCAATCACCAACGGCATCGCCACAAAGAAAATCATGATCACGCCATGGGCAGTAAAGATTTGGTCGTAGTGATGTGGTGGTAAATAACCGCTCTCGCCTGCCGCAGAAAGCAGTTGTTGGCTACGCATCATGACCGCATCAGCAAAGCCACGAATCAACATCACCATTGCCACAGCGATGTACATAAAGCCTAGTTTTTTGTGGTCTACCGAAGTAAACCATTCATTCCATAAGTATTGCCACTTACCCGCTTTGGTTATCGCCGCAACGACAGCCAAACCAACGATCGCGATCACCGCTAGAGTGACGACAATAATCGGCTCGTGATAAGGGATTGATTCAAGTGTTAATCTTCCAAACATTGCGATTATCCTAGATTTTCCGGCAAACAGTTCATTGAACCCGGATGCTGGGTCACGACGTCGGTGAACAAAAATGGTGGAATACTAGAGAACATCTTCACAGGCTCCGCCACCGTTGGTGATGCAAGCGCACGGAATTGCTCCCAGTCTTCGATTCGATCAGGGCTAGCTTTCACTTGCTGTACCCAACTCACGAATGCAGTGCGATCTTCCATTGCTGCTGCGGTAAATTTCATTTGCGAGAAACCCTTACCGCTGTAGTTAGAAGCAAAGCCTTTGTAATCCCCTGTGTGGTTCGCAATCAGATTCAACTTGGTCACCATGCCTGGCATCGCGTAAATCTGAGTACCGAGACGCGGGATAAAGAACGCGTTCATGATGTTGTCTGAGGTCAGTTTGAACTGAACCGGAACATCTTTCGGAAACGCCACGTAGTTCACTGTCGCAATGTTCTCTTCTGGGTAGATGAACAGCCATTTCCAGTCGAGTGACACCACCTCAATGGTGATGGGTTTGACGTCACTTGCGATGGGCTTGGATGGCTCTAACTCGTGAGTAGAACGCCAAGTGATGGTTGCCAGAATCGCGATGATGATGATTGGAATCGTCCACACCACCACTTCGATCTTGGTCGAGTGCGCCCACTCTGGAGCGTATTCCTCGCCAGTGTTCGACTCTCGGTAGCGGTAAGCAAAATAGATTGTCATTAAAATCACGGGGATCACGACAATCAGCATCAGTAAAAGCGCTGTAATGATCAGTTCTTTTTCCTGAACGCCAATACTACCTTTCGGGTCAAGTAGAGCTGAGTTACACCCTGAAAGCATAAGAATGGTTCCTGCCAAACTTATCCTCGCTAAGATGCGTTTGTATCTTGAAGCTTCCATTAACTTTCTCGATGGTTAGCCAACAACAGAGCAAGCCCTGCGATTGGTTGTCTTGGTCATTAGAATATTTTTGTGTTGAGCTTTTGCAGCAATGGACTTCTTGGTGGGAGGTATCAAGTTGCTTGATGGTTAAAACCACACCCACAACGTGAGTTTATTGTTACACTTTGAAATACATTGTTACATTCGAGCGCATTATGCGGAGGGAAAAAGGAAAGCTCATTAGCCACAGATGGAAACTAACGTTCCATTTATGAAAGATAATATTGATAAAGGAATAGCAAAGCAGGTGCACAACATTAACGTACTACAATGTATATCCTTTTCTTTACAGCAACTTAAGCAACGCAAACAAGAAGAGTAAGCAGTTGCGTATTCGGCGCGAAAGTGTGAGCTACATTAGAAAGTGCGAATTAAGGAAAGCGTGACCAGTATCATAGTTATGAATTCACATACTATTTACATGGCATTTCGAATTTCAATCATCACGAACGACCTTTCATTCATAGACTTTATATTTTGACGAATAACGGGGAAACCGCCCGCTGCACTGTTAACTCACTTTAACACTAAGTAGCGACGTCTTTAGCTTGAGAACATTTCATTCTGTACATTTAAATTCGTGAGTTCATTCGAGGCTTGGAAGCTAACAGTCTTTGTTGGGCTTACGATGAGTTTATTGTTTGATTACGGTGAAAAATCAGGCATTACGGTCATGTCCAAACTTCTTATTCTAACGTTCTATTACGTCATCATTTTTTCTTTCACAGTGTGGCTCTGGTCTGACGCAGACGACTCGACTAAAACTGGTTTGTTTTATTTCGTGTTCGGAATAGCATTCTTCCAAAATGCTTATCACACACACAAAATTGAGACACTCAAAAACAAGAAAGAGCCGTAATCGGCTCTTTCTTCACATTCTCATCCCACCATCCACTTCGAGCACTCGCCCTGTGAAGTAGTCGTTTTCAAGAATGTATTTCACGGCATGAGCAATCTCACTCGTCTCTCCCATCCTACCGACGGGTATCATCTTTTGCAGTCGGTCTATGGCTTCTGGTTTCATTTGATCTGCCATTGCCGTTTTGACGACACCGGGCGCAATAGCCGCAGAGCGAATGCCATATCTGGCGAGTTCTCTTGCCCATGTTGTTGCCATGGTTGCGACGGCAGCTTTCGAGGCAGAGTAATTGGTTTGCCCAATATTGCCCGCTCTCGCCACGCTGGAGATGTTAATGATGGCACCTCTCGAGCCACTCTCGATCATTTTGACTGCCGCTTCTCGTCCGCACAAGAAGGTGCCCGTGACATTGACGTTCATCACTAAGTTGAACTGCTCAAGCGACATCTTGGTGATCTCGCCGTCCTTGGCTTTGACTAACAACCCATCTCGCAAGACGCCAGCGTTATTAACTAAGCCGTTTAGCTGTCCAAAATCTTGAAGAATCTCATTAAAGGTATCCTCCACTTCAGATTCATTGGTGACATCAAGTCGATAGATCAACGCCTTGGCACTGAGCATCCGGCATTGTTCTTGGGTATTCAGCAGTCCCGTTTCGTTAACGTCAAGCAATGCTAAATCCGCACCCGCTTGAGCAAGGCTGACGGCCATCATCTGCCCTAACCCTTGCCCCGCACCTGTAATTGCAATGACACTGTTTTTTAAATCCATATCTGTACTCCATTACTGGATAACTTCCATGCTTAAACGCCTGATAGGAAATCTCCCTTTTAGCCCTTCTGATTCTTGTAGAATTCAAACAAGCTAGAGAAATCGAGTTCTTCATGACCTGCTGCGTTATGGAATGCATAGAGGTTACGAGCCAAAGAGCCCATCGGAACAGAAGAGTTAGTTTGCAGCGCCGCATCCAAACCTAAGCCAAGATCTTTCAACATCAGCTTACTCATAAAACCAGGGTTGTATTGATTACTCGCTGGTGCAGAGTCCATCACTCCGGGACATGGGTTATAAAGCTCTAACGCCCAGTTTCGACCTGAGCTTTGCAGCATGATGTTGGATAAGACTTTCGGGTCGAGACCATGGTCAATGCCGAGATTGAGCGCCTCGCAGGTTCCCGACATCAAGATACCCAACATCAGGTTATTACAGATTTTTGCCATCTGACCGTCGCCCGCTTTACCAGCGTGGAACACGTTCTTGCCCATGTATTGCAAAATCGCATTGGCTTTAGAGAACGCCTCATCCGAGCCACCAACAATAAAGGTCAGCGTTGCTGCTTTTGCGCCTGCTACACCACCAGAGACGGGAGAATCGACAAACAACAATCGTTTGTTCTGAGCTTCGTTCGCCACCAAGCGAGCAGAATCTGGATCGATGGTCGAACAGTCAATCAGCAATGCGTTGTCCTGCACAATGTTGAGCAGACCGACACCACCGTGTAAATCTCCCAAATACACCGCGCGCACGTGTGCACCTGCTGGTAGCATGGTGATGATTGTTCCTGCGCCATCTACGGCTTCTTCTAGCGTACTGGCGACCACTGCGCCAAACGGTTCGAGTTGCTTCGCCGCATTCACATCCACATCGAACACTTGCACGTGAAACCCTGACGCCAATAGGTTTTGTGCCATTGGACTGCCCATGTTGCCCAAGCCAATAAATGCAATGGTACTCATGTTGTTTCTCCTTATTTTCCTAGCTGTGCAAGTGGATGTTCCTCTTCTGACCAAAGAGAAGTGAACAAGGTGTCGATGACGCTTTCATCGACTTCACTGACGCTGTTAAACATCCATTTTGGATTGCCATCTTTATCAACTAATCGAGAGCGCACGCCCTCTTCAAACTCACCAAGTAATGCGCTGCGAACTGACAAGGTTAGCTCTAGACGGAAACAATCCGCCAATGACAAACGATGGTACTCTTTGACTTGTCTAAAACAGATATGTGCGGTGATCGGACTGCCCGCAACAAATGATTTTTGTGCGTTCTCAAGCCATTGAGTCTCGCCTTCCATTGCTTGAATACGTTGGACAATCTGATTTAAGTCATAGCCTTTACAGGCTTCTTTAATTTGGTCGAGATAAGGGCAAATCTGAGTTGTCGGCTTACTGTCGATGACTTGATCTTCCATCAATTGAAGTAACGCACTGACAAGCGATTTGGCATCGGCAGAGCCCCAGTCGACTTGTTTCAGCTCTTCTAACAGTTCCGGATATTGCTCTTCCAACAGCAACCATTCTGCCAAACCGATAGTGACAGCGTCACTTGAATTCACCATTGCACCGGTTAACCCAAGGAACAAACCTACCTCTGGGTCGATTTGGCTTAAGAACCAAGTACCACCCACGTCCGGGTAAAGTCCGATATTGATCTCTGGCATCGCGAGACGAGATTTAGGCGTGACGACCCTGTGGCTGGTGCCCATAAACAAGCCCATGCCGCCGCCCATCACAATGCCCTCTCCCCAACCAATGATTGGCTTTTGGTAGGTATGAATCAGGTAATCGCATTCGTACTCAAGCGAGAAGTAATTAGAACAGAACTCTGCGGTCTCTTCTTTGCTTTTCTCGTGCATGACGTGGTACATGGTTCGTACATCGCCCCCTGCACAAAACGCTTTTTCACCCGCGCCGTTGAGGATGACACACACCAAATCAGGGTCATCTTGCCATTCGATAAGTTGGTCGTTGAGCTCTGCCAACATATCGTAAGTCAACGCGTTCAAAGAAGCCGTGTTGTCTAACGTCGCGATACCAATTCGGTGCACGCCGTCTAAGCAATCTATTTCGCTAATGGTTACTTTCCCTGTCATGCGACCTCCTATTGATTCTTCCAGTTGGGTTTACGTTTTTCTAAGAAGGCACGAACCCCCTCGGTTTGATCTTCGGTATCGAATAAGTTTAGAAACAGTTCTCGCTCTTTAATCAGACCATGTTTGAGTGGCGCTGAGCGCATGTTTTGGATAAGCGCTTTGCACGCGGTTACCGAAGAAGGCGATTGATTGGCAACCGATTCTGCAAGCTCAATGGCTTTATTAAGCGCTCCACCTTTTGCTACCACTTCTTCTACTAGGCCAAGTTCTCGAGCTTGTGCTGCACCGACTTGTTCACCGCACAATATGATGCGTTTCGCCCAACCTTCGCCGACCAATGCGGTTAGGTTTTGCGTACCACCAGCACAAGGCAGTAAGCCCACTTTCGCCTCTGGCAGTGCCAGCACGGCTTGCTCTTCTACCACACGAATATCACACGCCAATGCGACTTCTAATCCGCCTCCCATGGCGTAGCCGTTGATGGCTGCGATGGAAACCCCTCGAAATGCAGAGAGCGTTTCAAAGGCTTCACCAAAGATACGCGCCATCTCTAACGCAACCGCTTTATCGCCATCGGCAAACAACTTGAGGTCTGCTCCCGCCGAGAAAAACTTCTCTCCACTTCCTGTGAGCACTAGAGCGTAAACGTCTTTATTGTCGTTTAGCGCCAGCACTAACTCTTTCAATGCGGTTAAGCTTTGTGACGTCCAAGTATTGGCGGGCGGGTTGTTCATGGTCACCACCGCAACATGATTGCTGATGGTATGTTGAATCGCTTGTTGTTCTGTTAGTGACATATCTCTGAATCCTTTCCTTTCTTGGTGAAAATGACCTGAGCTTTATGAATAAAAGCAGAGCTGGCTGCACTTATAACAATGCGGACTCTTCTGCGAGCAATCGACGCGCGATGATCAACCGCATGATCTCGTTGGTACCTTCCAAAATCTGGTGTACTCGAACATCACGGAAATAGCGCTCCATTGGGTATTCTTTGATGTAACCGTAGCCACCGTAAAGTTGCAGCGCTTGGTCACAGACTTGAAAGCCGACATCGGTTGCAAAGCGTTTTGCCATGGCACAATAAGTGGTGGCGTCTGGATCACCTCGGTCTAACTTGCTAGCGGCGTAACGTACCAGTTGGCGGGCAGCGACAAGCTCGGTTGCCATGTCTGCCAGTTTGAATTGCAATGCTTGGAATTGAGCTAATGATTTGCCGAACTGTTTACGTTCTTGCATGTACTGCGCCGCTTGATTCAACGCTTGTTGAGCCGTACCGACAGAACACGTAGCAATGTTGATGCGTCCACCATCCAAACCTTTCATGGCGAACACAAACCCTTGTCCTTCTTCCCCGAGCAGATGTGATGCGGGAATAGAAACATTGTCGAAAGTCACCGCCCGTGTCGGCTGACTGTTCCAGCCCATTTTCGGCTCTTTACGTCCGTAGCTAATACCGTCTGCATCGGCGGGGACAACAAACGCGGATACACCTTTCGCGCCCGCATCGCCGGTTCTCGCCATCACGACTAAAACGTCGGTATCGCCTGCGCCAGAAATAAAGGTTTTGCCGCCGTTGAGAATGTAG
Organism: Vibrio sp. SCSIO 43153; assembly: GCF_023716625.1. Taxonomy (NCBI): domain Bacteria; kingdom Pseudomonadati; phylum Pseudomonadota; class Gammaproteobacteria; order Vibrionales; family Vibrionaceae; genus Vibrio; species Vibrio sp. SCSIO 43153. The sequence goes on from NZ_CP071856.1 coordinate 343,720, forward strand.
TTATCACCTTGCTTAGTCGCAGAAGTCGTTAGAGACGCCGCGTCCGAACCTGCGTTTGGCTCGGTTAAACAATAAGATCCGAGAAATTCACCCGTAATAAGTTTCGGGCAGAACGTGTCTTTCACTTCATCGGTCGCAAAGCTCGCAACCATCCAAGTCACCATGTTGTGAATGGTCATAAATGAGGTGGTCGATGTGCACCCCATGGAGAGTTGCTCGAAAATGATAGACGCGTCCAAACGGCTTAAGCCCAAACCGCCTTGTTCTTCTGGGGTATAGAGGCTCAAGAAACCAAGCTCTCCTGCCTCTCGAAGAATGTCTTTCGGGAAGATTTGTTTCTCATCCCACTCTGCTGCCATTGGCGCTAAACGCTCTGCCGCAAATTGCTGAGCAGTGTCGGCAAACATACGTTGATCTTCGTTGAGTTCAAAATCCATATGAGCTCCTTTCTTCGTTAGCGCAGGTTAATAGTCAGGTTTGGACCAGTTGGGATATCGTCATCAAACCAACGAGCCGTCACGGTTTTGGTCTCGGTGTAGAAGCGCACCGCTTGTTTACCATAGGCGTGCAAATCACCGTAAAAACTGCCGCGCCAACCCGTAAACGAGAAGAATGGTAAAGGGACTGGAATTGGCACGTTCACACCTACCTGACCGACTTGAATCTCATGTTGATACTTTCTCGCCGCCGCACCATTCGCAGTGAAGATGGAAGTACCGTTGCCGTATGGGTTGCGATTCACGAGATCTATCGCTTCTTGTAACGTGTCGACCTCAATACACACCAAAACAGGTCCGAAGATTTCTTGGGTGTAAATCGACATCTCGGTAGTGACGCCACTGAATAAAGTCGGACCGACCCAGTTACCTTCTGGGAAGCCTTCCACTTCACATTGGCTACCATCAAGTTCACACACCGCCCCTTGTTGCTTGCCTTCTTCTATCAAACCAAGCACACGCTGTTTTGCTTGTGCACTGATCAAAGGACCGTACGCGGCATTTTCGTCATCCCAAGCGCCGGGGTGCACTTTCGCCATTTCTTGTTTTAAATCGGCAATCCACTCTTTCGAACTGCCTACAAACACCGCGACGGATATCGCCATACATCGTTGCCCTGCTGCACCAACTGAAGAACCAACTAAGTTATTCACCACTTGGTTTTTGTTCGCATCTGGCATGATCACCATGTGATTTTTCGCGCCAGCAAAGGCTTGAACACGTTTAAAGTTCTGCGTGCCTGTGGTGTAGATATATTGCGCTACGGGTACCGAACCGACAAAAGAAGCGGCTTGGATACCGGGATGTTTCAGCAACAAGTCGACTTGCTCTTTTCGACCGTGCACGATTTGCAGCACACCTTTTGGTGCGCCCGCTTCTTCGAACAGTTCAGCCAAGCGAATTGACGTGAGAGGAACTTGCTCAGAGGGCTTAAGGACAAAGGTATTCCCGCTCGCAATCGCGATTGGGAACATCCACAAAGGGATCATGGCTGGGAAGTTAAACGGCGTAATACCGCAGCACACCCCAAGAGGTTGAATCAACGAATAACTGTCAATATCTGTAGCAACGTTCTCGACGGTTTCTCCCATCATGTTACTAGCGATATTTGCAGCTTGCTCGACCACTTCGATACCTCGCCATACATCTCCTTTTGCATCCGCAAAGATCTTACCGGTCTCGTGAGACAGCAGCGTCGCCAGTTCATCGTGATGTTCTTTAAGCAGATGTTGATAGCGCAGCATCAAGCGCGCACGTTCGGAAACGGCGACATCTTTCCAACAGGAAAAGGTGGCTTTTGCACTTTCAATTGCCGCGTGCATCTCTTCATCCGTCGCGCACGGCAAGCGCGCAATCACGTCGTTGGTAGCAGGGTTTGTGACTTCTACCCAATCCGTTGCTTGAGATTCACGAAACTCACCATCGATGAATAAGGGAACCGTGCGAGTCATAATCTAGTCCTTCTTTACGTTATTTGATAAATACCAATTTGAACAATTAGTTACTCGTCCTTGCTTGCCAAAATCTCTTATAACTGCGTTATGAATCTTGAAATTAGCTCCACTAGTTACGTGCAATTCATGCCTTGTTCTAAGCGATTTTTCTACGCAATTTACGAAAGCAACTACTTATTCGCATTGGTACCAAGCGGTATCTCGATACCAATGGCAGTGGCTTCACCACCACCGATACACAGTGATGCAACACCTCGCATCACCTTTTTATTGTTGTTGTCACCGTCAACACCGAGCACTTGTAGCTGGCGTAGGCTATGAATGAGGGTCACCAAAATACGTGCTCCGCTCGCACCAATTGGATGCCCAAGTGCACACGCGCCACCTTTGATGTTTACTTTGTCTTTATCGATGCCCAATTGGCGTACCGCAATTTGCGTAACAACGGCGAAGGCTTCATTGATCTCCCAAAGATCAACGTCGTCTACCGACCAATCAAGTTGAGAGAGTAGCTGTTCCATCGCAAACACTGGCGCGAGGGTAAATTCGGCAGGCTTTCTGGCGTGGGTTGAGTGCCCTTTGATGATTGCTAGTGGCGTTAAGCCTTGATGTTGTGCGACCTGCGAGTCCATTAACACTAGGGCTGCAGCCCCGTCGGATATCGCACTAGAGTTTGCGGCAGTCACCGAACCATTCTTATCAAAAGCAGGTTTGAGTTGAGGAATCTTGTCAAGCTTAATCGAGCGAGGATGCTCGTCGTAATCCAAAGTTGAAGCGCTGTGACGAGTCTTAATTTCTATTGGCGAAATTTCGTCATCAAACAAGCGTTGCTCTTGTGCTTCCAATGCTCTTTTCGCGGATAGGATTGCCCATTCATCCATTTGTTCACGAGTAAACTCTGAATGGTCAGCCGTTTGCTGCGCATACACCCCCATCAAGTGCCCTTCATACGCATCTTGAAGACCATCGAGGAACATGTGGTCGTAGGAAGATTGATGACCCATTCTCATGCCGTTTCGCGCTTCTTTCAGCAGATACGGTGCATTGGTCATGCTTTCCATCCCACCAGCAACGGCACTTCGAATGCTACCCGCTTTGATGAGATCGTGAGCCAGCATGACGCTCTTCATTCCTGAGCCGCACACTTTGTTTATGGTGGTGCTGCCTGTGGTAAGCGGAAGCTCTGCACCTAGTGCTGCTTGTCTGGCTGGTGCTTGTCCGCACCCCGCCGGTAATACGCAGCCCATGTAGACTTCGTCGACTTCGCTAACACCACTCGCATCCATTGCCGCTTTGATAGCAAATGCCCCTAATTGAGGCGCTGAATAACCTTGTAACTGACCTTGAAAGCGCCCGATTGGTGTTCGCTTTGCACTGACAATCCAGATGTCGTTTCCCATGTTCTCGTCCCTTCTGACGATAATTCACAGTTCACGAACTCATCCCTCACACCTGCTACCACGGAGCTTTCACACAGAATGTGGTGTCACTCCAGCCTCTCATAAAACGATGAATTTTCGCACTGTGATTTCTTGACGTTTACGTAAGCATAGCACTAACATTTACGTTAACGTAAAGAAACACATTAATAACAACACAAATTTACTCTCATGCTTTAGCTAGCCCGTTTAGTTCAAGGCTTGAAAGGATTTTAAGAAGCCAAAACTATTCATTAGAGGGACAAACCGAGTGGATAAATTCAAGATAAGTGACCTCGCCAAAGAGTTCGACATCACGACCCGAAGCATTCGTTTTTATGAGGATGTCGGGCTGATAGAGCCGGAGCGAAAAGGCAATATTCGCGTATATCAACGCAGAGATAAGATCCGGCTCAAGCTGATTTTACGTGGTAAGCGATTGGGCTTTTCGCTTGCGGAAATTCGAGAGTTGTTCGAGCTGTACGATACCCAACAAAGCGATGGTCAGCTGCTTAAAATGCTAACCATCATTGATGAAAAACAAGCGCACTTACAGCAGCAACTGGATGATATTAGCGTTGTAATGAACGAGCTAGAAACCGCCAAAGAGCGCTGTAAACAAGCGCTGAGCAACAATAAAGCCAGCAGCCAATAGCTCTGAGTTAGTGAGCAATAAAAACAAAAAACAGTAATAAATTCCAAGCCCAAGCAGTGTAACTCGAACCTTATCCGTACTAACAACTGCAGTACTTTCAACAGGGAAATGTTATGAAAAGCAGCTACACCCCACTTAATTTTGGGCTTGGTGAAACCATCGATATGCTCCGAGACCACGTCAACGCGTTCGCCACCGAGCATATCGCCCCCATCGCCGCAGACATCGACCGAGATAACCAATTCCCCAATCATCTGTGGTCCAAGTTCGGTGAAATGGGCTTGCTTGGCGTAACCGTCGACGAAGAGTTTGGCGGTGCAGGCATGGGCTATCTTGCTCATGTTGTTGCGATGGAAGAGATCAGCCGAGCCTCAGCGTCTGTCGCGCTCAGTTATGGCGCGCATTCCAATCTTTGTGTTAACCAAATCTTTCGCAATGGCTCCCCTGCTCAACGAGAAAAGTACCTACCTAAACTCATTGATGGTTCTCACATCGGCGCACTAGCCATGAGTGAGCCGAACTCAGGTTCTGACGTGGTTAGCATGCAGCTCCGTGCTGAAGACAAAGGCGACCACTTTTTAATGAACGGCAACAAAATGTGGATCACCAATGGTCCTGATGCCGATACCTTAGTGGTTTACGCGAAAACCGATCCCAATGGCGGGTCTCGCGGCATCACCGCCTTCATTATTGAGCGGGATTTTGAAGGCTTTAGCCATGCGCAAAAGCTCGACAAACTTGGCATGCGCGGCTCCAACACCTGTGAATTGGTGTTCCAAGATTGTGTCGTGCCAAAAGAGAATGTGTTAGGCGAGTTAAACCGTGGTGTCGAAGTGTTGATGAGCGGTTTGGATTACGAACGCGTGGTATTAGCAGCCGGTCCACTTGGCATCATGCAAGCCTGTATGGACGAAGTGGTTCCGTATGTTCATGACCGCAAACAGTTCGGCAAATCCATCGGTGAATTCCAACTCGTGCAAGGAAAGCTTGCTGACATGTATTCACGCATGAACGCCGCCAAAGCTTACGTTTATACCGTCGCTGCCGCATGTGACCGAGGTGAATGCACACGTAAAGACGCCGCTGGCGTGATCCTTTACAGCGCCGAACTTGCCACGCAAATGTCCCTCGATGCCATTCAGCTGCTAGGCGGCAATGGTTACATCAACGAATACGCGACTGGGCGATTACTCCGTGACGCCAAACTGTATGAGATTGGTGCTGGCACTTCTGAAATTCGCCGCATGCTGATTGGACGAGAGTTGTTCGAAGAGTCTCGCTAACCCACCGACAAGGAAGTCAACATGGCAATCATTAAAAGTAAAACCAAGCCAACCGACGAGCTATTTTTGTCGAATAAAGCGGTCATGACCGAGTTGGTAAACAACCTCAATGCTAATATCAAAGCTATCAAGCAAGGTGGCGGGCAAAAAGCCATTGACCGCCAGCGCCTGAAAGGGAAACTGCCCGTTCGTGAGCGTGTCATGCTCCTTTTAGATGAAGGCAGCGAGTTTCTTGAAGTTGGACAATTCGCCGCGTGGAACGTCTACGAAGAGTCGATACCTTGTGCAGGTGTCGTTGCGGGCATTGGCACCATTGAAGGCATTCAATGCATGGTGATCGCCAACGACCCCTCAGTGAAAGGCGGCACCTATTACCCACTCACCGTTAAAAAGCATCTACGCGCGCAAGAGATCGCACAACGTTGCCAACTGCCTTGCGTCTATTTGGTGGATTCTGGGGGGGCGAACCTCCCTCACCAAGCAGAAGTGTTTGCTGACAAAGAGCACTTCGGACGTATCTTCTTTAATCAAGCAAGAATGTCGGCGCAAGGCATTCCTCAAGTTGCAGTGGTGATGGGGCTTTGTACCGCTGGTGGCGCTTATGTACCTGCGATGGCAGACGTTTCCATTATGGTCAAAGAGCAAGGCACCATCTTCTTGGCTGGTCCACCGCTAGTGAAAGCAGCAACCGGAGAGATCGTCACTGATGAAGAGCTAGGCGGTGCCGATGTGCACTGTCGCAAGTCTGGCGTTGCCGATTACTATGCAGAAAATGACCAGCACGCATTACAGCTTGCGCGCGAAGCCATCTCGAATACCAATCAATCACTCCCCGTTCAAAGCGACAAACCGGTATTACCACCACGTTATGACGCCGAAGAGATGTACGGCATCGTCAATGCGAACCTTCGCTTGTCTTTTGATGTTCGAGAGATCATCGCTCGCGTGGTCGACGACTCGGACTTTGACGAGTTCAAAGCACTGTATGGTAAGACCTTAGTATGTGGCTTCGCTCGAATCCACGGAAATCTAATTGGTATTGTAGCGAACAACGGCATCTTGTTTTCTGAGTCCTCACAGAAAGGCGCGCACTTTATTGAGCTGTGTGCCAAACGCAAAATTCCCTTACTCTTTTTGCAAAACATCACTGGCTTTATGGTGGGCAAAAAGCTGGAGGCGGAAGGCATTGCCAAACACGGCGCGAAACTGGTGATGGCAGTCGCCTGTGCGGATGTGCCCAAGTTCACCGTGATTATTGGCGGCTCATACGGTGCGGGCAACTACGGCATGTGCGGTCGTGCTTATGACCCAACCATGATGTGGATGTGGCCAAACGCACGAATCTCAGTAATGGGCGGAGAACAAGCCGCAGGCGTGCTCACTCAAGTGCGTCGAGAAGTGAAAAAACGCCAAGGTGAAGAATGGCCAGAGCCCGAAGAAAGTGCATTCCGAGAATCTATCGTAGACTTGTATGAGTCGCAGGGGCATCCCTACTACGCCAGCGCACGTTTATGGGATGACGGCATCATCGACCCGAAAGAAACACGTCAAGTATTGGCTCAAGCCTTAAAAGCCGCGCTCAATGCGCCAATTCCTGACAGCAACTTTGGCATATTTAGAATGTAGAGAAGAAAGGACGTCACATGCAGGATCATCAACCGAGCATCATCCCCAATACCCAACGACAAGATGAAGTACTTTGGAACGTCGATGAATTCGGCGTCGCAACGCTTACGCTCAATCGCACAGAGAAGCACAATGCGTTTGATGCCTGCATGATTGACTTGCTGATCCACAGGCTGGATTACCTTGCTCTGCGCACCGATGTTCGATGCTTAGTGCTTCGAGGAAACGGCAAACATTTCTCCTCTGGGGCTGATTTGAATTGGATGAAATCCATGGCAAGTAGCACCAGAAAACAAAACCTAGAAGACGCGCAAAACCTTGCACGTCTGATGCATACATTGGACGCTTTCCCTCAGCCTACTATTGCGGTTGTGCAAGGTTCCGCTTTTGGTGGCGCATTGGGCTTAATCTGTTGCTGTGATATCGCCATCGCAGCGGAGAATGCGAACTTCTGCTTGAGTGAAGTCAAACTGGGGTTGGTTCCAGCAACCATATCTCCTTATGTCATGCGCTCTATGGGTAACCGTCACGCTCGTCGTTACATACTCAGCGCCGAAGTAATTAACGCTGACAAAGCAGAAAAGTTTGGCATTGTGCATGAGGTTCATAAGCTGGATAAAATCGAAGCCGTAGTAGAAAGCTTGATTGATTCTTTGCTGCTCAATAGCCCAGATGCGATGCGAAAAGCCAAAGCCTTGTGCCATCAATGTCACCAAAATCCGATTGATGGTCAGCTTATCCAATACACGAGCCAACTTATCGCCGACATTCGCGTATCGCCGCAAGGACAAGATGGCTTACAAGCCTTTCTGGAGAAACGAGAACCGGGTTGGATAAACAAACCAGCTAAGGGCAAGAAATGAATTTGCCAAACAAGGTAAACATTGTCGAAGTAGGTGCGAGAGACGGTCTGCAAAACGAATCACCGGTGTCCACGCAAGCCAAGATCCGCTTAATCGACCTGCTCTCGGATACAGGACTCACCCATATTGAGGCAGGATCTTTTGTGTCGCCTAAATGGGTACCTCAAATGGCGGATTCACTCGATGTGATGAAGAAAATCACCCGCCGCCACAACGTCATCTACTCAGCACTAACGCCTAATGTGCAAGGCTTTGAAAAGGCACTAGAAGCCGGCGCTACCCAAGTCGCGATCTTCACCTCCTCATCGGAGGGCTTTTGCCAACACAACATCAATTGCTCGATTGCAGATAGTCTTACCCGCTTTGAACCTGTAATGGAATTGGCAGCAAAGCATAACATCCCCGTTCGGGGTTACTTATCTTGCGTTGCAGACTGCCCTTACGACGGAATAACCAAACCCGAACAAGTCGCAAGGGTTGCTAACCTGCTAATGGAATTAGGCTGCTACGAGGTTTCACTTGGAGACACCGTAGGTACAGGCACGCCGATACGCATCGCTAAAATGGTAGAAGCCGTACAATTGAAAGTCCCAACCGACAAGCTCGCGGTGCATTTTCACGACACATGGGGACAAGCGTTGGCGAATATCTACCAAGCCTTAATAATGGGCATCAATACCATCGATAGCAGTGTGGCAGGGCTTGGGGGCTGCCCTTATGCTCGTGGCGCGTCAGGTAATGTTGCCACCGAAGATGTGCTCTACCTATGCCAAGGCTTAGGAATCGAGACCGGAGTAGATTTGGAGTTGCTCGCCAAAGCCGGATGGATGATCAGTGAAGAGTTAAACCGCCAACCGACCTCAAAAGTCTCGCTGGCGTTAAAGCAGCGTTAGATCTCGTAATTCGCTTTGATACCGATATCGAAATGCAGCGGCATACGCCACTTAGCAAAAGACAGAAAGCCCATTACTAATCCAGCCAACAACATAGTGATGGCAGCAAGGATTGGAAGGTTAAACCACAATGCAAACGTTGCAACAGCGAGAAACGCGGGCACCATCTTCAAGCCTGGCACTTTAAAGCAAAAAGACTCTTTAAGCGCAATGCCCGAAAAAGTCACAAAGATAAAGCCAAGCCCTAACCAAGTGCGCTGAAATTCCAAGTCACTCACCATCAGTACCAAGCCAATCCAAGATGCCCAACTGATAGCAGCACGCACATGTTTGTTATAAACGTGGATATTTGCCGCAGACAGAGCACTTGCAACACAGATTGCAATTAAAGAGGCTTGGTAAACGAATAGCGAGCTAGTGATAGCCCCAGAAACGATTATCGAAAAACAAAGTAGTGCGACAGCAAACAAGGTGATGCCAAGGCGATAAAGACACACACTGAGTTTATCGAGTAAATCGAGCGTTTCTTGATATTCTGTATTTGCCATCAATAAGCGTCCTGCCAGAGGGAAAGTAAGAGAGTCCGTAAGCCAGCAATAACGTTATCACTGGCTTTATAAGTTTAGTTTAAGCGCGTTTGAGAAAACGGAGTTTGCCACCAGTTCGGTAGATGACCAACGAAAATAAGATAAGCGCACAACCAACCAGTTTATTGGAAGTTAGCACTTCACCGTACCAAATCACACTCAAAACTACCGTCCATACCGGCTCAAGGATCATAATCAGTGCTGCATTGCCAGCCTGAACAAACTTCTGTCCCATGGTTTGCATCACATATCGCAAACTGGTTGCCAAGAGCGTGCTCAGAGCAAACCAAATCCAGATAGACGTCAACACTTCAGTTGGCACCGTCTCCACCAAAGATGAAATAAGTAAACCAATCAAGCCTGTCACAAACAGCTGAATACACGTTAGCAACAATACCGGCAATTTCTGCGAGTACTTACTGTTTACGTTGAAGTGTAAAGCCAGCATGAGAGCGGCCCCCAAGAACCAAAGCTGACTAGAAGATTGTTGCCAACCACCAGCCAGCGATAAGCATCCTAGACCAATGATAGCAATGGGCAGAGAGATCCAGAAAATGCGTTGCGGCCTTTGACGAAACATCACCCAAGCAACGATTGGCACAAACAGCATCGATAAACTCATGATGAATGCGCCCTCGCCTAGGGTGTCGCTGATTGAAATAGCATGAATCCAACACATCAGCGCGCCTCCTAAAAGCACACCAACGCCTGCCGCGGCAAAAATATCTTTCTTATTGGCAGCACGAAGCGGCTTGATACACAGCGGTAACAAGCACAAAGAAGCGATGGTAAATCGCAGCCCAATAAATCCAAATGGTGGAAGACCTTGAATGGTTTCTTTAGAGAAGATCCACCCTAGTGCCGCGATCATCGTTGTTGCGACGAGCACGAATGCAGCTTTGCGTTCAGAGTTAAGCATAATTACTCACAAAAAAGACCCAGCGAAGAAATCGTCAGGGTTCGTACATCATTAATTTTAATGTGTGTTAGATAGTTATATTTACATCGCAAATGCTGAACTAAATGTGTACTTAGACTGAGGAGTGCTAACGTTTGCGAAACGCGCACAGTATACAGTGTGACTTAGTTATCATCGAGTAAATTACTGTGAAATCCAATCATTGTTTCGTGACTTGATGTCATCAAAATCGGCGCTGAACTCTTAGGCAAAAACTCAAATAGATTAAGGAATAACCTGACTCTAAACTAGGCACGAAATGTTAAAATAACAACGAAGTAAAACAGTCGTCAGGAGGTGCTTTATGAGACATTCAACCGTACTCTTTTTCATTCTGATTGCCCTGCTTATTATTGCGCCTATCGCACTGGGCTCACTGTTTAGTCTTGTTAGCTCCCTTCGCTTAAGTTACATCGAAGCCGACCCAATTTCTGTCACGCACATCTATGACATGATGATCTATCGCGGTCGATAGTTTTGTTTCGAAGAGCTCTAATTCTCCAACCGCTCTGGCTAAAGCCAGAGCGGTTTTCAACATCCTTAATCCGTTTTAAACAGCGCAAAAACCACTCAAATAAAACAAAACTCACCAACTTTCAAACATCAAAAGCTAACCGCCTATTTTCACTTTAGTTGTATTGGTAATGATTTTGTCCATTCCACTTAATTGGTGCGTATTAGTAATTAAATCTACAACTAATTTGTCTCGTACATAGCGATAAAGCCAGTACGCGCTACTCTTTACCGTACAGCAATAAAAACGTGCCAGACTATCACCTTAGCAATATGAGCGAAGTGCTGGCATAAAACGCCCAAGTTAGTGAAACACGCATTCAATTTACTAGGGAAACAGTGATGAGATTAAAGAACACGCATTTCATGAGCACAGGTATAAAGGCGGCTCTCCTCGCCACGATGTGCTTCTCTCCTTTCACTTTCGCATCTGACGCCAAAGCCGACGAGCAATTTGAGGTTGGCAAAGAGAAAGCGAAAGTATGTATGACATGTCACGGTGCTGACGGCATATCTACCATCGACGCCTATCCAAACCTACGCGGTCAGAAAAAAAGCTACCTGATCTCTTCTTTGAAAGATTACAAAGCGCGGGAGCGGACTAGTGGGTTGGCGGTGCTCATGCAGCAGCAAGCCGACGCCCTGTCTGACCAAGATATAGAAGACATTGCGCACTATTATTCGCAGTTAGGGAACGAGCATTCACCGTCAGATAACGAGCCCCAGCCTTAAACGAGGAGCGTTCTTATGGAACAAACAACTACTCAATACAACACTCAAGTTGTGAAGTATTTTGTGTTGGCATCGTTGGTTTGGGCGATTGCGGGGATGATCATCGGTGTCATTCTAGCGGCGCAGTTGTACTGGCCCATTCTGAACTTTGATTCGCAATATTTCCAATTCGGTCGTCTGAGACCTCTACACACATCTGGAGTGATATACGGCTTTGTCGTAAACATTTTAATGGGTACTTCGCTATATATTGCCCAGCGTACTGGCCGTTGTAATTTGTTCAACCAGAGCTTGTCGTGGATGGTGTTCTGGGGATGGCAACTCGTTCTACTCTTGGCGCTTATTACCCTGCCCGCAGGCTATACGACATCAAAAGAGTATGCGGAGTTGGAATGGCCTATCGACGTATTAATTGTCTTGGTTTGGGTGCTCTATGCTGTGCTGTTCTTTGGCACGATTGCCAAGCGCAAAGTAGACCATATCTTTGTAGCAAACTGGTTCTTTGCCGCCTTTATTATCGTGATTGCGATGATCTTCGTCGTGAACAATCTCGCAATGCCTGTCTCTTTGATGAAATCCTATTCCGTCTTTGCTGGTGCACAAGATGCCATTGTCCAATGGTGGTGGGGTCATAACGCGGTAGGGTTTTTGCTAACTGCGGGTGTGATTGGGATGAACTATTACTTCATTCCCAAAGCCGCTGATCGCCCTATCTACTCTTATCGTTTGTCTGTGATCCACTTTTGGGGCTTAGTTGGCTTTTACACCTGGGCGGGTACGCACCACTTGGTTTACTCGTCGGTACCGGTTTGGGTGCAAAACATCGGCATCATTATGTCACTCATTCTATGGCTTCCGTCTTGGGCAGGTGCTTTCAACAGTGCGATGACACTCCTGCAAAACAAAGAGAAACTCAAATCTGACTATATTTGCTTGTTCTTCTTTTCGGCCATTCTGTACTACTGCTTAGCCACTTTTGAAGGGCCTCTACTTGCCATTCGCTGGTTCAATATGCTGGCGCACAACACCGAATGGGTGATCGGACACGTTCACTCTGGCGCATTAGGCTGGGTGGGCATGTCTGGCATTGCGGTGTTCTACTACTTCATCCCACGTCTGTGCAACAAGACAGAACTGTGGTCGAAGCGACTGATCAAATGGCACTTCTGGCTTGCCCATGCAGGTGTTGCCATTTATGCCATCGCACTTTGGGTGGCCGGTATTGGTGAAGGCTACATGTGGCTCACTCAGAACGAGAATGGTGAGCTGGTATACAGCTTTATCGAAGCCATGAACTTTAAAGCACCATGGTTGTTCTTGCGCTTCTTTGGTGGTGCGCTCTTTGTGCTCGGCTTGTTCCTGATGGCATTCAACTTGTACAAGACCGTACGCTCTCCGTCCGTACTGGTAGCGAAGGAGGCATAAGATGAGCAAAGACTTTACGCATTCAGTGATCATCTTGATCATCACCACTGTTGTTGTGGCTTCCTTCTCTCTTGCAGTTTGGGTGGTGCCTAACATCCTGCGTACTGACGACATCGCCAAAGGCAGTTTAGCGAAGCCGTTAACTGCGTTGGAGCTTGCTGGTCGCGATATCTACATCAGCGAAGGTTGCCATGTGTGCCACACGCAGATGGTTCGCCCGCTAGAACCCGAAATCAAACGTAACGGACGCGCGAACCAAGAGTCCGATGATATTTACGAGTTCCCTAACTTGTGGGGTTCCAAACGTACCGGGCCAGATCTGACCAATCTTGGGCGTAAGTATTCGGACCAATGGCATGTGTTGCATCTTATCGACCCACGCCAAGTCGTTCCGACATCCATCATGCCAGCTTATCCTTGGTTGTTTGAGCAGACTTTGTCTGGCAACGCCATTGGTAACAAGATGGAAACGCTGCGTACGTTGGGCGTGCCCTACACCGACCAAGAGATCTCAGACGCGAGATTACAAATACGCGGTAAAACCAAAGCGGAAGCTCTGATTCGTTATCTTCAAAGCCTTGGTCAAGACACAGCACAGGAGGTGGCACAATGAGCACATTCTGGAACTGGTGGGCAATTGCCGCCACAATTGTCTTCTTCATATTAATGGTATCTGTCATCGTCAAATATTGGCGTAGCAACCATAAAGCAGACCAAGAACACACCATTGCCTCCTTTGATGGCATTGACGAAAAAGACGCACCACCACCCAAGTTACTGTTTGCCAGTTACGCAGTCGCCTTTCTGTTGTCAGCAGGATACCTAGTGTTATATCCGGGTTTAGGCGAATGGAAAGGTTTGGCGAATTACGATCAAAGTGACGATAAACTCAGCGCACCGTCAACGACGCTTGATGAACAATTTAGCCAAGTTACGGACTCGTCGCTCGACGCATTGGCACAAAACGACGATATCGTCCGTACTGGTCGCATGCTGTTCCAAACCCATTGTGCCGCTTGTCATCGAGACAACGCCCAGGGCCAAAAGCACTTCCCTAACCTGATCGATAAAGAATGGATGTATGGCGGCGATGACAAATCTCTGATTCACTCTATCGCCAAAGGTCGTAACGGCGCCATGCCGGGTTGGGTAGAGGTCATGAGGAAAGACGAAGTCGATAAGGTCGCCTATTACCTTGCATCCCTTAATCAGCGCCACAGTGACGTGCCAGAAGTGAAAGTTGAATTAGGTAAGAGTTTGTTCGTCGAATATTGCTCGTCATGTCATGGTGACGGCTCGATAGCAAATCAACAAACGGGGGTGCCTGATCTATCAGACAGTGTCTGGCTACACGGCGGGAGTATCGAGGAGATTCAACACACCATCAATTACGGTTTAAACAACTTAATGCCTGCGTTTGAAAACCAACTTTCTGAGCACGAAATCCTCGCGCTTGGTGCTTACATCCGTAAAGCGGGTGAAGAGCAAGAGCAGAAACTCGCAGCGCTGAATGCTGAGTCGGTTAAACGCGGTGAGTACCTAGCCCATGCCGGGGACTGTGTGGCTTGTCATAGTGCAGAAGGCGGCGAACCTTTTGCCGGCGGTCTGCCATTCGTTACCCCATTTGGCACCATCTACTCCACTAACATCACGCCCCATGCTAGTGCAGGTATCGGTGAGTATGATTATGATGACTTCCGAGATGCGCTTGTGAAAGGGAAAGGTAAACATGGTTACCTGTATCCTGCTATGCCCTACACGTCTTATCAATACCTCACGGAACAAGATATGACGGATTTGTGGGAGTTCATGCAATCTATCCCCGCGGTGGCTCGTCGTAACGATGAAAACCATATGATGTTCCCGTCTAACATCCGTCTTGGTTTGCTTGGTTGGAATATCGTCTTTATGGATACTGACCCAATTGACTACAGCTTGCCGCAAGAACTTGAAGGGCACGTGGAAGATGTTGAGAAGTGGCAGAAAGGCAAATATTGGGTAGCAGGCTTAGGACACTGCTCAGAATGCCACACGCCGCGTAACATTGCTCAAGCCCTAATTCCTGAGCGCATCTTCCAAGGTAACTTGATAGACGGCTGGAATGCGCCTGATATTACCTCAACAGAGTTGTACGTTGGTGGTTGGGATGAAAAGACGTTGACCGACTTCTTACACACTGGCCATTCAGACAAAGGCACCGCGTTTGCCGGGATGGCGGATGTCGTGAAGAACAGCTTGAGTTTAATGACGCGTGAAGACATTGAATCCATGTCCTACTACTTGCTCAGTGGCGATGTGAACAATTTTATTGCCGCCGACGCTGTACCACTAGAGCCTAAAGGATTCGATGACGCCGCCTATCAAGCTCCAATCTACACCGTCTATAAACAGACTTGTGGCGCTTGTCACGGCAACGATGGTAAAGGACGTAACCCAATTGCACCAACATTGCTAAACAATGGCATTATCATGCACAGCGACCCATTCAACACCATTGCTGTAACAGTGCGTGGCTTACAACCCACCTACATCGACCCAGAGCGCAACTTTATGCCGATGGCGAGTTTTGAGGATATCCTCTCTGACGCCAGTTTAGCCGAGCTAATTACCTTTGTACGTAAACACCTCGGAGACCAACAACAAGAGGTTACCGCTGAGGATGTTCGAGAAGTGAGAGAAACACTGGAAGCGGCAGGGTACGCTGGAGGGCTTCATACCACGCCAGACATGTATGACAGGCGTGATAATAACATCAATATTCGGTAATAGCTTGTAGAATCCAACCACAAAAAAAGCCCTTTCCAACCGGAAAGGGCTTTAACTTAGTTCCCAAAATTTTGCCGTTTTACAGCAGTTCTACCGACTGTTGAGCGATTACCCACTCTTCGTTGGTAGGAATAACTAGTGCTTTCGCACCTAGCAACTCAGATGTAGCAACAACACCTGCGTTACCAAATCGAGCATCTTCGTTACCTTTCACATCTTCAACAAAACCTAGCAGTTTTAGGTTCTTCAGGATTTCACTACGGATTGGCATTGAGTTTTCGCCGATGCCGCCTGTGAAGATGATGCCGTCGAATGAATCTAAAGCAGCAAGGTAAGACGCGATGTATTTAGACACACGGTAAGTGAATACTTGGAATGCTAGAGTTGCACCTTCGTGACCCTCTTCCATCGCTTCCAAAATACCGCGAGCATCGCTTGTTAGGCCAGACACGCCTAAGAAGCCAGAAGCTTTGTTCAGTGAGTTGAATACTTTCTCTTGAGACCAACCTTTCTTAAGTAGGTACTCAATGATGCCTGGGTCAAGGTCACCACAACGTGTACCCATCATTAGACCAGACAGTGGCGTGAAGCCCATAGACGTATCAACAGATTCGCCGTTGTTAATTGCACAAACAGAAGCACCGTTACCTAAGTGAACAGAGATGAAGCTAGACTCTTCAACTGGCTTGTTGATCATCTTCGCAGCTTCACGGCTTACGAAGTAGTGGCTCGTACCGTGGAAACCGTAACGACGAATACCGAAGTCTGTGTAAAGTTCTTTCGCGATTGCACCAGTGTAAGCTTTTGCAGGCATTGTTTGGTGGAAAGCAGTATCAAATACAGCAAACTGAGGTAGCTCAGGGAATGCCGCCATTGAAGCACGCATACCAATCGCATGAGCAAGGTTATGTAGAGGAGCTAAATCACTTAGCGCTTCTACGTCTGCAATAACAGACTCATCTAAACGGACTGTTTTAGTAAACTTCTCACCGCCGTGAACCACTCGGTGGCCAACAGCAACAACATCTTCAATTAATTTGTACTCTTTTACTAACTCAACTAACTTTGCTACTGCAAGTTGATGGTGATTCTCATCGCCCTGAATAGCGTACTCAAATTTCTCACCGTTGAATTTCCAGCTCATACGAGCGTCTGAAAGACCAAAGCACTCGCCCAAACCACTCAATACAGCATCGCCAGATTGAGAGTCGATTACCGCAAATTTTAGTGATGAGCTACCAGAGTTGATCACCAGTACAAACGAATTAGACATGAAATAGTTTCCTGTTGTGGAGCAAAGGTTGTAATTGCGCAGTTGCGCTGTGTACTTCTTGTTTGTAAGACCTATTATTCAATAATTTTTTAATCTTTCAACTATCTTTTAGAGTTAGTTGTTCGTTTGCGTGATTTTTGTTGATCTAACGCAATTTTAAAATTTATTTTAGCCGTGAAATATATTGCCTCACTCAACTAAAGTGGAATCAGACACTTAAAAACGTCAATAAATGAAGAATAAAGCAAAAATATTACGAATTTTTTTGAATGGGTGAGATAGATAAGCAGAGACAAAAAAGCCGAGCTAAGTGCTCGGCTTTCAAGTTCAACTATTTTTTAATGCAATAGTATGCAGATATTATGCGTCTTGCGTACGACGGCCACGGCCGTGACCACGTTCACCACGGTGTGCACCACGGTGATCACCACCACGGTTACGATCGAAACGACGTTCGCCACCTTCACGATTACCATCGCGGTTGCCGTCACGGTTACCACGGAAGCCACCTTCGCGACGACCGCCTTCACGACGACCACCTTCACGGTTGCCATCGCGGTTACCACGGTAACCACCGCCATCACGACGACCGCCATCGCGACGACCACCGTCACGGCGACCACCACGAGACTCACGGAAGTCATCGAAGTCACATACTACAGCACCAACATCTTGTTGACGGATACGTAGCTTGCTTAGCTTGTTCGCAGCGTCTGAAGTCATTGCTTTAGGTAGCTGTACGAATGTGTGACCTTGCGCTAGCTTGATCGCACCGATAGAACCTTTACCTAGACCTAGTTCGTTTGCTAGAGCGCCAACGATGTCTTTAACTTGAACACCTTGCTCGCGACCAACTTGAAGTTGGTAAGTATCCCAGTCTTGGTTGTTGAAGTTACGACCGCCATCACGACGCTCTTTACGACGTTGCTTGTCACGTTCAATCGCTTCTACCATTGGGTCTTCGCCAATGTAGAATAGAGGACGTTTACCTTGCTGACGCTTAAGAAGCATTGCTGCAAGCATCGCAGGTTCAATTTCTAGAGACGTTTGTAGCTTCTCAACAAGCTCAGCGAACTTGTCTAGTGCTTTGTGCTCTTTTTCAGCTTCCAGTTCAGCCGCTAGCTTGCTTAGACGAGCTTCTGCAACTTGGTCACGTAGAGGAAGTTGGATTTCTTCCATAGATGACTTAGTTACACGCTCGATAGTACGAAGCATACGGATTTGGTTAGTACGAACTAGAAGGATCGCTTTACCTTTACGTCCTGCACGGCCAGTACGACCGATGCGGTGGATGTAAGACTCAACATCGAATGGGATGTCGTAGTTAAATACGTGAGTAATACGTGGAACGTCTAGGCCACGAGCAACAACGTCAGTTGCAACTAGGATGTCGATAACACCTTGTTTGATGTGATCAACAGTACGCTCACGTAGAGACTGAGGAATATCACCGTGCAGTGCTGCAGCTTTAAAGCCACGTGCAGATAGCCAATCAGCTAGACGCTCAGTGTCTTGACGAGTACGTACGAATACGATTGACGCGTCAGTTTCTTCAGTTTCAAGAAGACGAGACATAGCTTCATCTTTCTCTACACCCTTCACTACCCAGAACTGTTGTTGAACTTTGTCTACAGTGTGGTTTTTACCAGCAACGTCAACAGTTACAGGATCACGTAGGAAGCGCTCAACAATGTTTTTCAGCATTGGTGGCATAGTTGCAGAGAATAGAACGCGTTGAGCTGATTCAGGAGCGTGCTCCATGATCGCAGTTACGTCGTCCACGAAACCCATGTTTAGCATTTCGTCCGCTTCATCAAGTACGAAAGTATTAACTTCGTCTAGATGTAGACGTTCACGGTTGATAAGGTCTTGAACACGGCCAGGAGTACCAACAACAACGTGTGCACCGTTTTTAAGAGCACGCATTTGATCTACGATAGATGCACCACCGTAGATTTCTAGAACTTTAAGACCCTTGATGTTTTTACCAAGGTTCTTCATTTCAGCCGCAACCTGAATCGCTAGCTCACGAGTTGGAGCAAGAACGATTGCTTGTGGTTTACGTTGGTTTAGATCTAGTTTGTTTAGAAGAGGCAGAGAGAATGCTGCCGTTTTACCTGTACCCGTCTGTGCTTTACCCAGCGCGTCAGCACCTTCCAATAGGTGTGGGATTGCCGCAGCCTGAATTGGAGTTGGTGACACGAAACCCATTCCGTCTAGAGCAGAAAGGATAGAATCATTCAGAGATAAATCGCTGAATTGAATAACAGAATCTTGCATTGGGATCCTACTTAATTAAACAAAAAAACAGTCCCATATGCTCTTCCAATTCGATACTGATTCATCCAGTTACTAAATCCATTCAGAAAGGGAATTAGTACAGTACACAACCGCGATAAGCCATTAGGGACGACTAAGGGAGGCGGATTATTCCTTAAATGCATAAAAAAAGCCAGAAAAAATTGAATTACATCACAATTTATTCTCACTAATGGTATTATTCGCGTAAATTTCCACCTATCCCCTATTTTTAAGGGCTGTCGATGATGAATATTCAACAAAACAGTCAATAAACAGGGGCGAATTTGCGCGCTTTCAGTAGTAATAATAGCGCGCAATGATTATAGTGTGCCCAACTCCATTGGTAAGTTAAAAAAAGATGTTTCAAGATAACCCACTATTAGCTCAGCTTAAGCAGCAAATCCAAGAAAATCTGCCTAAAAAAGAAGGCTCAGTCAAAGCAACTGATAAAGGCTTTGGCTTCCTGGAAGTGGATAGCAAAACCAGCTTCTTCATCCCACCAGCGTACATGAAGAAGTGCATGCACGGCGACAAAGTGGTTGCCATCATCCGCACGGAAAACGAACGTGAAGTTGCAGAACCACAAGAGCTGCTAGAACAAGCCGTAACTCGCTTTATTGGCCGAGTAAAAATGTTCAAAGGCAAGCTAAACGTTGCACCTGATCACCCACAGCTTAAAAAGCTCTCTCTTAAAGCGAAGTTAAAGAAAGGTCTAAAGCCTGACGAATTCGCAGAAGGTGACTGGGTTGTCGCACATCTTATTCGCCACCCTCTTAAAGGCGATAACACTTTCTTCGTAGAAATTTCTGAGAAGATTACTGATTCAAACGACAAGATTGCTCCTTGGTGGGTAACGCTTGCTCAAAACGATCTACCAAACTCTGAGCCAGCAGGCATCGAAAACTGGGAACTGAAAGACGACGCAGATCTAGAACGCGTCGACATGACTCACGTTCCTTTCGTAACTATCGATGGTGAATCAACCAAAGATATGGACGATGCACTGTACGCGAAAAAAACAGAATCTGGTGATTTCGAACTGACTATCGCAATCGCGGATCCAACCGCGTACATCACACCTGAAGATGATATGGATAAAGTCGCCCGTGAGCGTGGCTACACCATCTACCTTCCAGGTCGCAACATCCCAATGCTGCCTCGTGATCTAGCGGACAACTTATGTTCTCTAATCGAAGGTGAAATCCGCCCTGCTATCTGCTGTACAGTTACAGTAAGCAAAGATGGCGTAATTGGTGATGACATCAACTTCTTCGCTGCAAACATCAAATCTCACGCTCGTCTTGCATACGACCACGTCTCTGATTGGTTAGAAAACGGCAGCTCAGACAAATGGCAGCCATCAGAAGAGATCGCAACTATCGTTCGTGACCTGTATGACTTCTCACTTGCTCGTGCAGATTGGCGTGAAAAGAACGCAGTTGTATTCCCAGATCGTCCAGACTACCGCTTCGAACTAAGCGAAGACAACGACGTTGTAGCAATCCACGCTGACATGCGTCGCAGTGCAAACCGCCTAGTTGAAGAGTCTATGATCACCGCAAACATCTGTGCTGGCCGTACACTTCGTGACAAGTTTGAAACGGGCGTCTTCAACACGCACGCAGGTTTGAAAGCAGAAAAGATCGAAGACGTCGTTCAAATGGTAAACCCTGAAGGCACGCTTGAGTTCACAGCGGAATCTATCGCCACATTAGAAGGTTTTGCTGCGCTACGCCGCTGGTTGGGTGTTCAAGAAAGCTCGTACCTAGATAATCGCATTCGTAAATTCCAAACTTACAGCGAAGTGGGTAACCAACCACTGCCTCACTACGCAATGGGATTGGACATCTACGCGACTTGGACATCACCAATTCGTAAGTACGGCGATATGATCAACCATCGCATGCTAAAAGCCGTGATTCTAAACAAAGAACCGATCCAAACACCAGATGATGAAGTTGGCGAAGAGCTAGCATTGCATCGTAAGCATCATAAAATCGCTGAACGAAATGTCTCTGATTGGCTATACGCACGTACTCTTGCAGACGAGCCAAACAAGCAAACGTGTTTCACAGGTGAGATTTTTGACATTAATCGTGCGGGAGCACGTGTCCGACTTCTCGAAAATGGCGCAGCAGCCTTTATTCCTGGTAGCTTGATTCTTGATAATAAAGAAAGAATTGAGTGCAATGGCGACAACGGTACTGTTTCGATCGATAAAGAAGTGGTATACAAACTGGGTGATACATTAGAAGTTATTCTAACTGATGTGAATCAAGAGAATCGCAGTTTGGTCGCTAAACCAACACAAGTATTTGCTGACGCTCCGGCAACTGATGCCAAAGAGACAGTAAGCGAATAACAGCTGTTCGTTAAAAAAGGCGCTCAAATGAGCGCCTTTTTTGTTTTTGTAAAAGACATAAGAGCCTATGCCGAATATACAGATACTACGTTTTAATCATTTTACTGCTAGAAAAAGTGAACGATACACAACTCCGCATAATGGCTTGTACATTGTTGAAGAGGGTTCACTGCTCGTCCACCAGCCCGATGGGCAAGAAATGGAATGGAAAGCTGGGGACTTCGCTCTTTATAACTCAGAAGACTTACTTACTGCTGAGTCACAAGCTGGTGAGAATGGCTTTCAAGCAACCGCCCTAGTCTTTGATAGCGAATTGTTGTCTAGCCTTCACCAACTTGAAGGAGCGGCCTCAACAGCCTCTACAAGGCAGTTCTACCCGTTTGATTCAAATCAGTACGGCGACATCGCGGTAGCAAAAGACCTATTAGTGAGCTTAGTTTCTAAACAGAAGAATGAATTAGCTCAATGCCACCTAGCGTTGGCGTTAATTGCAATGATGGCCGAGGTTCAACCTAACCTTCTTAGTATTATTAACAACGCAGGTCATCTGAGTGATTCACAAAAAATCATCGACTATATTGAGAAAAACATCGAGAAAGATATCACACTTGAGATAGTGTCCGCTGAATTAGGCATGTCTATCGCGACATTGAAGCGACGCTTAGCAGCTGATGACATGTCTTTCTCACATATACTAAAGGTAAAGCGTATTAACTATGCTGCTACTCAGCTAAGAGTATCGCAAAAATCAATCACGCAAATTGCGTTCGATTCTGGTTTCAAAAGTGCGGCTCATTTTAGTACAGCGTTCAAATCTGTGTACAACATGACACCGAAAGATTTCCGAAACCAAATCACTCGATAATTATTGCCAAAAACATGCTTGAGGATCGGACTCTAACTCCGCAATAAGATCCTCAAGCTCTTTACAGCGTGGCAAGCTTGAATAAGGCACCCACTCGCTGCCTTCTTTTTCCCCTTCGCTAGGAACAAAAAACAGCCATGTTTGCGTGTCTTCATGAAAGAGTATCCGCGCAATGGAAGATGTGTATTCACTATGTTGAGAATCAAGCAAGTAGTGCGCATGGTATAGCTCTACACCATTATCAATTGGCTCATACAAACTTTTTCCTAACTCAACAGGTAAGCTAGCATTTCGCTTAGAACAAAATGTTTGAATCGCTTTATTAAGTCGACTCATAGCCAATCGAGAAACGGACATAAAGATACTCCTAGAACCTAACATCAGTATAGGTTGAACCTACCAACTAAGAGCAGTGTAAACCAGAACTATTTGGCAATCGTATTTCCCGTTCACAAAAGTGTAACCTGAACGAAATATCATATGCGCTGCTGTATACTATTTTTGGAGTTCAATATGTTACGTTTAACTATGGCAAGTATTTTAGCCATGGCTCTGTCTGCTCCTTTGGCAATCGCGAAGGAAATCAATATCTCTGGCTCAACGTCTGTTGCCCGTGTTATGGATGTTATTGCCGAGGAATACAATAAAGTCCACCCAGATAACTACATCGCTGTACAGGGCATTGGCTCTACCGCCGGGATCACTATGGTAAATAAAGGTGTAGTTGAAATAGGCATGAGTTCGCGATACCTCACCCAAAGAGAAAAAGGTGAAGACTTAAACGTCATTCCCATCGCCTATGATGGATTAGCCGTTGTTGTTAACCGTACCAACTCTTTAGATAACCTTTCAGAACAGCAACTTTTTGATATCTACAAAGGAAAAATAAATAACTGGCAACAAGTGGGCGGCAATGATCAGCCGATCGCCGTGGTAACACGTGAAGCCTCTTCAGGTTCTCGTTATAGCTTCGAAAGCTTACTTGGCCTAACTAAAGTCGTGAACGACCGTCTTGTCTCAGATATCAGCTCAAACAACTTAGTGGTCAACAGCAATAGCATGGTAAAAACCATCGTGAACCACAACCCGCATGCCATTGGTTTTATCTCAGTAGGCTCTGTCGATCAGTCGGTAAAAGCTATTCAGTTTGAAGGAACTACACCGTCAGCAAAAAATATCGCAAGTCATAAGTACAAGTTGGCGCGCCCTTTCTTAATCTTGTACAAGGTTGATGGATTAGATAAAGCAGGAAAAGAGTTCGTTTCATTCTTAAAGTCTGAAACAGGACAAAAAGCCATTGCCGATTATGGCTACACACCGGTTAAGAGCTTCAGCCAGTAAAAACAAAAAAAGAGAGCTAATTTTAGCTCTCTTTTTTTATCAATTCTTTGCTTAGAAGTGCAGTTGAATTACGGATACAACAACCGCACCTGGGCGACGTATCCCTTCAATTTCTACTTTTATCTCACGCTCAATCTCAAGACCTTTCTTAATTGGAGTGATCTTCGTTAGTTTGCTTGATGCGCGTACGTTATTGCCAGCTTTGACTGGATATGGAAAGCGAACTTGATTCAAACCAAGGTTCACAACCAGTTTCGCTGTTGGAAACATTGGCTTTTCTGGGTCAACAGAATCAGTCAACTTAGGCAGCAACGCTAGCGTTAGAAATCCGTGAGCGATCGTTGTCTTAAATGGGGACTCGGTCGCGGCACGCTCTGGATCAGTATGAATCCATTGCATGTCTTCTGTTACCGAACCAAATTGGTTAATACGCTCTTGAGATACGTGAACCCAATCACCAACATGGATCACTTCGCCAATTTTTTCGCTAAGCTCGTCGAATAGAACTTGGGCTTCTGGCTTAAGTACGATCGGTTCAGGTTGAGGGATAACTTCCTCATTTACTGCTGGTTGCTGATGATCGCGCACTTTGGAAAAGAGAAAACTGTTTTGTGCCCTACCTAAGAAGTCACTCCAATAATCGCGCAGCGTTGGAGACATCCAATTCATAAACTCTGATTGATGAGCAGAAATCGCACCAACTTTGTCTTTAAATAGATTCGTGACCTTCATAAATACCCTTAGAGAAACTCAGCACAACTGGCTATACCAGTTAATTTTGAATTAGTTCACATTCTGTTGCAAATACTTTCGGGCGAACACATGTATACTCAAAGCATACTTATCCCTTAATTTCATAAACTTACCAATAAAACACTATTTTATTATACAAGTCATCATTAAAGTCATTGCTCTACTATCTAGCGATTTCCGCTCTCTTTCTTTCACCTTTCATGCGCAACAGCACAGTAACCACTGATTACAAAACAGGCAAACAGTTCATTTGCCGCTAATCAATGCTTTACAAGTTCTATGCCACAACATATTATGTGCCCCGCAACGGAGAGATGGCTGAGTGGTTGAAAGCACCGGTCTTGAAAACCGGCATACGTTAATAGCGTATCTAGGGTTCAAATCCCTATCTCTCCGCCACATTTAGAAAGCTCGTTGAGAAATCAACGGGCTTTCGTCGTTTTGGCGCTTGGAAAATTGCGGGATTTCTAAATCCCTAGTCGTGTGCGACCCCAGCACTCCGCCACATTCCAGTAAAAAGCCCGCTAAGAGATTAGCGGGCTTTTTCGTATATCAGCGGTTTAAAGGGATTAACCCAAATCCCTCCTTGAATGCAAGCCCAGCCCTCCCCCACATTTAGAAAGCTCGTTGAGAAATCAACGGGCTTTCGTCGTCTTGGCGCTTGGAAAATTACGGGATTGCTAAATCCCTAGTCGTGTGCGACCCCAGCACTCCGCGACATACTTCGATAAGGCCCACCAAGAAATTAATTTCAGCACTGAGATGCAACTGTTGCACTTCTCTACTTTGCTGACCAACCCCGCACTTCTCAGTATCGTTAGTAAAATCGTCATTTAAGCCCTTTCTATAGTTAGGCTAGAGTTGGTATAACTGGAGTCCGCATAATAATAAATCATGGAAGACAAAAACTATGCCGATTCAATTTCATCAGCTTACTGCAAAGGAAAATACTTCTACTCTCTCTATTAATGATTGGCGGATTGAAACCGGGGAATCTTGGGGCATATTCAGCTCTGAAGGCGAGATTGGCTCTATGCTTGGTGACTTACTGTGCGGAGAAATTACGCCTGAGTCAGGTGAACTGAACGTCCAAGGTTGCCAGATTGCTCAAGTATCTCTTTCTGAACAACAACGCTTGCTAGAGTTGGAGATCGAAAGAGATGACACCGATTTTCTCGATCGTATTGACCAAGGCAGCTCAGTATATAACTTGATCTTTGAAGTCTGCCAAGATAACACCTTCGCGCAAACAGTAATTGAAGAGCTCGACTTATCACATTTAGCCGAAAGCGGGTTTAGAGTGCTTTCTACTGGTGAAACGAGACGTGTAATGCTCGCCCGTGCGCTCGCGGCAAAACCAGATCTAGTGTTGTTAGATAATCCATTTACAGGATTAGATGTAGCGCACCGTGCTTCATTGGCAAAGTATCTTCAAACGCTCTCTCAATCGGTTCAAATCTTAATTACCTTCTCTCGTGAATCCGACATGCCCGACTGGATAGATCAAGTGGCACTGTTCAATGGTGGCAAACTTGATAGCACAATGGACAAGCAAAGCTGGGATCAGCACCCCATCATCGCGCAGATTAAGTCCCAGTCAGAGAAACAAAGCGAAGAGATGATGGCATTAATTCGTCAGCATCAACATACAACCCATTTTGAAAATCCAATTTTTGAACTTAAGAGTGGCAAAGTGGAGTACACCGACAAGACCATTTTCACTGACTTAAATTGGCGAATTGATAAAGGCCAACACTGGCAAGTGAAAGGGCCGAATGGATGCGGTAAAAGCACCTTGTTAGGGTTGATATTTGGCGATCACCCCCAGTGTTACAGTAATGATATCCATATATTCGGTAAGAAACGCGGCAGTGGAGAAAGCATCTGGGAAATAAAGCAACATATCGGTATGGTGTCCTCCGCCCTGCACCTTCAATATCGAGTTAACTGCAGCGCGTTAGAAGTCATTTTATCGGGATTCTATGATTCAATTGGTCTTTACTCACAACCGACTAAGAATGAGATCAATATTGCGAAGGATTGGCTGACAATTCTACACATGAGCCAATATCAAAAGACCTCTTTTAAACAACTGGAATATGGTCAGCAGCGCTTGCTTCTTATCGCTCGCGCTATTGTTAAACAGCCTACATTGCTAATTTTGGACGAACCTTATCAAGGCTTAGATTACTTGGGGCGAATGTTAGTAAAAAACACTCTAGAGTTGATAGCGAAGGAGAAGTTAAGTCAGCTTTTATATGTTTCACATTACCAAGAAGATGGTATAGAAAGCATTCAAAACTACTTAGAGTTTAGGTTTGATAACGAAGCAAGCTGTTACAAAGGTTATCTCTTCAAATCTGGAGCAGAATAGAAGTCGTAACTTTAACCAACAAGAGTTGCGTATTCTTAAGCTATCTTCCGGCCCTAAGAATACGCCTCTCAAATACACAACCCTACTGATAATTAAGTAATAGTTGCTTAAATGGCACAGGCTTTGAGTAAAAGTAACCTTGATGGAAATCTACTCCTAGATCAATAAGATGCTTCACTTGCGCTTCAGTTTCCACTCCCTCCGCAATGAGCTTTATCTCAAGCTCATTGGCGAATCGGACAATGGCATTCAAAACCGGAGCGTTAACACTCTCAATACCGATTGTATCGACAAAACACTTGTCTATTTTTAAGTAATCCACTCTCATGTGTTGCAGAGCTGCCAGAGAAGTTTGCCCCGTACCAAAGTCATCAATAAGTACTTCTATGCCATGCACCCGCAGCGCTGAAATGTACTTCTGCGTATTTTCATCAATAAGCTGGCGCTCGGTAATCTCAATCCCCAAAAAGACATTATTTTGTTTTAGTTTCTTGTGGATGCGCTCTATCTTATGGATAACATGCGCGTCTGAGAGATAATCAGGTGGTACATTGACGCCTAGATGAAAAGGCTTTGAGTAATGACTATTAGAAAAGTCTTTGAGTGCTTTATCCAAAACATAATCGGTGATGTCATTCGCCAGCCCGTTTTGTTCCGCAGCTACAATGAATTTATCTGGAGAGACAAAACCATGACTCTTGTGCTTCCAACGTAGAAGCGCTTCGCACCCCTTTAATTCACCTGTTATTGCATCAATTTGTGGCTGATAATACAGCGCCAGCTCTTTCCTTTTTATGGCCTTTTTCAAATCTACGAGCAAGCTTCTCTGAGGATCGACAAACTTTGTCACGACATAAATCGTTAAGTAGAAAATCAGTAGGAGGGGGATCGCTGAAATAAAATAAGACAGCTCTTTTTGCTCAATATAGACATCACTGGCTTCGAGTAAGGCTTCATAATCAAAGATTTTAGAATGAGCGATGGCGATGGGATTATCACCTTGCTTGAGCGAACCAAGCGGAGCAACACCTTCTCCCACATACAGTGCCGAGCGCTTAAGACGAAGATCATTTTTATAACCAATAGTCGCACCCAAATAGTCCCTATCCACAATGGTGATAGCGCGATACTCTGGATTTTCAGTGCTCTGTGTGGTGAGTGTCAGGACTTGCTCTGGGTAACCGTGTATGCGCGCGAAAGACAGTGTATCAGTGCCATATTGCTTTAAATAACTGTCCAAAGGTTTGGATATCGAACCTAACTTAGAAGAACAGATAATGTTGTCACCGTGAACAATCAGCATTTCATCAATGTTTCTTTCAAACATTAGGTTTTGCTGTAATGCTTCACACCTTGTCGGGTCTATTAATGCCGTTTTATTTTCAGTTTCGATATGGAACAGTATTTGATCGGCAACTTGTATGTTTCTCTCTAAAATATTATCTAGGTTTTTTTGAATATTCTGTTGAGCGAGAAAAAACACCTGCGCCAAGATTAAAGGGACAGGAATAAAGAATATGCTGATTTTTTTTAGCGTTGCTTTGCTTAGCATTCGTTATCGCTCCAATTCAACGTCGACACCCCTGCTCTTTGGTCGGTAGGATTGCTCAATGCATTTCATTCCTAAATGAGTATGAGCACAACCTAACATTACTGCAAATATAACAACAATTTAGGTAAGACTCTTAATGGGCCTCAAAGTCTACACTAAGGAAGCGTCGATAGTTCAACGCGACAATAAAATTAGCAGACAATTAACCACACACGAGCAAGCCCCTTTAGATGACCCCTACTAATCCAAAACTACTTCTTGGTTCTTGCATAGAAGCACGCTTGCTCACAACCAGAAATCAGAGAGCACTTTTCTCATCAAATGAGAATAATGGTTTATAAATATTTTCCTTTTCTCGACAGTTAAGAATTATAGTTGAGACATCCTCTTTATAACGTTACAACGCACCTATGACGACAAACAAAGCCAACGCTAATCAGGTAAACGAAAAAGCCCTTCAATTATTGATGCAAGTTGCTGTTAGCCCATTCCCGGTTTCTGCAAAAACGCTTAGCGAACAAATGAATGTGCCTTTAAGTAGCTTATATCGCCATTTGAAGTTGCTAAAAGAGTGGAACCTGATCGAAGAAAGCGTCCATGACAAGACCTTTGTAGTCGGCCCCGCTGCACTGCTTTTAATGCACAGCTACGAAACCGCGCAGCATGGCTTAGACATGGTAGAAAGCATTCTGTCTCGTCTCGTCCAACAGACGGGAGAAATGGCAGCTTACATGGTGCCTTCTGGTTATCGCGCGCTTTGTGTCCGACAGAAAGAAAGTATGCAGGCGCTTCGTTGCAGTTACGTCCAGGGTCAAAGTCAACCATTGCTGCGGGGCGCCTCATCTAAAGTGATGCTGGCTTATATGCCCCAGGCACGATGCGAAAAAATCCTTCGCCATTTTGGTGAGGATCATCGTATGGACGAATGGGAACAAGAGTTAAGCACCATTAGGAAAAATGGCTACGCAGTTAGTACTTCTGAGATAGACCCAGGTGTATCTGGTATTAGTGCGCCAGTGATGAAAGGCAGCAAGTTAATTGGTGCTGTATCTGTCATGGCTCCAGCACACCGAGTCGAAAAGGATAAGCAGCGTATCATTTTACATGTGTTGCAGGCAGCGAGGGCGTTGCCGCCAGAAAGGTAATTCACCATGTTAAGCTTTTTCAAACGTTACGCATTTCATAGAGCATCAAAACCCGTTCACCACCACCCTTTTTCTTTTATGACGGTATGTGAACATTTAACCCCCATGACTGCTGCAACGTATGATCTAGCTAATCAAAGCTTGGACAATGCCAGTGACTGGCTTTACCAACAGCATGACCAAGGTTCCGCTGCTAACCTTGGTCACTTTGATCATCCCCAAATTGATAGTGGTGATTTCCAAGAAGCATTGAGTTTGTCTTTATCCCGACACTCAGTTCCTGTGATTTTGACTAACTGCTCCGAAGTAATACTCTCCATTCTACCCGTAGTTGTTCATGAACGAGATGAAATCGGCATCATCAGTATCGGCCATAAGATGAATCTGAATCAAACTCTTGAACCAAGGCTGGGGGCCGCATTTCATTTTGCTCTTACTCGATACAATAACGTTCGACTTTTTTTCGCCGGCGTAACTGAAGCAGGGGCTGCTTCAACAATGTGGGAATACGCTGAAGATCAGGGGTGCGATTGGATAACCGACCGAGAGTTCGTATTTAGACACCGTAACCATCTAAAACAACAAGTTTCAAACTATCTTGACCATTGCGATCAAGTCATTCTGAGCGTTGACCTAAGTTCTCTCATTCCGAAAAATGGCCTAGAAGGTACATGCCTTGACCTCCAGATGGCATTACGCACGATAAGACACAGCCTAGTCAGTGGAAAAGTACGTGCAATTCAGTTGGTCGGCGATAAAGACCGACTCATATACTCGAAACAAACCAAAGCTATTTTGGAAGAGCTTTACCAAATGGCTCCTCTGATTGACCATGCTGCCTAGTGATATTTGGAGCTGGACTATGCTCTAGCTCCATACGTCAGGCAAATTCATATTTCCTAACAATATTTCACACTTATATGCGACTGATATCATCATTTGGTCTTGAACTAACATCACACTTAAGTTGTAATCTAGCGCATAATAGCTTGGTATAACGTACCAAAAAAATAATGACACACATATTTTTATAGAGAGAATCCACCCTAAGTAACTTAGGGAGACGCTCCTTTCCACCTTTGCTTGATGCCATTGAGTTCCACGGAAATAGGATACTTAATGATGCGTTTTGTTAGCATTTTTGGTGCGGCACTACTTTTTCCCTTTGCCGGCCAAGCAACGACTGTTGATGTCACAAATCTAGAACAGCTCAATGAAATTTGTCTAGGTCAGAACTTTCAAGAAATAGTACAACCTGATGGCAGTGTTGTATTTCATTGCCCATCTAAGATTGAATTGCCTCATGGATACAAAGTGGTATCAACGCATAATAGAGAGGTATCACTTACTGCCCATTCAGGTATAGTTCTGAGAGGACGTAACGCAATTGGCTCTGCTTCGAACCCAATCTCACTACGTTCTTATGCTGTTGAATTATCAGTCAATAACAACACAGCTACTGGTATTGATTATCAAAATAACCATACAACAATTTATGGTAACCTCACCTCAGATCATCCCATGACGCTAGAAAATGTCCTTGTTAAAGGGGATGTTACTCTCAACGGCTCTACACTTGCGGTTACTGGTCAGTACAACACTGTAATAGGGAATATAACGACACTAAGTACTTCGACTCTAACGAACACCAATATATGTGGAGATATCAAGTCAAGTGGACATCTGTTTGAAATCAACACTAGCGCACCACTGGGTGACCACTATATTGTCGGTGATATTTCCGCGCTGCATTCATTGAACATTAAAGACATCAGTGTATTTGGAAAAATCCGTTCTGAAGGTCTCACAGGGTATTTAGAAGGCGCATTTTACGATACAGAGTTAGCAATTGAGACTTTTCAGCCATTAGTATTGCCGAATAACACCGAGGTATGTGGTGATATTAAGAGTTATGGGGATAAGCCAAGTAACATTCAGCTTTATTGTGGTATTGACCAATCAAACTGTGACTATTCTGCTTTGTCCTGCCCTATCACATCAGTAGATATTCCTGTATGTGATATGCTACCACCTCAGGAGGACGACTATGAGCTTACCATCTCTCCTGAAGATGATTTAGCATTAATGTGTGGTGATGAACCGCCCACCTTTACTATTAATACCAAAAACAATGCCATTGGAGAAAGCCTACAGGTTCAACTGTCGATTGCCGATTCTGATTTCTTCGACGTGATAATGATCTCCGGAGCTTCACAAGACTCAACTAACCCTTGGCTGTTTACATCCAATGATTCTGGCGAGCTAGTCGTTCAAATCAAAGTCAAAACAAACCAAATTGAAAATGTCGATTTTGATAAGACTTACAGCGTCACAGCAGAATTAGTGACAGATCGCGCGCAATCTAAACTCGCAGAGTTTAAGTTTAAGCCATTTATATTTGAAGCATATTCTCTCGACCCAGGAATTCCTGTTGGGGAAATTCAAGTTGTTGCAGGCAAGCCCGAGACAATCAATACACGCATTCTCGCCTGTACAGAAGAAGGAGAGGTAGTCGAAGCATCAAATTATTCTGCAATCCCAACTATCACCCCATCTGTCGTTTCACCGACAAATGGCTCGCTGGGTGATCTTAACTACCAGCCAGAGTTCAAACACGGTGTATCCAATGCTAGCCTAATTACTTATGAATCAGGTTCGTTTAATATCCAATTAACCGATACATTCGACTGTACTGGATTCGCCAAATGCCCTGAAAGCGGTCACAGTGAAGTAACCGGTCAGTTCCTCGTTCAGTCAAGGCCTTGGACCTTTGCTATCTGCCCAAACGGCGAGAACGCAGCTTTACCCTCGGGCACCTCAAGTGATGGCGCAGGGTTTGTCGCGGCAAGTGAGCTATTTTCTCTGTTTACTAAGCCTATTGTTTGGCAGTCTGGAGGCTCCTTAAGTGATCCTATCAACACTACTGCGTACTGTAGTGATAGCATCCGCGTAACCTCAAACTTCATGAATTACGGTTCCCCTTCTGCCAGCATCAAGTTATCGAGTGAACAACATACTCCGACTCAGAACGCAGCTAATCAGACAGTTCTATTAGAAGGGCTAATGGGGCTAAGTAAGCTTAATCACCAAAACACTGGGCTTGGTTATGTATTTGACCAGTTATACTGGAATGAGGTCGGCAGCTTGACCATAAAGGTTGATGTTGCGAACAGTGATATTAACCAAGGCTATCGACACGTAGGTCGATTCTATCCAAAGCATTTCAAAGTCATTAACCAGAACTGGGAGTACCCATCTGGTCAATCTTTTGTTTATATGAACCAGCCACTTACGAGTGTTAGCTATACCGTTGTAGCATTAAACGCGAACAAGTCTGACGTGGCAAACTATGCCTATTTTGCACCTAAGAAACAACAAAACTTCACCTTGGGAGAGCTTAGCAACTATACCAATAGGTTTGTGCCACCTAGCCCTACTCAGGTGCAATGGAGTGACTTAGCAAGCAGAAGTATCGGTACGTTTCTTATCAAATCATCTGCGTCGAAATACGACTGTTCAAACAGTGCCTGCTGGGAAAAGGACGACATTGGAGGAAGCTACCCCGATGGGCCATTCAACACAGGAAGTCATGCAACACTCAGTAAAATTGGCCTAACCTACTTAAGCAAAGTAGATAAATTCGAGTTTTTCGACGACTCGCATATCCTGACAACCCAACCGGACGTTCGATTTGGTCGCTTAAAATTTAGAGATGTTGGTGGTCCTCAAGGTCAACAGATCAAAGTGCCTTTAGACGTAGAATATTGGGAGAATGGTCGCTTCACCACGAACTTCAGTGACAGCCAGACGGGCTTTGATAGCACACATAGTCGCTCGGACACCTTATGGCCAAGTGGTTCGAGTTCCACTGCCTCTCTATCAGGAGATGGCAAATTAGTTGTTGGACGAACACTTCAAGTTTTTGCCTCGCAAACCGTACCTGCTCGAGAGCAAGTGAAGTTCTATCTTGACCTTACCGAAGGAGCTAATAGTGTTCCTTGGCTACGTTACAACTGGGACAGCTCGGCAAACGGAGAGGAAGATCCTCCAGTAGTCGTCACTTTTGGTATAAACCGTGGCAATGATCGCGTGATTTATCGAGGAGAGCCAAACTTAATCGGTATTAACTAGTACGAACCTACATAAAACTTATAAACAAAAACGCCCCTCTTTATGAGGGGCGCTTTCTTTGATTAACTATCTTACTTAGAGCTACGACGCGCTTTTAAACGCTTAACCATCGCTAAGCGACGCTCCGCAGAGCCTTGGTCTGTTGCCGATTGGTTCGGGTTATTACGACGACCTTGACGGTTCTTGAACGCAGGCTTTGAGTTTAGCTTCTCGATGTAAGATTCACGCTGCTTTGGTTCGTAACCCGCTAACTCGATACGACGAATGTGTTGTTGAATTAGGTTTTCAACCTGCACCACAGTTAGCTCTTCCTCGCGGTTAACAAATGATACGGCGTGACCTTGTTTACCCGCACGACCTGTACGACCAATACGGTGAACGTAATCTTCTGCTAGGAATGGCATGTCATAGTTCACCACGTGTGGTAGATCTTCAATATCCAGACCACGAGCCGCTACATCTGTTGCAACCATTACGCGAGCTTTACCCGTTTTGAACTCTTCTAACGCGCGACGACGTGCGCTTTGTGCACGGTCACCGTGACACACAACGGCTTTGATGCCATCTAGCTTAAGCTCTTTTACAACATCGTTCGCGGTCTCTTTGTAGTTCACAAACACCAATACTTGCTTCCAGTTCTTACGACCAATCAGTTCAGAAAGAAGCTCAGTCTTGCGCTCTTGATCCACTGGGTAAAGTACGTGTGCGATAGTTTGTGCCGTTGTGTTTGCACGCTCTACTTCAATACGCTTTGGCTTGCGAAGGATGTCTTTCGCCAATAGATTCAACTGGCTCGATGTTGTTGCTGAGAACATCATGATTTGTGGGTCTGTATCCACATCCATCATGATTTTACGTACAGCATGGATAAAGCCCATATCAAGAATACGGTCCGCTTCATCAAACACAAGAAACTCGATGTTTGCTACGGATACGTTGCCTTGCTCGATGTGCTCTTCTAGACGACCAGGCGTCGCAACAAGAATATCCACGCCACCTTCTAGCGCTGTCACTTGAGAAGACATCTTACGGCCACCAAAGATTGCGGCAACCGATAGGTCTGTGTACTTAGTGTATGCTTTGATATTGTCCGCGATTTGCTCTGCTAGCTCACGAGTAGGAGCCATGATCAGTGCACGTGCAGTTTTGCGAGATGCGCTGCGACCGGATTCTAACAACTGTTGAATCATAGGCAGAGAAAACGCGGCTGTTTTACCTGTACCCGTTTGCGCAGTTGCAAAGATATCATGACCTTTACGAGCCATTGGAATCGCCTTCTGTTGAATTGGCGTTAACTTCTCATAACCGCATTCTGCCAGTGCTTTTACCACTTCTGGCGCAAAACCTTGAGATGAAAATGACATTGAGCGTATTCCTTAAACAAATCACTAAATAGCTATAAAAATTTTAGCGGTGCACTATACCCGAATTCCAGTGATTTATCTCACTTTTCTCATGCGTTAACATAAAAACTCATGGAATTTTGCATCACTCGATTCCGAACTGTTAATTTTATGCGTAGTTTTTCCTTGTTGGATGAAGAAATAACGGTTTTTTACCGACTTCTTCGCTTCATACATCGCCATATCAGCTTGATGCATTAACTCATCCAAGGTACAGCTTTTCTCTTTCGCATAACAGCCGCCAATTGAGGTCGTCACTTGGTGGAATACACCAGGGCTAACTTCTATCGGGTCTTGAATCAATTGAATCAAAGACGACGCAAAATGTTCTGGATCCCGCATATGTTCTTGGCTGCTTAGCATAATGGCAAACTCATCTCCCCCTAATCGAGCAAGAAGCGCTTTACTGCCAAATACTCGCTGCATCACAGAAGCAACGTGTTGAAGGGTCTTATCGCCCGCCGCATGACCGTATTCATCATTGATAAACTTAAAACTATCGAGGTCTAGATATATTAAGCAAACCTCTCTACCCGCTTTCAAGGATTGCGATAAAGTCTCAGATGCTTGGTTTTGAAAAGCGGCTCGGTTAACCAGACCAGTCAGACTGTCATTATGTGCTAAATAGTGAATACGTTGGTTGTCGGAAAACGCGCGAAGCTGAAAGCGCGCAATGAAATAGGCCAGTAAAATGCTCAACACCGCACCCACTTGCATTAACCACTCACGTTCGTACTGCGAGTTGCAGAGCTGTTTTCTTTTACTGAAATCGACGTAAGATACCAATTTCCAAGCCGTCGAACTGTTTTCACTCAGATGGTATTCCTGAAAACAGTATGGATTGATGCGATCCACAGCCCCAACCGATTCAATCGTTATAATGCCCTCATCCGTTTCAATTTGCCCGGATAGGGTATTGCGAATTTGATCGGCTAACTCAGGGTACGACGCATAAATGGTTTCGTCTTGTCGGTCGTCGTACATGAACGCAAACTCCGCCTCGCGGTGCTCTTTGTTGAACAGGTAGAATCCATCTCTATTAAGTAGCATGTAATTTGTCCCCCTATCGAGGTTGAACAGTTGCATGCCTTCCATAAGGTACTGAGCTAAATAATTCACAATCACAATGCCGCGCTTATTCCCACTTTCATCTAAAACAGGCGTTGCTAGGCGGATCATCGGCTTGACGGGCACTTCAATTTGTCCGTGCTCCATATTCAAATCTAGAGGCGAGACATAAATCCTGCGACAACCAAGTTGAAGCGCTTCTGAGAAATAGTAACGATGACTTTTGTTTTGAAGTTGCGCTTCTGGGACCACTTGGGGTTGACCATGATTAAAGTTGATTCGTACAACTTCATTACCTTCCAAATCAATGTAGCGCAACTGATCATAGACTTCTTTTCGTTGGCTTACTGCTTCTAGAATCGAGCTCAAACGAGAAAGCTGCGCACTGCGCTGCTCACCCAGACGAAGATCGTTAATCTCATAAACTCGCTTTGCTGACATAATGTCGGCCAACAAGGCAGTCTCTCGTACAACCGAACTCATCACCCACTCGATGTATTGCTTCTTACCTTCCAGAAGTGCTTTTTGTTGAACACGAATATTACTCTTCTCCGCTTCTTCAGACGCAGATGTATCGTAGTAAATGATAGCCCCAAACACAGCGACGAGCAGAAAGAAAATCACGACAAAACGCAGGCAGAAGAACTTCAGTTTTGAGAAGGGTAAGGTAGGATTCAAGTGCGCCCCGGTTTCTTATTCCATGAGAAAACCAGCAATTATAGTGACGCCAATCACATACAGATAGACTTATGACGATGATAGTTTTCTATCGTCTCAACAATGAAAGGTAATTAAAAAGGCCTGAGCATTTGCTCAGACCTTGTTCAATATTGGTGGGCGCTTATTCAGATATGCCACAAAGCTTAAGCAGGATCGCTTCTAACTGATCCCAAGGCATCAATTGCGAGTCAATGACCTCTAGACGTGATTCGAAACCCTCTAGACTCATTTGGTTAACGGATACAACGCCATTTGCTACATTAAACGCGTAGCAACCTTGATCTGTGTTCATCACCGCTTTCACACGTTCAGCCGTTAGTTCAGATAGCATTGAGAACAGTTGGTCGAAATTGAACGTGTATTCTGCGCCAAACAACCAACCACAACTAAAGTACCCCTGCCCTTTGTTCTCTTTACGGATAAAGGCTTCACCAGGAGGCAATTGGAATTGTGGCTCTTGATGTGCATGGTCATGGTGATGAGCTTCAATGTGGGAAGATGCACTACCGTGCACGCGTTCGATGTCCAACACTTCAATCGGTAAGTCACCATCGTGAATCAGCTTACTGAACACTTTTGAAGGCGTTTGGTCGGTTACCCAATTGTTGAATACGTCAATGTCATGACTGGTACACAGATCGACCTTGCTACCGATGACCACATCTGCGCTATCTAATTGATCAACAAAGTTCTTATTTGATAGGTACTTTTCGTCACTTAAATTGCGCGGATCCACAAGCGCGATAGTTGCTTTAAGGTCAACGTATGGCAAGTATTGCTCAGAAGTCAGTGTGGCTATGACTTGCTTGGGGTGGCCTAACCCCGTTGGCTCAATAAGAAGGCGATCTGGATTTTGACGCAGCAAAGCCGTGATACCAACAGACATAGGGACACCTGCCGTACAGCACATGCAGCCGCCCGGTACTTCTTTGATCAGCGCTCCTTGGTCGGTCATCATCGCACCATCGATACCTATCTCACCAAACTCATTCACTAACACAGCCCAGTTTTCGTTTTCTGGTTTGTTTTTCAGTAAGTTCAGAATGGTCGTGGTTTTACCGACGCCAAGAAATCCCGTCAGTATGTTAGTAGGTACTCGATGTGACATGCTTTTCTCCGACAAGCTTGTGCTTTAAATGCTTTGCCAAAGTATACGGAGAATGTAACTTGCTTCAACGCTTTTTATCGCGGGAATCTAAGCCTTTATGTAGTGCTTTCGCCTTTGTTCGCTGCGAGCGTTCGTAATAGCCAAACGTATCTGCATTTCCCACACCAGAAAGATGCATGCTGGTATGAATGACGCAAGTAAAAAACGCGCCAATAGCGATAAGGATAGGAAGCAGTCCAAGGGTGTTTTCGAATTTTAGGGCAGCAATAGCCAAAGCGAAAACAACCGCAGAGGAAAGCGCAATGATCTTACTTCTATTGCTTTTCATGAAAGTTCGCCTTTTTTATTGAATGGGACACCAACCAGAATGAGAGTCAACTCCTCTACTTGATGAATTAATGCTACTCCTTTCATAACGAACATAATTTGAGCGACTTAACAGATACAAAAACACCGAGCATGTCTTCGCTCGGTGTTTGCTTAAATACTCAAGTTAACTCTGTTTGTTAGCAGATTTGGCCAGCAGTGACGGCTATATCAGCTTCATTATCAATAGCGGCTTGAGCCAATAGCTTGAGCCCCTCAACAATAACGCCTAGTGACATGGTAGGCTGATTTCCTGACGCATCTTGCTCAGGTAAAAGTGGGATATGAACAAACCCATGACGAATGGATTTATCACGTAAGTAATGCTGAACACCATAAAAGAGGTGATTACAGACAAATGTCCCTGCGGTATTCGAAACTTGGCATGGGATGTTTGCGTGTTGAAGAGCACTAGTCATCGCTTTAATCGGCAATGTAGTAAAATACGCATCTGGACCACTAGAAACAATGGGCTGATCGATTGGTTGATGACCACCATTATCGGGAATACGAAAATCATCGATATTAATCGCTACACGTTCTGGCGTAATCGCTGCGCGTCCTGCCGCTTGCCCTACTGTAATCACAATATCTGGTTGGTGTTGCTCAATAGCACTAATCACAGTATCGATGGATTCGTAACGCGTTACAGGCACTTGGCAAACAACAATTTCCCCACCATTGAGTTTTTTCCCGTCGAGTCGTTTTACAGACTCCAAAGCGGGATTGATGGATTCACCACCAAACGGTTCAAAACCTGTAATTAGTACTTTCTTCATTGGGCTGTTCCCTTTAATGGTAAAACTCTGAGGTTAGTACTCGAATTTACAACAACTTAGCATCACAAAGCCAAGTTTTATTATGTTGCAGATATGACCAGCCCAAGATCACGACGCCCAATTGCCGACAAATATGAGATACGCTCCTCTTTACCCCGCGACCTCGGTTATTCCAATCAAATCGTTGCTTGGTTTCTCACTGCAACTTAGGTAGAGTACGCGCCAATAGAGTATCTACAATTCGAAGAGATTGAAGACAATGAATATTGATAATCACGTTATCGAAACATTGGAAGAGCTAGAAGCTTTCCTACACCTAGTTGAAAGTGGTGCGCTAGGCCTTGAAGGCGTCGCAGGCGTAGCACTAGCGACAAACAACACAGATGGCCGCCCATTTGTAGCGGTACTAGATGACAAGCATCAACTGGTTCTTGGCCGTTGGGTTTCTCAACATGTTTACGAACACGGTAAAGACATCGTTCGTCACGGCCCTCAACGTCGACATTAATCCAGAACTTCAATTGACAGAAAACTCGCTTACATAGCGAGTTTTTTGTGCCTTTCGTCAGAACACTTCGCCGATTCCTACAAAGTCCGATTGCTTCCTAAGCTATTGTTCAAAAATAAAAAATAAGCTTGCCGGCATGATGTAGAGTCGTGACATTTCGCTGACAAAACAGCGTCAGAAATTCCTAAAATTTATTTCGGAGACGATTCAACTATTCGTTTCCAGACACCATCAAAGAACAGAGTTCCTAGCTGTTCTTTTTGCCTCGCCTAGTCCGCTTGACAGCCTTGGGCTAAGCGGGGCTTTTTTACGTATATGGGTATACAAGACTAGATACAAAAAACCGCTGACTAAGCAGCGATTATTTGAGTATTTGGTTACTATTAATTAGTGGTTTAACGACGCTGTCTCAGCTTTCATGATTCAGAACAAGCTATCATCATCGCCAAAGTCGATCTCATCGCCACCAAAAAAGCTACTCCCCCCACCAAAGCTATCAGCATCATTATTTGTGAGCGTATCATCATTAAACGCGTTACCATCATCAAGACCTGACGATTGAAAAGCCGAATTATCATCAAAACCTGAATTTTGGCTCCAACCTCCACCTGTGTAATCCTGCGTATAACCATCGGTGCCATCCAGAAAGCCCCCACTGTTATCTGCTGTATCAGTTGGTTGACTAGAGGTATTCTGTGAGGGATCTATTTGGGAGTCTGCGCTTTCTTCAGGCTGCTCAATGATGGTGTTGTTGGTAACATCTTCCACCATCGGTGAACTATGCTCACCGCCAAATAAAAGATGACTTAATGCACTTCCCGCAACCATCCCAGTGGCAACACCGGCAGCTGTTTGCATGAAGCCGCCAAAGGCACTAGGACGGTAAGCAGGCTGAGGTGGCAACGGTGGTGTGCTGGCCCTGCCAAACATACGGTTCAGGCTACCTCTGTTAGATTCTTGTTTATAAAAATCTGCATTGCGTTGCAAATACTCGTTACGTTCTTTTAGATCTTTGAGTGCAACTTCTTGCGCCAGAGCGACTTGTGTAAGACGATAAACAATGTCGGATTGAGATGCGATCTGCTCTTGGATTAGCTGAGCGGCTGCGGCGTCTTTTGCGTTGCTTTGATTAACACGCATTTTATCAGCCAATTTTTGAATAAGTTCTTGTTCTTGTGGAGTCATAAATATCCTCGCATAGCGACGAGAAATAAAATTACAGATCCGCACAATACGCCGATTACCTGATACCGATAGCAAAACAAACTTATATTGCAAATTTCCACTATCGTGTGTAGGTCTGTCAGCAAACAAATTGGCTTGCTTCGACTCTCTAATAAGTTAGGAGGATGGTGGTTTCTGTCTCTAATATCGTAGGAAAGGGGCGTACTTAAACGGCTTCATAACCGAACCTAACCCCTTAACTTTTAGGTCCAAGCAGTGTTGTAAAACGTGTCCAAACTCCACATTGGGGAAACCTATATTGCGTTAACTCACGAATGGACAAAATGGTAACAGCAGGAGCTAACTAACTGATGTAAAAAGCCCCAGCCCCATTCACTTACTACTTAGGCTGGTGACCGGTCTTCTTTGCAAACTCTTGCATCGCTTCGGCAAACGTTGTTGTCCCGCCTTTGGCTTTAACCTGTATTACCTTGTACCCCATCTTCTCCAACGCTTGGCGTTCTGCCAAAACGGCTTTGTCATTTTGCTGACTACCTTGAGCGGGCTGATGAAGGTAACACCCTTCTAGTTGGCCATCTTCGACGAGTTGATGGTGTTTCAATGTATTGATATCAAAATTCATGGACATTCTTTTATTTAAAAATGGGGGAGTTGCTGTAGCAGATTACATGCGCTTTAAAGGCTTAACAACACTGTCTAGGCCTTCAATTTTTAATGCAAGGCAGAGTTTCAACAAGTCACCTAGCTCCCCTTCCGGAAAACCTTTTTTATCGAACCAGAGTAGGTATTCTTCTGGGAGATCAATAAGTACACGCCCAGCGTATTTGCCAAACGGCATTTGCATTCGAGCGAGTTTGATAAGGTTTTCTTTTTCTAACATATACTACGGAGTCTGTTGGGATAAATCTTGGCTAAGAGTAACACCCAAGCGATCGACCCACCAGTTAATTGCATCTTTGGCGTCGTCTAAAGAATCAATCATGGTAGAGAAGTCTTTGTTCCCTGCTTGGCGATCAATTGCAGCAAACAGCGGCGTATCACTCTTTGAATCACTCACAAGTAACTCCACTGTCGCGGAACCTACATTGGTGTGCTCACCTGTCGTGATTTTTGAGATGGTAGAGATCCCTAAACCAACTGGCAGAATACTTGAAGTGACAGCAAGGACAGGATTCGGCGTTTCCACATTACTGACCGCAATACTCAAGCGAAGTGTTTTTTCTCCGGGTTGGTCGACAACCTTTTTTACGGGTGAGATACGCGCTTTTAACTGCTCAACCATGTAAGTTGTCAGCTCTTGGATTTCTTCATCATCGAGCTCAGATTCTTGAACCACAACCATTACTCGGTCAATTACCACGCTGTCGTAATCATCCATTTTCTCTTTCAACCGAGTAGCATCGCGCAAACCGACTCTGGCCCAAACAAGATCAACGCCACCCTCTGGGCCTGGACGAAAATCTTCATAACTGGTGAATTTCGTCGCACTTACGACAGGACCACCAGTGCATCCGCTCAAGACAAAACCCAGAGATACGACTACCGAAGCTTTAAACAAACGCTCTACCAATGACTTAAACATACCAACTCCTCAAATTTTGAATATACAGCTTACCATTCCATATAAAATTGACCAGTATTTATTCACCTAATGGGTATTTTGCTGAATCGAGGATTGAGCTTCCCGCTACACAATTTCATGTTAAAGTACGCCGCTTACTGGAAAGCAAAACGAGAAAAATAATGAAGTCACCTTGCCGCGCAGCCTGTAAAAATAACGGCGGTATCTGTTCTGGCTGTCACCGAACCATGGAAGAAATCGTACAGTGGAAAGATAAGTCCGATGCTCAACGAGACGCGATCATCGAGCAATTGGTTGGAAATGATTCAACCCATTTATGCCCTGAGTGTGGCACGAACGCGCACTGCGATATTGCTGCGGGGAAAGAGACGTGTTGGTGCTTTGATATTGAGACTAGAGACCTACCCAAGCCAGAAGCGGGACAGCTTTGTTTGTGTCGTAAATGTTTGGAGAAAAAGCCAGTCGCCTAACCTATCGAATACAGGACATAGCGGACTGGCTATCATTGAAATGAAGGTAAGTTCTGCGAACTATTTCTGCGCTAACGCTTGGGATTCGAACTTCACGCCATCCCAGCCTGTCACCATAAAGTTACGAATGTTTTGATGGTCGTTGTTCTCTGGATGTGCCAATACGTCTTCACGGTAGAAGCGACCAAAACACGCCAACGTTGCTTCTTTGCTTAGGTTATTCAGTTGACCAAAAGCGAAGATCTTGCATGAACCGTTGTTCTCACCTGCATTATTCTGCGTTTCACCATTCACAAAGGCCGCTGGCGTAAACTCGTAGTTTGCCTCAATGGCTGCCATTGTCGTTTCAAATTCTACTGTCTCTGGTGATGCCGATAGCGCATCCAAAAATTGTTTTAGTTCCATTATTTCTAGTTCCTAGTGTCTTTTCATCTTAAGTGTTCGACATACGTTCAGATTAAAACTGACACATTTGTTTCATCAAAAGCCAATATAAGGGTCATAAATCATACATATATTCAGAGCCTTATTTAGGGGTTGTTGACCTTTCGAGCTGATTTTTGCAGCGAATTGTTGGACATTTATACAAGGCAGAGACTTTGCTATGTAGCTAGCCTACATGAGAAGTCGATAACGCGGTAGAAATGACCAACAAACGCTGCCCGGAGGGTTCGGCTAAAATCGTTTCATGCTTTGTTAAGGAGTATTTGCTTAGAACGACTAGGCGACACACTCCTTGCCTCGCCTAAAACGATTTTATCTCGAACAAAATTTAAC
This sequence comes from Vibrio sp. SCSIO 43153, assembly GCF_023716625.1. NCBI lineage: Bacteria > Pseudomonadati > Pseudomonadota > Gammaproteobacteria > Vibrionales > Vibrionaceae > Vibrio > Vibrio sp. SCSIO 43153. The sequence goes on from NZ_CP071856.1 coordinate 387,453, forward strand.
CGCGAAAGATCAACAGCCCCTCATAACACTTCAATCAATGCGCTATTCTTCACTGTGTTGGTGAATGAATAGATATCTACTTTAGGTGCATTGAGTGACATTGTATCCGTTTAATAAGGAAATATCATGACCACCCCATTTAAGGCAATAGGCGTATTGGCATTATCTTCACTTGCCATCGCATGTTCATCTCAACCTGACGATTCTCTCTCTTCGTTTGCAACCCAATGCAAAGCGTCGGTAGCAACTGTTGCGGGAGAGGCATCCATCCAAGGTTTGACCTTTATGGGAACGTCTATCGCTGACGCACCATTCGACACATCAGCAGCAGAAATCGTTCAATATGATGCGTGTACTGACAAGCTTTACGTAGTCAACGCTCAAGCGAAACGTGTCGATGTGCTCTCTATGGATGACAACGGCGCACCAACGCAAACCGCCTTCATTGATGTCAACAGCGCGGGCAAAGCAGCAGGCGTTGAAATTGGTGCGGCAAACAGCGTTGCTGTCTTTAATGGTTTAGTCGCTGTAGCGATTGAAAACAGCAATAAGCAGGCGAATGGCATTGTTGGCTTGTACCGCTCGGATGATTTGTCGCTGATCACCACCTTCCCTACCGGCGCACTGCCAGACATGGTTGGCTTCTCAAAAGATGGCAGATACATTGCGACAGCAAACGAAGGTGAGCCAAATGGTGACTACAGTGTCGATCCAGCAGGCAGCATCACATTGATCGACTTGAGCCAAGGCGTAAACCAAGCAGACGTCACGCAGATTGGTTTCAATGAGTTTGATGGAGCACGTAAGTCTGAATTACCAGCTGATGTTCGAATCTCTGGTCCAAATGCCACGGTGGCGCAGGATCTAGAGCCGGAATACCTCACCTTTGCTGAAAACGGTAAAATCTACGTTGCACTGCAAGAGAACAATGCAATGGCAATTGTAAACCCTGAAAGCAAATCGGTAGAGAAGATTGTGGGTCTGGGCGAGAAATCTTGGTCGGACTCAAAACTGGATGCTTCGAACAAAGACAAAATCATTGGCAACTTTAAGAGCTACCCTCAACTGGTTGGTCTGTACATGCCAGATACCCTCGACAGCTACTCCGTAAACGGTAAAACGTACATACTCTCTGCCAACGAAGGTGACGGTCGTGAATATGGCTTCAAAACAACACAAGCTCTATGTGACCAAGCAGGCTTTAAGTGGGATGAAGACGATTACCTCGGTACAGATGAATATACTTCTGAGCAAGGCACCTGTTTAAGCCATGTTGATGAAGTGCGCGGTAAGAAGCTGAAAGTCGCAGCAGACCACCCATTGGCAGAGGCACTAAAAGACAACAAACAACTCGCGCGTCTAAAAGTGATTAAGCCTGAGCACACGCTCTCTGCACAAGACAATGTTCAAGCCTTTGGCGCACGTTCATTCTCTATTTGGGATGAAAACGGTGAGTTGGTTTTCGATAGTGGTGACGATTTCGCGACCATCGCATTGATGAATGAAGGTAAGAACTTCAACAGCACTAACGATAACAATGACAGCGGCGATGACCGCAGCGACGACAAAGGCATTGAGCCAGAAGCGATTGAAGTGGCACAAATCAATGGTCGTCATTACGCGTTCATCGGCTTGGAGCGTCAAGGCGGCATCATGATTTATGACATCACAGACCCGAAGCAAGCGCAATTCCTGCATTACGTAAACCGTCGTGATTACAGCCAACCAGTTTGTACGAAAGTGGAAGATAGCGAATGTGCGAACAACACTTACAACCCAAAAGCAGGTGATTTGGCGCCAGAGTCAATCAACTACTTTGCTCGTAACGGACAACACTTTATTGCGGTTGGTAATGAAGTGTCGGGGACAACATCTGTGTTTCGAATTGAGCTTTAACTCTCGCTCTTCAAGACAACAAAATTAAAAGTAAAGCGCCCGAACTTAAATTCGGGCGCTTTTTGTAACGCGTTAGTATTATTTGAGAGTGAGATTCCCGACTCGCTCCTTCGTCGCTCTCGAGAATGACGGAAGCTAACCTAACAGTTTAGAACGATTCTAGCCTGCAAAGTGGAAAAGCTCTCTTCCACCTCCAAGTAGTACCATCACTACCAACGTCATGCCGACTATCTCTGAACTGTACTTTCCAATGCTCAATACACAACTAAAGAATATGGAGAAATAAAAGTTCGAGTTAACAGAAGGTACCATCCTAGCAAAGACCATTTTGCAGTTCTGAGTAACCCCATCACCGACGTCATTCCGGAATCGAGGAACGAGATGACCGGAATCTCTCTTTAATCACTCAGCTCTATTCTTCAATCGCCAAGGCATCGCATTTCGAAGCACAGATAAAGTCGTTCTTATGCAGACCTTTAATAGAATGGCTCCACCACGTGATGGTCACTTCGCCCCACTCCAACAAGATAGATGGGTGATGGAATTCATCTTCTGCAAGCTCGGCAATCTTGTTGCTAAACGCCCACGCTTGTTTGAAGTTTTTAAACTTGTAGACCTTCTCAAGTTGAGGAATCTCATCTCTCTCAATGATCTGCCAATCAGACAATTGCAGCAGCAGAGACTGTTGTTCCTCTTTACTAAGTGCAATGGCATCGATACTACAAGCTTCGCATTTTTGTTCATTCAACATGAGCAGGTTCCTTTGGTTCAAAAAGTGGTGGAAGCAATCCGGCTTCAATCGCTAGATCGGCTTGTTTCAATAAATTCAGTTGGCTGATTTGGAAAAGCTGGGACAAATCTTCAATCACGTAGTATTTCGGCTGCATGATATCGATGCGGTAAGGGGTTCTTAGCACAGTTTGAAGATCGAATTCGTCTCGAATCGCGATGTCGCTTTCCAATGAATAGATGGTTTCTCCCGGAGATGAAAGGATACCGCCACCGTAGATTTTGGTTTGATTACCTTCTCGGACCAAGCCGAACTCGACTGTAAACCAATATAGACGGGCAAGGAACCCTCGCTGCTTTGGTGTCGCAGCTTGTCCAAGCTGTCCGTAGTGCTCGGTAAAGGCGGCAAAATCAGGGTTGGTGAGCATGGCGCAATGACCAAAAATCTCATGGAAGAAATCCGGCTCTTGTAGGTAATCAAGCTCTTCTCGCGTTCTCAAAAACGTCGCGACTGGGAAGCGTTTGTTGCCAAGCAGATTGAAGAAACGATCAAAGTCGATCAATGCTGGCACTGGCTCCACTTGCCAGCCCGTGGTTTCCATCAAAACACGATTGATTTCGGGCAGTTGTGGCACTCGGTCCTGGGGTAAATCAAGCAGCTTAAGTCCATGCAGATACGCATCGCATGCACGGTCTTGAATCACGCTCATTTGTCTGGTTACCAAGTCGCGCCAAATGGCATCCTCTTCATGGCTCCATTCTACCCTTCCATCCTGATCGACGGGTTTTGAATGATACTGAGTCATTGCACATCTCCGCTAACAAATCCTTTACATTAAGCCTATCTACACTCTTTTCACCTTCCAATCCCCTGACCATTTTTCAATCAAAATTCAGGTGTAACATTTTCTTTACATTAACGCCTAACACACTGATATACATAAGGAGCTAGTTTCTCCAACGAGTTTGACTTTATTTCTGGTTCACCTCAGACTGAAAACGTTAAATCTTTGTTATAGAGGGAGCTATGCGCGAGAGCAACAGAGTCTGGCAGCCGACGGAAGATCGAATCGAGCAAGCCAATATCACGCAGTTTATCGAACACATTAATCGACAGGGTTTCGAGCTCAAAAACTACTCGGATTTGCACCAATGGTCTTTGGAGCACAACGAGCATTTTTGGAAAGAGGTTTGGCAGTTTTGTGACTTGATTGGAACGCAAGGAAATACAATCAAAACGCAAGGTGAGAGCCGCTGGCAATCGCCTATGTCAAACCGTGACACCGTGTGGTTCCCTCAAGCACAAGTTAACTATGCAGAGAATCTACTCAGCTTGGCAGAGAAACAAGCCGATGAGCTGGCAATTTGGTTCGAAAATGAACGCGGAGATAAACAGACCTACACATGGAAAGAGCTGTGTAATGAAGTCTCGAGCGTTCAGCAATGGTTGGTAGAGTGCGGCATCAAGCAAGGTGATGTGGTTGCTGGCTATTTACCACATATGCCACAAACTGTTATTGCAATGCTAGCCACCACCAGCTTAGGCGCAACTTGGACGTCTACCTCCCCTGATTTTGGGGTAGAGAGCGTTATTGAGCGCTTCGGACAAGTGAAGCCAAAAGTCCTGTTTACCTGCGATGGCTATACCTTCAATGGCAAAACCTTCGATATGTCGGAGAAGAACCATCATATCGCGGATCACCTTGATGGACTGAAACAAGTGTGTCAGATCGGTTACCTCAAACCTCATTCGCTTGAATGTGACGTTTGTACTCACGATTGGCAAAACGTCATAAATCAATACTCCCCTGCTCCGCTTCATTACACTCGCGTTGAATTCAATAGCCCATTGTTCGTGCTTTATTCCTCCGGCACGACAGGCAAGCCTAAGTGCATTGTCCATTCGGTTGGCGGCACGATTATAAATCACCTAAAAGAGCACCAACTTCATTCAGATATTCAGCCTAAAGATCGTGTTTTTTACTACACAACTTGTGGCTGGATGATGTGGAACTGGCACGTGTCTGCCCTTGCAAGCGGCGCATGTTTGGTGATCTTTGATGGTAGCCCGGTTCATCCAACGCCTGATGTTTTGTGGGATTTAGCACAGCGAGCCGAGGTGAGTCTCTTTGGCACTGCCGCCAAGTATCTAGAAGCGATAGAAAAAGCCGGACTGTCACCCATCAAAGATTACTCACTCCCTAATTTAAGAACACTCTGCTCTACTGGATCTGTGCTTTATCCAGAACAGTTTGATTACGTCTATCAACACATCAAACAAGACCTCCATTTGGCTTCCATCTCAGGCGGAACAGACATCTGTGGCTGCTTTGTCTTAGGCAACCCTATCTCGCCTGTTTATCGTGGTGAGTGCCAGTACGCTGGCTTGGGCATTGATGTTCAAGTGTTCGACTCACAGGGTCAAAGCGTGAATGAACAGCGCGGAGAGCTCGTCTGCACGAACTCCATGCCTAACTTCCCTGTCGGCTTTTGGAACGATACTGGTGAACGCTACCACAGTGCCTATTGGGACATGTTCGATAATATCTGGCACCACGGTGATGATGTAGAACGAAGCGCCAAAGGTGGGCTCATTTTCTATGGTCGCAGCGATGCATTGTTGAACCCAGGTGGTGTGCGCATCGGTACTGCGGAAATTTATCAGCAAGTGAATGCTCTTGAAGGCATTGTCGATTCTATCGCTGTAGGTAAAGAGGTCGATCGAAACGAACAAATTTGGCTATTTGTGCAGACCGCTTCTGGTGTCACTTTAGATGACGGATTAGTTGCCGAAATTAAATCACGACTCAAAACGTCCTGCTCGCCAAGGCATGTACCAAGCCGAATATTCTCCATCAATGACATTCCTAAAACACGTTCAGGTAAACTGGTGGAACTTGCCGTCAAACAAGTCATTAATGGTAAGGAAGTCGAGAACTTAGGTGCGATTTCGAACCCAGAAGTCCTGGAAGAAATTCGACAACTCACGTTTGTCTAGCAAATCAAAGTAAACAAAAAAGCGAGCTAAATAGCTCGCTTTTCTTATGTTCTTTGTCGGGGATTAACGGCGACCTACACCCATTAATACTGACATTGTGTGGCCGTCTGATGTAATTTCGAAGACCTTCTTCGTTTCTACCTCAGTAAAGCCTGCTTTGATAAGAGCGCTCTCTGACTTCGCTAGCGTGAAACCTTCTTTTGCTGAATCCGCGATCCAGTCAAAATGCACGAAGTGACCACCAGCGTTTAGCAACGAGTGAGCAATCTCAAGAGACGTTTCGTAGTCATCGATAAATGCCAGCACTGAAGAAGCAACGACTAGGTCAAACTGACCACGGAATGCTGGGTGCTGAGCGACCAAACCACGAGTCAATGCATCAACAATTGGCTCTACATTATCTAGCTCTTTCTTATCAAGCTCTTCAATCATGGCTTCCGATGAATCTAGCGCCACGATCTCTTTTGCGGATGGTGACAACAGTTGGCTTAACTGTCCTGTCCCACATCCAAAATCCAATACTTTAATGCCATCAAGCTGAGTAAGCTGTTGTAACTGTGCAAACACCGACTGAGCAAATTGTTCTGTTGCTGGGTTAGATTCCCAATTCTTTGCTAAGCCGTCCCAATCTTGTGCCATCGTGGCCTCCATGTTCACTTCTTGTAACCCCCATAGATTACCGCAAAAACGCCAAAACACCATAGACTTATCTGGCGAATCCGTGTTTTTTTCGATAATCTTTCTAAGCGTTAGTTCGCGCATTCATCTACGTTATCGATTATTATCATTTTAGTTTAGGTCTTTTTTAATCATGAACTTAACTCAAGTCGAAGCTTTTTGTACCATCGCCGAATATGGCTCCGTATCGGAGGCCGCGCGTCAACTCGACTGCAACCGTACTAAGCTCAGTATGGCGATAAAAGCCTTAGAGAAAGACCTAGACGTTGAACTGTTCAACCGAACTGGCAACCAACTCAACCTATCTGAAGCCGGTAAAGCTATCTATAAAGATTGTGAGAGCTTGCTCGTTACCGCACAACGCATCAAGAAAACTTGTGCCCAAGTCTCAGATGGTTTCAACGCTGAAGTTTGGGTTGCCCGAGATGACTCCCTACCTGATGACTTGTGGCAAGAGCTATCTCATACGCTTAATAACCGCTTCCCTTCAACGACATTCAACTTGATCCTAGCGTCCAGTGGTGACTTAGCCAACTTAGTGAGTACCCAACAAGTCGACTTTGCGTTTGGGGTCGATTATGAACGCGTTGATGACCCACATATCGTTTATAACCCGCTGGGTAAAATTCGCATGATGTCGGTGTGCAGCTTCGATCACCGTTTAAGCAAAATGCGTCGTGTAACCGATGAAGACCTACGTAACCAAATGCAAGCTCTGATGGTGTATTTGAACGAGAAAGACAACCCTGAACTGCAACCCTTTTCTACTCGATATATTGGTTTTTCAAGTTTTGACTATATGCTCAACACCATTTTGGAAGAAGACGCATGGGGCGTTTTACCCGAGCCGTTGATCCGACATTACTTGCGACATCAGAAGCTTGCGGTGATCAAACATACGTATGGTTTGAAGCAAGAAGACTACTGTATGTTTGTTCCAAATGGCCAAACAGAACACCCAGCAATGAGTTGGCTGGCTGATAAATTAAGCGAGTATTTATTCGACTTCTAAACGTTTCACAGTGAGCGTCAATATTATTGACAGCACAAAATCAACCTAAATCATTGAAAAATAAGAACCAACCATCAGTAGCACACTTTATCGTTTAAATGTCACACAGTTTCTATTTGCTTAAATTCACTCAGAAGAGAAGAATATAAAGGTGTAAAAATTATAGGCATCTTTTATGTGTGACAGGACAAGCAAAAACGAAAACCGTATCTTAATCTTCTCAGCCCTTTTAGCTTCTGGGTTTGCAGTAGGAGGAATGGTACTTGGCTTGCTTGTTGGGTCGATCGTCATTGTATTTGACGGTGTATATTCTCTCGTCAGCCTGCTGTTAACTTTATTGTCACTGGCAGCTTCGTACTACATCAGCAAGCCATCAAAATCTATTTTTCCTTTTGGCAAAGCGATACTAGAACCAATCGTTATCGCGATTAAAGCAGCTGTAATTTTAGTCGTGGTCGCGTTCTCATTGTTCTCAGCAGTAGCGGCCTTAACATCTGGCGGTCGCGAGGTTGACGCTTCAATTGCCACTATCTTCGGTGCAATCAACGTAATTGGTTGTGGCTATGCATGGTGGTTTATGGCGAAGAAAAGCCGTCGCTTCTCTTCAGGTCTGATCGAAGCTGAGAAAAAACAATGGCAAATGGATACACTTCTAAGTGTTGCTGTCACAGTCGGTTTCATCGCTGCGTGGTTAGTATCTCTAACGCCATATGCACATTACGCGGTCTATGCAGACCCAATGATGATGGTATTGATGGGCTTCTATTTCCTTAAAGTACCATTTGATATGCTGGTTGGCGCATTACGTGAACTGCTAATGATGGCACCAAGCAAAGAGCTTTGTCATAGTGTTGGGAACGACGTACTTGAAATTGAAAAAGTCACAGATCACCAATTGAAACTGGCTGGTGTGACAAAGGTAGGTCAAGAGTTACGAGTGAATGTAGACGTTCACATTGATGACGATACTCTAGAGCTGGATACGCTAGAGCACACTCGTAAGCAGCTTACTAAGCGACTATCGAAGCACAGATTCAAGCTTCAATTGCAGTTAAATGTTGCTTGCTAAAACGCCACAGAAAAACATTCGAACTCAAAATAAAAGCTCCCACTTTCGGGAGCTTTTTGTTTATTCGGTTGGTGCACTCGCAACCCCCTCCAACTCCCCCTTTTATTGGCTTGAGTTGCACCGCATTTGAACACAGCGTTCAAGGGGGAGAGCTGTTCTTTGCTAACTTAAGATCCCCGTTATTCTGCAAGTCTTTTGAATGCTAACGGTAAGTATTGGATTGTTCTCGGATGCAGGACCAGTCCCTCCCCTTTAACTCGGAGCGTTGAGAGCATAGATGCCTAATACAAGGGGAGGTTAGGAGGGATTGGTACATTGAACAGGGACTTTGACTTGCACATTCGCCCCCACTCCAACTCCCCTTTTTATTGACTTGAGTTGCACCGCATTTGAATACAGCGTTCAAGGGGGAGAGCTATTCTTTGCTAACTTCAGCTCACCGTTCTTCTACTGATCCGGCGAATGCTAACAATGAGCACTGAATTATTCTCAAATGCAGGACCAGTCCCTCCCCTTTGGCTCAGAGTGTTGAGAGCTTAGATGCCTAATACAAGGGGAGGTTAGGAGGGGTTGGTACATTGAACTGTGGCTTGTGCACTTGCAACCCCCTCCAACTCCCCCTTTTCTTAACTAGCGTTGCTTCGCATTTGAATACGGCGTTCAAGGGGGAGAGCTATTCTTTGCTGACTTCAGCTCACCGTTCTTCTACTGATCCGGCGAATGCTAACAATGAGCACTGAATTATTCTCAAATGCAGGGCCCGTCCCTCCCCTTTAACTCGGAGTGTTGAGAGCTTGGATGCCTAATACAAGGGGAGGTTAGGAGGGGTTGGTACATTGAACTGTGATTTTTAGACTCTCAGCCCCTCAATCTCACCTAAACCATTGTGGCGTTACAAACAAAAGTTACTTCAACCCCAAATACCAAGCGTTGCGAATCTGACATAAACGCTTTGCTAGCACTTTATTCGATAACCCAATTTGCTGCACCTACACCATCTTCACTAAAATATAAGTTAATTGGGTATGTCTTCTCACAGCCGTTGACCACCCAGATCTCACGCCAATATCTTGAGCCGATCTCTCCTTGAGGTAGCGCCTTAACGTATGGCAGGAAATTTTCTGGACTTTCACACCCCCTAGTCGCTACCTCTGCGACAACACCAACCATAGCATCCTGGATCAATTTTTGATTCGACAAGCTTCCTTCTTGTATTGCTCCTTCAGGTAGGGCTGAATCAGCGACTACAGGATGGGCAAAAAGCATAAATAGGCCTGCGATAGTTTTGAGTTTCATAGATATTTCCTTTTAAGTACGCGTTTATCCTGCTGCTTCGCGCTTTTCTTTGGTGACTAGCCAGCACATCAGCGAGCCAACCGTCACCATCACGACGCCTTGCCAGAAGCTGTGGCTCAGAGTGACCCCAAGAATAAGAGAGGAAAACAAAGCTGAGAAAATCGGCGTGAAGTAAGACAACGTTGCGAGAAACACCATATTGCCCCCCACGATCGCAATGTTCCACAACCCGTAGCCACCCGCCATTAAGGCGGCAGATGCGAGCAAATAACCCGCAGCTTCCCAACTGAATGTCATTGGTGGCTCATCTGCAAATGCATACTTCACCCACAAAGATACTGCCGTTGCGATAAAGAACAACGTAATTGCGTTGTGCTTTGATTGTTGTCGTTGCGTTAGGTTGCAATATACAGCCCAAATCACTGCGCCAGTAAACGCCATAAAATACACCAGAGGATTGCTACTAATATTAGCGACTAACTGTGTCGGAGATAGACCGTTGTCACCACTAACTGTCCATGCAACGCCAATAAACGCCAACGTAACTGCTGGGTACAACAACCAATTCGGCTTTTTATTACTGCCCAACACAGCGAATAAAACGGTTAGCGCAGGCCAGAGATAATTAACAATAGAAACCTCTATTGCTTGAGCTCGAGAGTTTGAGTACCCCAATGCCAGTGCGAGGAAAATTTCATAACATACGAACATCGCTCCTCCCAGCACTAAGTACTTGGGAGAGAAATAAGACAGCTTGGGAATACCGACAACAACCAACAAGAAAATCGAACTCAGAGAGTACAGCATCGCTGCACCTCCTACTGGCCCTAGACTCTCTGTCACCAACCTAGCAATACCGAGCAAACAGCTCCAACAAAGAATCGCGATACAGCCATAGAGGGTGAAACGAAATTGATAAGATTGCATATTATCTGTGTGACCTACTGCTCATGAATACCAACGAAAACTGCAGCTTAACTCAAAAATGATCCGCTTCAACGTACTCTTTTTCCAAAATCGGTATAAGAACTACTCTATTAAGCGATTGGAGTCGATATGAAACATTTTCTTCCTTCCAGTGTCATGCTGACACCGTTTGTTGTGCGCTACTATGAAGAAGAAGACGAAAGTGAAAACGTTGAAACACGTTCAGAAGCTCATAGTTTAGATAGTGAGGAACAATCTACGGAACGTTCAGAGTAAGGGAATCCAATCATGAAGAAAATCGCAGTTATTTTAAGTGGTTCCGGCGTTTATGACGGAGCAGAAATCCACGAAGCTGTACTAGCACTCTATGCTATCGAAAAAGCAGGCGCCACATGGCACTGCTTTGCACCTAACATCGACCAACTTCACGTCATTAATCACCTGACAGGCGAGGAAATGGATGGCTCGCGTAATGTTCTAGTCGAATCAGCACGTATTGCACGCGGCAACATTGATGATGTCGCCAAACTGAATGTCGACGAATACGATGCCCTACTTCTCCCTGGTGGATTTGGCGCAGCAAAAAACTTAACTGACTTCGCCGTTTCCGGTGCGGAGTGTTCTATCAATACTCACGTAGCACAAGCATGCCGAGCGTTTGCTCAATCAGGTAAACCTGCGGGTTATTTATGTATTGCTCCAGCAATTATTCCACTGGTTTATGACCAAGGCGTACAAGGTACGATTGGTAACGATGAAGCAACGGCAGCGGCGTTTAATCGCATGGGTGGTGAACACATTGATTGCCAAGTTGATGAAGTCCACTTTGATGAAAAACACAAAGTACTTTCTACACCAGCTTATATGTTAGCGGAGAATATAACCCAAGCGGCATCAGGTATTGAGAAATTAGTAGATAAGTTAGTTAAAATCGCCTAAAAGGAAAACGTTTGCTTAAAGGCGAAATACCAATCCCCATTGATAGATATAACATCAATGGGGATTTTTTATACTTTAGTCAAATTGGGAGATTAATCGTACAAAACTTGCTATTTTTGCCAATCGTTTGCGTGATAAATGAAATATTTCAGCTACGTTAAGTAGGTGTTGCACCACCTCACTGTGCAACAAGACTGCCATCACACTTTCTGCGTTCAAGATACCTCTAAGGGGTTATTCTTGTTCTAGATCAATCTCAAACATGAACTTGGTATGCAAAAGTAAATGACAGATTAAGAAAGATTATTAAAAATAACGACGGAGCAATCCAATATGACAAGTGCATTTTTTATCCCTACCGTAAACCTAATGGGCGCAGGTTGCCTTAAAGACGCAACAGACAGCATCCAATCTCAAGGCTTTAAAAAAGGTTTGATCGTTACGGATAAAATCCTTAACCAAATCGGCGTAGTAAAGCAGGTACAAGATCTTCTTACTGAGCGTGACGTTGAAACTGTTGTGTTTGACGGCACTCAGCCAAACCCTACAATTGGCAACGTAAACGCAGGCTTAACTCTTCTTTCTGATAACGAGTGTGACTTCGTTATCTCTCTAGGTGGTGGCTCACCACACGACTGTGCAAAAGGTATCGCACTAGTTGCTTCTAACGGCGGCAAAATCGCTGATTACGAAGGCGTAGATCAGTCAGCAAAACCAATGATGCCACTGATTGCAATAAATACGACTGCTGGTACAGCATCTGAAATGACTCGTTTCTGCATCATCACTGACGAAGAACGTCACATCAAGATGGCAATCGTTGATAAGCACACTACTCCGCTTATTTCTGTAAACGATCCTGAGCTAATGCTTGCTAAACCAGCTTCGCTAACAGCAGCTACAGGTATGGATGCACTGACGCACGCCGTTGAAGCTTACGTATCTATCGCAGCGACACCAATCACTGACGCAGTAGCAATCAAAGCGATCGAATTGATTCAAGCGCACCTACGCACAGCAGTGAAAAACGGTGAAGATCTAGAAGCTCGTGAGCAAATGGCATACGCACAGTTCATGGCTGGTATGGCGTTCAACAACGCGTCTCTAGGTTACGTACACGCAATGGCACACCAACTAGGTGGTTTCTACGACCTTCCACACGGTGTTTGTAACGCGATTCTTCTACCTCACGTACAGCGTTACAACGCGCAAGTATGTCCAGAGCGCCTACGCGATGTAGCGAAAGCAATGGGCGTAGATGTAGAAGGTATGTCAGCAGAACAAGGTGCGGCAGCAGCTATCGACGCTATCGTTGTACTAGCGAAAGATGTTGGCATCCCTTCAGGTATTAAAGAACTTGGTGCGAAGCTAGAAGACATCCCAACACTAGCAGACAACGCACTTAAAGACGCTTGTGGTTTCACTAACCCTAAACAAGCAACTCACGAAGAAATCTCGAAGATCTTCGAAGAAGCGATGTAATCTCGCTGAATAATTAATTCTCTATTGCCTTAATTCAATCCCCGATCTCGTATCGGGGATTTTTTTATGTTCGCATCCTCTGCCAAACATAGTCTTTTAGTGTTAGCTTTTAAGCATTAGTACGATTCATATTGGAAGGAACCATGAGAACGATTGCCGCCGCCCTACTCGCTTGTCTATCCTTTTCTGCCAGCGCTGCTGAATACCGCGCTAACGAAGTAGCGAATGGATTGCAAATTCCCTGGGGAATTGAGTTCTTAGATAACCAACGAGTTATCGTTAATGAAAAAAACGGTACGGTTTCACTGCTCGATATCACTTCAGGCAAGCCTCAAAAGCTGTTTAACGTCCCCGACATAAATAGCAGTGGGCAAGCAGGCTTATTGGATGTCGCACTCGCACCGAATACCAATGAGCAGAACCCGCACCTCTTCTTTACCTACAGTAAGCGCTCTAGAAAAGGCAATACGGTGGCATTAGCGACTGCGCAATTGCAAAATAATCAGCTTGTTGGCTGGAAAGACGTATTTGTCGCTGACGCGATCACTGACACGGGACGTCACTACGGCAGTCGTATTGCGTTTGTTGGCGACAAAGTTTACTTCTCGATTGGAGACCGCGGCGAACGTGATAATGGGCAAGACACTCAAACCCATGCTGGCAGTATTCTTCGTCTCAACCTTGATGGTTCGGTTCCGCAAAACAACCCATTCAAACCTTCTGAGGCTCGTCCCGAGATTTGGAGTTACGGGCACCGCAACCCGCAAGGCATGTTTTATGACGAAGCAACAAAACAGCTGTGGTCGATTGAACATGGACCGCGCGGCGGTGATGAAATTAACCTGATAAGGAAAGGCGCGAACTACGGCTGGGCAAAAGTCTCTCATGGTAAGGAATATTGGGGACCGTTGGACGTTGGTGAAGCTAAGTCGTTACCGGGAATGGAAGATCCAAAACTGGTATACATCCCTTCTATCGCACCAAGTAACATGATTTTGTACCGTGGCGATAAGTACCCTGAGTTGGACGGAAAAATCCTCGCCGGTGCATTGAAACTGGCGCACATCAACGTGGTTTCTATTGAGAATGGCAAGCTCACCGAATCAAAAAGATTGATGGAAAATCTTGGTGAGCGAGTAAGAGATATAACCATCAGCCCCGATGGTTATATCTACTTTTCTACCGACAGCGGCAAAATATTTCGTCTAGAGGAGAAATAGTTTTCTCTGACGAGCTAGTCAGACAAAGCTAGCCCTTTAAACTGACTGCCACCGTTTCATTGTCAAAATCGAGCGTCATGGTCGAGCCCAATGGAACGGTGAGCATTGGGTGAGTATGGCAGCTATCAAAGTCATACAAAATCGGCAATGGTTGACCGTTAAGAACTTCCAGTAACACATCTATTGGTGTACGTCCTGTGCCTTTGTCATTGAACTTCTCATGTTTGCCCAGCACAACCGCACTGACTTTATCAAACACCCCAGAGAGCTTAAGCAGAGCAAATGAACGCTCTACGGTTTCAATCCCCTGCAAACAATCTTCCACCAGCAAAATATCGCCATGTTCAATACTCGGCATAAACTCACTTGCCCAAATTCCTGTCATGGTGTTGAGGTTGCCACCAATCAAACGTCCAGTGATCTTGCCTTCGCCTTTGAAGTGCCACTGGTTTTGCAAAGTGTGCTTTGCGCGGTCTTGTTCACCCCACTCTATCCATTCATCTGTCCAACCTTGAGGCATTGTGTACTGATGCGCCAAGCTATCTAACGTATTCACAATCGACTCGAACGAAGCGAATGTCTCGTCGACCAAAGGCGGAAATTCACCCAGCGACGCCACTAAAGCAGGACCATAGAAAGTGACGATGGCAGTTTGTGCGTAAATACCCATCAGTAGAGCTGTCACGTCTGAATAGCCAACAATGATTTTGGGATCTTTCTTTAGCGCTTCGTAGTCGATGTAAGGCAGCAAAGAGTTGCTGTTGTAACCACCAATGGTCGACATAATACAGCGTACTTCGGGATCACGAATCAGCGCATTCAACTCTTCCACTCGCTCTTGAATCGAACCCGAGCGATATTGCTCAGTTTTGCCCGTTAAGCTTCCTGCTTTTAGCTGGTATCCACATGACTCCACATACGCTTTAGCACGCTCAAAACGCTCGGGGGCAAATACTGTGGCAGGAGATGAAGGAGAGAAAAAGCCGATGGTATCGCCCTTTTGTAACGGTTTTGGAACTATCATGACTCATCCTTGTTTTGTGATGCACTATTGATTTATTTTCATACAATCTAAACAGAAGATCCTACACTTAACAATAACCAATTGTTTTTTAAAACGATCGTTCGGTTTTGTTGTACGAGGTCACTATGGTTCCTTTCCCATTACAAATTGAAAATATCAAGGCTGTTATTTTTGACTTAGACAATACACTTGTCAGTTCTGATATGAATTTCAGCCAGTTAAGACATCAGCTCGGCTGCCCATCAGATGAGGACTTATTGGATTTTGTAGAAGCACTTGATCACCCACATCATAAAGAACACGCCCACAATGTTATCTTTGACTATGAGATTTCTGATGCGGAACATTCGTCACCTATGCCAGGATGCCATGAACTGTTAGACCACTTACACGGCCAACAAATCAAGACAGCGATTGTAACCCGCAACTGTTTAATTGCGACACAGAAGAAACTCGAACACAATCAAATCAACGTTGAAATCGTGATCACGAGAGAATGTTACCCACCCAAACCCGATCCGCTTTCACTGCAAGTATTGGCTAAAGATTGGCGCTTGTTGCCCAACGAGGTGCTCTATGTCGGGGATCACTCGTATGATTTGCAAGCGGCATTTAACGCTGAAATGCCCTCCTGCTTGATTCACCATGGGAATCCAGAAGACTTTATTCCATCTGCATCCGTCGCTCTTGAGCAACTAGGCGATTTACTTAGTTTATTTCATTTGGCTCACCACAAATAGGGTGACATTTAGTTAACCAATCTGAACCACTACTCTATAGTGTCGGATGGTGGCGCAAACAAGCACCGCCAGCGCTGACGCCAAGACAAGTTAGGACGAGTCACTTCTTTGATCATGTCTTTCCATTCAGCGAACGTTACTGTGATTGGGTTGAAGCTGTTGACGGGTTTAGAGATGCCATAACGAACCGTTTCCACTTCTGGTTCGAAGGTGCCAAACATACGATCCCAAATGATCAGTACCCCGGCATAATTTTTATCGATATATTGACGATTTACCCCATGATGCACACGATGATGGGATGGCGTATTAAAGACCCATTCCAAAGGCCCGAGAGAACGAATCGATTGAGTATGAACAAAGAACTGCAGCCCAAGGTTGAGTAACACCACAAACACAACCCATTTAGGATCAAAACCAATAACGACCAAAGGTAGCCAGAATAACCACATTCCAGCCAATGGGTACATCAAGCTTTGACGGAATGCAGTACTGAAGTTCATGCGCTCTGAACTATGGTGCACCACATGAGCAGCCCACATCCAACGAATGCGATGACTTGCGCGGTGGAACCAGTAATAGAAAAAGTCCTGTAAAACCATCAGCAACAAGAAAGTAGAGACGGTCATCTCAATGTCAAACAGACGCCAGCCAAACCACCATAAATACAGCTTAGCGATCAGCAGTCCTGTTAAAATATCTGTAGCTTGATGAAGCCCCGCTAGAACGAAATTACACACCACCTCGGGTAAATAATATCGCGCATTCTCTGGTAATCTCCCGCCGCGCTGTCCAAACCAATATTCCGCCGCAATACAGAGAAAGAATATTGGCGCGAGCAGCATCAGCAATAAATCAGGATGTTCTGTAATCTGTGACCATTCCATAGTCCGTTCCTACCATTTCGCGTAGTGATCTTCGGTGAGTCCCATCACCTCATCGAGTTCGTGCTTAATGCCATTGCCATCAATCAAATAGCCAGAGAAGTAACCGACAAATTGACGAAAATTGCTTTTCAAAAACCAGAAGTTCTTCTTCTCCGAACGTTGATTTTTAGGCGTAAACACCAGGTTAATGCGATTGTCTTGCGAAGTGATCCGCCATGATGCTTCTTGATGCATGCGGGAAAAATCAAACTGTACGGGTGGCATCAGATGACGTTCACCATCAATCCAAATGACGTTTTCACAATACCCCGTTTCGTTCACCCCAGCCGCTAGGTTAAGCCCAATACGTTTATCTTCATCTTGATGATTGATACTCGCCCATCGCCAACTGGTTTCTCTTCGCATATACCCAGCCGAGAAATCATACCCAGCAACCGCATTCACCAAGTCTTGTTGCTGCCCTTTCACACTCATTTCACCTTGTACGGTGAGTGCATTATGTTTTTGGGTATAGGTCCATCCTGAGTATGCTGTGGGTGTGCAAAGCATCAAGGGTAAGCTTTCTTGCTCAGTTTGAGACTTTGAATCAGGTAAGAGCATCAAATCCGCTTGAACAAGATTCGTGGCAAGCTTTATATGCCACTGCCCATTTTCAATATTGAACTGGATTGCATCATTAGCGAGATATGCTTGGCTATTCCAGCTAGAAGGTTGCGTTTGATAACCCATATTAAGCGGCTTTAACCACTGCTGTTCAACTAGCTCATGGTTTTCTGTATCAAACACATAGCAAAAACCAGACGCCAAATAGCGAATATCTGCAATTGCGACACCAATGATGTATTTCGACGTGACAATCGAAACAAACTGGAATTGCTTGTAATCGAACCGCTTACGCCAACTCGACGCGGGCAGATCCATTTCATTGAGATACACGAAAGTATCTAACTGAAGCGATTCCGGTATTGATGCTAAGTGACCAAATTGAGGTATTCCATTAGCTTGAATAAAGGGATTCAAAGGCGTTTGCACATCCATGCTCGTTATTAATCAATGACACACCATTCGATATTAACATTAATTTAACAACAAACTATTTGCGCCACTGCACAACATTGGTTCAGGCTCCGACTTTTAATGACTCAAAGTGTGAAACAAGTCACTCACATTCAAGCCATTAGACGGTTAATTAGAGCTTTAACTTGGGGTTAGATAGCAAGCTGATTACGATTGAATACCAGCCTTATCACCTATAACGTCACTCTCCCTTAATCCACTAACTCTGTAACAACATCCGTCTTCACTGAGTTGGCAATAAAGCAGTTTTCGTGTGCCATGTGGTGCATTTTCGCTAACTGTTCACGTGTCGGTTGCTTATCTCCAGAAAAGACAATGTTTGGTCTAAGCACTACTTTCGAAACCCACTCTTTGCCATTTTCTCCTACTGAAAGTTCTCCAAACGCCTCATCAATATAGCTGTCGATCACGTAGCGACGTTTCGCTGCAATGGAGAGAAACACCAACATATGACAGCTTGAAAGCGCGGCAACAAACGCTTCTTCTGGATCAACGTTTTCTTCGACTGAAAGTGGCAATGGTACAACATGAGGCGATGGTGAAGCGGGTACGGTCACGCCACCATCAAACTGCCATACATGCGCACGACTATATAAATTATCACTGAAAATTTCCTGAGGCTGACGTTGCCAATGAACGGTAGCGGTGTGTCGAGACATATCACTTCCTTGTCAAAGTGGTTAAGAACTTCACCATACTGATAAATTGCTTGAATGTTAAAGGCCATTTACTCATTCCGTGTCTCAAACCATCAACTACATCACTACTGGCTAAGAGTCAGCCACCTAGAAAACTTACTTATCGATACGACAAACAAGACAAATTGGCGGAAGTGGTGAAAACATATACTATCCGCCCCCATTTTTCATTCTGATAAGTTATTGAGTTTAAAGAATTAGTGAAAATTCAAAGCCTTTTATTGATTGCATTATCATCTATTACATTTGCTATTTCTGCCGCTGATCTTTTAAGCAAAGAACAGCAGACTTATCTAAAAAACAACCCATCACTAAAAGTCGGTGTGCTAGAAGGAAACTGGTTACCTTACTGGGGCGATATTCGCTCAAAAGAAGGTATCAATATTGAGTACGCTGAAACAATGACGGAAGAGTTGGGCATAACACCGGAGTATGTCCCATTTTCCAATATACAAGCGCTTTTTACCGCGTTAAAAGCGAACGAGATCGATTTGACAGTTGGCTTTGTTGCGACACAAGCTCGAAGCGCCGACTTTCTTTTCTCACAGCCTATCTTCAATACTCTACGCTTAATTTGGCTTAGAGACAGCTCTCTAAAGTCCAAACCTTTAGACGAACTAGTGTGGGCATGTGTGAGAAATTCGAGCGCATGCGACCTCGCAAAAACGCAGGATTACAATAAGCTTCATATCGTCAATAACAACGAAATGCTGTTTCAGTCTTTAAACACTGGGATTGCCGATGCCGCAATTGTGGGCCTCTCAACCCTTAATAGCTATGGTTTTCAGAACGTTAACGGTGAACTCGTTGGTGAAGTGATATATGACAAGTCGCTATCAAAAGGCGAAGTCTCTATTGCGACTAATAATAGTAACCCTGAGTTGATGTCAATCATCAACAAGTATATTGAGCACACAAAAAACACTCAGAATACTCATGTCGGAATAGAAGCAAATATCAATATATTGCATAACGACATGATGCTAAAAGTACTTGAAAAACAAGAAGGCCGAACAGCAATTCGATACACGATAGAAGATGATTTGTATCCTCTCTCTTATATTGATCCGCAAACAGGAAGACTGCGAGGATACGTTCACGACCTATTGAAACTGCTAGCCCAACGTAGCTTATTGTCATTCGAATATATCGATCCTCAAGGTCATGATGTCGAACAGATGTTAAAGGACGGTGTCGTTGACCTCTTGCCTGCTCGCAATACGAATAATATCGATCGCCGCGATTTTATCGCGACACAACCGTATTCTGAGCTCAAGTTTAGCTACATAAGAGCAACTCAAATCAAAGGAAAGCAAACCACTGCCATCTTGGATCGCAGTGGTAACTTTTACACCCACTTTCATCAAAATGAAAAGTTCAAACAATATCCGGTGTACCGAGATTTCGAGGCGCTGATGAATGCCTTTGCTTCGGGCAAAGCTTCTCATGCCTTCGTCAATAAGAGCATTGTTGATAACCACTACTACAAAGGTTTCGAGAAGCTTTTTGTACCTGTAACTGCGCCAACAGCTTACGACCTAACGTCTCCAATCGGCATGGAGTTACGTAGTGAATCTGCGTTCTTACACAAGATACTAAACACTGTGCTCACCGTTACGTCCAAAGAGGAGATCGAGCAATTAATTGAACGTCATAACAAGGTGATGATCACTTATGGTATCGATAAGAAGTTAGTCGTTATTTGGGCGCTGGTAGGAACTTGTGTTTTCCTAATTGCTCTGATGATTTACTTCATGCACACGGATAGATTGTCTAGAACACTGCGAAGAAGAGAGCTTGAGTCAAAAATCAAACGCACTGAAAACCAATGGCTTTCATCAATCTTAGATAATGTGCCCAACTTGATCGTCATAACGGACAAGAGCAGTCAACAAGTATTAGCTAATCAGCGGTATTTGTCAGTAATGGAGCGCTGCACTAAATATGGCACTGCGTCGGTTGATGAGAAGCAGCTCTTTCTGAAAACGGTAAAATTTGACAAGGCATCCTCATTAGAACATGAGTCTAAACACCTAAAACTTGATGATCACATGTACCGTGTCCACCAGCAGACAATAAAACACCCGTCTGATGGTAACGAATACCAAATGACGGTCTTCGACGATATTTCAGTGCTCAAGAGAAAAGAAGCCGAACTAGAGCAAGCAATTGCGTCACGGAACCACTTCTTAGCTGTAGTGAGCCATGAGCTGAGAACTCCTATCGCCGCCATGTTGGGCTTGATGGAGCTGTTGGAAGAGGATCTTACGAAGCCAGAGAGCAAAGAACTATTAAGAAATGCGATGCTTTCAGCCGATCGTTTGAAGCTGCACGTAAACGATATATTGGATTTCTCAAAGATTGAAGCAAACCAACTTCAGTTAGACGTCTGTAACGGAAATCTGTATAGCGAATTGGGGCCAATTCTTCGCAGCTTTGAAAAGAATGCTGAGCAAAAAGGGCTTAGATTTATTGTCGATTGGCCACCAAACGCATTTGCGGACGTTGACCTTGACTGGCTGCGCATCAATCAAATTTTAAATAATTTGTTGAGTAATGCCGTCAAATTTACCCATGAAGGCAATATTGAAGTTTCTATCGCTTCATCAGAGTCTCAGTTGGTCATGGGTATATCCGATACCGGATGTGGAATGACTCCAGAGCAAGTATCATCCCTTTACTTACCGTTTATCCAAGGGGATGAAACCATTACACGACGCTTTGGCGGCACTGGGCTTGGCATGTCTATTGTAAAAAGTTTGGTGGACTTAATGGCAGGCAGTATTAGTGTGAGTAGCCAACCCAATATTGGTACTTCTGTCATCATCAGCATTCCAATGGTTGGTAGACAGATTCAACTTTTAAATACTGGACCAGTTGCTTGCAACAATAGCCAAACCGAAGCTTGGTTGAATTGCTGGGAAGTACCTGTTGATGAGTTCGGTTTGTATACATCGGCATTAGAGCCAGAATCTGGGAGTTCAAACTTCTACCCAGACACGCTTTATCATGCCCTGCTAAACCGAACATCCAAACAAGATCAAGATAAGCCGCAGCAATCACTATCTGTGTCAGGTCATGTGATGGTAGTTGATGATGATCCGATCAACCGCTTGCTGTTCAAAAAGCAACTCGACAGCATTGGTGTGTCAGCAACGGTTATGTCGAGTGGAGAGTCTGCTTTCAAAACACTGGTCGAATCTATTGAGAAAGAAGAGCTCGCGTACGATTTAATCATCACTGATTGCCATATGCCACACATGGATGGGTATCAATTAACCCAAAAAATAAAGAATCATCCGATGTTGAATGCACTGCCTATTGTCGGCTGTACCGCAGACAACGCTAAGTATGTGTTGGAAAAAGCATCAGCAGCTGGAATGAACGAAGTCATTTTCAAGCCATACTCTATCGAAACACTCAGAGGCATTTTTGAAAGGTACTTACCGCCGAGCTCAGTAAACCAAAACAGATGTTGGCTTGATAGTTACCACGTGGATGAGCAAGTTGAAATTGCAGAGGTGGTACTCATGGCTTTTGCCTCAGACAAAGCACTACTAAACAGTGCTGAAGAACCTCTTAAATCTGTCGCCCATAGAATTAAGGGCTCAGCAGCGGCACTCTCTATTGGTGAACTAGAGCAAGCTGCAAAAACATGTGAACAATGGATAGGCTCAGACAAAGAGCAAGTTAGTAAGGACGCACTGATAAAAATACTTGAAGAGATTTTGTCTAGCACGAAAGCGTGGCTAGATAACAGAGCGTAGTTAAATGAATATATTGATTGTTGAAGACGATATTCTACAAGCGACAAACCTGAAGATTTTACTGAGCCGTTACACTAGCGCCAACATTCAGCTGCTGCATTCCGGCAAAGAGGTCGCTCCATTGTGTGCCAAGCAACAAATCGACCTGATGTTCTGTGATTTAAACTTACCGGGTTTAAATGGCATTGACTTACTATCGTCACTATCTGAAGCTCAGCGCCCTACCGGCGTGGTGATTCTTAGCGCGGCAAACAAAGATGTCGTCGATATTACTTATAGTATGTGCGTGTCCGCTGGCTATTGCTTTGTTCGCTCCCTAGTTAAGCCCATCGCTTTAGGTACCTTAGAAGACATATTGTCTGACTTTAAGGCTATCGCTTCGCCATCAGATTCGGGTAAGCAAATGGTCTCGCTCTCCGTTGAGGATATTAATCAAGGCTTTGACCAAGGCTGGTTTCGTAATTACTACCAGCCCCAATACCAAGTATCTAACAACAAGATCATTGGTGTTGAAGCGCTGATTCGTTGTGAACATCCTACACATGGTGTGTTGGGGCCAAATGCGTTTCTTAGCGCAATGACCAAACACAACATGTTGGACAAATTGTTTTGGGTCTCATTAGAAACCGCACTAAACGATCTATCTCGTTTCGATAACCAATTGCTGCTTTCAATAAACATGAATCAAAAGACGCTGCAAACACCAATGAGCGAACAACTCCTAGAGTTCTGTGAGCGTTCTCAATTTGCGGTGGAACGGCTAACTCTCGAATTAACCGAAGATGAGGTATATAACTCATGCGTTATTTCATTGGCCAATTTAGCCAATTTACGACTGAGAGGAGTTGGGTTAGCGATTGACGATTTCGGGACGGGCTATTCATCTTTGAGCCAATTGGCGACGTTACCATTCACTGAACTAAAAATTGATCAGAAGTTTATTGGTAATGCGGTTCAAAATTACAAAAGCCGCCAGCTAATTGCGGCCTGTGTGCAACTTGCTACGTCACTCGGATTACGCTCCGTTGCAGAGGGCGTTGAAGACCATGCGACTTTGACTTACTTAAACGAAATTGGGGTAGACCTTTTTCAAGGTTACATTGCATCAAAGCCCCTACCTATTTCTCAACTGATTGAATTGCTCTAACGCGCAAGCTTGGAGCGTTTCTATCCACTGCTGTTGTTTTGTTGATATTAAATTTCATGAGTAACAAATCATTTTCTGAACTCAATGTTTTAATCGTAGATGATGCCCCTGTCGTTGTGCTGACTTTACGAAACATGCTGACTAAACTCGGATTTTCAGACAAACGCATTCTTAGTGCTAGGCTTGCCAAAGGGGCGATAACCATCGCTCAACGTGAAACACTAGACGTTGTTATCTGCGACTATAACTTTGGTAAAGGCATGAATGGCAAACAACTGTTCGAAGAGTTGAAGCACCTTAAGCTGATTCGACCAGAAACCTTGTTCATTCTTGTCACAGGGGAAAACTCAGCATCCATCGTGCGCGCTATCATTGAGTTAAAGCCGGATGAATATCTACTGAAACCATTTAACTCCGTGACTTTAAAAGAGCGGATATCTTCCGCGATTCGCCGTAAGGAAGCCCTTAAAGATATCTATAAAGCGGAGCTAGAAAATAACTGGAATGCAGGCTTACTTGCCTGCGATGAATTGTCTCCTTTCCATCCCGAATATTACTTTATCGTGGAGAAGTTTCGCGCAGACTTCTTAACAAAGCTTAAATTGCATGAAGAAGCAAAAGTGGTTTATCAGAAAGTCATCGATCGAAAAGAGGTTAACTGGGCAAAAGTAGGCTTAGCTAACTCTCTAATGATGCTGGGGGAAACAGATGAAGCACAACACATTGTGCAAGAGCTACTTAAAAGCTCACCGAATAACGTTCAGATACGCGAATGCGCGGCAGCTTATGGGATTGTTAAGCGAGAGATTCCAGAGGCCATTAAACACTTAGCACTCGCAAACAAATTAGTGGAAGGTAACTCGGAACGAGAACTGGTTATCGTGAACTTGTGTCTTTCAGAAGGATTATACAAGTTGGCGCTTGATCATTATTACAACTATTTAGAAATCAACAAAGATACCTATCGTAATAATGCTTACAGTAAGATGAATCTCATCCGAATTTTACTGTATTGCCACAGAAAACTCAGCGGCCGTGATGATTTGTTACGCCAGGCAAAAGCACATTTTAAAGCTCTAGTAACCAGTGCTGAAGGGTTCCAATTTCAGGATGAGCTCGACCTCATTGCTGCGCATATTGCCGCTGAAGATGGCAACTATATGAAGGCCTTCAAAGTACTGAGCGATCTCTATCGTCGAAACCCATTTCGTCATTTCTACGCCCAATACCATCTCGCTTGGTTGTTACATGAAATGAACTTTGAGACTGAGTTTGCGACCGCAATTACTTGGTGCTTTGATAACCTGCAGACTGACTCGAGCGATACCATACTATCGAGCAAAATTACCCTAGGACAAACGCTAGAAGCTGAGAACCGTGCACGTCAGGCTTGGATGCAGGAGCAATACACAAAAATAAGGGCGCATGAGGAAGATTATCCAGCACTATTGGATGCATTAATCGAGCTTCAACTTCGATGCCCAATGCTGCGTACCGTTTGCATAAACATTATCAAAATCCTAACTCGGGCATGGCCCTCAGACAAAACGGCTTTGGAAGTTCAAGCTCTTATTCAACGCTGCGATACCATTATCCAACAGTTGGTAAGTGCCGAAGAGCTAGAAAAAACCAACTATCTTAAGTTTTACAATAGAGCACTAGAAATCAGCATTCAGGCTGAATTGAATGAAAAAAAGAAGCAGTATTGATCATAGCGGAGCCAACGGAACTGGCTCCATAGAAGAAACTTACCTTCCTATCAAACGATCAATCCACGTAATATGACCGTATTGAATCAGGTCAAACACGGTAAAGAAAATCGCACAAATTACGGCAAGCTTTAAAAGCCTTTGAACTACAAGCATCACATTTCCTAAAAATTCCCGATGACGAACTCATCATATTCAAATCATCTCGACTATCAACCAACAGTTTCAGTTAACCCCTTGTCGCTGTAGGGGTTTTAAAACACTCCTTTGAATTGTACCTTAAATAGCAAACGATCAATTACTTACAAATGTATCAAAGTGAAATTTTAGGGAGCCTCAAGGAGTAGAGTATCTATGTAATCCAAGGTTTTTACTTCTACAAACCGATGCCAAAGCAAGACATCTTGGATCAGTTTTCATCACTTTAACCCCCTCTAAAAAGCCGAAGCGCTACTAGCAAAAACTAGTGGCGCTTTTTTTGTACATATTCATTTACAGCTTATTACTAACAATTTCCGAGGATTAGCCCTGCAATAACTATACTTTAGTTATTGCACAAGGAGGGCTCTATGAGACATTTATATGCTTGGCTTGCCCTATTTTTTACACTCGTCACAAGTAACGTTAATGCCGCGAGTGAAATCTGGGTAGTTCCGGTCAAAGGCGCTATTGGCCCCGCAATCAGTGATTACCTAGTTCGTGAAATCGAGCTTTCAAACGCAGAAGGTGCTGATCTAGTCATCTTGAAAATGGACACCCCAGGGGGCCTAGATAGCTCAATGAGAGATATCATCAGAGCAATCACTACCTCCACCGTTCCCGTGGCGACTTGGGTTGGGCCTTCTGGTTCTCGCGCAGCTAGTGCTGGTACCTATATTCTTCTGGCAAGTCATATTGCCGCCATGGCTGAAGCGACCAATTTAGGAGCTGCTACGCCTGTCGCCCTTGGCGGTGCACCTCAACAACCTTCTTCAGAAAAAGAAAGCGATGAAAACAAGGAAGAGGCTGCTCCTGAGCAATCGTCCGATAAAGTCACCACAAAAACCACAATGGAAAAGAAAGTCGTCAATGACGCAAAAGCATATATAAAGGGGCTCGCTAAGCTTCACGGTAGGAACGCAGAATGGGCCGAAAAAGCGGTTAGTGAGGCAGCAAGCCTCGATGCACAAGAGGCTCTAGAGCTCGGGGTCATTGATTACATAGCAGCCTCTCCGCAAGAGTTGGTAAAGATAGCTTCGGGCAAAAGCATCAAGTTAAACAGCATGGACGTGACGTTGTCACTAGAAAATCCCGTATTCATTGAACGCGTCCCTGACTGGCGCGCAGAAATGTTGGCCGTTATCACTAACCCAAATGTGGCTTACATATTGATGCTCATTGGTATTTATGGGCTATTACTTGAGTTCTACAATCCTGGTATCGGTTTACCCGGCGTATTGGGAGGCATTTGCTTACTACTAGCAATGTACGCCCTACAAATGATGCCAGTAAACTATGCGGGCTTGGGGCTTATTTTACTCGGTATCACGCTGATGATCGCGGAAGCTTTCAGCCCAAGTTTTGGCGTACTCGGGCTGGGAGGCGTTGTTGCATTTGTGCTGGGTTCCGTTTTCTTGATGGACAGCGAGCTACCTGGTTTTCAAATCGCCCTTCCTCTCATATTCGGAATAGCGATTTTCTCCGGCGCACTGATCATCATTACCGTAGGTTTATTACTGAGAATACGAAACAGGAAAGCCACAACAGGTTTAGAAGCCTACCCAGGAAAACTAGCCATTGTAAGTGATGACTTTATCGATGGCACAGGTCGAGTGCAGTTAGAAGGCGCACTCTGGAAAGCCAAAGCAAGGGAACAACTCAAACAAGGTGACCAAGTCACCATAATAAACGTGGAAGGGCTGACCTTAACTGTGAAGCCTAATGACCGCCCTAAAGGATAGGAGGCGATTATGATGCTCTACACTGTTGCCGTTATACTGGTTTTACTGTTTGCACTGGCAACGCAAATGTTCAAAGTGCTGCGCGAATATGAGCGTGGCGTCGTCTTCTTCTTAGGACGCTTTCAAGAGGTGAAAGGTCCAGGGTTGATAATCCTTATTCCATTTATTCAACAAATGGTTCGTGTTGACCTACGAACCATTGTATTGGATGTTCCGACCCAAGACTTAATTACCCGTGATAACGTCTCTGTGCGTGTCAATGCAGTGGTTTATTTTCGAGTCGTCGATCCGCAAATGGCCATCAATAACATCGAAAGCTACAGCGATGCCACCAGCCAACTTGCACAGACGACGTTGCGCTCAGTGTTAGGTCAGCATGAGTTGGATGAGTTGCTTTCTGAACGAGAGCGCCTCAACAAAGACCTGCAATCCATTCTCGACCAACAAACAGATGACTGGGGAATTAAAATCGCAACGGTAGAGGTGAAACATGTCGACCTTAACGACAGCATGGTGCGTGCCCTTGCCCGCCAAGCCGAAGCCGAGCGTAACCGCCGTGCGAAGATCATCCACGCAACTGGTGAATTGGAAGCATCCAATAAGCTAAAAGAGGCGGCAGAAATGCTCAACGAAGCACCTAACGCGTTGCAGCTTCGATACATGCAGACGCTCACTGAAATCACCACAGACAAGACATCGACCATCATCTTCCCGATGCCGATTAATCTCGTCGAAGCGGTCTCCGATATCGCCAAAGCAGTGAAGAAAAATCAGGGAGAGTCGGAAGAAGGGAAAGAGTAAGCCTAGTAGCCGCTATAGAGGCAAGTAGAAAAAGAAAAAAGGGAGTAGCTGTATTCTACTCTCTTTACCAATTCAACATTGATTGCACTTAAGCGTCGGTGCACTCTTTCTTCATAATTGCCAACCCAGTTTCAAAGCAGTGACGCCACGCGTACTCTACCCTTTCATCAAAGTCAGCATCACATTGGGCGACGGTTTCTAACAGGCTTTCAAACCAGACATCAATGTCTTCAGGGGCGACGCCAATATTGTTGTGTCCATGCTTATTGCCGTATTTCCGCATCATATCTCGAGCATCTACAGAGGTGTCTGCCATCATCACAAACACAATAGATCCTTTAAGCATCCGGATTTGCTTTTTCATGTCCACGCCATCGAACTTTTGTCTGAAGTTCTCACCTTTCGACCAAAAGTTCTCATAGAACAAATCAAAGAAGTCCTCATGGATTACGCAGCGTTCGTAGCTGTCGTTAAATACCTCGATTACGTTCATACCCTAGCCTCCAACCAACTTATCTATTTTCATTATGAATGTAATTTGATAATCCTACCAAGCTCGTTGGTGGTTTCTGCGGTTTCTGAACGTCGGCGTACGGAGAATGCCAACCTGCCTTTTAGGCGTTCAAATTCGATTTTCAATAAAAAATAGAAAGTGATTTAAACGAAACACGTATTATCAATTCGATAAAAGTCGATATTATGGACTCACTTTCGAGGTACGCATGGTTGTCGATGCTAAGCGCATCCTCATTTGTTGAATAATTTTAAGAGGATATCAACGTGTCTCATCAAATCATTACAGACCTAAACAACCGTTACACAGCTAAAAAATACGACGAAGAGAAACGCATCTCTCAAGAAGATATGGCAATCATCAAAGAAGCAATCCGCCTATCTGCGTCTTCTATCAACTCTCAGCCTTGGAAATTCATCGTAATTGAGAGCGACGAAGCGAAACAGCGTTTCCACGATACGTTTGCTAACATGCACCAGTTTAACCAACCGCATGCTAAAGCCGCGTCTCACACTATTCTGCTGGCGTACGATCCAAAATTCACTAAAGAGAAATTCGCGAAGCGCGTTGATGCCGAAGTAACTTCTGGTCACTTACCAGCAGAGATGTACGACATGTTCATGGGTGCTTACGCTTTCGCTGAAGCAAACACAGACGAGAATGGCTACAACGGCGGTTGGACTAAAGCGCAAGTTTACATCGCGCTTGGTAACCTACTGCACACACTAGCGCGTCTAGGTATTGACTCTACTCCAATGGAAGGTGTTGACCCAACATTGATCGGCGAAGAATTCAAAACAGAACTCGACGGTCACGTATGTGAAGTTGCACTTGCAATCGGTTACCACAAAGATGGCGAAGACTACAACCACGGCCTGCCTAAAGCACGCCTTCACATCGATGACGTGGTTACTACTCTGTAAGTCATAAGTCGAGTTGGTTTTCTTAAGGAGAGTCGTTTATACGGCTCTCCTCTCGTTTTACGAATCCACTATTAATCGAAAACTCACCAAATTAAGCTTAATTTTATATAAACCTCAAACTTTGAACACTTGGCAGTCAAGCAAATTGTCTTGAGTGTTTCTCCTCTATATACTGCGCGCTCACTTTAAAGCCTCCCAATCTAAAGCATTGTTTGGCAAATAAAAACTTCGATATAACTCCCACAAAATAAGCAGGATTATAATGATCAGCAGTAAAGCGTCAGTACTTGGCCTAATTTCCCTTTCTATTTTACTTGGTGGTTGTGCTACCACTAAAGAAGAGCAAAACAACCAACAAACTAACGTTGAGCAAACATCTGAAAACAAAGTTAAGGTTGGAGCGACAGCTAAGATCAATAAGTCTGGCCTTGCAACGCCTGCTTTTAAAAACAAGCAGCTTGTTGGTTATAACTTCCAAAAAGGCTTCGCGGTTCCTGCAGAAATTGGCAACTTCTTTGGCTTTAGCTACACGGCAACTCAGTCAGTTTCGATGACACCAGATGCAACCGAAGGAAAAGTTTATAAGAGCCTACCGGTTATCGTTGAAGTGACTCACCCTGAGATCAATGGCTCAACTCAAAGCAGCTGGAACGATACGCTTTACTTTGGTCGTGATAACTTTGCAATGTGGCAGTTTGAATCAGAAGCAGAACTTGCAAACGGTAAATGGACAGTGGCAGTTAAGCTGAATGATGAAATCATCGCAGAGAAAAACTTCTTCGTTCAAGTGCCACCAAAAATGCCAGCGAAAGTGACGCAAGTTTGTGATGCGCAAGTAGAACTTTTCCCTAAACCACTACAAGAAGCTCATACTGCATGTTGTGAAAACAACGACGCACAAGCTTGTTACAACTTTGCATGGCGTGGTCTAGAGCGCATTCGTGATAAAGTAGGCGCGCAACTTTACTACGCAAAAAGCTGTGATTTAGGTGATGTTTCTGGCTGTCGCACGGCAGCAAAACTTGCTGACACTAAAGAACAGAAAATGGAATTCTTCAAAAAAGGTTGTGATTTGGACGACTTCGAAAGCTGTGTTGACGCAAAACTAGAGCTTTAGCAACAACAGACGTTGAATTGAAAAGAGCCGCACTTGATCAGTGCGGCTCTTTTTTATTTTAAGAAGGTAACAAACGTTTGGGATAAGAAATAGCTACGCCACTTGCTTGGACTTAAAGTTACCAAGCAGCGCATCGTACAACTCGTTATCACTCAATACGCCCACTAACTTGTTCTCTTCCACCAGCAAGATAGGTTGATTGCTGCGCTGCTTCAGTTCAATCGCCTCACGCATGCTGATGTCTGGGTTAGCTTGAACGACCGTACTTTCACCGATGTCGTCGAGTGTGGTTAAATCGCTTTCCCAATTCACCAATGACTTATCGGAATCCACCAGCGTTACACCTTTCGGCTCTTGCTCGACCCAAATCTGCTTATCTGCACACACCAATACGCGGTCATTTTGCTGCTTAAGCTCGGTGCAGGCTTGCATCAGTGAACGACCTTTCAACACGTTAAGCGGATTAGTGTGGGCTACAAAATCTGCCACATATTCGTTTTCTGGCGCAAGGATGATTTGCTCAGGCTTGCCGTGTTGGATCAGTTTGCCCGACTCCATAATGGCAATGTTGTTACCGATTTTCAGTGCTTCGTCTAAGTCATGGCTCACAAACAAAATCGTCTTGTTGAGCTTCTCTTGCAGTTGAATTAATTCATCTTGAAGCTGAGCGCGAATCAGAGGATCGAGCGCAGAGAACGGTTCATCCATTAACAAGATGTCAGTATCCATAGCAAAGGCGCGAGCTAAACCAACGCGTTGCTGCATGCCGCCAGAAAGCTCATGCGGGAACTTACTCTCCCACTCTCTTAGCCCAACCATATCTAGTTGTTCGCGCGCTTTTTTACGACGCTCAGCTTTGCCCATGCCTTGCATCTCAAGACCAAACGCCACGTTATCCAATACGGTCAACCACGGCATAAGCGCAAACTTTTGGAACACCATCGATACACGGTGAGTACGCAAGTTACGTAAAGTCTGTTCGTCACAACTGGCAAGCTCCACCATGTCTTCGCCATCTTTGATTTTGAGGGAGCCGCGAGAGATCTCATTCAAACCATTAACGGCACGAAGCAAGCTGGATTTCCCCGAACCTGAAAGCCCCATCAATACGCAGATCTCACCTTGTTTGACGCTCATTGAGACCTTATCAACACCAACCACTTGTCCAGTTTCATCAATGATCTCTTGGCGAGACTTACCTTGGTCTAAAAGCGCCAATGCGCGCTCTTGCTGCTGCCCAAACACAACGTCGAGGTTTTCAATCGTAATTGCATCCATGTTATGCCTCCTTTTGGTTTGGTGCTTTGCATAGGCGATCGAGAATAATCGCGACCAAAACAATCGCTAAACCCGCTTCAAAGCCTTGAGAAATGTTCACGGTGTTCAGTGCTCGTACGACTGGTTTACCCAGACCATCCGCACCGACTAGCGCAGCAATCACCACCATAGAAAGCGACAACATAATGCACTGGGTCACACCCGCCATAATGCTTGGCAGAGCCGCCGGGAGTTCGACTTTGAATAGCAATTTCATGCGGCTTGCACCAAAGGCTTTACCCGCTTCAATCAACTCTTCTGGCACTTTGGTGATACCAAGGTAAGTCAGACGAATTGGCGCGGCGATGGCAAAGATAATGGTGGAAATCAGCCCCGGAACAATGCCCAAACCAAATAGAACCAATGTTGGGATCAGATACACAAACGTTGGTACGGTCTGCATTAAATCGAGTATCGGGCGCAATAAGGTATACAACCACGGGCGATGCGCCGCCATGATGCCTAGCGGCACGCCAATTAATACGGAAATCGTTGTCGCAGCGAAGACGAGAACAAAGGTTTCCAGCATTTCTTGCCAGTAGCCGAGGTTAAGGATAGTCAGCAGCGCCAGCACGATAAACACAACTAGAGGAATGCTGCGGTGTAGGAACCACGCAATCGCTGCGGTCATGATGATTGGTGCTGCCGGTGGCATCCATTTGAAAATATCCACCACGAATAGAATGATGGTTTCGAGAAAAATAGAGATAGCATCAAAGAAACCCGACGCGTTCATGGTTAACCAATCCACGCCTGTTTCCATCCATTCGCCCAACGGAAGTTTGTTGTCCGTAATAAAATTCACAATAAAACCTTTGTGTTAATAGGCGGGCATCGCTGCCCACCTTTTCCTAAAGAGAGGAATGATTAAGCGTTTGTTTTTAGGTAAGAAGTAATCGCTTGTTTTGCATCTTTGCCGTCTAGCGTCTTAACGCCTTCTAGCCACGCTTCAAATTGTTGTGGGTTAGCATTCAACCATTCTTGCGCTGCTTTCGCTGGCTTCTGTTTTTGGTTTAGAATCGCTTCCATCAACTGGTTTTCCATCTCTAAGCTGAACTCTAGATTCTTAAGCAGTTGACCCACGTTTTGACACTCAGATAGGTAGTCTTGGCGCACATTGGTGTAGACATTTGCACCACCGTAGTTAGGACCAAAGAAGTCGTCACCGCCAGATAGGTATTCCATCTCAACATTGCTGTTCATTGGGTGTGGTGCCCAACCTAGGTAAACGATCCATTGGTTACGACGCACAGCACGAGACACCTGAGACACCATGCCTGCTTCGCTTGATTCCACTAGGCTGAAGTCTTTCAAGCCGAATGCATCGCTGTCGATCATATCTTGGATCAAACGGTTGCCATCGTTGCCCGGCTCTATGCCGTAGATGCGGTCTTTAAATTTGTCGGCATGTTTTACCAAGTCAGCAAAGCTTTTCACGCCTGCGTCATACACATACTTTGGCACAGCTAGTGTGTATTTCGCGCCTTCAAGGTTTGCACGAACGGTTTCCACTGTGCCAGCTTCACGGTACTTGGCGATATCGCCTTCCATGGTCGGCATCCAGTTACCTAGGAATACGTCAATGTCGCCGTTTGCCATTGAAGAGTACGTCACAGGTACAGACAGAAGATCGGTCTTGGTTTTGTAGCCCAAGCCTTTTAGTAGCTCAGAGGTAACTGCAGTGGTTGCAGTGATGTCCGTCCAGCCTACATCGGCAAATCGAACGGTTTCACATTGGTTAGCGTAGGCACCTGTCGCTACTGCACTCAGCGCGATAGATGAAAAGATTTTTGTCATCGTAGACATGTTTAAATTCCTTGTAATGATCAGGGTCTGTTGACCTTGCGCGGTTAATTTTTGTTCGAGATAAAATCGTTTTAGGCGAGGCAGGAGTGTGTCGCCTAGTCACTCTAAGCAAATACGCCTTAACAAAGCATAAAACGATTTTAACCGAACCCTTTGGGCAGCGTTTGTTGGTCATTTCTACTGCGTTATCGACTTCTCATGTAGGCTAGCTACATAGCAAAGTCTCTGCCTTGCATAAATACCCAACAATTCGCTGCAAAAATCAGCTCGAAAGGTAAATAGACCCTACTGACTTTATGAGATTGAGCTTAAGTCTCTTTTCGGCGGACGCATTCTTTGCGTCTCTTGCCAGTTCGGAGCAATCCAAACTGGTGTGTTATTCGATTGTTCGAGTACGTTCCCCAAGATCATGTCCGCGGCACGCTCTGCAACCATAATGGTTGGTGCGTTTAAGTTGCCATTCGGAATGGTTGGGAAGATGGATGAATCCACCACACGCAAGCCTTCAATGCCGCGCACTTGGCAGGCTTCATTCAGAACTGCCATTGGATCACTGTCTGCGCCCATTTTGCAGCTACACGATGGGTGGTAAGCACTTTCCACGTTTTGCTTCACCCATTCATCAATCGCTTCGTCGCTGGTGATGTTAAGACCCGGTTGGATCTCTTCACCACGGAACGCATCCATTGCAGGTTGATTCAGGATTTCACGCGTTAGACGAATACAGTCTCGCCAATCCTGCTTATCTTGTTCCGTCGAGATGTAATTGAACTCGATTTTTGGTTTGTCATTTGGGTTAGCAGAAACCACTTCTACGCTACCGCGACTCTCTGGCTTGTTTGGACCAACATGCACTTGGAAGCCGTGACCATCAAATGCCGCGCGTCCGTCATAACGCATTGCTGCTGGTAGGAAGTGATATTGAATATTTGGCGATTTCAATCCTTCACGAGAACGGATGAAAGCGCACGATTCAAAGTGGTTGGTTGCGCCCAGACCTTTGCGCGTCAAAATCCACTCCGTACCAATCAAACCTTTGCTGATCAAACCTAACTTGCTGTTTAGCGTGATCGGCTGTTTGCAGTGATACTGGAAATACACTTCAAGGTGGTCTTGCAAGTTCTTACCCACTCCTTCGAGAGCGTGTTTCACTTCAATACCCGCTTTT
This sequence comes from Vibrio sp. SCSIO 43153, assembly GCF_023716625.1. Classification (NCBI taxonomy): domain Bacteria; kingdom Pseudomonadati; phylum Pseudomonadota; class Gammaproteobacteria; order Vibrionales; family Vibrionaceae; genus Vibrio; species Vibrio sp. SCSIO 43153. The sequence continues at coordinate 422,334 of NZ_CP071856.1, forward strand.
TCAAGTACAGTCTTAGGACCAATACCCGAAAGTTGCAGCAGTTGTACCGAGCCGATGGAACCCGCACTCGACACAACCTCTTTGTTAGCAAAGCACTGTTTGATTTTGCCAGATTGCTCAAACTCAATGCCGACCGCTTTCTTGCCTTCAAGCAAAATACGGTGAGCAGTTACGCCTTTCATCAAGGTGAAGTTGCTGCGCTTTTTTGTACGGCTTAAGTAAGCGTTAGAGGTGGAAGCACGCACGCCTTTGTCTACCGTCATGTGCATTGGACCGAAGCCCTCTTGCTGATAGCCGTTGTAATCTTGCGTTTCTGGGTAGCCTGCGTCTTTACCTGCTTCAATAAACGCTTGGTAAAGTGGATTCAGCTTCATGTCGTTGCCGTTGCACGTACCTACCGGACCGCTGTCGCCACGGTATTCGTCTGCGCCACCTGTCCACGTTTCCGCTTTACGGAAGTACGGCAGGCACGCTTGGTAGTTCCAGCCTTTCGCGCCTTCTACTTCCCATTCGTCAAAGTCACAGGCATGACCACGAACATAAACCATGCCGTTGATCGAAGAGCTACCGCCCAGAACTTTGCCGCGTGGACAATGCAGTTGGCGTCCGTCTAATCCCTCTTCCACAACAGTTTCGAACTGCCATGCGTACTTTTCAGTGTTCATTGGGTAAGACAGCGCCGTTGGCATTTGAATGAAGATGCTCTTGTCTGAGCCACCCGCTTCCAACAGCAAGACTTGGTACTGACCGCTTTCACTCAGGCGATCCGCCAAAACACAGCCTGCCGAGCCAGCACCGACGATGATGTAATCGTAGTGTTGTTGCATTACAAATCCTCCAGACTGATTACGCGTAAGGGCTGTCGAAATCACCCAAATGCACTAACACGCTCTTGGTTTGGGTGTAATGCTTAAGGGTCTCGACGCCGTTTTCACGTCCAATGCCAGACAGTTTGTAACCGCCAACGGGCATTTCAGCTGGAGAGTCACCCCAGGTGTTAATCCAACAGATTCCTGCTTGGATTTGGTGAATGACGCGGTGTGCACGAGATAAGTTTTGTGTAAACACACCAGCCGCAAGCCCGTAATCAGTGTTGTTAGCACGAGCAATCACTTCGTCTTCGTCACTGAACTTAAGCACTGACATTACGGGACCAAAGATCTCTTGCTGCACATGCGGCATGTCGTCTTCGCAATCAATGAAAACCGTTGGCACAACAAAATTACCACTCGCCAAGCCGTTTTCTGTGACTTTGTAGCCACCAGTCAGCAACGTTGCTTTGGTTGCTTTCGCTTGTTCAATTGCGGAAAGAACTTTTGATTCGTGTTCTTTGGAAATTAGCGCGCCAATTTGAGTTTGTTCATCGAGTGGATCGCCAACCACCAGCAGCTCAGTACGCTTCTTAAGCTGAGCGACAAATTCATCATAAATACCTTCATGAACGAACACGCGAGTACCGTGTGTACAGACCTCACCTTGGGTGTAGAAGTTTGCGACCATTGCAGCAGAAACCGCATCGTCTAGCTTGGCATCATCAAAAATGAGCATTGGAGACTTACCGCCAAGCTCCATTGTGACTTGCTTCAGCGTCGCGGCGCTATCACCCATCACGACTTTGCCCGTACCCGATTCACCCGTGAAAGAGACTTTAGCGATGTCTGGATGTGCGGTGAGCATCTGCCCTACTCGGTAATCACCTTGAATGACGTTGAACACGCCATCTGGCAATCCCGCTTCACTGTAGATTTCTGCTAGTTTGAGTGCAGTTAACGGGGTTTCTTCTGATGGTTTAAAGATCATCGCATTACCCGCAGCAAGTGCAGGGGCAGATTTCCACATTGCGATTTGAATTGGGTAGTTCCATGCGCCAATACCCGCGCAAATACCCAGAGGCTCGCGGCGAGTGTAGAAAAACTGTGATTCATTCAGCGGTTGTTGTTCGCCATGCATGCTAGGCGCAAGACCTGCGTAGTATTCAATGACATCCGCGCCCGTTGCAATGTCTACGCAATTCGCTTCCTGAATTGGCTTGCCCGTATCCGCGACTTCTAGTGCCGCCAGTTCATCGTTTCTTTCACGAAGTAGCGCCACCGCTTTAAGCAAAATGCGGCTTCGTTCTGTCGCCGTCATTGCAGACCAAATCGCAAAACCACGTTTGGCAGATTCAATTGCTGCTTGCATGTCTTGCTGGTTAGCCTGCTTCACATTTGCAAGCGGTTCACCATTGGCTGGATTGTATGTGGTGAAGTGTTCTTCTGAGCATCCTAGGTGCATGGCACCATCGATGTAGTGTGCTTTCATATCCATTTGAAGGTTTGACTCTTTATTTTAGTTTTGAATAGAACGTGAGTTGTTTGTCGAGATAGTCGTTAATGATGACGCGAGCTTTCTCGGCATCGATGCCTTGCGGGTTGAGCGTTCCGCGCAGCCAAATGCCATCAATCAGTGACGCAATACCATGCGCTACTAGCTCTGCTTGGTCATTATCCAGCAAAGCTTTTAATTCTTTTTTTAGGTGAGAAAGGAGGCGTCGTTCATTCACTCGTTGCAGACGTTTGAGCTGGGCGTCATGCATAGAGTACGACCAGAATGCCAACCAAGTTTTTGCCACTTGGTTCTCGGCTTGGAAACCCACAAAGTTGCCGTCGATGATGGCATTAATACGTTGATGATGCGCATCAGCCGGCAGCTGGCTTAGGTTCTCTTTGATGGTGGCAGAAAGCTGGCGCAGGATTTCACGCATGGTCTCTTCTAACAAGCCGTGCTTTCCACCGAAATAGTGATTAATGATCCCTGTTGATACCCCTGCTTCTTTGCTGATCAACGAGATACTCGCGGCGTGCAAACCTACTCTGTCGATGACCGACATCGTCGCTTTGACTAGCTGCGGTTTTCTGATTTCAGGCATCCCAACCTTGGGCATTTTGCATCCTTGTTATTTTTAATTGAGCGGTTAGTTAAATATAAAATGCCTTAAATTTAGTTCGAACTCAAACTAATTATCTAGAAAAAATGACAGATACAGCCGAATCATTTCGACTACAATCATTACTAAAACTTGAGAAAAGATAGAACTTACGAAGATTTAATACGTAAAAACAGAAAAATAAAAACCTTTAAAATCAATAAATAGAATTTTTATAACGCAAATTATAGATACAAAGACTCATGAAAGCCCCGTTCTTATCAAAAGTACAAACAAAGACAAATACAATGAGCTCAAATATTTTCTACACATTTTATTTTTAAGTTTGTTAATTGACCAAGGAATGGCATACCACTTCATCACATCAAGTTCATTGCACTAGGATGTAAACACCTTGTGGCAGTCAAGATCGTTCAGTTTGATGACATTCTTTGTTTTTGTTGTCCGGTTTGGACAATAAAATGTCCGCTATCAACATGTGAAGTTCACTTTGCTAAAGACATACTGAATTCCATAAACGCAGATACTAATGAGGAGTCAGATATGTCAGCTCAACCACTTTACGACATTGACCAACCAGAAGCGGCGCTTCGTCCAACGTTAGAAACATTGAAAAGTGCTTTCTTAACCATTCCAAATCCAAGCGCTGGCATGCGTATTGAACGTCTTCAAAGACTGCACTCGGCTTTGTTAGCCTATCAAGACCGTCTCATAGACGCGGTAGATCAAGATTTCAATGGGCGCTCAAGTGCTGAAACCTTAATGATCGAGCTTCTGCCCATTCTTGAAGGAATTCATTACAACAAGAAAAACCTGCGTAAGTGGATGAAACCATCTCGTCGCAAAACACCTTTGATGTTATTCGGCGCGAAAACTAAAGTGCATTACCAACCACTCGGTGTTGTTGGGATTGTTGTGCCTTGGAACTTCCCTATTTTCTTAGGTTTATCACCTTTGGCTGGCGCGCTGGCGGCGGGTAATTTGGCTATGATCAAAACTTCTGAATTTGCTCCAAAGACGGGTGAAGTGATGAAGCAAATGATCTCCGAATATTTCACCTCTGACGAGGTTGTCGTGGTCAATGGTGGCGTTGAAGTCGCGACTGAATTCACCAAATTGCCGTTTGATCATATTGTTTTCACTGGCTCAACTCAGGTTGGTAGCATTGTAATGCAGGCGGCAGCACAGAACCTGACTCCTGTGACTCTCGAATTGGGCGGCAAATCTCCTGCCATCATCCACGAAGACTTCCCTATTGAAGAAGCGGCTAAACGCATCGCTTTTGGTAAAGGTATCAACGCTGGGCAAGCTTGCGTTTCACCCGACTACATTTTAGTGCCAAATGGCAAGGTGGATGAGTTTGCAGAAGCATTCAAAAACGCCATCTCCAAGCATTATCCAACCATGCGTGACAACCCAGATTACACCTCCATTATTACAGAGAGGCAGCGCGATAGACTGGCTGAAAACATTGCTGACGCGAATCAAAAAGGCGCAGAAGTGATGGTGATAAACCCAGCAAACGAAGACTTCTCTGGGACTCGTAAACTGCCTATGCATGTGGTTAAGAATGTCACTCACGACATGCGAGTGATGCGTGAAGAGATCTTTGGCCCAATTCTGCCGCTAGTACCTTACGAAACGCTTGATGACGCCATTCAATACGTCCAAAGCAAAGATAGACCGCTTGCCCTGTACTACTTCGACTGGGATCAGGGCCGCATTGAGAAAGTGGTAAACAACACACATTCAGGCGGCGTGTGTATCAATGAAGTGATGACCCATACCATGGTCGATGATATGCCATTCGGCGGTGTAGGACCTTCGGGCATGGGACACTACCACGGTAAAGAAGGCTTCTTGAACTTCTCGAAAGCAAAATCGATTGTGATCAAAGGTCGCTTTGATGCGAGCCAGTACATCTCTGCACCTTGGGGAAATAAGATGTTCAACTTCTTCACCAACTTCCAGTTGAATCGTCTGAAGAAATTCTAGAACCAAACAGCCCTAATGACGCTCAAAGTCATTAGGGCTATTTGTTATCAACACGTTTTCTTAATACTGCCAGGTGAGAAACCGAACTGCTTTACAAAGGCTCGAATAAAGCTCGCTGGCTCGGCATACCCTACTCGCCATGCGACGGTTTCTACGTTCAAACAAGAAGCTTCAAGTAACTGTCGAGCAATGGTCAAACGCGTGTTGGCATACAGTTCTCGATAAGTTGTCCCTTCATCACTCAAACGCCTTCTTAAGGTTCGCTCTGTCATTGAGAGCTTGTCCGCGACCGCACTGAGCGTCTTCTCTTCTGCGATATCTTCGAGAACCACTTCTTTCACGCGCTCGGTCCACTGTTTCTCTTCACCTTCTCCCTGAGCCACAATGGCATCACACTGCTCCAGACAAAACTTCAAGGTAACCGGATCGCTTTTTGGCAGTGGCTGATTGAGCATAGAATGAGGAATCACCAACGCGTGGTGTGATTGCCCGCCTTTAACATGAATACCAAGAACCTGACTAAGTTTGTCGATGTGTTCCGGGTTATCTAGCGTGGTTTTCAGATAAAGGTCTTCCAATGCGGACAAAGGTAATGCTTCACGCATAAAGTTAAGCGTAACGGCGGTATGCCTCTCTAAGATGAAAGGCGTTACTCGCTCAGACAAACCAGACATGCCAAAGCTCAGCTCACCACCTTCTTGCGTCTCTTTGAAAGTCAGTTTGGCAATCACCAAAGAGAGCGCGACATAGTCGATTGCTGTGTTGAACGCCGCACGCATCGTCGGACTGGTTAGTATCGCAAACCCCCAAATGCCGAACACATTCACATGCATTTGCTGACCTATTTCAGCACCGAGCCCCACTTCACTTGGCGCCAGTTTGACGTAGTTTTCTATCACCGCAACTTCTTGCGGCATGGTGAGTTTAAGATCGTCTTTGACAAGATCTTGCTCTGTCAGCCCTGTGCCCGCTAAGCATTCCTCTAAAGGAATACCTCGCTTCTGTGCGGTATCACAAATCAATCGTACGCTGGTTATCGATCTCATAAGTGTCTCTGTAGGTGAACAAGGCTTACGAGTTTGAATTTTAATGCAATCATGCACTTATGCATAAACCATAACTTCCTGATTCAGGTATTTCCTTTTAAGCGAGAGTACTGATAGAAGTATAGAGCGTCAATGCTGAGAAGATAGTCAAAGCACATTGCATTGATGTGAGCCTCAGTTCAGCCGTGAATTCTACTCGTTGTACCAACTCACCACAGGACAATGAAATATAATTTGCTTGTGTATTTATTCTTGCCGCTAAATGGCAATTTTTGAAAGTCATTCCCCTTTATCTTACTTATCAACTTGTTTGAATTAGGAAAGAGAAATGAAAGCACGTAATGCCCTTTTGATTTTACTTACAAGCACTATTGGTTTTAACGCTAATGCGATTACCGACGCCAGCAAGGTTGGCGCAAATGCAGGAGCGATGAGTTACTGCTACGATCGCGTCGCCTCTGGCAAAGACAAATCGAAATACCGTTTATTGAAGCTCAAAACACTGGAAGAGTATCAAGACCTAGACAGCGGTGATCGAGCGAGAGCCCTAGTGATGAAGAAAGCCGCTGAAGATGGAGAATATCTTGGCGATCCACTGGATAAATCACGATGCAATAGCTTAAGAAAGATGTTGTTTGTAAAATACTAATCGAACCAAAATCCTTAAAGCCATCACTGTTTAGTGGTGGCTTTTTTGTAGAGATTTGCCCTCAAGCGTTTCAAGTAACCATTTCTATCACAACAGTGCATGCACTAAACCGAAGCCTTACTAAATAAGGTACCCAGACTCCCTTACACGAGTTTCGAGCCTACTCTCTACCTCAAGTGAGCTTAGGTCTGTCAGCTACAAAAACGGACTTTCACATGCCCAGGAATGAAAGGGTTAACTTACTTCCATACATGAATCGTTAAAACAAAAACCGCACTTAACAAAGTGCGGTTTTTAAAAGGCAGGGTTCTAAAATAGAAACTACATCAGTGCAAGTTCTGCCTTATAGGCTTGAATGATCTTTTCTGCTGATTGATCAATATCTTGTTCTGAGGTGTGATAGTTGAGCACCGAGAACAACATGGTTTTTAGACCTTTATAACCTGATGTTGATGGGTATAAGAATCCCTCTTGCTGCAACCGATGTACGACACGATCAGTAAGTTCATTGCGATATTCATCATCACCAATGCCAAACTGCGCAGAGAATCGGTTAGACACCACATCATTAAGGATGGTAACCCCCTGTACTTGCGCCAACTTATCTGCCATACGCTTTGCTAACGTGACACAATTGTCTAGATGAGCAACAATACCCTCTTTACCCAATGACTTGAATGCAGCATAAACAGGTAAACCTCGTGCACGTCGTGATGCCGCGATGCCAAAGTTGATCGCATTTCGGTCCGGTTTCTCCATGGCATCATTCAAGTAATCCCCCATATTACTACCACCCATCGCACTCGTAATTTTGCTAGGGTCTTTAACAATTACCATGCCGCAATCGTAAGGCATGTTAAACCATTTATGACCATCAGTATCAATAGAGTCCGCTCGCTCAATGCCTTTCAATAGATGTTTCTGGCTGTCGCTCGCTGCAGCCCAAAGGCCAATCGCACCATCAACATGCAACCACGCGTTTTCATGCGCTGCGACCGCATCTGCGATTTCATCAAATGGGTCAAAGGCACCGGAATCGATACAACCAGCCTGAGCACAAACTAGCGCAGGTCCACTGCAATCAGACAGAACTCGGTTCAGCTCTGATGGAATCAATCGAAGATTGCTGTCTGTCGGTGCTTTTTTAATACATTCGACTCCAAGGCCAATCATGGAAAGCGCTCGCTTGATAGTTGAATGGATCTGGTCACTCACCACTACGTTGATGCGTGGTGCACCATACAAACCTTTTGTCGCGACGTCCCAATCAGCTTTTGCGAGTAACGAATTACGTGCAGTGATCAGAGATGTGTAAATTGCCTCTTGCGCTCCTGAGGTAAAGCCAACTGCCGAGCCTTGTGTAAGACCCAGCAAGTCAATCATCCACTCAGCTGCGGTTTCTTCAGCGACTGCCATCGCAGGGCTAGAAACATAGTAAGGGACATTCTGGTCCCAAGCACTGACTAACCAATCAGCCGCTAAAGACGCTGGAAATGTACCGCCAATTGCGTAGCCAAAGAAACGGGGGCCACCTGACGCTACTAGGCCGGCATCCAGTGCATTCACCATATTATCAATGACTTTTTCTGGCTCACTCCCACCACTAGGTAAATCACCTCCAATCAACTCTCTTAGCTGCTGAGATGTGGTTTCTTTATCAACAGGACGCTCACCTAGTGACTCTAGGTAATCGGTCGCATGCTCTAGTGAACGTTCTAGTAAAGGGCGGTAGTCTTTGAAATGATGAGACATAATGTTTCTCTCTGTTGTCGGAAATTATCTTCAATATACCGCCTGCAGCCGAGATTAATTGCCACATCACGACAAGCACAAATTAAGCTTGCCGGCTTTTTACACATAAAAAATTATCCACCGGCATAGCCGGTGGTTTTTCATATGCGCCTATAGGGCTCTCCTACTGGCAGCGCCCTAGCAGGCGCATAGTGATCTGACATTTGCATATGACTATTTCCTGCGGCCCGTAAACGGGCTACCTGAATACGGGATCGACAATTGCTCCCCCATTTTATCCTGCTCTAGTTGGTGCTTTATGTATCTTTGTATCTTGCCTGTGTTTTTTCCTACCGTATCTACATAATACCCTCGACACCAAAATTCTCGATTCCTGTACTTGAACTTCAAATCTCCAAATCGCTCATAGAGCATCAGGCTACTTTTTCCTTTCAAATGCCCCATAAACGAGGAAACACTCATCTTCAGTGGTATCTCTAAAAGCATATGAATATGATCTGCGCAGCATTCCGCTTCAATAATATTCACGTCCTTCCATTCACATAGTTTTCTAAGTATCTCTCCTACTGCCCTTCGTCTCTCACCATAGAACACCTGTCTTCGGTACTTAGGTGCAAAAACCACATGATATTTACAGTTCCAACGCGTATGCTCTAAGCTATTTTCTTCCCCCATTGGGACCCCTTTCAATTCTTAATTAACTCTTGCAGTTGCCAGATCACAAGACGTTTTTATCAAATTGAAAGGGGTTATATAACTGACTCATAGCTGTAAGCTTTACGGAACCCCCAGCCTAGCTGGGGGTTTTCTCTATACAATAAGCGAAGCTAGGGGGGTGGATGTCAGTTCCGTAGCTACGCTCAAGCAACATCTTGCTTAACTCGATTAAAATCGAGCAATTTTTTGCCTCCACTTTCCTCGTGTTATAGTCGTTTTTTTAGGAGGCGACATGGATAAAACCAATAAAAACCTTTCAATAATCATATTCTTATTTATTACGATATCACTATCTGCAGCAAGCGGTTATCAGTACGTTGGTGACTTTATTGAGAAAGGGCTTAACGCTATCAGTTTCTTTATCGGGTATTTTGTGCTGGTGGCTATGTTTGGCATCTTTAAGGGCGTCACTCTATTTACTCGAAAGCAGCTTTTATTTCTTGCCTACTCTTCTATCGTGTTCGTATTTGCTGTTTACCTATATCCATGCTTCAAGTATTCAGACCAGAACCAAAGCGCCCTAATGTCTACTTTCGTTTTCGACCTAATTCTTAACACCTTTATTTTCACAGTTCTATATAAGGAAGCCAGCAATGAACGCAGCAAAAGTAATCGCTGAAATTAGAAGATTAGCGCCGCTTGTTAGTATCTTAAGGCGTGTTTGATGATTGGGTTGCTAGCATGAAGCATGAGAGCTACCTCTTATTGTCTTTGATTACGGATTCAGCACCTTTAATCAAAGTGGGTAACTCTCTTCTTTTCAAATTGAAGTGTCAGATCTAGTCGGAACTAATACAACTTATTTATAAAGTGTTTTTGTATACAACACCGTCTTTCATGATTAGCTTCTGTGTCTCTGTATTTGCGACACACTCGACGCCGTCAAGGGGGTTACCATCAATGATCAATAAGTCTGCATAAGCACCCTCAACGATTTGTCCCAGTTTTCCTTCTTGGTACGGGTGTTGGTATGTCGACATTTCAAATAGGCGTCCACAGTTTGACGTTGCCATGCGAAGCGCTGTAATGGTATCGAACGTTTTTTCAATCGCACCAAGCTCATTTAATTGCGTTGCATGGACGTTGGTTTCACCTACACAGTCGGTACCAAACGCAAGGTTTTGAATATCGTACTTTTTGATAAGCTCTGCAGATTTAAACATTGCTTTGCCTACTCGTTCAGTTTTGCGATAAGTCTCTTCGTTTGGTAGCGGAATCTTACGCTCGGCAATCAAAGATGAAGTAAAGTAAGATGGAATAACCCAAATGCCTTTCTCTTTAATCGTTTGAGCAATATCATCATCCATGATAGTTGCATGCTCGAAAGACATCACACCCGCCTCTGCCGCTCTTCGCATTGCATCTGCGGTATGAATATGAGCAGCGACATACGTACCGTAATCACTAGCAGCTTCAACAGCGGCTTTCATTTCATCCAGTGTGTATTGCAGCGTGTCTAGTGGATCAAACGTTGAAGATGCACCGCCGCCAGCCATGATTTTGATCTGAGATGCACCCACGAATAACTGTTCACGAACCGCTTTGAGCACCTCCGCTCGGCCATCAGCTACTTTCATCGCCCCTAACTTCATCATTGGCGAATCTTCATGCCCGTTTGCTAAACGTTCTTGAGCTTGATTTTGACGGTAATCTGAATGACCACTAGTTTGAGAAATTGCCGCCATTGATGGCAAAATGCGAGGACCTTTTGCATAGCCATTATCGATGCTTTTCTTCAAACCAAGGGTGTTACCAGCAACATCTCGAATCGTAGTAAAACCACGCATTAACATTTCTTCAGAGATTTTCGCTGAGCGAATCGCCACTTCTTCACGTGTCATGCCATCCAGTTCATTAAAGCCAGCTGAAAGCGTGATGTGTACATGCGCATCAATCAGACCTGGCATCACCGTCTTGCCTTCGGCATCAATGATTTTCTCAGCCTTCGAGTCATCCACTTTCCCGATTTGTGTGATTAGATTATTTTCAATTAGAATGTCTACGTTCTTTTGAAGTTGCTCATCCACACCGTTAAACACGTTTGCATTTTTAATTACGATACTCATGGTTTCTATCTCCAAGTCAGTTGTCTCAATACAGGTGCATCATATCGAGCTGCTCGAAGATATAATTGCCATTTCACGACAGAGTATTACATCGCTAACTAGAGTAAAGTTTGATGATTGAGCGGTTATGATTAACGATAGAAAAAGAGCCGCATAATGCGGCTCTTTATCAGTTATGAATCTGGGTCGTCATCAATAATGACATCGCCAGTTTGCGAGTTATAAAAGATGGATAACTCCGGCAGAGTATTATAGTTGTAACGGCATTGACCAGGGTTAATATAGTTCGCTTGATATTCGGACCGATTTACATCGCTGGATGTCGAAATTGTTGGTGGTTCAACAAAGAGAACATTCCATACTGAAATACAGTCAGCACTATTATTTAACGTTGGAAACTCCTCATAAGGAGGGTATTGCTGAGCAGGAAATCCCCACTGGTTGATATCTAGTTGATCTTCAGGCCCATCACCGTAGATTTGAAGATTATCCGCCGGACCACCACCATTCATAGCCATCGCTTTAGAGTGTGCAAGGCTAATCGCCGTTTTAAAAGATGCACCGCTTCTTTGGACAGATGCGACATGTGCGTCTGTAGTAACACCTAAAAACCTAGGTGCCGCGACCACCGCAAGTATGCCAAGTACTACGATGACGACAACAAGCTCAATTAACGTGAAACCTTTCACTTTCATCGTGTGTTTACCCATTATTGTTTTTTGTTATTCCATTCTTGCATTTTTTAACATGATAGAAATCACATCGCACTAAAAATCAAACCTTGCTCACGACAATTGATAAAAAATACAATAACGAAAATTAACATTTCACTTATAACAAGCACCTTTAAATTTCGACGCCATCAAATAGATTTGATAGTGTAGGTAGCATCTAATTAGATTAGTAATAAATTTAAAGTAAGGTGAAGAATGCACTATCTAAAAAACTATTGGTTAAGTATCACCTTTGTTCTAATTAGTGGCTTATGTGTTCTACTCTACCGTGCTGCTCCGTCATATATAGATGAGAACGGTTTTCTAGTTGAGGCTTTTGGTTTCATACCTCTTTCTTGGTTTTTCCTGTTGCTATCGGCTATCGCCTTTCTCGTAACTTACTGGCGAAATAAAAGATAGTTTAAACCCATAACGAACAAGCGCGTGGCCGCATATGGAGATGGATATTTGAAAAATAACGGATTAGATCATCAAGGCTACATCATCAACCCGTGCTCACAAGATCGTATTCAACCTGAGTTTACTCACCTCATTGAAACAACCCTGCAATCATTGCAATCAAGCCTCAGTGGCACGCTTCATAGCGTTTACTTGTATGGCAGTATCGCAAAAGGCAGTGCTATACCTTTTCTATCAGACTTAGATCTGTCTTTGGTCTTTAATGAACCAATCAACGACGCAGATACCAAGTACCTTGCCCAGCTATCTCTCGATCTTCAGCTGCAATTTCCTATCGTCAGTAAGATTGACTTTGACTCAGGCCATGTTGAAGAAGTTCTTAACCCAAGAGAGAAGTATCGATGGCAGTTTTGGTTGAAGCATTCTTGCTGTTGCATTTGGGGAGAAGATTTGTCCGTAGGCTTTTGCAAACATAAGCCAAATATCAAAATTGCACACGAACTCAATCATGATCTGGCAGCTTTCATCATCGCTATTAAAGATAACCAAAGTTTGACGGAAGCGATCAAAAGTAAATCGATGGCAAAGAAGATATTACGAACCGCTTATTATCTCATCGCACATGAAGACGACAGCTGGTACACGGATCTCGATAAGTGCTCAGAAAGTCTCTTAAAATTCTATCCTGACGATAAACAAGCGATTCATGACGCACTTCATTTAGCTATTGATGAAACCACCGATTCCACCTTAGCCATTAAGGTATATCAAACATTTGGTACTAAGCTCGCACAAAAGCTAAATGGCGTTTCGTTATATTCGAGCCAGTAGCTAAGCAAACATGAAACAAGGAGGTTTCGTGCAACTCTCTCTTTTATTGATCGCGATGGCGTTGTCATCGGATGCCCTTGCAGAAGCGTCTTTCTCTGAGCTCCTTACTGAAGCTGCGAAAGAAAGGACAACCTTTGATGTTCAATATGATGGCTCATACTACGGTATAAACTATCCAAACGGAGACGTTCCTGAAGGGATTGGAGTCTGCACGGACGTGATTATTCGCAGTTATCGCAAACTCGGCATCGATCTTCAAGTTTTAGTACACGAAGATATGCGCGATAACTTTAATAAATACCCCTCAAAACGTATCTGGGGGCTTAGTACCACTGATAGAAACATTGACCATAGAAGAGTCCCCAACCTTCAAACTTTTTTCTCTCGCCACGGCACCTCTCTGCCAGTATCTTCAAATCCATCTTCTTACCAAGCTGGGGATATAGTTACGTGGATGCTACCAGGAAACCTTCCACATATTGGCATTGTGATTGACAAGTACTCAGATGGAGAAAAGCGCCCACTAATTGTGCACAATATAGGCGCAGGAACCGTCATTGAAGATATGCTGTTTGACTATAAAATAACTGGGCATTATCGATTTCAGCCATAGTGTCAGTATGAATGCGTACAGTATTGTGTTTGGTGGCCCTAGGTCAGAAGCTAAGCCAAGTTGGTAAGATAGAGCACCCTATTTCCACTCTGTGCGTAAACACCATAAAATATCATGTGTCGCCAAACATTCTTATGCGATTGCTATACACCTGATTGTACCTTCTTGATTTTTAGCCAAAACGCCTCTTGGCACTTATTCGTAAAGTTCTTTTTATTCGGTTTAATATTTATAGTGTTAGGTTGTTCTATCACCTCATATGAAATCCAGCACTCCTCACAAACGACCTCCGAGAAGTGAGCTGATGATTCGAGTTCAGTTAACTTTCTTATCGTAACACCGTTGATAAACTTTGCGGTTAACTCACTGCTTTCGGTAATAATGCCGTCTTCTTCCAATGTTTGGGCTCTATTTGTCTCCTCTGTGAACGTCAAACAGTCGGAGCCTTCATTCATCGCCAATATATAGGTAAACAAGTTGTTCATTATCGTTCCCAGATTTATATCAAGCATACATAGCGCCTTGTTAAACAGCCAAAGTGGTACCAATTTACACTATTACGCTGATTCATCGTCGTGTCCATCACCTACCTCTGAGCACCATGCGATTCCTGCTAACACTTCTGAACGAAAATATATCTGACTTCATATGCTTTTTGTCCGTGCTTAGCATGACTGACACTGTCGATGACTTGACCACCTTCAAGTTTCGTAAACTGCCGGAAACTATTCGTTAGATCCGGTTCGGTGAAAAAATGTATGTACTTTCCAGCTTTCACCTCAAAAGTAGCTGCTTCTACTTCTGTCCCACACCCAAAGTAATCATCATTTTCTGAAAGCGCGGTAAAGAACATAAAGCCATTCGGTCTTACAAAGCGACTGCATTTATCGATGAATCTGCTGCGTTCTTTCTCTAGAAACAAATGAAGTACATCAAAGCAAAAAATGGCGTCATATTTTTCTTCTGGTAGCTCTACATCAAAAATCGAACCATGAAATAAATTTATTCGTGGGTCATAATTACGGGCTAAGTTACAAGCCGTTGATGATATCTCTACGCCGGTTACATCGAATCCATTAGAAGTAAACAGCTTACTATTTCTACCATACCCCACACCGGGAATTAAGATGCTATGCACTTGGTTTTCTTTGAAATGAGATAAAGCTATATCAGCGGTAATACTTGGTCTATTTCCCCAAATACAAGCACTTTCTTTAAACTGTTCATCCCAGTATGCTTCTTGATTCAAACTCCCTCCTTGTACCGAAACAAACTCACGCATCAATATTTGGATATTGAGAATAAAATGCCGAGCGTTGTGAATCACTCTCAAGTTTATTGCTGTACTAACATTTCATCGTAGGCTTCAATTACTTTAGAAGCTGCACTCATGTCATTTTTGCCATTAAACTCATGCTTAATCACGACAACTTCACAACCGCTTGATTTACCGGCCAAAACCCCAGCAGTCGAGTCTTCAAAAATCAACGTGCTCTCTGGAGAGGCATTTAGCTGTGACAAAGCTAAATTATAAGCTTCAGGATCGGGTTTATGCTTGGTCACATGCTCTTGAGTAATGACAATTTCGAAAGCTTCTGTAAGATTTAACGTCTCGAGGATGTTGTCCACCATCCATGTTGCCGCTGAGCTAACAACACCACATGTTTTCCCTGTCTTGTTTAATTGTTCAATATACTCTTTTGCGCCTGTATTTAACTCTAAGTTATCTGATAAAAGACGCTCGTAGTGAGTGCGAAAATGGGAATTAAACTCTTCTAACATCGGATAAATCGATGCCGCTTCAAAGAAATGTCCTGTCACTACTGACCAGCTTTCACCCATCACATCCTTATAAATGTTAAAATCAACCTCTGAGCCATAATCTGCGCACGCTAACGCCAGCGCCTTCCCTTTTAGCGGCTCCGAATTCACTAACGTCCCATCCATATCAAATAGATACACTTGATAATCTTTCAAAATACTCTCCACGAAAAAATCTATAGTTTTATATACACAGGATACCTAGAGCTGTTTATCGACTACCTGACTATAACGATTGTGTTTGCCAACTTGTCGCCTAGCCTTTGTCTTCTTTTACCAAGAATGAATACTGCATCAAACATGCCGATAAGTGGCGTAAGCACATTGCGGAAAAATGACTGTGGGAAGCTGCAACTTTTCCCTGTAACCGAATCAATGACTGATATACCTAATAGCTTCTTACCGAAACTTTGTCCTTGTGCTAAGCCATCAGAAAGCAGGAAGTATATCGCTGCTCCGAAAAAGGCAATTAAACTTGCGATTTCTTGGGATAAGCCAATTAAATTGGCAGCCCAAAGCGAAAAAATGAACATTGAAATGCTAATTACGCCGTCGATGAGTTGTCCTAAGTAACGTAGACCTGGACTAGCAAGCCTGTGCGACTCAATAATTGAACCTCTATCAATTTCCATTTTGATTCTCTCTTAGTGTTTTAGATGTTGAATATATTGCCTTATTCCTCGTCAAGGGAGGGCGTACGCCACCGTCTAATTTCGAACTAAAGATATCACGCAAACTAAATATCAATTAAACGCTTTTTAACTATTATCTATAACTCGTCAATTTACCCAAAAACATTAAAGCCTGTAACTAAAATATCAACAAAAATCACCACTACAAGCTAAACTTAGCGACGTAAAATTAAGTTGCAATATTGTATTAAAAGACATGGAGAGTGAGTTCTAAGTTTTTACACGTGCTTCTAGAGTTTTGAGAGGAGACTTATCCATAGCTTAACTGAACTTTACTTCTCTCAGTACATACTTATGTGTACTTAATTGAAACTCAACGTCACTAAGCAAGGTGATCTGAATAAATTTTATACAACAAACCATTGCATGCAGGTCAAGAAAATCTGAAATGGGCTACTGGTATTCTACTTCCATTTTTCATACTTAAATTCAATTAAATACATTTCAGTCAGTATCTTAGAATAAAATTGAGATATCAAACATGAATAAGCCTTTCCAAATTGCTAGTGTCGACTTCCTTTCCAATAATATCTAAAGGTTGAATATGAAGTATTTTTTCTTGGCTTTAACACTCTTTTTTTCGCAAACTGCTTTTTCTGGAAGTGGTAAAACAATTATCCCAACTTGGGAAAGTAATCACGCAGCTTTCTTCTATGTCACAAACATCACTAATAACCCCATCAGTGTTAATTTAAAATTGTACGATCGAGATGGAAATGTTATCAACCTCTTAGATTGGGGATACAAAGAAAGTTTTATTGTCGATCCAAAAGCCACAAACAAATTTTCAATTAAGGCTCCAAGATCAAATCGAGCTGAATGGGGATTTGGAACAGTCTCTTGGGAAAACCAATCGGGTGACGATGAAGTAGCGCTAATTATGTATACAAGTAATATTGTTTATGATAATAAGGTCGCTGTAAACGGTGGAAAGCCATTTTAAAAAAGCGGCTAAAGCCGCTTTTATTTTCCTTTCCCTAAAAACCAAAGCCATCTATACCATCTAACTATGTTATGCACTGATTTCACTAGCAATGCTAGTTAAATTATCAGCTACTACAATTTTGACTGATATATTCCAAATAGAACTTGCTCATATCTTGAACTTTATTTTGTTCATCATTGGTAAGCGTTTTAACAAATTTTTCTAGCATTCTGTTATTGTCATGATAGCCATTAGCCCGCGATACAAACATCCATACGTACGCTTGAAGATTATCTTTAGCAACCCACGTCCAAGAAAATACAGTAAACCAACGTTGTATTGGGATTCCAAAATACCTTTTGGGGCTGCTTGCTCATATAAATGAATAGCTTTTCTGTCATTTTTATCCACAGCTTTCCCTGTATGGTACATATTTCCTAGATTATTTTGAGCTTTTGCATGCTCCTGTTTTGCGGATTGTTGATAACAGTACATAGGCTGTTCATCGTCTATCTCCACATCTAAACCTTCATCGTATATCCAACCAAGGTAAAACTGTCCGTCAATATGTCCTTGCTTGGCTGATTTTTCATACCAATAAACGGCTTTGTTGTCGTCTTGACCTATACCATACATCAATCCCATATGAACCTGAGCAACTTCACTTCCCTCCTCTGCTGCACCTTACATTAAAGAAAAAGGCTCCTCTTTCCAGCCCAAGGAACAAACTGACATTGAAGGTGCTGCCATTGTCATAATCATTAATGTTATTTCTATAGACATAAAAATCTCTCACATGAAGAAATCCATTCATTTAATTAAGTTACGCATGTTAAAAACATAAATTTATTATCAACATTCCTGTCAATTAAAAAATTTATATGCATAACCGAACGTGTGTCCAATGAGTTATAAAAAATTTAAAGGGAATCTTTTTAATTACACACCATTAAAATTAAATTTCGCAGATAAGGATTCATTTATCAATATAATCCTTATTATTTGCGATAAAAAAAATAAAGTAATTTCTTATATATTAGATGTAAGCCTTTCATTACTATTGCTTTCAATTAACGTGTAAAAAATTGCTAACGGGCTTTGATGTATCGGGGCTTCCTAAAAACTACTCTGTATCTAAGCATGTTATCCAGTTTCAAACTAATAACTATGCAACAAGCTGTTTACGGAGTGCTACACGCCCTTCTGCTACATACTGAAGAACAAGCTAAGTATAGAGTCACCTTTCAGAAGCAATCATTCATAACCCAATCACTAACCTGTAGTTTGTCGCCACTTTGTCGCCACTTGGCAAATTTTAGACAAAAAAAGAGCCGCTATCAGCGGCTCTCTATAATTCGTATTTTCCGAATAATCTTGAGATTACTCTTTACCGAAAACGTTGTTCTCTTGCTCTTGTACGCGGATGAACGTAGTACGCTTGGTTAGCTCTTTAAGCTTTGCTGCGCCTACGTATGTACATGTTGAGCGAACACCGCCAAGGATGTCTTGGATAGTGCCGTGAACACTGCCGCGGTAAGGTAGAAGTACGGTTTTACCTTCAGCTGCGCGGTAGCCAGCTACGCCGCCAGAGTGCTTGTCCATCGCGCTCTTAGAAGACATGCCGTAGAACTTCATAAACTTCTCACCGTCTTTCTCAATCACTTCGCCGCCTGACTCTTCATGACCAGCGAGCATGCCGCCAAGCATTACGAAATCAGCGCCGCCGCCGAATGCCTTCGCTACATCACCTGCGCATGAACAGCCACCGTCGCCAACGATCATACCGCCAAGGCCGTGAGCTGCATCGCCACACTCGATGATTGCAGAAAGTTGCGGGTAACCAACGCCAGTTTTAACGCGTGTGGTACATACAGAACCAGGGCCGATACCCACTTTAACGATGTCTGCACCTGCTAGAATCAGCTCTTCACACATATCACCAGTTACGACGTTACCAGCAGAGATCACTTTGTCTGGGAACTCTGCACGAACGCGCTCTACATAGTCAACCAGATGTTCTGAGTAACCATTCGCGATATCGATGCAGATGAAAATGAATTCATCTGACAGAGCCATAATGTCTTTGGTTTTTTGGAAGTCTGCGTCCGATGTACCCGTAGACACCATTACATTGTTTAGCGTTGTTTTGTCTGCTGATTTTGCAAACTCTGCCCAGTCTTCCACTGTGTAGTGCTTGTGAACAGCGGTCATTACACCATGCTCTGCTAGTGCCTTAGCCATTGCAAAACTACCAACCGAATCCATGTTAGCTGCAATTACAGGCACACCTGACCATTGACGGCCACTATGCTTGAATGTAAAATCGCGGGTTAAATTTACTTGAGAACGGCTTTTCAGGGTAGAACGTTTCGGGCGAAACAGTACATCTTTAAAACCTAACTTAAGTTCTTGTTCGATACGCATTGTGTAATTCCTTGATTCATATGTATATGTGTCACCTCAGAGTGCGTAGTGAAGTCGTTGGCAGACGAGTTCACTGTTCTTCGGACACAAAAAAACCGGAGCGTTGGCAGACGCTCCGGTTTTCAGCATTATAGGCCGTGATTTATTTCCTACAAGTCTGATATTTGAATTTTTTTTGTGATACCATCTTGGAAATTGCATATCAAAAACACCCACCAAAACCTCCAAATCACAACTTAATCAGCAATATCAAGTAGTTAAAACCAATCTTTAGGTAATCCTTTGCGCAAACCTTTGCTTACTTTCTATTTTTTGATTTTCTAATCGTACAACTTTCGCTCTACCTATCTCACAAAATCGAGCGTTCGGTAACTAAATTCCACCAATGCGCCCTGATTTTTTCTTCAAAAGTTAGATATTTTTCGCTATCAGATTTTCTCATGTGGCAAAACTCGAAAATAAATAGTACAACGTACCATAATTATATATAATCAAACGCAACCCACTCACATCAAAACATTGGCAAAGCGTATGAAAAACAAATCTCTTCTCCTTACTACCGTCATCATTACTTCCCTTTCCAGTGGAAACGCTTTGGCAAAAAGCGGCCATGAAGTATATGGGCATACAGGTATTTCAACTTTCTCTAAAGATGGAAGCAGTGAAAGCGGTCTATATACCCAAGCTGGCTATAATTACTTTTTCACACCATTTGTCGCACTCGATATCAACTACACCCGAGCAAGCTCCTTTAACACTGATGTATCTCAAAATAATACAGACTTTACTTCTGATGCAGATGGCTTTGGCGCAGGTGTTAAATTGATCCACTACTTCGGAAGGCTAAATGTACAAGCGAAAGGTGGTGTGAGTTCTTTAAAAGTGACGCAAGATTATTGGGATAATAACCAACTAAAGTTTGTAGAAACCTCTGATAGGACAACTAGCCCATATTTTGAAGTTGGTGTTGGTATGCTATCTCCTTGGAGCAAAAGATTATCTGTTAATCTGAATTACAATTATCAAATAGCTAATGATGATATCGACATCTCTTCATTTTCACTTAGTGGCAACTACACATTTTGATAATGGCTTTAAAGCTGAGATCGACGTCAAGAGAATAAAGACGCAAATAGAGAGAGTCTCAAAGCCTTGATCACTCCCTTTTGATTTGAACGATTCAAAGGTGGCTGTTAATTGTACCTCTAACGTCAGTAACTATATCTGAGGCAAGCAAACCAACTCGACCAAACTTCCGCACATTTTCATCAGCAGCACAGCTATGAATGACGACGCCGAGCCTTGCCGCGATAGAGATAGATAAGCCTCTGGCCAATAGACCACCAATTATACCGGAAAGAACATCACCAACACCGCCGCAGGCCATACCCTCGTTGCCTGCAAGACAAACGTACATTCTGCTTCCATCGTATATTAAAGTACCTGCGCCTTTTAAAACGATAACGCCACCATATTGCTCATGCAACGCCCTCACGGCTTGAAATCGGTTACTCTCAATCTGTTCTATGTTTGAATTCAACAACCTTGCAGCTTCTCCCGGATGGGGAGTAATGATCCTCAAATCATCACGGTTACTTGGAGTTACCTCACCTACATTACATTTTGCAAGTAAATTCAGGCCGTCGGCATCCAATAACTTTCTTTTTTCTACATCGGAGAGCAGTTGATAAACTCCGTCTGACCAAGAATCCATCCCTAAGCCAGGCCCCAAAACCAAAGCGTCAGCCCAGTCCGCTCGCTTCACTAGTTCGTTATCGGTATCTTTGAGCTGCTCTAGAGTAATACTCTGGCTCATGACTTCTGGTGAGGCAACCTGTAAAGGTATTAAAGAATTCGGATGGGTTATGGCGGCCGTTAAGCCTGCTCCTGTGCGAGTGGCCGCTGATGCACATAATCGGATGGCTCCAGACATACCTTGGTTACCACCCACGCACAGTAACTTACCGTTGTCACCTTTATGGGCCGTTGGATTCGCTTCTGGCCACAACCGACTAATTATTTTTTGATCAATGCCTAGAGCGCTTTCATCAGTGATAGACTGGAACTCTCGCTCAACACCCAATCCAGCAAAATGAAGCTCCCCGACGTTCGAGCGCGCTTGCCCAGTACAGAGTCCTTGTTTAACACCGATAAATGTCACGGTATGGTCGGCTTTAACGGCATGGCCTAATACATTACCTGTATTGGCACAAAGACCTGATGGAATATCAATCGAAATGACGGGGCATCGTATACGGTTGATCTGGTCAATATACTCACTGAGCGGTGTCTTAACGTCCCCACTTAGACCAGTGCCTAGTAAGGCATCAATAATGACATCCGCTTCAAACAGGGCTTCCTCCCAATAATTCCAGTCTGAATGCCTGCCATCATTAAGAGCCCATTCTTGGAAAGCGAGTTTAGCGTCCCCCTTGAGTGCTTCTTCTTTTCCGGCTTGAAAGACTGAAACATCAAGTTGTGCTTGTTGTGCGAGCGTCGCAAAGACATACCCATCACCACCGTTATTGCCTTTTCCGCACAAAACAACCACTTTCTTCGCTCTAGGGTAAAGAGTTTGAAAGCGTTCGTATACCGCCATCCCCGCACGTTGCATCAAGCTATACATAGAGATGCCCGCCAAGCGAGCAGCCTCCACCTCTCCGCTTTTCACTTGCTCTGCGGTGTAGAGTTTCAACGCTAAACTAAAGTCCATATCATCAATCTGCATACCGTGTGCCCTATCTATAAGGGTATACAAAAAAGCCGAGGTTAACCTCGGCTTCTCTGTGTTTATTTTGGTTGAGCGAGTAACGCTTCTGCGGTCGCATCATTAATAGAAAGGAATAATGAGTTTATCTTCCCAGTTGGGGTTCGCATTGGGTTAAGCGTTACATTCTGGTACATAAACTCCGCTTGTTGTGTAACAGGACGAACGTTACGACAACGGAAAAGATATGGACGCTGGCGCCAAGTAATAAAGCTTCGGCAACCTAGATCATAAACCGGCTTCGTTTTTAGCTTGAACCATTCTTGAGGGATCTCTGGAAAAATATCAAAGATCGAGCGGCCAATTGCATCATGAGATTGAAGACCACTATGGTGAGTCATAAAGCCATTCCACACTTGAACATTGTAATCTCGGTCCAAAACCACCAATCCCATGTCGACATTTTGAACCATGTCGACCATCCAGTGGAACTGTTCAAATTCTGCAGGCAGATTCAACATCAGAAATCCTCCATCAAATACGACAGTTTGTTGTCAAGAAGCGGAAGCGACTCATCGACAAACATAAACAAAAGATCACAACGAATTGAAGTGCCATCAATATTGTAACTCACCTCGAAGGTCATAGTTCTACTGAACGCGCCCGTCGTGGATTCGATAATCGAGTCAATTGATATGTGCTGACCCAAAAGAACAGGAGAGCTCTGGAAGAAACGAACTTCCGCTTGTTCCCCTAAACCATTCAAAAATGACCCGACTAAGATATTGGAGATATCCATTAGCAGCTCTAGCTCTTCAAGCTCTTCGCTATCAGCAGGTACCTTCATGAGTTTCTTCAGATCAGAAACACTTGAATCGCTTAAGATAACTAAGGCCTCTCCGGCGATCCCTTCTCCACAAAAGCCTTGGCAAACACCTGAAACATTATCATGTGAAGCCAAATCTCTTAGCGCCATATGAAGCTCGCTGAGCTCAAAAATATTAACGTTTGGCAAAGGCAGATGAACAAATACGTCGAAATGGCGAGCCAAAGCATCCGCTGCACGACCGATCGAGACGTTGGCCACCTCCATGTAGATATCGCGTCTACGCAAAATTGGCAGCTCAACAACGCTAGGCATAACAACTTGCGGAACCTGCGGCGGCTCAACCAACTCTTTTAGTGTTGCTTTTAGCTCATCTTTACCGATGGGCTTTTGAATAAATGCTTTAGCGCCAAGCGCAAAAACGCGCTCTTTTGCTTTAGGCTGAATATCCCCCGATACAACAACAACAGGCGTGGTGTTCCCCAGCCTACGCATCTCTTCAAGTGTTTCAAAACCATCCATCTCAGGCATGGTGAGGTCAAGAAACATGAGCTTAAATTCTTTTTGCGCTAGCTCTTCTAGCGCGTTTTTACCGTGAATGGCAAAAGTGATATCTGCATTCAGTGTTGCAGGCAGTGACCTCGCCATCTGTTTGCGCGCGAGCGCTGAGTCATCACAGATGAGTACAGGAAAAGACATTCAACCACCTTCAAATATTCAACAACCTGATCAGAAGTTTATCAGATTGTTACCGCATATAGTACGAGAAAACTGACAAGTTTATTTTCATTATTATGGCTTCTAGCATACGCAAGATGAATAGTTGAGTGAACACCAATCCAAGTAAACTCTTGGAAAGAGCCCTAAAAAAGAGATGTCACGAACAAAAATGCCCACGCTTAAAGGCGCAGGCATTAGTAATCAAAGGTTTTAAGTGAGAACGAGAAGCTTTGCAGTGTGTAATTGTTTAGTTCAACGGCTCATTCCCTGAGACCTTTTACTTCACCTCACCGTATCGTTCCAGATACAAAACCGTTGCGGCTGTACGCGATGGAACCTGCAGTTTTTTCAAAAGGCTCTTCATATGCACTTTGACCGTAGACTCCGAGATAAACAGTCGGTCTGCAATCTGCTTATTGCGGAAACCCCTCGCAACTTCTTGCAGAATTTGTGTTTCACGATCCGTTAGTGAATCGAAAACATCCGTTTGATCAGAACGCTCACTTAGATAGTTAGCCACGGCTTGGCTATAGGCTTTGTCACCTTGATGTGCACTTTTTAGCAACTCAACAAGCTCATCGGGTTCCGTATCTTTTAGAAGGTAGCCATCTGCACCACTACGAACAATCGCTTCAATATCTGCTGGGCTATCAGAAACCGTCAAAATTACAATACGAGCTTCACAACCATCCGCGCGCAATGCTTTTAGTGTGTCTAAGCCCGACATACCTTTCATGTTTAGATCGAGTAGCACTAAATCCAGTTCATGTTCATGCGCTTGTGCAATCGCATCTGCACCGCTACTTGCCTCACAAACTACATCGAATTCTTGTTCGAAACTCAATAACTGTTGGATACCACGTCGCATCAGTGGGTGATCATCCACCAGCATTACTTTACACACTGTCAATTTATACTTCCTTACTCTGCTGGAATTCTAATGTTACGGTACAGCCCATGTCGCGTTGAGCCTCAACACTCAAATCTGCGTGGAGCCTTGCCGCACGCTCTTGCATGATACTCATACCGTAGTGATTTAACTTTTCATCTTGTCTATCAAACCCAACGCCATCATCTTCGACTCTCACGGTGACAAAACCGTCTGATTCAAGGCATTCAATGTTAATGTTCTCAGCTTGCGCATGCTTAATGGCGTTGATTGTCGCTTCTCTTATCAACTGTAGTAGATGCACTTGCTGGTGCGCATCAAGCTCAGTAGACGAAAGTTGGTTATTCAATGAAATGACCGCTGTGGTTTGCTCGTCCAGTGTTGCCACCATTTCTTGTAGGGCTTGCCCAAAGCTGCCCTCTTTGATCGAGAGACGAAACGTCGTTAAAAGCTCTCGTAATTGAGTATAAGCTGCCGATAACCCAGTATCGAGTTCGGCAATAACTTGCGCAGTTTGCGCAACTGCCACCTCATCCGGTAGTCCTTTTACGCTTCGCTTTAATAGCGAGACTTGGATCTTAAGATAAGAAAGAGCTTGAGCTAATGAATCATGCAACTCACGCGCAATGGTGGCTCGTTCTTCCATCAACAATAACTGTTCGGCTTGCCTTTGTGCGCGGTTGTAATATACCGCACGAGATAAGATCTGCACAAAGTTATCGATAAGTGACTCATTAGGACACGGTAAGCCCGCTTTCCAGTGCAAGTAACCAAGGTGCTCACCATCGAGAGTCAGTGTTTTGCTATGACACTCACTATCGCAATCATGACGACACTCTTCACCTTCCGTCAGTATCCAGTTTGGTTCGCCAATTTGGTCGATTTCAAGCTTTACAGCACGAATACCTTCCAAGCTTACAATATGTTGTAGGATTGCTTGAAAGTTCTCTTGATGAATGCGCGAAGCGGTCAGCTCCTTCGATGAGTCATAAAGCACTTGTAACGACTGGTTAGCATGTTGCAATTTGCGAGTTTTCTCATTAACTGCTTGCTCCAACCCCCGATACAACTGGCCTAGATCGTGCGCCATGTTGTTGAAGGTTCGGGTTAGGATACCCATTTCGTTATCACTTGAAACGTTCAATGACACGTTAAATGAACGATTCTGAATCTGCTCACTAGCAAATACTAATGCACGTAACGGCCTGACCACCTCAAGCCTGACAAAATGCACAACAAACATGCTAACAAACAAAATGCCTCCGAGCCCTAATCCACCAATCCACGCTAAGTTGATCAGTTTCTGCTCAGAATAATGCTGTAGCTTAAAAACGAACGCATCAATCTGCTTCACAAAGCCCGCTACCAACACCAAATATCGGTCTCTATCTTGGCTCTTCAACACCGATTTCAGTTCATGCCAGCGAAGGATCAAACGGTAGTAATCTTTTGTAATGTCGTCAGGTACAGACCAATGTTGCAGTGCCAGCATCGAATGGGAGTATATAGACTGCTCAAATAAGTCAATATGTGAAGAATAGTCTACAGATTCACTCTGAATATCGTGAGCTAATCGATAGCTCTGCATGCGCATTGAACCAGACACATTGACGGCCTCTGCATCATTAAGGCTCGATGCAAGAGTGAAAATAGCAAAGCCAGTCGTCGCCACTGAGAGGAGCAAAATCAACATCATGGCAGATGCTATGGTACGTGTTACTGACTTTTTCACATTATTAAACAACTCTGAACTCCGCTGATACGACAACCGCATTTCTTACTATGTAACACGCATTATCTTTTAACTTTATCAATATGTGATCACCTGCGTTGGAATTTATTGATCCAAAACAACATTGCATCCCAATTACCTCCTAAGAGGTATTTATAGATATATGTCAAAAACTACAATTTCGTGTACTTAAATGACAGTTTATTAATGAAATTGTGGACTATGCTTAGTTTGGGTTTCTAACTTTGAGGTAACTAAGTGGTAGACCTTTCTAGACGAAGACTTTTTGCAAGAAAAACGCAACCGGATAATTCGGTACGTCTTCCTTGGCTGGCAAAACCAACTCAGTTCATCGATGACTGTACTCGCTGCGGTAAATGTATCGAGGCTTGCGAAACCAAGATTATTACCAAAAGTGACGGCGGTTTTCCTGCCGTTGATTTTTCGATTGATGAGTGCACGTTTTGTTATCAATGCGCCGATGCTTGTCCTGAGCCGCTTTTTTTAGCAGAAGAAGAGCAACCATGGCAGGCAAAAGCAACGATCAACGAGAGCTGCTTAGCAACGCAAAATGTCGAATGCCGAAGCTGTGGGGATATGTGCGACCCAATGGCAATTAAGTTCCAATTGGAAATTGGCAAAGTAGCACAACCAAATATAGACCTTGATGAGTGTAACGGCTGCGGCGCCTGTGTATCAGTTTGCCCTACTTCATCCATCAATGTGAGCAATATAACAGCCTAGCCCTTATTTAGCGCTAAAGGCGATAGAAACGAGAGACATACATGTCACTAAACGAAGTGCACATATCGAGTCTGGTAATCCATGTTCTGCCTGAGCACCTGGCTGAAGTAAAGACCCAAATTGAAGCGTACGAAAACGCAGAAATTTATGGGGATAGCCCAGAAGGCAAAATTGTGGTGGTGCTAGAAACCGAAAACCAAGGTTTCATCACCGATACGATCGATGCGATTAATAATTTACCGAATGTCTTAAGCACAGTACTGGTTTATCACCAAATCGAAACTGGGCTAGAAGAAACGGACAAAGAAGACACTGGAACACAACATTCCCAAATTGAGGGTGAAGTATGAAAATGACAAGACGTGCGTTTGTGAAAGCAAACGCGGCTGCATCAGCTGCTGCTGTCGCAGGTATTACACTACCAGCTTCTGCAACCAATCTGATTGCAAGCTCTGATCAAACCAAAATCACATGGGACAAAGCGCCTTGTCGTTTCTGTGGTACAGGCTGTTCTGTTCTTGTTGGTACTCAAAACGGTAAAGTAGTAGCAACGCAGGGTGACCCAGAAGCACCAGTGAACAAGGGCCTAAACTGTATCAAAGGCTACTTCCTATCGAAAATCATGTACGGTCAAGACCGTTTGACTCAACCGCTACTGCGTATGAAAGATGGCAAATACGATAAGAACGGTGAGTTCACGCCTGTATCTTGGGATGTTGCATTTGACACTATGGCTGATAAGTGGAAAGAAGCACTTAAAAAACAAGGCCCTTCTGGTGTTGGTATGTTCGGTTCTGGTCAATGGACAGTAATGGAAGGCTACGCGGCTGCAAAAATGATGAAAGCCGGTTTCCGATCAAATAACATCGACCCTAACGCTCGTCACTGTATGGCTTCTGCTGTAGGTGCCTTCATGCGTACATTTGGTATCGATGAACCAATGGGCTGTTATGATGACTTCGAGAATGCAGACGCTTTCGTGCTTTGGGGTTCAAACATGGCAGAAATGCACCCAGTATTGTGGACTCGTATTACTGACCGTCGCCTAAGTCACCCACATGTTAAAGTTAACGTTTTATCGACTTACTACCATCGCTCATTTGAACTAGCAGACAAAGGTTACATCTTCGAACCTCAATCTGACCTAGCAATCGCAAACTTCATTGCAAACTACATCATCGAAAATGATGCCGTAAACTGGGACTTTGTAAACAAGCATACAAACTTCAAGCAAGCGACAACAGATATCGGTTACGGCCTACGTGATGATGACCCACTTCAAAAAGCTGCCGCTAACCCTAACTCTGGCAAAATGAGCTCTATTTCATTCGAAGAGTACAAAAAGTCCGTTGCACCTTACACAGTAGAGAAAGCTTCTGAGCTATCTGGTGTGGAGCAAGAGAAGTTGATCGAGCTTGCAAAACAATACGCGGATCCAAACACGAAAGTAATGTCACTTTGGACAATGGGTATGAACCAACATACTCGTGGCGTATGGATGAACAGCCTGATTTACAACATTCACTTGCTAACAGGTAAAATTGCGACTCCAGGTAACAGCCCGTTCTCACTTACTGGTCAGCCATCAGCATGTGGTACCGCTCGTGAAGTTGGTACGTTTGCCCACCGCCTACCAGCCGACATGGTTGTTGCTAACCCTAAACACCGTAAGATTGCAGAAGGTATCTGGAATATTCCTGATGGTGTTATTCCACCTAAACCTGGCTTCCACGCGGTTCTTCAAGATCGCATGTTAAAAGACGGCAAGCTAAACGCATACTGGGTAATGTGTAACAACAACATGCAAGCCGGTCCAAACATCAATGGTGAACGTCTTCCTGGTTACCGTAACCCAGAAAACTTCATTGTATGTTCTGACCCATACCCAACAGCAACAGCGCAAGCTGCTGACCTAGTTCTACCTACAGCAATGTGGATCGAAAAAGAAGGCGCTTATGGTAACGCAGAGCGTCGTACTCAAGCTTGGTACCAACAAGTCGGTACTGTAGGCGAAGCTAAGTCTGACTTATGGCAGGTGATGGAGTTCTCTAAACGCTTCAAGATGGAAGAAGTTTGGACCGAAGAGCAACTAGCGAAAGCACCTCAATACCGTGGTAAAACCATGTATGACATGCTATTTGCCAACGGCGTTATTAACAAATACCCAATTGAAGAAGCGCGTGAGCTGAACGACGATGCACACCACTTCGGTTACTACGTACAGAAAGGTCTGTTTGAAGAGTACGCAGCGTTTGGTCGCGGCCATGGTCATGACTTAGCACCTTACGATGTTTACCACCAAGTTCGTGGTCTACGCTGGCCAGTGGTTGACGGAAAAGAAACGCTTTGGCGCTTCAAAGAAGGCTCAGATCCATACGCTAAAGCTGGCAGCGGTTGGGACTTCTACGGTAAGCCAGATGGTAAAGCACTGATTATCTCTGCACCATACGAAGCGCCACCAGAAGTGCCGGACGCTGAATTCGATATGTGGCTGTGTACAGGACGTGTTCTTGAGCACTGGCACACAGGTACTATGACTCGTCGTGTACCTGAGCTTTACAAAGCGGTTCCTGATGCAGTGGTTTACATGCACCCTGCTGATGCGAAGAAACGTAACGTTCGTCGCGGTGAAGAAGTTCTGATTGCAAACAAACGTGGTGAAGTACGC
Source organism: Vibrio sp. SCSIO 43153 (assembly GCF_023716625.1). Lineage (NCBI taxonomy): Bacteria > Pseudomonadati > Pseudomonadota > Gammaproteobacteria > Vibrionales > Vibrionaceae > Vibrio > Vibrio sp. SCSIO 43153. The sequence goes on from NZ_CP071856.1 coordinate 452,210, forward strand.
GTTCGTGTTGAAACTCGCGGCCGTAACCGTCCACCTGAAGGCTTGGTATTCGTACCATTCTTTGATGCTCGTATTTTGATTAACAAACTGATCCTAGACGCTACGGATCCTCTGTCTAAGCAGACGGACTTTAAGAAGTGTCCAGTGAAGATCACAAAAATTGCTTAATTAAGAGTGCGATGACTGCTGTGAAAGCAGCAGTCATACCTAAGAATTTAGCCATTAGGCGGAGAATTAATAATGAAAAAATTTCTAATTGCACTGTTATCTGTAGGTGCGCTAGTTAGTGGTGCAGCAGTAGCCGAACTCGATAACCCGGGCGGCACCGGCGGACTTGAGTCTCTACGTGGTACTGCACAACTTGAAGACACACGCCCTGCTGATGACTTCAAAGACTTTCCAAAAGACCAAATCGTTGCAGACAGCTTTGTTTATCAGCCACCACTGATCCCACACAGCATCCGCAATTACGAAGTATCTTTGAATGCAAACAAATGTTTAGCATGTCACAGCTGGAAAAATGCAAAAGACGCAGGCGCTACAAAGATCAGTGTAACGCACTACGTTAACCGTGAAGACGCGGTTCTGGCAGATATGTCACCACGTCGTTACTTCTGTTTGCAATGTCACGTTCCACAAACGGATGGAAAACCTTTAGTGGTAAATGAATTTAAGGCAGTCGATTCGCTTCAGTAATTGAAACGCGAGTACTAAGAGGTTACTTATGAAAATACTTAAAGCGTTTTGGAAGAGACTGTCGAGCCCGAGTAAAGCTGCCGCCGGTGTAGTTTTATTCCTAGGCTTCGCTGGTGGTCTTCTGTTTTGGGGCGCATTCAACACGGGTATGGAAGCGACCAATACAGAAGAATTCTGTTCTGGCTGTCACGCTCCTATCGTTACTGAAATTCAAGAAACGATTCACTACTCGAACCGCTCTGGTGTTCGTGCAATCTGTTCTGATTGTCACGTACCACACGAATGGACCGATAAAATCGTTCGTAAAGTTCAAGCATCTAAAGAGTTGTTTGCACACTTCGTAACGAAGACGATCGATACACCGGAGAAATTCCAAGCTCGTCGTGAACACTTAGCTGAACGTGAGTGGGCGCGTATGAAGAAAAACGACTCGTTGGAATGTCGTAACTGTCACCAGTTTGATTACATGGACTACTCTCAGCAAGGTAAACGTGCCTCCGCTCAACACTCTACCGCGTTGGCGTCAGGCGACAAAACTTGTGTAGATTGTCACAAAGGTATCGCACACAAACTGCCTGACATGCATGGCGTTGAAGGCTGGCAATAAGGAGAAATACAGAATATGAGTAATCTTGAATCCTTTATCTGGCATTTCCTTGGATACAGCGCAATGCCAGTTATTATTCTTTCCGGCTTTGTCGGAGTAGCAGCAATCTCTCTATGGCTACTCTCACTAGGTAAGGATAAAGAGGTCTAAACCGCCTCGAACCAGTCGACATTTTTGCCTATTTTGTTGACGGAAAACGCCAAGCATTTGCTTGGCGTTTTTTCTTTGTGGTTCCGAGAATTCAAGAGCGCTGACAATGCTCTAAGAAGTTTTGCTTTCAACCTCCCACCGACTCAAATTCTCATTACCACGGCTCAGGATTCCGTACTTCACTACTTCATTCCCCACTAAACCTCCTAGGCTCCCTAAGATACGCCAGAAACAAAAAAGGCGACCCGTGTAGGTCGCCAAATGCAACTGCTATAAGGAGCAGTCTAGGACTCTTTGATAGGCAATACTTGTTTAACGTATTGACCGGGGGCTTCATCAATTACAGGATTCTGCTCAGAGCCGACCGGGAATGGTTCGACTTGCTCTTTCGGGTTAAATTGCATCAACCAGTCATGCCAATGCGTCCACCAAGAGCCCTCTTGATGATTCGCATTGTTAAACCACTCGTCTGCCGAGTCATCAAGATTGTCATTTAACCAATAGCCATATTTGTTTTTTGCAGGATGATTGACGATACCAGCAATGTGCCCTGATTCACCCAAAACAAACGTCTTGTTGCCACCAGTATTAAGCGCTCCGCGATAAGTTCCTTGCCACAACGCGATATGGTCTTCTTTGGTCGACACAAAGTAGCTTGGGATCTTAATCTTGTTCAGATCAATCCACACTCCTCCAATCTTGACGCCTTTGTCTTGTACTAGCTTATTCTCTAGATAAAGTTCACGCAGTAAGAAGTTGTGGGACGCAGCACTCACATTTGTACTGTCGCTGTTCCAGTAGAGCAGGTCAAAATCAACCGGGCTATTACCTTTCAAGTAATTATCGACGTAGTAGTTCCAGTACAAACTGTTTTCACGCAGCAGACTGAATGTCACGCTTAACGAGCGCCCATCCATGTAACCCTTGGCGTTATTCTGCGTTTCAATGGCACTAATAATCGTGTCATTAATGTACGCGCCGACTTCTCCTGGTTGAGAGAAATCGAGTAACGTCGTAAAGAAGCTCGCAGATTTGATACGCTTCTTCATGCGCTTAGCTGCGTAATACGCCACGGTGCTCGCCAGTACCGTACCACCGATGCAGTAACCCGCTGCGTTGATCTGCTCTTGACCTGTGATGTCTTCAATTGCAGTAACTGCTTTTGCGACGCCTTCCGTCACGTAGTCACCAAACTCAAACTGAGCTTGCTCTTTACCAGGATTGCGCCACGACATCATAAATACGCTGTGACCTTGCTCTAATAACCAACGAACCATCGAGTTCTTAGCCGTTAGATCGAGGATGTAGTATTTATTGATGAAAGGCGGAACGATCAGAAGAGGTGTCGCATTCACTTTTTCTGTCAAAGGACGGTACTGAATCAACTCAAATAATTCATTTTGGAAAACCACATCGCCCGCAGTCGTTGCAACGTCATCGCCCACACGAAACGCATTGTTGTTGGTCATGCGTACTTTGAGAATATCCGCGCTCGACTCGACATCTTCTTTTAACTTCTCTAGCCCCGTAAGTAGGTTCTCACCATTTTGCTCAAGAGTGAGTTTTAGCAGTTCAGGGTTAGTCGCGATGAAGTTTGAAGGAGAGAGTGCGTTGATAGCTTGACGAGAGAAGAAGGTAATTCGCTCTTTGGTTTTCTCATCTAGCCCTTCGATTGAATCAAGTGTATCTAGGTAGGTTTTGCTAAATAACAAATATGATTGTTTGATGAAGCTGTACATCGCTTCTTGCTGCCAAGCATCATTTGAGAAACGCTTATCGCCCTTCTCTGCTTCGATAATCTGTGTTTGATTGCCTGCTAGAGCCACGTTCTGCCATATTTGAAGCTGTTGCTCCCACCATTCCGCTTGTAACTTTAAAATTGCAGCCGGCTGGTTTGCCGCTTGTTCGAACAGTTTAGCAGTATCCTCAAAGTTCACTTCTTGCATGGCCTTATTCAAAGGAGAATTCACGACTGCCTTGTTAACTTCGAAATCATGCCACCACTGTTGATTGGTTTCCTGAAGCTTTACAAGATAGTCCGAAAAGAAGTGTTGAAACATAGTCTTACTCCTGTATTCGGAAAAAACAACGCCGCCCAAGATCTCGGGCGGCGATAAGCGGACGTATTACGCAGGCGTAACAGTCTTTAGGTTTTCCGAAGTCATTTGCTCAACGTCTTCTTTGAATTCTTTGGCAATAGCTTGCAGCTTGTTGCTGTCGTCCATCATTTGCTGAGAAAGCTTAGTAAGAACGGTAAGTTGCTGGCTGTTGAACGCCGTTAGAGAAGTCACATCTTTGATTTCTGACGCCGCTTTCATTTGGTTTAGGCCAACTTCGCTGTAAGTGCGGATTGCGTTCAATTGAAGCTCAGTAAGAACTTCTACGTTCTTTGTCACTAGCTTATTGAACTTCAAGTATGGTTCTAGATTCTTTTCAGTTTGATCGCTAAAAGTTTTAAAGAAATCAGTGTACATGGTTTATCTCCTAGAGAAAGAATTAAAAATGTCCGTTTAAATAACTACTTAACTGCTTTTACAACCACAGCCGTGCCCATACCGCCGCCCACACAAAGTGAGGCAACCCCGTACTGACCGTCTTGTTTGTGAAGTTCGTGTACTAGCGTAACCAGAATACGGTTACCTGAAGCACCAAGTGGGTGACCCAATGCGATTGCACCACCATTGAAGTTGGCTTTGTCTTGAATTGAGCTCACGGGTACTTGATTGGTTTCTGCCAATTTATGAATTACACCTAACGCTTGTGCCGCAAAGGCTTCATTTAATTCATAAACATCGATATCGCTGGTTTTCAGTTCAGCTTTTTGCAACGCTTTATTGACTGATTCCACTGGGCCAAGGCCCATGATTTGAGGATCTAACCCTGATTGAGCGTAGCTCACTACCTCTGCAATCGGAGTCAAACCGTTTACTTGAACGGCACTTTCTGAAGCCAAGATGATGGCACTTGCACCGTCGTTGATACCTGAAGCGTTACCTGCGGTTACTGTACCTTCACGGTCAAACGCAGGACGTAGCTTGCTCAAACCTTCTAGCGTCGCGTTTGCTTTTGGGTATTCATCTGTGTCAAATACCACAGTTTCGCGACGTTGCTTGACTTCTACTGGGACAATTTCATCTTTGAACTTACCGGCCTCAATAGCCGCCACCGCTTTTTGTTGACTTGCTAATGCATACTCATCTTGCTGTTGGCGAGATAAGCCCACTTCCTTAGCTACGTTTTCTGCTGTCACACCCATGTGGTATTGGTTGTAAACATCCGTTAAGCCATCTGCGATAAGGAGATCTTTCAGTTCCATATGCCCCATCTTGTTGCCGTCACGCACATTGCTCGGCACAATGAATGGGATTTGTGACATCACTTCTACACCAGCGGCCACAACGATTTCTGCATCGCCACTGCGAATATGAGAAACGCCATCCATGACGGTTTTCATACCACTGCCGCAAACCATGTTGACGCCGTATGCAGGGACTGACTCTGGAATGCCAGCAAACAATGCCGCTTGACGCCCAACACCCATGCCTTGCCCTGCAGCAATCACGTTACCAACGATAACCTCATCAACTTTCTCGCCAGATAGTGATGCGGCCTCAAGAGCACCTTTGATTGCCACCGCAGCTAGATCGCCTGCTGATGTGTTTTTTAAGCTTCCGCCAAACGCACCGATAGGTGTGCGTTTCGCTGCAACGATAAATACTTTTTCCATCATCTCACTCCTTAGCTCATGTATAGGCCGCCATTCACTGACAATGTCTCGCCAGTGATGTATGCGCCGGCATCACTTACTAAGAAGCTTACTGATGCTGCAATTTCTTCAGGCGTAGCTAAACGCTTCATTGGAATTTGGTTAGTAATAGACTCAAGCACTTCCGGCTTCATCTGTTCAACCATTGGCGTGCCTGTGTATCCCGGAGCAATAACGTTCACGGTCACGCCAGAACGAGCACCTTCGTATGCCAATGCTTTAGAGAAACCAATCATGCCAGCCTTAGCCGCTGAGTAGTTTGCTTGACCGAACTGACCTTTAAGGCCATTTACAGAAGAGATGTTAATGATGCGACCACCACCCTTTTCGCACATCGTTGCGAATAAAGGCTGTGTGACATTGAATAAGCTGTTGAGGTTGGTGTTGATTACATCGTTCCAAGCTTGTGCAGTCATCTTTCTGAACACGCCATCACGTGTGATACCTGCATTGTTGATCACGACATCAACGGTTCCTTCTTCCTCAAGCAAAAGTGCTAATTTTTCAGCACATTGCGCTGTGTTGGTTACATCCAATTCAAAAAGGCGTACCTGATCTTTCGTAAACCCTTTTTCATTAAACCATTCCAAAGCACATTCATAATTACCGGTATAATAAGTAGCTATTACTCGATAACCATCATTCACTAATTGAGAGGAAATAGCAGAACCAATTCCGCCTTTTGATCCAGTGATCAAAGCGACTTTCTTCATTGAAGACTCCATTCTTAACGGCATTAAAAAAGCGAATTAAGACATTGGCGAAATGTATCGCCAACTGACGTGTTAATTTATTCTTGTGGCAACAAATCCTCTGCTGCCTTTTATTTTAAGTTAACCTAGAAATATTACATTTCAAATAAAAAACTCATTCATTTGCATAAGATTGATTTAGATCTCACTCGCAATGAAATGTTATAAAAACGTTAACTTAACATAAACTCATGTTTTAAAAGAAAAAACCTTAACTATAATGTCATTATTAAATTTAAAAAACACTGATTATTCAGTAAGTTGAACGCATTTTTATGTGCGTTACATTGACTAAGAGTTTAAGGTCATCCTTCTTCAATCAAGTAATAAATTGCGATTAAATCATTGGAGCAATACTTCTAACCGACTTACTAATAAATATGAAATATATCATTTGGTTAGCATTTTATTGAGTATTTAATTTATTAAAACAAACGTCACTTGGTGATAAATTTGTTTATTGGAAAAATATTAAATATCAGGTAAACATTCTTCTAACCTTCATTCCAATCAGCCACGTTTATTTATAAATGTCATTCTTTGGTGCAAAGTCGCACTAATATGTCGCATGCATTTAATTACTATTTAAGTTTTATTAAATAATTGAATGTTAACTCTATACTGGCGTGTTCAAGATTGTTTAGAGGTGGCATCTCTTCTCCTTTTGCACTATCTTTGTGGCCTAGTTGTTTACTTATACAATCATCAATATTCATGAATACAGCCTTGTTAACCATGTTCATCCCCACCTTCTTTTTTGTCTCTATTACGCCAGGGATGTGCATGACGCTTGCTCTAACACTAGGGATGAGTGTCGGATATCGACGAACCTTATGGATGATGGCAGGCGAATTAGTTGGTGTTGCTCTCGTTTCTGTCGCAGCAGTACTCGGTATCGCAGCCATTATGCTTAACTACCCTTGGTTATTTACCGCACTTAAATTGATTGGTGGTGGTTACCTACTCTACTTGGGTATCGAAATGTGGCGCTCAAGAGGCAAACTCGCGATCAATGTTGAGAACGTTGATGTCCCTACCAGCGGCAACTGGGATTTGGTCTTGCAGGGCTTTGTTACCGCTATCGCGAACCCGAAGGGCTGGGCGTTTATGATTTCTCTTCTGCCTCCTTTTATCGATCAGAGTGCTGCTCTTGCACCTCAGCTTGTCATACTGGTTTCTATTATTTTGATGTTCGAGTTCATTTGTATGTCTCTTTACGCAACAGGCGGCAAAGGATTGAAGCGTTTACTGGGGCAATCAAAAAACGTACGCTTAATGAACCGAATCGCTGGCACCTTGATGATGGGTGTGGGTGTATGGCTATTAATGAGTTAGAAAAGCCTAAGTTATGAAGAACATTTTAAACAAGCTCAAGCAATCTATTGGTGAAGTGTTGGATTTTCAGGCCCGAGTGTGGGTTGTCAACGTCTATGCGGGTGAACATAAAGGCGAGTCTTATGTGGTCAATGAAGACAGTTTTTCTGAGCCATTACAATGGATGAAAAAGAAAGGGTATAAAGAGGCGATGCTTACCAAAGTTGAATCAATGAAGCGTTCGCAAATCATTGAGTTTGATTTGGGCTCAGTCAAGCATCGACTGATGCGTGTGAAATAACGCCTCTCGTTTGTCGTTTGTCGTTTGTCGTTTGTCGTTTGTCGTTTGTCGTTTGTCGTTTGTCGTTTGTCCAGATAAAAAAGCGCCACTCTAATTGAGTGGCGCAAGCACTTTTACCTATACCAATCAGGGTAAGTAGATGGTCACATTGCCCAAATACCTTTTCTGGTTGGTATTACACACCAAGCATTATGGTGCAGTGTCGATCTCTACTGGTAGGTAGTGTTTTGGTTCTAGCTTCAACCATTCAGGAAGCACCGTACCAATCGAGATTGATGACCACGTACCAGAAAGTACGCCAATAAACATTGCTGTCGAGAAGCCAGCAAGCGCAGAGCCGCCCATAATCCACAGCGCACCAACGGTTATCAGCGTTGTACCTGATGTCACCATTGTACGAGAGAACGTCGCCAATACCGCTTCATCATTGATCTTCTCGGTCTTCCAACTTTGTTTCGCGACAAGGAGCTCACGAATACGGTCTGCAATGATGATCGAGTCATTCAGCGAATAACCAAGAATCGCCAGAATCGCCGCAAATACCGTTAAGTTAAACTCCATTTGTGTAATAGCAAAGAAGCCAAGTACCAAGATCACATCGTGTGCTAGAGCAAATAACGAACCACTCGCCAAACGCCATTCAAAGCGGAAACACAGGTAGCCAAGAATGGTTAGTACCGAAATCAGCAATGCTAGGCCACCTTGGTCGAACAGATCTTGACCCACTTGAGCACCAACGATGCTGTTGCTCACCACATCAACTTGATGCGAGATTGGCTTAAGAACGTCTGCAACACTTGATAGTGTTTGGCCTTCAGCCGGCGCAGAGTAACGAATGACCCAACGACCGTCTTCACCAGAACGCGTAACCGATGTTGATTCGCCAAGTTTTGGTTGAAGAGCATTAAGTAAATCGTGGTTAGTCAGTTGTTTATCAACCTTAACTTCAGTAACCATACCGCCAGTGAAGTCGAGACCGAGATTAAGCCCTTTCATACCAAGAGCTACCAGAGCAATGATTGTTAGTACCGCTGACACAGCAGTAGTGAAATAACGAATCTTGCGAATATTTTGTTTTAGCATTTCGACCATGATTAAACCCTCACATCACGACGGCCATCGCGGCCCCAAATTAAATTGATCATTGCACGAGAAGCAAATACGCCCGTAAACATACTGGTCATCAGACCCAAGCCTAGTGTTAAGGCAAAGCCCTGAATTGGACCGTTACCGATCGCGTATAGAATCACTGCTGTGATCATGGTGGTGATGTTGGCATCAAGGATTGTCGCAAATGCACTGTCAAAGCCTAAGTCGATCGCTTGTGCGAAACTACGGCCTTCACGCATTTTGTCCTTAATACGTTCAAAAATAATCACGTTGGTATCAACGGCCATACCAACGGTAAGAACTAAACCTGCAATACCTGGTAGTGTCAGTACCGCACCTGGAAGCAACGCGATAAGACCAAGCAAGCAAAGCATATTTGCGCACAATGCTACGTTTGCTACCCAGCCTAAACGACGATACCAAAGCGCCATAAATAGAAGGGTTAAGCCCATACCTAGCGCTAGTGCTGCGAAACCATTTTGAATGTTTTCTGCACCAAGCGATGCTCCGATAGTGCGTTCTTCAACAATAGTCACTGGCGCAGTAAGCGAGCCAGCACGCAGAAGTAGCGCAAGCTGTTGTGCTTCATCCATGCTGCCAGCACCTGTGATACGGAATTGGCTACCAAGCTGAGATTGGATGGTTGCAACACTGATTACGCGTTCACTACGCTCTGTCATACCGCGTTCGTTTGTTTTGTACTCGCGGTAGACCGTTGCCATTGGCTTACCAATGTGAGTTGCAGAGAAGTCGCTCATCTTCTTACCACCAGCGTGATCGAGAGAGATGTTCACTTCTGACATACCCATCTGATCGACACCCGCGCGAGCGTTCACAATATGCTCACCAGTAAGAACCGGACGCTTTTGCAAAATAACGGTGCGACCATCGTTATCTTTAAGAACCAAATCTTGGCTAGTGCGCGCTTGGCTCGCATCTTTTACTTCATAGAAGGCAAGGCTTGCCGTTGCACCAATAACGTTTTTAGCTTGTGCAGGGTCTTGAACGCCTGGTAGCTCAATACGGATGCTCTCTTTACCTTGACGCTGAACCAATGCTTCAGTAATACCTAGCTCTTCGATACGTCCACGCATGATCTTCAAGTTTTGTTGAAGTGTCGTGGTTTGGAACTCTTGGATGTTTTGTTCGCTTGGTTGAAGTTCGAAGCCGCGGTCAGAGCTGGTCATTGTCCAACCAGGGTAGTTTTGACGAATGAACTGACTTGCCGCTTTCAAGCCTTCTTCATTTTCGCTGTTTACGGCGATGTGATTATGCGCCTCTGAACGAACTTGAACACCACGAATACGCTGCTCACGAAGGTTAGCTTTGATTTCATCGATAAGTGCATCTCGCTGCTCTTCGAACGCTTTATTCACATCGACATTAAGCAAAAACTGAACACCACCACGAAGGTCGAGACCTAGTTTAATTGGGCTAAAGCCCATTTCATTAAGCCACTCTGGCGCAACAGATACGTATGAAAACGTGATACTGTCGTCTTGGTCTAGTTGCTCATTTAGTAATGCACGCGCTTTACTTTGAGCATCTTCACCATCAAACACGATAGTGGTTTTTCCGTCTTTCTCGATAATCTTTGAGGCGGGAATATGATGCGTTTTCAATAGTTGGTCTAATTGAACCAACGACATCGCGCTGTTGTTTTGATCAGCAAACGTCACCTGAATAGAAGGTTGCTCACCAAACCAAGTTGGGATTGCACTTAGCGTTAAGATAATGATGGTCGTAACGAGTACAACATATTTCCATGCTGAGTAATGATTCAGCACTTTTCTGTTTTTTTGTGTTCCGGGTGTTTTCTTCATGTAAACATCATCCCTTCACTTTGCAGTGAAGTTTCAATTAATTAGATTCAAGACACGACAAACGCTTACCTGAAAAATGCAGGTATAGAACACCCAGAGCTTCTATTTGCTCTGTAGAAAAGTCGTCGTGTTAAGAATGCACAAAATGTGCAGAGTGATGGTGTTTATGCAGAAAACTGACTATTGAGCGCTACGTACATCGCATTGGTTTCTTTCCAGCCGGAAAGGCGATGATCGCTAACGAAGTGGTTAAACGTAGAACGATTTTGACGCCATACTGTAGTGTGCAGTCCGTAAGCGTAGCCTGCATCGGCGTAAAATGGCGAGGTTAAATCGGAAACACTATCAACATGTTCATCATCGATATTTTCTCTTAGATGCGACGTAAATCGTTGATAGTTAAAAATAGCGTAGGAGTCTTGGCTGACATGCCCTTCAGATACTGGAGATTGAACAGGCTCTTCTTCTGTCAGCTCTTTAAAATCAACAGGTTGGTTAACTTGATTGGAGACTACAGGTTTTACTTTGATTTTAACGTGGCTTGGTACTGAAACCTCTGTATCAGAAATTGCTGCGTATGCAGGCACAAACGCCATTGCACAAAGCAACAAAAAGAGGTGTCTAATGAAATACCAAGGCATAACTGCTCACTTAAAATAAAAGAGTCGAACTCAACCAGTCCGACCCTTGAATAATATTCTCATCGTGTATAGTTAACAACTAAAAAATTCTAAATTCATAATTAAGCTAGAAACAATACTCTGGGAATGACTCATCGATAGAAAATATCGCCGTTATCGACATCAAGATAGATTTTGTTCTCTTGCTCTATCCCACCACAATATATGAAGTAAACATTACGTGTCTTGTAAGTCACCGAACGTACCCATCCACCTAATTCCTCAAAGTCTTCTGGCTTGCAAGTACCATCTTTTAGTAGCCTCTGAGTTGTGCTGCGAAATACTTTTCGATGTTCTTTCAAGTCATCAGATTTACCTAGGTAGCTGTCCAGAATCTCAAGACGCTCTTGCTCTTTAATGACAGGGGCGGCATCTGAAAGCCCTTGAGAATCTACCCACTCTGCGGTTTCTTCACCGCCTTCATGATAAACAATGTAAGCAGAAATTCTGAACCAGCCATCTTTCTTTTCGAGAACGGAGAGCTTTTCTCCCTTGTATAGAGAGTCAACGATTAAGCCATCTTCACTTGGTTCGTTATAAACACTGATCTTTCTTTCAATAACGTAGTATTCCGTTATTTCCTTAGGTTTGGCTTCTAAGTCCATTATAGGCTTAGGTGCCTCAGTGCTCTCAGTGGTAACAGGTACAGGCTCAGCAACAGTAGCTTCCGGCTCATCACTCTGCATGAAAAAGAAATAATAGCCCGCGCCTGCGCCGCCTAATAGAAGCAAAATGAACACAGCAATTATGATTTTCTTCATGTTCTTTCCCTGTAATGTTTTGGCTAATGAGCGACATTAAAGATGCATCCTATAATGGAAAGAGCGCCTATTGCGAAGTAGCTCATTATGCATTCACTTTTTTCACAATGGTTAGTCATATCATCAATAACGTGTTGTTCTTTTGCTCTATTAGCGAAAGAACAGCCTCAATGTAATGAAAATTCATGGAATAATAATCTTACCCAATTCAATAGATTAGAGTCTACCTACAATCGACACGCAACCACCTACAACCAACTTCTAAATGAACACAAGCAGCGCCGGTTATTAACGCAAACCTTCTCAGAGCCAGATATTTCGCTGTTATGGCAGTCAGAAAGTAAGAAAGCCTTATTAGAAAATCAACTGAATGCCGCTCGGCTTTTTGTCAATAAAGTCAAAGAAAACGCTAACCTCGTTCGAAAGCTGTCTGGCGTTTTAGATAGTAACGCTAACAACTGGCAGAAAATCGCATTGGGATGCCAACAAGAGCAATACCAAGTAAACCAGATCGTAGCTGATTGGTATCACACGCAAGCGTTAGAGCTAGGTTCACAAATCAACCAACTGACAACTCAATTTGATGCGCTCAAAGCGCAGTACGACAGAGAAGTTGCTACCTTATTACGTGTACAAAACCCATCCAATTGAATCTATTAACGGTATTTTACTCCCCTTCCAATTTACGGTCAGAATTCAACCAATCAGACCTAAAATTAGCGACGCACGTCACAATAATGCTTTACTTACGTCCACTTTTTGGGTACTTTATCCATTAATAAAATTAAATAAAAAGTCATATTTGGCTGGAGATAATGCAAACCATATGATTATCAATCGTTTGAGTAACATGGATTGTCCTAATGCTACTAAAGCCAAGTTTTTGTCAGTAGTTAGGCACGTTAAACAATTCGGTTCAATCAATGATTTGGACTTGTGTAAAATCTTTGGAGAAACAATTTGGAGTGACGGTAGGGAATACCATTCAGCTGCATTTTCATTCAAGGTAGACAGAATGACTGGTGATTGTGAGATATCACAATATAAGAACCAATAAGGCTTAAAAGTTCTTAGGCGGAGTTAGGAAACTGACTCCGCTTTTTTGAGCATAACCACTGTAAAATCATGATCAGAATACCCCTCTATCAAATAACTCTCCGGACATAAGAGTCTACAATACCGAAGTACGCCCTCTTTATTATGTGATGCCAATAGCCTCATCGCAGGTAGTTTCTCTTGATCGAGCAAATTGAAAACACACGCAACATTCGCTAAATCATACATTTTACTGATCATCTCTACAGTGTGATTCGCATTACTCGTTTGATAGTTCAAAGAGCCCGAGGCAAACACAAAATCATATTTTCTGAGGATCATCTTGCTGAAGTCCCCTTTTAAGAAGGTAGATTTTGTTAAAAACTCCCTCTTCTTAGCCGCAGACACAAAACTTCGCTTCAAATCAACGCCAGTATAAGCTCTAGGAAAGCGCCCTGTAGATTCCAAGTATGCGAGTAAATCACCGTATCCACATCCAACATCTAAAATGGAGCGGTCGCGGAAGCAAAAGCCACCACATAATGCTTCAAATCTAGATATCTGACTATTTAAATCCTGCCACCCCAAAATCTGAGAGTGCTCACCATCAAACTGCTTCTCACGTTTATGATGGTAATGAGAGATCCTAAGTTTATCTAAAAATTTCACACTAGCTCCTGGTCAGTCGTTCCGAGGGCAAAAGGCTATGATGTTTTATCAAATGGCAGAGCTTAGAGAAAGATAGGTAATTCCCCACTCCCCTTTACTTGGCGGATGGCAAGATGTGTATGAATATCTTTTACATTCTCTAACCGCTGAAGTTTTCGAGTAAATACTTCGTAGTTTTTTAAATCTTGACTGACGACCTCTAGCAAATAGTCATAAGCGCCAGAGACTACGTGACAAGATATTACCTCTTGCATTGAAAGTATCGCTACCTCAAATTCGTCTATCGAATGCGCCTGATGGTTATTTAAGCTAACTTCTACAAAAACAGTCATTGCAATGCCCACTTTTTCTCGATCAAGCATCGCATAATAGCCGCTTATATACCCTTGTTGCTCGAGGCGCTTCAGCCGCCTTGCACAAGGTGATGCCGAAAGCCCAACCATATCAGCCAGCTCTCCCGTGGTTAGCCGCGCATCTTGCTGTACCAGTGATAACAGCTTTTTATCGATCCTATCCAAAGAACCCTCCTTGACGACATACACCAAAAATGCGTCAAACATTAGCAAAAGTAACCAACCAATATTTAAAACACGCTCAAGTTTGCCACCATTCGTCCCTCAACACACGTAATAATTACAATTCATTTACATTAACGGATTTCTACCATGATGCTTGGTTATTGCGCTATGTTTGCAACGCTCCTCGTCTGGGCTAGTTTTTTCATCTCTTTGAAATTTGGCGTACAATCACAGCTTGAACCTGCAGATATCGCCATCACTAGATTCATTATTCCTAGCTTGATCCTCATACCATTTGTTGTGAAGCATTTACCTTCGATCAGCGCCGTACCAAAGCGATATAAAGCCGGTCTTATTATTGGTAGTGGGCTGCCTTACCTAATAGTTGCAGGAACAGCAATGCAGTTTGCACCCGTTTCACACGGAAGCGCACTAATTCCGGGTACTCTACCCATGTTTGTCTCTGCAATAGCGGTCTTGTTTTATAAGCAACCATTATCCAATCATCGCGTTCTAGGGCTCTGCGCAGTTTTATTCGGAGTGATACTTTTTTTGATGTCTAACATTGGCGATGAGTACAACTGGCAACAACTCAAGGGCCATACCCTGTTCTTGCTAGGTAGCCTTATGTGGGCCGTTTTTACAATTAGCGCTAGAGTCAGTAACCTTAACGCTTATGCCTGCGCTGGATTTGTCTCTATTTCTTCTCTCGTTCTATTAAGCTTGGCAATCACCTGCGGGTGGCTAGAAAGTTACTTGATGAAAACCCCTATAACGCAATGGCCTTGGCGCGACGTAGTGTGGCAACTGATATTGCAGGGCATCGGTGCCGGGCTCGTTGCTTCATTCACTTTTCTCTATGCCGTAAAAAAAATTGGGGCGGAAGCTAGCGCTGCTTTAGGTTCACTAACTCCGGCTTTAGCCACTCTACTTGCCATACCTTTGCTATCAGAAAAGCCAGATATAGTGACCATAAGTGCATTAGCATTTGTCACTATCGGTAGTATTGTCGCGAGCAATGTCTTGATGAAAAAACACCACCAAGACACTTATCGGCCACCGCAATTTTCAAGCTCAAAACGAGCGCCTTAGTAAGCCAACCATCCGTGATATCTTGCACAAAATGAGATTTGGCCACGAAACAAAGCGCATCGCTGATAGTGTTGCGCTTGAAAAGAACCAAGCTTTAAGTAATCTTTATTTATCAAAGACAAAACAGCCATAATTATGCCATCGACTCACACTAAGGAAGACCTGAACAAGTTCCTAATAGGTGGAATCAAACTCTCCGTCACATTAGAGTTTGGGCCAATTGAGAAGTACACCTACCCAGCAACCTTCATCGGCTTAAAAGAAGGTGCTTTTTTACTCTTGGATGTCCCAATTCGACTTATTGAAGAGCAAGCACTACGAAAACTCGACAATATTGATGTAGTAATTCGAGGTATTTCAAAAACCGATTTAGGGCATGTTATTGCTTTCAAGACGACAGCGTTATTTGTACAACAAAGGCCATCTCCTCTTCTCTTTTTAAGAATTCCAGCGTCCTTTGTTTCAAAGCCTGTTAGAGAACATGAGCGCTATAAAATAGAGTTAGACTGTACGCTGAAACATGAAAATGACGTGTATGAGGGAACGTTGGTCGATTTTTCAATTTCAGGATGTGGGTTTACTAGCCTTGTTGAGCCTGAGTTTGAGGTGGGCGATGTAGTATCTATTTCATCACCGCTTGATGAATACCTTGAGGCAGAGCACCCTTGTTCCATAGCCAATATCAAAAAACTGCATAAAGGGTGGATGATTGGTGTTAAGTTCACTTCAGAAGTAGCGCTGAGCAATGAGCTTAAAGTTCAGCTTTTGGAATATTCATTTGCATCAGGTAATTTGTAAAGACAAACAATGTCATCGTTATGATTTGAATCATAAAGCCAGCAATCCAATCATAACGATTTATACCCAAGCCATTCTCGATGAACCAAGCATCTTGCGGTTACTTGGGTATACCTTTCCTACAACTCTTCCTCAATAAATCGATTCTTGAAGTCCGTAAATGCAGCATGCAGTGCCTTCTCTTTAATTGGCTTAAGCAAAACATAGTCTGCGCCCGCAGCCATAAATGCTTCGCTTGTTTCTTTCATCGTATCTGCGGTACAAGCATAAATTGGTGTTGCAATCTTAAGGACGTCTCGAATGGTTTTGGTTGTTTCAATACCACCTAAATGCGGTAGTTGATTATCCATTAGAATCAAATCATAGCGATGCTGTTTTACCTTCTCAATCGCCTCAATTCCGTCTTTTGCCCAATCAACTTCCATCTGATATTTCTTGCAAAAAGCCTGAAGAATAAAGGCATTAGTATGGTTATCTTCCACCAACAACACCCTTAACGCATCACTAAACAGCTTTTCTGCTGGAAGCCTTAGTGTTTGTGTTAATTCCTCGACTTGTCGCAGTCGGTCTTGCACCGGGATGGTAATAACAAAAAGTGTCCCTTTACCTTTATCACTCCTAACTTGAATATCACCCTCAAGCATTTCAACTAAGTTTTTAACAATGGTTAAACCTAGCCCACTACCACCATATTCACGTGTAGTTGTTGCCTCTTCTTGAATAAACGGCTCAAACATTTGGTCTAGTTTATTTGAATCAATCCCGATCCCTGTGTCTTCAACTTTTATCACGAGCACACTGCTATCGTGACCATGGAAATGCTCAAGTGTAGAGATAATCTGGATGCTACCCGCGGGGGTAAACTTCACCGCATTACTAACAAGGTTGAAGAGCACTTGGTTAAGTCGAACTTGATCCGTAAATATCTCAGTGTTTTCTTCAACCTCATTATCAATAATCAGTTCAACACCTTTTTTTCGGCAGATAGGGCCATAGATATTAGCGATAGTGCGCATGGTATCGGCAAACAAAAACTGATGTTTTTGAATATTAAATTTGCCTTGTTCTATCTTGGAAAAATCCAAAATATCATTGAGCACCGCGAGTAGATGCTCTCCGCTGTTACACAACACATCGACTTGTTTACGTTGTTCATCATGTTCAACAGAATCTTTAAGCAATTGAGCGACACCTAAGATCCCATTGATTGGCGTGCGGATTTCATGGCTCATTTTCGCCAAGAAATCGGCTCTGGCTTGGGCAGATTTTTCTGCTTCTCGTCGAGCTAAGGTGCTTTGTTTCTCGGCTTCAATCAGAGTTGTAATATCTTGTCCCTGAACGATGATTCCACTGATCCCTCCATCAACACGAATTGGTGATAAATTCCAGCGAAATACCTTGCCATCGATTGGTACATTAACCCCCGTCAACGTAGCGCCTTGCGCCGACATCTTTAAGTGAGGTGTCAATTTCTCTTTAAACTTTTGGAATACTGGGTGCATGGCCTCAAGACTAGTATTGCCTTGACCAATCACAAGCTCACGCTTTGCTGCAGGGTTCATTTGAATTAACACTGCACTCTCAGACCAAACCATAATCGGTGATAATGCAAAGTTAAACAGATCTCGGAATGACTTTTTCTGCGAATCCAGCTCTTCAAACGTACTTTCTAAAGTTGAGCCGATATGGTTGAACTCTTCGATATCTGAACCAACGAATCGTTTAAACCGGTCCTCGTCGCTGGCTGATTTTGTATAGGACATTAGCGTATCGAGAGCAGCTGCAACCTTGCTTTCCATCCACTCTTTTGCCATCAATGCGATCATCAGCAAACCAATGATGGATGCTAGCATTGCCAGAACATGTTGAATTTGTAGAGATACAACGCCTTGGTTGTCTTGAACCGACAGTAAACATAGCTCAGTCATCGAAGCATTCACCATGATTGGCGTTTCAATAACCAGCAGTTTATCTAGCCTTTTTGTCGATCCACGACGCGCAATAATATCTGCCGCTGAGTAGTCCTCTTCATCATCAAAAGAGTTCGCAAGCATTTCATTATTTGCAATCAAAAGGACGTTATCTACATTGCTCTCACTTTTCAGTTTTTCCATCAATGAAAAGTTATTATCTAGAACAATCGAAATAAATGAGTAGCCTAAGACTTCACCAGTGGACGTATTGATCACTGGTACACGCCTTAGCAGCATATGCCGCTGCCCCATCAGCGTACGTACATTCATATAGTACCAGTTACTGCTAAAAGATATTTTCTTCGACATCTTCTCTAAGATAATGTCATTCACACCATAAAAGTGAGCATTACCATCATCCCAAATAATACCGTGGTGATCAGTTAGGAATCGAAACTCTGGGGTATGTGAAGGGTCACTTTGATCAATGCCCAAATAAAAGTAATTGAGCATTTCAGCATTTCTATCGGAATAGAAATCGCGAATGGGTTCACTTTTGGAATTGCTGTCGTGGTGAATTTGAATCGCCGCAAAATGGTTATCAAAGATATTATGGATCAACGAAGAGGTTTGCTGTTTGTTGCGATCGACCTCCTGCCAAATAATTTGTTTGGAGAAGTAATAGCTCTGGACGAAAATACCAAAGATAATCGGCGCTAGAACGACGACAATTATGCGGGTTATCAGCGTCGCCAGAGAGCGACGCTTGGTTGAGTTTAACTGAGCTGACATCAATTATCTGAGTATCTAAATGCGCGTTTCTTGAGTTGTTCAATTCGTTCAGGTGCGTCTGACTTAGTCACCACCTCAAAATCACCAGAAAATACGGTTGGTACAGACTGTCCTTCTAAATCCCACTTTATCGCTTCAGCCATTGCAATACCTGTATCATCATTCATTCGCATAACAGTAAAATCAAGCTGACCACGTTGAATAGCATTAAGCTCCGCCGAGCCGCCACCCCAACCATTAATCATAATATCATCGCGACCAAGTTCATCTAACGCTTCAGCTGCACCAAGTGCCACGTCGGTTGAGCAGGCATACATAAAGTCAATATCAGGGTACTTTTCTAAGCTCAGTTTAGCTGCTTGATACCCGGAAGATTTTGTCGCTTTTGTATAGAAGGCCGACTCCAGGGCAAAACCATTGTCACGAGTAACCTGCTCAATAAACGTATCCCCTCGGACATCACTAATGTATCCCTCAGAGAAATACAACACACTGAATTTACTCTCTTTTTGGAATCGTTTTCCAAACTCTTTGGCTAGTGCACGACTCCCTTCAGCATGATCAAAACCAACATAGAGAAATGGCTGCCTTTTCTCCCACTCTCTCACTGGTGTGGTGATGTTCTGCAAAATGAGTTTGGTTTCTGATGAGTCTAGAACATGCTCAATAAATTTACGATGGCGAGTCGTATCAAGCGTAAAAATCAAATAGTCAGATTTACTCTTGAGAGCTTCCATTAATGACATGCTTTGCTGCTTGATATCAGCATTTGGCCGCGTAAAAACCTGGTTAATCTGGTAGCTAATCTTCAGCTTATCTAGCCTTTTCTCAAAAGCTTCAATATTTCTCACCCAGTAATCAGAGACTTGTTGCCCAGGATAAACAACCGATATTTTGAGAGGGTGTCGTTGCTCTGTTTTGAGCGGAACCGGATAATTTCTAACAGCATCCCCCAACTTTTCAGTGAGAGCTCGCTGGTTTGGATATTGTTCTAAATACTCCTGATATGCCCAGTACCCGTCTAGTACCTGGGTTGAGTAGGCGTTTGAAGAAACACCAATTAAGGAGAATAGCGAAAATATAAGCGCTTTTTTCATTCTATGCTCTTGTTATTTTGCCGCCATCATTGTGGGGCTTAATTCTTAGTACCTAGCCAAGCATTCCATTTCGAAAGTACGCTGTATCCATATAACGCAAGACAAATTCCATACTTATATTTGATAAATTTTTGTGAGGAATTTGGTTTCTATTATGAGCTAGAGTCCAATAAATTGGTACCTACAAACAAGAAAAAACCGCCGTATAAGGCGGTTTTGTTAGCTAAGTAAGGTAATGTACACCTAAGTCATCACAACTGAGCGTCGCGTCCCCTATCACGATTTTTTCTTTCTTGTTTTTAGGTAACTGCTTTATGAAATATTCGACTTTCATTGCGTATATTTTTGACTCAAAGCTTTTTGACCATTCCAACACCAAAGGCCCTTTCCCTTTTAAAGCTTTGGCTCCTTTGCCACTTTGATGCTGGTTAAAGCGTCGTTCAATATCATTGGTAACACCACAATATAAGGCATTGCGATTATTCCGAATCAAATAGACGCTCCAACTCTGCTTAACGGTGTCACTCATGAAAGTAGTGATTCGACCTGTTCTTTTAGGGCTGTAAGTTCTGCTCGAAGTTCTGCCACTTCTTGCTCTAGTTGGGTGATGCGCTCTGAACCCGCAGAAGATGGTGCAGCACTTGCCACAGCCAATTCACTAACATCAACCTCTCCACAGAATAGGTGCATATAACGTGATTCTCGCTTGCCAGCTTCACGAGGCAATTTGACGACTAACGGACCCTTTTCTTCACTAGCAAGGTGTTCAAGCACATTTTCAACTTCTTTCACATCATTGAATGCCGCTAAGCGGTTAGTGCGCGTACGAATTTCACCCGGCGTTTGTGCGCCACGAAGCAGCATGCAACATACGATGCCCTTCTCTTGTTCCGTCAACTTCAAGTCGCCAAATTCAGTGTTGCAGAATCGGTGTTGGTATTTGCTTACGCGGCTGTTGAAGGCACTTTCATCGCTGACAAGACGACGTTCGATGAGTGCATCAACCGCGTCTAACACGTCTGCTTCAGACAATGACATGACAGGCTCGCGGTTGCTTTTTTGATTACATGCGTTAGTCAGCGCGTTAAGGCTTAGAGGGTATTGGTCGGGGGTGGTGACTTCTTTTTCGATTAAGCAGCCAATTACTCGTGCTTCAATTGCCGTTAGCTCAACTTTCATAATGCATTTCCTTATTATTTTTGCATTTGAATTTGGGTCTCAGGCTAAAGCATAGTGCATGGACCTGACACCCTTTGCGAATCGGGTTAGGTCTCAATGCTCTGATAAAATCGACACTTTGGTCATTTTTCCATTCTCATCCACCACCATTATTTTCGACCGATTAAGTTCGACTTCGGTGATTTCGAGTTGTGTTCTTGCGTCTACGTACGCCGCTTTTAGTTTCTCAGCCAAAGATTCATCCTTTGTTTCAAGGTCTTGGCTTTCAGCCGGCTCCGCAATAGTCCCAGAGTTCATTTCGAGCTTCATTATTTGTAGTAATTAACACAGATGATATAACCAGAACTTCACTATGACAACGCATCTCACTGCTCAAGTGAACAACAATCGTGCTTTTTCGCCGTGTTTGTTAAAGCCACATCAGAATTGATGAATAAATGTTCAAGTCAACGTGGCGTTTGATCTTAAGACTGTTATGCCACGGGATGTTGTGCTTTAATCGAATCAGATATTCACAAATTAGGAAAGGGAACCATGAGTAGCGTATTTGAAATCGTGAACCAAGCTCGTCGTAAAAACAAACTAAAACGTGAGCTGCTTGATAACGAAAAGAAAGTTCGTGATAACCGTAAACGTGTAGACCTACTAGAAAACCTACTAGACTACATCAAACCAGAAATGTCTCACGACGAAATCGTTGCAATCATCAAAAACATGAAAGCAGACTACGAAGACCGCGTTGACGATCACATCATCAAGAGTGCAGAGATCTCTAAAGCTCGTCGTGATATCAGCCGTCGTATTCGCGAACTGACTGAAGAAGACAAGCAAACTAGCGGCAAAAAATAAGCGCAACTAGTTCAGTTTTCCAACCCCGAGCAGGGATACCTTGCTCGGGGTTTCTTTTTGTCACTTTGTTGTACAGTGTGTACAATAAAATCAACTTTTGTTCCCAAAACACGCAACATTCCTATGCCTTCGAACTCTTCTAACGCACAACCAACGCTGGCAAAACAGCTGTTTACTATGACATGGCCAATGCTGTTTGGTGTGCTGTCGCTGATGAGCTTCCAGCTTGTCGATAGTGCTTTCATTGGTCAACTCGGTATCCTGCCTCTTGCTGCACAAGGCTTTACGCTGCCACTGCAGATGGTGATCATTGGTATCCAAGTTGGCTTGGGTATCGCCACAACTGCAGTGATCTCCAAAGCGCTGGGTGCGAACGATACCCGATACGCGAAACAGTTGGGCGGCTTGGTGCTAATGATCGGCTCCGTTGGCGTAGCCATCTTTGGTCTGCTTATTTGGTTTCTGCGCTACCCTATTCTTTCTTTACTTAGTGCACCAGAGAGTGTCATGCCAATCATCGACAGCTATTGGCCTTGGTGGCTAATAAGCTCATGGGTAGGTGCCGTGCTGTACTTCTACTATAGTATCTGTCGCGCGAACGGTAACACTATGCTGCCCGGCACTATGATGATGGTCACCAGCGGCGTGAACTTGGTACTCGATCCACTGTTTATTTTCACTTTTGATTTGGGCATTAATGGGGCTGCAATTGCGACCATTATCGCTTTCAGCTTCGGTATCTTGGTTGTCGCACCTCGCGTGCAGAAGAACCACTGGGCCACATTCCAATGGCAAGACTTAAATGTACTCAAGAGCGTGACATCGATTGGCAACATTATGGGGCCTGCGATGATAAGCCAATTACTGCCACCGCTATCCTCTATGTTAGCAACCAAGCTGCTTGCTGGCTTTGGTACAGCTGCGGTTGCCTCTTGGGCTTTGGGCTCGCGCTATGAGTTTTTTGCCATTGTATCGGTATTGGCGTTGACCATGTCGATGCCCCCTATGGTCGGACGTTTATTAGGAGCGAAAAACTACACCGATATTCGTGCGCTAGTATCTATTGCCGTTAAGTTCATCCTTGGTTTCCAGCTATTGATTGCACTATTGACGTTTGCCGCCGCTAATCCGCTCGCCTTACTTATGACAAGCGATACACAAGTAGAACAAGTCTTGCGCATGCACTTAATGATCGTCCCAATCAGTTTGGGTTCGCTTGGGGTGTGTATGCTGATGGTGTCAATTTGTAACGCGTTAGGGAAATCTTATACCGCACTGACAATCTCGGCCTTGCGCCTGTTCTTGTTCTTTTTACCTTGTTTATGGGTCGGTGCTCAGATGGGTGGCATTCAAGGGCTACTGATTGGTGCCAGTATTGGTAATCTGATGGCTGGGTTCTCGGCTTATATGACTTATCAAAAAACGATTCGTAAGCTAGCTTCCGCTCCAGTAACAGCTTAAAAAAACACATATAACAAAGCCCTCGTTGTGAGGGCTTTGTCGTTTCTAAAGTTAAGAGATCAAGTTAGCGAGATAAAGACATCTCGTCAGCAGGGAAAACCACGCCAGTTTGTCTTCTTACTTCGGTCAACACTTTTGCGACGGACAATGAGCGCTGCTTCATTTGCTGATCAATCACACCCATTTTAAGTTGTTTCGCAAACGCCTGCGCTTCATAGAACATATGGTTCTCTTCTTGAGGTAACGTCAGCACTTCTTTGTCCTGCCCTCG
Source organism: Vibrio sp. SCSIO 43153 (assembly GCF_023716625.1). NCBI lineage: Bacteria > Pseudomonadati > Pseudomonadota > Gammaproteobacteria > Vibrionales > Vibrionaceae > Vibrio > Vibrio sp. SCSIO 43153. The sequence continues at coordinate 475,844 of NZ_CP071856.1, forward strand.
CAAAATAAGTTCAACACCACGCCCTGTAGCGATCATGTCCACCAGCACGCTGCCCTGTTCACCTTGAAATTCACTTGGGATGAGTGAATCGCTCACCTTCGAATGCAATAAATTCACGTTGAAGCCATCGTAAGCCAGAGTCACGCTGCCACAACCATCAACACCAGAAGGCAAAAGATGAGCACTTGCTTGTACGCTGTTAGGTTCACCAAACAGCTCAACAGCAGAACCCACACAGTAGTAGCCAATGTCCATGATAGAGCCATTGGAAAACTCTGGATTGAAGGTATTTGGGTTCTCACCGTTCAGGTATTTCTGATAACGAGAAGAGTACTGGCAGTAGCTAATCGTTGCATGGCGAAGAGGAGCAATCGTCAATAGGCTCTCTTTCAACACTTGGAAGTTTGGCGTGTAGGGCGACATGAAAGCCTCAAACAACACGACATTATTCTCTTCCGCTGCTTTAAACATGGCTTGAGCCAGAAGAACATTTGACGCCATCGGTTTTTCACAGATAACGTGCTTGCCATATTCGAGCATTTTAATAGCCTGTGGCGCATGCAGCGAGTTAGGGCTTGCGATATACACTGCATCAACGTCTGAGTCTGCCCCTAAATCATCAAGGCTATCGTAGTAAGATACCGCATTGTAAGGTGCGCCAAATTCACGCGCTTTCACGACATCACGTGAATAAACCGCTTGTAGACAAAATTCTTTAGTCTGAATCGCCGCTTCAACAAATTGTTGAGAGATCCAGTTTGTCCCAATCACAGCAAGTTTGAACATGTTACTTCCTTTTCTTTATCGTTCTAAAGCCGGAGAGAGTCCGGCTTTTAGGGGCGATTTAAGCAAGCTTTAGCTCTTTAAACAACTCAAATAACTGATGCGATTTATAAGGTTTTGGTAGGTAAGCGTCCATTCCAGCTGAAAAACACTTTTGTATGTCCTCTTCCAAGACACTCGCAGTAAGCGCAATGATTGTGGTTTTGTGTTTTTTCGTTTTATCTTCCCAACGGCGAATCTCTTCCGTTGCGGTCAAGCCATCCATCACAGGCATCATGCAGTCCATCAATATTGCATCAAATTCTCCACCTTGAGTGATCGCATCCAAGGCTTCTTTGCCATTACTCGTGATAAGATAGTCATATCCCGCCTTTTCTAGGAAAAAGCTCGCGATTTTCTGATTCATTAAGTTATCTTCGGCGATGAGAATTCGTTTATGTTTACCAGCAACATACTGATCCAAAGGCTGTGCGTTTACCGCTATTTCTGCAAGAGATTGAGATTTTCTCAGTTGGATTTCCGCCAACTCAGAGATTGCTGCCTGGAAACGCTTTCCTAAAAACGGTTGAGTTAGCAGGGCATGTACTCGATCTAAACTGATATGTGTGGAAAACAAATGATGCTGACAAACAACAACCTTTTCGAGTGGAAAACGAGCCTCCAACTGTTCAAGATCTTTATTGATGTTTTGGTGTAGGCTGTAGCAATAAAATACGACGTCGAAATCATCCTTTAAGTCGCAAGCACCTTTTGCATCATCAACACCCTTTAGTTCAATGCCTGCTAATCGACATTCTCGTTCAAGCTGAGGCGAGTAGCGATAATTGTCAGAAATGAGTAGACCACGCTTTACGACTTGTGAGCGCCAGAGCTGGCGGCTTACTATTTCAACCTCAACAGAAAATTCAAAGCTACTGCCATACCCTTTACTAGATTGAGCTTTAAGCTCTCCCCCCATCATTGAGACAAGCTGACGACATATAGCTAGACCCAATCCAGTCCCTCCGAATTGACGAGTAATACTGTCATCTTCTTGGGTGAAAGGTTTAAATATGTTGCTCAACTGACTTTCATCAATACCGATGCCAGTATCAGTGACTTTAAAATGTAACTCCCCTTTACCAGCACTCTTTCGCTGATATCCAACATCTACAGATATATACCCATCGTCCGTAAACTTGATCGCATTACTAAGTAAATTGGTAATGATTTGTTTGATTCGATGATCGTCTGCTTTCACCAAAGCCGGGATACTTTCATCAAGGCTAACGTGAAGCTCAATATTCTTGCTGGTCGCTTTTGAATGGAACAGAATCAATGACTGGTAAATAACCTCTCGAATATCAGCTTCTGTCAGTGAAAGGTTGAGGTTACCGGATTCAATTTTTGAGAGATCTAAAATATCATTGAGTAGAATCAGTAATGAATGCGATGAAGTATCAATGTTTTCTAGGATCTCTTGCTGGTGACTGTCTAACTCACTGTGCGAAAGGATCTCTGTCATCCCAATAATGCCATTAAGTGGGGTTCTGATTTCATGGGACATATTGGCAAGAAAAACAGATTTTGCTCGATTCGCTGCAATAGCTGACTCGCGAGTTTTAACCAGCTCATCTGTTTTCAAACTTTGCTCTTCAATGATGTTATTCAACTGCCGTGCAAACTCCGTAAACTCATCATTACCGTCTACCGTGATTTTTGCACTGCTGCCTCTTTCACCCCTCCCACGAAGAGCATGAAGTATTGCCCCCAGCTTTGAATGGACGCGAAACCAAGTTGTTCCTCCCAAAAAGCATAGTAAGGTCACCACCAGCAAGACAGTAACATTGATGATCACAAGCTCTCTTTTTTCATACTCTACTGCAGACATCAAACGCTCTTCCGCTTGAATGGAAAAACCTTTGATCAACAGAAGTAACCGTTGCAGCCGGTAATCTAAATCCACAAGATAGAACTGAAGTTCGACTTGAGACATTTTACCATCAATCAACTGAGAACGACTCTGTACATTCTGTCGGTAGCGAGTTGATTGGAAAAAATCGAGTAACTTGAACACTTGCTGGCTATCCGCCCCTAAAAGCAAAAAGCTATCTAGGCTTTCTTGCTGTTTATCGACCACCTTGATAAGAGTGTCCCTGTTCGGTTGTGTGTAACCGCTGATTGCAAGGGTATAGGTTAGCCATGCTTCCTTTTGTGTCCAGAAAGACAGTTCAGCCAAATGGGCTATGATGTCTTGAGTCCATTGAGAATCATCACTTTCTAATTGGTGGTATTCCCGATTCACCGACTTGAGCATTAATGCCATCATTTGATAGGCAATATCACCCGATTCAACGACTTCATCCAGGGGAGATGAAAACACGTTAAGCGCTTCTTCTTTCCACTCTAAAGCAAAATCACGTGTATTTGGGTTACGAGCAAACTGGTTATAAAACTGCTGAACTTCTTGCTGATGTAGCTCCAACTCAACAGAAAGCACATCTGTTTTTTGATGTTGTCGCTCTCGCACAGAGCGATATACAAAGTTGGCCGCATCCGAGATAGTCTTTAACGTATGAATATTGTTGACTGTTAGGTTCAGTCTTTCCACCTGCTGTGTCGTATGTGAAAACTGGAGCAATGCGAACCATGTGATAACCACGATAGGCATCATTGTTAGTAAAGCTAAACGACTCTTTATTGATAATTTCGTTATCATTTGGCTTTGCGAACCGAAAAAAAACTGACGTTCTAAAATACTAGTCCAGTTTCATACTGCCGTCGTTTTGGTCGGGTCAATCTAGAGTAAATTCTTTGTTTTGAAACACCTAAAAGCCCACTCTCTCTCAAGAAATCTGGTGTGGTGCAGATTTGTGTGACTTAACACAAATTTTTGAAAACCTATTTTCCTACTTGATGCCCTGAGCGACTTGTACTTAAGACTCTCTAGGAATTTCTTTGTTAAGCCCGACTTATGATTACTATTTTTGTTTACAAACAGATTCGCATCTCCTTTTTACTGAAACTGAAAATTGCATCCATCAGAATAAATAAGACTTAGATCGTTATCATCACGAATTAAGTATCTAACTTTACTAAAGTCAATATCACTAATTGCTATACAAATCACCCTACATTCAACAGTAAATACCTAAGAATGCGGTGATTTATCTCATATTATTTTTCCTAGCAGAATAAGAGGTCACACCGTACAATTCGCACACAAAATTATTACAACCACATTACATAACAAACTCTCACACTTTACCGGTGAGGTAACAGAAGAGAGTAAAGTCAGCCCCAAAACGTGAAAGGTCCGAAACAACAATGAGTCCAGAGAAATATCTCCAAGACTGGCAAACAAGCCAAACGATTGCCGAATCTATTTCCCCTCTTATCGGTAAGCTATATCGTCAAAAAGGCATTGAAGTCGTCCTCTTCGGTAAAACACTGATCAATGCAACCACCATCGACATTCTCAAAACTCACCGAATTGCCCGCCGTTACACTGGTTCTCCCCTCTCTCTAGAACAAACCATGCCGATTATCCAAGCGCTTTGCGAAATGAGCATTTCGTCTTGTCGTGTGGATGTAGGTCAATTAGCAAATATGTACTGGCGAGATCATGATGATGCGTCCTCACTTGAAGATTTTCTTCAAACGGCGCTAAACGGCGCACGTGATGCCGATTCATCCCTTGAAGCTCGTGACGTAGTGCTTTACGGTTTTGGGCGAATTGGTCGTCTACTAACCCGTCTTTTAATCGAGAAAAGTGGCCCTGGCTACCCGCTGCGCTTACGTGCAATCGTTGTTCGAGGTGGTAAAAAAGGCGATTTGGAAAAACGTGCTAGCTTACTAAGACGTGATTCTGTTCATGGTCAGTTCAACGGTAGCATTGTGGTAGATGAAGAGCGTAAGGCTCTGATTGTAAACGGCAACTACATCCAAATTATTTACGCTAACCAACCAAGTGATGTCGACTATTCAACTTACGGCATTCACAACGCACTTGTGGTTGATAACACTGGTGTTTGGCGTGATGCAGAAGGCCTAAGCCAACACTTGGCATGTACAGGTGCTGAGAAAGTACTGCTTACCGCCCCTGGAAAAGGTGACATCAAGAACGTAGTATTTGGTGTAAACGAGTCCGTAATTAAGCAAGATGACACCATCATCTCAGCAGCAAGCTGTACGACCAACGCAATCACACCTGTGCTTAAAGCACTAAACGATAAGTACGGCGTGCTTTCTGGTCACATTGAAACGGTTCACTCTTACACTAACGACCAAAACCTAATTGACAACTTCCACTCTGGAGATCGTCGTGGTCGTAGTGCATCTCTAAACATGGTTCTGACATCAACAGGTGCCGCGAAAGCAGTAGCAAAAGCCCTACCAGAGCTAGCTGGTAAGCTAACGGGTAATGCGATTCGTGTCCCAACACCTAACGTTTCAATGGCAGTTGCCAACCTAAACCTCGGTGAAGACGTCGATCGTGATTCATTGAATGAGTACTTACGAGGCATGGCGCTCAATTCAGAGCTATCCGCTCAAATCGACTACACAGACTCAACGGAAGTTGTGTCTAGTGATTTGGTAGGTTCTCGTCATGCTGGCGTAGTTGACGGTCAAGCAACTATCGCACAAGACAAGCGTTGCGTACTGTACATATGGTACGACAACGAATTCGGTTACAGCTGCCAAGTCGTGCACTGTATGGAACAAATGATGGGTGTTCGTTACCAGACTTTCCCTCAATAAGGTCAACTTTGCTCCACAACGTTAACCACAATGTGTAGCGATCTATCACCTCATTTGTTGTCAAACAATAATAACTATTATCCCCCGTTTATACGCCTGATGACCCTCAGGCGTTTTTTCTTTTTTGGGCGGTTTGACATTCCTCAGACAAATCGATGCGAAATTGAACGTTAGATACCCAAATGACCTCAATATTCAGAATTCAGAGCGTTGTTACTAGCGCTAGTTCAAAGATAAATCGCTTGCGTAATAGTTCACTATTGCCGAGGGATTTATCAAAGAAATGGCGTTAGTAACACGCTCCTTAGGGCAAGTTGTCTTGGCTCGAATACTTTGTTGACGATTCTCGATTTAGAATCACTAGAACTTCAAATCGTCGCTGCGTCTACGAACCAAGCCAATCTTGCTGAAACTAGAATTTTGAGGTTATTTGGGTATGTTCATGTTTCGTTCATGTTCAGATTATTAATATGAACCCATAGATTGAAAGAGAGGTCATGATTATGAATCGAATTATCGTTACTGCACTAGCACTGATTACTGGCTTTTTTACTTTGGTATTTAGCCTAATCATGGCGATTCCATTGACCATCGCAGCACTGATTACTGGTAAACGTATTGAAAAACGCGTGAAGCAAATGCAACAAGAAATGCATGAAGAGTATGAATTCAATACGGGTAAGTCCGACGCAATTGAAGGCGAGTTTGAAGAAGTTCGTCGTTAACGCTTCTGAAGGTTTCACACTCCCCCTATGTTCCTGAGTAACCTTCCTTGCTGACATCCTATCTCGTTTAGAGCTAGGATGTTTTTTTTGCTATATACAATAAAGGCTACCATCTCGGTAGCCTTTTCTGGTTGTAGTGCTCTCAGCTTGATTAAATCGTCACTACCACACGCACAGCCAATAGCATTAAAACGATGCCAGACAGGCGGTCAATCAGCACCGCTTTTGAACGAATACGATCAACGACACGTGAGTTGGACAATACCAACGTGATAAAGGTGTACCACAAACCATCGACAACAAATGGCGTAGCCACGATGATCATTTGATTACTGAGATCATTTCCTAGTGCCACAAATTGGCTAAATAGTGCGATAAAGAACAAAGCAATTTTCGGGCTTAAAATCGAAATCAAAAAGCCTTCTCGCGCAGATTGAATGACCGTTGTCTCTTCGCCAGACTCCAACTTTGCTGCTACGCCACCTTTTGAGCGCAATGCATTGAACCCTAAATATGCCAAGTAAGCCGCACCAGCAAGGCTAATGGTCTTGAACAGCAATGGGCTCTGCTGAAGTACTACCGCCAAACCAATTAAAGTGATGAACGCGTAAATCCCAATACCAAATGCGTGCGCCCAAGCCGTTGCGAAACCATTAACACGACCACCCGCCAACGAGTGTTTAGCAACAATGGCTAAACTTGGGCCTGGTGACATCGCCCCTAATAAACACACGGTAAAAAGTGATAACCAAACTGTTAGTGTCATAAGAATCTCCCCTCTTTGACACTAATCTATCAACGGAATAGGTATAAGTAGAAATCAAAGTTTTTCATACAAGCCATGATTTCAATTCATAACCTGACAATGCACTTATTAGCGAATGGAATACTCTGAAATTTGCATCACTGAACGAATCTCTTCTCGAACCCATTTATGCGCTGGATCCGTATCGTATTTCGGATGCCACATTAACCAATATTGATGAATCGGGGTTTCGAGAGGCAGCGATTTATGGGCTAAATCCCAATGCTTCGCGAGGTTAACCGCAATATGCTCTGGAACCACCATTAAATGTTCACTTGAAACCAAACGATTGATGGCAGCAGAAAAGAAAGGCACTTTGAACGTAACGTGGCGCGTATGACCTAACTCTCTTAACGCCAAATCGGTGTAGGAGTCTTTATCACCACCACCAGTCACTTTGATATGAGAATATGAAATTAAATCTTCAACACTGATATGCTCTTGCTTTGCTAACGGATGAGAGGCTTTCATCAAACAGACTGACGAATCCTCACCGATCTTAACGCTCGATACTCCTTGCGGTTTTTCCGGGTACATTGAAGAGGCGATGTGAATACCGCTCTCATGGAGCTTATCAAGAAAGTCCGGCTGCCATAGTCGGTAAGCCATGTCTAACTGAGGCGCAAAACCACTCAAGTGTGAAGCAATGTCTGGCAACACGTATTGGGCGACATAATCACTCGATGCCAACACTAGCTCTCCTTTCCAATCCGAAGGTTCGAAAGGTTTGTCATCAAGAAGGTGGTCAAATTCCGCAAGTAACGCATCCAGCTTATCTTTCAGTAGTAATGCTCTGGGTGTTGGAATCAGCTGATTGCCCTGACGTACCAATAGAGGATCGCCACATAGCTCACGTAGCTGAGCCAACTGGCGACTGACAGCCGACTGCGTAATGTGCAACCGCTCAGCCGTTCTACTTACATGGCACTCTTCGAGTAAAACATGCAAAGAACGTAATAAATTTAGGTTGATATTATTCAGCACGCTCGACCCACTTTGAACGCCACTGTGCTGCAGCGTACTCTTCTGGCCAGTATTCGACTTGCTTGCAAATCAGCCCCTCACGCACAGTGTGGAAGGTAATTGCTCGATCGGTTCGAACACCATCACTCACCACCACATCGGTAACCACTTGCTCGCCATCCGCCAAAATACGTTCAATGGTGAAGGTCCACTCACCTTCTGCGGGGTATGCAGAATTGAGCTCCGCAAAGTTCTTTCTGCCTCGAATCACTTCTTTTGTTAACGGCCAAATCACTTCACAGTCTGGTGTGAGGCACTCCGCCGCCGCAAAGAAATCATTACCCTCCATCGCTTTCCAGAAGTTGAGGACGATTTCTTTCTCTGTCATTTTACGAACTTGCTCCCTGTGGTATTAAAAAACTCAGTCAGCACAGTATGTGTCATGACATTACGAAGTTCTGGGTAACGTTGAATATGATCTCGAATCTCATTAAGGCGGGCAATATTGGGCACTTCAACAAACAGCATCATATCCGTTTCACCGCTAATGGCATGACACCACTTGACCCCATCGATTTTATACAACTCATTCGCGTAAGCATCACAATGGTGGCTGGATGCAGATGTATCAAATTTCAGCGCCAGATACGCACAAATCGTCGATTCTTCCGATGTCGCTATATCAGCGTGATAACCGAGGATGACTTTATCGGTTTCTAACTTTTTTATTCGAGCCGTGACTGCCGAGCGTGACAAACTCACATGCTCCGCTATCTCTGTAATTGAGAGACGGGCATTTTGACGTAATAGATCTATGATTTGATGATCAAATTTGTCCATAAACTCACCAAGCTTTCCTTAATTTTTCCATTCTACTCCATTACAACTTATTGAAAACCGACAATTTGAAGGTTGTCAGCATAACAACCGTCATTTTGACGGTCGACAACATCATATTGTTGTGCAGAATTTAGCTATGCTTGTCACTCGCACCATATGGAAGTTCGAGGCAGTTATGGAACAACTCAACAAAGACATCACTCTGATATCAGGCATTGGCCAACTCTCCACCACGTTAATGGGAACGGGGTTATTTATGATTCCGGCAATTGCAGCTGGCATTGCTGGGCACTTTTCTCTGTGGGCTTGGATTGTATTGTTCGTGGCTATCTGCCCTATTGCGCTTACTTTCGCACAACTTGGCAAGCGCTACCCCAACGCTGGAGGCACTGCCTTTTTTGTCCGTAAAGCCTTTAGTCCCAAATTGGAAAGCAGCGTAGCGTGGTTATTCGTTAGCGTGATTCCTGTTGGTGTTCCTGCCGCCGTTGCTCTGGCTGCGGGCTTTTTGCAACAACTGTTACCAGAGGCAATCAGCAACCACCTTTTCGCACAAATTATCACGGTCGCTCTCTTAGTTTTTGTTAATTTGCTTGGTACTAAATCATCCGGACGTCTGCAAACCGTTATTGCATTGAGCATTTTTGCATTGGTTGGCGCGTTTTTATGGAAGGGCGATGTTGGATCTGCCGATCTTACGATGCCTGCAATCACTATGGATTCCACTTGGTCGATTGCCGCAGCTCTTGGGGTAATGTTCTGGTGCTTTGTCGGCATAGAAGCCTTTGCACACATGGGAGAAGAATTTAAGAACCCACAACGAGACTTCCCTATTGCTATTATCGTTGGCTGCTTTGTCGCTGGCGCAACCTACTGGGCATGCTCAGTGGTGATCCTAAAGTTTGGCGCATATGGTAGTACCGAGTTGGACAGCGCTTCCATCCCTTGGTTAAGTGCGCATCTTTTTGGTGACCATGCCAAATGGCTAATTAGTCTAATAGGTTTCTCAGCATGTTTTGCTAGCATCAACCTCTACACCCAAAGCCTAGCTCGTATGGTATGGGCACAGGCAAGGGAGTACAAACCAGCAAGCGCCATTGCTCGCGTATCGGTTCGCGGCGTGCCTGCTAATGCCACGATGATCGTTGGCGCTATCTTGCTCGCATCTTGCCTATTGGGCTCACTCTCTGGATTGGACCTGGAATTTTTCCTCAAGCTTGCCAACGGAATTTTTGTTTTGGTTTATCTACTTGCCATGCTTGCTGCATATAAATTACTGCAAGGAGCAGGCAAACTTCTCGCAGGAGTTTCGCTACTCTTATGTACCGCAGTGTTTATCTGCTTAGGCTGGTCAATGTTGTACGCCATTACTATTTTTGCTGTCCTTTCATTGCCATGGAAACAATGGCGAAAAAAGAATCATGACCAGGTGATTGAGTGACGGAAAGGGTGGCAGAGCAGAAGTAACGTTGTTTCTGCCCCATTTCTTGCTAGTGACACAACTCGCCAGTCAGCCGCAGCTATGCTGTTCTTATCGAAGCTAGAATCAGGATCCATTCAACTCGCGTTCTGTTAACAAACGAAACGCTTGCGAATAAAGGGCTAGGTATTCCAACTCGTCGATTTCAAGTTACCGAATAATTTTCATTCCATTCGAGTAATAAAGGTTTGATCATCATCCACAAAAGCTACAAAGCCGCCGTGATAAATAAACACCCTACCACGTCCCTCAACTAGGCACGCTAGCTGTGGGTTCAAATCTTCTTCGTGATCCGGGCTTTGAAAAGTGCCTGTATCAGTAATTACGCCGCTGAGTGTAGGCAAATATCCATAAGCACGTTTAGCTTGATCAATCAGGCTCAATTCGCTGTCAGTAGAGAAGCAAGAGGGGATCTTACCAGCGTCTTCTATGAATATAGGTTTCAGTTCTTCAAAAGCTGTAATCACCAGCCAGTCGATGCCGTTAACATGATGGATAAACATAGAGTTTCTCGATAATTCTGATGCGGAGATTCTATCATTATCAGTTGTAGAGCATAGTAGAAATTTAGTTGCTAAAGGCGGTAATTCTCTACCATTTCCAGACACTCTCTAGTCAACTTGAAACACCTTTCTGTCCAACACCTTATTTTGGTTATATTTCGAAGCTAATACACCACTCACTTAAAAATACTCTCCCCCATAAAGAAAGAAGGAGCCAAATGGCTCCTTCTTGAGTTTTCACGGTAATTTATGTCGCCTCTACTTTTACGCGGAAAAAGATGGCGTAAAACAGCGGAATGACGACCAAAGTAAGAATCGTGGCAAACAGTAGACCAAACATAATGGTCACCGCCATACTCTTAAAGAATGGATCAATCAGCAACGGGGCTACACCCAAAATAGTCGTGAATGCGCCCAGTAGAACCGGACGGGCACGGCTTAGTGCTGCATCAATTATCGCAGTATATGGCGTTTTACCTTCACGAATTTCAACATCCGCTTGGTCAACCAATACAATCGCGTTTTTCACCATCATACCAATCAAGCTTAAGAAGCCGAGAATGGCCATAAACTCAAACGGTGTTTGGAAGATGATAAGCCCCACGGTGACACCAACAACCGCTAGCGGTGCCGTTAGCCAAATCACCAGTGGCTGACGCAGTGCGTTAAACATAAAAATTACCGAAAGAATCATCGCAGCAAACCCGTATGGTGCTGAAATTACAAGTCCCTCGTTGGCATCTTTCGACGCTTTATATTCCCCATACCACTTCAGCTCATACCCTGCTGGCAGCTCAATGGCTTCAATTTGACTGCGAACTTGCTTGAATGCGTCTGCCGTCAATACACCCGGCGCTGGATCCGCTTGCACCAGAATCGTCGGCATGCGGTCAATTCGACGCAAGATGGCGTCTTGGTATACCACATCAACAGAGTTCACCAGTTGACTTACAGGAATATAAGCACCGACCGTTGGGCTGAAAACTTCCGTATTTTCAATCGCGCGTTGGTGGCTTCGCTCACTTTCCGGCGCGCGGACAACGATTGGGATCAAATCATCTCCCTCTCGATATACACCTACATTCCGACCCGTTAAGGTTTGCGCGATAGCTTGGTTAATCTCCATCGTAGTCAGCCCATATCGCTGGGCTTCTTCTGCAGAATAGGCAGGGCGAAGCACAGGGACTTGTTGACGCCAATCATCCTGAACCGCAATCAAGTTACTGTCCGCCAGCATGATGGCTTTCGCTTGCTCTGCCAGTTGACGCAACACCGCGCTATCTGGGCCTTTGAAACCGGCTTCAATCTTCTTACCACCTCCGCGACCAAGCATGAACTTCCACACTTTGATGGACGCATCTGGGTATTTTGCTTCTAACTCACTTTGTAGCTCACCCAGTAACGGGGCGATCTTTGTGTAATCGTCGATATCAATCAGCAGTTGGCCGTAGCTTGGGTTACGAGCTTCTGGCGCGTAGGTCAGCATGAAACGTAAGCCACCACCACCAATAAAACTGGTGATGTTGGTAATTCCCTCTTTGGCTTTTACATCTTGCTCAATACTCGCGACCACAGCTTCGGTACGCTTGATATCAGATCCTTGCGGCAAGTAAACGTCCACAACAAACTGCGGGCGTTGAGATTCCGGCATAAAGCCCGGAGGTACAAACTTCACGCCCCAAATCGCTGCTGTCATCATTCCCAGCAACAGTGCACAACTGATGATGCGGTATTTCAATACCCATGCGAGCAGTGACTTGTAGCTTGCCACGACGCGACTAGGCTTCTTATCTGCATCTGCCGCTTTTACTTTGAGGAAATCGTGACACAGCATTGGTGTTACTGTGACTGCAAATACCCAACTAAGGAGCATTGAGTAAAGGATCACCCAAAACAGAGAACCTGCGTATTCCCCCATGTCCGAAGGCGATAGACCAATCGCGCTGAACGCACAAATACCAACGACAGTTCCCCCTAATAAGGGCCACTTGGTTGCATCAACGACTTCAGACACTACAGTATTGCGATCGGCGTTTGGATCTTGTTGAAAACGCACCAAGATGCCATCGGTCACTACAATGGCGTTATCCACCAGCATACCCAAGGCAATGATCAACGCCCCAAGAGAGATTCGCTGCATCGCAATATCTTCTATGAGCATGATGCACAGTGTGCCAGCCACCGTTAGTAGAAGCACAAAACCGATAATCACACCCGAACGTACACCCATAAACAACAGAAGCACGACGAATACAATACCAACCGCAGCGATCAAGTTGTCGATAAAGTTCGCTACCGACGCGCGAACAGAATCTGATTGCATCGAGATAACATTCAGTTCCATACCCAATGGGCGCTGACTTTCCAGTTCAGCCAAACGTGCTTTTACCGCATCTCCCATGTCCACAACGTTACCGCCGGATACGTTGGAAATACCAAAGCCCACCGCTCGCTCACCGTTGAAACGCATCAACATGGTTGCTGGCGCTTTGTATCCGCGAGTAATGTCCGCAATGTCACCTAAACGAAGCACTGTATTGTTGTTACCTAGCCCTACTTGTAGATTTTTAAGGTCGGCAACAGAATCAATGTTGGAACTTGGGATCACGGGAATGCGCATCGCACTAGTTTCGATGCTACCTGCCACTGTGACTAGATTTTGCTTTTGCAGAACTTGAAACACTTTCTCAGCAGAGACACCAAACTCGGCTAAGCGCTCACTTGAAATCTCAACGAAGATGGTTTCTTGTTGCTGCGCCAATGTCGCTGTTTTCGCCACACCTGGTACGAGTACGATTTCACGGCGTAAACTATCGACATAATCTTGCAACTGCTTATCACTGAATCCTTCACCTGTAACAGCAAAGAACAATGCATATACATCCGCGAAGTCATCATTCACAATAGACGGTCCTGCTCCCGGAGGAAGCAGTCGCTGTGCATCGGTCACTTTACGACGCAGTTTATCCCATACTTGTTGTAGCTCAGCGGCGCTGCCTGCAAACTCGAGTTTAATCTCGACCGTGACCTCTGACATTCCTTGCATCGAGACGGATTTCACTTCTTTGACTTCTTGCAAAGCCTGAACGGCGCCTTCGATAACATCGGTCACTTCGTCAGAGACCTCCTGCGCCGTCGCTCCTGAGTAAGGTGTCGCGATCACTGCCTGACGAATAACAAACTCAGGGTCTTCAAAACGACCTAGTTTGAGGTAGCTGATGTAACCACCTAACAGTATTAGAGTAATAAGCACCCACACACTTGTACGCTTAGCTATGGTATAACGTGCAATGTCCATCATTGTGCTCCAGCGCGATCATCCGTGTAAGGGCGAACTTCCATGCCCTCTCTCACACTTGATACCCCTGCAATGATCACCTTCTCACCCAACGAAAGATGTTCGGTAACAATCATGCGGTCTTTGTTGAGCGCACCAATCGCCACATAACGCTTCGTTGCTTTGTCGTCACTGCCAACGACCCAGACAAATTGCTTGCCTTGGTTGTCAGGGACAATTGACGTCAGAGGTAAGGTAATTTGTTGATTCTGAGTGTTGCCTGAAGTGGAAACAGGCAGCACTTTCACCGCCATTCCCGGTAATACATGGAAACCGTTTAAATGCTCAAAACCCAACACGACCGGATACGCCTGAGAAACAGGGTCTGCTACGGTCGCAACCGTGCGCAGCTTTAATGGAAAAGATTGCCCAGGAATGGCTGAGATTTCAGCAATTGCTTTCGTCCCCTCTTTACCGGAGAGCATCACTTTATGTGGAATATGGATGACCACTTCAAGATCATTAATATCATGAACGGTCAGAACAGGTGCATTCGATTGGACTTGAACGTAGTTATCAACCAGCTTGCGTCCAACGATGCCATCAAAAGGAGCAAAGATTTGGGTGTATTCTAGATGACGCTTTGCATCTTCAACACGTGTACCAGCAAGATTATAACGTGTCGTGATCGTATCTAAGTCGGCCTTTGAAATTGCTTGGCTTCTCTTAAAAACAGCTTGAGCACGCTCATACTCACGAGACACATTCTCAAACTCAAGTTGCGCTGACACCAATGCATTTTTTGCATCTCGATCATCTAAGGAAGCAAGCAGTTGACCCTTGCTCACCTCATCGCCTTCCTTAACGAAAATGCTGATCAGTTTCCCACTCACTCGAAAAGCAAGGTCTGCGCTTTCTGCAGCACGAACAATACCATTAAAGCTCAGCTCCATTGCTGATTGGGTTGTAACGACTTCAATAAGTGCAGGTTTGATTAGTGGTGCGACGTCTGATGCCTCACTTTCATCAGAACAACCGATAATGCTTAAGGAAGAGATGAGCAGTGCTGAAATAGCACTCAGTTTAAGTGTGTTTTGGCCAAATTTAGTTGCGACCATATTTTCTTTACTCCAAGAGCGTGACCCATTATTGAGTAGTCACTATTGAACTTTACGCACAAGCGCAGAAGTAAACTTCGGAGTTTATTTTAAAGTCAATTTAGCCAAAGGTAAACTCGAAAGTTTACCCATTATCTATTCTTGCTAGATTTAGCACAAAACAATGACAAACAATTAGGAGTGAGGGGGTTGATGATCAAGCTGATCCATCGAGGTTTTCCCTTTCATTAGTCCTTCAACTCAAACATCAACGCCAGCTGCTGCATCAAAGTGTCAATATTCTCTAGCGCAACATTGCCGTAGCCTAAAACCACCCCATTCCAATCACGGGTTTTAAATTCGGGATGTTCGTAATAACTCAACGGACGCAGCACAATACCTTTCGCTTCAGCACGCCGTGTCCATTGATGTTCATCAATGCCATAGCGCCACTTCAACGTAATGTGGAGACCCGCCGCTTGACTGATAACACTCACTTTATTGCCAAAATACTTTTCAATCGCCGAGCACATCCGTTCATGTTTACTTTTGTATAGTCGACGCATCTTGCGAATATGACGAAGTAACCCTCCTTCCGTTATGAAATCGGCTAACGCTTCTTGCGTATGTGTAGGAGAATCACCGCTTAACGCATCTTTAACCACAAGACAATCATCGACTAAAGATTCAGGAACGACGAGATAACCGAGGCGCAAACCGTTGAACATGACTTTACTAAACGAGCCAACGTATAAAACGCGATCATCTCTGCCCATTTGAGCCGCTAATCCCTGCAAACTAGTGTATGGCCGATGCGCAAACTGGAATTCACTGTCATAGTCGTCTTCGATTATCCAATGCGCTCTCTGTACGGCCCAGTTAATGATCTTGCTTCGTTGTTCTATGTTGAGCGTCCTCCCCATTGGGTATTGGTTACTTGGCGTGATATACAAAGCATCCACCTGACTCGATGTCACCGTTTCCACATCAAAGCCTACCTTCTCTTGCACGTACAGTGGCTCAAAATGATATTGCTGGAAATGGATCAATTTACGCATTTGTGCATATCCCGGTTGTTCCATCAGCACCGTATCGCCTTGTTTTAGTACGCTCATAGTGGCAATAGCCAACGCTTGCTGCGCTCCAGATGTAATGATGATCCGCTCTGGCGAACAGTTGACTGAGCGGCTGGAAGCGAGGTAGCTAGATAAAGCGCAACGCAATCTCCAACTGCCTTGAATATCTTGATTACCGAGTAAACAGGTGCGGGATGAGTGGCGCGCAATCAGTTTCTGCCACTGCGCCATTGGAAATGCATCTAAATCAGGAACACCTGGAGCAAACGCTCGGTTTATATCGAAGCCAGCCTTAGGATCCAGCCCTTCTTGAGGAGCTGTGGGTTCTGGTAAATACTGCTCTGGCAACTCCACCGCCACATAAAAGCCGGAACCTTTTTGACTGCTCAAGTACCCTTCAGCGACCAACTGTTCATACGCTGCAATCACGGTGTTCCGACTGATATCGAGTTCCTGCGCGAGCTTGCGTGTTGAGGGCAACTTTCCGCCCTTTATCCACAATCCTTTCACGATTTTTTCTCGAATAGCAAAGAATAGAGCTTGCTGGCGAGTGCCATCATGCTCATTTAAGTTCAAATCACCAATAACAATCAAAGACAAAACTGGATCCATAAATAAGTTAAAACTGGCCCTCTTTAAGCTACCAGTTAATCGATACATTGCAATCAGAGATAGAGAAGCGAGCGCTCATTATCGTGAGAACTTAAGGAGAGAAAATGTTATCCAACACCAATCGAACTGAGATAAAAAAAGGCGCGCACAAAGCAGTCTCTGATGTCGATAAACTGCACGCCATCATAGATGAAAGCCTGATCGCTCATATTGCCATAACAAACGAGTCTAGCCCTGTGGTCATCCCCATGCTGGCATGGCGCGTAGATGATTACGTGTACATCCATGGAGCCAACAACAGTCGATTATTGCGCTCACTTAAACAAGGAGTGCAAACGTGTCTAACCTTTACTTTGTTTGATGGTTGGGTCCTGGCTCGAAGTGCGTTTCATCATAGCGCACATTATCGCAGTGCAGTGGTCTTCGGGCAGTTTGAAGTGGTGGAAGATAACCAACAGAAAGACAAACTGCTGAATCACTTTATCGAGCAAATCGCGCCGGGAAGAACGCAAAATATACGCTTGAGCAATGAAAAAGAACTCAAAGCGACCATGTTGTTACGTATTCCACTCACTGAAGCATCAGTGAAAATCAGCCATTTTGGGGTCAATGATGATGAGCAAGACATGGATCTCCCCGTTTGGGCAGGTGTCTTACCGTATAGAACGATTGTCGGCCCACTTGAGGCATGTGACGGTTTATATGAAGGTCTTGCTACGCCTGACTATAGCAGCGCTTATCCTGATCGTTGGCAGGAATGAGCACAGTAAAGCGCGCTCCACCTAAGTGACTTTCCCCAACCGATAGTTTCCAATCCAATTGCCTCGCCGCACTGGTTGCGATAGCGAGGCCCAATCCAAACCCTTTTTTGTCTGCATTTCGGCTTTTATCTAGTCGGGAGAATGGCAAAAACACTTCGGAGTGCTTTTCAATCGGGATTCCGGGACCGTCGTCTTCTATATCGATCACCCAATGCTCTTTAACACGATGAATGGCTAGGTAAATATCTTTTTCTCCATATCGTGCGGCATTTTGAATTAGGTTATCAATAACTAAGTTACCAAGGGTCTGCTGAAAACGCACTTGCTCACTGTTGCATTCGATACAGCTTTCAATCACCACTTGATTTAGACCATGATAAGCAAGCCTTTCACGAGTCCATTGAAGCAGGTTAAGTGAAGTCGTCGCGTGCCCTTCTCCCTTTTTCTGAGAGCTTAGCCGAGATAGCTTTACAATATCCTGAGTAAGCTCATTGATCGAACCAACATAACGGTCGATATCATTAAACAGCTGCTCTTGCTGTTCAGGTTTACTTAACCGCGCAATATCAGTCGCAAGTTGAATCCGACTTAAGGGAGTACGCACCTCATGAGGAATCGCCTGAGTCAAAATATGGCTCTGCTTGACTCTCCTTTCAATGTCTTCCGCCATATCATTAAAGCCTTGCGCCAAACTCCCCAAAGAGTCTGAATAGGTTTTAGGATCAACTCTGCATTGCAACTCACCTGAACCAAACTCGTTATGCGCTTTCGATAGCCTTATGATTTGGCTTTCAATCGATCTGACTGGTATGTAAATCATCACCCCCAAACTGGAGAAAACGACGATAACAAGGCTTAAAACAAAAATCAGCTCTGAGTCCTCATGCCAATCAACATCTGGCCGGAAAAAATCTCTCTTTTCTTTGAACAATAAGCTTTGAGTACTATTCGGCAGAGGAAAGACTGCACCATATAAGCTGTCTTCAATGAGGTAAACCGGAATAGACTGCAATCGGTAGATCTGCTTGCAGTCATCGCAAGGCGGAGTTTCGTCCCAATGATCAAGCAGTGCAAGTTTAAATATATAAAAGTCTTGCTGACCAGTTTGAGTGAGCTCTTTATAGAGTGAACTTTCAGTACCTTTCTGAGCGATGTACTGATTGGCGAAGTATGCACCATCGTTCAGAAATATCTCTACCTCCGTCTTACGCATATATTCGTCACCTAAGAAAACAAAAAGTGACACGGTCACCGTTAGACCAGTGATAATTGCAATGTAAAGACGAGTGAAGGTAGAAAACATATGCTTACTTGCCTGTTAGCATATAGCCACGATTTCGGACAGTTTTGACGGTCGCAGATTGAACACCAGCTTTGACAAACTTCTTACGCAGCGAAGAAATCCTCATATCAATGGAACGATCGGTAATACAGTACTCAATACCTCGCGCGAGACGACAGCATGACTCTCGAGACACTGGCTGATCGATATTAGACATTAGCAGTTCTAAAATCTCAAATTCTGAATCAGTTAAATCAAGTACAGTACCTTGGTAGCTGGCTTTATTTCTCCGAGTGCAAAGCTCAATGCCGTACCCATAGGCTGTTTGATTCGAATCGGTGCAAGGCTGTCTGGCATAGCGACGCATAACCGCTTCTATCCTTGCTAACAGCACATTTCCTCTGATTGGTTTGGTAAGGTAATCATCAGCGCCAAACTTAAATAAACTCACCTCACTCATTTCATCGTCGGTTGCCGTCAAAACGATGATCATGCCATCAAAGAACTCCCTCACCTCTCGGCAAATTGTGGCTCCATCTTTGACTGGTAACATCAGGTCAAGTAATACAAGGTCGGGGTGTAATGAACGGATACTTTCGACAGCATTTTCACCGCTATTGATAATAGTTACCGAGTGCCCCTCTGCTTCGAGGTACATTTTTGTTAAACGCGCTATCTCGGAATCATCCTCAACCAATACGATTTTATAACGACTCATACCCATTCACTCTACTTATAAAACGGGAGCAGTATATCGTTCAGAAATGTGAGTGCAAGCTACGCTCATTTGATACATCGAAGCACTTACAATCACTTACAAAGGCAGGGGTTCGACCAAATTTAGGGTTAAATACCCAGAAGGACAGCATAATGGACTGGATTGCAAAGTATTTCATTATATAAAATCGCAAACACACAAACCACTGAAACCAAACACTATAAAGAAGTAGTTTGAGTAACACGACGTGCCGACAAGGCTACACTTCCGGGCAATAAGCATCTAAGTGGGTATATAGACAGAGCGCTTTATGACATTTAAATTTGTTATTAAATTTATAAATAACAATCAGAATTATGATGTCTCGTTTTAAGCTATCCTCACTTGCCCTTGCCAGTATTGCGTTGTTTTCAGCTTGTGGTCATACGGCTTCTGGTTTTAATTCCTCTTATGCTACCAAGCCGACACAATCAATACCGAGTGCTGAAGCTGTTTCTATCCAGCATTCTACGTTGACACCTTTAGCGGCATTAGCAGAAACATCAATGATTGAACCTGGCACTCCGAGCGGCCACAAGTCATTTAATATCAAGCAGTCGCTGACTCGTTGCATGGATAAAATCAAACGCATACGTTAGAAACCCAGAGCTTCATTCCAAGTACAGGGGAAGCTAATTTTCAAAACGGGCTATATATTGTTTTGGGGTTACACCGCGATGTTTTTTAAACATACGGTTAAAACTTGCGACATTGCTATAACCCAACCGTGCAGCAATATCTTCAACGCTCACTTTGGAGCTCAATAATCCAGCCGCGACATTACTCAGTACATAGCCAGACACAGTAGAAAAGTTCAAACCTAACTTATGCAGTCGACGTTGAAATTGCTGCTCAGATAAACCTAACAGTGCAGAGACTCTGTCTAATGTTGGTAATCTATAGTGGCTGCTGTAGTTCACTACTTCATAAATCACTTTAAGTTCATCCTCAGGATCTGGCATGTTCATCAGATCATCCAAATCCGAGAAATTCATCGCTAAACGGTTTTCCTCACGATGACTGACTTGACGAGATGCCAAGCGATCATCACCGTGAATCCAAACCTCTGTTTTAGGTTGGCTCCATTCCACTTCACAACCAAAGTAATCTCGATACAACTCATGGTTTTTTCTTGACCCAGAGATCATCACTCGAAGTGGGCGATATTCCTTTCCTAAGAACTCGCGCAATATCTTTATCATGAACACCGCACTACGAATGCTGTCATGCACTTTGATCGTCGTATCAATGAAAGGGTTGTGATAAGTCCACTTAATGATATTTCCGGACTGCGCGCCAGCAAAAAAAGCACCAGACTGCAGATTACTCACGCCATAGTTCACACGTCGAATTGTGCTTGCTAGATCATTGCCTGAAAACAACCATCGTCCAACAGGACCAAGCTTCTGTAGATCAATCCCTTTGCTCACATTCAAAATGACGTCGTGGTCCCCACTCAGCAATTCGATACGTCGATACCATTCAGAAACGGCGGTGAGAGGTATCAACGTCATCGGGTTATGAAATACTGAAGCGGGAATACCCAGGTCATCAGATGTCAAATTGTACTTAGATAACGCGAGGTTATGCATATTTAATATGCCCATCGCGCGAATGAATCGAACCGTTTTCATAACCAATCACATCAAATTTAATCTCTGAGTGATTGAATTTGTCACAAAAGCTCATCCATTTCAATTCCAGATCACAATACGCCAACAGCTTGATAGAGGAGTGTTTAATGAGTTTACTTAGTGTCCCATTTGTCGGAACAGGCGCAGATACAGCGTTGCACGTTGTCGCTGCTGTCGTTTTAATCGCGAGTGTTGCTGGCGCGTGTTACGGCTTTTGGAAAATCCATGAGTTGCCAATTAATAAGGCACACAGCAAAGACCATCACCAGATAGGGCTCATCACCGCCCTCACCTGGATAGGATTTGTCTGGCACTGGGTATGGGTGCTAGCCGTGATCTTTGCATTCGTTGATATGGAAAAAGCCATCATCAATCTGCGTGATACATGGAGAAGTAAACCGCAAACAGAAACACAGTCACAAGAGGAGGCATAATGTTAGAAGGTTTAGCGGTATGGGCACTCTTCATCTATCTACTCCGTTTAGTCGGCATGCCTTGGAACAAAGCAACCAAATCCTTTGCTTACCTTGGCGGCTTGGGCTGGCTAATGTTCGTATGGGTGGGCTTGATTAACTTTACGCCTATGGACATATCAGGTGGTTCTGTAGTGCAATCGCCGCACATTCAGCTTCGTCCTGATTCAACTAATGTAAAAGGCAAAGTCGACCATATTTACATCAAGCCGAATCAACAAATTGAAAAAGGTCAGCTCATTTATGAACTCGACCCAACGCAATATGAGATCGCATTGAATCAAGCAAATGTGTCGGCAGACTCTGCTCGAGTGGCACTAGCAACCGCGCAAGGTGATATCGAGATTGAAGAAGCGAACCACCAAGCATTAGTGCAAGATCTAGAAACTTCAAAGAGCCAATTGGAAGCTGCAAAAGTTGACCACAAATTGCAGAAAAAGATGCTAGATCGTTATATTGAGCAAAACCGAGTGGTCAAGAACACCATTACAGAAAGCGACATCGACAAACAATCGAGCGCGGTTGATATGGCTCGACATAACGTGTTAACCCTTGAGTCTCAAATCAAAAAGAAACAAGTCGATATATCTCGCGCAAAACTGGCAATTCATAAAGCAGAGCTCGCGGTTGAAACCAAACAGGCAGAGCTGCGCCAAGCAGAAGAGCAAATTGCAAAAGCGCAATGGGATTTGGACAGTACAAAAGTTCATGCTCCAGCAGATGGCTTTGTGACTAACTTTATCTTGCGTGAAGGTCAACGTGTTTCGATGATGCCGCGTATCAACATGTACACCAATGAAAAGTACGTTCTGATGCGCGTGAACCATCAAGCAATTAGAAACGTTAAACCAGGTCAACCAGCGGAGTTCGCCTCTTCAGTTTACCCAGGCAAAGTCTTCTCTGCTACGGTAGAAGGTATTGTTGAAGCAACAGGTGAGTCACAAGGTAATCTGCTGGGTTTGGATGATTCAGTACGTGTCACCACTGGTAAGAACTTACAGAACAAGCACCACTTTGTTCGCCTGAAAATTGATGAACCAGAAGGCTACGATATCCCAGTAGGCTCTGTAGGCTTAGCATGGGTGAGTGGTGAAAAACCAATTGGCTTCTTAGCCTTCTTGGATGCGATTCGTGGCATCATCATCCGAATGAAGTCTCAGCTGTACTTCTTCTACTCTATCTAAACTAGGGTCTGTTGACCTTTTGAGCTGATTTTTGCAGCAGTTTGTGGGTTCTTTATACAAGGCAGAGGCTTTGAAATGTAGTTGCCCTACCTGATAAGCCGATAACGCAGTAGAAAGGAGCCACAAACGCTGCCCGAAGGGTTCGGCTAAAAGCGCTTTACTCTTTGTTGAGAGGATTTTGCTTAGAATAACTAGGCTACAAACCTCTCGCCGCGATTAAAACGCTTTTATCTCGAACAAAATTTGACCGCAAAGGTCAACAGACCCTAATAAACCGCCAGTTACGCTGGCGGTTTGCTTTTCATTTGTATCCAAGCACGTACTTTTCCCGTATAACAAATAGTTAGTAAATAGCGGAGAAGATTCATGTCGGCAAAGGAAAGAAGCCTACCAACCCATCGTATTTCAAGATTCAGCAAGTTCGCATCACTCGCTACACGTGTTGCAGGAAACGTAATTGCGGAAGGCACGAAGCAGATCGCCAAAGGCAACAAACCCAAAGCGAAAGACCTGTTGCTGACGCCGCAGAATATCGCGCGCTTAACCGACCAACTCGCTCACCTACGAGGTGCTGCGATGAAGCTTGGTCAAATGCTCTCGATGGATGCTGGCGATGTTTTAGAACCAGAGCTCGCCGATATTCTTTCTCGACTTCGTTCTAATGCCGACCCAATGCCGGCTAAACAGCTAAATGGAGTAATGGAAAGTTCATTAGGGACGAATTGGAAAGCCGAGTTCCTGTCCTTTAACTTCAAACCAATTGCCAGTGCCTCAATCGGACAAGTGCACCAAGCTTATAGTGATGCGGGCGACAACTTAGCGGTCAAAGTACAATACCCAGGCATTCGAAAAAGCATCGATAGTGACGTCGACAACGTAGGTACGCTGCTTAAAGTGGTTGGGTTGATTCCGGAATCCGTCGATTACAAAGGGTTGTTGGAGGAAGCGAAGAAACAACTCCATGACGAAGCTGATTACGCGCGCGAAGCGCAATTTGCTATTCGCTATCATGACGCTTTGAAAGATCACCCTCATTTTGTGGTGCCGAAGATTCACACCGAAAGCTGCTCAGACTCCGTTCTCGCGATGGAATTCATTGATGGCAGTCCGATTGAGCAAATCGAACATTATGATCAGAGTACGCGAGATTTTGTCATGCACAGCCTACTCGAATTACTGTTTCGAGAGCTGTTTGAATTTAAGATGGTACAAACCGACCCAAACTTCGCCAACTACTTATATATCGAAAACACTCGTCAAATCGGCTTACTAGACTTTGGCGCAACTCGAGAATACAGCGAACGGTTCAGTACCGGCTATCGCCAAGCCTTTGCATCTGTCGTTAATAATGACGAACAAGGTTTGAATGATGCGCTCGAGCAAATAGGCTTCTTCAGCCAAACCATCATGCCAGCGCAGCGCCAAGCGATTCTCAATTTGGTGAAAATGGCGTGTGAACCTATGTTGGTTGATGAGCCATATGACTTCAAAGCCAGTGGCTTAGCGCAGAAACTCCGCGAGGCTGGTACCATTTTAAGCTTGGAGCAAGACTACTGGCATACACCACCAGCCGACGCCCTTTTCCTACACCGAAAAATTGGTGGGATGTACTTGCTTGCGGCTCGTATTGGCGCAAAAGTGAACATTCGCCAATTGGTCGCCCCTTACCTACGGATTGTTGACGAATAGCCTATTGTTTTTCTGCTATTTTCGAGTACCTTGATCAGCTGCCTATAAGAATAATCTGACTGTCGGGGTGCTCGGTGAGTAAGTTTCAAGACCTCTCCACTCTAATCGAACAAATTGTCCAAGCAGACGAAGCGGATCAAGTCACCGCTTTGAATGATTCTATCGAATGTGGTCTCGAGCCCGGCGCCGTTGCGCTGATCCTTGAAGCCTTCCCTATCGATGAACGTGTACGCTTGTGGCGCGCATTACCTCTTGAATTGCATATTGATGTGCTCACTGAAATGCGTGCGGACGTACGTCTTTCTATCATCGAAGCACTTTCGGAAATCGAACTCAAACTCACTCTCGCTAAACTTGATAACTTATCCCTGATAGAGTGGGCCGACTCTCTACCAGAAGAGTTCATCAATGAAGCACTAGAGTTAATTGAGAAAGATGAGCTTGAGCTTTATGACCAAGCAAATGAATATGAAGACGAACAACTCGGACGTTGGGCTGAGCGTAAGATCATCACCCTCCCTTTTAATATTACGATTGGTAAAGCTCGGCGCTTAATGGAGCGTTACAGCTACGATACACCGCAACAAGTATATCTCATCAACCGCAAGAAACAGTTCCGTGGTGCGGTGAACTATTATGAGATCTTACGTAGCGATCCTGATATACGCCTTAGCACCTTAGCCATTGAAACGGTCAATGTGCTCGACAGTAAGATGGAGCTTCCTGAGGCGGTAGAAGCACTTGAGCACAGTGCGCTTCCAGCGCTTCCTGTTACCGATTCTGACCAAACCTTAATCGGTGAAGTGGATTGGCAGTTTGCCTTGAGCACGCAGCGTGAAATTTACGAAGCACGTTTAATGGCAGGTACCGGTATGGATGAAGGCGATGACTTGTTCGCCCCCGTTCTAAAAAGTTCACAAAAACGCGGCGTCTGGTTAGGGATCAACCTGCTCACCGCCATTTTAGCGTCCGTGACAATTGGGCTATTTGAACATGTGATTTCACAGGTGGTTGCCCTTGCGGTTCTAATGCCGATTGTTGCCTCAATGGGTGGTATTGCTGGTAGCCAAACCTTGACCTTGATGGTTCGTGCGATGGCGTTAAACCAAATCACACCTGGTAACCGCTTTGCCCTATTAAAAAATGAGTTGGGCATCGGGTCACTCAACGGTTTGCTTTGGGCACTGATCATCGGTGGTTTAGCAGGGCTTTGGTTCCAGTCTCCTGTATTAGGTGGCACCATTGCACTAGCGATCATAGTGAACATTATTACAGCAGCACTATTTGGTGTTTTAATCCCTATTGTTTTGGATAAGCTCAAACTAGATCCCGCACTAGCAGGCTCAGTTATTCTGACCACAGTAACGGATGTCGTTGGCTTCTTTGCCTTCTTAGGCACGGCAAGTCTAGTGATGCTTTAAGTGATTAATTAGTTATTATAATAAAACAATCAGTAGCATATTAAACACGCATTGCAATACGCAAATGCAATTTGCAAAGAACAATTCACATTAGGCAACTAAACTCACAGAAACTGGGGTTTTTAGGTCATCAAAAAGTTGGCACGTATGCTGCATTATCTAAAGTGACCCTTCTTAAGCCGAGGGTCACCTAGCCAACTGACGTTGTTAGTGAACTCGATTTTTGTTCACAAGTATATAAGCCAATCGCAGCTTTTGCGGTTGGCTCTTTTTTTATCTAGCCCTTTCCAAATTTCCCTATTTACTTTCCCCACCCTCTTAAATCAATTTGTTTGATTTTTTACAATCGATTACACACATAAAAACCCAAAGTTAACCACAACAAAAGAAGCTCTCACAAAAACAAATCAACAAAAACCACAAAAAACAAAGAAAACAAAGAAAACAATCGTATTAATGTTCAAATAACGAACAACACTTCCCAACAAGCATAGGAAACCGTTTGCTAAACATCATTCAAATCAATCATTGTGCCATTTTATAAACAAACCATAGAAATATGATGAAATATAACATTAAGACCAATGACACCGATTTCATTACACATAACAGGCCAAAAAGCCCATCAATAGCCAAACTTTTTTGACTTTTAAAAAATCAATAACCATATGTTTTTAAAGAAATATAAAAACACAAATCTCACAGTAAACGTTTAAGTGACAAAAAACTCATTGACTATGAGATTTACATCACGATAATACGCGCCGTTTGCCCAGAAATTGGGTTCTATAATTCATTTTAATTTTCTTTGCGGAGGTAAAAATGGCTGCAGACAATAACTACAGTCTTGGACCAGTCCCTAACACTGCCAGAAAGGGTGTTGCATCATTAACCATGGTTATGTTGGGACTCACTTTCTTCTCCGCAAGTATGTGGACGGGCGGTTCGCTCGGTACTGGACTTTCTTTTGATGATTTCTTCCTCGCTGTTCTCATTGGTAACCTAATCCTCGGCATCTACACTTCTTTCCTCGGTTACATCGGCGCTTCTACTGGTCTCTCTACTCACCTCCTCGCTCGTTTCTCTTTTGGATCTAAAGGCTCTTGGCTTCCTTCCGCTCTTCTTGGCGGCACACAAGTTGGTTGGTTTGGTGTTGGCGTGGCGATGTTTGCTATTCCAGTAAACAAAGCAACAGGCATCGATACAAACACTCTCATCATCATTTCTGGTCTATTAATGACTGCAACGGTTTACTTCGGTATCTCTGCGCTTATGGTGCTATCTGCGATTGCAGTTCCAGCGATTGCGTTACTCGGCGGATACTCGGTAGTAGAAGCGGTAAACAGCGTGGGTGGTGTGGCTGAGCTACAAAAAGTACAACCAGCACAACCAATCGATTTTTCTGTAGCGCTTGCAATGGTCGTTGGCTCATTCGTCAGTGCAGGCACACTGACTGCGGACTTCGTACGATTCGGCAAAAAGCCAAAAGGTGCAGTGATGGTCACTATGGTGGCGTTCTTTATCGGTAACTCACTGATGTTCATTTTCGGCGCAGCTGGCGCTGCGGTAACTGGCCAATCAGACATTTCAGAAGTGATGATCGCTCAAGGTCTTCTAATCCCAGCTATCATCGTGCTTGGTTTGAACATTTGGACAACCAACGACAATGCGCTTTACGCATCGGGCCTAGGTTTCTCAAACATCACTGGTTTGCCAAGCAAATACATCTCTATGGCGAACGGTTTAGTCGGTACTTTGTGTGCACTATGGTTGTACAATAACTTTGTAGGCTGGTTAACTTTCCTATCGCTTGCAATTCCACCAATTGGCGGCGTAATCATTGCGGACTTCTTCATGAACCGTAAGCGTTACACAAATTTCGCAGCAGCAGAGTTCCAAACGGTTAACTGGGCTGGCATTCTCGCAGTGGCGATTGGTGTTGCAGCTGGTCACTTCCTTCCGGGAGTGGTACCTGTAAACGCAGTACTGGGCGGCACAATCAGCTACCTGATTCTAAATCCTATTCTTAATAAAAAGACACTGGCACAGCAGCCAGCGTAAGGAACCATCATGACAACACTATTGATCAAGAACGCAACGCTTAAGGGACAGGAAGGTCTCCAGCAAATTTTGATTGAGGATGGTCAATTCAAGCGTATTGAAGACAATAATGTAGAACTAAATTACACAGGTGATGTTCTTGATGCGGAGGGCGGCATGGCTGTCGCACCTTTCTGTGAGCCGCATATTCACCTAGACACTACCCAAACCGCTGGTGAGCCGAGCTGGAACATCTCTGGTACACTTTTCGAAGGTATCGAGCGTTGGGCTGAGCGCAAAGAGACGCTGTCGATTGAAGACGTGAAATCACGCGCTAAGCAAACTCTGAAATGGCAAATTGCAAACGGCGTACAACACGTTCGTACTCACGTTGATGTTTCTGACCCTACTCTAATTGCTCTAAAAGCAATGGTAGAAGTTCGTGAAGAAATGAAAGAGTGGGTAGACATTCAAATCGTTGCGTTTCCGCAAGAAGGCATTCTGTCTTACCCGAATGGTAAAGAGCTGCTAGAAGAGGCGGTTCAGCTGGGTGCTGACGTTATTGGTGCGATTCCTCACTTTGAATTCACTCGTGAGTACGGCATTGAGTCTCTGCACTACGTGTTCGAGCTAGCACAAAAATACGACCGTTTGATCGACGTGCACTGCGATGAGATCGATGACGAGCAATCACGCTTTGTTGAAACGCTTGCAGCACTAGCGCATAAGTTCAACATGGGCCACAAGGTAACCGCAAGCCATACAACGGCGATGGGTTCTTACAACGGTGCGTACGCATCTCGCCTATTCCGTTTGCTGCGCATGTCTGGTATCAACTTCGTTGCAAACCCATTGGTCAACATCCACCTTCAAGGCCGTTTTGATGATTACCCGAAACGCCGTGGTGTGACTCGTGTGAAAGAGATGCTGAATGCCAACATCAACGTATGTTTTGGTCACGATGACGTTTTCGATCCTTGGTACCCACTGGGCACAGCAAACATGCTACAAGTGCTGCACATGGGTCTGCACGTATGTCAGGTAATGGGTTACGACCAAATCAACAACTCACTTGATCTGATCAGCACCAATTCAGCACGCACGCTGAACATTCAAGACAAACACGGCATTGAAGCAGGTAAACCAGGTAGCTTACTTATTCTTCCTGCGGAAAATGGGTTTGATGCAGTTCGTCGTCAGGTACCAGTTCGTTACTCAGTTCGTCACGGTAAAGTGATTGCAGAAACACAACCAGCAACAACACATATTCACCTTAGTGAACAAGAGCAAGTGACTTTCAAGCGCTAGGGTCTTTGCTTAAAATACAAAAAAGGGTCTGACTTAAATCAGACCCTTTTTTTATTTCTTCACGCGTTGCGTTAGCTGTCTACGGCAACTAATGACATTCCTTAGCAACGAAGGCGAATTGCCTATATAAACAACCTCGCCATCTTCATCAATAATTGCTGGCACAACCTTTAAGCCTTTCATATCCGCGCCGCATTCCACCAACTTACGCTCTAGTTCATAAAGATCCTGCACACTCAGGCCCCAATTTTATAATATTTTGTTCGGCCGCATCCTATCTCCGCATGCATAAACAAAGCTTGATACAGATCATAAAAAATAAAGGTATGTCTTTTCAAAAATAGGACTATGCAAACCTAGTTAAAACTTCCCGTCATGACTGTTTTGAATGAGTTTAACTCCTTTCCCTTGGCTCGAAGAAAAGACAGTTCAGTTTAAGGCAGAGGAGTCTCAAATAAGCAAGTGTGGCTCGGCATCACGTACTGATAACCAGTGGTTATCAGCGAGATAAGTAGACGGACAATGAAACAGTGTTCAATAATAGCTTCGAACCAAACATCTCGGAGCAAACACATGAACATTTTTAACAAAACTACTTTGGTTGCGGCGCTATCTCTTCCCCTACTTGCAGGATGCGTGACTCCGGGAGAAGACGATCCAAACGCATTAACAAAACAGGGTGCAGCCGGTGGTGCACTTCTAGGCCTTACTATGGGTGCCCTTACGGGCGATGCTGATTTAGCACTAAAAGGAGCTATTGCTGGCGGTGTAACTGGAGGAGTAGCAGGTGCGAGTGCTGATATTCAGAACAACCGTGAGAACATCCGTCACGACAGCCGGAACGACGCGATTGGTGGCATCAATAGCGGTCAGAGCACAGCAGCAACCAAAGCGCCTCAACAATGGCAAGAGATCGACAACTTTGTTGGTGATTGGAGCGTAAATATCCAAAACCACAACCGCGATTTTAAAGGTTTAGAAGGTTTGCAAGCACACGGCTCTCTGGCAAAAACAACACAAGCGAATGTTAAAGTGACCAACTCACAAGGCGTTGATCTTAATGCAGCATTCACCTTCGACCCACAAGCGGGCTACCAGTTAACACTGACGAACCAAGCAAAAAACGTCTCGGTCGCTTTTGCTGGCGAGCAACAGTCGCAAAACAATCGCTACAACTTCTACCCGATGAACATTAATGACGTTATTTACCAAGGTATCCCTACCGGTGATGTGCGCGTAGAACTCGGTTTTGCGGGACCAAACGTCTGGACCATCGACAGCTACGCCTACATCGATGGGGCAGAGCAAAGAGTACAGACATTCCGTTTCACCCGTACTCAATGAAACAACGAGACTTTCTTGTAACGTCTCAATAACAACGTCTCATTTGGCAATTTAATAAAGGCTTAGGCATACTCTGTCTAAGCCTTTATTTTTTTAGAAGAAATCCATGTCTCAACTTACCCCATCAGACCTAAGCAAATTTGAGCCTCAGTTCCTACAGTTTATGCAGCAAGAAATGCAAACCGATGCTGCTCATGATCTAAGCCACGTCCAACGCGTAGTGAAAACTGCCCACCAGCTTGCCCAAAAGGAAGGTGCTGACTTAGCTGTCGTATTACCTGCGGCGTATTTACACGATTGCTTCACCTACCCAAAAGATCACCCAAATCGCAAGCAAAGCTCCACGATTGCGGCAACCAAAGCCATTTCGTTCCTCGAAAGCATCGGCTACCCCGCTCAGTATCATGACGCCATTGCTCATGCGATCGAATCTCACAGCTTTAGTGCTAACATTACGCCTAATACTTTGGAAGCTAAGATCGTCCAAGATGCTGACCGCTTGGACGCGCTTGGTGCGATTGGCGTTACACGTTGTATTCAAGTCAGTACTTTATTTGATGCCGCCTTGTATAACGAGCAGGACATGTTTGCAGAACATCGAAAACTAGAAGATAAACGATTCACCATCGATCACTTCCAAACCAAACTGTTTAAAATTGTAGAAACCATGAACACCAAAACGGCGTACGAAGTAGCTTTGAAGCGTAAAGCGTTTATGCAATCTTACCTAGAGCAGTTACGCCAAGAAGTAGAAGGTTAATATGTCGCAAAGTCACGACCTAATTAAAGAGCTCAAACGCCAACTCAAACTGTCCGGTTTACACTATGTCGACATCGCGCAACATTTGGAGTTGAGTGAAGGCTCTGTTAAACGTTTATTGGCAGAAGGCAGTCAAATTAGTCTCGACCGATTGGAGCGTATCTGTCAGCTGATAGGTTTAGAGATGGCAGAGCTGTTTAAGCTGGCAGCAGCACACAATAAGGGGCTGGAATCACTGACATTAGAGCAAGAAAAGCAACTCGTCGACGATAAAGGCTTATTGCTTGTTGCTGTGTGTGTAGTCAATGGCTATCGTTTCGATCAAATTGTCGAGCAATACACCTTTGATGAATTGGAGTTGATACAAAAGCTCGCGCAACTCGACCGTCTCGATATCATTGACCTGCTGCCAGGCAATAAGATTCGTCTACGCATTTCCCCAACTTTCCGTTGGCATACTGGCGGCCCTATCCAGCGCTTCTTTCAGCAACAAGTGCAAGACGCCTTCTTCCAAAGTTACTTCTCTGCTGAAGATGAAAAACTGGTGATGGCTACAGGCTTAATGAGCTTGCCAACCAATAAGAAGATGCAGGCTAAGCTACAAAAGGTCATTGATGAGTTTTACCAGGTTTGCCAAAGCGACGAGTCACTAGACATGAACGAGAAGCACGGTACCTCTCTGGTGATTGCGATGCGTCGTTGGACGTTCCCATTATTTAGCTCTTGGGAACGCAAATAGAGGATATTCGATGCTCGATAAACTCAAAACATTTTCCATCAAGCTAAGTCCTATCCAACCTCTGTTCTTGTTAATTGCCCTTGGTGGGTTTGCGGTATTTCTCACCACACTCTTCAAGCTCTCCGACATGGTCAAAGAGTCTTATCTTATTCCGAGTGGTGTGGCAGCGCTATGGGCACTCTCTGCATGGTTGATAATCTCTACCTTTCAGCATGTTCCGGAGATCACTCCAAGCCTCGGCATTTTCAAACGGACAAAAGCTCGCATTGTCCGCCTGTTCTTTTATCTCATCACTTTGGGTTTTATTGGACTATCTGGATTTATTCTGTTTGTCACATTGAGAAT
Organism: Vibrio sp. SCSIO 43153; assembly: GCF_023716625.1. Classification (NCBI taxonomy): domain Bacteria; kingdom Pseudomonadati; phylum Pseudomonadota; class Gammaproteobacteria; order Vibrionales; family Vibrionaceae; genus Vibrio; species Vibrio sp. SCSIO 43153. The sequence goes on from NZ_CP071856.1 coordinate 508,479, forward strand.
GTTCAGTATCTGGCTCCGATATTAATTGCATCTGCGTAACATATAAAAGCACCAGACCGTGCAGCTTCACCATTTTGTGAAACTAAAAGTAGCATCAAGTGTTACTTTTGGTTTCTCATAACGTAACTCTTACCGCCACGCTGGCTTCCTTTGACTCAACCTTTAAAGTGCTCTCATCTCAACGCGATTTTGCACTTATGGAGCCAGCATGTTTCTCACTAAACGATTCTTCCCCTATTTCGTTACTCAGTGTTTAGGCGCACTGAATGACAACATCTATAAAAACGTTCTTTTACTGATGGTGACATATAGCCAAATTGACTCACTGCCGATGTCAGTCGACCTTTTTGTTAATCTTGCTGCAGGCTTGTTTATCCTTCCCTTCTTTCTATTTTCTGCCCACGCAGGTGCGATTGCTGACAACATGGACAAAGCCAAGCTGATCCGTCGCTTAAAACTTATCGAATTAGTGATCATGAGCTGTGCAGCAACTGCCATCATGACACAAAGCGCCATTCTAATGCTGGTTCTACTGTTCATGACAGGAACTCAGTCGGCTTACTTTGGCCCGGTTAAATATGCATTGCTTCCTCAAGCACTGAAATCTGAGGAGTTAGTCAAGGGCAACGCTTGGGTTGAAATGGGCACATTCCTTTCTATCCTTATTGGAACATTGAGCGCAGGTCTTCTGCTCGCAGTTCCAAACGGCATGATTATCGCCTCTTGCATTGTCATTTCACTTTCTCTTATGGGCTTTTTAAGCAGCGCTAACATCCCTTCTCTGCCGAGTAAGAAAAGCGATAAGGTTAAGTTCGAACCAATTTCAGGCTTAAAGAGAACGCTCAATCTAGCACAAAAGCAACTTGGTATTTGGATGTCAATTTTAGCCATCAGCTGGTTCTGGTTTATGGGCGCGACATACCTAACTCAGTTTCCTAATTTTGCTCGCGAGCACCTATTCGCAGACAGCACTGTGGTGTCTCTGCTGTTGGCACTGTTTTCTGTTGGTGTGGCAACGGGGTCATGGTTGTGTGAGAAGTTATCATTTAACCAAGTTGAGCTAGGCATTCTTCCATTTGGTATCTTGGGTTTAACGATTTTCAGTGCCGACCTACTCTGGGCAGTGCCCGCTATCGAGTCTTTCCCTACTCATTACTACGATGTACAAAGCTTTGTAGCTCAGTCTTCTCATATTCGAGTAATGATCGACTTGTTCTTAGTTGGCGTAAGCGGTGGTGTGTTTATTGTACCTCTTTACGCTTTCATCCAATCACGCTCAGATGAAGGTGAGTGTGCTCAATCAATTGCAGCCAACAACATCATGAACGCACTGTTTATGGTCGCTTCTGCTGCTGTTTCCATACTGGTTTTGAGTGTTTTAGATTTCTCTATTGTTGAACTGTTTGCCATTTTAGCGATAGGTAACTTCATGGTGGCAATCTACGTTTACCGCCAAGTTCCTGAGTTTACCCAACGCTTTGTTAGTTACTTGCTAAGCCACTGTTTGTACAGAGTTTCCGTGACAGGTCGTCAGCATATCCCGGAGCAAGGCGCTGCTTTGATGGTGGCGAACCATGTAAGCTATGTAGACGCTCTGATTTTAATGGGCACATCAACCCGCCCTGTTCGATTCGTTATGGACAAATCAATTAGTGAGCTGCCTGTTCTTAAGTATGTTTTCCGCCATGCGGGCGTGATCCCAATCTGCTCTCCACGCAAATGCGCAGAGACTTATAAAAAAGCTTTCGAACAGATTGAGCAGGCGCTTAATAACGATGAAGTAGTTTGTATCTTCCCTGAAGGTCGTTTGACCTCAAATGGCGAACTAGGCGAGTTCAGACCCGGTGTTGAGAAGATTTTAAAGCGTACACCTGTACCCGTGATTCCAATGGCACTAAAAGGCTTATGGGGTTCTTTCTTCAGCCATAAAGGCGGACATGCGTTAACGAAGCGCCCTACTCGTTTTTGGTCTCGCATCGAAGTCAATATCGGTGAGTTATTACAACCAATGAAACTGGATCGCCATTTGTTACAAAAAGAAGTGCAAGATTTGCTAATTCGCTGACAGTAGTTGAGTACAGAGTTTAGTAGAATGAAATCAACGTCATAAATCTGGGAGGTATTATGAAAATCATCATCTTACATGGTCTTTATATGCATGGGCTGGTCATGCAGCCTCTTAGCCAAAAACTGCGAAAGCTGGGTTATGAAACCCAAGTACTGAGTTACAACACTGTCTCTATTAACGAAGAAACACTGTTTGATTCGATAGATAAAGGCCTGAACCTTAATACGACCAATGTGCTGGTTGGTCATAGTCTAGGTGGTTTGATGATTAAGCGTTATCTTGCGAGTAGAGAACCAGCTTCTAGCCTTATCTCTCACGTCATAGCGATTGGTTCACCGCTTAAAGGGGCGTCCATCGTTTCTCGTATTCAAGACCTCGGCTTAGGCGCAATACTTGGCAATTCACCCTACCATGGTTTGAACCAACACGACGATGTCTGGAGCTTTCCACAGAAGCTCGGCAGCATCGCGGGCACGATGGCAATTGGCGCACGCCCTATTCTGATGCACAGAGACAACACCATGTCTGACGGCACCGTTACCGTCGATGAGACTCGCTTAGAAGGCATGCAAGACCATATTGAGACTAAACAAACTCATACAAGTCTTATCTACAACACCTATGTTCCAGCGCAGATCGATCACTTTATTAAAACTGATCGCTTCAACCGATAGTGCACTTTTCAATCAAGTAGTTGCAATCTGCTTTTCAAGCTAGATAGTTCACAGTACTATCTCTACTCCGACCACTCATTTGAGTGTCGGAGTTTTTTACTTCTGACCATATAGGTTGGATTCAATGTTCTCAGGGCGGGGCGAAATTCCCCACCGGCGGTATACTCTTTTGAGTGAGCCCGCGAGCGCTCGATTCGTCGAGGTCAGCAGATCTGGTGAGATGCCAGAGCCGACGGTTATAGTCCGGATGAAAGAGAATAAGAATACATCAGCGTGTGTCTTCAACATTTTTTTGTTGATGAACTCTGATGCGCTTCTTTTTAGATCGCGTTTTCTACTGCGCGAGTTTATGCCATTCTCAGGCAGATAACTCATTGTGCAATTAAATGCAGCGATCTCTCATACCGCCCTGATTCTGGTGATATTTAGGAGTTAACCATGAATCAGTCATCACTACTTGCCGAATTTGGCGACCCAATTTCTCGCGTTGAAAACGCACTTATCGCGCTAAAAGAAGGTCGCGGCGTACTTCTTCTTGACGATGAAGATCGTGAAAATGAAGGCGACATTATTTATTCCGTTGAGCACTTAACTAACGAACAAATAGCACTAATGATCCGTGAATGTAGCGGCATTGTTTGTCTTTGCCTAACCGATGCTCAAGCAGATAAACTTGAACTGCCACCAATGGTTGTGAACAACAACTGTGCAAACCAAACCGCTTTCACGGTTTCTATTGAAGCGAAGCAGGGTGTGACAACTGGCGTTTCTGCTGCTGATCGCGTAACAACCATCAAAACAGCTGCAAACCCAAATGCAAAACCAGACGACTTGGCTCGTCCTGGTCACGTATTCCCGCTGCGTGCTCGTCCAGGTGGTGTAATGACTCGCCGTGGTCACACGGAAGGTACTATCGATCTGATGCAAATGGCAGGTTTGCAGCCTGCTGGCGTGCTGTGTGAGGTAACAAACCCAGATGGCACCATGGCAAAAGCACCAGAGATCGTCGCATTTGGTCGCCTACACAATATGCCGGTACTAACCATCGAAGATATGGTCGCTTACCGCAATCAGTTTGATTTGAAGCTGGCGTAATCAACACGTACTTACTCTAGTAAAAGCCGCTGAATTCAGCGGCTTTTTTGATCGATTTGATTCCTTAACTAGTAGTTATACTTAGGAAAAACAAAAGGAATCAACATTATGAAAGGAATCACTCGCAGCACACTTCTCATCGCTACGCTCTTCGCTGGCTCTTTCGCTTTTGCATCGAGTTGTCCTGATATCTTGCAAGGCAAGCAAAGACTACTTAACTCTACGGAAGAGATAGAGCTGTGCGATACCTTCAAAGGTAAAACTCTGCTGGTAGTGAACACCGCAAGTCAGTGCGGCTTTACCCCTCAATTCGAGCAATTGGAACAACTACATCAAACATACAAAGATCAGAACTTTGCTGTTGTTGGCTTTCCAAGCAACGACTTTCGCCAAGATCGTGGCAGTGAAGAAAAAACCGCCAAAATTTGCTATTTAGACTACGGTGTCACCTTCCCAATGATGGCTCGAAGCTCTGTGCTTGGCCAGGACGCAAATCCTGTCTTTGCAGAGATAAGTGCGCAAGCGGGTATTACTCCCAAATGGAACTTTTACAAGTTCTTAATCAGCAAAGAAGGTAAAGTCATTGCCACCTTCCCAAGTTCAACTTCTCCAACAAGTACTACGCTTACTAATATAATTGAACAGCAACTATAAGGAAGGCGGCCATGACAACAACGCGTACTACAATGCTGCAATTAGGATATTTGGGACTGCTGCCATTTTTGTTTAGCTTAGTTCTTATCTCTACAGAGAGAACTCTATTCAACTTATCTGGTCAGCAGTTTTTTATTGCTTATAGCGCAGTGATTTTGAGCTTCCTGTCAGGCGTGCTCTGGGGAAATGCCATTGACCATTTCTATCATCGTTTAAGTCGCAATGCCTTAGTGCTGAGTAACTTATTCGTACTGCTCGCGTGGGGCGCATTATTGCAAGGTAACAAACACTATGTCATAGCGACTTTATTGTTGGCCGCTGGTTACATCGCCGTGTGGTATGCAGAAAAATTGATACGAAGAGTAGAAAAAGAGGCAGAGCCGAAAGGCTACCAAATGATGAGAGGCAAACTCACTACTGGTGTTGTACTCATGCACGGGCTGGTTTTGATCGCATAAACTGGTCTGTCCACCTGCCAGATCACAAAATTCAATTCGTTATATAAAACAATGTTCATTTCGTGAAGTGATAGCTGTTTTGAACACCGCTTTGTTTTAATTATGAATGGATGGGCATATAAGTACTCAAAAGCATTCACAAAGGGAATGAATATGTTTTTCCGTAAGTTTCTATTTGGTGCAGCTCTTATTAATATGACTTCTGGCTGTGTTTCCTATCAAGCACAACAGGCTGCAGTAAATACCGTAGGCGTAACGAGTAAGGTACTGACAAACGTGGTAAAAACCACGGTGACTCAACCATGCAGTGCCGTTGTAACAGCTGCGAGTTTGTTCTATCCCCACGCAATTTTCATGACTAGCGTGCCAACAACTGTGTGCTCTAGTGCTGTACGTTAAAATTAAGGCGACCATTTAGGTCGCCTTTTTATTTGTTCGTTACAGAGTCAACAAATACTTTACTAGATCGTTATACTCATCGTAACTGCGGATTTCATTTGGCAGCACAATGTATTTGTTGTTCACTAACACACCAGGGACACCTGTTAGTGTGCTTTGTTTGAACTGCTTATCAAATGTTTTTTGCATCGAGTTCACGGCAAAGCTGTTGTATGCCGCATCAAACTTCTTACCATCTACGCCATTCTCAACAAAGATCTGCTTTAGTTCCGCTTCATCCTTAGGCGCTTGACGCTTTTGGTGAATCTGAGCAAACATTGCTGGCACCATAGTTTTCTCGATGCCTAATGACACCATTGTCGCGTATGACTTCGCCATTGGTACCGCCATATCGCTTCCCATAAAAGCAACATGCACTTTCTCAAAGCTTGCGTCTTTTGGTAGTGATGGTTTTAGGTTATCGATGACCGCTTCAAATTTGAAACAGTGCGGGCAATAGAAAGAAAAGAACTCGGTTACCGTTGGTTTCGTCGCTTTCTCTACGTCCAAAACTTTGTAGTGTTTACCTTCTTCAAATTGCGCAGCGTGAGCTGTGAATACCAATAATAGAGTGCTGCAAAGTGCAAAAAGCTTTTTCATGTTTGATTCCTTCAGGCACAAATGTGCCGTATTCATTAATTAACAATTAGAAAACCCAGCAAGGCTGGTTTGATAAATAAGAGGTTCAAACAATCGGAGGGCGGTACGGCCTGTAAACCACGGTTACTGCTTTTGGTGTGGATGATTTATCGATCAGTGCAAGACTATGCGGTAGTAAGATGACATCATCTTGCAAGAGATTAGTTGGTATTTTGACGATACAAGAAGAGCTACAACTCGTGTGCACCTGCTGTCCTTTCTCCATCAAGTGACCACCGTGGTGTGATTCAATACAGTCCGTATTGTCAACGCCCATTTGTTGATGAAGTTCAGCCGTTCTATCTTTGCTTGAGCTCACTTCTATTGGCGCTGTTGCTGCACGCACACCCGATGCTAAGCCCGTTAGCAGCATGGCTAATAGACAGAACATTGTCGTGATGAATGTGCGATTGAAACTCAGCATATAACTTCTTCAAAATATGGTGAATCTTCATCATACAGAATCCACTTATTCACACAAGCGTGAAGCTGACTAACTAGTTCACAAACCAGATAATTCCGACATCCTATACCGACTGCAATCCTAATAAAACTTGAAATCACTATGAAACCCGAGTAATAGTTAGATCAGTTTTTGTACAAACAAGGAAAGATTAATGCTTAAAAAAAGATTCTTTAAAACAAAAGACGAAGTCGAAGTCACGTTCGAGCTAGACAAGAATCAGTGGGAATCGATTCAAATTGCGGGCGATTTTAATAACTGGCAACCAGAACCAATGAAGCTCGTAAAGAAAAGTGGACAATTTAAATTTAAAACGCGCTTGCCGAAGGAACAAAATATCCAGTTCCGTTACCTATTTAACGAAGCTGAGTGGGAAAACGACCCACATGCTGACGCATACGTGCCAAATGGTTTTGGTAGCGACAATAGTGTTGTTTGCACCCAAGAGCAGTCGGCTTAATAACGCAAAAAAATGACAAAGGCGCACTCAGTGCGCCTTTTTATTACCTGATTTTCCTAGACTTATCACTTATTGTTGCTATATGACAACAGTGTTTTACCTAAAGCAATATATATCAACAAAAGGCATTTCCTTAATATAACCACATCGCAGCGAGACAGGTGCATTCAAGCCAAAAGCTGCTCTCAAATAAAAATACTGAGGAAACAAAAGATGAAAAAACTGATTGTAATCACAGGTGCAAGTTCTGGTATTGGTGAAGCTATCGCACGTCGTTTAAGCGATGAAGGCCACCCACTGCTTCTTCTTGCTCGCCGTGTAGAACGTTTGGAAGCGCTAAACCTGCCGAATACACTATGTGAAAAAGTAGACGTAACAGACAAAGCTTCATTTGAAGCAGCAATCGCTAAAGCGGAAGAACAATTTGGCCCAGCAGATGCTCTAGTAAACAACGCTGGTGTGATGCTACTTGGTCAAATCGATACTCAAGATGCATCTGAATGGAAACGCATGTTTGATGTTAACGTACTTGGTCTTCTAAACGGCATGCAGTCTGTGTTAGCACCAATGAAGGCTCGCAACAGCGGTACTATCATTAACATCAGCTCAATCGCAGGTAAGAAAACTTTCCCAGATCACGCTGCGTACTGTGGTACTAAGTTTGCGGTTCACGCTATTTCTGAAAACGTTCGTGAAGAAGTTGCAGCATCAAACGTTCGTGTAACAACGATTGCACCGGGCGCGGTAGAAACTGAACTGCTTTCTCACACAACATCACAAGAAATCAAAGATGGTTACGGAGCGTGGAAAGAAGACATGGGTGGCGTTCTTGCTGCTGATGACATCGCTCGTGCAGTCGTGTTTGCTTACCAACAACCACAAAACGTTTGTATCCGTGAAATTGCACTAGCACCGACTAAGCAACAGCCTTAATCCCTGCGATTTTAAGACGACGAAAAACAAAAAGCGGCTCACACAGCCGCTTTTTGTTTATAAAATCAACACTCTTCAGTAAATGAGTCGATCGTCACGCTACCGCCCGAGACCGCATCTTTGTAATAAACATAGCACTTCTTGTACCACACCTTATCTTTAGTAAAGCCAATAAATGCTTCCCTACCCGCCGCATCGCTGCCTTTATTTGTAATGTAAACATGCTCAGCATCGATGTTAAAGCTTCGCAATATATTGTCTCTATGTGCAGTGGGGTATCCGTTACAGGTATAAATGTCATCGATGTAGGTATAACACTGATTTTCAATGCCTTGGGCCAGCGCCTTGGTGAACACAATATCCGAGCCAGTTTTCATCACTGCTTCGATCTCTCTTAGTTTCACCGCTCGTCCATCACTAAAGAAGCCTAAAATTCGAGGTGCAGCGGTAATAGATACAAGCGCTAATGCCACAACGACAATAACGAGCTCTAACAAAGTAAAGCCTTTACTCCTTATCACAATTTACCTCTCTACAAATCCAAGCAAGCCACCAAAGTAGTGAAGAAAATTATCCCACAACCCCATGCTCGCCATGTAAGCATTTGTAAGATGAACAGCGTAAAGCTAGAGAAGTGATAGCTCTTGATCTCATACCTTCAATTCAATCACTCTCGTCTATAAATTCCCTCTGACTCTTTACGTTTATTGAAATCCCTGACAAATTTGTTTAAGTTTCAGAAATAACTCTTACCTACAGCATCACAACTATGAACACACAAGATTCAAAGCCGTCTCTCATCATCGTGGAAGATGACCCAAAACTACAAGCCATGCTCAGTGAGTACTTTAGTCAGCAAGGATTTGAAGTAAGCTGTATAGACAACGGTACAGATGCGCCAGAGGCCATTATCGAGAACCAGCCAGATCTCGTGCTGCTCGACTTAATGCTTCCAGGACAAGATGGTTTGAGTGTTTGCCGACAGGTTCGAGATTGCTACAAAGGTAAAATATTGATGCTTACTGCAAGCGATGATGACTTTGACCATGTAGCCGCGTTGGAGATCGGCGCAGACGATTTTGTTACCAAACCAATAAAGCCACGTGTATTGCTTGCTCGTATTCGTATGCTGTTGCGCCGCAAAGAAGTTTCTGCAATCGAATCCGATATCTGTGTTGAAGTCGGTGTTTTGTGTTTGAATCGCTTGCGCAAGGCATGTGCTCTTAACAAAGAGCCAATAGCACTTACCGATGGTGAATTTGATCTTCTTTGGGTACTCGCAACCCGTCCTGAACAAACTCTTTCTCGCGAGTGGCTAACTAAAACACTACGTGGCATTGAATACGACGGTACCGATCGTACTATCGATAACCGAATCGTAACTTTGCGCAAAAAATTGGGGGATAGCACAACCCCACCACAAAAAATCATTACCGTTCGAGGAAAAGGCTACCTATTCATGCCTGATGCGTGGAACGTATAATGAAACGAATTTACTTAGAGAGCTTCATTGGTCTTATTGTTCTATTTTTTGCTAGTTTAGTGGGTTATGAGGTCATCGTTTATCAACTCAATACCGATTACGATTACTTGCTAGAAGAGCATCAGGCACAAGCTTTCCATGAGTTTATTTATCCTGTCTATCAAGAAAAGGGAGAGGCGTACACAGTACAGCAACTGGAGAAACTTGCTAAATCAAGCCACATGCTGTTGATTGCCGAAGAAAAAACTCATCTTCCTCAAGAAATTCAGCAAGCGTTTGATCACAATCCATCGGTTAATACCGCGTTCGATGATGAGCGAGACTTGTGGTTTCGATTTGAACCCGGCTCCCCTGTATTCAAATTCAGTGAAAACCCAAGCAGCCCGATAATTCAAGCAATAAACTTCGATGATAATATCGTCTGGCTGTTCTTTCTTGCTGGTTTTGCCCTCTATTGTGTGCTTCTAATTTGGTTTTTAAGTCGCCGTGTTCGTGCTCTAGAAAAAGTCACCGTTGAATTCGCATCAGGAGATTTCAATGCTCGGGCTGATACTTCCAGCGCGAAGTCGGTAGGAACGCTTAACCAAAGCTTTAACGACATGGCAGAGAAAGTATCTCGCCTAATTACAAGCAACAAAATGTTGACCAACGCCGTTGCGCACGAACTCCGAACGCCAATCTTTCGACTCCAATGGCAAGCAGACCTTCTTTCAGACTCCTCGCTCAACGAACAGCAGAAAAAATACGTCAACAGCATCGTTGAAGATATCGATGACATGGAAGACATGGTCGAAGAGCTCCTCTACTACGCAAAGATGGAAAGGCCTAATGCAGAGATTCAAACTTCGTCAGTAATGCTCGCCAGTTTTATTCAATCACTGTTACCAAAGTGGCAAAGGGATACAAGCGTATCTATTGAAATCGATGATACCGAAGCCCAAGACATCGTTATCTCAGCTGACCCAAAACTTCTATCGCGCGCGTTAGACAACCTACTTCGAAACGCAATGCGTTACGCTAATAGCCTTATCGTGTTGAATATTATTGAGACATCAGATCACCATTGTATACAAATCCATGACGATGGTTGCGGAATCGAAGAGAAAGATTGGCCTCACCTGTTTGATGCTTTTTATAGTGCTGACAAATCACGTAATAAGAACACCAGTGGTTTTGGACTGGGGCTTGCGATAGTAAAACAGATCATCGAATTACAGCGAGGGGAAGTCTCCGTGTCTCATAGCCCCCTAGGCGGTGCATGCTTTACCATTTGCTTTCCAAAATAGACTCATAAATTTATCAATAAAGCGCTACTCTTCATTACAGAAGGCGACACTTCTATACAATCACAAGACAGAGCCAGAAAATAAAACAGTGTACATTTAAACCATTAATTCATCGTAATAATGGTTCGTAAAAATGTATAGACCACTTCTTCTCATCACCCTTTCATCAAGCCTTGTGGCTTGTGCATACAATCAACAACCTGTTGTTGATATGACCAATGTCGATCAAGCTCAATACGAACAAGACTTTAATTACTGCCAAGGCTACGCAGAAAAAGTAGACAAAGGCGAAGCTGCAAAGACGGAAGCTCAAAATGGTGCCGTAACAGGTGCATTAATTGGTGCAGTTGCTGGCGTACTTGAAGACGGAGTGGGCGGCGCAGTTGTCGGAGCTGCAGCCGGTGGCGCTGTGGGTGCTGGTGCTGGTGCATTGGGCGGAGCAAACGACTCAACAAAAACCCAATCTCTAGTACTGCGTAAATGCCTAGCTAATAAAGGCTACACCGTTTACGACCTAGAGTCTTAATTTATAAATAAGCATCAATTGCAGCCAACTCTGGATTGCAGCCGAGAATTTCACAAATATTTCACGCTCAATCATTTATCCTCTAAATTGCAATTTGATGCCTTTTATTCTGAGGGATGTTTTCCCTCACTCTCTTTTTGAACGCAATAGTAGGCAATAATTTGAAACCAGGTAAAACAGGTATACGCCGAGTTGTGGACGCAACCGGTTACTCACTTCAAGGATTGAAAGCCGCGTGGATTCACGAAGCCGCTTTCAGACAAGAACTCGTGTTAACGCTAGTACTTTCTATCTGCACACTTTTGCTTCCCGTGACGAACTTAGAACGCATTATGATGATATCCAGCCTTTTACTGGTTGTGATTGTCGAACTCATAAACTCCGCCATAGAAGCGGTAGTCGATCGTGTCAGCGATGATTGGCATGAACTTAGTGGTCGAGCCAAAGACATTGGCTCTGCAGCAGTCTTTGTTGCGCTTTTTCTAGCCCTCTTTGTTTGGGCTTCGATCTTGCTGTAGTACCAGATTAGTACCATAAATTATGAAGAATATTACATTCCCATACAAAGGTATCTCTTACGTTACCTTTACATTATTTCTCGCATTGTACTTTGCTCTTGTCGTGAACATCCCCATTTACAAAGAGCTTTCTCATATCCTCTCGAATTTGGATGAAGTAAAAATTGGTTTCATCATTACTATTCCCATTTTCTTCTTCGCCGCGTTGAACTTTTTGTTCAATTTATTCAGTTGGCCTTGGCTGAGTAAACCGTTTTTCATCGTACTGTTGGTGGTTTCTAGCATGGTTAGCTATGCGAGTTATAACTACGGTACTTTGTTCGATACAGACATGATCACAAACATCGTCGAGACAGACACCAGTGAAGCGAGCTCATACCTCAGCGTATATTCTGTCATCTGGACTTTGCTAATGGGCATGATTCCGGCTGCTTTAGTATTCAAAGTAAAGCTACAACCGCTAAATGGGCAGTGGCTTCGTTTTGTCTTAACTAAAGTCGTATCGATGCTAGCATCTTTAGCGGTGATCGCAGTGATCGCCGGGCTGTATTATCAAGACTATGCTTCAGTAGGCCGTAACAATAGCTATTTAAAAAAAGTCATTATCCCGACCCAATACGTTTACAGTATTTCGAGCTACGTAAAAGCAAAATACCTTACAACTCCAGAGCCTTACCGTGAAATTGGACTGGATGCTAAACAATCATCAACGGCTCTACAACAAGCAAACGGGAAACCAACTTTACTCGTCTTCGTTGTTGGTGAAACCGCTCGTACACAGAACTATCAACTGAATGGTTATGAGCGCGAAACTAACCCATATACCAGCAAGCTGGATGTGGTGTCATTCAAAGACGTTGCCTCATGTGGTACTGCAACCGCGGTTTCTGTACCTTGCATGTTCTCTCAGTTAACTCGAAGCGATTTTGACCGCAGCCGCGCAGATAACCAAGATAATGCGTTGGATATTATGCAACGTGCTGGTGTCGATTTGCTATGGAAAGAAAATGATGGTGGTGACAAAGGTGTTGCCCACAACATCACTAAAATTGAGGTCGATAGAAGCCAGAAAAACGAGTTATGCAATGGAAGCACTTGCTATGATATGGCGCTACTAAACAATTTAGATACTCAAATATCTAGCATGAAAGGTAACCGAGTTATTGCGATGCATCTCATTGGAAGTCACGGACCAACATACTTCCAGCGCTACCCGAAAGACAGAGCATTTTTCCAACCTGATTGCCCTCGTGCAGATATCGAAAACTGTAGTGTTGAACAAATCGTCAACACCTATGACAACACTATTCGTTACACTGACTTCGTATTAGATCAAACCATTGCAAAGTTAAAAACATTGGAAGACAAATACAACACAGCCATGATTTATGTTTCTGATCACGGCGAATCTCTGGGTGAAAATGGCTTGTTCTTGCACGGTATGCCTTATGGACTGGCACCTGATTTTCAAAAGCGCGTTCCTATGATGCTTTGGATGTCTCCAGGCTTTAAGCAAGCCAAACACATCAATAGCGATTGCTTGCAACAAGAAGCGCAGCAAACCGCAACGCACTCACACGATAATGTCTTCCACTCGCTGTTAGGCATTATGGATATCGAAACCAATGCGTACGATGGTAAATTGGATATTTTTAAAACCTGTCGAAACTCTTAATTCAAGATAAGACAGTAAAAGCCTGACCCATTCAATGAGTCAGGCTTTTTTGTGACACTTTACACCAAGAATTCTTAGCGGGTTCAGCTACACCTAAGTAACCTAGATATGTTTGGTCCCGCAAAAACACCTTGGAAACAGCCCCCTATTCCACGACATCGTATTCCTCAAACTTGAATCAGTGGCTCATTCTAAGTCCCGCATTTTGGGGTCACTTGGGTATATAATGTTTAGCCCGCTAACAAACGAAGAAGAACCAAATGAAAATTGGCATCATTGGCTTGGGCGACATTGCTCAAAAAGCTTACCTTCCTGTTATCACTCAAATTCCAAATGTTGAGCTGGTATTTTGTACCCGTAATGCAAACGCACTCAACGCACTTGCTCAACAGTATCGAATATCAGAAACCTGCCAAGACTATCAGCAACTGGTTGGCATGGGCGTAGATGCGGTCATGATTCACGCCGCTACCAGCGTTCACCCTCAAATTGCCGCGTTCTTTTTGGAACAAGGCATCCCTACTTTTGTCGACAAGCCTTTAGCGGACTGCGCTGCTGAAGTAGAGAAACTCTACGGTATTGCTGAGCGCGTGAAACAGCCTCTGTATGTTGGTTTCAATCGCCGTCATATTCCGCTCTACAATCAACATATGCCGAGCATCCAGAAAGGTGAACTCTCGGGCTTGAAATCACTGCGTTGGGAGAAAAACCGTCATCAATTACCAGGGGATATCCGAACCTTCATTTTTGATGATTTTATCCACCCTCTTGATAGCGTGAACATCACGGCCAGAGCAGATCTGAAAGACGCTTACATTACTCATCAAATGGATGGTGACCAACTGGCTCGTTTGGATATTCAATGGCAGCATGGTGAGACACTGCTTCAAGCATCCATGAATCGCCATTTCGGGATCACCACAGAGCGTGTCCAAGCATGCTATTCAAACAAAGCAATGGAGTTTGACTCGTTTGTTGAAGGGAAACTGTGGCAAGACAATCAAGAGCAGAAGTTGAGCTTGAAGGATTGGACGCCAATGCTAACTAGTAAAGGTTTCCAATCTATGTTGCTGGATTGGTTTGAAGTCATCCAGTCAGGCAAAATCGCCTCTGAAATCGTAGCGCGTAATATCGCTAGCCACCAACTTGCCGAAGCAATTTGTCAGCATATTGAACAATCAGTGCGTCGATAATTAAGCACTAAAACGAGCGCGGAACGCTTTGGGAGCCAATCCCATGGTTTTAATGAACACTTTGCGAAACGCGCTCGCGTCTTGATACCCAACTTGATAAGCGATGACTTCAAAAGCTAAGTTGCTCGACTCTAATAAATCACACGTCTTTTGCACACGAAGATGCTGTAGATACTGATTCAAATTCAAACCTGTCGCTTTTTGGAAACGTCTCTGAAGCGTGCGCTCAGTTAAACAACTGATCTCCGATAGAGCTTGGTTTGAAATCACATGTGAGAAATGATCGGCCATGTAGTGCTGAGCACTAAGAACGGCACTATCACCGTGTTGAAAATTAGGCGTGAATTGCTGATAAAAACGTTGCTCTCTGGCACCAGTATCAACCACCAGCATCTTTCCCAACAAACGCATCACTGCAGGTGTGCTTAGCTGAGATACCAGCTCCAACCCCAAATCGAGCCAAGACATCATGCCACCAGCTGTGATGACACTGCCCTCGTTGATAAGGATGGATTCAGGCTTAAGCGTCACTTTAGGAAACCTATCTCGGAATAACCCTGCCAAGCCCCAGTGTGTAGTGCACGCTTTGTTATTCAACAAATCAGCTTGCGCGAGAACAAACGCTCCTGCACATGCCGATGCAACCACCGCACCTGCTTTGTGCTGCTCAAACAACCAAGACGTTAACGCCTCACTTGGCGAAAGGTAATATTGCTCCGCACCGCTTGGCGGCAGTATGACGACCGTGAACTCATCAGCTCGAATACTATCTTCTTTCCAATCAATGATATCTGCATGAAATCGACATTCAACATCCAGCTCAATCGAAGCACGGCTTGCCATCTCAAACAGCTCCTGCAAACCATAGACTGACGCTTTTGAAGCCCCCGGATAGTTCACAATAGCAATGTTTATCTTGTTCATTCCAAATGTCGCTTTTGACCTATTTTTTGTCATTTTAGACACTGAGTAAGGTAAAAGAAAGCGTACATAATAGCTCCCATACCAAAGCAACATATTCACTGAAAACAAAAGGAAAACACCATGAGCCAAGCAGCACTTCTTGTTATCGATCTACAAAACGACTACTTCCCTAACGGTAAATTTCCGCTATGGAATACAGAAGCAACACTAAACAACATCAAGAGCGCAATTGCTAAAGCGAATGAGAAAAATATTCCTATCATTCATATTCAGCACATCGCGGACCCAGCAATGGGCATTGCACCTTTCTTTAGTGAAGGCTCCGAAGGCGCTGAGATTCACCCTGAGATCTTGGCACTAGCGCCAAATGCAGATGTAGTTATCAAACACTTTGCGGACAGCTTTGAACAAACAAACCTTGAAGAAGTACTACAGAAACATGGGGTAACAGAGCTATTAGTAAGTGGCATGATGACGCAAAACTGTGTCAATCATACTGCTATTTCTAAAGCGGCAGAAAAATACGATGTATCAATTCTTATGGACTGCTGTACAACTGTCGATGAAATGATCCACAACATCGCACTGCACGCTGTATCAACTCGCGTCCCACTAGTAACGGCAGAACAAAAACTGTAAACGAAATATTATAGAGGTATGCATAGAACGCATACCTCTATTCACTTTTTGTAATTTGTCTCGCTAGACAATTATCTCTACACTTCGCGCTCTTTTTTCTACTTGAGCGCACAATGCATGCTTTTTTCTCAAACCATTTTCGCTCAGGTGCTGAGAATGTCCGTCATGTTGGGCCTGTCGTTAATCATCGTCCATAACTCACCTAAGTTATTGGAAATATTAGCAGAGCAAGCCATCAACAGCGGTTGCCATCAGACCACTGGCGACGGCGAACACCAGGATCACTCTCATCACCACCATCACCATTAATAAGAGCAAATTATGAGTATTTTCCGATTTCCAATTCTTGTTTGGCTTGGAATAGGGATTTTGATTATCTGTCTAGGGATCAGACAATCGTTCGGCATTTTCATGATGCCAATTTCAGACCACTTCCAAACTGGCCGTGAGTTCTTTAGCTTTGCTATTGCCTTACAAAACCTGTTGTTTGGTGTGTTCCAACCGTTTGTTGGTATGGCGTCAGACCGTTGGGGCGCGAAGCGTATTATCATTTTAGGTGCCATTTCTTACGCTTTGGGTCTTTACCTGACTTCTATCGCAGTTGAGCCAACCATGATGTATTTGTCGCTGGGTGTTCTAGTTGGCTTCGGCTTAAGCGCGACCAGTTACGTGATCGTGCTAGGCGCAGTGGCAAAAGTTGTCCCTGCCCAACACGCAGCAAAAGCATTTGGTTTGACAACTGCTGCGGGCTCATTCGGCATGTTTGCGATGATCCCCGGCGCACAAGCGTTATTAAGTGACTTTGGTTGGCAAGGTGCACTTCAGGTGTTTGCCGTATTGTGTAGCTTTATGGTGATGTTTGCGTTGTTCATGAGAACGGCAAAACCACAAACCAACAACGCAGCAAATGCTCAAGAAGATACACAAACTTTGAAAGAAGCGTTAAAAGAAGCTTTCGCACACAAAGGTTACTGGTTGATCCACGCTGGCTTCTTCGTGTGTGGCTTCCATGTCATGTTTATCGCCACTCATTTACCAAGTTATTTGGCGGATAAAGATTTACCGGCTTCAACAGCAGCAATGGCACTGGCGTATGTTGGCATCTTCAACATCTTTGGCTCTTACTTTTGGGGCGTGATGGCTGATCGCTTTAACAAGCGTCACGTTATGTCTGCACTGTACTTAATGCGCACGGTGGTGATCGGTGCTTTTGTGACTTTACCTGTCACCGAACACACCGCTGCCATTTTTGGCGGTGCTATCGGCTTCTGTTGGTTAGGCACGGTGCCACTGACTTCCGGCTTGGTCCGCCAGATTTTTGGTGCTCGTTACCTTTCTACATTGTACGGCTTGGTGTTCTTCACTCACCAAGTAGGCAGCTTCTTGGGAGCTTGGGTTGGTGGCCGCATTTACGATTACTACGGCTCTTACGATCCAATCTGGTGGTCAACAGTCGTATTGGCATTTATCGCGGCTCTTATTCACCTGCCGATCAATGACAAACCGGTACCACGTTTGAACTTGGCGACCGCGTAATCTAAGAAGGCTCTTAACGTTATCGTTGAGAGCCTTTTCTCTTTTCTCCCCGCAACACGCTCTCTTTTTTCCCTCAATCGAATAGGCATTCTCATCAATGATTGCTTATTTAAGATAAAGTGCGTCCATTCATCCTCTGTTAAGATTCGTGTGACATACTTAACACAACGCTATAAATCAAAAAGGGTTTTAAATGAGAACACTCGGCAACATCATCTGGTTTGTATTCGGTGGCGTATTCATGGGTTTGCTATGGTGGTTCTTCGGACTACTGGCTTTCATCAGCATCATCGGCATTCCATGGGGACGTGCTTGTTTCGTGATGGGTAACTTCTCGTTCTTCCCATTCGGCAAAGAAGCGGTTTCACGAGATGAACTGACCAATGAAATGGACATCGGTACTAGCCCGCTTGGCGTGATTGGTAACGTAATTTGGTTTGTATTTGCAGGTATTTGGTTGGCAATCGGTCATATACTTTCTGCCGTAGCATGCTTTGTAACCATCATTGGTATTCCGTTCGCACTTCAACACCTGAAACTGGCGGTTATCTCTCTGGCTCCGATTGGTAAAACAGTCGTGACAACAGAAGAAGCGGCAATGGCTCGCTACAACATCAACCGTTAATTTTGTCGCCCTCTGAGCATCCTGCTTAGAGGGTTATTCCTGTCAAAAGTAAGCCCATAATTGCCACTGCATACTCAAGAATAATTGATTGAAAGTTCATACTCCCACCTTAGTTAAAAGTTAAAATTAATACCTAGTTCTACGCTGTTCTCTTCACTTATCTTGGTCGACCCCGGTGAAACTCGATGCTCACCAAATGTGTACTTCACATAAGGCTCTATCCATTTCGGTTTTAAAGTAATACGCACTTCGTGATTGGTTCGATGACCACCCTCTGTGAGTTTTTTATCGTAGTTATAAGAATAACCAAGCCGGATAAAATCAATCGGTGTATAGCTTGCACCAACGGTGTTTTTCCACTCCCTTTCTGTCTTTTCCAATGATGGGAATGACTTACCAATTGAGCTGGTTCTCCACTCATGAGAACTATTGGCGAAAACCATCCAATCATCCCCTAACGCGGTGCCGGTAAACACGCCCGCATCATAAACGTCGAACAGATCTGCGCGGCCATAGCTCACAAATGCTTCTGTGTAGAATTGCCCGAGCATCACGCCATATCCCGTCCCCAACTCTAAATACCCCGTAGAATCGACCTCAGCAGAAATGTTCCACTCTTCGGTTGCTTGTAAGTACCCTGAAGCAGTCACAATCCATTCATCATCTGTATTGGACACATCTAAACCAAACTCTGGCATTTTGTAGTCAGCAGAAAAACACGGCACGGAAAACAGCGCGCAAAGCAGCGTCAGAGATTTATTCATTGGAATACCTATCAGAAAGACTCGAAAAGAAAAAAGGAGCCACTTAAATCAAGCGGCTCCTTGCTACTTACCCTTATGCGATTTGGTTTACGAGCGCTCAACGCGGTCGCGAATCGCTCTTTTTATTTCCTGACGTTGCTCTTGTGATAGGGATTGAACCTTTTGTTTCAATTCTGCGCGCTGTTCCGGCGTTAAGCTCTTCGCAGATGCCTCCATTGCAGGTTCAGGCGTCGCCTCAATAGGGTTTTCAGGCGTGATCTCAATTGGATTCACTGGACCGTCCGCGATTGGATGCTCTGGAATCGGCTCCACCGGGTTAGAAGGTGAACCAGCGATAGGATGTTCTGGTGTTGGTTCAATTGGATGAACAGGGTTTAGTTTCGCTTCTTCTACAATAAGGCGACCATCTTCAACGCTTAAATGTACGAAGCCATCATCACTAACAAAGATAAGTTCGTTATTACGGACTTCAATGTGACCCACTACTTCGCCTGATGAATCTTTAACAACCTCGCCATCAGTGTAGTAAAGCTCACCACCGACGTTAAATACGGTGTTTCCTTCTTCGCCACGGATCGCAACTGTCGTAACCTCACCGTTATCACCTTGTATAGCCATGCCATCAAAATGCTCGCCATCAAAGGTTTGAACAGAAGCAACACCTACTGGCTCATTTGAGGAATCCGAACCCGATGAAGAACAGCCAGCTAGAAACGTCGCCGCGATAATTGCACTCAGTAATTTAACTTTCATGATTTACTCTCTTAATTTGTCGAAACTCAGGGATGCCTCTTGCAAGAAAAGTGGACTCCCTGCCCGATGAAGAGAAGTATATTGAGCAGTGTTTTATTACTCTAATCGCTAAAAAGAAACCCGCACTTAACGGCGGGTTATTAATAAACAAGAGTAGAGAGCTTGATAACCAAGGGTTATTATTGCTGTTGCGAGCGCTCTAGGTGTTTGGTTATGACATCCGTGATGATGCTGCGCAGCCAATGAACCATTTCATTACGGCGATTCTTATGGTGATAGTAAGCGTGCAAACAAGGCTCAATCACGATACCGTCGAACTCGATATCCAATCTTCTCAATTGAGAGATCTTATCGACGTTCACCGTTTTTGAAGCGGGAAAAACCATGTCCGAGTTTGCCACCACGTCGATAATGGCCGACGGCAATTCAGAGCGAAACGCGATTTTTGGCTCCACGCCTTTGATTTTCATTATCTTCTCAGAAAACGACACGCTGGAGTTCCAATCGGCAGCAATCACGGTCGCAAACTCCAAATCCCTGCAATCCGAGATTTGTAGTCGGTCACCGGGAAACGGATGATCTTTTCGCACATACGCACAGAAGGTGTCTTTGACGATCATTTTCGTCAGTAGCTCTTTTGGAGCATGGTTGATTTCGTAGTTCACACCAAGCGTAACATCATCTTTGATGATCTCATCCATGGTGGAGCGAGACCAATTCAGCAAGTGGATCTGAACGTTTGGCGCTGCTTGTCGAATCGCCTGACAGATTTCACTGGCGTAAGAACTTAAGATAAAAGGCGCTAACGCAATCTTGATGGTTCCATTCATTTCCAATGGGTTAAATGCTTTAGAACCATTGAGCGTAATAGAGATTTCATCCAGTAACGGGGCGAGATTTTCCGCTAAATCGTTCGCATACTCCGTCGCTCGCAACCCGTGATGGGTTTTCACAAACAACTCATCTTCAAAATGATCACGCAGCCGCTGCAATGCTTTACTCACGGCGGGTTGAGAAACAAACAAGCGCTCTGCCGCTCGGCGCATATTGCGCTCTTGGTGCAAAATGATGAATGTTCGGAGCAAATTCAGGTCGAGGTTTGAGAAGAGATCTTTGGCCATATTCCACGTCGATAATAACTTGAGGTTATTATTCAGCATAAGAACAGATTTGCGTACTTTCCAATCTCAACGTATGAATTCTTTGCGCTCGCTACGCTTCTATGACGGAAAAATAACAATGGCCGCGATCAAGTTGGCGTTTATAAAATTCCAAATGCGCAGCTCCGATGAACACCCAGCTCTCGGTAAACGTTAATCTGCGGCATTCGTCGCTTATCACATTCGTCAAATTTATCATTTCACATGGCTTTGAAATAAGTCGTTTGCTCATCCCAGTATCAGCTCGGATGCGTGCTTTTAGATAACTTCTTTGATGCAGGTATGAGGATATCCAGTGTTGGTTTTTATGCGTTGATTCTCAAAAAATAGAGTAAAAAACCTAGTACATTAAACGAGATAACCCACACCAAATTTGTAGATTGAGAACTTCCGTTAAGTGCATCCATCTTTCTCTAATAAAGGAACTGCTCAAGCGTTTATTAAGGAAGATAAAAAGCAGTGCCTCGTGAAGATTTTCTATATTTCATTGAAAGTGATTTTAACTTTCCAATGTTCAATCACTAAAGTAGATAGGATAAGGTTTATGGGTTACAGTTTCTTACAACAATCAAAGTCTTTCATTCTTATACCAAAAATGGTTTAGACGCATAGCAAGGATTCCTATGATAAATAAAAAAGTATTGATTCTCTTTGCGCATCCTTCCCAGCATCGCTCAGAGGTGAATGCTCCCCTTTTTAAAGCAGCTAATACGATTGAAGGTGTCACTTGTGTCGATCTCTATGCCGAGTACCCGCACTTCAATATCAATATTGACCGAGAACAACAGCGTTTACGTGACCACGATGTGGTGATTTTTCAATTCCCGCTGTACTGGTATTCCACACCAGCCATTCTAAAAGAGTGGCAAGATCTAGTTTTAGAATACGGATTTGCTTATGGCTCAGAAGGTACAGAACTGCATGGCAAAACCATGCTTTGTGTCTTATCCGCAGGTGGTAAAGAAGAGGCTTATAAAGCCGAAGGCTACAACCATTTCACCATCCGTGAGCTATTAGCTCCTATCGAGCAAATGTCGGCACTGACTGGGATGAATTACATCGCTCCACTTGCGTTGTTTGGTTCCCGTACCGCCCAAGAAGAAGATCGAATTCCACAGCATGTCGAACGCTACAAAACGCTGCTCAATGCGCTCGTCAATGACACACTTGATCTTGAAGCAGCGGCATCGCTGATCAAACTCAACAGTGCATTACCACAACTGATTAAGGAAGCATCATGACAGGGATATTCTTACAAGCCTTTGTTTACCTTATTGCCGCTGTCGTCGCCGTTCCTTTAGCAAAACGTCTAGGCTTAGGCTCGGTATTAGGGTACTTGATTGCGGGCGTGGTCATTGGTCCTATCATCGGCCTCGTAGGTGAAGAAACCACGACAATTCAACACTTTGCTGAATTTGGTGTGGTTATGATGTTGTTCCTCGTTGGTTTGGAACTTGAGCCTAAGATGCTGTGGGCAATGCGCAACCGCTTAATGGGCTTAGGTGGCCTACAAGTTGGTGGTACTGCTGCACTGATCATGGCAATTGCTCTGTACTTTGGCCAATCTTGGACCATAGCATTAGCGATCGGTTTGATCTTCGCGCTTTCTTCCACCGCGATTGTTCTGCAAACCTTTAGCGAGAAAGGGCTGACCAAAACAGAAGGTGGTCAGAACGCGTTCTCAGTGCTGCTTTTCCAAGATATCGCCGTGATTCCAATGCTGGCGTTTATTCCGCTATTGGCACTGCCAGAGTTGGTAGAACAAGCACAATCGGCAGCGCAAGCAGCCGCAGAACATCATGAAGAACTTAGCTTAGTGGCTGGACTTCCTGGCTGGGCTTACGGTCTAGTGATTACGGCTTCTATTGCTATCGTCGTTGTTGGCGGGCATTTCCTCAGTCGTCCATTGTTCCGCTACGTAGCAAGCTCTGGTCTGCGTGAAATCTTTACTGCAACTGCGTTGATGCTGGTGATCGGTATTGCAGCTTTAATGAGCCTAGTGGGTCTGTCCCCTGCGCTGGGTACGTTCTTAGCAGGCGTAGTACTGGCGAACAGTGAGTTCCGCCATGAGTTGGAATCAAATATCGAACCGTTTAAAGGCTTGCTGCTTGGCTTGTTCTTTATCACGGTAGGTGCCGGCATCGATTTTTCAGTGCTGTTCAGCGACTTTGGTTTGATCATCGGTCTAACGCTTGGCGTGATGATTCTGAAAGCAGCGATTCTATTCGCACTTGCGTTCATCTTCCGTATCAAAGGCAGTAACCGTTGGTTGTTTACTTTGAGCTTAGCGCAAGCGGGTGAATTCGGCTTTGTGCTATTGAGCTTCTCAGTACAAAACCACGTCATCCCATTCGAGCTTTCACAAACACTGGCATTGGTTGTTGCGATCTCTATGTTCCTAACACCAGGCCTATTCATTCTATTTGATAAGGTGATTCTTCCTCGCTTTGAAAGTGAATCGAATGAGCGTGAAAGTGACACGATTGAAGAGCAAGGCACCGTCATCATTGCAGGTATTGGTCGCTTTGGTCAGATCGTAAACCGCTTATTGGTATCTAATGGCGTGGAAACGGTTGTACTCGACCACCAAGCAAGCCAGATTGATAATATGCGCCAGATCGGTACACGTGCTTACTTTGGTGATGCGACTCGACCAGACATGCTACACACGGCAGGTATTGAGCATGCCTCTGCACTTGTCGTCGCGATAGATAATCAAGAATCGAGCGTTGAGTTGGTTAAGTACGTAAAACACACCTATCCAAACGTAACAGTGATTGCACGTGCATTTGACCGTGGACATGGCTACCTACTACGCCAAGCTGGCGCAGATATCATCGAATCAGAAACTTACCATTCTGCATTGGAAATTGGTGGTCACGCGATGAAAGCCATTGGTATTCATCCATTCTTCACCGAACAGCAAAAATCGACTTATCGCCGAGTCGAAGATCGCAAATCCAACATGCTTTATGAAGCGTGGGTCGATGATTCAGAAGGTGAACGTTACGATAACAACTTCCGTCAGCTATTTATTCATCTAGAAGAAAAAATGGCAGAAGAGATGCAAAAAGATCGTCACGATAAGCTCTCCCGTTCTGAACGTGGTTGGACACCGCCACCAAAAGGCTATGCCGACGACTTCAACGAAGAAAACGTCCAAGAGCTGCACCCACCAAAAGAAGACGCTCAATAAACGCGAAAACCTCCCACTGGGAGGTTTTTTATTGCCGGTGAAAAAGCGAAGTTACATGAGATCACTCATCAATGTCTCATACTCTTCGTTCGCTTCATCCACTAAATGCGACAGTTCTAATGCGTCGGTCTTGGCTAGGTTGAACTGCCACGGAACGGTGTCTTCTTTCCCGCAAATACGCGTTTGAGCGCCACTACTTTCAAAAGAAAGATCATCAAACTCAGTGGTGTGGTGCTCTTGAAGCTCGACAATTTCAACTTCCAATTTACCGACGGGATTGACTTCAACATGGGCGTGTAAATCTGGGCTATTCGATAAACAATACTCTCGATGAACTGCAATCATGGCTGCCTCCTTGGTCTGCCAACTGACAACTCATCAAACAGTGTAGACGAGGCATTTTGAACGTGGGGTGAAATAATAATGAAGATTGATCCTGAATAAAAATTCATCAATTTTAATTCCAAACCGGCTCTGAGTGTTCGCCCCGCTAACCGTCAGTTTTTACATAAAATGACTTCGTCAATGCGCGATTCAATCGCTTTTATTGCTATTGTCACTGCCATCGGCACATGCGCTTGGTAGGGATGCAATACATAAATTGGGTTCACCTTTGACGCTTTCGCACCAGGTACAGGTTCAAGAAGCGAGTTCGACTCCAACATGAAATCAGGCAAAATACCAACACCTAGCTCCATTTCTAACAGACTGGCCACATCAAAGACGGTATTCGCTCGGTGCTTCACTGGATATTGAATTTGATGTTCCGGCTTCTTGGAAGCAAACGCATGGATAACAGGTTCAAGCTGCCAATGTTGAGCAATATAAGGCGCACTTTCAAAATCAGTATGCGCGTCTTTCGCACGACACAAGACGTCACAAAACTGCCCCACTTTACGCTGCTTAATGTTTGAATCACCAGAAGCCCCTACTCGTATGGCAAGATCGATATCCTGTTGAACAATATCCACATGCTTATCATCACTGATCAAATTTAACTGCACATCAGAGTAATCAGCAAAAGCACTCGTTAAAGCAGGCAACACTATTGAACGCATTAGTGCATGTGGCGCAGTGACGGTCAGCCGTCCCGTTGGCACTTGTTTTAACTCTGTGGCTTCTAACCACGCGGCCTCTGCTTGTTTTGTCATTTGAGCGCACTGCTCGTAAAAGCGCTCACCCGTCGAGGTCAGAGTTTGCTTTCTGGTCGTACGTTTGAGTAAGCAAGTATCCAGCTCTAGTTCGAGTTGCTTCAAAGCAGAGCTCAACACTGACTTAGAAAGCTCTAACTTATCCGCAGCTTTGGAGATTGAACCACACTCGACAATATGAACGAACAGAGACATCAAACGCAGCTTATTCATCGCCCTTCCTTATTGTTCTTTTTTACAGAACATTCAATTCTTATTACTTTGTTTTTCTATCTCAATTCTAACCCTATGATTGCTACATAAACAAACACCAATCACAGGATATTCAGGATGACTCAATCAGTTTTAGAACGCGCTCAAGCAGGTATCTCAGCATGGCAAATCGCTTTCAACAATCAAGACGCTGCGGGCTGTGCAGCACAATACGCAGAAGATGCGGTTATGATTGCAAAACCATTTGGCACCTTTGAGGGACGTGAAGCGATCCAAGCATTCTGGCAAAACATCATGGACCAAGGTTTTAACAGCGTGGACTACACCAACACTAAGTGGGAAAAAGACAGTGAAAATGGCTACATTCTTACTTCAGATTGGACGATGAACAAGGCGTTTGGTGTCGTGCACAAAGAGTTATGGGAAATTCAAGAAGATGGTTTGTCTCGCCTAACTTACGATGAGTTTGAAGTGCTTGGTGAGCGATAAGCTTTAAGTCTTTCAGAATAAAAAATCCCCAAGCCGAAACTTGGGGATTTTTGTTTTTCAGTTTACTTAATTCAATTAAGCAAAGATGAAGGTGTATAGGTAACCTGCGCCCATTGCCATCGTTAAGATAACGAATAGGAAGGCTGCAATCATTTGGTTCTTAAAGATTGATTTCAACAAAATCACTTCTGTAAGACTTGCGCCTGCGCTACCAATGATAAGTGCCATTACTGAACCCAGTGCCATACCTTTTTGTACTAGCGCCGCACTTAGTGGAATAACTGCCTCTGCACGGATGTACAATGGAATACCAATAATTGCTGCTACTGGAATCGCGTACCACTTCGCTTCACCTGCGTACTCCGCAATAAGATCCGTTGGGATAAAGCCGTAGATGAATGAACCAATCGCAATACCCATCATTAGGTAAGGGAATACTTGTTTAAAGTCTTTCCAAGTTGAGTGCCAAATACGTACCCAGCGGCTAGACTCTTTTTCTTCCACGATGGTCGCTGTTGCACTACCGTCTGACGAGCAGCAAGACACTTCCACTTTAGGCTCTGCTTTTGGTGCACTATCACCACAACAAGATGTTTTCGCTACCACAGGCGCTGGCTCACTACAGCATGATGTTTTTGCTGCAACTGGTGCAGGTTCACCACAAGTGCTAGTACCACAGCTTGATGCAGGTTTAGCTTGTTCTTTTTTCTTGCTTGAATCACCGCAAGATGTACCACATGAAGAGGTGCCTGCTGCTTCGTACGCTTCTGGTTTTACGTAACGTTCAAATCCTAGCTTTTCAAGTACATAGCCTGCAACCACAGACACTGTCATCGCAATAGCAAAGTAGAATACCGCTACTTTCCAACCAAAGGTCACTACAAACAAACCAATGATCACTGGGTTAAGCAGTGGACTAGCAAATAGGAACACCATCATAGGTCCAAAACCTGCTCTTGCACGCAATAGACCTTTCAAGAAAGGAATGGTCGAACACGAACAGAAAGGCGTAATCGAACCTAATAGCGCAGCAATGAAGTAACCTTTACCCTTTTTTGAACTCAGGATAGATTGGATTTTTTCTGGCGTTAGAAAATCTTGCAACACACCCACGATGTAGCTAATTGCTAGGAATAGGATGATAAGTTCGGTTGCTAGAAACGCAAACATATCAAGCGCTTCCTTAGCCATGGTCATGATTTCTGGATTCATATTGATTCTCCTACTGATGTCACATCAGTAACTGTAAATTTCCTAATGAAGCTGAACTCTTCATTTCTATTTTTCTCGAATTATAGAATTAAAAATCGACGCGTCAAGCATTATATTTCGATAAATATCGAAATATAATTTAAAGTCTTAATAATCAATTGATTAACTAGGTAATTTTTCTTGTTTGCTATTCACCCACACTTTCACTATCATCGAAATGTATTTATCGTCTGTCATTCCAAGAGGTCAGTATGGAACTCGAAGCTGTAGCAAAAGCGCTCAAAGAGCTAGGACACCCTACCCGTTTATGTATCTATAAAGAGGTGGTCAAAGCAGGCTATGAAGGAATCGCGGTTGGTGGCGTACAAGATAAACTTGGTATTCCAGCCTCTACCCTTTCTCATCACATTTCGAGCCTAGCCTCAGCCGGCTTAATCAGTCAGCGTCGTGAAGGTCGTACTTTATATTGTGTTGCTGAGTATGAATGCTTAGATACGGTTATTGGTTTCTTGCGTGACGAGTGTTGCATCAATGAAAACTGCTAACCTCGAATCAATTTGGAGCGAATACGAGCACGCTATTCATGCGTTCTTGCGCTCTAAAGTCAGCAATGAAGATGATGTAGACGACTTAAAGCAAGAGATTTTACTTAAGACTTATCAAAACCTTGCGGATATTCGTGATGTATCTAGCGTCAAATCTTGGCTCTTCCAAATCGCGAATAACGCCATCATCGATTTCTACCGTAAACGTGCTCGAAATCAACGTGATAATGACCTCGTTGCTGACGATCTTTGGTTTGAAGAGCAAGAATCAAACCTGAAACAAGAACTGTCAAAGTGCATTGCGCCGTTTGTGCAAGCATTACCAGATGAGCAATCGCAACTGCTCTCTTCTATTGAGCTTGAAGGCATGAGCCAGAAGAAGTTGGCCGAAGAGCAAGGCATCAGCTACTCAACCCTCAAGTCGCGCGTACAGAGAGGACGTGTCGAATTGAAAAAGCTATTTGAAGAATGTTGCAGTTTCTCGTTCGACAAACAAGGTCGTATGACAGATTGCAACCAAAACGGTGCTTCTTGCGATAAATGTTAATCCCTCGCTGAATGCCCACCTCAAAATGAATACCGATAGCTTGGCGGCTCGTCATCGAGTCGCCTATCCATGACCTCAATCACAGCCTTATCTCTTCGTCAGCTCTCTCATTTGCTATCTTGCTGAATAGTAAGCTTTACTTCTCCTGCTTTAAGGAAGAAGGAAACTCATTTTTATGATCTCACTAAGAGAGCTCACCAAAGAAAACTATCTAGATTGTATTCGTCTCAATCTTCACCCAGAACAAGAAGAAAACCTTGCCTCCAACGCGATTACGATTGCTCAGTCACGCTTTGAAACCGACTACCGATTGAAAGTGATTTATGAACAAGAGACGGTGATCGGTTTGCTTGCGTTTTGCCATGAAGACGAGCCGCTTGATTACTCCATTTACTGGCTGTTCCGCTTTATGATCGACAAAGATCACCAGAACAAAGGGCATGGAAAGCAAGTACTTAGCTTGCTCGCTGAAGAAGTGAAACAACTTGGTGGGAAAACCTTACTCACGATGCATAAACCCTCCAATCAGCAGGCAAGTAAGCTTTATCGTGCGTTCGGATTTCAAGAGGACAGCGTACTCGATGATGGTGACATATCACTACGATTAGAGCTTTCTTAATCCAGTACGAATCCAAAGCGGGAAGTTTTGGTTTTTACACCTGTTTATCAAACCATTCGGTCACCAACGCCACCAGCTTTTGATGCACAGGACTTAACGTGTTGCCTCGCTTTAGTAACACATAACCTGCACGACCTTCGTTCGCCATGAAATCGATGTTTAACGGGACAAACTCGCCTTTCTCATCGTGAGCTTGCACTAAATGATGAGGAAGCAAGGCAAAGCCATCATTTTTCAATAATCGCATCAACACATCGATGTTACTGATTCGAGAAATGTTTGGTGACATCACCTGTTGATTACCAAGTGCACTGGTGCTGAAATTCTCTGCAATGTATTGATGGTGTGACGCGAGATCCTGCAGAGTCACCACGGGTTTCTGCGCTATTGGACTTTTCTGATGCGCATAGAAGGTAAACCTTGGGTAGCCCAAGTTAATAAAAGACATCCCTTCGGTTGGGAACGCTTTGCCGCTGTTAAGTACCACCGCAAAATCCGCTTGTTTCGCCATGAGCATTTCTAACGCTTCATCTCGGCTGCGATGTAACCAATGAATCGCGGTACTCTTGTATTGCTTACGCAAAGAAAGATCGATGTCCGCTATGGCATCACACGGTACCGACATGTCGTGGCAAATCGTTATCTCCGGAACATCCCCTTGAGAGTAGCTATCACAAGAAAGCTCTAAAGACTGCATTTGATAAAGAATGTGTTTGGCTTGGGTCAGTAACGTAGCTCCGACCTCCGTCAAGACTGGTGTCCTTCCTTTGCGTTCAAACAAGATCACATCCCAATCAATTTCTAGATCGCTGACTTGGTGGTGTAGCGTCGCTCTGTCTTTCCCGATTACCCTTGCGGCTTGGCTAAATGATCCATGCTCTGCGACAGCAACAAATGCAGTAAGTTGGTCAAAACTGGCTCTAGGCATAGGAAGATCCTCAAACAATAAACCCGTTTATCTTAGCTCAATCCAAACCACCTTGTTGCAAAATCTGCAACATAACTGAGATTACATGGTGAATACGAAGCGTAATAATGACTTCGTATTGAAACGTTACGAGGGCAATTCAATGAAAGGTTTTAGCAAAAAAGTACTTCTAGCAGCATCAGTCGCAATGGCAGTTGGCAGCATCTCTACTGCAGCAAATGCGTGTTCACGTTTGGTTTGGGAGACTCAAGACCACGGTGTATTTGTCTCTCGAACTATGGATTGGATGGAAGCCAATCAGCCAACCATTGATGTTCGTCACGCGGGCCAAACCTATAGCGGCTACGATAAAGACGATGCGCTTACATGGACATCGAAATACGCCTCTATCGGTGTGAGTATTTACGGCGTTGGCATTATTGATGGCTTTAACGAGAAAGGCTTTGCGGCGAATGCTCTGTTCTTGGATGAAGAAAACCCAGGCGCACCACAAGTTGGCAAACAACAAATCGAAAACTCGCGCTTTGTCGCTTACCTGATTGATAGTTTTGCATCCGTTGATGAAGCATTGAAGCATCTAGATTCAATCCAAATCCAACAGTTCAGCCACAATGGCATCGAAATGAAGGGACATTATTCATTAGAAGACGCAAGTGGTGACTCTGCTGTGTTGGAATACATCGACGGCGCATGGCAAGTTCATCATGGCAAACAATATGACGTGATGACTAACAGCCCAGAGTACGCGCAACACTTGAAAAACTGGCAAGAAGCACAACCAAAAGCGAAGAGCGATGTGAATGGTGAGTACCCTATCCCGGGTAACATTAATTCTGCTCAACGCTTTATCTGGAACAGCTACATGAAGGATCAGCTTAAAGAACCTAGCAGCTACACCAATGGCATTGCGAAACTGGATAGTGTGACCTACAAAATCCCATTGGATGCGGCAAACCGCCCAGTGAATGGCGAAATGCGTGGCTACGCAACCATCTATGGTTTGGTGTACAACCTAGACCAAAAAGTGATGAACGTGCGTTACCAGTATGACGACAGTTACACTCAGTACTCAGTGGACTTTAACAAGTTGAATGACGGTCATAACTACACCATCAAAGCCGATTTACCGGATCTGTTTGGTGACATTTCATCTCGCTTACAAAAAGGCGATGGCGTAATGGGTCAACACTTAGTGAAATAACTCAGATTACGTAAAAAACAGAACTTGAAAGGTGTGTGGACAAAAGCACCATTCAAAAAAAGCGCCGACATGTTCGGCGCTTTGCCTTTCTATTCATTTTGTGCTTAATGACACTGGTCTCGATAATGCCCAGGAGATATTCCCTTCCAAGCGCTGTAAGCTCGAATAAATGAGTTCGCTTCTTGAAATCCCAGTAGGAAGGAGATTTCACCCAGTGACATTTGAGACCTCTCTAAATAGTGATCGGCCAGATCCGCCCTCACCATTTGCAACACGGATTGATAACTTTCAGCTTCTGCCGTGAGCTTTCGCTGCAATGTACGTTTACTCATTGCCAGTTTGTCAGCCACCATTTCAATAGCACTGTTCCCCGCAGGCAATGACTCGATCAAGACTGCTCGAACGCGCTCAACTGTTGAGGCACTGGCATCAAGATCTTTGAGTTTCTGGTTCAACCCTTGTTCGAAAAATCCCCACATTTGCGCATTTGAAGTCACGAACGGATGCGCTGCGTCTTCCGCTTTAAATCGCACCTCTACGACATCACCTTTGACCAACGGGCAACCAAAGTAAGCTTGGTATTTCTCAAGGTTGCTGGGCAACTCAGGCAACGTAACTTGTAGCGGTTGAATCCGCTTTCTCGTCGCTAAGCGTGCTAACTGGGTAAAGAAGACCACTTCTGTCAAAGCCAAAGATTTAGGCAGCGCTTGTCGTTGACCATAGCAACTGATGCTGAGTTTTGTTTCTTTTTCGGAAACGTCTAACGTCATTACCATAGGTCCAATCAACGGTTTATATTGCTGAATCCGTTTGAGTGCGGTGTTCAAGTTCGGACTGCAAATAGCGGCAAAAATTGGAGCGTCAAACCCCTCAACCGACATATGTTCAGCAAGGAGCAACGGCATCTCGCGCTCACCGGACGCTTGTTCAACTCCGACCCAAAGCTGAAAGTACTCATTTGGGCTAAGCGTTGCCTTTTCTCGATTGAACAAGTCGGCAGATAACTTGGCGTATGCCAGCACCAGTTGCGGATCGATATCCATATCGTTAAGCAGCACTTTCCAACTCTGAGGCACCGTGAATTGACTCGCTCGCTTGATCATATTTGATTCCTAAGCACTTTTTTCCATGGTTTGACGCGATATTTTTAGCACCAATTTTCTTGGTAGGAAAGGCACAATCCATTCAAGCATGAACTTCAAACCACCTTCGTTGAAAGCCACCAACTTACCCTGTTCCATCGCATTGTAACCACACTCTGCAACAGAACGAGGAGACTTGGCATTTTTAAACACTTCCACACCTTGCAAATCCCCGGCAGCAACAAAACCCGTCGCTACGGCACCCGGACACAACGCTGTCGCCGTTACATTGGTGTCTCTAAGCTCTTCTGCTATCGCTTGAGTAAACGAAGTAACATAAGCCTTGGTTGCGTAGTACACCGCCTGTAATGGACCCGGCATAAACGACGCCGTTGATGACACATTTAAAATCTTACCGCGATTGCGCGCCACCATGCCTTGCAGGTACAAGTGCGTCAGATTGGTTAACGTCACCATATTAAGTTGCATCATGGCTTGGTCCGCCACCAATTCGCGTTCATGGAATTTTCCGTGTCCACCAAAGCCTGCATTGTTAATCAGCACATCAATTTGCAAGCCTTGCGCTTCGGTTTGCTCAAACACACGTGCAGCAGAGTCAGCCTGAGTCAAATCCTCTGCAATCACAGCAACCTGAACCTTGTGTTTATCGCGAAGCTCTGATGCCAGTGCCTCTAGCTTGTCTTTAGAACGGGCAACAAGCACTAAGTCTCCCCCCTTCTCGGCGTGTATACGTGCTAACT
Organism: Vibrio sp. SCSIO 43153; assembly: GCF_023716625.1. Taxonomy (NCBI): domain Bacteria; kingdom Pseudomonadati; phylum Pseudomonadota; class Gammaproteobacteria; order Vibrionales; family Vibrionaceae; genus Vibrio; species Vibrio sp. SCSIO 43153. The sequence continues at coordinate 541,387 of NZ_CP071856.1, forward strand.
CTTCACCGATACCACCTGATGCGCCTGTAATTAATGCTGTATTTGTCATGTGCTTGTCCTCTTCGTATGAGCTAACGTCGTTGTTGGTATGGATAAAGTTTATGCAATCCAATCGCGCCACACACTGGCAAAAGATGACATCTTACTTGCCGATCGTGCCACCCTGATTAAAGACCGTTGATTACATAAATTTATTACAATGAGAACAAATGATAATTTTTGGATAAAGATTGAACTAGCTAATATGCTTTGAACAGGATGAACACACAGAAGAGGCAAAGGTTATGTCTATCCCATATCCAAGAACGTTTTCTCACATTGGTATTTCCGTACCCGATTTAGAAGCAGCCGTAAAATTCTATACCGAAGTTCTGGGTTGGTACCTGATTATGGAGCCAACTGAAATCGTCGAAGACGACAGTGCGATCGGTGAAATGTGTACTGATGTCTTTGGCGCAGGCTGGGAGCGTTTTCGTATCGCTCACTTATCTACAGGGGATCGAATTGGTGTCGAACTGTTCCAATTCAAGAACCAAGAAAATCCTGAAGATAACTTTGAATACTGGAAAACTGGGATTTTCCATTTCTGCGTCCAAGATCCTGATGTCGAAGGTCTAGCTGAAAAGATCGTTGCGGCAGGTGGTAAGAAACGCATGAAAGAACCCCGTTACTACTACCCAGGCGAAAAACCTTATCGCATGATCTACATGGAAGATCCGTTCGGCAACATCCTAGAAATCTACAGCCACAGCTACGAGTTAACTTACTCGGCAGGCGCATACCAATAAATCATCAAAACTATCCAACGGTGATTACGCCGTTGGATTTTTATTTTTCGGGCAAGTGCCCTTTGGGGAAAAGAATGAAAGCGATCACTTACCAAAAAGATCAAGATACCTTCACCTATACCGACATCGACACGCCAGCGCTTGCGAGTGGGTTAGATGTGTTAGTAAAAGTTCATGCCGTTGGGCTCAACCCTGTCGATGCGAAAGTGAATCTTTGGCACGAGATGGTCTATGGTATGGATGATACTTTCGTTGGTGGCCTCGATGTTTCGGGGGAAATCGTTGCCATCGGTGACAAGGTATCGGGTTGGCAGGTAGGTGATCGCGTTCTCTATCATGGCAACATGCGTCGAATGAGCGGTGGTTTCGCCGAATACGCAATTCAAGACTCACGTACGTTGGTTGCCCACCCTGATGTCGCTCCAGAAGTCGCAGCCGCGTCACCTTGTGCGGGCTGGACGGCTTATCGAGCGCTCGTTGATAAACTGAACATTTCTACACGTAAGAGCATTTTTATTGCTGGTGGTTCTGGTGGCGTGGGCAGCTTTGCCATTCAGCTCGCTCGCTTCTTCGGTGTAGAAACCATCATCACTACAAGCTCTGCAGCAAACCACGAGTTTGTACGTTCATTGGGTGCAACACACGTCATTGACTACAAACAAGAGGATGTACGTGAGCAGATCATGGCTATCACTGAAGGCTTAGGCGTAGAGGTATCATTGGACTGCGTTGGTGGCGACAACGACATTCTGTGTGCTTCCGTGCTTGGTTTTGAAGGTGAAATGGTAGAGCTAGTAAGAACAACACGTGCAACCGAATACCCAGGAGCATTTTTGCAAGGCCTCACCTTCCACCAGCTGAGCTTAGGCTCTGGTCATGTTAATGGTGCAAGAGGTTTGCAAAGTATTGTAGAGGCAGGAACATCATTCTCAGCTCTACTTGAAGCGGGCAATATAAAAGTTGGCAACCTAAAAGTCATTGCTTTAGAAGCTGCTGGAGAAGCTTTGCTTTCAATCAGACAGCAACGCACTGTTGGAAAAGTTGTAGTAAAAATCAACTAAGAAAAGGTCGCTTAAAGCGACCTTCCTAAATCATAACTCTCGATCAAGTTCAGAAATAAACATCGCTAAGGCCTCTTCACCTAACGCTGCTACCTGCTTTTCTTTATCGCTTAGGCCTTCAAAAGCTACTTCTAGCTCTTTGCCATCGATGAATGCTCGGTGCATATGCAACTCCTTATACACCATAAGCCTTTTCTGGGATTCTTTTACCAGCCACCCCATATCTAGATTGGTCTCTTTACAACGAACTCTCAATTCGTCTATTAGATCATCTAAAATGCATTGCATTTTGCGATCTCTGAATCGCCATCTCTTCGAGAACTCTTTTTTATGTTTTTTCATTTACCGCAAACTGACTGAATAATCTACGTTTTTATTAGAACAGCATTTTTATAAAAAATTCATTCGCGGGTAAATACGTGCTAGTTAAATTGGTCCATAATTTGCGTGGTATAGGTCAAATCTGTCCAAGAGAAGACCTTATGCATATTGATCCAATCATCGAAGTGCTTACTCAAAGAAGAAAAGAACAAGGTATTTCCAGAGAAAAGATTGCCCAATCAGCGGGTATGAGCTTGAAAACCTATCAAAGGATAGAAAGAGGAGAATCTGACATGAAGTTCTCCCAATACAGGTCTATTCTTCGAGCATTACATCTTACAGATTTAGATATCGCTTTGGATATTCGTGATATTCAACACGTGGTCGCTGAAGATGTGCTTAGTGCAGCTCGTTTGCTTAGCCCAGATGCTCAAGCTCTGCTGACTAAGTTAATTTTCCTTGTACACAAAGAATCTAAAGCGCCTTAAACGATATTCACGCAACGACAATAATTTTAACTCACATGAGAAGCATATGACATTAATGCGTTGACGGAAATATTTGGGAATCATAACAAACTCACACAAAGAGTTATGTGCAGGCTCAACACCTAAGTGGGCGACATTTCTGGGTTTAACGAAAACACTACGTTCAAAACGACTTGTCCAGTGCCGATATTTACCTTTGCTATCTCCATCATTTTGACCATCCCCACCAATGTCTAGCGAAGAGCATTGGTGGGATTTTTTGTTTACAGCGCTTTTAATACTTCCATCGCAAGCGCTTCATCGTCTTGCTCAGCCAACCCACTGATACCAATTGCACCGGCGACTTCCCCCTCTTGTTCTACAGGTACTCCGCCCATAAAGCCCGTGATCTTTGGGTCAGTCCAATAGCTCAACTGCTTACCCGTCTCACGAGCCCAAGCGCCCAGATTGCCACTAGGCTGACGGTCTCTAGCCGAGGTGTAGGCTTTATTTTGTGCCAACAAACCTGCTTGCACGCTCACATCATCCATTCGGGCAAAACCGAGCAATTCGCCATGCGTATCAACCACGGCAACCGCAATGTTTTGCTTACGAGCAGCAGCAATTTCCAATGCCGTTTGAATCAGAGTTTGAACTTGTACGTATTTCATTTTTCTCTCCTAAGGAATCTCATGGCCAAGGGTTTTCTCGAACAATCCATACCAATGACTGCGTGATAGCGTGACGTTCTCTGCTTGAGCACAAGCGCGAATACGTTGTGGGTTTGCAGTACCAATAACAGGCTGAATTTGGTTTGGATGACGCGTCAAGAAGGCTAAAACAATCGCCTCAGACGACACGCCATATTCAGCTGCCAGCGCCATCACCATCTCCGCCGTCTGTCTGGTGTTGTGATCATCAGAATGTAAGCCACGCTCTGAGAATCTTCCCTGCGCCATACTGCCCCACGCTTGCAGTTGGATATTGTGCCTACGGGCATGTTCCAGTGTTCCCGCAACGTAGTCAGATGCAGACGAAGGAAGCCCCATGCCTTGCTTGATGAAGTCAGACTTAGCCAGACTCATTTCCAACTGGTTCGCCACAATAACTTCGCCCGTTGCTTGTTGGAGAAGATCAATTTGAGCACTGTTCATGTTAGAGACACCGAAGTGGTTAACTTTGCCAGCTTGTTTCAGGGCTTGTAGCGCTGTGCCCAGTTCTTCAAATTCAGCCAAAGGATCCGGGCGATGCAGCATCAAAACATCAAGATTCTCCACGCCAAGGCGCTCAAGAATGCCCTCAACAGAAGCCGTCACCCATTTAGCAGAGAAGTCATACTGCTTAACACCTTGCTCGTCTCCTAGACGGATGCCGCACTTGGATTGCAGATAAATTCGCTCTCGTAGGGTTGAGTCATTGGCTAAGATGCGCCCAAATACTTCTTCTGCCTTACCGAATTTGTAGATATCCGCATGATCAAAGAGATTAATGCCTACCTCTAATGCTGCCTCTACAGCGGCATAAGCTTGGTTTTCATCTTGGGCGGTTAATGGGTTGCGATTCCACTCCCCTCCAAGCCCCATGCAGCCGAAGACCAAGCGGCTAACGTTAGGTAAGGTTTTGGCGAACGGTAGTGTTGGATTGTTCATCGTTGTTCTCACTTTTCCGATTTCTGCATTTTCAATTTCTGAAATTAACTCGAACCATCTTACCGTTCGTAAAAATTAGTTTAATACCGTAAAATCGAATTCATTATCCTCATTACCGAACAATTAAAGCGAACAATCAAGATGGCAGATTACAAGAGAATCGAAAAACTGATGCTGTTTGCCGAAGTGGCTCAAACACTCAATTTTTCTAGAGCAGCGGAGCAACTTGGCATTTCTAAAAGCTACCTGTCGGAACAAATCAAGCGACTGGAATCGGAACTCGCCACGCCTTTGATTGTTCGAACCACACGCAGCGTGAGACTAACGGCAGAAGGTGAATCGATCTTTGCACAAGCGGAAGATCTCAAACGCCGCGTAATGGAAATGGAAAAGAGTTTAAGTCAGCAATCTGAGCAAGTAGACGGTCTGATTCGGCTTACCGCTCCCAAGATGTTTGCTGAAGCGGTGCTGCATGATTTGTGTGTGGCGTTTCGCGCTCTACATCCAAACGTAGAATTCGAAATACTTTCTAGCTATCAAGCATTTAATCTGACAGAAACCAGCGTCGACTTTGCGTTTCGAGCGACAAGAACGCCGCCAGAGAATATGATTGCGCATCACCTTTTGGACTACCACCACTGGCTGGTTGCTTCTCCTCAGTATCTGCAAGAAGAAGGCACGCCGGAGACGTTAGCGGATTTAAAACAGCATCAATGCTTAACCACATTGCATCAAAAAGAGTGGGCGTTAAAAACGGGAACAGTTCAAACCCAAGGTTGGCTTTCAAGCAATGAAAACCGCTTACTCAAAGAATCAGCCCTGTCTGGCAATGGCATTGCACGATTAGCAAGTTACTTTGTCGAGCAAGATGTTGAAAATGGCCGACTAGTGCAGGTTCTATCGGAAGAAACTGACCACCAGCACAACGCGGTTTACTTAGTGTATCCGCAACTCATCTATCAATCGGCGAAAACCAAAGCCTTCATTGAATTCGTGAAGCAGCACTTTGCCAATAAATAAAGCAGTTAATCCGCTGACCACACCGAGCGAATATCTGGCCAACCCCAGTTGGTTAAAGCCACGTCTTCTAACACACCTTGGAAGCGCAAAGTTTGCGTATGGTGGAACATAGGTGCAATCCAGTATTCGCTGACGAGTGTGGAAGCAATAGGTTCAAGCGCTTTGAGGTAACCTTCTAGCGAAGTATACGCGCGCACTTTTTCTAATTGCTTATCCAACCAAGTCGCATTCTCTTCACCCAAGGTGTGGTGCAACACGGTATTGCTAAAGAAGTTGGTAAACGCCGATGCATGGCGGTTGTCATCCAAGTTGATGTTCGTCACCACCAAGGTTTCATCTAGCGTGCCGTTTTTGGCTTTTTCGCTTAGCTCTCGGTAGGAATACATCACAATGCCGACTTTGCTTCCTGTCCCTTCAAGTAGGTTAGCAATTGCACGCGCACATCGTCTCAATGCCGTGTAGTTGTACCCCGCGATGGTGATATGTTTAGGCAGTTTGCTTTCTTCACCAAACGGTCTTAGTACGGGCTTCCACGTTGGCAGCATGTTGTAAGCCGGTACGCTGCCAAACACGATCTTTTCTTTGCGCATCACATCAGCAAGTCGTTCCGGTTGAATCAACTCGGCGATATAACGACGCTGTGCTTGAGACAGAGGATACTTAGCATGTTGATTAAACAAGGCGAACAAACAGCCGTCCTCGGTGCGACTGTGCTGACTCGCCGGAGCCGCCTCTGCATCTTGTGTCGACATGTAGTGTCCGCACATGCTGTCGACAAGCTCGTCGTCTGCTTTTTCTACCTGTTTAGGCGGTGTATTTGCGGCTAGGGATGGGTTCTCCATTTTCTCATCATTGACGATCCAGATCGTCACCATGTCGGTCAGTACTCGACAGGCGTAATAGCCGTCAAATGCTTGCAGTTTTAATCGATGAGCACTGTGTTCAATCACAGAGAAAGGGCCACTGCCAACGACCAAATTGTTATTGGCAACGTTCACTTGGCTAACGGGTTGGATGCCATACTTCACGCCAGAAATAAGCCCAGCAAAACCCAAATCCGGCTTACTGAGCGTAAACACAACCTTGAGTGGGTTTGGTGCGGTAATGTTATCGACATGAGCCAACTCTTTCTCATACAACTCAAGGGAACTGAGTTTGGCAAACAGGCTAACAACGGTATCGGCATCAATCGGTGCACCATTGTGAAAGGTTAAGCCCGGGCGCAGGTAAAAGGTCCATTCGTAACTTTTCTCGTCATAACGCCAATGATGAGCAAGCTCTGGCTTCACCACACCGTTGTAGTCACTGGATACCAAACAACAGTAGATTTGACGCAAGAAGAAACGCTCACTGCTGCGATGCAGTTGATGAGGAACAATACGCTCAAACATACGTTTGTAGGTGAGCTGAATGTTGAGTCGACCTTCTTGAACAGACGCCCCCGAGGTGGTTTTGAGCAAACGTCCAAACGCCGCTTCATCTTCATCGAGAATCGCCAACGCTTTTTCGTATTTACCCAGCTTGATTCGCTCCAGTGCGAGGCTTTCTTTTAACGCACTCAACTCGATGTTCAGCAATAACGTTGAACGCTGATTACGCCCCGCCTTTGGCAGCCAACTCAACCATGCTTGCTCCTGCATTTGCGACAGTAAGCTGCGTGCATGGCGAGGAGAAGTGAACAGCAAGTCAGCGACTTCCTGCAATGTGGTTTTGGCTTCACTTCCCACACCAAATGGAGTGAGTCGTTGGTAGTAGCGGAACAAGTTGAGATCAGACACCGCGCGCCCTCAAAAAGTGGATATAGGTTTATTTTACTCAACTTATCCGAGAGAAAATAAGAAAACTTCCAAACACTTTGTTCCCCTTTTTACCCTCACTAACGCAAAAACCGGTGAGTTAGCGCACCTTCTTGGGCTAACTAGGAATAAACCACAGAAATCTACTCTCTTTTTCAGCTCCTCTTTTCTTCGCATACTGACCCTGTCAGCAACAAGGAGGAAACACGATGCGATTCCAAATTCGATCAGCGAAAGACATGCCTACAATGGCAACCTATTTCCGAGAGCGCGTTGCGCATTCGGACAACAAGCTTGAAGTTATGGCTCTGGTAACAATGAACGATTTCTTCAACTGGTAAACGAACCTTAAGCAGAACTTAGCTCCTGATACTACACCCCCACTTCGTTGTATCTTTAAGTTCTGCTTTCCTCTTCTAACTGTTTCTTTTTCTTGCCATTCATTATCTAGGTTACCAAAAGTTAACTAGTTGAAATGCCGCAAAACTGGGTCTACATTGAAGTCTCACCCCCTACACAATCGCTTTTATTGAGAAGGGGCATCCATGGATATATACCACTAATTCGGGAGTCATTATGGCAACTTCAGTGAAACTTAAAGCGGGCGACAGCTTCCCTTCTCTTCAAGCAACCTTGCTAGATGGTTCAAGCGTGACGTTAGGTCAGTCGCAAGGTGATGCGACTTGGCAAGCCGTATTCGTTTATCGTGGTAAACATTGTCCTCTTTGTACCAAATACCTCAATGAGTTAGAGGGCTACAAACAAGCTTTTGCAGAAGCAGGCGTTGATATTCTTGCGGTTTCTGGCGATTCAAAAGAACAGCTTGAAGGGCATTTAGAGAAACTCGAAATCAGCTTCCCGATTGCTTACGGCCTAACCGAAGAACAAATGAAAACATTGGGTCTGTACATTTCACTGCCTCGTTCAGAGCAAGAGACTGACCATAACTTCGCAGAACCAGGTCTGTTTGTAGTGAATGAACACGGCAACTTGCACGTGGTGGATATTTCAAACAACCCGTTTGTTCGCCCGGAGCTTGGCGCGCTATCACGTGGTTTGGCTTGGATTCGTAATCCAGACAACAACTACCCTATTCGTGGTACGTTGGACTACTAAGCGAATTACGCCCAATCAGTCCCAGACAATAATCAAACATAAAAAATGCCAGCGATATGCTGGCATTTTTATTGGCTTAAAACGTTAAGCGATGATGAGATACAAAAGGCCGCGTTATTTACGCAACTCAATCTGGTGAGTCTCAGACCAGATTCGCAAATCATCAAGAATCTTAAGTGCTGTACGGCCAAACTCTGTTAGCTCATAGCTGACTGCAATTGGGCGATCGCTGATCACTTTGCGCACCACCATACCTTCCGCTTCTAGCTCTTTAAGGCGTTGGTCGATCATCTTTTTGCTTGCGCCGCCTAGCATGCGTGCTAAGTCATTGAAACGAACTGGGCCGTCTTTCAAATGAAAAATCAAAGAGCCTTTCCATTTACCACCAATTAGACGCATCCCTTTCTCGATAGCACATGGCTCCGCACATACGTTCGCCACTGACTTACGACCTTTGCTATCTACACTGATTCTGCTTTCCACAATACACCTCAAGATACGCACCTAATCTAGGTAACGAAAAGTAAGCTAGATACATTTAGTGCTTTAGAGTAATAAAAACGTCACCTCGCCGCAAACAAATAAAAATGGACCGCATGCAGCAGTCCATCTCAATTCATCATTCAGTTCGCACTATGTTTCTAAAAGGATTAGAAGTTTTCGTTAATGTGCGCTTCGAAACGAACAAAATCGTTTTCGATATCTGCGTTCTTCATCACGTCGTAACAAGCGAATGTAGGCAGTGCTGACATACCAAAGAAGCGGAAGTTAGCGTGCATGTGGAACATCAAATCGTCCACGCCTTTACCTTGGAATAGGTATTCGTTCTCATCATCAAACGATTCTTCTGGCGCGTTGAATGTCAGTGACAGCATGTATTTGCTGTTGGTTTGAGTACCACCTGTACCATAGTTTTTCTTTGGTTCTTCTGCGCTACGACCATCGAATGCACACAGTGCGCCGCCCATACCGGCAGTAAACACATCGTCCATGTATTTTTTGAATGACCAAGGCACAGACATCCAGTTGATTGGGCTTTGGATGATCACGCGATCAGCCCATTCAAAGTGTGCGAGTTGCTCATCTACGTTGATCTCATCTTGCATTGTCACAACGCGAACCTCATGGCCTTTTGCTTGCAGAAGCGTCTGTGCTTTGTCGACAAGAGAAGCGTTTAGACGACCTTCTGAGTATGGTGATGGTTCGTGTGCATTGATGATCAGTACGTTGCTCATGGGATTACCTTTAAATAAGTTCACAAGATGACGCAATAACCATTGTGCGTCGGGTGTGGTTTATTATGGTAACCTAGAAATATAGTGCAATTAGTTAACTTTTAGTAACCTACTTAATTTTTGATTATATCACTGTTTTTAAAAGATATATTTTTTCAACTTTTTATTCATCGTTATTTCCCGATTAGTTTTTTCATCGAATTGTTGCATCTTCCACAGAGCAGGCGTACACTTTATCGCAATTCGACGATTAACTATTAAGGCCAGCGAATGAGTGATAAATGCAACGACAAGTGCGAAGTTGCTTTTCAGACAACGCAACAACAACTAGAGAAAGAACAAACTCTAGCGGCACAAGCAAAAGCTTTATCTCATCCAGCACGTTTGCGCATTCTGCATATCCTGCACACGCTCGATACCATGGGCGGTTGTTTGAACAGTGATTTGGTTTCTGAGCTGGGTCTTGCGCAATCTACGGTTTCCGAGCACTTGCGTATTTTAAAGCAAGCAGGCTTTATCAGCGCCGAGCCAAACCCACCTAAGGTGTGTTACCGCATTCAACGCGACGCGTTTGATCAGTTCAATCTAGGCTTTTCCAAGTTATTTGATTAATTCCCTTTGCACGCTGGTCAGGCGTGCAGAGATAAACTATACCTTTAACTATCGCCTTTCGACGATAAACGAATAAGAGAACACTATGACTACTCAAGTTTTAAATAGTGCCAGCGACAAAATGAGCTTCTTGGACCGTTACCTAACGGTGTGGATTTTTGTCGCAATGGCAATCGGTGTAGGTATTGGCGCAGCGTTCCCTCAAGTTGCTGAGTGGAATGAGTCAATGTCAGTCGGCAGCACGAACGTACCGCTCGCGATTGGTTTGATTTTGATGATGTACCCGCCGCTAGCAAAGGTGAACTACAACCTGCTAGGTACAGTGACGAAAGACAAAAAAGCGATCACACTGTCTTTGGTCATGAACTGGATTGTCGGCCCTATTTTGATGTTCATCCTTGCATTGACTTTCCTAGGTGATCATCCGGGTTACATGGTCGGTATCATTCTGATCGGTCTTGCTCGTTGTATTGCGATGGTGCTTGTATGGAACGATATCGGTGGCGGTAACAAAGAATATGGCGCTGCTCTAGTTGCACTAAACAGTGCTTTCCAAATCGTGACTTACAGTGTGATGGCATGGTTGTTCATCACCGTGTTGCCACCGGTCTTTGGTTACCAAGGTTTCGTGGTAGATATCTCGATGATGGACATCGCGGAAAGCGTTCTGATTTACCTTGGTATCCCATTCCTAGCGGGCTTCCTAAGTCGTAAATGGCTGGTCGCTGCGAAAGGTGAACAATGGTACAACGACGTGTTCATCCCACGCATTTCACCAATTACGCTTATCGCCCTACTTGCGACCATCGTACTGATGTTCAGCTTGAAAGGTGAAATGATTCTTGAACTGCCGATGGATGTATTCCGTGTAGCTATTCCACTGGCTATCTACTTCGTGTTGATGTTCTTTGTCAGCTTCTTCGTTGGTAAGAAAATGGGCATCGACTACGACAAAAACGCGTCGATTGCCTTCACAGCAACAGGTAACAACTTTGAATTGGCAATTGCGGTTTCTATCGCGGTGTTTGGCCTAAACTCAGACCAAGCTTTTGCTGGTGTCATTGGTCCACTGATCGAAGTGCCTGTATTGATTGCTTTGGTGAACGTAGCACTCAAAATGAAGAAGAAATACTACAAATAACCAAAGGTTATAGTGACTTGAAAGCGCCCGTCGTTAAAGCGATGGGCGCTTTTTTATATCCGCTCTAGGCATAGGCTTATTAACAAATTCCTATTTGCTAACTCAAAGTTTTGAACAATGTTTTAAATTAATCATTCACATAGGAGTTTGAGTATGAATTTAGAATATAAAAAACTGAAGTGGCATGCTGTTCTCAAGCTTTCACAACAGACGATTAAATACCTTGAAGAAGAAAACAGTACGAGCTGGAGTGACGTTGATAAAGTAAAAGCGAACGTCCACGCTGCAGAGTTACTGCAACAGCTTCTGTCTGATTTGGCGATTGCAGATTCCAAAGCACCAACTGCGTTGCACTCGATAAAACGCGCGTAAGCTATTAAACGCGCGCAAGCAATTATTCGCTAGCGCTAACTGACCACAACCGTTTTGATGTAGTCACTCGGAGTCAATCCGAATTTGCCTTTAAAGCGTTGACTAAAACGCCCCTCGGATTGATAGCCGCAAGACTGAGCCAACAGCGCGACGTTGTAATGGCCATTCTGCATCAAATACAAGGCATGATTTAAGCGTACTTCCGCCAGCACTTCCCGATACTGAGTGCCCTCTTGCTTGAGCTTGCGAATCATGGTCGCGCGGCTCATGGCAAAACGTTCAGCCACCAGCTCTAGTGGGTGTTCCTCTCCCGGAGAATGTGACAAATAACGGCTCAGCTTCTGGCTAAATGTTGTGTTCGCACTCGCAAACAAGTGATGCAACACACCACGCTCAGCAAGTTGTTGATACAACCCCATTACCCAGAAGGTTTGGGTCTCTTTGCTCATGGTTTGTTGGTCAAACGAGAACAAAGCATTGAGCGTGTCTTCCAAAGCTTTATCGGCCTCTAATGTCGGCTTTTCTTCCCCCTTGTCAATGCTCGCGCTAAGTTCAAGCATTGCTTCTGACGGCAAACAATGAAAGCTGAACATTCTAGAGAGAAACTTACCTTTTTGCGGTAAGTTCTCAAAACTCAATGATGCAGAAGCCTCACAAAGCAGCAACTCAGAATGGGAAAGATCCAGCGCCGATTCTTTCCAGAAAAGACGCTTACTGCCCGTGATGATCTGAATGATACTTGGGGAATGGATCTTCACATTACGCAGTTTCTGTAACTGCTCGGCACGAAACAACGTGACTCGATATTGATGGCTCATCTATTCCCCTCGTTTTCTATCATCTACCCATTACGGCATAACGTGTGTACGTCGCCGTCAGTTTTGCTTTGTCTAGTGCCATGCTGTTAAGAGTAAAACCAACCACAGCAGCCGGTGTGTTTTCATCTAGGTTTAGCTTCTCTGTTGGCAATGCCCAAACCGTAAATTGGTAACGGTGCATGCCGTCTGCTTCTGGTGGGCAAACGCCACCAAAACCAACCGTTCCGTAGTCAATACGCGACTCTTTACCGCCAAATTTTTCAATGTTCACTGCGCGTGGCAGTTCGCTAACTGAAGCTGGAATGTTAAACGCAACCCAGTGCCAGAAACCACTGCCAGTAGGTGCATCAGGGTCATAAGCCGTGATTGCAAAACTCTTAGTTCCTGCTGGCGCGTCCTTCCACATCAATTGTGGAGATTGGTTGCCACCATTACAGCCCCAGCTGTTGTATTCGAAAGTCTTCGCCATAGGATGACCTTCTTGGATGTCTTTACTGATTAACTCAAATGCTTGCGCTGAACCCACTGCCAATAAGCTTAATGCCAAAACCGATGTAGTGATTGCTTTCATGATGATGCTCCTATTTCTTAAGTTCGGGATAAGTATATGCCCCAAAAGAAACAGCAACCAACCATTAAGTATCAAAAGAACTCATTTTAAGCCAATCAGTGATACTTTGCGTAATATTTTTAAATTCGTGCTTATCGGCGACTTATTTGGTTTATGCTGATTAGCCCAAAAGCAAACAAGGAAGCGTAAATGGAACTGGATATCTACGTGGTGGACGCCTTCACCGATACGCAATTCAAAGGCAACTCTGCAGCGGTGGTACCGTTAGAGGAATGGCTTGCTCCAGAGTTGATGCAAAATATCGCGGCAGAAAACAACTTGTCGGAAACAGCCTTTTTAAAATCCATTGGCGCAAACCAATATGAGATTCGTTGGTTCTCTCCGATTACTGAAATCGACTTTTGTGGACACGCTACACTGGCCACGTCGTTAGTTCTGTTTGATGAGCTTGGCATTGGTGGCACGATTGAATTCCATACTCAAGAAGTAGGAACGCTCACCGTAGAAAAGAATGCACAAGGTAAGATTGAAATGACGTTCCCTGCTCGTCCTCAAAAAGCCGTTTCTGATATTCCCCCAGCATTGATTGAAGGCTTAAGTTGCAATGTGGAACGCGTACTGCTTAGCCCTCAAGCGTACTTCGTGGTGGTCGACAGCCAGCAGGAGGTACTTGAGGTTCAATACCGTTCAGAACATCTCAAGACTCTCGCTCCTTACGATGTGGTCGTTACTGCGAAAGGCGGTCAACAAGACTGTGTATCGCGTTACTTTTGGCCTGCAAATGGTGGCGACGAAGACCCCGTAACCGGCTCGATTCACGCTGGATTAGCACCATTCTGGGCAGAAGAATTAGGCAAAACATCACTGGTTGCTTATCAAGCTTCTCAGCGCGGAGGTATTCTTCATTGCGAAGTTATTGGCGAACAAGTAAGAGTGTCTGGCGACGGCGTGTTTTATATGAAAGGGAGAATTTTCATTTAGTGCACAAGAGATGATCTTATTTTCATCTTAGCTGATGCCGCACTTCTTTTCGTCCAATACGCACCCAGCAGGGTGCGTATTTACCTCGAAGTTTAGCTGACTAAAGGCTCTGGTTTTTGGTAATAAATACTGCTTTCACCCTCTTGCTTCTTCTGCCAACGGTCGATGACAAGCGTCGCAATCAAATCCCCTTCAACATTAACAGCGGTACGGAAGGTATCTAACGGTCTTTCTATAACCAATAAAATCGCAATCGCTTCCAACGGAATGCCCGCCGCTAGCAACACTAACTGCATCCCCGACATGGAGCCCGAAGGCATGCCCGGCGCACCAACGGAAGAAACCATTGCCATGATGAAGATCATCACCAATCCAGTGGTACTCAAATCCACACCAAACAACTGTGCTAGGAAAATAGCAGCGACACCTTCAAATAGCGCGGTACCATCCATGTTCATTACAGAGCCGAGTGGCAACACCATGCTGCTGACTTCTGGCGCGACATCTAAATTGTCTTCCGCACTTTGTTTTGCCAAAGGCAGCGCCGCCGCACTTGATGACGTCGCAAACGCCATGGCTAATGGTGCTGAAATCGCTTTAAACAGCGTAACTGGAGAAATCCCCGTCATTACCTTGGCGATGGTTGGTAACACGACTAGCCCGTGCACCATAGTGAGGACAAACACCAGTAACGCAAATAACGCGAGTTGCTGAATCAGATTCCCACTTGAGGTCAGCGTGATATCAAACACGATCGCGAAAATAGCTATTGGCGACAGCTTAACGATGCCTCGAATCATAGTGTTGACGCTTTTGTTTAGCCCTGAAATCACCGCTAGCAACGGATGACCAGATGGAACAGAAAGCAAAATCGCAACGCCTGCCATAAAGGAGAAGACCACGATCGCCAGTAAGTTACCATTCGCCAGTGCAGCAAATGGATTCACCATCGCCATCTTAACAAGATTGGTCAATATTGCGGCACCACCTGCCCCTTGCTCGTCAATCAAACGAACATCACTGCCCACAGAAATAGCTTGGCTAAGTGGCTCCCAAGCAGGCAATGCTAACGACGCACCAAGTCCTAAACTAATGGCAATTAAGGTGGTGAAACTGTAGAAAAGCAGTGTTCGTCCACCCAGCGCTTTAAGACGAACGGTTGAGCCAATATTGGTGATGCCTTCAACAAGGGAAAACAGCACCATCAAGCCCACCACCATTTTCAGCAAGCCGAGATAGACCGTTTTGCCCAACATTAAAATTTGGTAGTAATCACTCGACAGTAAAAGTGATTTGTCTGCCACCCCATGGTCGACAAGAAGAAGGAGAGCTTGAGATCCAGTCCATGCAAGTAGTGCAGAAATAAGAAGTTGAACGGGCAAAGAGAGTTGAAAATGACGCATAAAAAACACCTAGCGCCACAAATTCTGATGATTTGGGCGCTCGATAAAAATGAACAAATGGAAGTGAAGAGTAGCTACTTGGATTAAGACCAAGAGCCCTTGTAGTACGGGTTCAATAAACCTTTTACCCGTTTAAGAACCACCAGTGCCGACACACGGAACCAGCCAAAAATGACG
The DNA here is from genome assembly GCF_023716625.1 of Vibrio sp. SCSIO 43153. Lineage (NCBI taxonomy): Bacteria > Pseudomonadati > Pseudomonadota > Gammaproteobacteria > Vibrionales > Vibrionaceae > Vibrio > Vibrio sp. SCSIO 43153. The sequence goes on from NZ_CP071856.1 coordinate 556,915, forward strand.
CGTTGATGCAGTCTAAATATGGTGTCGTACAAACGGCGAACGTAGCGTCCACGCAACACGACTTTATCATTCATCAATGCGCCAACCGCGTAATCATGCCCAAGCGCGACGACCATCCCACCATCTTTGAATACAAACGGTTTTAACTCTTTGCCTTTCATCAAGCGTTTAAGTTGCTTCGCTAGATGTGCAGCAGCTTGGTTGGCAGCTTGCGCTCGTGGTGGCACGATGGTTCCATCTTCTTGTGGGCATTCGGCACTATCACCAATAACAAACACGTTTTCATCCAGAGTGGTTTGCAGCGTCGGCAGCACTTTAAGTTGGTTAATGCGGTTACTTTCTAGACCATCAAGGTTCGCTAACCAATCCGGGCATCGAATCCCTGCCGCCCAAATTTGCAGATCGGCAGGAATGATTTCATTTTCCGTCACGATACGGTCTGCTTCTGCACGCTGAACTTTTGTGTTTAAACGAACGTTAACGCCCTGCTTTTGTAGCTTCTTAAGTACCTTGGCAGACATGCACTCAGCACTTGCAGGTAACACACGATCTGCCGCTTCGATGAGCGTAATGGAAAGTTGAGTATCATTTTGATAGCGGTTTAATTGCTTGCTGACTTTCGCCCATTCGGCCGCCAGCTCAACGCCGGTCGCACCAGCACCCACGATAGAAACACGATGTGAACCACCGTTCGCTAGCATTTGCTTCATCTGTTCCCACGCTTTTTCTGCTTGAGAGGCCGAATCTAAGAACAAGCAATGATCGCTTACGCCCGGAATTTTGAAATCGTTACTGATCGCGCCAACGGCAATCACGAGGTAATCGTATTTCAATGTTTGCTCGGGAGAGAACTCTGCGCTCACCGTAATCGTTTTATTTGCTCGGTCTAAGCCTGACATGCGCGCTTGAACATATTGGTAACCGTGACAAGCAGCATGAAGACGAAACGCAACCGAATCGAGCTCATTATCAAACGTGCCCGCCGCAATCTCATGCAGTCTTGGTTTCCATAAGTGATGAGAAGATGGCTCAACCAAAGTAACGGTATGATCAGATTTGCCTGCAAAACTGCTCGCTAAGCGCGTGACCATTTCTAGACCCGCAGCACCACCACCGACAACAACAAAGTTCGACATACTCCCCTCCCGGAAACCATCCATCGAAAGATAAAAATCAAAAACGCAGCAAATACGTTTGGAATGGCGGGCATTATATTGAGTTGCAAATAAATGATAATAAGCAGAAAAAGAAAATAACTATTACGGATTTGTAATAATTAAAACTAAGCACCTGAGCCTTTTGAAAAAACAAAAAAGCCACCACTTTTCAGTGATGGCTTTGCTTCATCGATGTTGCTTTGTCTTAATTAACGAGGATCAAGACCTAACTTTTGTAGTACCAGTTTGAAGTTCTCGCGGCGCTCTTTCACGTTGTGAACATCACCTGTCGAACACGTTAGATCCGGACAGCCACGGTTAACGATGCCTGAAACGTCATCGATAAATTGTGAACCTTGCAGACCACTATCCACGTACTTCTTCAGTTCGTTGTGGTAGTTCCAATCCGCGTACTGACCGCCTTCATCGTTGTATGCCTGAACTGACGTTACCCAGTAGAACAGACCTGCGATCCACTTGATCTCTTTGTTCTCTTCCGAGCTACAAATCAGACCTGGGTTAGAACAGAAGTCTAGCTCAGCATAAAGTGGGTTCGCTGGTGGCGCTTCTACCGTTACGCCATCAATTGTCTTACCAATGGTTGAAGGATCAACGTGCGAGCGACCTAGGTAGTGGTTAAGCGTACCGAAGTTCTGGCGACCTGTGGTTTGGATAACACCACGCCCCCACCAGCCACAGCCTTCAACGCTTTCTTGGCTGCTGCCGTCCCAAATGAACTTACCTGCTTTCTGACCAACGTAAGTCTTACATTCGTCGCGTTCCCAAACTTGCTTAGACGTATCTACGCTTTCTGGAACATCGTTACAGTGACCGTTGTTTGTCCAACGACCTGCTGCACCGTTCACCAATAGACCACGCTCTTCAAGTACTGCATCAGGTGCTGCAAAGACTGGAGCTGGGGCGCCATACCATTTCGCATGAGTCAGAGCGCTGACTTCCATTTTGTCATCACGAGGACAAGAGTACGCATGATCTAAACCTGAAACTGGGTTTACGCCGTAATCTGCGTATTTCTGACCCAATTGACCACAACTTGCTGTCATTGGGTAATCCGCAGGCGCGCCGTATTTCACTTCAGACCAGTTGTTTTCATCACACGCGTTGTAGCGGATGGTCTCTTGCATACTTTGCGCAAGGAACGCAGCAATCGCGACTTTCGCGTATATGATGTTGGTTGCGTCATCAACTTCATCGTTCATTAGCCAGAACTTGTTGCCCGCGACACCAATGTTGTGCATTGCGTTCAAGCCATCTAGGAAGTCGTTCCACTTGTAAACCGTTGACGGAACCCACTGAGATTGTGGTGTTTCGTATAGGAAGGCTTCGTTATCCATCACGCTTTCAGCATTTGCTAACTCTTGGTTTAGCGCTTCAATGCGAGTCAATGAACCTTTCTCTAACTCTTCACCTACGTAGTACAGTGGCACTTTCGCCGTTTGGTAAAGCTCAATTTTGCTGGTTAGAGCTTGAGAGTCTTGATCAAACATCAGTGCAAATACGTTGCTGTACGCTGCTTTGCGGATTTGCTGATCGGTTTGCGTGTTACCCATGAAATAGTTTGCGGTTTGCTCTGTCGGCATGTTCGCTAGCATTGCAGGCGCTTCAACGTAATCTGTTACCTGTTTTACGTACTCAAGTGCGTGATGCCACTGCTCGCTGGTTAGCGCAGCGGTTGCGTTCGATTTAGTAAACGCCACAAAGTCAGCTTTGTTCGCAGCATCTGCTTTGTAAAGCTCGAAGCTATCAAGTAGATCTGCCGTGAAGACGGACGCTTCATCCCATACAGACTGACGGCCAGAATGGGTATCGTAAGCAAACTCACCAATGCTTAGTGACCAACCAAATGTCGCTTGTGGCGCAAGGGTTGTGAAAATCAAGTTGTAAGCATGTGCCCAGCCTTTCACGTCGTCGCTCAGTGCGTTGATCGCATCGATATCAATACGGCTACCCGTGATCTCAATGGCATTCGTCAGTGCTTGTTTCACCGCTACGGCACCAAACGACGCACCTTTGTCTTGCGTAGCGAGATCCAGAACATCCGATCGAATCACAATAGACGCTGTACCCGCGCTCTCTGCTTGTTCGATAGCCGACACAAACGAACGTGTAAGCTGCTCTAGCTCTGTGAGCGCATCACTGCTGCTTGCTGCGATAGTTAGCGTGCTTGGCGCTTGAGTGGAAGGGCTCGCCACTACGAATGTGTTTGGCCAACCTGCGACTTCTAGACGCACTGGGTCCATTGGGTTGCGCAATGATAGCGCTGGCGCTGTACCCGGCTCAGTACCATCACAGTTTAGATGTAATGACCATGAGCTATCGCTGCCAGGAACAGATTGCGTCCAGTACACCGCTGAGTAAGCAATGTTCTTGTGAACCATAATGTCACCGCCTGTTGCGTGATCACCACGGGTCCAGTCTGGGTACACATTAAAGTCAGCACACAGTCCACCAGTTGGCGGAGGTGTCGGTGTTTCTACTTTTTCAACTGTGATGTTTACACGTGCTGTCGCCGTTAGGTTCTCAGCATCCGTCGCGACCGCTTCTAGTTCAACTGCACCGACTTCTGACGCCGTCCAGTTACAAGAGAACTGGTTTGTGGTTGCTGCATTGAAGTCACAGATTTGCTTGTTGTTTGCTTTCACGATAACGCGAGACAAATCGTCATCAGCATCCGTTGCACGAACAGAAATCGAAACCGCTTCGCCTTTCTCAAACTTCGAACCATTTGAAGGCGAAGAGAAGCTTACTTCTGGTTTAACAAGGCTTGGAGCTGCTTCAATAGCAACAGCGATACTGCGTTGTTCAACCATTTGGTTGTTGTTATCAAGAACCACCACTTTAAGTGTCGCATTGCCCACTTCATTTGGTGTCCAGGATTGAGAGTACGTCGTTTGACCTGCAGAGATATTACGTTGACCTAACTTGCGGTCATTCGCCCAAAACTCCAGTTTCGAGATTAATTCACCATCAACGCGCGCTTTGATCGTCGTTGCCTGGCCCACCATCAATGTTTGACCTTGTGTAGGTGCGACAAACGTCAGCTCATGCACTTCTGGCTCCACAGGTGGTTCAACTGGCTTCTCTTTTACTGAAATGCTGACTGCTTGTTGCTGGGTTAAACCTGAGATGTCTTCCACTACAGCTTTGATCGTGTGAGCACCTGCGCCAACAGAAGTCCAACTCGCTTGGAATGGAGCTTGTGTTACGCGAGCTACTTGTTTGTTGTCGACAAAGAAAGTCACAGCTTTAACGCTGGTATTAGTCGCCGTTACGTTTGCTAGCATGGCAACCGCTTGGCCTTCTTCAAACTCAGCGCCGTTCACTGGCGATGCCAATTGAAGAGAAATTTCTGGTTCGCCAACTTCGCCTTCATCGTCAGCAATCAGACGAATGGTATTTTGAAGAAGAGTCAGATCCAACACGCCGCTCACACCGAGCGTTAGCTCAATGCGTTCACCTGCCGGAAGTTGGGATTTCACCCAGCTACCGCTATCAAAAGCCAGCGCAAGTGTGTTCTTGAACACGTTACCTTGCGCGTCGCTGGTGAACTTCATTCCCGGGTAGCTGATGCCAGTCGCAGACCAAGAGGGTGTCGACATTGATAGGTTCGAATCAAACGTCACTTTCGCATCACGCAGTTCAACAGGCTTTGAACCGTCGTTCGTTAGGATGACTTTGTAAGTGTTCCACCACTGGCTTTCTGAGCCGACGATAGTTGCGTCTGTGATCACTCCTGCGTGTGCAGCAGGCAACCCCATACCGATCGCCAGTGCTAAAACACTTGGCATGATCGCTAGCGTATTCTTTCTCATAATTAAGGACTTATACAAACAACAATAAAAAGGAACAGCATTATAGAGGGGGACTTTTATCGCGCCGCAGCGGACAGATGTAACTAAATGTAACTCAACTTACAGGTGTAAAAGTGCCAAAAATAAAGCATCTTTTTACGTCAATTTGACGACATTTCGTACGTAATCGGTAAGCAAACAAAAAACTGGGACTCTAGTTCAAAATTCAGAAAGTGTGCACTGGATAAAACAAATCTATTTTCTGGTCACAATCGATATAAGCATTTGTCTTCACTTTGTTTTCATGCATTTAAAAATCAATAAGTTACAGGATAAAAACACTTGGAATACTTAGTTACATGTTGCTGAAAAAAGCGCCAATAAAAGCTGACCTCATACCCGAAAAGATTGGTAGTTCTTGGCCCAAAAGATCCCCTTCACATTTATGAAATCAAGAGAGGAAAATACGGTACATGAATGATCACACCATAAAAACGATAAGTATAACTTTGCAACAAAACGTCAATATCCGGATTGAAGCACGGTTTCAATTGGAATATTCGATGATAATGAGATGCATTGGATCGGTTTGAATCCAAGTCAGCCCAAAAATAAAATATGGAGAGTGTTATATGTCTTTACGTTTAGTAGCAGCAACCTTTGCACTAGCTGGATTAAGCTTTGGCGCGCAAGCAAGCGCAGAGTGTGAAGTGTCCATCGATGCTAACGATATGATGCAGTTTTCAACCAAAACACTGAGCGTGCCAGCGACGTGTAAAGAAGTGAAACTGACGCTGAACCACACTGGTAAAATGCCAGCACAATCAATGGGTCATAACGTGGTGATAGCTGATACAGCAAACCTTCAGGCAGTAGGTACGGAAGGTATGTCTGCAGGTCTTGAGAACAGCTACGTAAAACCTAACGATGACCGTGTTTACGCGTTTACCAAAGTGATTGGTGGTGGCGAAAGCACTTCTATCACATTCAGCACAGAGAAGATGACTCCGGGAGGTGATTACTCATTCTTCTGTTCTTTCCCTGGTCACTGGGCAATCATGCAGGGTAAGTTTGAGTTCAAATAACAGTACAAAATTCAAAAAGGAAGCAATACGCTTCCTTTTATTTTAAATAGATTGTTCAGCAATAATATCTTTCAACGGCGCAGGGCGAGCAAAAAAGTAACCTTGGACCTTGTCCACTCCACAGCCCTTGACAAAATCGTACTCTTGCTGGGTTTCTACCCCCTCAGCCACCACCTCACAATGAGTAATGCGTCCAAGCTTGGCAACTAACTCATAAAGATCTCGACCTTTTTGGTCAGTTGCATCTAACAATAATGAGCGATCAAGTTTAATCTTGTCGAAAGGATACTTCAGCAAATGAGGAAACGATGCGTAACCGGTGCCAAAGTCATCCATAGCAATCCTAATACCTTTTGCCTGCAGCGCTTCCATCGTTCTAATCAGGAATACTTTATTACTCAAAATCGCTTCTTCAGTAATCTCAATTTCTAGCCATTCTGGTTCGATTCCATAGTGAGTTAAGCGAGAGAGTAGATGTGGTACAAACTCTTCTTGTTCAATAGTCGCCACTGCGATATTAATCGCGATGCGACGTTCTTTTGATAATGACATTTTCTGCATGTCAGCCAGTACTCTCTCTATCACTAACTTGTCGAGCAATGGCATAGAATTAAGCATTTGAAAATCACTAACAAACGTTGGTGGACACAACTTCCCATCTTTATCGATATAACGTAGTAGCGCTTCATAAGAGAATACGTTCACATCTTTTGTAGACTGCAGTTTCTGGTAAAACATGACCAGTTCGCCTTCACGTAAAATGGTTGTTAAACGCTTCTGAGCGGTAGATTTACTGATACTTGTCTTATTGGAATCCCTGACATTGTTTAGCAGCGTTTTAAAAATCGAGCGTTCAATACCAGTATACGTCGCATTTGCACGAAACTGAGCTGAATACTTTCCTGCATACGCCAAGTAAAATGGCCGATAGATGAAAACGCCAACAAGAATGACAACCGCCTGCAGAATCGACCCTTCAAGTTGATTTCCCATCGCCATATAACCGCTGAACAGAGGAGGCGTCATCCAGTTTACGATGTTCTCAACTGGAGGCACAATGCCAGAGGCTATACATGAATATGTGATGACAAAGCTCACCAATGGAACCGTTACAAAAGGGATGATCAGCAGCGGGTTAAAAATAATAGGTAACCCAAATAGCAACACTTCGTTGATATTAAATATAACCAAAGGCGTTGCAGCTAGTGCGAGCATCAGATGATTGCGCTCTCTGGCAAACATCAATACACATATAAGTAGGCTAATGCTGTTACCCGAGCCACCCATAGACATAAACGCGTCGTAGAAACCTTGGCTAATCACATTTAGTGACGCCTCTCCACCTTTCCAAGCAATCATATTCGCTTCTGTCGCTGCAAATATCTGCTGCTTAATGGCGAACAATAGGTTGTGCCCATTAATGCCAATGGAACCCAGTAACCCCAAGACAGTTTGATAAATCAGGCCGCCTTGTAACGTCAGCGGATCGACTCCAATCTCACGAATAGCACTACCAAACATTGACATAACGATGGCCGTCAAGTTGGACACAACTAACGCAATCAATACAAATAGAAAGAAATGTACAACGTGCTTGAGCAAACGAGACGAAAAATCTAGCGCTTGCGGCTCCAGCAAGCGTATCTTGAAAGCAATGCAGTATAGATAAGTAATCGTTGCACTCAGCAGAGCGAGTAATGGGTTGTTAGGCAACATATATGTTGCTGATAAGCTGCCGTTTTCTAGCGAAATCAAGTAAAACATGATCAGCGAATAGATGATGAATACCGCACTAGATACATTGGTTTTATGCGAAAGGTAGTAGCCAGCAACAACACAAAAAGCACTGGGATATAGATTTATCAGAATATCGGAGACATGGAAAAGTAGTTGAGACAGTTCTCCCCATCCGGTAAGACGGAAAGCATGTCCTAGAAATATCGCCAATGCATTAGACAAAATCAAAGGGAGAAGCAGTAGCGCAATCGAAGCTAAATCCGTTAAATAGGACTTAAATTCGGAACTCCAAGAGGTAGAGATAACCGACATACGTTGAATTAATCGCGTACACGTTTTTGTACTTTTTAGCATTAACGAGTTCTTTTACTGATAGGACCAAATGACAAGTCAAAATAAGATTCGACCAATTGAAGCGCATTTACTTAAGCTGACAAGCATCGCTCCCACCTAAAGCCAAAGTGAGATTAAGATCAAAATATCAGTTAGTAATTATTGACTTAATAAGTAAAGCGAATCTCGTGCGTAATTTAACGATTATATGCGCCCTGATCCATTAAGATTATTTGTTGCAACGACAAATAAAAAGAAACCCCGCATTTATAGCGGGGTTGCTGTTATTCCGTATCAACATTTAGCCAGAGAGCGGGACTGGGAAGTGCTGCTCATATAGCTCCATAAAGTCTTTACGAATCAGGTGCTCTAGGTGGTTTGCTTTATCTGTAGGGCAGAAAATCATGATATGTACGATTTGCTCACCATTAATATTGCTGGCGATATGAACATGTGGCTCTGATCCCGGCAAGTCGACACCTGCATGCTTTTCTATCATCGCATTATAGCGGTGTGCAACATCAGCGAAATAGCTACAATGTTCATCAATTTTATCGGTTAGTAGCGGTAAAATCGGGTATAAATTAACAAAGTCTTTTACCACTACTGAAAAGTTGTGGTAGACGTAGCGCTTCATAAAGTTAAGGTTTTTCACTGGGTAAGTGAAAAACATGCTATTTGGCAGTGTTGCGGTTTTACCTGTGTAGTGATATTGCCCATGATGCAGGTCGATTTCTTGGATAACCGTCGCCATCATGTTGTGCTCAATCACTTCTCCGCATAACTTACCCACTTCAATCCAATCACCAATCCGAAACGAGCGCGAGCTAGCACGTTGAATTGAACCTGTAAAACACAAAATAATCTCTTTAGAAGCAACAACTATCGCCACGGCGATGGCCGTCACACTGAGAGCAAACTCGCTGATTTCGGATTGCCATAAGATGAACAAAATAATCAGCGTGATGGCAAAGGTGCCATTTTTGGTTCTCGACATCCAACTGCGTTGCTCTTCTGTAATGAATGCATCGTCACCTCGGATTCGAGACAGAATCAAACGACGCAGAAGAATGATGAACAGCAGGATTAATGCAGTAAATAAAATCTTGTGAGTGAGAAGAAAATCGACGACTAACTGTACTTTCTCCATTCCTCGCTCCCTGTATGGCCTAGATTATTTGACCTCTTAGGTTAGAGGTCCTGTTATAAGAAAGTAACCTTATCAATTTCTTAACCAATTGTCCTAGTTTGAAGGGTTCAAATGGGACAACTCGGATGAAACATTCTCTAGAAAACCACTTACTCGCTGACTGGAACTAACTTAGCTGAAGTAATAAACTCACCAAAGCTTTCACACCACACAATGACAGAGTTATATTTTTCTGTATCGATAGGCTGACTGAGAGGAAGCACAAAACGATCAAACGTTTTTATATCTCCAAGGTTTACCATCTGTGATTTCCATTGAATAAAGTCTGATTCAGTCTCTACGTATTGGGGCGATAAATAGAGTTTGTAATCAGGACCAGGAGCAAGCTCTCCTTCAAAAAAAATCTGAGATTCAGTCGCCGTAATCACTCCCTCCCCCCAATGGAAGAAATCGCTGCCTTCTCTATTCTTATCGAACTTTCCTTGTTGCAGTTCTTTTTGGTTTTTCGATGACACTGATGGAATTTCTGGCGATTCAGGTTGAGTAAGAATCGGCAACGCGTAAATACCTAAAGCAAACCCTAGTGCAACACAACTCGCGTGTGTAAAAAACAGTAATATAACCCTCATTCGAACTCCTTATTCTCTTCTACTTACTGATGATAATTTATAAACTCATCACGATCCATCACCGCTGTCATTAGCATTTTCTAGTTGAGATCACAAATCACAAATAGATTACATAACAGTGTTCAATATTTATTGAATCTAACTCGCCCTTTACAGAACGACATATTAAAATGATCACATAACTTCACTGCGTCCATCGCAAATCAAGCATATAAATATAAAAAGGGGACTTGATGGACCATCCGGCTTACTTACAAATCGTGGCGTTGCTGACGCGAATTCAGAACTATCCAGGCTTATCAGGGCTAGCATATATTTTGGACCGCGTTGACGCTATATGTACACAACATGATTACCAACGCTGCCAACAAGTTGATAGCTTTGTTAGAGGTTTTACTTGCGATCGCAACGATCAGCTAGAGCAAGCAATAGAGTTCTATCAAACATCTATTGATGCGAGCCCGTCTCGTAAAAACGCTTTGCGCTTCCAAGCACACATATTGTTAGCATCTATTTATGCAGACCGAGAGCAATACCAAGCGGCATATTCTCTTTATCAAGAGGTGCTTCTTCATACACACTTATTAGACACTAATGCTCTTTCACTGTTATATACAAATGTTAGTGACCTATACCTTTCACTAGAAAAATACCAACAGGCTGTAGAGCTAGCAGAATTAGGTTCACAAGCTTCCGAAAAGGTTTGCAACCTTGTAAATCAAGCCATATGTCAGCTTAATATTGGCCTCGGACTTGGTAAACTTCAGAACATTGAAAATGCCTTGGTGTCTATTGAGCGAGCCCTAGATATTGCGGTTGAAATCAATGATACTAGAATCGAGGCGATCTCTCATAGTTACCTTGCTCAAACGAAGCTTAATTGCGATTCATATAATTTTGACGACATTGAGCAACATTTTGTCGCCGCTCACCAGCTTTTCCGCCTAGTCAAAGACAAACATAATCAACAAGAAAACTTAACTGCGTATCTAGAATTTCTAGTCCAGCATTTAAAATATGCTCAAGCTCAGGATCTATGTGATCAGCTAGCTCAAGATGATGACTTAAAAAGCAACTTTGGCTTCTATTCAAAGTATTGCCATGCCCAAATGACAATATATGAAAAAGGCAACGACTGGAAAGCGCTTGCTGGCTTTCAGATGATGTTCTTATCCCATCTCGAAAATCAGTTAAACGAACAGAAACAGAATGATGCCGAACAGTTAAGGGGGCAGATAAGTCACTTAACTCAAGATCAAGAGCATCTTGTAATGAAAAAAATCCGGGAACAGATTGGAACCCTGACAGATATAGGTCAAAGCATCGCTACATCCGATAACTTGGAGAATGGCTTAGCCTTTATCTACGAAAAAGTTGGTTCCGTCTTTCCTACTGACGAATTTGGCATCGCCCTATACGATCAGAGCACCCACGAGCTTGATTACCGCTACTTCTTTGATAGCGATGGACCAGTTGAGAGGCTAGTAATCAACTGCGATCAAGATAAAAATATTGGTAGTTATGTCGTTCGTACCGCGCAGACTGTACATATTAACAATGTTAACGACGAATCGATCAGTAGTTACGTACCTCTTGAAGTTAGGGAAGACCACGATCTCGTGGTATTCGACAACAATAAAATAGCCCGATCAATCATTTTGACTCCAATAAAACTGGGTAAACGAATATTAGGAGTCTTGTCGGTCCAGCATCACCAGCCTGATCAATACCAACAACATCATGTTCATCTTTTTGAGCAGCTTGCGAATTTTATCGCTATTTCATTGGAAAACTTTGAACAACGACAAAATCTACAACAAGCCAACATACTGCTAGAAACATTGTCTCGCACCGACCCACTTACAGGTTTATATAATCGCTATCAGCTTGACTCTCTAACACCTTCATTGATTTCAAATGCTCAAATTAGCGGCAATTCATTAGCTTTGGTGATCATTGATATTGACTACTACAAAGGCTACAACGATTTTCATGGTCACCATAAAGGCGATCAGGCTCTAAAATTGGTTTCCTATGTTTTAAAAAAGGTATTTGATCAGTTTGGGACTCATATTTTTCGTTATGGTGGAGATGAGTTTCTCATCATATGTGAAAATCTCAATGAGGCTCGACTGATGTCAAAGCTCTCTTTACTCCAAGAACAAATAGAAGATCTAAACCTAAGTAACCCTCTTTCCAAATGTTCAGAAATATTGACCTTATCTGTGGGGGCGGTGAATTTTCATAGCCTTGATAGTTGCTGCTTTGAAGAGTTGTTTACCATTACTGATAAACAACTATATCGGGCAAAAGAAAAGGGACGTAACGCTATTAGTTTTGCTGCCCATTCATTTGATTTAGAGTCTGTTTAATCAAAGAATTTTGGTTAAAATTCAGATTGAAGAAAAGTACTTTAAGTCGTCAAGTAAAAACGCTCGAGAGGCTCTAGCCTATTAAACTATCTTGATAGATCATTTTCTTACTCATCCCTCCATCAACGACTAAGTTATGGCCATTAATAAAGTCGTTTTCGGGATGGGTTAGAAACAAGCATGCATTAACGATATCTTGCGCTTTCCCAACTCGGCCTGAAGGATGTTGCTCGTGATCTAGACGGTTCAGCTTTTCATATCCTTCAACTTGAATCCATCCTGGACTAATGGCATTAACTGTAATAGGCGTATCTGACAAGGAAATGGCCATCGATTGGGTCATCGATAACACACCACCTTTTGAGGCCCCATAAGCATCCCATCCAGATTCGTTCTGATTCCAACGAGTTGACGCAATATTTATGATGCGTCCATAAGGCTGCTGATTGTTCAACCCTATAAATCGGCGAGAACAAGCAAAAGAACCTTTGAGGTTTACATCAATAACACGAGAAAACTCTTCAAAAGTAAGCTCTTGAAGAGGCTTATTAAAGTTAGCAATCGCACCATTGTTTATCAGAATATCTAGCTTGCTGTACTGGGTTTGTATCTTGTCAAAAGCTTGTTCTATTTGATCGGTTTGCCCCAAATCTACTTGATAAAACTCTGCTTCTGGATTTTTGTTTGGTGCAATATCGAACACAATAACTTTAGCTTGCAAATCAAGGTAAGCTTGGGTCAGGTATTGACCAATCCCCTGACTCCCCCCAGTTATGACCACAACTTTATTTTGGTACATACATAACCCTCTGAATCTATTTTTTGCAGAAATTATTTTAAGGTTTGGTAATGACAATGGATAGCAAAAGCACAGCTTGGTCATTGCTTTTCTAACTATATATAAGAAAAAGCCGACGATATGTCGGCTTTCGATTATCTAGTCTATTGGGCGAATCACTTTGCAGGGGTTACCCGCTGCTACTACGTTAGGTGGAACATCTTTCGTAACCACACTGCCTGCACCAATCACCGAGTTTTCACCTATAGTCACGCCCGGGCAAACAATCACGCCTCCCCCTAACCATACGTTGTCTCCAATTGTAATCGGAGTTCCGAACTCAACGCCTTCTTCGACTCGTCCTTTAACATCGAGTGGGTGACCTGCCGTATAGATTTGCACATTAGGGGCGAACAAAACGTTATCGCCTATATGCACTTCTGCTACGTCTAATACAACGCAGTTGAAATTTGCATAGAAGTTTTTACCCAGCTTAATGTTTGAGCCGTAATCGCATCGAAATGGTGGCTCTAGGTACGCACCTTCTGAATCAGGGATCAATTCATCAATTGCACCGCGCCACTCGTTTGTATCAGGAATGCTATTATTTAGCTTTTGTAACACTTTTCGGCATTCAATTCGTGCTTGATATAGCTCTTTATCCCAAGCATCGTATGGCTCACCTGCCAACATTTTTTCTTTCTCGGTTCTCATCTTTACACCACCTCACAAAAAATAAAAACGCATCAAAACACATCACAACACCACAAAATGTGACTGACGTAATGGATTATTTGTTTGGGTGAGCGCTATGACGAGATTTCAAATAGGACCTATCCATCAGTCTTCTCGGAATGCACGATTCATACTCTCTGTTAATGGTTTTAGAAGATAGCTTAGCGGTGTCCTTGGTTCAGATAAAATGAGTACCTCCGCATTCATCCCAGATGTTAGCTTGTAGCTATCCACGTCCTCTTGGTTCAAAGCAATTCTAGCTAAATAGTAATCTTGCTCCTGTTGATTGGTCAGCTTATCTGCTGAAACGGTAAGAACGGTCCCATTTAAAGGAGCCAATGTTCTGGCATTAAGTGCGGTTAGACGAACATGTGCAGACTGTCCTGTACTTACTAAGTCAATATCTTCAGGGTTAACTTGAGCTTCAACCAACAATTCATCATCGAGAGGTACAAGTTCGAGCAACGTATCACCTGAGTTTATAACGCCTTTTTCGGTAAACACCTGCATGTTTACAACTCTACCCGATATTGGTGCCGCTATATTTGTTCGATCTAACGTATCCTTTGCTAGACGCAGTTCTTCACGCACAGTAACAATATCTTTTTGGGTTTCTCTTAGTTCTGCAACAATTTCATTGAGACGCTCCAAGCGCAGTTCTTCGATTCTCGCTTGATTCTCATCTAATCGCTTTTGCACCGTTAATGATTGTCGATCGAGTTGGCTAAGCGTACTTTTTACTTCTGTAGCCATACGCTTAAGTTGGAGAAGAGCTGACTTTCCTGCATACCCTCTTTGCACCAGCGACTGATTGCTACGTATTTCTTCTTCAATTAGCTGTAAGCGTTCTCTCTCAATCTTTTTGGTGTTGGTCAAGTTGTCTAGCTCTAAATTAGCTCCAGACATACTTTGAGCGATGATATTTAGTTTGCTGTCAAAAAAGCGTTTCCTTGCCTCAAAAATTTTACTTTGGACTAACTTGGCTTCTCTAAGTATTTCTTCACTTGAAAGGTTTTCTAAATCCTGTGACCATGAGATTTCACCTAAGTTATCTAACTCGGATGACAACCGATTCTCTTTTGCTACGGTATGTATGAATAAACCATTCATAGAATCCCATTTAGCACTCGCATGTTGTCCTGAAAGCTTAATAAGTAGTTGCCCTTCTTCGACACGATCACCTTCATGCACATGTATTGATGCGACAATCCCCCCTTCTAAATGTTGTACCTTTTGACGCTTGCTTATTACCGACAAATCACCATAAGCAATAGCCGCACTTTCCAGTTGAGCCGTTGCGCCCCAATAAACAAATCCCATCAAAAATGCACTTAATGAAGTGAGGCCAAATAATATTGGTTTCTTCCAATGCAAATGGCTAGGAGGTGTGTACCTGAATATTCTGTCACGCTTCGTTTGTTCAGCGATGGGCAGTTGCTCTTTCATCTCTCACTCTCGGTATTTCGATATTGTCATTTCCCATCAATCGCTTCAAAACTTCCTCTCTAGGGCCGTAGAGTTGAGCTTTGCCATCAGAAAGATAAAGCAAACGGTCCATCTGCCTCAAAGTACTAGCGTTATGAGCAATGATGATCACAGTCGTCTCTTTAGCCTTTAAGTGAGCTATCAACCGTTGATACGCAGACTCTCCCTCACCATCAAGGTTAGCGTTCGCTTCATCAAAAATAACGACTGAAGGTTGCCCATAAACGGCCCTAGCGAGAGCAATTCGCTGACGCTCACCTCCAGAAAGACCTCTACCATTAACGCCAATAGAAAAATCGTACCCACCATTTTTTTTCAAAATTAGCTCGTGGCATCCGGCTAACTTAGCGGCCTCTATAACTTTTGATGGATCTTCTTCCTTAAATCGAGAAATATTCTGACGGATGCTTCCCGGAAAAAGCTCTACTTCTTGAGCTAAGTAACCGATATGCTCCCCTAAATCTTCTGAAGGCCAAGCAGAGACTTCCATTCCATCCAAGGTCACTTTTCCTGCTGTGGGCGGTATGATGCCAATAAGTAGACGCGCAAGTGTTGATTTCCCTGTTCCTGAGGGTCCGATAACTCCTACGGAAGTACCTTGAGGTATTGATAACGTTATTTGAGAAAAGAGTAGACCTGCGTTTTCTGGAAGATGGTACGCTAAGTTTTTGAGTTCAAAGTTTCCCTTTGGAGGTGGGAGAGGCATATCGGTTTCCACCATAGTCGCTCTTAAGTCTATTTCCTTTAGCCGAGAGAAAGCGTTATGCGTTGATACTGCACTTCGCCATGTAGTAATAGCTTGTTCCATTGGGGACAATGCTCTACTCATCAATATTGAACTGGCTATCATTGCACCAGCCGTTATTTCGTGTGATATGACAAGCCACGCTCCGCCAGCCAACAACGCTATCTGCAATGACCCTCTTATGAACTTTGAAAAGTTTGTCAAATAAATAGATTTATCTAATGAAGATTCTTCGGACTTCTTTGTACTACTAACACCTTGAAACCACCTCTCTAAAAAGGCATTCATCATTCCCATAGCAAGTATCGAATTTGCATTCTGCGTCGCTATTTCCGCTTGAGAAATATGTGAAACAGACTGTACCTCTGCTTCTCGCAAGGATGTCCTAGTAACCACTTCATTAAGCAGCCCTAAACCAAATAGAATAAGTGAACCCGCAAGCGATATATGACCAAGCATTGGATGTAGCAGATAAACAAATGCAATAAAAATAGGAGTCCACATTGCATCTAACAAAGGATACGGAGCTTGACTGCTCAGAAAGACTTTTATCGTCTGGATGTCTTTTAAAACCTGAGAGGTATAACCTTTCCCAGTATAAGCCTGAAACTGAATGCTTCGACGCAACATAAATACTGAGATTTTCGCTTCCATCCAATTACCGAAAGACTGACTCACTTTTGCCCTAGCAATATCAAGTAAAGCCATCGTGAACATTGCAGATATGACAATAATCGTGAGAAGGACTAGGGTATCCGTTGAATATGAAGATATGACTCTGTTGTATACTTGAAGCATATACAAAGGTATGGATAACACCAATAAGTTGATAAAGAAGCTAAAAAACATCAAGCTCCAAATAAGCACAACTAACTTATTTTTTACTACTTTGAAAATTGAACTTGGCACAGAAGAGACCATTAAAATCATATCGCGCCAGATGAACTGGCGCTACTTAGATGAATTAGAAAACAAATAAATCGCTACCGTGAGCTTCAACTTCTTCTTGAGTTAGACCCTTGACCTTTACAGTAAAATCTTCCCCGTTACTAAACACAGCATTACCACGTGCATCGTAACTTATCTCAAGGTCTGAAAGTGACTGGACGGATTCACTACTAAACATCAAAATATCTTCGTCAGCGTTGAAGTCTAAAACCGTTGAGTTACCATGTCCGCCAAACTTGTCTGTGAACACAAATTTGTCTTCTCCGCTCCCCCCACTAACGACGTTTTTACCTGAGCCTATGATCAAACGGTCGTTGTCAGCACCACCATGCATGCGGTTGTCACCATGAGAAGCCAGTAGCACATCATCTCCAGTTCCCCCTCGCATCGTGTCGTTTCCATGACCTCCTTTCAAGACGTCATTTCCTTTGCCGCCAACAATCAAATCGTTGCCATCTCCCCCAATTACAAGGTCATCTTTGGCTCCAGCATAGATTTTGTCACTACCATCCAAACCTACGATCACAGAACTGGAATTGTCGTAGGACTTAATTACGTCATTACTGTTGGTCCCTTGTTCTTTATCTTCGTATTTATTTGGGTCGCTCATACAGAGTTCCTCTACTTTCCTTTACGTTATTAGAATGTCAGCACCTTACGACTTGAGATCCAGACCCGCTGATCTTAGTAAATGGCCAAAGGAAAGAAGTTTGAATATGGAATGAAACTTTAAGAGTTGCGACTCAATAGAAATAACCATCTATTGGTACTTTTATATATAAAGTCATTTGTAATCATGAATCTATAGTCAAGCTTTCAGATTTTTCTTTGCCCATCTTGTAGCTTGATTTCGGTTTTTTACTTCTATTTTTCTGAAGATATTGTAAAGGTGGGACTTAATTGTATGTTCACTAATAAAAAGTGAATCCGCAATTTCCATATTGGAACCGCCTTCTTTCAACATTTGGAGAACCTGCACCTCACGCCTTGTCAAATCAATCTCAAGTTCCGGTTCTTCAATGCGGTATTTCTTAGCTTCATGATATGAAACTAGCTGATCCAGCATTCTTCGTGATAACCAATTATCACCGTCAAGTATACCTTTCAAAGCTTTACAAAGGGTATCAATGGAGTCCGTTGGCTTAAAGATGCCCTTTAATAGGGGCCAGTCTGCCAACTCTTCAATCGCCAGATCCTTAGTTAGGTTTAGTAAAATCGTACCTATAACACGATCGTCTGATTTTAAATGACTCATCATTTCTTCGGACATATCGGAAGAAAAATCAACTAGTAAATAATACTTTTCGCTACACAGATTTTGATATGGATTGTCTAAGTTAATCGTCGTTATTTTCGTATCTACTCTTGATGCAAGCATATCCCTAAAGTTTTCACTTTGTAAGCTTTGCTGAGTAATTAATAGTACTTCTGGATTAACTTGAATACTTTCCATGTCTCTTCTCTACCATTTAAATTTAAATCCTGCCTAGTGCACTCAATTGGTATAATTAGTATCTTAGTGCTAGTTCATACAGGTTAATTTGAATAGGGAGAGAATAAAATGGTTGCAAGTAAAAAATTCAAAATAAAAAAAAGTGTTTCTCAAATGAGAAACACATGGCAAACTTTTGTACTATTGAGTAGATGTGAGTCGCAAAAATAATTAACAAATAGGTTAGTAAGATACTTCTTGAACGTTTGATATATTATCTTTCGCCCAAATTAGTGCTTGCACTCTATTTTTGACTTCTATTTTCTTAAAGATATTGTGCAAATGTGTTTTTACTGTATTTTCACTCACGAATAAATTTTCAGCAATTTGTTGGTTTGATGCTCCCATGGATAAGAAGGTTATTATCTGTCTTTCTCGCTTAGTAAGCACCGTCTTCGTATTTCGGCTGACTGGTTTAAAATGCCTACGAAGATGGGTTATGTACTGCTGAGCGAGCTTCCTACTAAACCACATCTCACCTTGCAGAATCTTGCCTATGCCAATCTGTAAAGTATGGATATCATCAGAGTTGTAAAAAATACCGCTCAAGCTCGACCACGCGAACAACTCTTCCGTAGGTATATTCTTGTCACAATTAATCAGAATTTCTTCAGCATTACTAAATTCTGCCTTTTTCAGTTCCATATAATGTGAGTACATATCTTCACTGACTACACTGGAATCAAGAATGATCGTAGATATATTCCCTGACATCGCTTTAAATGCAATGAGCTTATCTGGAGAGAGTAAAAATACGTTGATTCTTAATTTATTTTCTAGAATTTCTTTAAGTAAAGATGACTGTAAGCTGTCTTCCGTTACCAAAATAACATTACTTTTAGATCCGCTCACCATTGCTATTCAAGTCCTTTAATAGTTTGGTTTGAAATACGCAATAGATTTAGGTAGGTCGAGGTTATTGTCAAGTATGAAAAAGGTTGGGCTTAAAGCGAAAAAAAAGGGAGGAGTTAACACTGAGTATAAATTAAATAAAAAGATAAAAAAAGGGAGTATAAAACTCCCTCTTTATTAATGCACTGGCACTGAGTTTTTCTGATTGAACTTACCAAAGTATTGCTCTAATACTTCCGGTGTCAACTTACCCTCAGCCTCTAGCTTTTTCAGTTCAGCAGCAATTTGTTTCTGCTCATCTAAAGAAGGAAGTTTAACTTCAGGCTCTTGAGCTGCTTCTTGAGAAATCATCTCCAGCTCTTTTTCAAAGTCGTTCATCGATACTTACCAAATGTAGTTAAAATCAAAAGCACTTGCTACATTCTACCCAACTCTAGAGCTTGAAGCTACCTACCATCTTGTCCAGACGAGAAGATAGGTCACGCAATTCCTGACTAGCATTAGCAAGCTCTTCAGCGGTTGTTGTCGTCGCTTCATTAATTGCGTTTATCTCTTCGATATTTTGATTGATCGTATGAACAACTGTTGATTGTTCTTCGGTTGCCGTTGCTACTTGCGTGTTTCGGTCTGAAATATCTGCAATACGCTCAGAAATATTCATCAGCACTTCAACAGCTTCATCTGTCGATGCTACACCTTCAAACGTTACTGCTTTACCAGCTTCCATTGCGGTTACCGCATCTTGCGCGTCGCTCTGAAGTTGATTGATCATCTTCTGAATTTCTTCTGTCGAGTCAGCTGTACGTGAAGCTAGGTTTCGAACCTCATCAGCTACTACTGCAAAACCACGACCTTGCTCACCAGCTCGCGCCGCTTCAATCGCTGCGTTAAGTGCAAGTAAGTTAGTTTGCTCAGAGATATCACGAATTACATCAAGGATAGAACCAATATCCTTTGTGGTCGTTGCAAGTTGAGCCACAACCATGCTTGTAGTCTCTACGTCACCAGCTAGGCGGCTGATTACTTCTTTTGCCTGAGTAACTACTTGTCTACCAGTTTGGGTATTGTCAGATGCTTGATTAGCTGTGTCCGCGGCCGTCGCAGCATTGGATGCAATCTCACTGATCGTCGCACCCATCTGGTTAATAGCAGTTACAACTTGGATCGTTTGATCTCGCTGTTCTTGGCTATTATCATGAGTCGTCGTCGCTTTATGAGAGACGCCTTCAGCCGCTTCACTCAGTGAGTTGCTTGTCAAAGACACTTCTTTCATCGTTGCATGGATTTTCTCAATAAAGCCATTAAAGCCTTTTGACAACTGGGCTATCTCATCATTGCCTTTGATCTCGATACGTTGGGCCAAATCACCTTCGCCTTGTCCCAGATCGGTAAATCGGTCTGCAATCAATTTAATTGGATTCGTAATGCTATTCGCTAGCAACACACCCATAGCAATAAAGATTAGCGCCACAATTGCCGTCGTCAACATCATTTTTTGACCAGTTGCATTTAGATCAGCGAACACTTCATTAACCGGTACAACACCAACAACAAACCAGTCCATTGAAGGTACATACAAGCTAGACACAAACATCTCTTGACCTTCAAATTCGGTCGTTACAAGATTGAAATTACCTTTGTTTAGCAGTTGAGACGCCTGACTACCGAATAGTTGATTAATAGAAGACTTGTTTTTACCTTGCTGACGATGAATTTGGATATCGCCTTTACTGTTTGTAAGGAACACATAGCCAGTATCTTCAATTTTGAAACCATTCAGCAGTGACACCATATCATCCATTGACTTAGATAAACCTGACATCGAAGTACCGGAAAGATCCTGATAGTTCGCGAACATTTTTACTTCGCCATTTGCCTCTTGGAATACACTTACCGACGTTTCTTGGCCAGATGAAGTAAAACCAAAGAACCACCCGTCTTGTGAACGGTTTAGTTGACGTAAGAAACCATTTTGGTTCCAGTAGTATGCTGTATCACGGTTCGCAACCGATGCATCATTCAGCTTATATTGAGATTTCACATTGTTTAACTGCTGAACTAATTTCGATTCAACTTGTGAGTTGCGATCAGTCGTCGAAACCGCTTCAACTACAAACTCATTCGTAGCCAATTGCTTGGCTGCCTGTTGCATCTGAACAACTTCACGGTCTATTTCCGTGTTAATTTGTTGCAACATTGCTGGCAATTCAATATCAATAAGTCGATGACTTAAAACTTCTTTGGCATGACGTTGTGCCATCACACCAACAATAATTGTAGAGGCAAGTACAGCAAATGTAATACCAAGTACAACCTTTTGTTTAATACTCAATGAACTAAATTTAAGCATTTATGGACCTTCAATAGAATCACTCATTATGTGCTGATATTTTATAAAATCAGCTATGGGGGACTGCCTTTACAAGCAAATATTCACGCAGGTTATATCGACATCACAGCAGAGAACTAGAGGTTTTTCTCACATTTTTTTGAAATTGCTGTGCAACTCAATATTTAGTGACAAAAGACACAACTACCAAGCGGTTGCAATTATTATATGCATCCCAATATTGGAAAGATAAATTGTGTGTCCAGGCCGGAACTTTTCTCGACAATCCAAGGACAAATACACACAACAAGAATCATATGGATACCAGAGAGTCCAAAAAATGCACAAAACAAACTTCGAAACTCTTCAAAGCTACTTAGAGTCTCAGATCATTGGTCAGCATGATCTCGTTAAACAGCTTCTCATTGCTCTACTTGCCGATGGGCATATCTTGGTTGAAGGTCCTCCAGGATTGGCTAAGACCCGTGCGGTGAAATCTCTATCGGATTGTGTAGAAGGTGATTTCCACCGTATTCAGTTCACACCAGACCTACTGCCAGCCGATTTGACGGGTACCGATATCTTCCGTCCAGAAACCGGCGAATTTACCTTCCAGTCTGGTCCTATTTTCAACTCACTGATCCTTGCTGATGAGATCAACCGTGCGCCAGCTAAAGTGCAAGCCGCGATGCTTGAAGCCATGGCTGAGAAGCAAGTGACAGCGGGACGAAACACATACGCACTCCCAGAGCTATTTTTGGTGATGGCGACTCAAAACCCAATTGAGCAAGAAGGTACTTACCCGCTGCCAGAAGCGCAGCTTGACCGTTTCTTGCTGCACCTTGATGTGGATTATCCAGATGCGGAACACGAGTTGGCTATCTTGCGCATCAACCGTGGTGAGGCAAAAGGCGAAGCGACGATTGAGCGTCCAAGCTTGAGCCAAGAAGACATTTTCACCGCTCGCAAAGAAGTGCTCAACATTCACATGGCAGACGCGATTGAGCAATACATCGTTCGTCTTGTGATGGCCACTCGACAACCAAGCGATTACGACTCAGAGCTTGCGAAATGGCTATCTATGGGTGTAAGCCCGCGTGCAACGATTGCCCTTGACCGTTGTGCTCGTGCTCATGCGTGGTTGGCAGGTCGTGACTTCGTTTCACCAGAAGATGTTCAAGCCATGGCTTACCCTGTGCTACGTCACCGTCTGCTGCTTAGCTACCACGCTCAGGCAGAAGGCATTACAGCAAATCAGGTTATCGACAAGCTTCTTAACCTTGTAGGTAGCGCATAACGTAGGTAGGTGACATGTCTGCATCATATGCATTGCCACCTCATGCGAATGGGGTGACATTAACCCTTGAAGAGCTGCTTCAATATCGCACTCAATCGGTTCGTTGGTTGCCACCAGCCCAGAGTATTTGGTCTCAAATGAGCGGTAACCATACCAGTCGTCAAAAAGGGCGCGGTATGGACTTCATGGAAGTGCGCCAATACCAAGCGGGTGATGATATTCGCAGCATCGATTGGCGAGTCACGGCTCGAACGGGAAAAGCGCACACCAAGTTGTTTGCTGAAGACAAAGAGCAAGCGGTGATCTTATACATCGACTTGAGCCCAAGCATGCACTTTGGATCGCAATATGTATTGAAGTCGGTTCAACTGGCGCATTTCGCTAGCGTCTTGATTTGGCTGACATTAGCCAAGAAAGACCGCATCGGCGCGGTGATAGATGATGGTTCCCAGTGTATTGAGCTCCGCCCTTCTTCTCTTCAAAAGCAAGGGCTGAGAATCCTTGACGCGATAGTGAATACTCACAATCAATTACTTGCGAATCAACAAGCTGACAGCACACGCACATTGCCTTATATGAGCGCAATTGAAACGCTACACAACCTGATGCCGAAAGGGAGTGAGCTCATTCTACTGAGCGACTTTGCTCAAGTGGAAGAGAAAGAGCTGGTTCAACTGCGTCGGTTAAAGCAACACAACAGCGTTCGTGCGGTTCAATTCTATGATCCCTTAGAGCGAGGCGAAACCGACTTCCGAGGCCAAGCGAAAGCATCCGATGGTCATCGAAGTCAGTGGTTCAACTTCGGCTCTAAAGGGGAACGTCAGGAATTGGAGTCTCACTTCGTTAAGCATCAGCAAGCCATCAAGCAGCAGTGTCATTCGATGGCAATTCCATTTAACAGTCTGTCGAGCGGGTTACCGCTGGTTCTGCAGTTAAGCTAATCAAAGCAACAACATACAAATCATTCAAGCAGTAGTAATAATAATGACAACGAATAATCAAAGCCTAAACCTTGAACCTTTAATCCTACCGAATGCACCTGATTGGTTCCCACTAGCTTGGGGATGGTGGGCTGTTCTGGGCGGTGTAGTTCTATCTATCTTAATCGTCGTACTGTACTTAAGATGGCGTACAAAGCGTCTTGTTGCTAAGAAGACCGCATTGAAATTGTTGACCAATCCGATCACACCACACACACCGTCTTCTGCATTAGAGGTTCTTCGTCAAGCGGCTTTGAGTTACTTCCCTCGTGAAGAAATCGCGCCATTAACAGGCTCTGCTTGGTACGAGTTTCTTGATAGCTACACCAAAGAAACTCGATTTGTCGACAAACAACAACAGTGGCAAGCGGCGCTGTATCAAAAGTCTGGTCAAGAGCAGCATCAAGCCTTAATTGATGATTGCGCTTTCTGGATTGAAACCGCATTGCCACCAAAGAAAAAGGCAAAAACTCGTGACTGAGGCAACTCTCGTTTCGAGCCTCTCTCAGTGGTTGAACATTGAGTTTGTCTGGTGGTGGGCGTTGTTGTTACTGCCCCTACCTTGGCTGATTTATAAGTTCTTCCCTGAAGAGGCTCAGCAAGCTGAAATTAAGCTGGCGTACCTGCCAGACAACAAACACAGCAGCAAACCAAAACAGGTCGTCCAAAAATTCCTGTCTATTGGCGTATGGGCTCTATTAGTTGTCGCTTGTGCTCGCCCAGTTTGGTACGGCGATCCGGTTGAGTTCCAACCGAAATACCGCGACATGATGTTAGTGGTCGACTTATCTGGCTCTATGCAGAAAGAAGACATGAACGACAACGGTGAATACATAGACCGTCTAACCGCCGTCAAAAGAGTCTTATCTGATTTCGTAGAAAAACGCCAAGGCGACCGCTTAGGTGTGGTTCTATTTGGTGATCATGCTTATCTACAAACGCCGCTGACCGCTGACCGTAAAACCGTGATGCAACAGATCAATCAAACCGTCATTGGCTTGGTTGGCCAGCGCACCGCAATTGGAGATGGTATCGGCTTAGGCACCAAAACCTTTGTAGACAGTGACGCACCACAACGTGTGATGATCTTGCTCAGCGATGGTAGCAATACAGCTGGTGTCCTTGATCCGCTTGAAGCCGCTGAAATCGCTAAAAAATACAACGCAACCATCTACACCGTAGGTGTGGGCGCTGGTGAAATGATGGTGAAAGACTTCTTCATGACTCGCAAAGTCAATACCGCCTCAGATCTTGATGAGCAAACGCTGACCAAGATTGCAGAGATGACAGGTGGTAAATACTTCCGAGCACGTGATGCTAAAGAACTTGAAACGATCTACGACACCATTAATCAACTAGAGCCAGTTTCTAGCGATACGCAAACTTGGCGTCCTCAGTCGGAATGGTTCCCTTACCCACTAGGTGCTGCACTTGTGCTTTCCGTGTTCCTGTTTGTTCTAAGGAGAAAACATGGCTGAGTTTACTTTCCTAAATCCTTATTGGTTGTTGGGTTTGCTCGTCATTCCTGTCGTTCTTGCGATTAACAGCCAATACAGAACCAAAAAGTCATCGTTGATTGCGCCCCATTTAGCCAAAATGCTCGGTCATTCAGTGAATACCAAGCACTACTTCGCCATTTGGGGATTAGCATGGGCTATCGCTTGTATTGCTCTAGCAGGCCCAAGTTGGCAATCCAACACTCGCCCAAGCTTTGAACTAAGCCAAAACCGAGTGTTAGTTCTGGATATGTCGCGCTCTATGTACGCAACGGATGTGAAGCCAAATCGCCTGTCACAAACCCGCTATAAAGCGTTAGATTTATTGCCGAAATGGAAAGAAGGCTCAACAGGTTTGGTCGCGTACGCGGGCGATGCTTATACGTTAAGTCCACTGACGACAGATTCCAGTACACTCGCTGGCATCATCGAAAACTTATCCCCTGAGTTAATGCCTTATCAAGGCTCCAACTTACCATCAGCGATTGAAACCGCGCTTGGTCAGTTTACTCAAGCGGGTGTCAATCAAGGTGACATCGTCGTGCTGGCAGATGATTTGGATGACTCTGAATTGTCTCGCTCATTAGCGCTATTAAACGGTAAAGACATTCGTGTGTCAGTGCTTGCTATCGGCACATCAACTGGCGCACCAATTGCTCTTCCGGATGGTTCTTTGATGAAGAGTCGACAAGGCAACACCGTGGTAGCGAAGACTAACCTGAAAAACTTACAGAAGTTAGCCAAAGAGACCGGCGGATTATTTGTGCCAATTCAACACAATAACCGTGATGTTGAGAACATTGCCGCGTTTACTAATAACGCGAGTAACAACCTTGCCGCCAAGCAAAGTAACGACGTGAAAACCGACTCTCGCTTGAATGGTGGTTTCTGGTTGTTACCTCTGCTGTTGATTCCTGCAGCCCTACTCTTCCGACGCGGCATGATTTGGGTACTGGTCGCGGCCGTATTACCGATGAGTTGGACACCGAAAGCAGAAGCCAATGCGTTCTTGAATCAAAACCAACAAGGCGAACAGCTTTATCAACAAGGTGAATACGAAAAAGCCCAAAGTACCTTTACTGATCCTAACTGGAAAGGTGCAGCAAGCTACCAAGCTGGGGATTACGAAAGCGCGATCGAAGCATTCTCCAATAATCCAAGCCTTGATGGCCGTTACAACTTAGCGAACGCACTTGCCAAGAACGGGCAGCTTGAGGATGCGGCAGAGCTCTATAAAAACGTAATTCAAGAAAAGCCTGACTTTGAAGCTGCGAAAAAGAACCTGTCGGTTGTAGAGGAGAAACTGAAGCAACAGCAGCAACAGCAGCAACAGCAGCAACAGCAGCAACAGCAGCAACAGCAGCAACAGCAGCAACAGCAGCAACAGCAGCAACAGCAGCAACAGCAGCAACAGCAGCAACAGCAGCAACAGCAGCAACAGCAGCAACAGCAGCAACAGCAGCAACAGCAGCAACAGCAGCAACAGCAGCAACAGCAGCAACAGCAGCAACAGCAGCAACAGCAGCAACAGCAGCAACAGCAGCAACAGCAGCAACAGCAGCAACAGCAGCAACAGCAGCAACAGCAGCAACAGCAGCAACAGCAGCAACAGCAGCAACAGCAGCAACAGCAGCAACAGCAGCAACAGCAGCAACAGCAGCAACAGCAGCAACAGCAGCAACAGCAGCAACAGCAGCAACAGCAGCAACAGCAGCAACAGCAGCAACAGCAGCAACAAAAGTCTCAGAGTGATGCTAAACAAGAGCAAGGGCAGCAGTCACAAAACCAGCAAGAACCTGAAAATAAAAAAGAAAACCAGAAAGCTGAGCGACAAAAAGCCAAGCAAGAGGAAGAGAAACAGGGCGAGCAAAAAGGCGAACCTATGCAGGCTCAAGCTCAGCCAGAGAAAACGCCTCAGGATGATCCTGAGTTCCGTCGCTTAGAAGCAGTAGAAAGCGCGCGTGACCCTAGTTTCTTGATTCGAGCTCAAATGCAGCTTCAAGCTCAACAAAAACAACGTCCACAACAATCTAATAAGGAGTGGTAAGTCCATGATGAAAAAAGGCGCAAAACTGGTCTTTGTTCTGATGGCCAGCCTACTGACTAGCTTTTCGGTTTTTGCACAAACCCTACAAGCTAGCGTAAACAAAACTCAGGTGGCGAAGAACGAAGTGATCAACCTAAGGATCATGGCAGATACCGAGCTTGGCTCAGATGCGATTGACTTCGATGCATTGAAACAGGACTTCTTTTTAGGACAACCTCGCTACGGCCGTTCAAGTAATAACATTAACGGCCACAAAACCGTTCGCACAGAATGGAGCATCTCGATTGCCCCGATGAAAGAAGGCGTCGTCACCATACCGAGCTTTTCTGCAGATGGGATGAAAACTGAGCCAATTAAGCTTCGTGTGACAAAAGACAAAGGTGAGCCAAACCTCGACGATTTGTTTAGCTTCAACATGAGCGTGGATAGCCACACTTTGTACCCACAGCAGTCAGCAACACTTCGCATGCAGTTGGCGATCAAAGTAGACCCTCGTCGTTTGGATAATCCACAAGTCGTGCCGCCAAGCATTGAAGGGATGAAAATTGAGCCAGCCAGCGATATGAAGCAGGCACAACGCATCATTGATGGCTTAGAAGTAACGGTCGTAGAACAAGCTTTCCGCATTACAGCGGAGCAACCTGGCACCTACACGCTAAATGGTCCTAAATTGACGGGGTCTTACATCTATGGTGACAGCCTCACTGGCTCAACCAAGATCATGCCAATCAATACTAAAACTGAGCAAATGCCGATTACTGTAAAGCCTATCCCTAAAGACTTTAAAGGTAACTGGCTGCCAGCTTCTGCTTTAGAATTGACGCAAAGCTGGCAAGATGAGCAAGGCAATCCGCTATCAGCAAATGCTGTCAGCACAGTGAAACAAGGATCTTCAATTACTCGTACGATTCGTGTTCGAGCTCGTGGTACACAAGCGGAATATCTACCTCGTATTGGTATTGTCTACCCAAGTACACTGCGTGTTTATCCTGAACAACCTCAGTTCGAGACATCGCGTGATGGCACTGTCACCATGACAGTGAAGCAGGTTTTGATTCCCACAGAAGCAGGTGATCTCACCCTGCCGGGCTACAGCCTAAATTGGTGGGACAGTAATCGTGACCAAGCGAGAAAAGCCGATATTTCAGCGTTAAAGCTTAAGGTAGATAAAAGTGACAGTGGCTTAATCACGCTGCCAGAAAGTGCGTTGCCAGCACAACCAGCGACAACCCCAGCACCTGTGGTTCAAAGTGGTGTGGATACTATCTGGAAAACACTGACGTTCGTGTTTGGTGCACTTTGGCTTGTCTCATCAGCAATTGCGTTTGGGCTTTGGAAAAAGCGCGGAACCGTAAAGTCTGAGAAAGTCGAGACTTCAACGCACGGCTCATCTCTGCAAGATTTGGAGAACATCATCAAACAAGGTGATAGTGCCAAAATTGAAAGAGCGGTTAACGACTACTTAAACACACATCACTTCAACCGTGAATCCGAAGCGACAAAAGCCGTGAAAGAAGAATTGAATGTGATGAATCACGCTCGCTTTAGTGCCGCTCAGCAAGAATGGAAAACAGATTCTCTGCTCGCTAAGATCAAACAACTGGCTAAAGAGAAGAAGAGTAAGCCTCGCCACCAGCTAGAGAAACTTTAGTTAACTCCTTAAAAGCTAAATAAAAAATGGCGGCTCACATCGAGCCGCCATTTTTATCCTAATTACAATAAGTTATGAATCTGATTTAGAAACAGCGATGCACTTGATAACAATACGGGGCTTTCAATATGTACAGAAGCTACAATCAGGTTATTTTTCAGCAGCTGATTCATAGCGAAATAGTACTAACTCGCACCGATTTGATTGGTCGCCTGCTCATCAATACCTTTTACACAATTTCGACCGTTATGTTTGGCCTCATACAAAGCTTGGTCCGCCAACTGATATAAACGATCAAAATTGAATTCTCGACAAACGCTTTTTGAACAAGAATAACCTATAGAAACCGTCAAATACTCTCCTTCTGGATTGTGGGCATGACGAATGTTTTCATCTTCAATACACTTTCGTATACACTCAGCTCGATTAGCAACTCTTTCCGATCCTGCCCCAACCATAAGTAAGACAAACTCCTCACCACCAATGCGACAAAATACTTCATCTTCATTGTGTGTATGATGTTCGAGAATATTGCCAATTCGAATTAATGCTATATCGCCCTCTAGATGACCATAATGGTTGTTAAACAAACCAAAATGGTCAATATCCAATAGAATGACACCAAAACTCATATACTCTTCGGTATCAACGGAACAGTATTTTTCCATAACATGCTCCAGCATTCGTCGGTTACCTAATCGAGTCAGGGGATCAAGTTTGGACAAAATCTCGAGCTGACGGTTCGCTTCCTCTAATTCTTTGGTTCTGTTTTTAACTTCTAGCTCTAGGTTCTCATTTAGCTCTCTAATCGCTTCTTGGGCTTGAGTACGTTGCAGTACTTCAGCAAGACTTGAGGCAAACATTCGGATAACTTCTCGAAGCTGTGAAGTCAATGGCGCTCGAGTAAGGAGGTTATCGACAGAAATAAAGGCTATCGGACCACTGCTATTCGAAGTCAGAACCGTCATTGCCGCCCAACCAAATCCAACAATATTGCAGTCATGATAAATGGGAACAGACTCCTCAAAAGCAACTTCATTTGGCATAGATCGAGCGAGGTTAATCAACGAGAAATCTTGAGTTTCACCAAAAAAATAAGATTCATCGACCACATTACCTTGGATATCTGTCCCCCAAGTGCCCTGCATGTAAGAACAACTTTCATCTGTTAAGAAAACTGCCATCCGATCAATACCTAGATTTTGAATAGCAAAAGTCACCGCAGATTTACACACATCACTGACTGTTGTGCAGCGAGACAGTTCTACCATACTTGAATGCAGCATGCGGACGTTCTGCTCTTGACGTTTTCGAATGTAAATTTGAGAAAACAACGAACCAAAAGATTCAAGCATCTGTTTTTGATAGGCTGTAATGGGTTTGCGGTGAATAAAATTATCAAGAGCAAACCATCCAAAAGGCTCGTTTCCATCACGCAGGATAAGCATTGCATTCCAGCCTTGCCCAACCACTTTACCTGCCGTATATATTGGAGTGTCTTCCACGATGACTAGATTTCGCTCAGTACCTGATAGTGCAGCAATGTACTCTTCCCCCAACTGGTGAAGGTCATATTGAGTGTGAAATTCATCAACAGTTTTACAGTGCTCATTGGTACCATACGTACCACTAAAGCTGCGCTTTTTCATATCGAGCAACATCAAGGTTGAACGATCAAAACCTAACCTCACTCGAAGTGCTTCAACCGCTTTTAAGTAAAGTTCTTTCAGGGAATCTGGGTTAGAGATATCGAGTGCTACTTGCTGCACGAGCTTCATATTGTCAATAAATCGCTCGCGCTGATTTATCTCATCGACATATTGAGCTTCACGTATATCTCGATTTTTAACTTCTAACGATGCATTTTTCTCAGCCCGAATACACTGCCAGCGTGAAGCCGCGAGTTGCATGACATCATAACTTTCTTCGTAGATATTATGCGCAGTTCCAGACTTTACCCCTTGAATCAATAAGTAAGTTCGTTTTAGTGGCGCATTATCGAGCATCATTATGTAACTATCTCCACCGTGGTCTTCGACAAAAGACCAACTGCAAGTGTTAATAGCTAAAGGAATAAGACTCTCCGATGTATCAAACTGTTCGGCCCAAGTCCAAAAATCTGAAGGGTAGTTTGCAAGCGGACTGATTTCTCCTATCGAGAATCGAATATTATCCGATGGCTTTGTAAGCGGGTCGTCGAATATAACGATGGCCTGAGGAGAAATGAGGTTCTGTATGTATTCAAAAATGGCTTCAGCCAAAAGCCTGTGATCTCGCGTAGCAGAGACTTTTCTTATAAAACTTTTTAGATTCACCTTATCAACCCAGCCTGCTTACTTTTTTCTTTTCAACAAAAAACTAACCGTACGGTGATATGCAATCAATGGAGTCAAAGTTGAGCTGTTAAGTCTTTCGCAAAAAAAATGGACTTAATATCACAATCGAGAACCTTTCAACATTTTTAGACATATGTTTCATCTAGGTTACATAACGTGCAAGTTTTCATTTTATAAAACACTCTAGAAAACTCCATAAAAATAGCCTCAAAATCTAGCCAAAAATAAAAAAGCCCCTCTTAAAGAGGGGCAAAAGTACCATCGCTTATAGTTATTTTTTACATACCAGCATGGGTAATAAATTAACCAAAATCACCGTTTACATAACCTTGAGTGCGGTCGTCTTTTGGTTCACTAAAGATCACTTGAGTGTCATCGTGCTCAACCAGTTCACCCATTAGGAAAAATGCAGTGCGGTCTGAGATACGACGCGCTTGTTGCATTGAGTGAGTCACGATAACGATGGTGTAGTTCTTCTTCAGCTCTTCCATCAATTCTTCGATTTTGTGTGTTGCAATTGGGTCAAGTGCCGATGTAGGTTCATCCATCAGAATCACATCAGGTTCCATCGCGATTGTACGTGCGATACATAAACGTTGCTGTTGACCACCAGATAGACCAAATGCATGTGACTTAAGACGGTCTTTCACTTCGTCCCAAAGCGCTGCGCCGCGAAGTGAACTCTCAACCACTTCATCAATGTGCTTCTTATCTTTGATGCCTTGAGCGCGCAGACCGTAAGCCACGTTCTCGTAGATGCTCATCGGGAATGGGTTTGGCTTTTGGAATACCATGCCAACCTTGATGCGAAGGTCAGCAACGTCAATGTTGCCGTAAATGTCTTCGCCATCCATTGACAGCTTACCCGTGATCTTTACGCCTTCGATTAGATCATTCATGCGGTTCAAACAACGTAGTAGTGTTGATTTACCACAACCAGACGGGCCGATAAGCGCCGTCACTTGGCGAACTGGAATAGGCAGGTTGATTGATTTCAGTGCTTGGTTGTCACCGTAAAACAGGTCTAGGTTTTCAATATCAAACTTGTTCATTTTCTTAATCTCTTAAATCTTGAATTCGTGTCTTTTAACGTGCGTTCTTAATTCGTTTTGTTAGTAAGTTGCGGTGTTAAAACGTCGTGCAATCAGTTTTGTAAACATGTTGATTAGTAGAACAACAACAATCAGAACCGTCGCCGTACCGTAAGCCTGATTCCATTCTTCAATGGTAAACAGTTCGGTAGTCAGTTTGTATAGGTGAACGGTTAGCGTACGACCTGAATCCAATAAAGAATCCGGAATACGTGCAACCATACCTGCTGTCAGGAACACTGGAGCAGACTCACCAATGACACGACCAATACTTAGAATGACCGAGGTTAAGATACCTGGCATTGCGCTCGGAAGAATCAAACGCCAGATAGTGTAAATCTTAGATGCACCTAGGCCGTATGAGCCTTCACGGTACGTTTGTGGTACTGCCATCAACGCTTCTTCCGTGGTGCGGATGATAACTGGCAGGATTAGGATACTTAGCGTCAATGCACCCGACAGAATCGAGAAGCCAAGGCCAAGAATCGCCACGAAGAAAGTCATACCGAACAGGCCGAAGATGATCGACGGGATACCCGCCAATGACTCGGTACAGAATCGGATGATTTTCACCAAACGACTGCCCACTTTCGCATATTCGGTCAAGTAGATTGCCGTCATGATACCGAGTGGTGCTGCCAC
This sequence comes from Vibrio sp. SCSIO 43153, assembly GCF_023716625.1. Classification (NCBI taxonomy): domain Bacteria; kingdom Pseudomonadati; phylum Pseudomonadota; class Gammaproteobacteria; order Vibrionales; family Vibrionaceae; genus Vibrio; species Vibrio sp. SCSIO 43153. The sequence goes on from NZ_CP071856.1 coordinate 590,094, forward strand.
TGCGATAGATGCGATAACCATGTAAATTGTCGCCACAATCATTGGGAAGATACCGTGCTCTTCACCTGTGCGCGTGTAGTTATCAGTAATAAAGTTCCAATCTACGTGTTGTAGACCGTTTGATAGGATGTACCAGATAATCCAGAACAAGAAACCTACCGTCAGTGCTGCCGAGATCCAGACAAATGCATTAAAGACATTATCTTTGAACTGGCGTGCTTTTTTCAGTTTTGCGCGATCCATAATAGTCACCTTTAACGAGCGATTACTTCGCTTTTTCTCGGTTTAGGTACAGTAGTACAGCGTTCAACGACATGATGAAGACCAGAAGTACCACACCTGTAGCGTAAAGTGCGTTCGCGTGAACACCACTTGCGTAAGACATTTCAATAGCGATGTTTGCGGTTAGCGTACGTGCCGAATCAAGGATGCCTTCTGGCATTGCCGGTGCGTTACCCATTACCATGATGATCGCCATAGTCTCACCCAACGCACGACCGATACCCAGAATCACACCTGTCATGATGCCTGAGCGAGCCGCCGGAACGAGCAATTTAAAGATGGTGTAAATTTTCGATGCACCCAGTGCCAAAGAACCTTCTTTATACGTACGAGGAACAGCGCGGATAGAAGTTTCAGATACCGTAATTACCGTTGGTAGAATCATCACGCCAAGAACAATAATACCGGCCAGGATGGTGTTACCTGCTGGTACATCAAATACGTTCTGAATCAATGGCACGATAATAACCAGACCAAAGAAACCGTAAACCACCGAAGGAATACCGGCTAGCAGCTCAACCGCAGGGCGGATGATGTCAGCTAAACGCTTTGGTGCGATTTCAGCGATGAAGATAGCGGTTAAGACACCGACTGGAACACCCACTAAAACAGCGCCTGCTGTCGAAACGATAGAAGCAACAATCATGGTTGCAACACCGTACAGTGCCGGTGGTAGCCAGTTTTGGCCTAGAACGATGCCCGAGACGCCCGCTTCCTGGAATGCTGGGATACTCTCTCGAACGATGAAGTATGCGATAACTGCTAATGATACGATGCCGATTACAGCACTCGTTAGGAACAAGCCGTGGAAGATGCGCTCTTTCCAGTCAACGCGGCGTTTTTCACGTAGGCCTGGCTTGCTGATCGCTTTAGCGTCAGTAGTCATAAGCTTTTCACTATTTGTTGCGATGGTCATAAAAATCTCACGGTTCTTGGCAATGGCGTCGAACACAATGGATAGAAAAGGCTCAGCCCGAAATGGTGGGCTGAGCAAACTTTAGAGTCCCTATGGGATTAGTTAACTGAGATGTAACCTTTTTGGTCAACTAGCGCTTGCGCTTCTTCAGTTAGCATCCAGTCTAGGAATTTTTGAGTTTCAGCTGATGGCTTGCCTTCTTTGTAAAGAACAAGGAATGGACGAGCAACTTTGTAAGAACCGTTCTTCACGTTGTCTACAGAAGCTTGGATGCCATCAATTGGAAGTGCGTTTACAGAGCCATCGACTGTACCCAGAGAGATGTAGCCGATTGCGTATGGGTTAGAAGCAACCATTGTCTTCAATGCGCCGTTACCGTTAGCAACTTGAGCACGCTGAGAGATTGCCGATACTTTCTTACCAGAAATTTTCATTTTTAGCTTCATGATGTCTTCGAATGCACCACGAGTACCAGAAGCCGTATCACGAGTGATTGCAACGATTGGCTTGTCTGCACCGCCAACATCTTTCCAGTTTGTTACTTCGCCTTTGTAGATTGCTGTAACTTGTTCAGCAGTTAGACCAGAAAGCTTGTTTTTTGGGTTTACAACAACTGCGATACCGTCTAGAGCAACTGCTTCTTCTTTTAGCGTTGGCTCTTTTTCAGAATCTTTTAGGTTACGAGAAGACATACCTAGGTCAGCAGAACCGTTCTTCGCTGCTTTAACACCCGCTGATGAACCCGGGCCTTGAACTTCGATAAATACATTCGGGTTTGTCTTCATGTATGTTTCAGAGAAAACTTCCATCAGTGGAGTTACGCTGCTAGAACCCACTGCAGAGATAGTTTCTTTAGCAGAAACAGGAGTCACTGCCATTGCGCCTAGAAGTGCGATTGCACCGATTACTGTCTTTTTCATCACAATTTCCTTTAAGTGGCTTTATTGCCGTTGTGTTTCACTTGAACGGTGCTCACTTTAGAATTTGAATATGACAGTTGTGTTTCACTTAGTTGAAGCATCTATGACACGTTAAGTCATCTGCTTAATTTTACGCCTACTGGTTAAAAATAAAACTTTTCTAACTGGCTCACCTCTCATTCTATAAACTTGCTTCGTTTAACCAACACATATTTGATATATCTCATAACAATTTGACTACCATAACTGATTGAATTGACGGCTTTCTTCATTAAACTCATCAAGTTTAATTTATTAAAACGATAATTATTATTTGTCTATTGAGGGTCACACATGCGTCAATTACTCAGCGCGCTTTCCATCAAACAACAAGTACTCACACCTGTTGTTTTCACAATCATATTGCTCGTTATTGGTCTAACAACCGGGATCAGTAAGCTTGAACACGCTTTTGATAAAGTCACATCATCAACCAATAACTTAATCGTTCATAAAGAAGAACTTAGTTCTATTGTGGATAATACTTATGCTATGCGTATTAAGGCGATCTACAGTTTATTCAGAGCGGATGATCTAAAAACATTGAATCAAGATCTCGCCCAACGTCAGAATCAGAACGAACTATTTTTGAACTCGATCAGCCAACTAAGCGGCATCGAAGATGACGTTAAAGCCATGAAAAAAGCGATGAATCATTACGTTGACTTTACCCGCGACACCATGACTCCTCTGCTACAAACAAAGCACAATGCTAGCTACGCACCACCGAATTTTGATCAGGAATATAATAACGCAATGGCAGCCTATCGTGTTGCTGGCGATGCGATGATTGGTGCGATCGATAACTTGTCCCAAAAGCTCAATCTAATCGTTTCTCAAGAAGTTGAGCTTAACGGTCAAATGCACTCATCTACGCTAAATTTGAGCATCGTGGCGCTCGCGATCATTCTGATTGCTGCATCTGTAATCAGTTGGTTACTTGCAAACGCCATTGTTTCACCTATCCGTCGTCTTCAGCAAGCCATGAAGGAGGTTGCAAAAGGCAATTTACAGGTAGAAGCAGAAGAGGTAGGCAAAAATGAAGTGTCACAACTGGCACATGACGTAAACCAAACTATCCAACAACTTCGTGGCACAGTTGGTTCACTAGTTAGAATCAGTGAGGATGTCGCATCAGCATCTACCGAACTTGCAACCGTAATGACGCAAAGCAGTGCTAACTCAGATCAAGAGAAACTAGAAGTCGAGCAAGTCGCTTCAGCAGTCAATCAGTTAGAATCAACTGCTGCAGAGGTGTCATCGAACGCTCAGCAAGCTGACAATGCCGCTGTCGAAGCAAGTGATATCACAGCTAAAAGCTTATCTATGTTTGCAGAGAGTACTCAAGCTAGTGAAAAAATGGCGCAACAACTTAACGATGCAGCCACCGTTGTGACCTCACTCAAAGACCAATCAGAACAAATTGGCAAAGTAATTGAAGTCATTGAAAGTATCTCTGAACAAACCAACCTACTAGCGTTAAACGCAGCAATTGAAGCTGCTCGTGCAGGTGAGAGCGGTCGTGGATTTGCGGTTGTTGCCGACGAAGTTCGAATGCTTGCGGCAAGAACGCAAGAGTCGACCAAAGAGATCCAAGTAATAATTGAGGAGCTGCAGCAACAGTCGGGACAAGCGAACGAGAGCATGAACTCAAGCCTTGAGCTACTGAACGATAATCAAGTGCTAGCAAGTTCAGTAAATCAGTCGCTAAACGACATTCAGCATGCTATTGAAAACCTGAACGGAATTAATACGCAAGTAGCTACGGCATCTGAAGAGCAAAAACAAGTCACGTCAGACATTAACAATAACCTGAGCACCATCTATGAATTAGTGAGTCAGAACGTCACTGGCATCACTCAATCTGCCGCTGCAGCGCAGGAGTTGTCAGGCTTGGCTGAAAATCAAAAGCACCAACTTAAGCAGTTCCAAGTTTAAACATTCTGCTCAACACAATACATTCAAAAAAGAAAAGCTCCGCATCTGCGGAGCTTTTTGATAACAGGACTAGGTAATCAATCACGTGATTATTATTCGTCAGTCACCAACAGAACTGAGAAAGTGTTAGTTGGCTCTGCTGGGTTCCAGTTGTAAACCTCACCATTGAATGAATCAAACACCATCACATTTGAACCATCTCCGTTTGGCGTATTACTCCAGATATAAGCAGCGTAATCCCCCACCTCTACCGTGTAGCCACTTGCAAATGCGGTGCCATTCATAGCGGGGCTATGACAAGCACGCTCTGTCAGTGCCACCAACTCTTTAATGTTTGGTAAGCGCCAGTTTTGCTTACCCGCAAAGCCATGCAACACGTGATTACCCGATTCATTACGAATTTGGTCAGCTGTCATTAGTGCAAGTTGCCAAGTCATTTTGGTCGCATCACCATCACAAGCTTCGTTTGCTGCGTTCCAGGTGGTACCTACAGGACAGCGCATCCAAGCAAGCCCTGTCTTAAGGTCAGTCACAGTGCCGTTATCAGAGTATGTATAACGAGAGTTTGGTGCAGTTTTGCCGAAGTCAGTTGAACACTCTTGTGCAGCCATCGCCACTTGAGAAGCCAAAACAAGAGATAGCGCGGTCATTAATTTCTTCATCTTATTGGCCCTTTACTGCTACTAGACGGATTGGGAATTGGTATGACGTGCCTGTGTCACGCTCCACCTTGTCTGAATAAATTTCAACAAAGCTAACGTAGCCACGGTCAGCGCCTTTAGTTGCAACTACTGCAAACTGAAGCGCACCTTCGTAGTTAAAACTAGAGTAATTGTTAAATGTGAAATCACTTAGCCAAATAGCACCTGATTCAACATCTGGGCTGCCCTTGCCCTGTTGAGGGAAGTAAGCTGTCGTCATACCATAGACATTGCCTTTGGCATCTTTCTCTGTCTCACCTAAGTCGAGAACATCATAGAACTCTTGGTATGTTGGTAGGCGCCAGTCACTAATACCACATAGAGATTGCTTGTTGATATGTTCAACATATTGGCTTGTTGAACAGATATCATCAGCTGCATCCACACAACCAACTACATCCAGATCTTCGTAGTATGGTTTGAATGTTGCTGATTCAAACACAAATGTACGATCTTTAAATTGAACTGAACTCGAGTCTGCACTCTTATTTTCCCAAATAAGGCCAGTACGCTCATCCATAGTACAAGCCCACTCTGTAGCATCCTCCGCCAACACTGAGCCTTGTGTATTAAGCTTAACGAACTTAAAGCCAGCGCTTGTAGACGTTTGTTTATCCTCTTTGTCGAAACCGTATTCTGCATCTTGACCTGGGTAAGACGTTTGCACTTCTGCTACATCTGTATCGCCATCTGCAAAGTGAAGCACTACACCAGTATCGTTGCTGCCGACAGTTTGTTCAGCAACCACTGCAATCTCTTCAGCAAATGCACTCACTTGAGCTTCAGACAGAAGAGCAGAGGCCAACGATTTATCTTGGAAGCTAAGACTTTGAGCAAGCAGAGCCACACCCTTGGTCATTTGTTGTGGTTGCATCGCAGCTAATAGCGCAACCGTGTTTTGCTCTAGCTTGTCTAGCTCGCTGGCTTGTACGTTAGACATCACCGTACCAGACAGAGAAACGCCGGCATCGGTGAGTTGCGCTTTGACGATCTCTTCAGCTTGAGCAACGGTTTTACCGTCAACCACAAGACCTGCGAGCAACGTTGTTACACCATTGACAGTGTTGCCCGTTGCTAAGTTTTGACCCGGAGCAGCAATTCGTAATGTTTGGTTTGAACCTTGTTCAACTTGAGCAAGAATAGTGCTGGTTAATACATTTTTATCGCTTGATGTTAGGCTAAATTTGCCGGCGTTATCCGTCTTAGCACTTGGCTCATTCGTATCACAAACGTAGTTTTGGTTTAAATCGATACATACTGGCGTATCAAGAAGTGTACCTGCGGAAACGACGGTGCCAGCCACATCATATGTCGGTGCCGATGTGTCGCCACCAGAACCACCGCCACAGCCAGCAAGGGCTAGTGACATAGCAACGAAAGAATATTGAAACTTCATAGATTTTATCTTCTTTTGATTTTGATTAACGAGAGCGAATCACTCTCACCATTGAAAGCAGAAGCAGCCCTAGCAAGGCTAAAGGTGAACCACTACCACCCGAACCACCACTACTGCTTCCTTTAGTGGTATCAGCACTACACTGATACTGAGCGAAGTGACTCACACCCCACTCCTTCAATACACCGGAGTTCCCTGACACGCGGTCAGACACTTCAAGACGCCAAGTACCCCAACTCGGTTGACCGACAAGAGCTTGTAACTCCTCATCATACTGAGCTGTAAAGTAACCTTTAAATCCATTGGTATTGCTTGATTGATGGTTGAGTAGCACCACTGATTTACCTTGCGGAGAGATAAGCGCTACTTGCAAATCCTGCAATGAGTCATGTTCGATGTTCAGGTAAACCGCAAACGAATCATCAATCGTATGTGACTTGTCTGATAGCGTTTGAGCAAACAGTCTGTCACCTTGCTCCGGTAGCGCGGTATTCACTGATTGAGGTTGAATGTCTAGCTTTGGCGTACCGTTAACTAACTTCACATTTTCTTCCCACTGGCGCGCTTTCAAACCTTCACTAAATTGGTAATCCAATGAAATAGAAGAGTCGAACTGCGTGCCACACGTCAGACCGCTTGGTAACGCCACATTCATTGAGGTCGAGTCAGAAAGCGTTTCATCAAAATCGAAAACGGATGCGTTATTTAGCAGCCATTGCCCTTTGATGCTTGCTTCGCGGCCAGTTTGGCTCAGGTTAACTCCCACATTTTGGTCTTGTGCGATGTATCGAGCGTCATAGCGAACACGAAGAGGCGCTTTGAGTAAGTTGTGTTTGTTGAAGCTGTTCATCAGGAACTGGGCATAGTCTTTCTCAGGGAACAAGGTGCTTGCAGCAAACACTGTCGATTCCGCAAGGTCATGCATTTTCACGCCGCGACCAATACCGTACATACCTTCCAGTACGATGGCATCAAACTCGCGGAACACGTTATCGGTACCATCACCGTATCGTTCAACCGATGCTTTAAGCGCTTGGAAAAGCGGCGTTGACCATAGCTCGTCGCCTAGTTCACCGCCCACACTAACGTGCGCTGGATACTCTGAGCCCTCGAAGTAACGCGCTCTTTGGTTCCATAAGCTACGAGTTGTTTTGCGTGTTCCGAACACACCGTCCCAGTTGAACACCGTATCTAGCTCGAACTCTTGACCACGACGCGATGCATCCGAATATTGAATACGGTAGCTTGCGCTGCCCGCCCAGTAATCCGCAAAACCTTCTGCGATAGCACCAGTATGACCATATGCCCAGTCCGGTACGATTTGATAATGAATGCCATGCCCAAGCTCATGTATCACAACATCAGCATCGATTGCATCCGGAGAAACACCACCTACCCCTAGCATGAGTGCTTTCGGACCGTAATAGTAAGTAGAGTTATCTTTTGATAAACCGCGAGCATCAAAACGAAGCGGTTCGTCAAACAAGTCGTAAGTCAGGCTTGTCAGATATTGGATCGAGCTATCAAGATGATAAAAAGCCATCAACTGTGGAAACGCATTGTCACCAAACTCGGTACTTTGCATCTCATCAACACTGCCAAATGCTTGAACCCCTTCTGCGCTGAGAAAATCCAACGTATCAAGTACAGGCGCTTCACCAGGTGTTGGGGCTGCAAATAAGCCCGTCGCATCCACTTGCTTCAATCTTGGGTTAGACAAATAGAACTTACCGCCGGACTGTAAAACCTCAATCGACTTGGTGACGTACTCGATCGGCTGAGGGTAATCGGATAGTGCTGACCACGTCGATTCTGGTGCCGCTTGCTGTTGCATGGTGCGAAGATCTGGGTTGAATAAAGAAACCTCAACATCAACCAGACTTCCAGAGCTCAAAGCCGGTGGCTCTTGTGCTTGCAGTTGGCGAGGCGATTCCAATTCCATTGCAACCGTTGGTTTACCGTTGCGAATTATCGTATCTTCAAGGCTCTTAAACACTCGCACAACGTGATGATTTTTATCGGTTGTTACTACTAGGGCACGCTGTGCTTGATATTCACCGTTAGCCCAAATATCAAAATTGTAATGCTCACCAAGCTGAGACTGGGTTTTGTAACGGAACTTAAACTCGCCCGCTTCTGAGTAGTGGCTGTCTAGATAAGTTTTCGCTTGCGCTTCATTCGTTACCACAGAGTCCGTTGCGGGATAATCCCACTCTGCAGACTGCACCGCTGGGGTACATGCAATAAGCAGCGAAAACGCCAATGGTTTTAGCTTCATGATTTCGTCCTAGAATTCGTATTTTGCATTTAGCGTGAAGTAGCGCCCAGGCTCAGTTGAGTAACGCTTACTTTCCTCAGCGATACCCGCTACGTCTTGATATCGGATGTACTCTTTGTCGAACAAGTTGACGATGTTTGCGCTAACACGAAGGTCTTTGGAAACGTAGTAAGTTGCGCCAATATCAAACGTATTCCACGCGCTTGTCTGCGCACACTCTGTCGCTAGGCCAAGCGTGGTCTGACATTTAGGAACGCGATCCATAGCAGCGGCCCAGTTCCAAGCCACGTAAGCATTGAAGTCTTGGTTGGCGTATTTCAGTTGAGCGTTACCTTCGAATGGCGTAATGCTTCGAACGTATTCGCCTTCCGCGTCTTTGCCATCTACGTAGCCAAACTTAGTGCTGATGTCCCATTGCTTGGTGAGCGCGTAACCCGCAGAAAGCTCTGCGCCATAAGTCTCTACGCCATCAAGGTTTTGGTACTGTTTGATGTAATTACCAGTGCTTGAATCAAAGCCTGTGGTCACAACATCGATGAAGTTTTCAAACTTGTTGTAGAACATAGACGCATAGACATACGCACGACCGTTATCGAACTTGTTACCGATTTCAAATGAGTCTGAAGTCTCAGCTTCTAGGTCTAAGTTAGGTGCGATAACAAAAGGCGTCAGCGGCACAAAATCATGGTTCACGAAGCCATATGCTTTGTCGTATTCCGGAGCACGGTAACCGTGGTTGTACGACACATAAACGATGTTGTTGGCAAACATTTCACGAGAAACCGACAGGCTTGGAGATACCTCTGAGCTATCCATGTCTTTTAATGGGAAGCCGCCCACTTCGCCCTCACCGTCCGGCGTTAAACGGTGCGCATCAAAGCGCAGGCCGCCAGTGATGGTCCATTTATCCAGTTCCACCATGTCTCGAACGTACAAACCAATGTTATAAGCACGAGCAGGAGCGAAAGGTTGTTTGGTCGAAGGCGTTACGCCATTCCAATCAATCTTGGAATCGCTATCTGTGCGTTCGTAATAGTCAGTAGAAAGCTCGACACCGTAAGCCAATTGGTGCTCTGCATTTGCTGCATAAATCGTATTGGTGAAGTCACCACGGAAGCCAATTGTCTCGTCAATGAAGGTTTTGTGTTCCAGCTCGCGACGTTTGGTGATCAAACCATTGTGATCCACTTGGCGCATTAAACGGTTGGTGTCTTCCACGACTTCGGTGTGACGCCAGTAAACTTTGGTATCCAACTCTTCGAACCAAGTTGGATTAATCGGTGTCACCTCTGCACCAATGTAAGCGCTGTACTCTTCGGAGGTTTCATCTTCAGCAAAGTCTTCAATATGCCAGATGCCATCAGGTTGAATGGACGGTGAACCCTCCAAACGCTCTTGGTTCTGTGTGTAAAGTTCTCCTTTTGCTTTGAGCATGAACTCTTCATTGAAAAAGTGGTTGATCGTATAAGCACCGCTGTAACCATCTAGGTCGCGGTTATACAAATCTTCATCAAAGTTACGTGTCTCTTGCCCCTGCCAGTATGAAACGTTAAACAAACTCTCAGTATCACCGGAGCGGAAAGCTAGATTACTCGTGCCTTTGTACTTGTTACTGATATCGGTGTAAGTACCGGATACATCGGTGTAGAAGTCTTTGTCTTTTAAGAAATCACCCGGCTGACGGGATTCTAAAATCACCACACCGCCGATTGCGCCAGAGCCATGCACCGAAGAGCTTGCACCCTTAATGATTTGAAGCGATTCAAAATTGGATAAATCAAAAGTATCTCGCCCAACCGCATCATTAATGTCATTCGCACCGAAGCCATCTGCAGAACGAATGCCATCACGAACGATCATAATGCGGTTACCTGTCATACCACGGATGGTAATGTTTTGCGGACGTCCTGCACCGCCCGTCACGCTTACACCAGGTTCGTTACGCAGCACGTCATAAAGCTCGGTTTCGCCTCGTTCTTCGATTTGCTCGTTTGTGATAACCGCGACACTACCTGCCACTTTTGACAATGGCTGATCGATTTTATTGGCGGTTACAACCACCTCTTCCATTGAGAAAACCTTAGATTCGGCGTGCACTTGACTGGCAGCAAGTACCGAAAGTACTGCCGCTGACACTGGGGTAAGCTTCATTTACTGCTCCGCTTTAGATGTTTTAATTAGTGATAGTAGAAATGCGTATTCCTTCGCTTGTTGCTCTCTTGCCTGCCTTGGATCCATGCGGTGGCCAGAGTGAAAATCCGTTTGCAACAAATAAGGGCCTGTCGATTCACTGGTCGACGAAATTTGAGCGAGATACTTCGCGCCTTCCCAATAAGGCACACGTTGGTCGTTTAATCCGACTTGAACCAACATGGGTGGGTAAGCGTCTTTGTGGATATTGAGAATAGGATCATAAGCTTGCATCGCTTTGAGCTGCTCTGGGAGTGTCGGATTCCCCCATTCCCCATATTGTTGTGCGGTAAGTGGTAACGTCGTATCGGACATGCTGGCAACAACATCGACAAACGGAACCTTCATCACCGCGCCAGCAAACAAGTCCGGAGCTTGATTGATCGAGCCGGCAACCAAAGTACCACCAGCACTCGATCCAATCGCGTAGACATCACGTTCACCACCATCAAAGTGTTTAAGCGCTTGTGCAGCCGCCGTGAAATCATTGATAGAGTTGGCTTTAAGAACGCCTCGGCCTTGCTCGTGCCAGTCGGCACCAAAGTAACCGCCACCACGAACATGCGCTATCGCGTAGATAACGCCTTGATCCAGTAAGCTCACGGTTTGAGGCATGAAGTAAGGTTTCATGGTAAACCCGTAAGCGCCATAGCCGTACAGCACAACAGGAGCGTTGTCGCTGAGCTTATCTTTGCGGTAAGCAAGAGACACTGGTACTTGAACACCATGGCTTTCAACCATAATGCGCTTAGAAACATAATCTTGGCTGGAAAAACCTTGGTAAACGTCTTGAGATAAGCTGGTCTTCGTTAGTGTTTTTACATCAAACTCTTCCCACAATGGCGGTGTAGTCATCGACATACTGCGAATACGGATTTTGTTAGAGCGGTAGTCTCCAAGTGTACTTAACCAAGCAACGCGACCTTCAGACTCTAGAGGGATCGCTTTCTTCGCCTTCCCATCATAAGAATACACTGAGATTATCGAGCTGTTGTCTTGCTTGGTTAATGCCACAAGTCCCGCATCGTACAAGTAAAATTGTTCTACGCCATTTTCTGAGCGTAAGAAAGACTTCCAATTAAACTCAGCAGTGTCCGCATGTTTCTCGGGCATCGCAGTTTCAAACAAACCAAACTGACCATTAAGATTGCTGTTGATAAAGACTCTGTCTTGAGCAACATCCGCGTAATACTCCACACCGGATTCCGGTTTACGTAACGAGGCCGTTAGCTCTCCAGAATCAAGGGCTAGGATCTTTTGTTCGGTGGTCGATTCATTGTTACTTTGTACCAGTGCGAAACGCGCGTCGGCTGAGGGATAAAAAGACATGAGCCAATCGGTCTTGTCCTCTTGCCAAAGTACTTTCTGCTCATTGGTTTGAGTATTAATTCGAACGATTTGGTAAGGACGTTGAGTTTTCGCTTCTTTTGAGACAGCGAAAGCAAACTTGCCATTTGGTGAAAGCAGAACCCCACTATCTACGTTGTTGATCAGATAAAGCGCTTTGCCGTGCTTAAGGTCTACCAACACTGCACGGTATTGCTCGCTGCCATCAATGTCTTCAGTAAACAGTAACGAATTAGCTTGAACATGCCATTGACCAATTTGGAAATACTGATGCTCTGCTTGGCGCAAGGAGAAATCATAAACCACATTCTCTTGCGTATTTTTATCTGCTCGTGACAGCAAAGCGAAGTTGCCCTGTCGACGCGCTAGGTTCCATTCTTGTCCATTTTTAATCACCCAAGGCTTATCACCTTTCTCACCCGACATGGTTTCCCATTGAACAAGTAAGCTTTCAGTGATGGTTGCATAACTCTGCTGAAACTCTTCTGTCTTTTGGTTTTGTTGTTTGAGGTAAGAAAGGACTCGCTCATCTTGTCTGGAATCGTCTCTCAGCCAATCAAAGTTATCCGCGGCCACACTGGGCAAAGAGGTCACCAAGAGCCCCAAAAAAACATGACAGAATTTCATATAAATGACACAACTATTTATAGGATTAATGTTATTCTGCGTATTTTGCCCTTAAATAAAAATGATATCAATTATCATTTACACGATTTCGTGATATTTTTATCGGTTTTTATTATGCCAAACGTTTACATCATGGATGAATGCACTGTGAGGTAAGTCTATTGTTAGATAAGTCATCTATTGTTATGCAATGAAGAATTTAGAAATGAAAACGCCACCCGACAAGGTGACGAAAGTTGCTTTTCTTCTTAAGTAGGTGACTCAAGGAAGATAGGTAAACTAAAAAAAGTGACTCGTCACAACCCAAAGTAGAGCAAGAAACCCAACAAAATAAAGCGAGGACACCACAACCGACTTAATCAATTCGCCCATTTGAGATTCTTCAGTGATCATGGGAACCTCCTCGAACCAGCACCAAGGTGCAGCTAACTAATGCCATACACAGAAATGACAACATTTCGGTCAAAACACTGCACCTCAGCCACCCCAATGCGTGACACTGTTTGTCTGTTAGACTCATATCAACTTGTTCTAACCATTGCTTTTCTTGTGACCATCGTTCGTCTTGCTGCATCTTGATTCTCCTCTTCACACCAACCATGCTAAGCAAGAATTCCGTTTAGAAAAATCAAAGACTCTTGAACACACGTTCATTGTTAGTAAACAAAAAGAGGCAGATACAAAAAATCCGAGCTTGAAAACTCGGATTTTCCTAACATTTCAATTAAGCAATACGGTGAAGATTAATCCTCAGCACTTGGCTCCGCTGGCTTTTTCTTAGGGATAAATACGTTATCACCCACCGCCACGTTTTGGTAGAAACCTTTATCTCGCTTAGCTGGCTTCTTCGCCGTTTTCTTCGCTTGAGGACGCGCTTTCTTTGGTGCCGCTTTCTTGTTACGGAAATCTGGCTTACGAGGTTTCAGGCCTTTGAATTTACCTTTTAAATCCTCAAATACAGAGAAACTCAAATCTTGTTGTAAGTAAGTTTCTACACGCTTGAAGCTATCCCAGTCTTTAGGGCCAACCAATGAAATAGCATCACCTTTGTTACCCGCACGACCTGTACGACCAACACGGTGAACGTACTCTTCGGTATGCTTAGGCATATCAAAGTTGATTACGTGTGTCACTGTAGCGATATCTAGGCCACGAGAAGCGACGTCTGTCGTTACCAGAATCTTAAATACTGCACGCTCAAACTGACTCATGATGGTGTTGCGCTGAGTCTGGTTTAAATTGCCGCTTAGCGCGATCGCTTTAAGTTTCTTTTCATTCAGTTTTTCAGTCAGGCGCTCAGTGTCATCACGCGTTGCTGTAAAGATGATTACCTGACGGTATTCTGCTTCTTCAAGCACACGCTCTAGAATCGCTTCTTTGTGATCTAAGTGATCGCACAAGTAGAACTTCTGAGTGATGTCCTTGTGCTCTTCGTTTGATACACCAACGGCAATGCGTTTTGGTGCGTTCAACATCTCAGAAGCAATACCGTTCACTTCTGCGTGATCAAGAGTTGCAGAGAACATCAATGTCTGACGACGACGGTGCTTAGCTGCGTTGTGGATTCGACGCAATTCTGGCGCAAAACCAAGATCTAGCATTCGGTCAGCTTCATCAAGAATGAGGGTTTCTAAACCATCTAAATAAAGTGAACGGTGCTCCAAGTGGTCAGCTAAACGTCCTGGCGTTGCTACGATGAATTTTGGGTAACGACGCAGCGCTTTAACTTGATCGTTAAAGTTTTCACCGCCAAGAATCAAAGCTGCATCATACGTCAAGCCGGCCAACATTGAACGCAGTTCACCATATACCTGCTTTGCTAGCTCACGCGTTGGGGCGAGGATTACTGCTCGCGGGTCTTTCGCTGAAAACGACTTCGTCTTTAATGACTTATGAAGCATCGGCAATACAAACGCCAAAGTCTTACCCGAACCCGTTTTCGAAGATGCCAATAGATCCTTGCCTGCAATCGCCACAGGGATCGCCTGCTTTTGAATGTCAGTCGCTTTTTTGAAATCGTAGTGTTTTAGGTTCTTCAACAATCGGTTGTCTAGGCCTAGATCTTTAAATTGCAAAGTATTCTCCAATAAATAGTCATTGTCTGAGCGCTTTCTTCGTGTCATTTCCGCTCTAACGCAGCAAAAAATAAAAGCCCTCTATAATACCGCAAATCATAGGAGTATAGATAGAGATCACACAATATAAATTTACTACTGGGATAAAGTTTTCATGTATTACCTTTCTTTTATGTAAATATCGTCTAAATTATTGATATCAGGAACGTAGCAAAAAAGGACTGTTGAGAAGGGAGATTATTGGCCATCAATTTACATTCTTGATAATTGTAATCACATGGTCAGCGAAAAAACCGAGGAATATATGAAATCCTTGGATTTTTTTGACTTTTGCTACATCATGTACTGATAAAATGTTCATACATTTTAATTCGCGACTATATGACAAAGAATGTATAGAGCGTAACTTCAACTATAAGCAAGGAGTTCTTAACATGAACAAAACGTTGATCGCAGCTGCTGCAACTTCAGTACTTCTACTAGCAGGTTGTGCTTCATCTGATGATGCAGCAACAGCTAACGCAGCAAAACTAGACGAACTAAGCAACCAAGTTAGCCAGCTAAGCCAAGACGTTCAAGCGCTTCAATCTAACGTTCAAAAATCTGGTGAAGCAGCTATGGCAGCACAAGAAGAAGCTGCACGTGCTAACGAGCGTATCGACAACATCGCTCAGTCTTACACTAAGTAAGATGTGATTCCGCGCTTTAACGTTTGTTAAGGCGCGGTTACTTCTACAGGTACACCATTCTGCGCAGCAATCGCTGCTTTTGCTTTCGCATTCGTCATCCCGTATTCATCCAACCACCAGTCCAACGCTTGTGGAATTTGTAGGTGATCTTTTTCGCCATTACTGCGAGTTAAGGGTTCATGTGCCTCAACAAACACGCTGCGGTCTGGTTCAAGTGCTACTTTTACCGGTTGGTTGATGATCTTCACTTTTTCACCGCGACGCACCTTGTCGAACAACCATTCGATGTCATTAGGATCCATGCGAATACAACCCGCACTGACGCGCATGCCAATACCAAAATCTTTGTTAGTACCGTGGATCAAGTACTCTCCATGACCATACGCCAAGCGCAATGCAAACATACCTAACGGGTTATCCGGTCCAGCAGGTACAACAGCTGGGAGGTCAATGCCCTTCGCTTTATATTCTGCGCGGATGGAAGAAGGTGGTGTCCAAGTAGGGTTGGGACGCTTCTGACTGATGCTCGTTGTCATTTCGGGCGTGTCACGACCTATTCGACCGATACCAACCGGAAAAACGTGAACCACACTTTCCTTTGGCGGGAAATAGTAGAGGCGCAGTTCAGCAAGGTTAATAACTATGCCATCGTGAGGGACGTCAGGCAGAATGAGCTGAGTAGGTATTGTAAGTACGTGCCCTTCTCTTGGTAAAAAAGGGTCTACGCCTTTGTTGGCTGCCATTAACGCCAGCATACCAACATCATATTGCTTAGCAATGTTTGCCATGGTTTCGCCCTGTTCGACCACATGGTTCTCCATGCGACCAATCACCTTCGCCCCGTCTTCCGGCAATTCGTACATCTTTGCGAATGATAAGCCACTCACCAAAGACAACGATACAGACAATAGGGTTCGTTTAGCGACACACATCAGACGCTTCTTACTAGGCATCTCTCTCTATTCCTTGGCGTTTTTAAAGAGCCGTAAGGTTATCTCTCTTTCTACCTTGTGATCAACCATAGGCTTGTGATAATCCAGTAAATTAAAACTGCTCCATAGCCAAGGGTTATGAATAAACTTATTTGGCACTTCTTTAATTTCCGGCACCCAATGGCGAACAAATGTGCCATCAGAGTCAAACTTCTCGCCCTGACTGATTGGGTTAAAAATACGGAAGTAAGGTTGCCCATCGCACCCCGTAGATGCCGACCATTGCCAACCTCCATTGTTGGCCGCAAAGTCTCCATCCACCAGCTTACTCATAAAGTACGCCTCCCCCCAACGCCAATCGATATGAAGATCTTTAGTTAAGAAGCTTGCCACTATCATGCGTAGGCGGTTGTGCATCCAGCCCGTCTCATTGAGTTGTCGCATGGCAGCGTCAACAATAGGATAGCCAGTCGTTCCCGCTTTCCAACGCTCGAACGCCGTTTCATCATAAGACCATTCAATCTTATCTTCCCACGGAATAAAGCCTTTTCCTTTTACTAGCTTTGGTTCAAACACCAATAAGTGCTGGTAGAACTCTCGCCAGATGATTTCGCTCAACCATGTTGCTTTACCTTCAGTAAGCTCAGAATGAGGACTCTCAGCATAAAGCCTAGCGATACATTGTCTTGGCGATAACGCACCAATCGCAAGGTAGGGAGATAGTTGGCTGGTTCCATCAACAGCAGGAAGATCTCTTTCTGCTTTATAAGCATCACTGCGCTCTCGAGCAAATTCTCTTAATCGGTTGAGGATCTCTCCGGTCGAGGCGTGCCATTGCTCACTTGAGTCACGTGGATAAGAAAAAACTACATCAGCATGATATCGATCAGTTTCAACTGGCTTAAGTGCATCATCAGATAGCTTTAATTGCGGTTCTGGTTTCCACACCATTGGCATTTGGAACTTCGCCAGCCAAGCACGTTTGAATGGCGTGAATACCTTGAAGTATTCACCTTGCTTGTTTAACACCGTAGTTGGCGCATGAACACATTTGTCGTGGAAAGCTTCGAACGTGACGTTGCTTTTAGCAAGAACCTCTGAAACCTCTCGGTCTAGCGCTTGTTCATTGACCTCGTAATGGATGTTCGCCATGACGCTTTCTGCGTTCAATGATATTGCCCAACCCTTGATGACCTCAGTCACGTCAGAAAATTTGGGTACTTCTTTATACAGAAGTGGGATATTAAGCTCTGTGAGCTCTTCTTCAAGATGCACCAAACGTCTTGCAATAAGGTCCGCCTGCATGGGTGCCATGTGGTGTTCTTGCCATTGCTCTGGCGTTGCAACAAAACCGGCAACAACAGGCTGCCCAGAATCAAGAGCAGCCTTAAGCGCTGTGTGGTCTAACGTTCTTAGGTCACGTCGAAACCAAACCAGAATCATGTCGTCTCCTTACGAGGGTATTTTTAGGCAGCAAAGTGCAGCTTTTCTATCACTTCAGAAAACCGAACCTTTTCTGGAAGCTGTGTTTGTAAAATGGTTAGCACTTCCACTTGCTTGATAGGTAGTGCTTTGTTTGAGAAGAAGTGGACGAATTGATAACGAGAGAGCACGTCATGGTCAATCAAACCAGAAACGTCTTCTACTTTATCGATCAAAGTAATGTGATAGCCCTGCTCGCACAGTATTGCGGCTTGTACCCAACTTTCTGATTCCCGTGCTTGTTCAAAGCTTATCAATAGACATTTTCCTTTTGATGCAGCTTTATTCTCTGAATCAACCACTAGCGCGAGACGAGTAATCAAACAGGTTTGGAACAAACCAAGTTGTAGTGAACGCAGCGAGACCTTCACTAAATCTAATGCTTCAAATACTGGATTTATCAGCTGTTCAATCACAATATTAAGTGGGTACTCTTTTAATACGTTAGATAAGAGCGTTTCTGTTTTGCCACGATTAAGCTCCGACAAAGCTTTCAGCATCACTTCAACTTCTTCTAGGCGTTGGTTCTCTGTTGTCACATCAACGTCTGATTCTTGTCCCAGTAGCCCTTTCACCTTACCGATAGCAACGCCTTTCGCTAGCCACCCCTGAATCTCTCGGATTACGTCCAGATCCTGTTGGCGGTATAAACGATGCCCTTTTTCCGTTCTTTGCGGTTGAATCAAGTTATAGCGTCTTTGCCAAGCGCGCAGAGTAACGGGCTTTACACCCGTTAACTCAGATACATCTCGAATCGCGTATAGTTTTTCTTCCTGGCTACAATCCATAACGAAGTCTCATCTCCTGTGGGTATGGTTCTAGGTATTTCTGTTTTTGTAAGTACGCATCTGGGTATGCGTTGAGATAGTGCTTAATTAACGTTAACGGGGCAAGTAATGGTAACAAACCAGTACGGTAATCACTGATCACTGTCGCTAGTTCTGCTTTTTCATCACTGTTCAGTGAACGCTTAAAGTACCCTTGTAAATGCATCAACACATTGGTGTTGTTTTTACGGCTCGCGCGGTTTTGTAGTGCTTTCATCAAACCTAGGCGATATTCGTTATAGAACTCTTCAATTTCATAGTTCGCCACATCGGCCACTAAGCGCCCAAGAGAACGGTACGATTCGGGGTGATGCGCCATCAGCGTCAACTTGTAGCGCGAGTGAAACTCGATAATTTTGCCGCGGGTTGGCTCTCCATCCATCGACTCATAAAAATCATTCAAACAGTAAACGCGAGTGATGAAGTTTTCTTTCAATACCGGATCATTCAAGCGTCCATCTTCTTCAACTGGTAGCCATGGCATTTTTTCCATTAAAGTTCGGGTGTACAAGCCAACACCTTCTTTTGCCGCGTTGTTTTTGCTGTACACCTTTACACGTTCCATGCCGCAAGTCGGCGACTTAGCGCAAACGATGTAACCGCACAGCTGCTCACCTTGTAGTTCGTTCACTTTATTTTCTGAGTAAGCGAGCATGTTGTCTGTGTGGTCGTTGTCTGGATTTTTTGTCTCGACCAATGCAATACGTTCTTCATTACTGACTAGGCGGATAGTCGGACGCGGCACAGACATGCCTACACCTACTTCAGGGCAAACTGGCACAAAGCTGAAGTAGCCGTCTAATTCCTTCGTTACGAAGTTGCTGATTTTATGTCCTGAATCGAAACGCACTCGTTGTCCAAGTACACAAGAACTGATACCGACTTTGATTGAAGATTCCATAACGAAGCATCCTATACAAAATGTTTTGTTGTATAACTTATAGCAAGTTAATTTACATTGTACAAGAAAATAAATTGTACAATTTAATCGTTTTACTCACTCTCCTCGAATATCGATCAGAAACTTTGAAGAAAAATTTTTGTGCTTAAAGCCGAGATTTTGTGCGCGCAATCGACAAACTGCTCAAAAGCAAATCGATTGCCTTTTTGCTTTCAACAGATTTAGTTATCAACAGAATGATTGAACACTAAAACCCATGATTTTGTGACTTATCTCTCAAGGGTGTATTGCGTGTCCCGATATTATTACCCCAACGAAAACGAACAAGTTCAACAGAATTGGTAATAGCCTTCTATAATAAAGGCGATTTATCAGAACAAGACTTTGGAGAGCACTTATGGCAACCCCACACATTAACGCACAACCAGGTGATTTCGCTGAAACAGTTCTAATGCCAGGCGACCCGTTGCGCGCTAAATACATCGCAGAAACTTTCCTGGAAGATGTAAAACAAGTTTGTGACGTTCGCAACATGTTCGGCTTTACTGGCACATACAAAGGCAAGAAAGTGTCTGTTATGGGTCACGGTATGGGTATCCCATCTTGCTGCATCTACGTACACGAGCTAATCGCTGAGTACGGCGTGAAAAACGTTATCCGTGTAGGCAGCTGTGGTGCAGTACGTGACGATGTTAAACTAATGGACGTTGTTATCGGTATGGGTGCTTCTACAGACTCAAAAGTTAACCGTATCCGTTTCAACAACCACGATTTCGCAGCAATCGCTGATTACGGCCTTCTAGAAGAAGCTGTTAACCAAGCGCGTGCTCAAGAAGTACCAGTTAAAGTAGGTAACGTATTCTCTGCAGACCTATTCTACACACCAGAAGCTGACATCTTCGAGAAGATGGAAAAACTTGGCATCCTAGGTGTAGATATGGAAGCAGCAGGTATCTACGGCGTAGCTGCAGACCTAGGTGCGAAAGCTCTAACTATCCTAACAGTTTCTGACCACATCATCCGTGGTGAAAAACTAAGCTCTGAAGAGCGTCAAAAGTCGTTCAACGACATGATGAAAGTTGCTCTAGAAACAGCAATCAACATCTAAGAAATACTTAAGTAGTAATTTGCAGCCGGGGCCTGACCGGCTGCCTGAATTATCCCGAGGGGGCGATTGTGTCTAACGGCGAACTGCCAAAAGACGCAGATGGGTTACAACTCAACTTTTGTAAAACATTGGCGTGTGACAACTTTGGATTGAGTGATGCAAAACGTTATGTGTTGCAACATGCTAACCCTAAACGTCCGGCGATGGTCTGCCGTGAATGTGGAGCTTTCCCCCCCTTACTTAACAATCGCGATGTAGTGAATGAACTTCATCGTCTTCGTCACGTACACAGTGATGGCTTACCTGCATGTCGCAACGATGAATGTGACAACTTCGGACTTTCAGTCCACACCCACAAACACCTTTACCATGCTTTTGGCTACAGCGGCGATCGTCAGCGTTACCGTTGTAAAGAATGCCAAAGCACCTTTGTAGATAAATGGTCTGGTGCTAACAAGAAGCTACAGTTTCAAGAAAACCTGATGGGTTTATTGTTTACAGGTTATTCCGTACGTGAAATCTGCCGTAAGCTCAGTATCAATCCAAAAACGTTCTACGATCATGTTGATCATATTGCTAGTCGTTGTCGCCGTAAGCTTGCGACTATTGACGCTCGCTGGGTCAATCATGCTGACCACTATGAACTTGCCTCTAACTTTGTCTCTCTTCAGCCACAAAGCAACAATGGCGTTTATTGGATCGTTTCAGGGGAAGCGCACTCGGGGTACATCCTGTGTCAACACGTAAACTATTCCTCGAATGAAGAGCCTGTTGGCTCTATTGATCATAACCCTTACGAAGACATTTCACGTTTTGTGTCTCAAGATTACACAGCAGAGGCCAGCGAAGCACTACCAGAGCCTTCAACAAAGCTACGTGAACGTATCGACCAAAAATACCAAACCATTTTGGCAAGAGGCAATGTGGAAGATCCTCTTGGTAATTTCTCAGTATTCCACTACCCATCCAAAGGGGCATTGATCAGACCTCCTTATACGTCTTACGCACATTATCTCCACGTTTTGGATATGTGTAGCTCAGAAAAACGCGTGTCTATCTACATGCCACAAGACCCACTGCTCCGCTCTGCAGCGTTGAGCGTTTGTCTATCACGTATTCAACAAAAAAATGTTGATCTTTTATACGTAGAAGAAGATCCAGAATGGGACATGTCGGCACCATTTGGCAAAGTAGATATTGCATATATGAGCTGGTGGCGGGATCGTTGGGCTATTTCATCTCAAAACAGCGCACACAAAGGCATTTGCTATTTAGCAGGGGACAGAAATACTCCTGAATCGTGGTTCAACATTGCAACGACGAAGCATATTCAGTTTTATCAAAACCGTTTTCAATTGTTATTTGAGAGCTTCATCAACGAGCCACGTCGCAAATTGAGACCTGGGGGGCTTTTGCCTCTTTTAGATATTTTCAGAGCTTGGCATAATTTGTGCTATCAGGATAAACAAGGACTGACAGCGGCGCAGCGCTTAGAAGTAACGGATGCGCCACTCACTATCAAACAGCTGTTGTCCTAATTATTTGACATATTACTCAGTTATGAGTGGTAATGTCCCAACGTTTAGGTATACATTACAGTATTCGATACCTTTTCTGTTTACATAATGCACACTCATATGTAGACATCATTAGGCACGTTGTCTGTTCGATAGTCATGGATGTGGACTTTGGATAAAAACCAGTTTCAGTTAGAAGCTGAACTCAATGAGTTAAGAAGGCATATCAAGCCTAGCCCAGCAACAACATTGCAGCTTGCCGAGCAATGTAGAGTGCGTGCGGAACAAATCCTGTTTCCAGAAGGCGAAATCCAGTCCCTTCTCATCATGTCTCACTGTTGTTGGTGCGTGATGGAGTATCGAAAAGGTTTAAAGCTCATCAAGCAAGCCTACAATATACAAAACCAACTCGATACCGACGACTTCCTACCTGAAATCCTCCATGTATTTGCTCTACAGTACTGGGGCCAAGCAAAGTATTACTCAGCACAGCAATACTGGATCAACGCGTTAGAGCAATCAGCCTTGGTTGACGACACCGCAATTCAAATTGAAGCCCTCGTCGGTCTCGGAAATGTATGGCGAATTACCAATGAGCACGACCTTGCCGCCTCCACGCATGAACTTGCCGTCAAAGTGGCAAATAGTGTGCGCAATGCCCCTCTAGAAGGCAAAGCCCGTATTCTACTGGCTTGGGATTACTACCTTCTTAACCAATTTGTTGAGATGCTCACCGTTTTAGACGGGGCCTCTGAAGTCCTTAAAGATCACGACGACAAAACATGGCAGGCAGAGATATGGGACTTTAAAGGGCTAGCACTGTTAGGCCTAGAGAGACTCGATGCCGCAGAAGAAGCAACCCAACGCGCTCATACTCTCGCAATGGAGCATGATCTTGTCTGGATGAAAGCGCATTCTTGTATAAGCCAAGCGCGATTGCAGTTGCTACGCAAAAATACCTGTACTGCAAGCGAATTGCTTAAAGCTGCTGAGCAGTCAGCGCTCGCTTTTGATAACGGTGAGTTACTGAGCCAGATTTGTTTCCAACAGTCTCTTGTAGCAGAAGAACAAGGTGACCACCAAGCGGCATTTCTTGCATTCAAAAAATATCGCAAATACGCCTTAAAAATGCTTAAAGAACAAACTCACCGCCTCAGCATGGACAAAGCGCGCAGCTCAAAACGGCAATTGGAGCAACGGGCTCGCAAATTGATCAATCGAATTCAAGCTCAGTATGAATACAATCCTGAGAAGCAGTTTTCGAACGTGGTATCAGAGACTTACTGGTGGGAGAAGCTCGTTCTGTTTAAGACCGAGTTAGCACGTTCCAACCACGCCGTCATTATGATTGAACATGATGACCCCGTATACCTTGATATTTGCACCGAACTCGTTCATTCACTTACCACGACGAGCGACCTGATTTCTCGATTGAGCACCAATCGCTTAGCAATGTTAGTCGCGGACAAAGGTGATGCCGCTGAGCAAATATTCCATGTCATCCAATCAATGATAAAAATTTACCCTTGGGCAAGAAAAGGCCTAGCTGTAAAGCAACCAATTATGTATCTACAGGATATTCTTACTTTCCCGTTCACATTAGAACAACTTGAAGAAAATCGTGCAGAGGCATCATAGATGGAACAACTATTAAATAAAGTCACTGATGCTGGACTAGACCCAACTTCTGTCAATGGCGAAGAAGCTTTAATTCTCTGGTCTCACGTTCGTCAACACGTTGCATCAACAAATAGAGAAAAAGCTCACTGCTATATTATCAGTGCTGAATACCGAGCCGAAATAAAGCAAGTAACAGAGAGCATTCAGGAATTAAAACTTGCTTTAGACTTGTTGAGTCTGCCTGAAGATGCCGAAGACATCCTAACGATAAAATCCAGTTTGAGTAACAGAATGGTAGAAATCGGTGAGTATGCTCAAGCGCTCAATGAGTACACCACCACCACTACGATTGCGGTGGACTATGGATTTATTGATGAATACGTGAAAGCAGTCATCGGAATGGGCAACTTATGCGATGCGTATGGCGATCACAACCGAGCATTGCGGTACTACCAAAAGATCGACGCCATTGATCATGCTATTAGCAGTCGCTCATTGAGACTGAGATACAAGCTTTATATGCTCGCATGTTACATCAAGCTACGTAGGAGTAACGCAGCAGCCGAGCTTTTGGTTGAGTGTGAAGAGCTGAGTATTCTTGTTAGTGATAAAAACCTAACAGGACAAATTCGCTTGTATCAGGCCAAAATACACCGCTTGAACCAAGAATATGATAAAGCACTGCTCGCTCTCGCTAAAATCCAATACACAGTGGGCAACCTTCACACCCCATGGCTGTCTACAATGGTGAAAATGGAGGTCGCAAGTTGTTTGAGCCATTTTGGTCACAAACAACTTGCAAACATGTTGCTTTCATCGCTCGCTAAGCGTATTCCCACTCAATCGTCACCTATTTTGGCGAAGTATTTTTATAACGCTATGAGCAATGTGTGTGCATCTCAATCTTATTTCAAAGATGCCCTCACATATGAAAAAAAAGCATTCCAAATCGAATCCGATTTGGTCAAACATATTCCTATAAGTGAACTAGGCTCCGCACAACTAAGAAGGCTCTCACGTTTTGAGCTACAGCTTAAACTCATTTTATCTGAAATCGAGAACAAAGAGCTAAAAGAGACAACACAGCAACATAAAAATACCGTGGCTCAGCTTCAACAAGATGTGTTTACCGACCCACTCACATCACTGCATAACCGTCGTTGGTTGGAGGTGAAGCTGAAGGATTTGTTGCTCCACGACACCCCTTTTGCACTTTTGGTGGTTGATATCGACCATTTTAAGTCGATCAATGACGAGCTAAGCCACTTAGTAGGCGACAAAGCGATTCAAAATGTATCAAAAGAACTAGCAAATTATTTCAAATTCCGGGGAGCCTCTTGTGTCCGATTCGGTGGTGAAGAGTTCTTGGTTATTCTTGAAAACCACGAACTCGAAATGGCCGAAATGCACGCTGAAAACTATCGAGAGCGTATTTATCAGTTTGGCTGGCACGAGATCTTGGGGGAACGGGGCTTAACTGTTTCTATTGGCATAACCACTCACCACGAAGGAGAAAATACTCAACGTACCTTCTACCGAGCGGATAAAGCACTCTACCGCGCCAAAGCGAATGGCCGAAACCAAGTGTGCACAGAGCTATAAGCCAAGTCCTCAGCGATAAAAATCTCTGAACAACAAAAACGCCCCAACCGTAACTGGGGCGTTTTTGCACCTTTCTTCAACTTACTAAAGAAAAGCTCAAAAGCTTAAAGGAAGAACAGCGAAATACCACCGAGCGCGACCAATGTTCCAATCACGCTCTTCGCTCCTACCTTTTCACCTTTCATAGCGTAAATCACCAAGATAAACAGCGGGCTAGTGGCGATTAAGGTTTGTGCTATCGCTGGGTTGGCGTATTTCAAAGCGATTTGTTGTAGCCAAAGCGCGAGGAAAGTACCGACGAAAATCGCTAATAACAGCCATCCCATTGCTTTATTGCCCATCTCTTGAATATGTTGCTTGATGCCTTTAAACGGTGCTGGCTCAACGACTTTAATCACCAAACAAACCGCAACCACACCAATGCTGAGTCTGATTAATGCCCCCAACAAAGGTGGAAGATCCCCTGCCACCAATGCATAGTGAGAAATCACCACACCCGTTGCTTGGCATACACTCGCCAACAGACCAAATCCGATACCACTCCAATTGGTCTCTTCACCTGTTGAAGAGGGCTGAAAGACAACAAAAGTGACTGCAGCGGTCGTCACTACCACACCAAGCCAACTTTGTAGCGTCAGCTCCGAGCCAAGAAACACCAACGCAAGCACGCCTGATAACGGTGGAGCAAGAGATTCCAACAATAACGTTTTATTTGGTCCGATACGTTTTAGCGCGGAAAAGTAAGCGCTATCACCAATGGCAATACCAATGACACCGGACACTGCTAATACAGCAAGGTGAATAGGTTCGATTTGGCTTGGCAGACCTTGGGGGAGAAAAGGAATCACGACCAACATCATCATCGAGGCTATCACCCCTTTGACAATGTTAAGTTGCATAGCAGAAAAACGATGGCTGAATTGACTGTATATCCAAGTCGCACATGCCCAAACAATTGCGGCGCTGATCGCTGCAATCTCACCAGAATATAGCACTGTTTACTCCTTCGTATTCCATGCCGTATCTCTCAATAACTGTGAATTGATCTATAAATAACTTGATTCACTTATTGTTCTATCAAATACTTAAACAGTTAATTTACGTAAGTTTTTCTATTTAGCAACAAGCACAGGGAAGTAAGATGTTTCTAGACTATTTTGCACTTGGGTTACTCATTTTCGTTGCTTTGGTTATCTTCTACGGAATTATCGTGATTCACGATATTCCTTATGAAATAGCAAAAGAGCGCGAGCACCCTCACCAAGATGCAATACACTACGCAGGCTGGGTTAGCCTTTTCACACTTCATGCACTTTGGCCATTCCTATGGATCTGGGCAACGTTGTGGCGCAAAGAGCGAGGCTGGGGCTTCAAGCAACTCGAACAAGAAACACATGATATCCATCATCGCCTTGAAGAGCTAATTGATGAAGTCAATGAATTGAAAAAAGAAGTCTCTACGCTGAAAGGCGAAAAGGCAGCATCGAGCACTCCAGAACAAAAAGAACAAGGTAAGGAGGAACAATAATGGATTTACTACTGGTTCTGACTTACGCCGCGCTATGTATCGCGATTTTCAAAATCTTTAATATCCCACTGAACAAGTGGACAGTGCCAACAGCCGTACTCGGTGGTGTAGTGTTGGTCGGTACACTTATCTTATTGATGAACTACAACCACCCGTTTACTCAAATTGGTAACCAAGTGTTCTCAACCACCCCTGTTGTTTCAGGCGTTCGTGGTCGAGTCATTGAAGTTCCGGTTCAACCAAACCAACCGCTACAAAAAGGTGATGTACTCTTCCGTATCGATCCGATTCCATTCCAAGCGGAAGTAGACAAGCTAAGAGCAAAAGTAAAAGAAGCAAGCCAAGGCGCACTTGGTCTTGAGTCTAGCGTTCAAGAAGCAGAAGCAGCGGTCATCAAAGCGCTTGCAGAACGTGATAAAGCACAACGCGAATTTGATCGTTACCAACGTGGTTTCGATCGTGGCGCCTTCACCGAGCAACAATTAGATACTCGTCGCCAAGCGTTCAAGGCCGCACAAGCAGCACTAGAAGTGGCACAATCAAAGCAAGAACAGGCGCAAATCGCGCTCGATTCTGAAGTGGGTGGCGAAAATACTCAAGTGGCATCTTTACTCGCCGAGTTACGCCAAGCAGAGTTCAACCTAGAGCAAACCGTCGTAACCGCACCAACGGATGGCTATGTAACGCAACTGGCACTGCGTCCAGGTGTGATGGCGGTACCTTTACCGCTCGCACCAGTAATGACCTTCGTCCATACCGAAGACAAGCTTTATACGGCAGCGTTTCGTCAGAACTCATTGCAACGTCTAGAGCCTGGGTTTGAAGCAGAGTTTATGTTCCGTGCATTACCGGGCAAGGTGTTTAAAGGTCAAGTGGTCGACGTGCTGCCAGCCATTGGTGAGAGCCAATTCCAAGCGCGAGGCTCACTGCTTGGAACAGAAGCTCTGCGCACCAGCGGTCGCGTGTTCGTGACATTAAAAATCACGGACGACCTAGAAGAGTATCATCTGCCGATGGGTACAGCGGTTGAAGTCGCGGTTTATTCGGATAGCTTTACCCACGTTTCTATCATGCGAAAAGTGCTTATCCGCATGAAGAGTTGGCAAAACTACCTATACCTAGACCATTAATTTAATGGCGAAAAACGCATCAAAAAGTGTAATCAGGGGCTGACAGTCAGCCCCTGTTTTCATTCTAGCCATCCAGACAGATAGCATTCCCACTTTTATCAATATTCTGTATAATGTGCGCCTTATTTTTGATGCTTGCTGAAAAACTAAGCCAGTCAATGAGGTGCGTGAATTCAGTCACACATTTCTTGAAGAAAAATAGAGCAAACAATAAGCAGCTTGGTTGTTTCCAAACTTTGTTACACAATCAGCGCTGCAAAACAAAGCAAGTGAACGTTCTTTAAAATCGACAATTGAACTGAGGTTATCTATGAATCTTTCTGCTAAAACCGTGGTGGTTATTGCAATCGGTGCTGCACTATACGGCATCGGCGGTTTGCCAATGTTTGGCATCCCTGTGTTTGCAAACACGACGCTGAAACCAGCAATGGCGGTATTGGCATTGTTCTCAGTATTATTCGGCCCTCTGGTAGGCTTCTTGGTTGGCTTTATCGGCCACTGGGTTACAGACCTATTTGCAGGCTGGGGCGTATGGCTCACTTGGGTACTTGGTTCAGGTATTGTCGGTTTAATTATCGGTCTTTTCCCTTCTCTGACTCGCAACCGTTTAGAGAAAGGTGACTTCAATATGAAAGACTTCGCGTTGTTCGTGGTGCTTGCTCTATTGGGCAACGTATTCGGTTATGGCTGTTCAGCCTTCCTAGACACCATTTTGTACGCAGAACCGTTCACTAAGGTATTCACACAGCTGTCGATCATCGCGCTGGGTAACACTATTCTTATTGCTATTGTGGGCTTCTTCATTCTTAAGTCTGTCGCAAAACGTAACAAGCAAAGCCGCAACTTAACAGAGGCTTAATGTCGAATGACAATCGAATTTTCTAACTTCTCTTTTAGATATGAGTCGCTGGACAAACCGACGCTAAAAAATATCAATCTAAGGATAGAGAAAGGAGAGAAAATCGTCATTATCGGTCCAAGTGGTAGTGGTAAATCTACCCTTGGCCAATGTCTTAACGGACTGATCCCACACGCTATCAAAGGGGAAACCAGTGGCAAACTGACCATCAATGGTCAAGACACCGCCCCTTTTGACATGCACCAATTCACCGAACAAGTTGGTACCGTACTGCAAGATACGGACAGCCAATTTGTTGGGTTGAGCATTGGTGAAGACATCGCATTCGCGTTGGAAAACCAATTGATGTCTAACATCGACATGTACCCTTTGGTCAAAGCTACAGCCAAAATGGTCGATTTGGAACAGATGTTAGATCGCTCTCCTCACGATTTATCAGGCGGTCAAAAGCAGCGCGTTTCTTTGGCAGGTATTTTAGTGGACGACGTCGACATCTTACTGTTTGACGAACCCCTTGCTGCCCTCGATCCAAAGACGGGTAAGAAGACCATCGAGATTATCGATGAGCTACACCGTGAAACAGGTAAAACCATCATCATTATCGAGCACCGTCTTGAGGATGTACTGCACCGCTCTGTTGACCGTATCATTCTGATGGAAAGTGGTGAAATCATCGCAGATACCACACCAGATGAAATCTTAGCGTCCCCGCTTCTTGAGGAGTACGGTATCCGTGAGCCTCTTTACCTTTCTGCTTTGAAAGAAGCAGGCTGCGCGATTGAAGGCGATGCAAAACCATCGAGCTTAAGTACATTGCCATTGGCGCAATACCAATCCGCCGTCAGCGCATGGTTTGAAGCCTCAAAAGCAACCAATGTTGAAAAGCAAGCCGAGACTCTTCTGGCTGTTCGTAACCTTACCTATTCATACGATGGTGAGAAAAACGCACTTGAAGACGTTAGCTTCGTTGTAAAACGCGGCGAATTCGTTTCGGTTTTGGGTAAAAACGGCTCTGGTAAATCCACCATCACTAAACTTGTGATGGGCGTGATTGAACCAGACCAAGGTTCGATGATCTTGAACGGCCAAGACTTAAACGAGCTAACCATTTTCGAGCGAAGCCAAAAGGTTGGCGTGGTAATGCAAAACCCAAATCATATGATTTCGCATCACATGATTTTCGACGAAGTGGCTTTCGGCCTGCGCAACCGTGGTGTTGAAGAGAAACAAGTCGAAGCGAAGGTATTGGAAGTCCTTGAGCTGTGTGGTTTGAGCAAGTACCGCCACTGGCCAATTGAAGCACTAAGCTACGGTCAGAAGAAGCGTGTGACGATTGCATCGATTCTTGCCCTAGAGCCTGAGCTTTTGATTCTGGACGAGCCTACTGCTGGTCAAGATTATCGTAACTACACATCAATGCTGAGCTTTATCGAGAAGCTTAATCGTGAACTTGGCATTACGGTGATGATCATCTCTCATGACATGCACTTGGTCTTGGAGTACACCACTCGCTCCATCGTGATTGCTGACAGCAAGTTGATTGCCGACGCACCAATGACCGAAGTGTTTAGTTCCCCTGCACTGTTAGACCAAGCGAACTTGGCAACAACTAGCTTGTATGAACTGGCTACTGAGTTAGGCATTAAGAACACGAACGACTTTATGCAGCACTTTATTGACGTTGAAAAAGCGCGTCGAGAGCGTGAAAACAACGCCGATATCCAAGCTTCAGAAGCTCAAGATTCACAAAGTAATGATGCTAAAGACATTGAGAAAGTAGTGGCATGAAAGACAATAAGATGAAGTTTGGTATCAACTACATCGATACCCAATCGCCACTGCACAAACTCAATGGCATCACCAAGTTTTTGATGTTCATTGCATGGGTTACGGTGGTACTTACGACCTTTGATTTGCGCATCATTGCTCTACTGATCGTTGTAGGTCTTGGTTTGTTAAAAATGACCAAAGTACCTTTCCATGTGTACAAGCCTTTACTGATCGGTACAGGCAGTGTTTTGTTGATTAATGCGCTGTTTATGTTCGCATTAGCGCCGCAGCAAGGCAGTGAATACATGGGCTCAACAACGGTATTGTTATCGTTACCGGGTAATTACTCACTCACCCAAGAGACCTTGTTCTATCTGGTCACCGTAACACTGAAATACTTCAGCATGTTCCCAATTGCTTTGGTGTTTGTGTTTACTACGCATCCTACTGAGTTTGCAGCAAGTTTGAACCGCATGGGTGTGCCTTGCAAAATCGCCTATGCAGTAAGTTTGACCTTGCGTTACTTGCCCGAAGTGAAGAAAGACTTCGTAAACATCATGCACGCTCAACAAGCTCGTGGTGTTGAACTGAGCAAGAAAGCGCCGTTGTTTACTCGTATGAAGAACGTTTCTAAGATCTTAGGCCCTTTGATTTTCTCTAGCCTAGATCGCGCCGACCAAATCTCTAACGCGATGACATTGCGTGGTTTTGGTCGTCATTCATCTCGTACTTGGTACAGCCTAAAGCCGCTGACCAAAGCCGATATAGTGTGTATGGCAGGCATCGTCGTGATTGTTGCCGCAGCGATTAGCAAACGCGTGATAGACACTCAACTGTTTTGGTATCCGTTCTAAACGAACCAGTCTCACGTTGAAAACCAAATACAAAAATGGGATGCCTCTGCATCCCATTTTTATAGCCAGCTTTTGCGTTAAGTTATTGAGTAGTAAGTACTAACTTAATTCCATCTCAACACACGTGTTTCGTTACCCTCTCCCGGCTTGGCTGGGATATTTAAAGACAGTAACAAGCTCACTGCGGCCATAGCTGCACCAATGTAAAACACACTTGAAGGCGAAACCAACCAAATGACGCCAAAGGTTACCGGAATCACGACCGCGGCAATGTGGTTAATAGTAAACGCAACCCCCGCCGTTGAAGCCATATCCGCAGGATCAGCAATCTTTTGGAAATATGTTTTGATCGCGAGTGCTAAAGCAAAGAACAAGTGATCAATCACGTATAATGCCGCGGCCCACTCTGCCGTTTGCACTAAGCCGTAACCTACGAAAACAAAAATCAAACCAACGTATTCAAACATCAGAGCTTTGCGCTCTCCAACAGCGCCGATAAAACGGCCAATACGCTTAGCAAATAGGAAGTTGAACAAGTAGTTGATTAAGAAGAGAAGCGTAATATCTGCTGCCGAATAACCAAACTTCTCAACCATCAAGAAACCAGCAAAAACCGTAAAGATTTGGCGGCGAGCACCACTCATAAAAGTTAGGGCGTAATAAAGCCAGTAGCGCTTACGTAGAACCAGTTTTTTATTTTGAGGCACTTCTGTTTTGAATTCAGGGAAAGCAAAGGCCATGACGACGATTAAGACGAAACCGACACCACCAGCCAGCAGATAGACGGTTTTAAAATCTAACTTCAATTGCTCTAACAATACCCAAATTGCACCATAGGTAAACAAAGAAGCAAGCGCGCCTACCGAGATGAACTTTCCTAGCATCTCAGGCGCCTCTTCTTTGGAAAGCCATTGCAAAGACAAAGATTGCTTTAACGTTTCGAAATAGTGGAAGCCAGTCGACATCAACAAGGTAGTAAAAAGAAGTCCAAACAAAGATGGGAAATAACCTGTGATTGCCGTACCCAGTGTCAGCATTGCAAGTGAGACCAACATGAATCGCTGCTCTCTAATAAATAACAATACAAACACTACTGTAAACGCCAGAAACCCAGGAATCTCACGAACACTTTGCAGCAGCCCGATATCTGCGCCATCAAAGTTGGCTTTTTCAATAACAAAGTTATTGAGCAACGCCATCCAAGTAGAGAAAGCAATCGGAACAATAATGGATATCAGTAGAAGAAAGTTTTGCGGCGTTCTCCAGTTTTTCGTTGGCGTGTTCATGGCGAGTCCTTAGAATATGAAGTCGCCATCATACTGCCAAATGTAACAAATTCGCAATATCATTATTACCTCTGCTAAAGAGCAAAAGTACGCAACAGTTTTGTAGCGTACTTCTTTAATCAGCAAAGCAGAAGAAGCTCAGTGCTATCTAGAAAAACCAATGCCTTAATCGATATTTTTCACATTCAATCGGTTGTGGAATTCAAATACTTTTTCAGGGCAAACATCTATGCAACGACCGCAACTTATACAAGTTTGGTCCATTACACGTCGATCCCCCTCTTTGAGTGGTTGACGCAAAATGTCTGGCTCAGGGCAAACGTAATAACAGTCCATACATTTAGTGCAGTCTTCTCGTCGAACAGCGGTGACACGCAATAAACTCTTGCTGCCAATGACACCATAGGTTGCACCTAATGGGCACAGGTGACCGCACCAGCCATGCTCTACCAACAATAAGTCCAATACAAATACGAGCAATATCAGTACCCAGCCCGCCCCCATTCCAAATACTAAACCACGGTGAAGAGCAGCAACAGGATCTAACCATGTCCACAGGACCGATCCAGAAATCGCACTACCTAGCATCAAGGCAGGGATCAACCAATAACGGATATTTGGCGACCAACGGTAGCTCGCTTTAAGGTTGAGTTTTCTCCTTAACCAAGCCGCTAAATCAGTCACCATATTCAATGGACACACCCAAGCACAGAAGGCTCGAGGAGCAAGAATTGCGTAAAACACCAACACAATCGCAACACCTAGCAAAGCGTTAAACTCAGGAACATGTCCTGTGGCCAGCGATTGAAGGACAATCAAAGGATCACTCAGCGGCACCGTATTAAGCAACATACTGGAAGACAAATTCCCTTGAAGAATGCCCCATGTCGGCCCGGCCATAAACAACACAATGATCATCAGCTGGCATAAACGACGCAGAATCAGGAAGCGATGCGCTCGCCACCAGCCCAATTTCTCGATAGCTTCTTTGCCTGCATCTTGCGCTAAGTTCTTGGCCATCATTGACCTCCTTTAAGCGACTCAAGCGCTCCACTTGGAACAGGGGTCTCTTCTGGCAACACGTTCTCTAACGGCTTATCGATTTCTTGCCAGCCAAAGTTGTAATGGCTACCGACTTTACCTTTTGCTAAATCAGTCGGCACCACTTTGATGGCAGCGACATCCAATACACAAGCTTGCTCGCACTTACCACAGCCAGTACACACTTCGGAGTTTACTGTCGGGATCAGTTTCGCGTGATAACCCGTACGGTCATTTCTAATGTTTTCTAATGTAATCGCTTCATCGATTAACGGACAAACACGGTAACAGACATCACAACGCAAACCTTGCCAGTTAAGGCACGTCTCATGGTCGATGAGAACAGCCGTTCCCATTCGCGCATCGTCGATGTCGGTCAAATCATGATCCAACGCGCCACTAGGACACGCCACGACACAAGGAATGTCTTCGCACATTTCGCATGGGATATCGCGAGCGGTAAAGTAAGGTGAACCTGTAGCAACTGGGGAAAGCAAACTGGCAAGTTTTAAGGTGTCGTAAGGACATGCCTGGACACACAAGCCACATCGAATACAGGCTGACTCGAAGTCACCTTCTGGTAACGCGCCTGGCGGACGAATGGGTACACCTTTGGTTTCGCGAGCTTGGCTCTGCAATGACTGCAATCCAAGAACACACGCTGCTGCACCCACACCAGCCGCAGTTCGGGCAGTGTCACGCAAGAATCGACGTCGACCTTGCGAGACTTTTGACTGAGAGGATTTCATTATAGTTTTCCTCAAACACGCTCTAATTGCTCTTAAATAAGTTAAGCATAAATAGCGCTAAAAAGGCGTACTCCCCATACCTCATAAGGGGTAACTCCAACCTGTCTTGATAAAAATCAACTCGTTGCAGATACCAACTTCACACTTTAATAAAAATGGCCTTATTTCTAAAAATCAAAATTCACCATTATTCTCCATAAAGGTGAAGTTCTTTAGTACAAAAATTCAACGAAAAATCACTCTCATTCGTGTTTTCAATGATAATTCACTATAAAAAGTGAAAGTTAGAGATTCATAACATACTAATTTAAAAGCCATTTGAAGAGTAAAGGCAAAAAAATGCTATTCAAAGTAACTTTCTCTGGTTAGATTGAAGTTAATTCCAATAAACCTAAGGAGAGAAGCATGGAAATTATCGTCCGTCCAACCACTGTTGAAGACGCCGCTGCGCTAGTCGAAATTTATTCGCAACCAAAAGCACAACGTGAAACCCTGCAACTCCCTAAGCCATCTCTCGCAATGTGGGTCGATCGATTATCAAACATACCTGCTGGCGTGTATAGCTATGTCGCAGAAATCGATGGCAAGGTAGTGGGTAATATTGGGTTTCATCATTCACAGCGCCCGAGAACATCTCACACTGCTTCATTTGGCATTGGTGTACATGACAACTTCCACGGCTTAGGCGTTGGAAGTGCGCTGATCAGCACGGTGACAGAACTCGCCGATAACTGGTTGAATGTAAGGCGTATACATCTTGAAGTGAATTCAGATAACGAGGCTGCAATAGGCTTGTATAAGAAACACGGCTTTGAGATTGAAGGTGAGCTTATCGATGCCTCTTTCCGAGACGGTGAGTTTATTAACACCTACAGCATGGCCCGCATCAGAAAACCGAAAAACTAACCGCTATCCACCAGAACAAACCTCCCGCTTATTCGCTATTGAAATCCAGCGGGAGTTTTTTATTGCTTCAAGTCCAAATAGTCTAACGCTCGTTTCGTTAACGATTCGGTATAAGGGTTTATTTTCCAGTGGCCAGGACTCCAGCCTTTCACAAAGCGCTGAAAATCCGCCCATGCAACAGCAAACAACGGGCGCCATTCTTGCTCAACGGCTTCACCATCGAGTTGTGGTTGATAGTGATTCAGCGCATTCGTTAGTGCGGCAAAATAGGTATCCAGTACCCAAGATTCCATCTCCGCACACTCGCTCGGTTCTACTGCGCTACTCATAAACAAAGCAACATCTTTCATTGCACAGCCATGACCCACGTACTGAAAATCTACCGCAGCGACCGCC
Source organism: Vibrio sp. SCSIO 43153 (assembly GCF_023716625.1). Lineage (NCBI taxonomy): Bacteria > Pseudomonadati > Pseudomonadota > Gammaproteobacteria > Vibrionales > Vibrionaceae > Vibrio > Vibrio sp. SCSIO 43153. The sequence continues at coordinate 626,000 of NZ_CP071856.1, forward strand.
GAACCGTCATCGTTAAAACAAAAGTTTGCCAGTTTTGCATCACCATGTATCAAGGTTTGAAACTGAGCTTGCCGCAAAATGCGATCAATTAACTCAGCATATCGCTTAAGCCTATCATCTTGCAGTACTGCGAGTTCATCTGGTCGTGTATCCAAATGCCAATACGTACCCGTTTGCCATAACGCATCATGACGGCGACCAACATAGCGAGCGTGAAAGTTAGCCAGCCATTCTAAGCAGGCTTGCATCTGGATTTTGCTTGCTTTCTTAACTACGTTTGGAAAACCCGCTTGAGAGAGGTCCTCCATTACAATCAACCACTCAGCTTCGTTTTGATAACATTTAAGCCCTCGAGGGATCCGGCAGCGATCATCTACTGCTTGGCTAAAATCTTGATACCAACTGACTTCAACTTGGTAAGAATGCAACTTACGTTGATGTGAGCGATCGGTGTTCCAGCCTCGAGGATGCTCTGATGGTTTAGGAAGTTGGACATGTTTGACTACGACAGTTTGCTGAGGAAAAGTCAGTTTAACTAACTCACCGTAGCCACCCCATAGCGATTGGATCACAGTGACATGTTCAAGCTGACCTAGCTCTAATTCGTCACCGATGTTTTGATAGAGAGGATTGATCACTAACTCCATTAAGCCAGTAAGTGAGCCCATTGAGGATGCGTTGCCATGTATTTAATCACATAAGGACAAACAGGCACAACGCGATAACCTAATTCTTCTATTTTCGGCAATATCGCTTCCATCATTACGTTGCCATAACCTTGTCCTCGCAGTACTTCAGGTACCAAGGTAGACGTAATATGCATCTCTTTAGCCTTAAGCTCATAAACCACTTTCGCTTTATGGTCTTTCACCAAATCAACCCAAAAGATGGAATTTTCAGCGTCATGTGTCACTTTATGCATCTTTTACCCCCTATTTTTGGCAAACGTTTTATTGATTCAAACTATATCACTGCATAGAATTATTGCTACGTTTCGGCTTTGTAGCAAAACTTGCCGAAGCGCGTTACACCTAGGGACGAATATAATAATGAGAAATACGACGGCTAGTGGAAGGGACAATCGAGCAGCCCTTCATGAAAAGTCTGTACAACAGCGACAGGCAAGTACATTAAATAGTACCGATGCTATGGGGATGGTAGAACATGGTAGTGAAGTGACATTAAACGTCACCACACCAGTAGGAACTAAGTTTATTACTACTAGCCTTTTTATTGGTTGTCATTCCAACAATAGTGCATTGATAGAAATCCCCAATATCTCTGATGACGACCTTAAGTTCTATTTTCAAGAAGGTTTCTGGGTTAACGTGAAAGCACTATCGCATCGAGGCGAAGGTGCGATTATTCCTTTTAGAGCCCAAATAAAGCACCGTCTTGAAGAGCCATTTCCAGTATTAGTTTTGACCTTGCCAAACACGATGCAGGTGTATCAACTTCGTAAAGAAGTCCGTTATGAAGTAAACCTGCAAGCCAAAGTGCATCTTAATGACTATAAAACTGATTGTGAAATACGAGACCTTTCCAAGAGCGGTTGCCGTTTTATAACCTCGCCTATGAGCAGACAAATACAAGTTGGTGAAATGGTTTCTCTTAATATCGTTCTGGGTGAGCGAGGTCCGATGCTCGCGCCGTTGAAAGGAAAGGTGTGTAATTTACAAAAATCTACTCATTATGCTCGTTATGGCGTTCAATTTGACGACTTTGGTAAAGCCAACGCCAAAAACCTGCTGGGGCAACTGAAGTTTAACGGCACAAAACTTATGCTCAAATAGTGTCAAACTACCAATAAAAAATAAGGCGCCAATAGCGCCTTATTTTTTTATATTTTAAAGAAACTCAATTGCTCTTTTTGCTTCTCTGCCAAAAGGGAAAGCTCACTACTCGCGGCCGCACTTTGGCTGATTCCTGCCACGTTTTGGTTGACCAGCTCAGACATGTTCACCACGTTTCGGTTAATGTCTTGAGTGACTTGTGACTGTTGCTCAGCAGCTGTTGCGACTTGAGTATTCGAGTCATTAATATCTGCTACTGATTCCGTAATACCGACAAGTGCATGATTTGCTTGTTGGGCAAGCTCATTGTTTTTTGAAAGCATGTCTAGACTCACTTGCATACTTTCATTCGCCAAACCAGACTGCGCTTGAAGCTCTTCAATGATAGATTTAATCTCTTCCGTTGATTTCTGAGTGCGCGCAGCAAGCATACGCACTTCATCCGCCACAACAGCAAATCCACGTCCAGATTCCCCTGCGCGTGCAGCTTCAATCGCCGCATTTAATGCTAGTAGGTTGGTCTGCTCAGAAACGCCTCGGATTACCTCAACCACATTGCTGATTTGCTCAGATTGCGATTGTAGACGCTGCACAACTTGGGCTGCATCTGTTAGCGCTTGTGACATGTGCTCACTGGCTTGCGCACTTTCTTTAAACACAGCAAGGCCTGACTTTGCTAACCCATCAGCTTCACGAGCTGTTGAATCAGCAGATGTTGCATTGCTACTAACATTGTCTGCTGTGCTAGCCAATTCATTAACAGCCGAGGCGACTTGCTCTATCTCGATTAGCTCTTGCTGCGCATTGGCTTCTGCTTGAGTCATCACCGCTGCCAGCTCAGTAGAGGCCGATGCAACTTCTTCACTAATCCGCATAAGCTGGTCAACAGTGCTACGCAATTGTTCCGCAGTTTGGTTGACATCTTTACTCAACATTGCCAACTCATTTTTACCATCAGACTCTGCTCGAGCATTCAGATTCCCTTGAGCTAACTCACGCATAACTCGTTGTAAGCTGACGATCGGTGTGACAATTTTTCCTGACAGAACCCAAGCGCATAACAGCGAGAATGCGAATACTGACAAAACAATCATTGTCGCATTGCTCTGTACGCGTTGGCTCTCGGCTTCTGTCTGCTTCATACTTGCAGCAGCAACTTCATTGACACGTTTTGAAAGGGCATTCATTACTGCCACCATATCATTGCCTGCTCGACGATAATTAGTGATTACAGCTTCTCGCTCAGCATTGGATAACAACCCTTGTTCAAAGCGCGACACAGTATCAATCACGTCGTGTGCATGCTTAATGTAAGCGTCCACTTTGTCCTTCATTACCATCGCTTGCTGGCGGTACGCTGGATTGGATGCAATTTGATTCAGCTCTTGATGGATGTCTTTAGATATAGAATTGAGCTCAGACACAAATGCCGATCTACGTTCTGGGATATACATGGCATAGATGCCACTAATTCGGAGGGGGTAAACCTGATTATCTATCGTTGCCAAAAGGTCTTTGTAATGAATCACGGACTCGCTATTTTGAGTGCTCTTCTCTAATTCAGCTTGTAAATCATTACGAGCAATACCTAGCGCAACCATTACCGCCAATGCGGTTGCCAAAACTGGCAGCAATACTTGCATTCTAACTGACAAGTTTTTAATAAAGCCTGCATTTTCGCCTCAATATTAATGCATATTGTTTTATAAAAAGGGCAGGCATCGTATAGAAATGTACGTCAAGCGACTATCAAAATCCCACTATCGTCACGACAACAAAATTCTCTCACTAGCAAGAAGAAAGAAAATGTCTATGCCCAAATAACATTGAAGTGCTGGAGTATATTTTCCTAGATTCAAAAAAAATCCCCAAGCCAATGCTCGGGGATTTTTATTATTGCTATCAACAATCGCTATTACAGTTTGAAGAAACTTAGTTGCTCTTTCTGCTTCTCAGCTAAGTGAGAAAGCTCTGTACTTGCACTTGCGCTCTGGCTAATACCAGCAACGTTTTGGTTTACTAGCTCCGACATATTCACCACATTACGGTTAATGTCTTGTGTTACTTGAGACTGTTCTTCAGCCGCTGTCGCTACTTGAGTGTTTGAGTCATTAATGTTTGCTACCGACTCAGTAATACCGACAAGTGCATCATTCGCTTGTTGCGTCAGTTCATTGTTTCGAGCCAGCATTTCTAGACTAACTTGCATGCTGTCATTCGCCAGACCCGACTGTGCTTGAAGCTCTTCGATAATCGATGAGATTTCTTGAGTTGAATCCTGAGTACGAGCTGCAAGCATACGCACTTCATCCGCAACAACAGCAAAGCCGCGACCAGATTCGCCAGCACGTGCTGCTTCAATCGCCGCGTTTAGTGCTAGCAGGTTCGTTTGCTCAGAAACACCACGAATCACTTCAATCACATCGTTGATTTGTACTGACTGGTCTTTCAAGCGCATTACAACTTGTGCAGCGTCGTTTAGTGCTTGCGACATTTGCTCACTTGCTTGCGCGCTTTCTTGGAAGATTGCTAAGCCAGATTGTGCTAGGCCATCCGCTTCACGCGCTGTCGCGTCTGCTGAAGTTGCATTATCGCTTACGTTGTTTGCTGTGCTTGCCAACTCGTTAACAGCTGAAGCAACCTGCTCGATTTCTGCTAGTTCTTGTTGAGCATTCGCTTCAGCTTGAGTCATAACTGCCGCTAGTTCTGTTGAAGCAGACGCAACCTCTTCACTAATGCGAGTCAAGTGGTCAACCGTATCGTGCAGTTGAGAAGCTGTCTGGTTTACGTCTTTGCTCAACTGAGAAATCTCGTTATCACCGTCAACATCGGCACGCACTGAAAGGTCACCGCCTGCCAGCTTACGCATCACTTCTTGCAGTTTTTGAATTGGTGTAACGATCATTCCTGACAAGAACCAGGCACCGACAAGCGAGAATACAAATACTGATAGAACAGTGATCATCGCATTGTTTTGAACGCGAATGTTCTCACGGTTGCTGCTTGCTGTCGCTTCAGTAGCAATTTCGTTAACGCGTTGAGATAACGCATTGATGGTTGATACCATCTCGTTACCTACGCGGCGGTATTGAGAGATAAAGTTACGGTATTCGCTATCCGATACTTGGCCGCGATCATGGCGATTAAAGAACTCTACAGCGCGAGTTGAGTAATCAACATAAGCTTCAATCCCTTTACGAACCTGAACGGCTTCTTTACGGAACGTTTCGCGGGCTTCGATCTTGTCTAGATCAGACTCAATCTCTTTCATGCCTGCTTTTAACTCATTTAAGAAGCCATCTCGACGAGAAACGTCATAGATCGCGTAAACGGCACTGATACGCAATGGGTAAACTTGGTCATCAATATGAGCAAGGGTATCTTTATAAAAGACAAGAGAATCTGAGTTTGAAGCGACAACTTCTTGCTCAGCTTGAAGGTTATTTTTTGTGATCCACAGTGCAATAAACAATGCGAATGCGGTAAAGAGTACAGGGACAAGTACCTGCGTTCGTACTGACAGATTTTTCAATGAAAACTGCATGATTAGCCTCGGATAGATTGGTCTTTGCTTCCATGCCTGTGGGATTATTCCCACATGAATAAACAACGCGCCAATATTAGAGGTAGATCACAATTTTGTCTAGGTAAAAGGCACATAATTTCATAAAGTTAGCGACAATATACCGACATTCCGTCGGAATATTGTCGTTATTTTTATTTATGAAAAATTATGTCTTTATCTCAAAAGATATAGGAATTAATGCAGCTATTTTCGTAGAGAGTTCAGTTTCGCTTGAGCCAAACCGAATATCGTATCAATTGGATATGACCCTTCATCTGTTGGCTCACCAGCGGCTTTCCCTGTAAATAGCTCGATCGCTTCAGTGACGTGATCAATCGCCCAGATGTGGAAGTCTCCCTTCTCTACTGCTTTCACAATGTCAGAACGAAGCATCAAATTGTGCACATTCGAGCGTGGGATGATCACCCCTTGCCCAGCATGACGACCTTTGATTTCACACACATCATAGAAGCCTTCGATCTTCTCATTGACCCCACCGATAGGCTGCGCTTCTCCGAACTGGTTCATCGAACCTGTGATAGCGATGTCCTGACGGTTTGGTTGCTTCGAGAACGCCGATACTACAGCGCAGAACTCAGCCATGCTTGCACTATCACCATCAACGCCGCCATATGATTGCTCAAAGGTAATTGTCGTTGTCAGCGGAACACGCGCTGTCTTCCCAAACACAGACGACAAATAAGCCGACAGGATCATGACCCCTTTTGAGTGAATGCTGCCACCCAGATCCACACTACGCTCAATATCAATCACATCACCGTCACCGTAACAGGTTGTCGCTGTGATTCGATTTGGCGCACCAAACATGTGATCGCTGGTACTCAACACCGATAGAGCGTTCACTTGCCCGATGGCAGAGCCATCAGTGTGAATCAAGGTCGTTCCATTAACGAAGGTTTCCATCACACTATCTTGCAAGCGGCTCACTCGCATTTCCTGATTGCTCAGCGCTTCTTCCACGTGTCCAATGCGAATCATGTTGGAGTTCGCTTGGCGAGCGACGTAGTTCGATTCTCGCAATAAGTTGGCGATATTCGCAGAGTGAAGTGAAAGCTTGGTTTGGTCACCAGACAAGCGTGAGCTGTACTCGATAATACGTGCGATGGCTTTCTTATCGCAATGGAGCATGTTGTTATCGTTTACCACACTAGAAATAAAACGAGCATATTGCAGCTCTGAATCCGGTGTGCGTTTCATCTCGTCTTCGAAGTCAGCGGTAACTCGGAATAGCTCACCAAACTCCGGATCATAGTGCTGCAGCAATTGATAAGTACGATAATCACCGAACAAAATGATCTTGATATCCAGAGGAATTGGTTCTGGATCTAACGACACTGCACCCGTTAGTGTAACTTCCTTCTCTAGCGAGGTGAAACTTAGCTGGCGAGAGCGAATTGCTCGTTTTAATCCATCCCACACATAAGGCTGCTCAAGCACCTTCTGTGCATCCATCAGTAGCACACCACCGTTTGCCTTATGCAGGCTTCCAGCTCGAATCAAAGAAAAATCGGTAAACACTGTACCTTTAAAGGTCGCAGTTTCAATTGAACCAAACAATGAGTGGTAGTTAGGGTTTTCTTCAACAACGATTGGAAATTCAGTGTTGTTACGGCTGACCAGTACGTTCACTTTATAGCGACGTGGTAGTTTTTTATCCAACGACGCCGTTGCGATTTCACCTTGCTCACCACTCTGTTCAAGGAAAATGTCGGCGTTTTCAACAATATCTTTTTGCAGATCGGTTAAGTAAGTTTTGATTTCCGAATAATCAGCGTAATCGACTTTCAACTGTTTGATAAAGTGAGTGATCACGTCTAATGTCACGTCATCGTTCAGCTTCTTGATTTTTTCGCTAAACGTCTCTTCCCACTCAGTCAGTTCACGTATCATATTACGCAAACTCACTTCTAGCTCATCAATGCTGCTGCTAAAGTACTCTTGTTCTTTTTTACTGAGCTCGTCGAACGATTCTTCGGTATGTAACTCTTCACCGTTCATCGCAACAAACTGATAGTCACCCTGAGTAGTGATAGTTAAGCTAATGCCTTTTTCTTTTGCTTCTTTACTGATGCTATCGAGCTCAAGTTGCTGTTTATTAGCCAACTGGTTCTTCAGGCGATCGGCACGGCTGTAGTACATCTCATTGTCAAATGCGAGGGGCAACGCGTTAAGTAATTTGCCCATCAACTTTTCAATGTCCGCTTTCAGCTTATTACCAATACCGCATGGCAATTTGAGCACCTTCGGTATGCGAGTGTCTTCAAAGTTCGCGACATAGCACCAATCAAACAGCGCTGCGTCATCATGCTGATGACGATTTAGATAACGCAAAATCATCGTGCGCTTACCTAGGCCATTCTGACCGATGGCGTAAATATTGTACCCTTTCTCCTTGATTGACATAGCAAACTCAACCGCTTTTTGTGCGCGTTCTTGGCCTACGATCTCATCAATTGGAGGTAATTCCTTGGTCGACTTACATGGCATATTTTCCAAATCAGCTGCTGAATACAGCTGTTTAGGTTCCAATCTTTGTACTGCCATACTTGCCTCCTTTTTCTTATTGTCTTTACCTCAGTGTAGAGATAATTTGTTTAAATTTAAGTGATTTATCTTCCACCGCAGTTCAATTGGACATTTTACGAACAGTTATATGCTTTTAAAATGAAAACAAGTCGCACTTGCAATTGATAATTAATTTCATTTAATATCTACTCAAATCGAATTTTGTGGAGACAAAGATGAATATTGAGCAATGCTGGATGCGCTACTTAAAAGCAGAGCAGCTAATGGAGCAAGGCCACTGGCCAGAAGCTCATCGCTTGTACGAAGATGTGCTCAGTCATTTACCAAGTCATATTCATTCTGCACTCGAAAACGAACAAACCAAGCCGTGTCAGTTCATATGCTTAATTAGTGGTTTGCGCGACGCCAGCGTTGCGCAATCAGAAATACTCAACAAACTGGGACTTCAACAAGAAGCATTTTCAGCACTTAACCAATCTTATGCGTTGTTCCAGTTCTTGCAGCTAGAAAGCCATGACCTAATCAGTAGAGTCAGCCAATTGCTTAGCAAGCAGAGTGAAGATTTGTTAGCTCATATGGCTGCGTTTTGCTCTGCACAACGCAACGCGCAATGGATGATTGAACTTGATAATGTGACTCGCGCCCATGAGCAGTTCTTGTACTTGCAAGCCATGACTGCAGCAGAATCAGGTGTGACTCCACTATACAATTAAGCATCTCGGCATAGGAACCTGCCGCGACAAAATTCGACAGCAATAAAAGTAATTACAACTCGGTACACAAGGAAACGTGATGTCCACACAAACCATTCTTTCGGTGAACAACCTGTCTGTCAGCTTTACGACAAACGATGGTATCGTCGATGCAGTAAAGAATGTTAGCTTTGATCTACAAGCTGGTGAAACACTGTCTATCGTAGGCGAGTCTGGTTCAGGCAAGTCAGTTTCAACCAATGCGTTGATGAGACTGCTACCAGATAACGCTATTTTGCACTCCAACTCCTCTATCACTTTTGAAGGTGAATCGATTCTGGATAAATCTGAGCGCCAGATGCAAAGCATTCGTGGCGATCGCATTGGCATGATTTTCCAAGAGCCAATGACGTCTCTTAATCCATACATGCGCGTTGGAATTCAGGTAGCGGAGGCGATCATATGCCATCGCTCAGTGACTAAAAAACAAGCTAAAGCTAGAGTGCTCGAACTGTTTGATTTAGTACATCTACCAAATCCCCAACAAGCGTACGATAAGTATCCACACGAGTTCTCTGGCGGTCAGCTGCAACGCATCATGATTGCGATGGCATTGATTAACGAGCCAGATATTCTTATAGCCGATGAACCAACTACGGCGCTCGACGTGACCGTTCAAGCTGAAGTGCTTTACCTGATCAAAGAGATCCAAGCCAAAATGGGAATGGCAATTCTCTTCATAACTCATGATTTAGGTGTCGTGAAGCACTTTGCTGACCGAGTATTAGTGATGTGTAAAGGTGAAGTGGTCGAAGAAGGCATCACAGAAACGCTCTTCTCTGACCCTCAGCATGATTACACCAAGATGCTGATTAACTCGATTCCGAAAGGCAATAAAGATCCTATCGAAGAAGGTGCAACTGAGCTACTCAGAGCAGACGACATTCGTGTTAAGTTTCTTGTAAAACCTCACTTTATTGCGAGCAAAAATGAATACTTTGAAGCAGTGAAAGGGATCTCCTTAGAGTTAAAACAAGGTGAAACGCTTGGTATCGTTGGCGAGTCTGGTTCAGGCAAATCAACGCTTGGTCGTGCATTGATCGGATTATTGCCATCAGCTGGTAAAATCCAGTTCAAAGGGCAAGACCTAGCGCTTCTGACTGATAAAGAACGCTTTGCACTGAAAAAAGATGTACAAATGGTCTTCCAAGACCCATATGGTTCACTTTCTCCACGTATGACAGTTGGTGAGATCATCACAGAGGGACTCACTGTACATCAACCTCAAATGAGCAAAGCGGAACGAATGCAAAAAGCTCGAGATGTGCTTCGTGAAGTGCGTCTCGACCCTGCATCCATTAATCGCTACCCGCATGAGTTTTCTGGTGGTCAGCGTCAGCGTATCGCCATAGCGCGCGCGTTGATCCTAGAGCCTTCTTTCATTCTGCTTGATGAACCAACATCGGCACTGGACCGCTCTGTTCAGTTAACGGTGATTGATTTGCTAAAAGATCTACAGAAGAAGCACAACATCGGCTACCTGTTTATCAGTCATGATCTTTCTGTAGTAAAAGCGCTCTCTGACCGTGTACTCGTGATGCAAAAAGGAGAAGTGATGGAGCAAGGCACTGCAGAAGAAATCTTCCATAATCCGAAGAGTGATTACACAAGAAAGCTGATTGATGCCTCATTTGATCTTGAAAACAATGAAAATCAACATGATGCTGCTTAAATTCATCACTGTTTCATATACATAAACTAGAGTTATATTGTGACGACAAGTCGTCACAGTCCCGAAAATGGTATAGCTGCCATTCGGTTTGGCCGCCGAGACTGGTTGGTTCAAAGTTAGGCTTAGTCACCCTAACAATCAAATTGAGTTCCCCCAACCATGAAAAATGCCGCGATAGAAGTCGCGGCATTTTTTATTGTCAGTCTGGTGCATTAAATTTGATGGTTTGCACCAGTAAACGTCCATTAAATATCGAGCTTTTCAATTCCCATATTGAGCAATGCAAACGCGTAAACATCGGTAGTAAGGTCGATTTGTTTGCTCAATGGCATACCCGCACCATGACCTGCGTTCACATCAATACGAATCAGCACAGGATTGTCTCCCTGATGCTTGTCTTGCAGCTCTGCGATAAACTTGTATGAGTGAGCAGGGACAACACGGTCATCGTGGTCTGCGGTCGTTACAAGCGTTGCTGGGTATGAAACGCCCTCTTTCACGTTGTGCACTGGTGAATAGCCTAGGATGTATTTAAACATCGCCTCACTTTGCTCAGAGGTACCAAAATCGTACTTCCACCCCTCACCAGAAGTAAAAGTATGGTAGCGAAGCATATCCAATACACCAACCGCAGGAATCGCCACTTTAAACAGCTCTGGTCGTTGAGTCATACATGCACCGACCAACAAACCGCCATTTGAGCCGCCACGAATCGCAAGACGCTCTGAGCTAGTGTAGTCGTGCTCAATCAAGTATTCCGCCGCGGCAATAAAGTCATCAAATACGTTTTGCTTTTGTTGTTGAGTACCCGCATTGTGCCAAGCTTTACCATACTCACCACCGCCACGCATATTAGCGACTGCGTAGATGCCTCCAAGTTCTAACCAGTTTGCGACATTTCCTGAGAACATAGGAGTCAAACTAATATTAAAGCCACCATAGCCATAAAGCATGGTTGGCGCGCTGCCATCAAGTTTGGTGCCTTTTTTATATGAGATGATCATCGGCACCTTTGTTCCGTCTTTCGAGGTGTAGAACACTTGTTGAGATTCGTATTCTTTACGGTCGAACGGTGCTTTCGATTCTTTATAAAGTACTGACTCACCGCTTTCTACATCAAAAGAAAAGATGGTTGGTGGTGTCACGTAGTTAGTAAAGGTGTAATAAAGCGTCTTATCTTCTGCTTTGCCCTGCAAGCCATATACGGTGCCTTGGTCAGGTAGAGTAACTTCACGTACTAACTCACCTTGATAAGTAAACTGCTGAACTTTAGACAAAACGTCGACCATGTAAGTCGCAAACAAGTAACCACCACCTTTGCTAATATCCAGTGGCTGTTCCTGCTCGGCAATGATCTCTTCCCATTGTTGAGTTTGGGTGTGGTAACCAACCACCTTACCGTTAGGCGCATCTAAGTTGGTGTAGAAAATCAGGGTATCATCTTGGTTATCAATCAAATACGTATCACCATCGGTTGTATCTCGAAGCGTGATAACTGCCTGTTCTTCCGAAGTGAGATCCACATAAAACAGTCGGTTTCCTGATGTAGATTCCGCACCTGTGATAATCAAGAAACGATCGTCTTTGGTGGTCACTCCCCCTACATAACGATGCTTTTGTGACTCCAACGCGCCAAAGACCACTTTGTCTTGAGATTGTGGTGTACCTAACTCATGGTAGTAAAGCTTGTGCTGCTCAGTACGAGCCGAAAGCTCGCTGCCCTTTGGTTTGTCATAGCTAGCGTAGTAAAAGCCTTTGTTACCAAGCCAAGAAATAGTGGTGAACTTAGCATCGACAATTTCAGGTTCAAGCTGCTCTTTAGTTTCTACATCAATGACGAAGATCTTACGCCAATCGCTGCCACCTTCAGAAATGGAATACGCCACAAGTGTGTCGTCTTTAGAGAACTTCACTTCTCCAAGCGATGTCGTTCCTTCTTCTGAAAAGGTATTTGGATCTAGGAAGATCTCCGCCTCTTCATCCCCTTTGCGACGGTATAAAACGCTCTGGTTCTGTAAACCATCATTTTTATAGACGTAAGTGTATTCACCATGAACAAAAGGTTGAGAGTACTTTTCGTAGTTCTGACTGTTCGCTACTAAATCGCGAATTTGTTGGCGGAAAGGGATCTGACCTAAGTAATCGAAGGTCACTGAGTTTTGCCCTGAAACCCACTCTGCGGTTTCTTGGCTGAGATCGTCTTCTAGCCAGCGATATGGGTCTGCAATGTCGTGACCAAAATAAGTGTCGACGACTGAATCTTTACGAGTTTTTGGGTAATGCATAACGTCCGTGTTACTCCGTTTGAAGTTAAGTGTTTTGTTTTATTATTTTGTTGAGACTTATTCTCAATACCTACCTTAGGGTTCAAACACCGAATTTCAACCAATAGATTGAAACATTTCTTATATTTATGAACCAACTAAAAGTAATGCGAGATAGTGAGGTATCGCTCTCGAATGTGTTCTATCAAAAGCTTCACTTTGTTCGGCGGTTGACGAGTAAAAGGATAAACCGCGTAGATGCCGAGCTTTTTGCCGACCAACTCAGGGAAAATGTCCACCAGCTCACCACTGCGAATATCGTGGTAAACCAAACAACGCGGTACGTAAGCGATACCATGCCCACCCAAGGCAGCTTTTCGCAGTGCCGTTGCGTTATCTGTAGAGAAGCAACCGGAGACTTTTACAATATAGTCGCCATCTTTACCTTTGAACTGCCAGTCGGTTGCCCCTGTGGTTTGGTAGGCGTATTGCAAGCAGTTGTGCGTCGTCAGGTCGATCGGTTCAATGGGCTTGCCATGTTTAGCAATATAGGAAGGAGAAGCACACACCACCCACTGAGAGTCCAGAATATGCCTCGCTATCAGGCTCGAATCTTCTAGATAGCCGGTACGAATCACCAAGTCAAATCCACCAGCGACCAAGTCAACAAAGCGGTTATCAAGCGACATATCTACTGTTAAACCAGGATGCATATTACAAAACTCTGCAACCGCGTCCGCCAAGATCAAATCACCTGAGATAGTCGGCACCGACATTTTGATATGTCCACTGACATTCTCACCAAAGCCTGAAACTGCATCCATAGCCTCCTGAGTGGCTTGCTTCACATTTTTAGCACTGTGTAACAAAACCTTTCCCGCTTCGGTCAGGGTCAATTTACGCGTAGTTCTATATAATAGCTGAGCGCCAATTTCTTCTTCCAGTCGAGCAATCCTCTTGCTAACTACCGAATTTGTAAGGTTATTTTCTTCAGCCACCTTACTAAAACTGCCCATTTCAACTACCTGAGAGAACAGGATTAGGTCATCTGCACGCATCGATTATGTCACTTTTGGAATAAATTAATTTCATTATTTCCCTATATCTATAAAAAATAAAGGGGTAAATTCACGCCAAATTAACAAAACCATTACAACAAAAATCATCTCTACAGCATAAAGCCGTTCGAGAAGTCAGCGTACGAGGATGTACCAATGAGTGAAACCCTACTTGCCCTTGTGGCGTTTTCGCCAATTGTTGTCGCCGCCATTTTATTGGTTGGTCTCAACTGGCCTGCTAAAAAAGCCATGCCTGTTGCGTTCGGTTTAACCGTCGCTATCGCCCTAATGTTTTGGGATATGTCAGCTACTCGCGTACTGGCATCTGTCTTCCAAGGATTAGGTATTACTGTCTCAGTTCTTTGGATCGTGTTTGGTGCCATCTTCTTGCTCAACACTTTAAAACACACTGGCGCGATCACCACTATCCGCAATGGATTTACTGATATTTCAGCCGACCGTCGCGTGCAAGCCATCATCATCGCTTGGTGTTTTGGTTCATTCATTGAAGGTGCGTCTGGTTTCGGTACGCCTGCGGCCATCGCAGCCCCACTATTGGTCGCGATTGGCTTCCCTGCTCTTGCCGCGGTACTGATGGGCATGATGATCCAATCTACGCCAGTATCATTTGGTGCGGTTGGTACGCCAATCATCGTCGGTGTGAATAAAGGCCTAGATACACACAACATCGGTGAAGCGCTGGTTGCTCATGGCTCAACATGGGATGCCTACCTGCAACAAATCACCTCAAGCGTTGCAATGATTCACGCAACGGTTGGTACTCTAATTCCTGTACTTATGGCAATGATGCTGACTCGCTTCTTCGGTAAAAATAAAAGCTGGAGCGAAGGTCTAGATATTCTGCCATTCGCACTATTCGCAGGCATTGCCTTCACCGTTCCTTACGCACTCACTGGCGTGTTCCTAGGAGCTGAGTTCCCATCATTAATCGGTGGTCTAGTTGGTCTGGCAATTGTAGTCACTGCGGCGAAAAAAGGCTTCCTAGTACCAAAAACTAAATGGGACTTCGAGAGCGAAGATAAATGGCCAGCAGAATGGTTGGGCTCCCTCAAGATCAATCTTGATGACAACCCAGGCAAACCAATGAGCTTAACTAAAGCTTGGGCACCATACGTGATGCTAGCAGTTATCCTAGTGGCAAGCCGCGTAAGCCCTGAGTTCAAAGGTCTGCTTAAGAGTGTAAGCCTATCGTTTAGCAACATTCTTGGCGAGACTGGTATCAGCACGGCAATTCAACCTCTATACCTTCCGGGTGGCATCCTAGTCTTCGTTGCACTGCTTGCCGTTCTTCTGCAAGGTGGTGGTGCGAAATCACTAGGGAAAGCGTTTGGCGAGTCGAGCAAGACGTTAATCGGCGCAGGTTTCGTACTCGTGTTCACCATCCCTATGGTTCGTATCTTTATTAACTCAGGTGTCAACGGTGCAGAGCTAGCAAGTATGCCTGTAACGACGGCTAACTTCGCGGCAGAACTCGTTGGCTCAGCATTCCCGGCGTTGAGTGCGACTGTTGGTGCCCTTGGTGCATTCATCGCTGGCTCTAATACTGTGTCAAACATGATGTTCAGCCAATTCCAGTTCGAAGTGGCACAGACACTCACCATCTCAAGTGCTGTTGTTGTTGCATTGCAAGCGGTGGGTGCTGCTGCGGGCAATATGATTGCTATCCACAACGTGGTGGCTGCATCCGCAACGGTTGGCCTATTAGGACGCGAAGGTGCAACGCTGCGTAAGACGGTTATCCCAACGTTCTACTACCTAGTAGTAACAGGCATCATCGGTCTCATTCTGATTTACGGATTCCAAATCACCGACGCTTTAATGAAGTAAGACTAAATGCAGGGTTTCCCCGCCCTGCTCTTTCTCTGGCACAGCGGTCAGCACTACTACCCCGACTTTTGGTGTGGCTTGCTGCATCAATCCCCCCGACCGGTGTGCCAGCCTTTTTCAGTGCAGATAATTGATTGTTCTGTGTATGGAACCGCCCCAGCTCAATCACTTATCTATACTCTAATTCTGACGTCGACTGCCGAAAGGATGGCAGTCAGTGAAACGCTGACAGAGCATGTGCTCATTGACTCAGGACGCAATCTTAGAATAACAGCCAGGACACACTATTATGATTATCTCTGCTTCTACAGATTATCGCGCTGCTGCGAAAGCCAAATTGCCTCCATTCCTTTTCCATTACATTGATGGCGGCTCATACGATGAGCGCACACTAAAACGCAACACCGATGACTTAGGTGATGTTGCGCTGCGCCAACGTGTTCTGCGTGATATGAGCGACTTAAGCCTAGAAACAGAAATCTTCGGTGAGAAGTTGGCGATGCCAATCGCTCTAGCACCTGTTGGCTTAACAGGTATGTATGCACGCCGTGGCGAAGTACAAGCTGCGAAAGCTGCGGAAAAGAAAGGCATTCCTTTCACCATGTCGACCGTGTCTGTATGTCCAATTGAAGAAGTGGCACCTGCGATCGAACGCCCGATGTGGTTCCAGCTGTATGTTCTGAAAGACCGCGGCTTTATGAAGAACGTTCTTGAGCGCGCGAAAGCCGCTGGCGTAACAACGTTGGTCTTCACCGTTGATATGCCAGTCCCTGGCGCACGTTACCGTGACATGCACTCTGGTATGAGTGGTCCAAATGCGGCGATGCGCCGTGTATTCCAAGCCATGCGTCACCCAAGCTGGGCACTGGATGTAGGCGTGCTGGGTAAACCTCACGACTTAGGTAATATCTCAACTTACCGCGGCGAACCAACGAAACTGGAAGATTACATTGGCTGGCTCGGTGACAACTTTGATCCTTCAATCTCTTGGAAAGATCTAGAGTGGATTCGTGACTTTTGGGATGGGCCGATGGTCATCAAAGGTATTCTAGATGAAGAAGACGCAAAAGATGCGGTTCGCTTCGGCGCTGATGGTATTGTTGTATCGAACCACGGTGGTCGCCAGCTTGATGGTGTTCTATCGACGGCGAAGGCATTGCCTAGCATCGCCGATGCAGTAAAAGGTGATCTGAAGATTTTCGTCGACTCGGGTATCCGTACAGGTCTGGATGTGGTCCGTATGCTAGCGCTTGGTGCTGACTGCACGTTGCTTGGTCGCTCTTTTGTTTACGCTCTAGCAGCTCAAGGTGGTGCTGGCGTGGAAAACTTGCTCGACCTATATGACAAAGAGATGCGTGTAGCGATGACGCTCACCGGAGCGAAAACCATTTCAGACTTATCACGCGACTCCTTGGTGAAGATGCCATAAACTGACCTCTCACATCCAGAGTAACACCTCTTGTTACTCTGGATATTCCTATTGATTGCATTTAAGCCATTCTCGCTACTGGTTCAAATTGCACCTTACTCGGCTCAACGTGCAATTTAATCGGATAGCAATCACGTCCCATCAACCCAAATCGTTGTGGACATGTCTCGGTGTAAAAGCCGTAACAAGTCGCGCCTGCCGCATCAGCGAGATGAAGTGGGCCAGTATCGCAGCATAGAAATCCATCAAGATACCGCAGCGTTGCACCCAATACTCTTAAGCTCTTGCAATCAAGAATGTCAGTATCAGGAAACAACGGAGCCCTAACATCCGGACTCAACACCTCAACCCAATGAATGTCTTGATCATGTTGACGTTCAAACTCTCTCAATATGGCTTTCCATTCTTCATCAGTAAGCTGCTTCTTACCTCTTGCTCCCCGGAAAAACGCAAAACTGAGCTTGTTATCTTGTGATAGTCGATGAGCCTGTTTAATACCATCAACAAGCTCTTCGGTCGTAAACAGAATCTCGTGATCGAGTTGCTTCGGAAGCTCGTGTCCCAATCCTTGCAAAATGGACAATGGTTTATAAGCTCCATGATAAAAGTCAGACTGTGTAACGCATGAGTGCTCAAATACCGTTTCTGTTTTCTTGTTCTTAAATGACACCTTATTTTGAGACGGAATTAACGCAGAGACAAAAATATCACAAGCACCCGGCGAGGGAGCTAGCAATAAATCGTAGCTATTTTTCGTCAGTTCTTTAATCGATGCGGACGATTGACCGATCGTTTTAAGAGACAGGTGAGAGTAATAAATATGATTGATATTCAGGTTCTGAAAGACTTCACCTTGCCAGGGGAAAGAGAGGACAAGATCAACACGAGCCTTAGGGTAGAGACGAAGAACCTGATGGACGAACGGCAGTAAAAAATACATATTACCAATACGCCCATTATTGCGCACAATTACAATACGCTTCACCTTCTCATTGGGAAGAAGGTGCTCTACAAATTTAGAACGATTATTCAATCGCCGCGCAATTGCAGGCTCTAGTCGGTGAGTTAATCGTCTACGCTTTTTATCTAAGTTTCGGAAAAAAGTTTTCACAGCCATCAATCATTCAAATAAGAAATATGGCTGATAGGTATATCAACACCTCCGTGAATATTTTGTCTTTGACAAAATTTACACAGGTGCCTCTTTGATTAATTCAATCGATGTTCGTACTCGATCACTACCTGATTCCCTTCAATAAAGACATTTTTAATATCTCCATCTACAGAAATACGGTTTTGTAAGTAAACCGAACAAGAAGATGACACATCGCGATCGGTAAGAGATGGTATAACTTGAGCTGGACGCACATGAAGCTGTTCACATAGCTTATTCACAAACCCTAGCGTCAATGGAGCATTGCCTCGCAACAACGCAGAAAACTCATGTAAGTTTAAGCCAAGGCGCTTTGCCATCTCCATCTGAGTAAGGTGCATTTTTGCCTTTTGTGACATCCAAATGTCGTAGAGCGCATTTCTGTCTAGCTCCGTAAATTCCATGGTTTATCTCCGCATTTCAAAGTAACGGTAAAGTCTCATATTTAGCTGTGATAAATGTTAGCGATGAGTCAAAGAACCTACAATTGATGGTTCGAATGATAGCGCTTATCTTTCAATCTACGAGTTTAATCACACCCCGCAGCACCTAATACACATAAATTACATTTCACCATACGTTTCATTGTCTTGTATTTACATTTTAATCACTAACGTCCAAGTAAACATTATCTCAGTATTTGTGTGAATAGAGAGCTCGAATACGCAGCGTGCTAGCAACATCATTTCTCTAGGGCGAATTGATAATTTCTGCTACCTTTCCCCCATTGTTCTATAAAAAGAAACTTTACTCATGCCACAGTGGTTTACAGAACTTCAAACTTACGTCATGGCTAACCATCAAGACTGGAGTAGCAGCGTTTTATTTATCACCATTGCCAGCTTCTTTGCATGGATTGCTTGGCGCGTATTGCACTCGCGCCTCGCGATACTGGTCGAGAAAACCCCATTCCATTGGGACGATCTCTTATTAGAAGCCTTAAAAACGCCCGTCAGTACGCTAATTTGGTGCTGGCCAGCAACCGTATCAATAGGCATCGTTCTACAAAGTGAGCTAGGAAACGAGTTCAACTGGCTGAGCACGCTCAAACTCATCTTAGTGATCAGCATTCTAGTTTGGATCGTAATGCGTCTTATCACTAACGTGGAAGACTATGTGCTTGAGCAGAAAACTCGCGATGAAACTACAGTGCAAGCGATCGCTAAAGTCGCACGCCTATTTTTCATTGTGATTGGTGTCCTCACCGTCATGCAAGCGTTTGGATTAAGTCTTTCTGGCTTACTGACGTTTGGTGGTGTAGGTGGCTTGATAGTCGGTTTAGCAGCCAAGGATCTTCTATCAAACTTCTTTGGTGGCTTGATGATTTACTTCGATCGCCCATTTAAAGTAGGCGACTGGATCCGTTCTCCTGACCGCCAAATTGAAGGTACTGTTGAGCGTATTGGTTGGCGTATGACCAGCATTCGTACCTTTGATAAACGTCCTTTGTACGTACCTAATTCTGTATTTAGTAACATCGTAGTAGAAAACCCATCACGCATGCTTAATCGACGTATCTTTGAAACGATTGGCCTACGTTACGACGATGCAGACAAAGTTCCTGCGATCATTAATGACGTGCGTGAAATGCTGAAAAATCACAAAGATATCGACACACGCCAGACGTTGATCGTCAACTTTGACGCGTTTGGTGCGTCGTCACTGAACTTCTTTATCTATACCTTCACAAAAACGGTCAATTGGGTGCGCTATCACGAGGTGAAGCAAGACGTCCTTTTACAGGTAATGGCTATCATTAAGCAGCACGAAGCTGATATTGCTTTCCCTACGCAAACACTCAAGCTTGACCCAGTTCAAATGGCGAAAACCCAAGCGCAAGACGATTGTGGTTTCTAAGTTCAACATACCAAGCACAAAGCCCGCTTAATCGGCGGGCTTTTTGGGCGGGTCACTTCTACCATTATTGTTGCGCTAGGATCATTCGAGCGTTAAGCGGTTGGATTGGACGGTTGTTTTGCCCCATTGCTTTCGCAAACTCTTTCACCTGTTCTGGGGAGAGGGTTTGTGTTTCTTTAATCACCAACCAACGCACACCTTCAGAACACGGCGGTGTGGTTAGAGAGCCATTAAAGCGGTAGTAGTCTTTATCACTTGGGATAAGCGCGTCAGCATCCAATGGGACTTTGATGGCTACGTCTTGATCTTTAGTTGGAATATTAGCGAGTAGCTTAGCTAGATCTGGGTTCGCGTCACCCAACTTGAAGAACACCGCGACAACGGCCAGATGACCAACTTTATCAACATGCACAAAATGTGCTTCTAGTGGGTATTCTTTACCATCTACATGGTTTTCAGATGGTGTATGGAAGTGGAACTGTTTTAACGTAAACTCTTTGCCACTAATGGTGAGTGTATTTTTGCCCTCTAGACTGGTCTGTAAAGTGTGACCGTTATTCAGCAGTGAAATCGCCTTACCTTCGTAATCGAAATCCAGTTTCTCTAGCTTGGCTTCAGTCGCTGATTCAATATTGATTGGACTTTGGTTTTGGCCTTTTGCACATTCAGAAGCGAACTCACCCCAATTTTCCGGGCCGTGCTCACCCTCATAGCCCCAGTTTGCTGCATTTGCAGTACTCGCCATAACCAAAGCTAAACCTAACGTTGTTAGTGTTGTTTTCATCGTATTTCCTTATTTTTCGACGCTGCTCTTTTGTACAGCTGAATGCATACTAATCTCTACTCAGATTAGGAAAACAGATGAAAACTATGATTGCGAGCTAAGTTTGGAACCCGTCGCTCTAGTCGCGAAATTGAGATGATAGTCAACATTGAATTGTGTCCACCAATAGTGCATAAAAAAGCCGAGCTATTATACTCGGCTCTATCGAACTAGATAACTAGTTAGGCTTCAGCTTCAACTTCTTTCTGAGCGTTGTTCGCTTTGATGACTTTAACCAACCAAAGCAACATCAGCACAGAAGCAGCACCACCAATAACCAACGAACCAGTGGTCCCCAAAGTTTCAGCTATTTTGTAGACAAGTGTCCAGAAACCCGCTCGACGACCTTCAAATTCAGTATGTATTCCTTGCGCAGCTTCAGCAGCAGCGTTGTACATGATGAAAGTTAAAACAGGCATTACTACAGTGCCCACTAGTGGGTATTTAATATTCACGATTATTTTTCCCTAAAATTACATAAAATCTTTATAAACAAGATAAGTACTCACAAAGAGGCTTACGAAAGAACAAACGAACCAATTCACTCAGCTCATGACCTCTAAGTTACGATCTATAAGTCCAAAAACAGCTCTACGCTTCGATAGGTTTACGCCAATCATCAGAGCCCGATGTTCCTGCGTTTACGTGATCCCATGTAATCTTGCGGTAAGATAAAGAAACCGTTACGTTTTGAGTGAAGTCTGCTTTTGCAGGATCTTGACAGTGTGGCATCTCACAATGGATGTCCACGATAGAGGCATTTTCAAGTTTCGTCGTAAAGAAGTTCTCTTGCTTACCTTCAATAGAGGTACGGTACCACTTAAGCTCCACAGTGGTCATTTTTTCACCTGAAGCTAATGCGTTGTACAGCAGTGGAACCGCTTTGTTTAGAGCTACTGTAAATTTGAATGGTTTGTGGACGCGCTGACCTGAAGGTTGACCTGACTGAGGGTCTGTCGGAACCGTCACATTATGATCAAACTGCTGGACTAGCATCTCATCCTCATGACCTTCCACAAATGAATCACCGATAGAATCCGCAGTACAAGCACCTGCAGTGATAAGTCCCTGAGTTTGACCTTCAATAGAGATATAACATGGAGTTGGCATCGCTTAATCCTTATAAAATAAAAATAATCACGTTTGGTGATGACTCCTACCTTATAGACAAGGTTTGCACCAACTTCTAAAACCCGAAATATCAGAAGCTTATAGTGACAATAATAATACCTTGTGCATAATTTTGTTTTTCATAAGCAATTTATTGCTCGACTAGGCAAATTCCTGCAAACCCCGCCGATAAATTTTCTTCAGTGAGAAAGGGGGTCTCTCTTGAATAAATCTCTTCGTGAGTTTTCTAGTACTTAAATAAACAAAAACGCCTCAAGGATCACTTGAAGCGTTTTTATTAATTCGAATTTGAAAGCGTTTCACATTGCTTTATCGCGACCTTACTCCCAATCAAGAATAACCTTACCTGACATACCGCTGCGCATTACGTCGAAGCCTTCTTGGAAGTCATCAATCTTGTAGTGGTGCGTGATGATTGGCGATAGGTCCAGACCAGATTGGATCAATGAAGCCATCTTGTACCAAGTTTCGAACATTTCGCGACCGTAGATACCTTTGATCACCAAGCCTTTGAAGATAACTTGGTTCCAGTCGATACCCATGTCTGATGGTGGAATACCTAGTAGTGCAATACGACCACCGTGGTTCATTGTGGTTAGCATTGAGTTGAATGCCGCTGGGTTACCAGACATTTCTAGACCAACGTCAAAGCCTTCTGTCATACCTAGCTCAGCCATTACGTCTTCTAGCTTCTCTTCAGCAACGTTTACTGCGCGTGTTACACCCATCTTACGAGCAAGTTCTAGACGGTATTCGTTCACGTCTGTGATCACTACGTGACGAGCACCAACGTGTTTCGCTACTGCAGCAGCCATGATACCGATTGGGCCTGCACCTGTGATAAGCACATCTTCGCCTACTAGGTCGAAAGAAAGCGCGGTGTGTACTGCGTTACCAAACGGGTCAAAGATAGACGCTAGATCGTCAGAGATACCTTCAGGGATCTTGAACGCGTTGAACGCTGGGATCACTAGGTATTCAGCGAATGCACCTTCGCGGTTAACGCCCACACCAATCGTGTTACGACATAGGTGAGTACGGCCGCCACGACAGTTACGACAGTGACCACAAGTGATGTGACCTTCGCCAGATACGCGGTCACCGATTTCAAAGCCACGAACTTCCTGACCAATCGCAACCACTTCACCCACGTATTCGTGACCGACAACCATAGGTACTGGAATTGTCTTTTGTGACCATTCATCCCAGTTGTAGATGTGTACGTCTGTACCACAGATAGCGGTTTTCTTAATTTTGATCAGAATGTCGTTATGACCCACTTCTGGTTTCTCAACCTGAGTCATCCAGATGCCTTGTTCAGGCTTTAGCTTTGATAATGCTTTAATTTTCATAGTATTCACCAAATATTGCCCCGCTCTATGCGTGACAAAAAATTCTTTCATCTACTCTGTTTAAAGAAGAAATAAAGGCTTTACCCATGAGCCGACTCAGAAGAGTTGGGAAAGCCTTTGTTATCTTTTAGTCTCTTAACTTAGATGATGCCCATGTCTTTACCAACTTGGATAAACGCGTCGATTGCGCGGTCTAGTTGCTCACGAGAGTGCGCCGCAGACATTTGAGTACGGATACGCGCTTGGCCTTTTGGTACAACAGGGAATGAGAAGCCAATTACGTAGATGCCTTTCTCTAGAGCGCGCTCTGCGAATTCTGCTGCTACTTTTGCGTCACCAAGCATGATTGGAATGATTGCGTGGTCAGCACCACCCATTGTGAAACCAGCGTCTTCCATACGAGTACGGAAGTGTGCTGCGTTTTCCCATAAACGGTCACGTAGGTCACCGCTCTCTTCTAGTAGGTCTAGAACGCGGATAGAAGCGCTTACGATTGCTGGTGCAACAGAGTTAGAGAATAGGTATGGACGAGAACGCTGACGTAGCCAGTCAATCACTTCCGCTTTACCAGACGTGTAACCGCCTGAAGCGCCGCCCATTGCTTTACCTAGCGTACCAGTGATGATGTCGATACGGTCAACCACGTTGTGGTGCTCGTGCGTACCTGCACCTGTTTTACCCATGAAGCCAACAGCATGAGAGTCATCAACCATAGTCAGTGCGCCGTACTTCTCTGCTAGGTCACAGATAGCCGGTAGGTTTGCTACAACACCGTCCATTGAGAACACGCCGTCCGTTACGATAAGAATGTGGCGAGCACCTGCTTCTTTCGCAGCGATCAGTTGTTGCTCTAGCTCTTCCATGTTGTTGTTTGAGTAACGGAAACGCATCGCTTTACATAGACGAACACCATCGATGATCGACGCGTGGTTTAGTGCGTCAGAGATGATTGCGTCTTCTTTGCCTAGAATCGTTTCAAATAGGCCCGCGTTTGCATCGAAACATGATGTGTAAAGAATCGTGTCTTCTTTGCCTAGGAACTTAGAAAGCTTCTGCTCAAGCTCTTTATGGATGTCTTGAGTACCACAGATGAAACGTACTGAAGCCATACCAAAACCGTGCTCATCCATGCCTGCTTTACCCGCTTCAATAAGCGCAGGGTGGTTAGCAAGACCAAGATAGTTGTTCGCACAGAAGTTTAGTACTTCTTCACCAGTAGAGATTTTAACAGCCGCTTGCTGTTGAGACGTAATGATACGCTCTGCTTTGTAAAGACCTTCCGCCTTCACTTCTTCAATTTGCTGTTCAATCTGTTGGTAAAATGCAGAAGACATGCGCAATTCCTTCCTATTTATTTTTGTCGAGTTTTTACTCGATCAGAATTAGGTTGAGCCTTTATGTGACGCGGGTCACAGGCGATTACTTCTCAATTAAGTGTAGTGTAATTCAAGGAAGGAAAAACGATTATCCCTCAAGGTGGAAAAGCATTAATGAATCTCAGGCATGAATCTTTCGTGAACTTAGTTACCTAATGTAATCATGATGTTAGATACAATACTCTCCTTGTCATATGAGAAAAGCTCTGTTGAACTCAAAAATATAGAGCTAAAAGCTTGAGCCTTCTCACATCAATTGGATATTGCTCGAAGGGCGAATTTTTGTTGGTACTGAGATGGTGTGCTGCTGGTCTCTAGATAACTGTGATGCAGCATGAGTATCGACTGTACAATCTTCGTCCCTATCCCCAAAGAACCGCCCTGCGCTTCTTTCTCGATATGATTGACGAAGGTGAAGTGGATACGCGATTTATCCTCACTCAGATGCGCTTGGCAATAGACTTCATAACCTATTGGACTGTGACGCAGCGCATTTTCAAGCAAGTTAAACACCAACCGCTCTAAAAGACCTTTATCACCCACGGTTTGAATGTCGCTATCGACGTTTATTTTCAGCAGCACTTCTTTGCGAGCAAACTGGCTTTGCATCGTCTCGGCGCACTCTGCCATCAAGGCTCCAAGATCCACTGGTCGATATTCGTAATTCGGTATGGGCGCTTCTTTTCGAGCGACGTCCAACAAAGAGTGCAATTGTGTAGACAGCTTCTCACAATTTCGGAAAGCGACGTCAATCAAAGGATCAGAATCGGGGTGCTGCAGACGCCACGTTTCCAAATAACCAAGTACGCTCGATAATGGCGTTTTTAAATCATGACTAAGCTGCAATAAGCTTTGACGACGATGAGAAGATTGATACTCCAACTGCAAAAACTGTTGCTGGATATGCTTCGCCATCATCTGATAGGAATTGGCTATCGGTACTAATTCTGGAACTTGGCGGGTAAAATCGGGTTGCAGACGAAAATCATGTTCTGCTTGCTGTTGAAGCTGATTAGTCACACGCTCAATCGGGTTCAATAAACTGCGTTTCACCAGCACATAGGCCCCTAATGCAAAGCCTAAAATAGACACTAAAACTAACCCAGCGAGCGCAATATAAGGTGTGTCTACTTGGGCGTTGGCAATCGCATCATGTCTGGTACTGCCAATCACTACATAGAGATAACCCACGGTTGAGCCGAGTTCCTCAATCGCTGCTACGGAAAACACTTTGTGCTCGCCACGATTACGAGGATCTTCGCCTAAGATTGGGAATGGCTCGTCATTCAAGAATCGTTTAATTGGGTCAAGCTCCACCTTACCCATGATCTCTGCACCTTCTGGTGCTGCATGGGTAGTGATGTTGCCTTGGCTATCAAGAAAGTAGATTTCAAAATCCGGACCAATCAACATAAGGGTATGAAAGATCGACTTAAGCGCTTTCGGGTTGTAATCCGTCCCTATCATTAACGGATTGTCATCACGCATGTGGCTTGCCAGCTCTTTGTGCAGACTCTGCTTAGTACGTAACTCGATATTTTCTTTCTGCCAGTTGTACGTCAGCGCAATTACGATCGCAGCTAAGCAAAACCATAGACTTGTGAACACCACTAAGCGAGATTTGAAGCTCATCCTATCGCCTCCTTAAACAGTCATTACTTGGGTAATAAAACTACTGTCGTGGTTGAAACTTGTACCCAACGCCCCATACCGTCTGGATAAAATGATGATCAGTCTCAGGTAAAGACAACTTACTGCGTAAACGATTGATGGTGCTGCACACCGTATGGTGATAACCAGAATGACTGGTATTCCACACATGGTCGAGCAATTCATCTTTACTGTAGACTCTACCCGGGCGCGTCGCGAGAAACTGCAGTAGGGTAAACTCTGTCGCGGTAAGAGTGACGTCCTTGTCATTTAGGGATACCTGATGCAATTTTGGAATAATTCTTAACGGACCAAAATCCATGCTGTCTTCAAGTTCGCTTCTTTCAACTTGTACTTCAACGGTTTGACTTACCCGTCGCAATACATTGCGTACTCGAGCTTGAAATTCCAATACGCTAAACGGCTTGGTAATGTAGTCATCCACACCCGCCTCCAAGCCATCCACTTTATCCATCTCACCATCTCTGGCGGTCAGCATGAGCACAGGGCTCCAATCTTGTTGCTGACGTAAATAATGGCAGATATCTAAGCCGTCACCGTCTGGCAAACCTCGGTCAAGAATGAGTAAATCAAAAGAGTTTTGTTGGTATTGCGCTTTAGCTTCGGCGACATTCGTTACCCGCAACACTTGGTGTCCTTGAAACTTGAGATGCATTTGAACCAGTTCTGCCAAATCATCATCGTCTTCTACCAGCAAGATGTTCGCGACTAAATTGATTGCCTGCTGTTCCATGGTCCTTTCCCTGCGTCTGAGAATCCTCACTTTGCACATGACCGGAACAAATCAAAATTTCTTTCAAAAAGGTTCCGATGACGCCATGAGGGTTAAAGCGCTCGGCTACAAACGCTTTGGAAAGGAGACGTCATCGGAGCCTGTATTACTCGACTCGGGTGATAGTGAGTTTCGCTCCAGGATTCAGGAAGCGATGGTTCGCAGAAAGCGCAGAATTGGCTAACCCATCATCTTTACTTACCACTCCAGCGTGAAACGCCACTACGTCATTTGTGTCGTTACGAGCGGCATTAAAGCCTTCCCCACCGCCTGCAGGTCCCGGAATGGTGGCCGCAAGTTCATCATTCAATTCCGTGCCGGAATCCCAAACGTTCATGCTCATTTCGTAGCTTTCTCCCACCGCCAATGATTTAAGCGATAGACCCGTTTCCCCAACAAACGCATCGTTGGTGTTCACAAACATGGAAGCGACTGAAACGTAGCCCGCTTTGTGTGGGTCAACTGTAAAGGTTACGGAATCACTTGAACCAGGAAGCACTAAACCATTACCTGACAACGTTTGGTAGACATAGTCATTGGAATCCTTTAGCGCTAACAGCTCGGCATTGCTGCCCCCTTCTGCAAGATGCTCAAGTTCAACAGAAGCGCTTTTGCCAATTTCAAACAGTTTGTATTTGTCATTGTGAGCCAAAATCACAAGTGGCGACATTGGTTGATTCGCGGTCAAGTTTGCAACGTTAATCGTGTAACGGTATGACTTCACCACATCGTTATCATCATCGCTTGGACAACCGGCGAGTAAGCCGACTGAAGCTGCTACGAGTAAGATTCTGTATTTCATACATCCCCCTTACTTCACAACAATTGTGATGGTTGCAACTGGGTTCAACCAACGATGGCTGCTGCTGTCTAGGTCACTGATGCCGCCAGTTGGATCGCTATCACCAAGGTTACCCGGATGCACGTGCACTTTGTCATTAGTCACTGCAGCTTCAACGCCTGTGCCGCCAGTACCAAAGGTAATGAAAGGTGGGTTAGGCATGCTAGCTTTTAGTTCATCATTAGCTTCTGTACCTGCATCATAACTTCTTAGCGTTGCTCGGTATGTGCCAGCTTCCGTTGGGATTTTCCAGCTATCTAGCCCCACGAAACCATCATTGGTTGGCAGAAGCATCGCACTAAGAGACAAGTATCCATGATTACCACTGTTCATCGTAAAGGTGGTTGCGACACCCGGATTCAAAATACCACCAGCAGGATTCTCAACCACCGCACCACCAGCGTTACCAATCACACTAGCAAGACCAGAGATATCACCGCCTTCTGCCATTGCTTCTAGTTCTGGCGTTGCTGCTTGACCCGTTCTGAACATTTGAAGATCAGAACCATGTGCGGCAACAATAAGAGGCGTAAAGTAGATGCCTTTGGTTGCGTTTGTCACGGTGATTTCCAATTCCGCTGCATTCACTGATGCAGAGCCTAGTGCCATAGCGACTGAAGTCATGACGAGTCCGAGTTGGGTACGTTTTTTCATTGTGATTCCATCCTTTAATGAGGGTTGAACTACTCAAGTCCATGTTTACGGCTTTACTTCTTTGTTTGTAACTTGAGTAGGTTAAGCATTACGTTTCGAACGTTTTGCGTTCTTGCCTCTAAGAATGACGAGCAAATCTATCAGCAACTTCATCGAATTCTCATAAAATTCTCACAAGTTCTGTTCGTTTTTTCAGCAGCGTTTTTTTTGCTCTTAATCAGCTATTTACACTTCGTGCGCTCCCCTCCTACAATGCGGTATTCCCTGTTTAAATCACGATTCTCAGCATGATTCATAACGTACTGGCTGCTTACTATGGCGAAATCTACGGCATCGCTTTTTTCAACCACTACTTGAGCCATTACACCCAAAGTGAACAACAAACGCTGTGGCAAACCTTGATTAAAGTGGAAGAGCTCACCGCAGAAAAGCTCAAACCTGTACAGCTGACAAATGGCATGGATATCGAAAGTCGACACCAAGAGATGTTGGATAAAGGCTTGGCAGATGCAACCAAGTGGATTGGTTTACCATGGCAAGAGTTGGTGGCGACTCTTCTGAAATGGGTGGAGCCTTATGAGATCAAGTATCGAGAGTGGCATGAAGAAGTGAAAGCTTCACAGCAGTATTCAACCGCTGAGCGAGAAGCTATAGTGTTGATTGCAGACCACGAAACGGCCATTTATCACTGTTGGCAGCAATACCATACTGGTGAATCTGGCTTGCCTGCACTCAAAGCATTTTTGGAAAAATATCGTTAAAGCGAGATGGTGACACTTGAACCTCGTGAAACCGTACCAGACAATATCGTTATTCCGCTGCGCAGAACTGAACAATTATGGTTAATCCAAAACTCATTGCCCTACTTCCTGATCTTGCTTCGTTTATCTTAGTGGTAAACGAAGGCAGTTTTACCGCTGCAGCCAAACAACTCGGCGTGACGCCATCGGCTTTAAGTAAGTTGATCACACGATTAGAGCAAGCCCTCTCGGTGAAACTGTTTGAGCGCACGACTCGTAAGTTGATCATCACTCAAGCTGGGCAAAAGGTTTACGACCAAAGCATCGCAATGGTGAATGCCGCGCAGCAAGCCGTTGAGCTATCTGCGGAAGATCATGCCGAACCCACGGGGGCACTCACAGTGGCTGCGCCCGAAGCGTTTCTTAATTCGGTGCTTCAACCGTTTGTGTTGCCATTCCTAAAACGTTATCCAAATATACAGCTTAAGCTGCGTGCAGCAGACGGTGAGATCGATCTGTTCCGCCAAGGTATTGATGTCGCCTTTAAGCTCACCGACAAACCCGATGAGAATCTGGTCCTCAAAGAGATCAGCAAGACCAACCTTGTTTTGTGTGCCTCTCCAGATTACCTAGCCAAACACGGTATGCCTGAGCACCCAACCGAGCTTGAGCAGCACGACTGTATTTACCTTGCCGAGAACGACAAAGACAACATCTGGTCGTTCTTTAAAGAGGAAGCGTTCCACTCAATTGCAGTAAGTGGACGCTACGCCGTCAACCATTCTCAAATGCGCTTGAACGGGGTTAAGTCTGGCTTGGGAATTGGGATCTTCCATGACTTCGTAATCAAAGACGCGTTAGAGCAAGGGGAAGTGGTGGAAGTATTGCCGGATTGGATGATCAAGAGTAACTACCACGGCGCTATCGCGATGCAGTATGCACAAACCAAATACATGCCTGCTCGTCTGCGCGTGTTTATTGACTTCGTTAAGGAGCATTTAGTCTCCGATGAGGCTAACCATGTTTAATGCCATTCATCACGTCGCGATCATTTGCAGCGATTACCCAAGGTCAAAACGCTTTTACACTGAAGTGTTGGGATTAAAAGTCATTGCTGAAAACTATCGTGAAGCCAGAGACTCGTACAAGCTTGACCTCGCTTTACCTGACGGCAGCCAAGTTGAACTGTTTAGCTTTCCGGGCGCACCGAATAGACCAAGCTTTCCCGAAGCACAAGGGTTGAGACATCTCGCGTTTTTGGTTGATGATGTTGATCAAGTAAAAGCCTACCTCGAATCGAATGACGTTGAAGTTGAGCCGATTCGCATTGACGAGTTCACAGGCAAAGCATTTACCTTCTTCCAAGATCCAGATGGATTACCTTTAGAGGTTTATCAGAACTAACTTCGGTGGCGCACGTGGAACTGGCATTTCAAATCGCACACTTAGAGCCAAATAAGCGTAGCTGTCGGAAATAACCGAGCTCAGTCGTGAAAGTATCAGTGCAGTTGGAAGTGTATCGTGATGAAAAGTCGAGAAATGGCTAAAAGGACAAGGCTTGCCTTTGTGGCTGACAGAGTTGTCGCCCTTTTCTATCTGAACCAATTCCAAACCGTTAAGTGTACATAGCGTCGCCCACACGCCCATGCTGTTACCATGAGCATTGATAACAGGCATCAGCGTTACGAGTACCCAACTTAAGGCACTAGTAACTAGCATTGAGCGATAAAAAGGAATTAATCTACGCATAACGGTGACTTAACAAATTTCACACAGCGTAACCAATTCTGATTGTTAGCTCAAAAAGAGGATCAATAAGTGAACGCTACTTCACAGGTTTTCATGCAAGTAATTATGGAATAGAAACCAAAAAGCCTCAGTGGAAAACACCGAGGCTTTGTTAGTCTAAGATCAATTACTTAATTCGCAGGCATTGGTAGGATTTCAAACATCCCATCAAAGTCATCTAATGTGCTCACGAGTTGAGTAACTAGTTTGGCATTGCCTGTTAACTTCGCCTCACCAGACTTCAATAGGTCATCAAGCGTTGCTTGCCCGAGTACCATCGCCGTCATATCCGCTTTGCTGATTTGCAACGTGACATCTGTAGTTGGCAGTTCATCTACTTGGATGTTCGCCATATTAGAATTAGAAACTTCGCCAAAGTAAGACTCATTTAAGTCTGGGTGGTGAATACCAAAGCTAAAGTCTAATTCCGCCTGCTCTGCTTTTTCCGCATTTAGTCGAACCGCAAGGAAATCCAAGAACATGCCCGTTGGGGTATTTGCGATAACATCTGGAGATGCGAGTTTAATCGATGGCTGAATGTCTCCAGTACGAAGCTCGACCGCCCCTTGCAGGTAAGAGTTACGCCAAGCCATGGTTTCAGACTGGTAGCCTTGCTGCTCGAAGCTATCCGCTAATGCAAAACGGTAGTCGATATTGCTTGGGTCACACTGAACCAGATCATTGAACAGTTGTGATGCCTCTTGGTACTCGCCTTTTTTAAAGTGCGTTTGCCCTGCTTTGAATAAGGTATCCGCACCTGCTGCATCTACGTAAACACACGACTTCGCTTTGGTTTGCAGTGGGTTGGTGTTTACTGGGTTCATGTCATGGTAACCAAGGTACAAGTTCACTACTGCGCGAGCATTGTGGCTGTAGGAGCCGTGATAGCCATTGGTGTGCCAAGTGTCTTTTTGAGATTGTGGGACGATTTTTTCAATCTCACGCCCAACATCATGAATAGTGACACCATGGTTTGCTAAACGCATCGCTTGGTTGTGGATAAATCCATAGTTGTCACGTTGTAGCGTCATGTAATCCGAAATTTCGTTGGTTTCTGTCTTGGCATCATTCCACACTGGTGCAGAGTGAGCAGCATGAATGTTATCAACCAAGCCACTATCAACGTAACGCAACTTAAGCTCTGTCAGATACTTAGTCCAAGCCAACGCATCACGCACTTTTGCTCCACGGAAGGTATAGATATTGTGCATACCGTCATAGGTCAGTTCCGCGGTGTTCAGTGATCGATACTCTGGAATATAAAGGACGATTTCTGCTGGCGCTTCAGCCCCTGGCATATTGATCGCGTGGAACTCTAGTCCATCGATGGTGACGACTTTTTCACGCTCTTCAATTTCCTGTGTCGGAGCAACCAAGGTGACTTCACCTCGAGAAGTGCCGAGACCAAGTGCGTTATCGACGATGCCCTGAGTGTTGTTATCCAACGTGGTTCCGTATTGATAGTTTGCACGGCGCCCCATTGCAGCACCCGCAATCACGTTTTCATCCGCGAGTTCTTTGATAAAGTCATTGGGTGCATAGATTGGTGCACCTTCAACAAAGTCTCCCGACTCAAAAATACCGCGAGAACCACCAAAATGATCCGCATGCATGTGCGAGTAAATCATACCCGTAATTTTATGTTCGCCATTGATCTTTGGCAGATGCATTTTAGCAAATGCCCATGACGCGGCAGCCGCTTCTTTTGACAGCAAAGGATCGTGAATAACGTAACCATTGTCAGTGCGATAGATGGTCATGTTAGACAAGTCTGCACCACGGATCTGATATACCCCATCCGTTACTTGATACAAACCACCAGCGGCGTAGTTCAACATGCCTTGACGCCAAATCGATGGATTCACCGACGCTGGTAATTGCTCCACACTCATCTCTGACATGTATTCAAAGCGATTTTTCAGATCGCCTGCTTCGTGAGTGCCAAACTCGGCAATGAGCCCTTTCTTTGTACGTTCAAATGCACTGACGTCTTGCCAAGGTAGATCTTTCGCTAGCGTCGCATTTGCACGCTGAGTATGCTCCGTTGCAGGCTTACCTTGGTAAGTATCTAAGCTGGCGTAATCCGCTGTTGCAGAAAAAGAAACGAACAGTGCAAGTGAAATCGCTGAGGGTGCAAAACGGTTTGTCATAGTGAGCCTCGTGGTGTCTCGTTATTGGATATGCGTTCACTTTATTTCGTTGACACATCAAAATACATGCATGAAACTTTATTTAAAACATCACCATTTGTTATGTATTGAGAAAAGCTTGTGCAACCATCCAATATCGATCTTAATCTCCTTCGAGTGTTTATCGCGGTTTATCAACACCGTTCAATCACGGTTGCGGCGGATACCATGGGTTTAACCCAGCCAGGGGTCAGTGGCGTGTTGAAACGACTGCAAAAGCAGCTAGGCGTACAACTCTTCGTTCGCTCAGGGCGAGGCATAGAGCCTACGCATCAGGCTCACGAGTTAGCCCGTCAAGTTGAGCCAGCACTGAATCAAATCCGAAATGCATTGGAAGGAATAGAAAGCTTTTCCACTGAGAACTCCCGTCGTTTTGTGGTTTATACCTCCGAGCCAGTGATGTTAATGCTGCTTCCTAGGATTGAAGCAGATAACACGCTCGGTAACGTTGAGATAGAATTGCACCCGACGCTGTCCAGTGAAACAAAGCTGATCAATAACCTCAATCAACAGAAAGCAGACTTGGCGATCGATTTCGCTCATTACTCTGCTCCTTCCTTTTTCTCTG
Source organism: Vibrio sp. SCSIO 43153 (assembly GCF_023716625.1). Classification (NCBI taxonomy): domain Bacteria; kingdom Pseudomonadati; phylum Pseudomonadota; class Gammaproteobacteria; order Vibrionales; family Vibrionaceae; genus Vibrio; species Vibrio sp. SCSIO 43153. Next base: position 659,843 of record NZ_CP071856.1, read on the forward strand.
AATTCTTTTTAAATGATGAGATCTGTCTGATTGCCAGAAAAGGTCACCCAAGGATTCAGCAAAAGCTGTCACTTGAGCAGTTCTATCGCGAAAAGCACGTCACACTAAAACTTCGTCGCGAAGACGCCTATCTCGCGGACTTGTTTACCGAGGAGTCGATAGAAGAGCGTAAAGTCGCAGCAGAATGTGACTCTTTGGTGTCGCAGATGACGATGATCTCGAACAGTGATTGCTTAGCGGCAACCGTCAAAAGTATCGCCAATCAATTTGCCGAACGGCTGGACTTACAAGTGCTGGATGCGCCTTTCACCAATATCCCTATCAAATATCGACTGCTTTCACATAACCGAATGAAGCACAGCCCTGCAAATATTTGGCTGAGAGATAAGCTCAGGTCGTATTTCGCGGCAGAGTCTTAGAGATAGAGAATCAAATAGAGATAAAGAGTCAAAGGCAGAAAAAAGCCCGCCGAAGTGGCAGGCTGATATCGTATTCCTTCAAGTAACTCAGTGAGCGATTAGCCGAACAGCTTGCTCCAAATGCTTGGGTTACGCTTGTCGTGATACTCTTCACGTAGGCTATCGATTTCACGCAGTTGATCTTGCGCTTCTTGTAGCTTGCCCGCATCAAGATCTGCTTCAATCTTGTCTAGCGTTACCGTCAACTTATTGAAGCCTTCTAGATAGAGATCGAACTTCTCTGGCGGGTAGTTACCGCGCTTAGATTGCTCGACGATCGCTTGTAAGCTATCAATGGCAGATTTCATGGTTTCTACATCAGACGCTTCTGCCGCCTGTTTGAAATCCATCTTCATCTGCTTCATGTTTTGTTTTAAATCGACGGCTTCTGCCATTGCGTATGTTGAGCCCAACGCAATAACACACCCCAATACTAAAGGACGTAACATCTTCACTTCTCCATTGAATACCGAATTCTGAGTCGGCTTTTTAATGCGAGCAGTGTAAAGCAATCCCTTAACACTTGCATAACCAAAAATGTAATCAAGTTTATGCGTTGCGAATCTCGTCATACTCTACAATTGGCTTGCGACCGCGCAGCTCTAGGAAGGATAAGAATTGTTGTGCTGAGTGAGTGATAACCTTGCTGCTGTCGATGCCGACTCTGTCCATTAAATCACCTACTAAGCTCAGGTTACCCACATCATGACAGAAGTGTGCGTCACTGCCGGTAGTAAAAAACACACCCAACTCTTTACCGATTTGCGCAATCTCGTGGCAACGGTCCACACTGCCAACACGGCTATTGCCTTTCAGTGTGGTGTTGTTGATTTCAATCGCGACGTTGTGCTCTTTCGCGCACTTCAAGACCGCTTCGAAGTCGAAGTCAAAGTTTGGGTTCCCCAGATGACCGAGGGCATCAACGCGACCATTTTTGATGATATTCAAAAGCGCTTCAGTGTGTGTAGCCTTATTAGCAGGGTGGAACACAGGCTCATGAAAGCTTGCGATAACCCAATCTAGATTGCGATCAACACTCGGTGGAATATCAATTTCACCTTCCGTATTAAGGATGTTAGATTCAACTCCACGGATGATAGCAACCCCTTCAAGAAAACGAGGCAGAATTTTCTGGTTAGAGAAAAACCAGTAATGAGGCGCACCCGGCATGGATTCAGCGTGATCGGTCGTACAGAACATATCAAGCCCGTTCTCTTGTGCCGACTTCGCGTTTTCAATCAACGTACTATAAGCGTGGCCGCTAGCGTACGTATGCGTGTGGGTATCAACCTTAAATTCCATCATCAACTCTCTTGGTGCGCAAATTGGAGGCTATTGTATACCCACAACTCACCTGTCGTCAGCCCAATCTTAGCTTGCAACCTCACCTTACTCTTCACTGATGGTTTTGATCAAAGGCAGAGCCTTCTCCCAGCCGTGGTTGAACATTGACACAAAATCACTGTGAGTGTGAATGGTTATACTCAACAACAAGCGATCATCCAACGTATCGATCTGATAGATCTCTCGCGATCCGATCCACTTGGACGCTAAGTCTCCATCCAATTGCTGCCGATTATCTGGGTTAAAAATGGCAACATGATGAAACTCCAGTTTTTGTAACGGCTGTACCGTGTCAATTATCGCTCTCGTTCCACCCATATCTGGATCAAAAAAAGTCATGTCACAACCTTCTTCCCATGCGCCATCAAATTGAGACTGAGGCGAAAAGGCTTGCGCCCATCGTTTGTATAGTTCGACATCGGTCAGCACGCTCCATACGCGCTGAGGTGTCGCAGTAATCTCGACGTGATAGTTTAAAGTCAGCATGTTTTCTCTCCCTGCATCTTTCTTGACGCTAGCTCATTCTGATTAAAAATCAAACAGGCACTGACGTTTACACTTCATTTGTCACAGCTTGCTAGGCTAAACCTATCCTTAAGGTGTTTTAGGTCGCAGTAAACCTATACGGCGTGCCGAGAACCTAATCCAGCAGGTATTCATTACCGTCGCTAGGACAATTAAACTGATGCCCATAACCTGACTATCACTCATTTGGTCTTCAAAGAACGCCCATTGCCATATTGCTGTAAACAGTAAGTTAGTGAATATAAGTGGAGCGAGCTGTGAACCACTACTTGCAAGTTGGTAAGCTTTAGAACGAAATACTTGCGTATTAATAATAAGTAACGACATCAGAAATACGAGCAACGTATTGGGCGTTTCAAAAGTGCTTATCGACATTGAGCTCATCAACATGCTGGCGTCGTTCACCACGACCAGTGGCAAGATAAACAGAGCTGCTGCGCCAAAGGTCCAAAAGTTGATTTCAAGCGGTGATAAGCCGCTCTTACTTGCTTTGTAGAGCGTCAGTTGAGAACCAGAGTTAAACAGCCCACCAGCTAATCCCAACAGCAAATCGATACGCCATGTAAACTCGCCATCCGAACCAGCCAATAAAATCACACCTGAAAACGCCATAACGAGCGCTACGATGGTCGACATTCGAATCTGACCACGCATAAACAGCTTCTCGACGATTGGCATAAACAGTGGCCCAGTCGCAAATAGCACGACACCTTCAACCAGAGTCAGCGTTTGCAGCGACGCGATAAAACACAACTGACACATTGCGATGAAAAGAGCACGAAGCAAAATCGGCTTAATGGTTCCTACAGTAGGCAAAGTAAGATTCTTAAAGCGCAATATGACCAACAAAATGAGAGCCGGAGTGAAGAAGCGGAGGAAACTGAACATGGTCACGGATAAATCGTTACTGAGCTGCTTTGCTAACAGTCCTGTAACAGATAAACTTAATGTCGACATTAACATGAAGGTGACAGGTTTATTTTCTTCTTTCATTAGATACTCCTTAATTCACGGAGTATTTTAAGAAAGTAAACAAATGAGAAATAGCGAGTAATTTTAAACTTACTTGTAAGAAAAACTTACAGATTTAAATTATCCAGATACGATCCACCCCATCAAAAGAGAGAGTAATAGCAGCATGCGCAAGTTAGTACCGCTAAAATCCATCTACGCATTTGTCGCCGTAGCGGAGACAGGTAGCATGACAGAAGCCGCCCATTTACTCTCGGTTAGCCATTCTGCGGTCAGCCAGGCCATCAAATCCTTAGAGAGTCAGGTCAACAAACCTCTGTTTGACCGCATCGGTCGCCAAGTCATACTCAACAATGACGGCAAGAAATACTATCGAAAAGTCTCACCAGCTCTTGAGCAAATCGTCGATGCGACAGAGGCTTTGATTCACGATCAAAACTCCATGCGAATTACGCTCAACATGGTTAATTCGCTCGCCTTGCATTGGTGGATACCTCGCATGTCGAGCTTACAAGATTACGCCCCCCAGTTGGATATTCGTTTGTCGAACCTAGTTGGGCAGTTTAGCTTGGAGCAAGAAGGGATTGATGTCGCTGTCGTACATGGCAGCCCAGAAGAGTGGCAAGATTACTACTGTGAAATGCTCAGCGAAGATGAGTTAGTGCTAGTGTGCAGCCCTGAACTGTTAGAGCAATCAGAAAGTCGTGACATCCGCCACCTTTTGTCGGCTTACCCTATCATCGAGGTGACGAATGATCGTCGCAAGCGTGATTGGCAAGTTTGGCAAGAGGAAACTGGACTTCAACGCCCAACTAACATCAAACCGATGACCTTTAATATGTCGATTCAAGCAGTTCAAGCCACGACAAGACGTTTAGGATTGCTAGTAACACACCGATTGTTTGTTAAAGACGACATCAAGTATGGACAATTAATTGAGCTAGGAGAGCCAGTCGTAAACCCTTATCAAAAATTCTATTTTGTCTGTCCTCCCCATAAACTTAAGCTAGAGTCGATGCATCAACTAAGAGCATGGCTAAAAAAAGAGCTTAACGCTCAGTGAGAACTGGTTAAAAGCTAAAAATAGAAAGAACATAACTTAACATCACTGCATATATACCCAAGTGACTTCAAGATGCAGGATTCAGAGCGTTGTCATTGACTCGAGTGCAAGGAAAACAACGCAGCGTAATAGCCAGCTCTTTCCAAGTTGTTTGACGCAGCAATCGGGGCAATGACACGCTCCCAAAGGGCCCTCTTTGCAAAGAGTAAGAGACTTGGCTTGTATACTTTGTTGTCGATTCTTGATTTAGACCCACTAGACCTTTAAATCGCCGCCGCGTCTACAAACCAAGTCATTCTCGCTGAACCTAGCATCTCGAGGTTACTTGGGTATACTAATTAATGAAGATAACAACAGGGGAACATGCATGAAGTTATCACCAGTTATCGTTGCAAATATCTCTTTACTGCTCGGGCTACAAGTCTTTGCCTCCGAGGTAACAGTCAAAACAGCAAACAACCAGCCAGGGCTGTCAACAGCCGTGATCAATGGAGAGAGGATCACTCCGAATCAAGCCCCTTTCTTCGCTCGACTCATACTTCACAGACAAGGTTCAAATACTTTTGCTGACGTTTGCGGTGGTACCATCGTCAATGACCGATACATTATGACTGCGGCACATTGCGTTGGCGGAGATGTCTTTTCTAACGGCTGGTCAGAAGATGACCTACGAGTCTTAGTCAAAAACCCCTCAGGCTCAGATGTGTATGTCCAAGAATTCAAAGATGTAAAAACAATAACGCAGCACCCAGACTACGATGAATCCGATTTATGGATTAATGATATTGCCATTCTCGAACTCAGTTACCCTATTACTGACAATGTTCAATCGATTACCTTGCCACAAGACTTCGGCGATTACAGTGCACAAAGCGTTTACCAAATCTTTGGCCTTGGTCAAACATCATCAAATGATACGTCTGGCGCAGATTACTTGCTCACAGCCGATGTTCGCCCATTGACAGACATCCAGTGCGCAAGCCTTGTCTCTGGATACCATAGCCAAGAAACCCTTTGCGCTAACGGCTTTCCAAACAAACCCTACACCGGTATTTGCCGTGGCGACTCTGGAGGGCCTCTGACTTACCTAGATAGCGATGGAAGTTATCAGCAAATTGGCATTGTTAGTTATGGTTCTTCTGTATGTGAATCTCCATCCATCCCGAGTGTGTTTACCGAGGTATTGAACTATACAACTTGGATTGAACGACTTACTAGTAGTGGAACAAAAACTGCCTATGATGCTTCAAAGGCTGCCTCTGAGGATTACTACAGCGAAGGTGACTCAGGATTTGAACCGCAAGATACGGTCGTGACAGAAACAGATTCAGTAGGAAGCAGTGGTGGTGGCCTCTCCCCATTTTTGTTTATTTTCCTGCTCCCTTTCAGCTACCTACGCCGACGTTGTGAACGTCTAATTTGATATTGATACTTTTCACAGAAAACGTGAAGTAACCCTATACATACTATGGATTTTCATTATTTGGAAATCACAAAACTTGCTATGATGCGTAGTAAATCGTTTGCAGAGTAATGAGATGAGCATCAATACTTCAAAATACGGAGTATTTTCTTACGTTATATTATCGCTTTCTATTGTGTCGATGATATTCGTCAGCTTTGGGTTATCTTCTCTTTTCGTTTTAGAACAAGACAATTTCCAAATCATCTCTATCGTTGGCGCTACGGCGTTAGTTAGCTTTCTTCGCTATAGGTCAAAAGCGATACCCAGCGTTGTGCTTGGGTTGTTCTTTTATTACTGGCTAACAGGGAGAGGAGTTCAATTCAGTGCAACTTATAGTCTGCTCCTTCCCATTGTTCCATTTGTAACCGCATGGTTGTTTCATACCTATAATGATAGAGCACTAGATAAACCCGCTTCCACTAAGCTAAGCGTGTTTTTCTTAACGGCCGGATGTTTTTACCCACTGGCTAATACAATGATGATGTTGATAGTTAGTGGTGTAATAGGAAGCAATTATTTTGACACCCACTTCCTCGTCTATGCAACATTAGGTGGATACCTGACACAGCTACTTGTCACGCCAACCCTATACGTTGCAACGTGTTTGCTAACTGGTACTGATCAACAACGCTTTATTGCCTTAGACCGAAGCTTACGTCACTCCAGCAACACGGATAAGCGCTATCTTTTTTGGCTATTTGGCAGTATCGGTTTGCTGAGTTTAGCAGCGTATGCACCGAGCTCCTTCCTACTCAATACGGTGAGTTTTTGCGTAATTCTTATTGTAATCTCCGGTTTGTCTCGCCATGGCATTATTCAGCCATTAGTAATTGGATCATTTGCAACATTACTCATCATCTACGACGCCATACATGCATTCAACGCTGGTCCGTACAATCAAGAAAAGTTGCTGGGATTAATGATCATTGTTTCCGTACTCGTTACCCTAGCCTACCTGCTTGCTGGCTATTCCATCAAATACTATGAAATGTCTCAAATGCAGATTCAAGCGGAGCGGATAGACCCCTATACTGAGTTATACAATATTGCTCAGCTAAAAGAAGACGTATTTACCCAGTCACAATCTGTCTTGATCTACTTAGATCTCACTTCAACTCTTTCAATGCTGACAGGGTTAGGACATGAAGGAAAATCTCAACTTATTAAGCAACTTAGTGATTATTTAAGTTCGAGAAATGAAGGGATTAACCGCTGCTACCGCCCCCCTTTTTCAACGGGAGTCATTAGTTTTACTGAAATGTCAGAGGGCATACATGGTGAGCTCTATGAAGTTTCTCGGCATCTGGAAAAATTCCAGTTTTATTGGCAAGGGACATCAGTATCTTTAGTTAACCCTGTCTTGCACTGCGCTCGTATCTATCCAACCATGGACATAGAAAAAGTTGCCTCGGTACTTTGCGACCAAAGAGCGGGATACGATGAAACCATACATTGGGTCACACTAACCTCTGCGCATTCAGATCGAGTCGACAAACTGAACTACATCCAACAAATATTCAAAAATGATCAATTCGAACTCTACTGTCAGCCATATAAGACTCTGTCACCTACAGCCAATACACCAACTAGCTTTGAGGTTTTATTGAGGGTAATAAACTCGGATGGTTCAATACTTGCTCCTGCCGATTTTTTTCCTTTGATTAACCAATTTGGCTTGGAAACTCAACTCGATCGATGGGTAATTGACCATACGTTTCTAATGCTTGATGCTCACGTAGAAGATTGGACCCAAATCGATTACTGCTCAATCAACTTAACCGCTAAAACACTTGGTGTACCAAACTTAGCCGAGCAAATAATCTCCAAGGCAGCGCAGTTGAAGATTCCTTTAGAGAAAGTCTGTTTCGAAATCATCGAATCATCAGCATTAAGCAATGAGCAACAAGCGATAGAAACACTAACGACACTGCGAGAGGTGGGCTGCAAAATTGCCATCGATGACTTCGGTACTGGATATGCAAGTTTTGAGTATTTAAGAAGACTGCCACTTGATGTACTAAAAATAGACGGAGCATTTGTTAAAAACCTACCTTACAATGAAACCGACCGATTGATCGTAAGCTCGATTTGCACTGTAGCGCGCGAGATGAAACTTCAGACAGTTGCAGAATTTGTCGAAAGTGAAGCCCACATTCAGATCTTATCTGAATTAGGAATCAACTATGCACAAGGTTATGGTATTGCGAAGCCAATGCCATTGGTTACTTGTTTAAAAGGTATGGCAAAAAAGGGAGTAAAGACCGTGGCGTAAATACGCTTTAGTATGGCTCGATCTCACTAAACTAAAGTATCTTCCTCTTCAATCGTGAGTTAATAATATCCTCTATGAGCTTTTGTTCTTTCTTCGCTTTCTCATAGTTTTGTTTGGCTCGCCAGCGTTCCAGTACTTTCTCTAGCCCCTGAACGCGAGCGTGTTTGTGTTCCAATTGCTTTTGAACTGAGGTGCAACGGGCTTGCATTACTGCTTGCTCATGCTCGTGATGCTGCAACATTTTTTGCAGCATCTGATCAACTCGATTTAAGTTCATCAACGTCGCACTGTTCAATGTTGGCGCCATCAATGCCGATTGTCCCGCGTGATTTTTTAGCGCAGAAAGCTGCTGCAGTTGTGTTTGCAAATGAACATGCTGCTGACGCATCTGGTCAAGTTGCTGCCCAACGCGATCACGCTGCTTTTCTTCCATCAGTTGTAGTTTACCGACCGCTTTTAATTTTGCTTCCACAACTTAGCCCTCATTGTGCCTGAAACAATTGAGCAAGCTCGGTCAAGCTCGTTGGGTAATCAACGGATTCAGTGGCTGACTGTTGCAAATAGCTTCTCAATTGAGGATAAATAGCCACCGAGCGATCGAGCTCTGGATCTTGACCTGGCTGGTAACCACCTAAAGGCAGCAGTTCTTTGACTTGAAGGTAACTCGAGTAAAGTTGCCTAAACTGATTGGCAATTGTGCTATGAGCCTCTTGCGTACACGCAGTCATGCATCGACTAATTGATGCGTTGATATCAATCGCTGGATAGTGTCCTTGCTCGGCTAATTGACGTGACAACACCACATGACCATCAAGGATGGCTCGAGCAGAGTCGACCACGGGATCCTGTTGATCATCGCCTTCCGCCAATACCGTATAAATAGCCGTCAAACTACCGTGTGGGTTTTCACTGTTACCCGCTCTTTCAAGTAGTTGCGGGAGTACACTAAAAACAGAAGGTGGATAGCCACGTGAAGCTGGTGGTTCCCCCAAAGACAGTGCAATCTCACGTTGTGCCATGGCGTAGCGAGTCAAAGAATCCATTAACAACAGAACATCTTTACCTTGGTCACGAAAATACTCTGCCACACGATGACATAGTAAGGTGGCTCTTAATCTCATCAAAGGGGATTCATCCGCTGGAGCAGCAATAATGATCGCTTTCTGACGAGCTTCAGGTGTTAGGTTTCTTTCTACAAACTCTCTCACTTCTCGACCACGTTCACCAATCAAGCCAACAACAATGACATCAGCTTCTGTATTTTGGGTAATCATTCCCATTAAAACACTTTTACCGACACCACTTCCGGCCATTAAGCCGATACGTTGCCCCTTCCCAACAGTAAGCAAACCATTTATCGCCCTCACTCCAACATTTAGTGGTGTATCAACTGGACGGCGTTTCAGTGGGTTAATCTGCTTTGGTTCGAGAGAGACTCGCTCTCCTCCTTTCAGCACTGGACCATCATCAAGCGCTTCACCAAGGCCGTTAACCACTCGACCTAGCCAGTTACTGCTTAACTGTACGGTACTATCACCATCAAGCGGGATAACTTTTGCGCCTGCAAACAGACCACCTAAACGGCGAATCGGCATTAAATACGCAACGGTATGATCAAACCCGACAACTTGGGCTTCAATCATATCGCCTTCATCCGTCTCGACGAGGCAACGCTGCTCCAATTTGAATCGGCACCCTACGGCTTGCAGCATTAAACCATTCACTTTGACCAGTCGCCCAGTCACTCTCGCAACAGGGATAGAATCGAGTGACGCGATCGCATCACTCATGCGTTCGCTTAATAGGCCTCGTGGCATTGCATTACTCATCAATACCTTCAACTTGAGGCAGTGCCACCTCTTCTAAAAGGTGTTGCTTTACGTTGTCCATACAAGCTTCTAACCGAGAGTCACAACTTGCATCGGCCTCTGCATCATCAGTAACTAAATGGCATCCACCGGTCTGCAGTTCTGGGTTTGCGACAAGTTTCCAGCTCGCTGGTAGGTCAGCATTTATTTGAGTAATTCGTTCAAGATCTTGCGGGTTCAGGTGAACCGTCACTGTCTCATGCTTACCTGGCATAGCTCCTAGGGTTTCGTCGACCAGAGCTAGAATTTGCTGTGGCATCAACGTCAATTCTGCACGAATAACTTGCTGAGCTACTTTTTGTACCAATTCACAAATCATATGACGCTGCTGCTGCTCTTTTTCTGCTTGCCAACGTGCCAAAGCTTGGTATAGCTCATTGACTGGCTTTGCGGCTTCACTGAACATTTGCTTGCCAGATTGCTCCCCTGATACAAACCCTTTCTGAAAGCCCTCTTTTTGCCCTTCAAGTACGCCTTGTTGCTGGCCTTGTTCCACACCTTGACGAAAACCTTCGTCATGGCCTTGTTGTAAGCCTTGTTGAAAACCGGCCTCTAAACGCTGTTGAAGATCGACTTGGGTGTCTTGCCACTCATTGTCTAATCCCAAGTTTTCATCAATAAGATTTGGTTGAGCCAATGGTGGAAAGCGATGAACGCGATACGCAGAAGATGGTAAACGCATTTTTTTAGAAACGAGTACGTTGTTAAAATCAGCCATAGCTTTACTCCACTGTAGGCTCTTCGTACAAGATCAAATCAATCTCACCAGCTTCGCTCAGTTCACGGACCAACTCCATGATGTCTTGACGAGCGCGCTCGACACTACTCAAGCCTACAGCACCACGTACCTGCATATCATCTTCTAACGCCTTAACCATGCGCTGAGGCATAGAACGCTTGATAGCTTGTTGTAAGGTAATTTCTGCACCTTTCAATGCAACAGCCCACAGTTCCATTGGCACCTGTTGCACCAGAAGGTCCATGGTTTCTTCTTTCTGACGCCCCAGCACCATGAAGTCGAACATATTTTGCTCAATCTCTCGAACAACTTCTTCATCATGAAGCTTCAGCATTTCCATCAACGAAGCACGATCTCCTTCGAAGCGGTTTATGATATCGGCAACCTGCTTCACACCCGACATTGGCGCGCTCTGACTGGTCGATACCTGCTCGATACAGCGCTCGATAAGGTCATTAAGATCGGCCGCTACCTGATGGTCGATATCCTGTAATCGAGCAATGCGAAAGAGCAGCTCATCATGATAATCTTCCGGTAGATGTTTCAACACTGCAGAAGAACTGTCTGCGGGTAAGTAAGCAAGAAAAATAGCCTGCATCTGCGGGTGTTCATTAGCAATAAAACGGGCTAAAACTTCTGCATCTACCCATTGCAAACGTTGCATATTGTTTCGAATCTCATCGCCATACAGGTTATTCAGCAGCCCTTTCGCTAAGTCATTACCAAGTGCTTTACGCAACGTGTTCGAAAGATATTCTTTAGAAGCACCACGAATACCACTATGCTCGCGAAAATCTTCAAAGAAATGCTGGATAATTCCGTGTGCAGAATCACTCTTAATGCCGCTTAACCGAGCCATTGCTCTGGTCACTCGTTGGGTTTCATCACGACTGAAGTGCTGCAATACTTTAGCTGCAGCGTCCTCACCCATACCTAACAAGACAAGAGCCGTCTGCTCTACATGACTAAGCGTCTGCTTTTGCTTCGACTGTGCTGTGTTCATTCACGTTTACCCATTGTTTTAGTACTTCCGCTACACGTTCTGGCTCTTCATTTGCGATGAGCTGTAGATGTTTCAATTGAATTTCAAGCGGCGAACCCGGAGGCGGTAACATATCGCTGTTCACGTCTAAGCCAGACGACACCGCGATACCTTTTTCTGACAAACGTCGGTTGAGTGTTTCTTCACGTTCACGCTCTTCTCGAGTTTGAACATTGTCATAAACCGGCTCTTCTTGTGGCTCCGCAAAATCAAGCTCTTGATCTCTTCTATCGACACCCGTTAGATGCATAATCAGAGGACGCAGCACGAAGAAAATCATCGCCATACCCAGCATGCCACCAATAACATAGCGGATCGGCTGCTGGACTGTCGGATCTTGCCACCACGGTAGTGCCAACGGCGCATCAATATCGATTGGGGTAAAGTTAAAGCTCATTAGGCTTAAGCTGTCCCCTCTATTTTCTGTAATACCGACAGCGTCCATAACCATGGTCGTGATTTGTGCTTTCTCTGCGTCTGTCCAAGCAGTGCCATTTGGAGCTGCTTGAGAGTTTAGAAGAACAGAGACACTCAATTTCTCAATTTGACCTTGTTGGTACTGAGTACGACGCACGCTACTGCCCACCGCGTATTGGCGGTTGATCTCGGAGCGAGCATTGGTATTTTGGCTATCTTCTGTATTTGGCTTATCCCCTGTCACTGGAGGTTGGTTACTCAGAGACCCAGGAACACCCAGCGCAATCTGATCAATGGAATTATTTTGAATCGTATGTTCATTGCGTACAACTGGCGTGCTATCCAATATCTCTTGAGTTTCCTCTACCTGGCTGAAGTTCATATCAGCGGCAACTTGAACTCGGAAGTTACTTGGCCCGACTATCGGTGTAAGCATGTCAGACGCTCGTTGAATGATTTGCTTCTCGACGTTCTTTTGGTATTCCAAGTACTTTGCATTAACTTTACCCGCCTCTAGCGAAGCTACATCAGCACTTAGTAATCGTCCGTATTGGTCAATAACAGAAACAAACTCAGGCTTCATCGCCGTCACACTACCCACGATCAAGTTGATAATGGCTTCAACTTGCTCAGGTTTTAAATCCTCACCTGGTTTCAGTTCTAACATCACGGATGCTGACGGATTCTCAGTATTCTGACGTACAAATAGTGTCTGACGAGGAATAGCCAAATGCACACGAGCATTTGATACTGCATTCAGTGACATGATAGTGCGTACTAACTCACCCTCTAATCCATGTCGGTAGCGCGCCGTTTCCATGAACTGGCTAGTGCCTAAAGAACTGTCTTCTTTTAGAGAGTCCAAACCGGTCGGAAGTTTCGCTTTTACGCCCTTTGCCGCGAGCAACATTCGGATGCGGGCAACATCACCTTCAGGTACGAGTACTTGCCCATTTTGTTCTTGCATACGGTAGCTGATCCCTTCCGTTTCCAAAACAGAAATAATCTCACCGATATCAAAACGCTCTTGTTGGCTGTAGAGAGGCCTAAAGCTCTGTGAAGAACTCCAGAGTGCAACAACAATAATGGCAGCCACGATTGCGGCCAATACCGCAGAAAGTACCAAATTACGTTGGCTACTAGACCACAGTTTTTTGAGTTTAAAAGAGATGTCATCCATCCCTTTTAAAGTGCTAGTTTGAGGGGTTGTACTCAAAGAAGGTTGAATGGTGGCGTTGCCTGCCACTTGAGTCGATAGTTCAGACATTCTCTACACCGGCATCTTCATAATATCTTCAAATGACATAACTACTTTGTTACGTACTTGCATTAACGCATTGAACGACAGACTGGCTTTTTGACTTGCAATCATCGCCCCAGTCAAATCATCACTTTGCCCTGTTTCAACTGCTGTCATTTTCTGACTCGCAACGGACTGATGTTGATTCACCGTATCGAGAACACTCGTCATTGCTTGAGAAAAAGACATAGGTGCATTCAATTCTTTAACGTCAAGTGGATTCGCGCTGACAACAAATTCAGGTGACTGAACTTGAGTACGCATAACTTCCATCTTGGAGAGCATGAGTTGCTCCGCTGATACCGCATTGTTTAGTGGTTGACTAGCCATCATCTCTCTCCTTTAGGCTGCTGAGCCAAGTGCCGACTGTAAATCGATTCCGTGCTCACGCATTGCCGCAAGCTTATACCTTAATGCACGAGTCGAAACTCCTAACGCATCTGCTGTTTTTGTTCGATTACCGCCGAACTGACGTAACTTATCTAGGATGAATTGAAACTCTGCTTGCTTCTTCGCCTCAACATGGCCAAAGCTAGATGTCGGTTCCACAGGCTGGGCTGAAGTCACTAACTCAATCGGTAACATTAGATCCTGAGCCGTAATGTAGTCACCGTGACGCATAACCAACGCTCGTTGAATGACATTTTCTAGTTCACGAATATTTCCTGGCCAGTGATATTGGCTTAAGGCAGTCACAGCATCGTGAGACAAATAGCATTGGCTTTTATCTTGATACTTTTCGATGAAAAAGTGACTGATAGGCAGGATATCTTCTTTGCGCTCTCTCAGCGGTGGCCAATGAAGTGGGAGGACATCTAATCGATAGTAAAGGTCTTCACGGAAAGTACCTTTTTGCACTTCTTCTCGCAGGTCTTTGTTCGTTGCAGCGATGACGCGGATATCTAGCTGAATCGCTTTATGACTACCAACTCTCTCGACCTCACGCTCTTGAAGCACGCGCAATAGCTTCGCTTGCACAGCAGGAGACATTTCTCCTATCTCATCAAGAAGGATAGTACCGCCATTGGCCTCTTCAAATTTACCACTCTGTGAAGCACTCGCTCCGGTAAACGCTCCCTTCACATGACCAAAAAGCACTGCTTCCAACATAGATTCAGGGATTGCTGCGCAGTTCACTGCGACAAAAGGTCCGTCAGCACATGAACTGTGCTCATGAACATAACGGGCAAGCACTTCTTTACCAGTTCCCGATTCACCAGTAATCAATACACTTGCTGTTGTACACGCCGCACGGTGAGCCAACTGAAGTACCTGCTTACTGCGCCAAGACTCGGCAACAATGTTCGCAAGTGGCTTTTCAAGAGCCTCAACACGAGTAAGTAAACTCAAAAGTTGGTTACTTTCAAACGGGCGCAGCAAATAATCTGTCGCCCCTGCTTTCATTGTCTCTGCTGCAAGAATGCCTTGCTCTTGATCGACAATCGCAATCACAACGCCAGAATTACGCTGCTTTTGATGGCAAGCGACAAATTCACGGACACACATATCCGGAAGATTTGAGCTCACTAAGGTAATTTTTGCCCTTTCTTCCAATAATGCACTTCGTCCTGTACGAGCATGACGAATGAGATAACCCGCCTTCTGCAAGACATGCAAAACTGGTTGAGCAATAACATCATTCGGCTCAACCAACAGAACTTCCATTTTCGCCATCATTGCACTATTACCTTATTCTTGTTGATCTCAGTGTTACGTGAATTACGTGGAACAATTTCTTCGTTATCGCGAACCAATCGCAATGTAACGCGGCGATTCCTATCTCGACCATCAGCAGTACTGTTGCTAGCGACTGGATAGCGGGCCCCGTGTGCTCTTACTTCAATCAGGCCTTTATCAATACCTAGCTGCGTCAGCATATCTGCGACTTTTTCCGCTCTCTTTCGTGATACAGATAGGTTGGCAACCGAGGAACCAACATTGTCGGTATAGCCGTCGACTAATATTTTGGTTATGCGATCATCTCTAATGATGTAACTTTTCAAAGCTCTAAGTTTGTGAGATTGAGAGGCTGATAGTGATAGTTGCCCAAAAGCAAACGGCAATACAACATCTCTAGCCTGAGCAAAGGTCATTTTTGGTAACTCAGACCTACATGCGTCAAGAGAATCTAAAGATGTATTCATCTGTATTGTCGGAATCGTTAGCTTTAAGGAATCATTACTTCCGCTTAGTGACAGCGTAACCCATCGACCTTGGTGAACATTATCTAAAAGCTCTGATATTCCCTGTTGAAAGACTAAGCGCTTCTGGTTATTCACTACTTCAAGAGTATCAATGACAAAGGGTTCACGCCCCTTTTGCCATGGAGCTCGAACACTCTGAAGTGAAGCTCTACTCCAACTTTTGTCATTACTACTTAATTCGGCAACAAAAGAAACATTGTCATTTGGTAACAAGCGGAAATAAAACTTCCCCTGCGGAATCTTTGAATGAACCAATTTGCATTCAAATTTTCCTCCTTTAAATGACCAACTGGATAAATCCATTGGCACATTAATATATTCCGAGGCATGAAGGTGAGGCACAGAAAATAAACCGAGAGCCAAAAACGTAGATAAACAGCGACGAAAACGTTTTACATCACTATATTTTTGACATTTCCATGACTGAAGAAAACTAATTAGATATGCCGTACCATTAAAATTATGGGCATACAAAACCATATAAAAGTCCTACTTTGAAACAACATCACTCGCTTTAAGTTGTGTGTTATTTAAGCAACCAAGCCTGCCGTTCAATGATTTAAAACTAACAAAACAATAAGTTAGAAATGCAAACCACATAACTTCCTGACTAACTCTCTATTGGTAATAGAGAGTATAAAAAACGAGCTTTGCTCGTTAAATTTTAATATTTTTTATTATTAACTTATTTATAAATCAAAGTACCCGTTTTCTGATTTTATTTGAAGATGACTTTGTCAACTCCATGTCAACATATGAACCGAAGTCACATTATTAAAATGCCATGCTAATAAATAATAAATAACCCTGTGTAGACTGTCGCTGCGATTGTGGATTAAAGACAATTGTTAACGCAAGGTAAAATATATAAAGAAGCAGAGTTTAAATGGCTAATTCAGACGTGCAGATTTTAAATGTAGAATTGTTAGGAAAGCCTATTCATATCATACGTGAAAAGTTGTTTACCCTAATTTCGGAGTCTTGTAATGGCTTAACTAATGAGCTGCAGAACTGGCTTAAAACCAACAAAGTCGAAGCGAAGATACATTCTGTCGAGCTACATTCGTTTTCACCATCTGAAATGGAAGCGAACACGACATCGACACTAAGGCACCAAAGTGGTGGCCTTATATACATACATACTGAGACAGAAACTCTGATTAAACTTGCAGATCGATTTTATGGTGCAACGGTTGAACGTTCTACAACGTCTTTAACCAGTAGTGATATCCGAATTCAAGAAAAAATCAGTAAACTGATGGGAAACTGGTTAGCACCCTCAGAAATGTGGAAAGCCGAACGCTTTGAACCTACTAGTGGCGTTGGCCTACATGTGCAGTTGACCATTAAGTTCAAGGATCATGTTGGCACCATCCACATGAAGTTGGACGGTCAACTAGTACAAACCCTAATTGACGAGCTGGAGCTTCAATCAAAGTCCGATCTGAACGAACCGTTTAAGCAGGCGTTAACCACGACCCCTGTTCGTTTGAATGCTGTACTAGCTAAAAAGACGATGTCGTTAAGTGATGTTGTACAGCTTCAACCGGAAGACATTCTTCCAATAGAGTTGTTTGCCAATGTCCCACTAAGCATTGGTAACCAAACACTTTTCTCAGGTCGCGTGGCAGAAAACGACGGCCAACTCGTATTGATTTTTAACCAAAATAAGGAATCGCACTAATGAGCGAATCTTTTGAAAACACTGCTTTCGACAGTGACGACATTAACTTTGACGACTTCCAACTTGAAGACTTGGACAACGAAGTATCTACGGACACTCCCGCTTTCGCTGAGAGAGATCTGAGTTTCTTTAAGAACATTCCTGTTACTGTAACTCTAGAGGTTGCAAGTAAAGAAATTGCCCTAGGAGATTTGATGAAAGCGGGGGAAGGTACGGTATTAGAGTTAGATAAACTCAATGGCGAACCGCTAGACGTGAAAGTCAATGGCGCATTAATGGGTCATGCTGAAGTTGTTGTTATTAATGAAAAATACGGTTTAAGACTTATCGACGTTCTTGATTCTGCCTTATCTGGTGTTGGTCGATAAACAGTGGTACCTAAAAGCATGCGCATTTTTAAAAAGCCTTCACTCTTAGCTGCATTTATCGCACTGTGCACGTTGGGGATGATGTCATTCCCAACATTTGCAACAGAGAGTGGCCTCACATTTTTGTCAGTGACAGATGGTCAAACACAGCAAGAATACAGCGTTAAGCTCCAAATCCTGTTGTTAATGACGGCATTGAGCTTTTTGCCTGCTTTTATTTTAATGGCAACCAGTTTTACTCGTATCATCGTTGTTTTGGCGATACTAAGACAAGCATTAGGCCTACAACAAAGCCCTCCTAACCGCGTTCTCGTCGGTATCGCACTCTCGCTGACTATTTTGATAATGCGACCAGTATGGTCTGACATCTACGACAATGCTTTTCAGCCATACGATAATGGTGAAATAACCCTTATTCAGGCATTCTCTGTCGCGGAAAAGCCCGTTAGGAACTTCATGCTAGCTCAGACCCATCAAAGTGCTTTGGAACAAATGCTGCGAATCGCTAATGAGCCTATCGATCAAAATATCGAGGAGATTTCCTTCGCAGTTGTACTCCCAGCCTTTGTGATAAGTGAGCTAAAAACGGCATTTCAAATTGGCTTTATGCTATTTATTCCATTTCTCATTATTGACTTGGTCGTTGCCAGTGTTTTGATGGCTATGGGCATGATGATGCTATCACCGCTGATCGTTTCTTTACCATTCAAGTTAATGGTCTTCGTTTTGGTTGATGGCTGGGCCATGACGGTAGGCACCTTGTCTGCAAGCTTTGGGTAACAGGGAGAAATAAATCATGACTCCTGAAATGACGGTAACTTTGTTTTCTGACGCGGTATGGCTCATTATCTTAATGGTGGCCGTTTTAGTCGTACCAGGACTTGTGGTCGGTCTCGGAATAGCAGTATTTCAAGCAGCAACTCAGATCAATGAGCAAACCTTAAGTTTTCTTCCCAAACTATTGGTCACTCTACTTATGGTCATTTTTGCTGGCCATTGGATGCTGCGTAAAATCATGGAACTGTTTGATTATCTGTTCCATAACATTCCGGGAATGATTGGCTAATGGCCATTACGTTTGCCGAGCTTTCCGTCATACTTGGTCAACTTTGGTGGCCATTTTTTCGTATTGGCGCCGTTTTCATTTCCATGCCGTTTTTCGGGGATGCACTTATCCCTGTTTGGGTCAGGAGCCTACTCGCACTTTCAATTGTCGTCATCACGGCACCATTGATGCCCGTAATGCCTGAAGTTGAGCTATTTTCTCTCACCTCACTGTTCCTTGCATTCGAACAGGCAATTTGGGGGATAATGTTTGGCTTAATTCTACATATGCTTTTTACCATTTTTACAATGCTGGGTCAGATCGTCTCATTGCAAATGGGTCTTGGTATGGCGATGATGAATGATCCTGTCAATGGCCTCTCCGTTGCAATCTTAGGTCGTGTCTTCTTACTGTTTTCAACCTTATTGTTTTTGGCTTTAGAAGGGCACTTACTCATCATTGATATTTTGATTCAGAGCTTTGTAATATGGCCTGTAGGATCGGGGATCTCCTTGCTCTCAATACACGGGGTCCTAAATGTATTTGGCTGGATGTTTACATCTGCTCTCGCTCTCGCCCTACCCGCGATCGTTTCTATGCTGCTCGCCAACATCAGTTTTGGTGTAATGAACCGAGCCGCGCCTTCACTGAACGTATACGCACTCGGTTTTCCTATGACCATGATGCTTGGTCTATTTAGTGTTCTGCTTTCAATTTCAGGCGTGCCTAGCCGGTATACCGCTCTAGTACACGATACTTTGCGTTATTTAAACAGCTTCATGATGGGGGGCGCATGAGCGATCAATCTTCACAAGACAAAACTGAAAAAGCCTCCCCGCAGAAAGTTAAGAAAGCGAGACAAGAGGGGCAGATCCCAAGAGCAAAAGAGTTTACGACCGCAGTTATTTTTTTGGCTGTCGCTCTCTATTTCTACTCTCAGCTCTCCAATATTTGGCAGAGTATGACGGGTGTCTTCCGTTACAATATGGCATTGACCAAAGACGATCTCGCATCACCGAATCAAATGGTGGAACAAATCGGGCAAAGCCTAGCGATGATCATCGAAATGCTAGTACCTATGTTTGCTGTCATCATCATCGTTACCGTCGCCAGTACACTTGTGCTAGGTGGTTGGATGTTTCGTCCAGCAAACATGTTGCCCAAGTTAAGCAAGCTGAATCCTCTTTCAGGTATAAAACGCATGTTTTCGACTCGATCTCTAGTCGAGTTAATTAAGTCAACGCTCAAAGTCACTGTAGTTTTTGCCGTCCTTTACGGCTATCTAGATAACCACCTTCAGCCATTGTTAGGGATGCAAAGCCTACCTCTTAATCAAGGGGTAACGATGATCATGTCTATCTTGTTTGAAGGGTTGCTCCTGATGGGCTTTGCACTTCTCATTTTTGGTGTCATCGATATTCCTTACCAACGATGGGAGCACTTAAAAGAGCTCAAAATGACAAAGCAAGAGCTTAAAGAAGAATTTAAAAATAACGAGGGACGACCTGAAGTTAAACAACGTATTCGCCAGATTCAACAACAGTTCGCCCGACGTAAAATTGATAAGATGGTGCCAACTGCGGACGTTGTGATCACCAACCCAACCCACTACGCGGTGGCGTTAAAGTACGATATGAGCCTCTCTGAAGCCCCATTTGTAGTAGCTAAAGGCGTCGATGAAACAGCAATGCACATTCAAAGAATCGCAAGAGAAAACCAAGTCGAAATTATCAATTCGCCACCTCTGACGCGTTCAATCTATTACACCACCGCTATTGAGCAAGCGATTCCAAGCCAGCTCTATATTGCAGTGGCGCATATTCTGACTTACGTATTGCAGCTGAAGGCTTTTCGTAAAGGCTCGGGCAAAAAGCCACACCCATTGCCTATTTTTTCTATTCCTAAACATTTGCAGCACTGATTAACCAGCGTTTACCCAAGGATACAAGAGCATGTTTAACCGGTTAAAACAGATCCAAACTTCGACAAAAGGCTACATCGGGATACCCGTTGTACTGTTGATGGTGTTAGCAATGGTCATTTTGCCATTGCCTCCACTGCTATTGGATGCCCTATTCACCTTCAATATCGTACTTGCGATACTGGTTTTATTAGTAAGCACAACGGCGAAGAGACCACTCGATTTCTCTATCTTCCCGACAATTCTTCTGGTTGCGACTCTTCTACGCCTAACGCTAAACGTTGCCTCGACCCGTATTGTATTACTTGAAGGTCATAATGGTGGCGACGCTGCTGGTAAAGTTATTCAAGCTTTCGGTGAGGTCGTCATCGGCGGTAACTATGTCGTCGGTATGGTGGTATTCATCATTTTAATGATCATTAACTTTGTTGTGATCACCAAAGGTGGTGAACGTATTTCAGAAGTATCGGCACGATTTACCTTGGATGCCCTACCGGGTAAGCAAATGGCTATTGATGCCGACTTGAACGCTGGCTTAATTGATCAAGAAACCGCTAGACTAAGACGTAAAGAAGTTGCGAATGAAGCCGACTTCCACGGTTCAATGGATGGCGCATCAAAATTTGTTCGTGGTGACGCAATCGCGGGTCTTTTGATTCTATTTATTAACATCATTGGCGGTATCAGCATTGGTGTGTTTGAACACGGCCTGCCCGCTTCGGAAGCATTCAAAACCTATGCATTGCTGACCATTGGTGATGGCCTAGTCGCGCAAATCCCATCCCTGCTGCTGGCAACCGCTGCCGCTATCATCGTTACTCGCATTAATGATACTGACAATGACATGTCAGAGACCATGCACAAACAGCTTTTGGCGACCCCAGCAACCTTGTTTACGGTTGCAGGCATTATGGTCATCATTGGTATTGTTCCTGGCATGCCACATCTTGCTTTCTTTACGTTCGCGGCTGTACTTGGCTTTGCAGGGTGGCGCCAATTAAAAAAACCAGTTCAAGACCATCAACTCGATCAAGTAGAAGCAATTTCACAAGCGATGCAAGAGGAGGAAACCCCACTTACTTGGGATGATATTCCACATGTACATACTCTTGCATTGTCACTTGGTTATCGCTTAGTACACCTTGTAAACAGAGAACAAGGAGCGCCATTGGCACAACGTATTCGTGGTGTAAGAAGAAACCTCTCTGAGCAAGTTGGCTTTCTGCTTCCTGAGGTACGCATACGTGACAACCTAGCTCTTAAGCCAAATCAATACACTATTTCACTCAATGGTGAAGTAATAGAAGAAGGTTTTATTGAACCAGACAGACTGATGGCTATTGCTGTTGGTGAAACATACGGAGAAGTCGATGGTATTTTGGGCAGTGACCCAGCATACCAGCTACCAGCCGTTTGGATTGAACACAATGACAAAGCGAAAGCACTCAATATGGGCTACCAAGTTGTCGACGATTCAACCGTTATCGCAACTCATATCAGCAAAGTGATGAAAACCAATCTTGCCGATTTATTCAACCATGATGACGTTGAAGCAATGAACCAACGTTTGATGGCACAAGCTCCAAAACTAGCAGAAGCTCTGGGAGCGGCATTAACGCCAGCCCAACAACTCAAGGTGTATCGTCAACTGCTACTCGATCAGGTGCCACTTAAAGATATCCGTAGTATTGCAAACACTATGCTGGAATCGTCCGAAAATACTAAAGACCCAATTTTGTTGTCTTCCGATGTTCGCTGTACGTTACGAAGAACGTTAGTCAACTTAATCGCAGGGAAGAAAGTAGAGATTAGCGTCTACGCGTTGTCTGATGAACTTGAGCAAATGCTACTGACGTCACTACAGCAAGCACAAGCAAATGGTCCAGTAATGCTTGATAGCTTCCCTATTGAGCCCAACATATTGGGGCAGTTCCAGCAGAACTTGCCTTTGATTAGACAACAATTAAAGCAACAAGGGCTTGCACCGATCTTATTAGTGATGCCTCAATTGCGACCATTACTTTCTCGATACGCGCGCACCTTCACGCAAGGTCTTGCGGTGTTGTCGTATAATGAAATTCCAGAAAATAAACAAATTAATGTGGTAGGAAACCTTGGCTAATCTCACTTCAGCACAAGCAATATATTTACACTTGTGTAAGTTAATGAAGCAAAGCGTCGTCACGGATGACGACCAAATTGTTTATGACGCTTTTACCAAACAAGACATAAAGCACGCTTGCCAAGCTATTAGGCAAGTGCAATCTGGCGATATCGAGTTTCAGCATCTCACGCTGCGTTTTGGCCACTCCGGTGAACAAAGTATTTATGATTTTGACTTATCTGAAACAATGATTCTGTGTCTAGACCTTTACAGTATCTATCTAGCCATCCGTCAAACTCAGTTTCAAATGGAAACCTTCCACCCGGATTTGATCAGTAACGTTGTTGTTCCAATTCGAATGAGTGCGCTGCTATGGGCAAACGGGAATCGCTATCTTAATCGAGTCATTGAACATCACGGTAAAGCCTTCAAACACATCATCCCGTCAATACAATTTGATGAACCATCTTGCTCCACAGAAGAAAGCTTTGAGCTGGTCGAAAAACTTCGTGAACATGCCTTTTCACTGTGGTTCGAGGTAACAACCTCGCATCTTGACCTTGATAGAGTGCATTCATTTAAACCAGATATGATCAAAATGGTGGTCAACTTAGAAGACAAAGAGCATAGAGAAGCTTTCTTACCAGTTGCTCGTTTTTTAAGAAAGTACCGCTATAAATGGGTAGCAAGTCGAGTTGCAAACCAAAGCGAACTTAATCGTTATCGCCTGCTTGGAGCAAGCTACTATTTTGGTTATTTCAGCGATTTACCTACCCCTATCTCTTTCAAAGCACCGACTTTGGAATAGACATCACTAAAACAGAGCAAAATACAATTAATTGAAAAATTTTTTATTTTTTTAATTAATCTTCACCAACAACCATCCGCCTCTAGTTAGTGAGCAAGGGAATTTCCCGAAGCCTGAAAAAGATATTGAGAAACCAAGGAGACTTAAGATGGCTTTATCTATGCATACTAACTACGCTTCACTTGTTACGCAAAACACGCTAAACAACACAAGTGGTCTTTTAAACACTGCAATGGAGCGTTTGAGCACAGGCTTCCGAGTTAATTCTGCTGCTGATGATGCTGCAGGCCTGCAAATCGCTAACCGTCTAGAAGCACAAACTCGTGGCATGAACGTTGCGATGCGTAACGCACAAGACGGCATCTCTATGATGCAAACAGCTGAAGGTGCAATGGACGAAATGACTAACATCGTTTACCGCATGAACGACCTAGCTACTCAATCATTGAACGGCTCTAACAGCACTGCTGACCGTACAGCAATGGATACTG
Organism: Vibrio sp. SCSIO 43153; assembly: GCF_023716625.1. Taxonomy (NCBI): domain Bacteria; kingdom Pseudomonadati; phylum Pseudomonadota; class Gammaproteobacteria; order Vibrionales; family Vibrionaceae; genus Vibrio; species Vibrio sp. SCSIO 43153. The sequence continues at coordinate 683,933 of NZ_CP071856.1, forward strand.
AGTTTAAGCAGCTAACTGCTGAGCTAACTAACATCATGAGCAACACGTCTTTCGGTGGTCAAAAACTACTAGCGACTGCAGGCGCATTCGAAGCTGGTGCAGTTAACTTCCAAATTGGTTCGTCTTCTGCTGAAACTCTAGCTGTTGACGCATCGGTAAGTGTTAAAAAAGTAGCAGCAACTCTTGGTGACGCAGCTATTACTGATGGTATCGGTGATGCAGCGAAAGCAAAAGCAGCCCTTGATAAAATCAGTGGCGCAGCTGGCCTTATTGAAGATATCGGCGCAAGCCGTGCACAGTTTGGTGCAAACATTAACCGCCTAGAGCACACAATGACTAACCTAGGTAACATGGTTGAGAACACTACTGCTGCTAAAGGCCGTATCGTGGACGCTGACTTTGCTGTTGAATCTTCTAACATGACGAAGAACCAAATGTTGATGCAAGCCGGTACAACTGTACTATCTCAAACGAATCAACTTCCAGGCATGGCAATGTCTCTACTTCGCTAATTTAGCGAAAGTAACCTTCACCATTAAACCTCCCGCTGGGAGGTTTTTTTTTAGTCTGACTACCGAAAGATGATTAATTTTACCCGCCATTAGGTCGCCTATAAATAAGGAAGCGTTATACCTTGGCGCCTAGGAAAAGCGGAATGCCAACAGCGGAAATTCGGCTTCCGCCAGAATGTAAAAACAAACATAAACAACTGTTTTTATTAAAAATTAACTATCGGCACGCATCTTGCGATAACCCTTTATATCATTAGTAAATATTCACTTTACTGTTATCTCTAGATGGTACGAAAACGATGAGAGAGGGAATGACCTCATGAGTTCAATAGATCCAATTTCTATGGCCACTCAATTGGCAACTTACGATGTACAGCCATTTCAACAGCGTTACAAGCTGCAGTCTGACCGCTACCAAGCTCAGCTGACTGCACTAGGAAAAGTTGAAAGCGCGCTTCGTGAATTCCGCACAGCGGTTAATGGTATGAACAGCAGTACGAGCGGCATAGTAAAAAACTCAACGACACTCTCTCAGGAAGGTTTTTTTACCGCTGATGCAAACGCAAATGCACTATCTGGTAGCTATCAAGTTTTCGTAGAGCAAGTAGCAACTGCTCATCAGCTATCTACAGGTATGCCTGCTGACCTAGAAGCAACCACAGAGATCCCGACAACCGGGACTTTGGATTTTACGATAAACGGTAAAAGCATGAGCGTTGACCTCTCTACTGTCGATAATGACGGAGATGGAAAAACAACGATGTCTGAGCTGGTCACCGCGATCAATAACCATGATGACAACCCTGGTGTGAATGCCACTTTAGTGCGTTCCAATGGACAAACTCACTTTATGCTTTCGAGCACCGAAACGGGCGTTGCAAATACGATTAATGTCAGCTCAAGCGGTACAGGACAAGCATGGTTCGACGATGCTTTCACCAACACAAAAGAGATCACGGCACCGCAAGATGCGGTGATTTGGTTGGGCGCTCAAAATACGGGCCTAAAACTCACCAACTCAAGCAACAAATTCGAAGGTGTTATTGACGGTGTAGATCTAACCGTAAGTAAGGCACAAACAGCCGGCGAGGCACCAATCAGTTTAGCTGTCGGTCCTGATAGTGAAGGAACAAAAGAGCAAATCGATAAGTTTGTTGAAACATACAACAACTTGATCTCGACACTTGACGAGTACACTCAAGTCGGAGGAGAAAACAAAGAGCGTGGAGCTTTAGCCAACGACCCTACTCTTCGTTCAATTGAGAGCCAGTTAACCGCAATCACACGTGGCGAATTTAATGGAATGCGACTAAGTGAAATCGGGATCACGCCAGACCGTAATGGGAAACTAACAGTAGACAGTGAGAAATTCCAAGAAGCGCAAAAAACAAATAGCGCAGGTATTGAAGCCATGTTTAATGGTGACGGCGCCCTACTCGATACTCTAGATGAAATGGCTGAGCCGTTCCTGAAGTTCTCATCAGGCCTATTTAACTCTCGTAAAGAGGCTCTCCGTTCTAGTATCGATCGAATTGAAGACAAGCAAGCCACTCTAGAGCGTAAATACGATACCTCGTACAAGCGGTATCTAAAGCAATTTACGCAAATGAACACATTAATGACTCAAATGAACCAAACCATGTCAATGTTTGGTTAAAACGCTTTTAGGAGAAATACTTATGCTAATGGATTCAGGCTACGACTCATACCAGCAAGTCGATCTTGATGCACAAGCAGCCGCCGCTAACCCTCACCAATTAGTAGTGATGCTAATTGATGGTTTACTCGACGAGTTGGAGCGCGTTAGAGGTCATATGACCGCTGGCCGACTAGCTGAAAAAGGTATTGGCATTAATAAATGCATGAACATTCTAATTGGACTAACCAGTGCTTTAGATGAAGAGAACGGCGGCGAAGTTGCACAAAATCTTCAACAACTCTACGACTTTTGCCAGATGGAACTCTACACCGCGAGCGTGAAGAATGACACAGAACGCTTAATTAATGTAGAGCGTGTAATGGGAAACATTCGAGAAGGCTGGGTAAACTTTGGTAAGCAAGCATAAAGTTCCAGCAGGCTATCTAAATCAGTTTGCTCGAAAGATCGAAGCCTCAGCTAAAGCCTCTGATTGGGAGGCTTTGAAAGCTTATGACGCAAAATTAAGGCAGTTATTGTCGGCAAATCCAACACTAGTTAATGATCCATGCCTGCAAGATGAACTGGCACACCTAAAGTCTACCCACCTGAAGGCATTTGTGGCGCTAAAAAACGCAACCGACCAACTAAAAGCAAAAATGGAAATGGTTGATGCCCAGCAAGAGCGAGCAATGGCTTATGAGCTCGCAATGTCTATGGAGATTATGCCATGATCAATGTTCACTCTCTTTTGAGCTCGACCCCTTCTCAATCGTCAGGAGTAACTAAAATTGGCCAAAGTACGGTCAGTCAACCTATTACCGAGCAAAGTCTAGCCTTTGGCCAGTATGTGCAGGTTTCTAATGCCCAACCAAGCTTTAGCCAAACTGATTCGGAAGAGACAATTGAGCCGACTATAGAGCACCAACAAGAATCCTCAGAGGTGGTTGCCCATTCAATTGGCTTGTTCGGACTTCCAGAAGCGCAAGGCGACGGGCATGCGAATGTGCACCCTCTAAACGGGTTCGGCTCTTCACAACCCGAAACACAAAATATGACTGGGTTGACACCAACTTCTGAGGCTCTGCAAAAACTTGCAACTGAAAGAAATATCGATTCGAGTTCTTTACCTAAAGTGGGCACGCTAACACTTGAACCGAAAATGCTCACCCCTCACAATGTGACAGCGTCACATAAATCAGATCAAAACTCGTTAAAAAAAGAAATATTAAATAACAATCAACAAGCTCAAGTAAACAATTTGCAGACTCTATCACAAGCTAGTGCCAAACCAGTTTCGATAGAAAATCCAACTCAGATTGTATCCAACAACAATCCGCAGTCAGCACTTGTAGCTTCGACTTTGATTTCCAATGCTCAACCGGCCGAACTAAACCATGTTTCGAACGTCCCTACTCCTAAACTGCAATCTGGAGGCACTGAGTGGGCATCAATGCAAATTGATACCAAAGCTGGTAAATGGGGTGAACAAATGATGCAAGTTTTACATGACCGAGTGACCTTACAAGCACAACAGAATATGCAAGAAGCGAAGATCCGTCTCGACCCTCCTGAGTTAGGTAAATTAGATCTTTTGGTTCGCGTAGAAGGTGACAGACTTAACGTTCAAATCAATGCGAACGCAACCGCAACACGAGAAGCATTAGTTCAAATATCCGAACGCCTGAGAGCAGAACTTCAACAGCAAAACTTCGTTCATGTGGACGTCAACGTGGGCTCAGACCAAGGAAAAGGCCAACAAAACCAAAATGAATCTCAAGAGGAAGCCAAGGCTACAATTTTTTCTTCAAGAGAATCATCAAATGGCCAACAAACATTTACAGCAATGAGCTCAGAGCACTGGCTCAATACCCAAGCCTAATAAGTTATCGAGGATAAGGTTATGACCAAACCACAAATGATCACCATGATTTTCGCAATGATCATCACTAGTGCTCTAGTTTCTGCTGGCACGGTAGTTGGCGGGATCTGGTACTTAAAACATTCTGGAGAGGAGAAAAGCTTCGAAAACCTAATCGAAAATTCTCCACTTTCATTCTTAACTAAAGAAGAAGAAGTTGTAAAAGGGCCAAGCTTTCACCCTCTTGATAAGGTTGTATTGACAATCAAAGGTAAAAAGCAAACGCACTTTGTCATGCTAGAACTTGCGGTTGAAACCCGCAACCCAGAGCGAATTCAAGATATTGACAATTACATGCCAATGATTCAAAACTCGCTACTCAAACTGTTCAGCGATAAAACGTTTGATGAACTTCAGCAATCAGGTGCAATAGAAGCGCTGCAGAAAGAAGTCAAAGATACCTTATTACTCTCTTTTGCTGAAACAAGCATTGTTCGTGATATCGATGATGTACTGCTGACAAAATACGTCGTTCAATAGCGGAGTTCATTTATGCTAGATATGAACTTCCAAGACGATTATGCGACCGCTGAGCAGCTACAAACGCCAGCCCAAAAGATTGATGAAAACAAGTTACTCCAAAAACATCAAATCATGGTTAAGCGTATCGTGAATCAACTTCGTGTACATGCGACAACACATTGCAGCATAGAAGATATGCAGCAAATTGGTCTCATTGCCTTGATTGAAGCTGGCAGGCGATATGGGGATATTGAAGACCCTAACTTTCCAGCTTTTGCAGTGTGTCGAATACGTGGTTCAATCTTGGATGAACTTCGCCGTTTAGATTGGCGTTCGAGAAAAACCCGTCAAGAAGCTCATGAGCTCAACGATGTAACCAGAGACCTCACTAAGTCACTGGGAAGACCGCCGAGTGACGCGGAAATCATCAAAGCCCTTGGGACTAACGAGCAGGATTATTACGCTCGCCAAAATGCGGCTTTGGCAGGTGAAATGCAAAGTCTCGATCAACTACTCGAAGCAAACAGCCATGCTCAGTTTGGTGGTGATTACGACGGTATGGAGCACGAACACACTCGTCGAAGCCTTGAGTCTGCAGTTCAAAAGCTAACCAAGCGGGACCAACTTTTACTGACATTGTTCTACCAACATGAGCTCAACTTACATGAAATAGCCTTGGTATTGGACCTGACTCCTCCAAGGATATGTCAATTGCATAAACAAGCACTCAAACAACTCAATCATTACCTGGCTTCTTAGGAGTTCAATAATGCAAAAATTCCTCGGTGCACTCATTATCATTATGAGTGTTTTTGGTGGTTACATGTGGGCAGGTGGCAGCCTTCTTGCTATCTGGCAACCCGCTGAAATCTTAATTATTGGCGGTGCTGCCATTGGTGCAACCATTGTCGGCAACCCTCCTCAAGTATTAAAAGAAATGCGTCTTCAACTCCGCTCGGTCATGTCAGCACCTAAAGATGAACGTGAATACTACATGGAGCTGATGGCACTGCTGCAAGTGCTACTAGAGACGATTCGAAGCACAGGTTTCAAATCTCTGGATTCACATATTGAAAACCCAGAGCAAAGCTCAATTTTCGCTAAATACCCATTAGTAGCCCGTGACTTTAGACTTGTTTCTTTCATTACGGACAATTTGCGTTTAATGGCAATGGGACAAATGTCGCCTCATGAATTAGAGGGACTGTTAGAACAGGAAATCGAAGCAATACAGACCGACCTTTTGCTCCCTTCTCGTTCATTACAAAGAACAGCAGAAGCGCTACCAGGGTTCGGTATTTTAGCAGCCGTAGGTGGCATCATTATCACGATGCAAGCAATTGACGGTTCAATTGCCTTGATTGGTTATCACGTTGCAGCGGCCCTCGTTGGTACATTTATTGGTATTTTTGGTTGTTACTGTTTTTTAGATCCAACCAGTAATGCTATGGCACAGCGTGTAAAACGCGATATGTCTGCCTTTGAATGCGTTAGAGCGACGCTTGTTGCTTATATCGCGAAAAAGCCGACACTTCTTGCGATTGACGCTGGGCGTAAACACATTCAGCTCGATATAAAACCAACTTTCAATCAAATGGAAAAATGGTTGGCTGAACAGGAGGGTTAATGCAAAAACAAGAACATGTCGTCTTTAAGCGTTCTAAAAATCACGGCCATGATGAACACCACGGTGGTGCATGGAAGGTGGCGTTTGCTGATTTTATGATCGCGTTAATGGCTCTGTTTCTCGTTTTATGGGTAATGCAGGTTGTTGATAAAGAAGAGCGGAAAGCCATTGTTGCTCATCTACACAGTTCAAGTGTATTTGACCAAAGTTATGGTAACCCGTTTGACACATCACAGAGCATTTCACCTATCGACTTGGCGCAGGATTCATCTGTGCCAAGCAGACATAACTCAAACCATGTTGTGAGCTCATATTTTCAAGGCGATGGAGATGGACCAGAGATTGACTCTCTTATCCCGGGAAACTTTGATACACAAGAGCAGCTGGCTCTACTGGCGAAAGTCATTGAAGAGATGATGGCCCAGATAAGCGCCCAAGGAAACGTAAACGTCACGGTTACGCCACAAGGTCTTCGAGTTGTATTGCAAGATGATTACAAGCAGCACATGTTTAGTCGTGGCGGAGCAGAACTCACACCGTTTTTTGAGGATTTGCTATTGGCATTAGCCCCTATATTTGAGCGCGTTGGAAACCCTCTTATAATTAGTGGCCACACAGATGCTACGCCATTCAAACAGCGCGCGGGCAAGCAATCTAACTGGGCTCTATCTGCAACCCGTGCAGATATGGCGAGAAAGACCTTGGTCTCTGGGGGCATGCCGGATGCTCGAGTTATGCAAGTGACGGGGATGTCAGATCGAGCCTTACTAAATCCAGAAGAACCAGACTCAAGCGAGAACCGTCGCATAGAACTATTTGTTCTAACAACGCCTGCGGCACAAGTCTTAGAGACTTTTTTTGGAAATCAAGATGGCTCTGAACTGCAAAAAGCCAAAGAGAAGGCAGAATTCAACCAACCAGTCATTCGCCAGGAAGTTATTTCTTATTCGTCAGATGGGACTAAATCTAATACCGCCTTGCAAAAGCTATAAAAATGTAGGTCACTAATCCTAGGGTCTGTTCACCTTTTGAGCTTATTTAACCGCGAAAAGTTAACAGACCCTAGTAACCTATAGTTACCATTATTAACTCTCTTTCTGAGCTCCAATATGCATCAACAATCCAATCAGCTTGTAAAAAAGGATAGCCTTAAAAAAGCTTTTCTCTGGTTGATCGTATTTGACTATATTCTGCTAGGTTTCTTTCTCACCCAATTGTGGAGCTTATCTCTTAATAGCGGCACCATGATCAGCATGCTGCTGGTTATTTACAACGTATTGCTAACGTTTCTTTGCTTCCAGCGAACCAACAAGCAAGATTCTTATATCATCTACCCAATTATCTCGGCTACGCTACTCGCGTTCGTCTGCTTCTTATATTTCTTCTTTTTGGTTTGATGGCACACCAAGATCTGTTGATTTCTAGAACTGATTATTTCGGCAGTTTGTCGGGGGTTATACAAAGCGAAGGCTTTGGAATGTCATTCTCCTACCTTATAAACCAACCATGAAAGGCATAAAAAAGGAAGCATAATAAGCTTCCTTTTTGGGGGTAAAAATTAGGAATTGGATTACCGGATCATCAGATAAAAGATAACACCTGCCGTAAACCCCAATAAAGCTAATAAGGTTGAGCTTGGTTTACTTTGTTTCCCTTTCAACCCATTGTTCTTCGCCATGCTGACTCCTTGTCTTTGGCCTTCCATTCTGGCTAATTAACACCTTAACGAATATCTATCCGAGGACGTGCTCACTGATCATTTTGTTGAACGATACTAAGTCGAAAGAACCTCTTATCTCAAAGCGCACTCGCCCAACTTCACTCAGGAATAACTCGATCTCGCAGTCCAAATCAAACGTACCCGATGTTTCAATCGAGAAAGCATTGATCTTACTGTAAGGCAGTGAAGTATAGTCGACTTTTGAGCCCGTGATCCCTTGTACATTCGCCGCTATCACACGCTTGTTGGTAAACACCACTTGGTCACGTACCGTTTTGAAGCCAGCGAAAATACTCTCACCCTCAATCAAAAACTTGTGGAAGTCTTCACGTACATTAGAAACTTCAATCGGTTTAAGTTTGAAAACCGATGAACTGTCGAAATCGATCATGGCATTACCTCAGAACATGAATAAATAAAATCACCCACCAATTAATAGCAGAGCCTCTACCACGAGCCTACTGATTTTGGTGACTTTTCTAACTCCATCTCGTTTTTGGTCATCGCACCGATGCTATTTCCATCCTTGCCGCCATTGTTGTGTGTCTTTCAGATCATGCCAATCCAACTCGCGCTCTCGCTTAGTCATGACAGCTTCAATCACGCATCTCACGACATTGCCTTCCTCATCAAACTCCATTTCTGAAATGATGAAGTGCTTTTCTTTGTTTACCGGTTCTGTCGCTGTCCATTTGCTGCGAAGTAACTTTTTAGGGTGAACTCGATTCATGATGCACCGCCATTCATACAATAAACAAACTTTATTACGTAGCAACTGACCAAAGTGGTCACCATAAAGCTAAGATACTAAAAAGCTGTATTTGCTATTGTCTCTATCTATTTTTGTTGATTATTAAGATGCTTCACGCCATATTGTAATGCTGCGCTAATTTTACCGCACTAACCATCCTGCTGATGGTTCTAATATCAACCATGATTAATAGGTAAAATATGAAATTCTCAAGCACGCTTCCTCAAACTCATGAACAGCTTCTAAGTAAAATTCTTGCGGTATTTACTGCTGACCCACGCATTCTTGGTATTGGTGCAAGTGGCTCTTACGCCTCTGACTCCATGGACAAATACAGTGATTTAGATTTGGTCATCGCCATCAATCCCGAAGATTTTGATTCGGTAATGGCAGATCGCTTTGCACTTATAGACCAAATAGAAGGCCAAGTCGCCGCTTTCACTGGTGAACACGTGGGAGAACCAAGATTGGTTATCGCAATCTACGCGCCAGATGCGATTCATGTCGATTTCAAATTTGTCTCTTTACCGGATGCAGCCACTCGTGTTGATGACACAAAAGTGCTTTGGGAACGCGACGGACAGCTATCGCAAGTCTTCGAGACTGCTGAGCCTCACTATCCTCAGCCGGATCCACAGTGGATTGAAGACCGCTTTTGGATTTGGGTTCATTACGGCGCAACCAAGATTGCTCGTGGGGAATACTTTGAGGCCGCGGAATTTTTATCGTTCCTGCGCTCTGTTGCGATATCGTCATTAGCCCTGAAACAACAAGGATTGACTCCCTCTGGCGTGAGAAAGATTGAATCACGCATGCCTGAGTTTGCGGCAGAGCTAAAACAAACCGTCGCCATGCCGGAGCGAGAAGCGCTGATTCCTGCATTTGAAAAGATCGTAGAGCTGTATTTGTCGCTGCGAGAGAACGAGCAAGTCACTATTAAACCGGAAGCTCAACAGCTTTGTATGGATTACTTCCAGCAAGAGCTGAAAAGCGAGTAAAGCTGGCACAGCGTAGAAACAATGACACGCGAAAACAACGACAGATAGAAACAACAAAGGGGATATCACTATCCCCTTTTTCATCGGCTTGATTCACTGAGAGCGATTACATCACGCACTCTTTCGCTGCTTGTGCTCTCTCAATGCCTTCTTCAATCAGAGATTTGGTTTCTTCGCTGCCGATAGATGACATCACTTTGTCCATCACCTTATCCACTGTCGATTCAGAAGACGCTTCCACCAAACAAGCGTACGCATTGGCAATGTGTTCTTTCGCTTCAATAAGTGCTTCAGGGTCACTGAAATCCACATTCATTGCTTCTTCAACCGACGCCGCAAGTTCTTCTGCCGATTCCGCAGCATCACCAAATTGGTCCAGGTTAAACGCTTCTTCTACTGAATCCATCTGCTCTTGAACCGTATCAATCGCTTTGTTTGCGGCTTCTTGCGCTTGGTCAATGGCTTTGCTTGCGTCATCACAGCCGACAAGTGCCATTGCTAAAACCATTGTTGAGATTGTCTTTTTCATATTTGTTCTTCTAACAAGTAAATCGCTAATCATCACAATACGTGATTAACAAAGAGATTTTAATTCAAGAGTTGTAAGAAGAGGAAACAGAAACGCTTGAAAGCCCCAAAAAACAAGGCCGATACAACGAGCGGCACTTGTATTTATTTATGTAAAGTGACTTGCCTAGCTATACGTTAACCTGTTTAAGCTATTCTACCGTGTTTAATCGCCATCATTTCATCATACGATCGTTGTAATGCATCAAACGTCCACTCGAAGTAGACGCGACGTTCCATTAACGGAGCAATTTGGTCTGCATCAAACGATTCAATAGTAAGATCCGAGTACTCAACTTGCAGGCTGTCGCCGTCCGTCCCCCAATCTTCATATTCACGGTTACCAATGAGATCGTAAAGGTTGTTGCTTAGGAAGCTGTATATCACTAAGAATGACTTTACTGCATCTTCAGAAACGTTCAGCATGCTTGCAATCTGCGCAACATCATACGACTTTTCTTTATCACCTTGGTTAATATCAAGCCTTACCAATTGGGTTTCCCACGTTGCTAATTCACCGTAAGAGTCCAAGACATGTTGATTCAGGGCTTCGAATACCTGAAAAAAGTCTTGGATCATAGGTAGGTAATTGTCAGACATAAAGTCCCTTATTGTATTTAGTGGAACGGGCGACCTTCACCGCTGTGTTCTGCTCACCCTAGCCAGTGATTGTTAAAAGTTAGACTATAAGTTGCGACTTCGCGTACTGTTCTCGTAATTTTACTGTCATTTTTGGGTAATCAATCAACTAATGCCGTTGGCTCATCGATGCCCATGTAATCACACAACTCACGTTTAATTCGGTGGAACTCTTGTACTGAGACAAAACACTCGGCGTAACCCGTCTTGCCTTCAATGCCAATATGAAGATTAGGTAAAGTATCAATCGATAATATAATTTCAATAGAGTCGCTCGCGAATAAGAACTTCACGACATGATCCATATTTAAATAGTGACCTGATTCAATTTTTAATGCTTTTGCCACGATAAGTTCTCGGTATCAATAAAGGTTTATGATCGAGCAACAATTCGATATGAAGTGATGGCGAAGTGCTTCATAAATAATGAGTTGAGCCACAATCGGAATGAGACTATCACAAGCTTCCGTATCTAGAATTTGAATTCCCCCTCACTTTTGTTGCGATTAACTTTCAAGTGCCATCGTTTACCCAAAACTGACTGTAAGTTCACATACAAAAGAAGAGCGGAGCCTATTTCACAGTTTCAAGGAACAAAAAGGCCACTGTGATAGCGGCCTTGGTAAGTCATTAATTGGCGTAAGCTTCACGCATTTATCTGGTACATCGCGAAATAGGTATCAGCTTGAATAACGTGTTTTTGGCTAAGCTGCTTCAAAGCCTCAACAGCGTTTGCGAATGGGTCGTCTCCTGCGAATGCCTCAACCAACTTGTTGTAACGCTTTGAAGAAGAAAACAGCACATGCGCCAGCTCTTCAGCGCTAACTTCTAGCTCCACGGTCTCTTTGTAAACCTTCATCGCTTGGAAAGCGTCACAATCATTGAAGTTGATAGCGTGGTCATAGTTGGATTCCGTCAGCTCCATCTCTATGCCTAATAGCTTGAGGGGCTTTTCGAGCAACACTTCAAAATCGTACACCACAACGTGCGCTGCAGATTGGCAAACTCGTTGAAGTTCAGTCACCAAAGCCGCAGACTTTGCATAAGAAAGTGAGCCTGCAAACGTCACGACATCCACACTGTTGTCTGGTAATGGCACATGCTCACCATCGCCGACATGATACTCAATACCTTCTGATGGTTTGGTTTGCTCAATCATTGACGTGCTTGGGTCCACACCATGCAGTTGCTGACAGTATTTAGCCAATGCCAGTGTTGATACGCCCGTTCCACAGCCAATATCTAATCCCAACTGGAACTGGGGTAACGCACCTAAGTTAGCTTGTAGGATGACTTGATGCAGCGGCGGACGATAAGCCGCGTAATGCTTAGAGATGGCTTGGTTGTATTCTTCGCTCACTGATGTTCTCCCAAAATCTGTCGATGTTATTTAACCGTATCCGTATAGTGTCGGATATTACTGCCACTCAAAAGCAAAAAGCCACTCATTTGAGTGGCTCTATCTCACAACTTTAAGTGCTTTCTGATTTGGTACGGCGCTCAGCCTCAAACCCGCTTATAGCTTAGGTTCGGCTTCGAATTGCTTGAGGTCATCAGTAATGTCATTCCAAGGCGCTTTGGATGCGACAAAAATATGGAAGCTTGGCTTATGGGAAGGCACATCATCAAGAATACCCAAGCGCACATTGACGATACCGTTGTTCTTTTTCGAATATAGGCTAGAGCCGCAATGACGGCAGAATGAGAGTTCGGTATTGGCGCTCTTCTGATAGGTTTGGATGTGTTCCGCACCCTCAATCACAATCAGTTTATCCAGTGCAACGCCACCTGCTGACGAGTAATCGGATCCGGTAAATTTGCGGCATTCAGAGCAATGACAATTGCCCATGTATTTGAATTCATCCGCGACTTCGAGTTTCACCTTGCCACACAGACATGAGCCTTTGAGTACTTCCATTGTTAAGTCCTTCTCTTTATTGGAATGTCAGTTACCGAATCACCATGCCAGTCCAACACGACGAAATAAAGACAAGTAAGTCAGGTTTGCAAAAATGGAACGAAGAAAACCACCGCACTCTTCCATAAGCGCAGTGGAAAACAACTAGGACAAGTCGTTGCTTTTTTTTAGAAGCGGAACTCTGCACTTAGTGCGTAGCTGTTCTCAACAACTTTTGCTTCGTACATGGTGTACTCAAGTGCAACGCGAGCTGGGCCCAATGTCACACCTGCACCTACGCCGTAGTAGATGTCGTTCGTGTCACCAAGGTTAGTTTGGAAGTGACCCATACCGACACGACCGTAAACGTCGAAAATAGTGATTGGTAGTGTTAGTTTCGCACTTGCTAGCCAAGCATCAGAGTAGATGTGCTCGAAGTCTTTGTGCGTATCGATGAAATCTGCATATCCACCTTCAATCGATAGTAGGTCATTAAACTGGTAACCGATGTAAAGGTTGTAACCGCTGTTTTGATCACTAAAGTCTGTGTTCTCGTTCTTTACTTGGTATTCAGAATATAGGTAGCTAGCACCAATGTATGGGTTAGCAGCAGCTTGTGTAGCAAAGAAGATAGCAGCGATTGGAAGAATAAATTTGTTCAGTTTCATTTCTTAATAACTCTCAATATAAAAGGTTGACTAACATTCCCTAATCCTTCAGTACGTGATGCTCATGCATCGATTTTTTATTTCCTTATTGCAAGTGACTCCAGGGAACGTTGCGCCTTTTCTCTTTTAAGAAGCTCGCCCCTCACTTGCGGTATGGGATGCATCATCCTGTGTTTTCGCCGCTGTGGCATAACGTAAAGCTCAGCAGTTAATAAAACTTCATCACTGGCATATAAACAAAATATAAAACCAATAAATACATAACCTTAAACATCAAAACAGAGGATAAAACAAACAAATTAATTGGAACTTTTCTTCCATTCAGTGTTGATTTCCTAGGTAAAAAGGAAAGCACTAGAGGTTGAGAGCGGAAATCCGCATTCCGATAACGAAATGTGTAGAAAATCACGTTACTCGCGCTTTAAATTGTCAGCAAAATCATTCAATTGAGACTACATTTACTCAATGAGATGAATAAAAAATAGAAGAGCGAGCATGAATGCCTGACAAAAACATCAGTTTTATCGTAGATGAGTGGCGTTTTGTGCCCAATGAGGGGCAAATACAGTTTGCTGACTCATGCATTACGATTGATAACCGTCTCTCAAAGTTGCTTGAGTTCTTGTGTCTGAACCCAGGACTGACTCACAGGCGTGATGAACTTATCGAGCAAGTGTGGGGCGGCAGTGTATTGACCGATCAAGTGGTCACTCAAGCGGTATTTGAACTCAGAAAAGTACTGAAAAAGCACAGCCAACAGGAATGCAGCTACATCGTCACCGTACCAAAGCGTGGGTATCGATTTGATGGCGAAGTAAAACTGGAAAAAATCGCGATACAGAAACCTGAAGATCAGGTGATTGAAGAGGAAGAGTCGCAAACTGAAGCCTCGAAACCCGCGATAGAGGCCGTTGAGCACCGTCCTACAAAGAGCAAACAACCCATCTTAATTGGTGCACTTTCTTTGATTGTTCTTATTCAGGCGGCATTTTTACTGTTTAGCGCAAACGACTCAAAACCGAACCCTGATGTTCGCACCGGGCACTTGAGCCATTACGAATTTCGTTATGCAGTATTGAATGTCAGTGAGGATGTGAAAGCACGACCAGAATTGTACGGTATCGTCATTAAGTTCATGGAACACATTGGGTTTTACAGCAATATTCGTGTGGTCAAATCTAAAGAACACAGAAAACTCGCCGCCATAGAGTTCAACATCTCCACCAGCAAGAGCAGCGATGGTAAAAAGTTGCGTTTGTTGTTCCAGTATCACAATCGCGTATCGGGGCAGACTCATTTAAATCGTCGTTACTCGACCAACTTTGAACGGTTTCATCAAACTTTCCCATCCATGATCGATGACATGCTACGCGCGATGTACATTGAGGTGCCGGAAGAAGAGTTGGAACACAATGTGTCGATCTTCCCTAAAGATCCAGAAGCAGTAAAAGCGTTGATGTCCGGGACGGGCGCTTTGTACAACAACGCTGGCTATGAAAATGCGATGGAGTATTTTCGCCAAGCAAAAGCCCTCGCACCAGATAATGCCTACACCATTTCGGTAAGCTACATTGGTGAGGTCATGAGAGTATTTGCAAAAGATGAAGCGAATAAGAAGCAAGTAATTGAAACACTGAACAAAGAATACTCTTCTTCTTTGTCCGAGGTATTGAAGCGAGGGAATAACCCAAGAGTGTGTGAAGCCAACGCAATCTTGGCGCTGTCGGAAGATAACCCAGATAAGGCATCACAAATACTGTTGTCGATTCCGTACAATCAGCAAACGTCCTTAACCTATCTATTACTAGCGAAAGCGGAAGAAGCTCGCGGTCATACAAGTGGGGCAAAAGAACTGTATTTGCAAGCGACACAAAATACGTCGTCGCCAATTGCACTGAAACTTGCGGGTCCATTGTTCTTTGACAGCAACTTGGACACCATGATTAAAGAATTGCAAAGCGTAAAAAGCGAAGCTAACCCATAGTGGTTAGCTTCGCATTAAAGTTTAGAAGTACTGTCCTGCCACACGTCGAGAAGAAGGTTGTCGGCTGATTAAGATATGGCATAGCTCAAGCAGCAAACCAAACGCAAGCGCACTGTAAACGTAGTGCTTATCGATATTCAGCCCTAACCCTTCAACAATCAGCAGCGCACCTAATACAATCAGGAATAGCAGCGCGAGCACTTTCAATCCGGGATGACGAGTAATCACAGCCTGAACTTTATTCGCCATCAACATCAGAATCACGCTTGAAGAGATGATCACACCAGCAAGAATGGTGATGTCCTGCGTAAGGCTTGCCGCGATAATCAATGAATCGAGAGAAAACACCGCGTCCACCGCAATAATCTGCAATATGACCGTGCCAACTTGCCCAGCAAAGAATTGATGTGGAGGCGTTTCAATAGGCACGACCCATGCCCAAAGCTCTTTGATGCCTTTAAACAACAGAAATGCACCACCAACAATAAAGATAAGATCATTGCAAGAGAGTGATACCCCTTGGTATTCGACAAACGGTTCCTTCCAAGACAACAACCAAGATACCGAAAATACCAGCGCAATGCGGTTTAACACAGCTAAACCGATACCGAGATTGCGTACGCGTTGGCGCAAGTGAGCAGGAAGACGCTCAGTCATGATGGTAATAAAGACGATGTTATCGACACCCAGAATGAGTTCTAACATGAGTAACGTGCCGAAGGCGATAAAGTAGTCGAGATTCATTATTTAAGTTCTCTGTGCAAAGTGCGAAAGAATAGTTATTAAATATCCACTCTCTCCTAAGCAGGCACTACCTTGCGCTCAAATCCCCTCTCTAACATGGGGAAGTCTGTATTCCGTTCTTAGGTGCTTTGGCTGAGTTGTTCCCTAATGACGCAATTATGAGTAGCGTCTTTTCATTGCTTTGTAGAACACGTAAAGCAATTTTATCGCGATAAGTGTCATCACTTTCTCCAAGGTTGTGGTTAATCAGAGGAAGGCTATTGTATTCACCAGTTTCATAACCACATCACAAAGCACTTAGAAAAAGATAAAGAAAATATAAAACAAATAAACACCTTAATTTCATAGCTTTAAATAAACTCAAAACCACCAAAGGTGAAAAATTCGTACCAAAAGAAACGGTTTCTTTGGCTTATAAAATGACATGAGAGAGATATGATTTTTTGCTGAGAGAGACTTGACGCTTTTTCTGATTGCTGACCGTACACTCGCCCTATAAAGAGGAGAACGTAATGCTGTCATCGATTGAACAATTTCTACAAATCCTGAGTGACTACGACATACTGCTCGGTCTGATTTTCATTTTGGCTTATCAAATCTTCAGTAAGATCGCGACCAAAACACTCACTACGTTAGCGCGGAATAAAAAAGTCAAACCACCAAGAATATTATTCATTACCAGAACGGTGAACATTTTGTTGTTCGTCTTCTTATTTGCCACTTTTTTGCTCGTGAGTGGTATTGGCTACGGGAATTTTTCAATCTTCCTTTCTTCTGTGTTTACCGTTCTAGGCGTGAGCTTTATTGCTCAGTGGTCAATTCTGAGCAACATCACTGCTAGCTTTCTTATCTTCTTCGTCTTCCCTTACCGTGTAGGCGATAACATTCGTATTGATGATGGCGCAGGAATTGAAGGGATGATCATAGACATTCGTTTGTTTCACACCTTGATAAAACATGAAGACGGCGACTTTTCGACTTACCCAAATAACCTCTTGCTACAAAAGAACGTCACCAAGAGAACCCATAAGAATGCCGTTGAGCCGACTCTACAAAAGGTCACCGACGTAGATATCGATGTTAGTGTCGGTGTTGATGACCTTCAGATACAAGAAAGCCGAGCATAGTGCTCGGCTTTCTCATTTTTGTTCGGTCAATTTAGAACACACAGTGCTTAGCAAAGTCTGTCGCTTCGTTTGCGGTCCACTCACCTTTCGGCTTGTCTTTTAGGTTCTTACACCACTGCTCGCTACCGATGCCATCTTGCAGAACACAATGCTTCGCGAAATCAACCGCGTTGTCTGTTGTCCATTCTGTCTTTGGCTTTTCGCGCATGTCTTTACACCAAGCTTCTGTACCCACTTCGTCAGAACATGCCGTTAGCGCTGTTGCCGCTAGCAGTAGCATTACCAATTTTTTCATAAATCCAGGTTCCACTTTCAATTGATGAATGGACTATACCCAAAATATCAGCACAAGTGTTAAGACTCAGACAATTTATCGACACTCGCTCTGTAAAAGACATGAAATTCGGCGAAATCAACCTAACTTAATCAATAAGCGAGCAAATATGAGCCGTTGAGCTAAAGGCGACGAGCTTGGGTCAATGCTTGAAGATTCGCAGAACCTGTACCAAAGCACGCCAAACGTAACTCTAATGCCATTTGTTCAAAGTGGTCGACAACAGATTGCGTGCTGATTGTTGCGGCTTTTAATACCCCACCAGCTTGCCCAACAAGGCTAGCACCTAAGTGTATCGCTTTCGCGGCTTCTAAGCCGTTATGCACGCCACCAGAGGCAATTAAAGGTAAGTCAGGGTATTGGTTACGAATTTGCTCTAAGCACTTAGCCGTAGGAATGCCCCAGTCACGAAACAGCTCCGCAGCACGCTGCATCTTGTTATCTGTCTGACAATAACCTTCAACCGCAGACCAACTCGTGCCACCAGCGCCAGCAACATCAATCGCATCCACACCCGCTTCAACAAGTTGCTTGGCTACCGCGCCACTGATGCCAAAGCCGACCTCTTTAATGATCATCGGAACATCGACGCGCTGTTTTAACTGCTCAATCGATTTGAGCACGCCAACCCAATCATGGTCACCATTCTGCTGAAAGGCTTCTTGCATAGGGTTGAGATGCACAAATAAAGCATCCGCTTGGATAAAGTCGACTGCACGTTGGGCGTTGTCGAGGCGTTGTTTGTCTCTCAGTTGAGCAGCCCCTAAGTTGGAATACAAAGGCACGCCTTTAGCGAGATCACGAATGGTTTTGCCCAAACCTGAATGTAGGCTGTCTTCTAGGCTCACGCGCTGCGAGCCAACCCCCATCGCAATGCCCATTTCACTGGCCGCTTCTGCCAAACGACAGTTGATGATCTCTGCATCTTTTGCGCCACCCGTCATGGAACTGATCAAAAACGGCAGCGCCAATGAGTGACCAAGAAACTCGCTCGAAAGGTCGATGGCGTTAAAGTCACATTCAGGCAATGCGCAATGCTCAAATTCGACAGACTCAAAGCCCGCCGTTTTGCTTTTCATGTTCATGTCATGATGTAAAACAGCGTCTAAATGTAAGTCTTTTCGATTAGATTGCGGAGCCATAATGTCACCCTAAAGTAAAACAGTCGCGCAGTATTGCGATCCTTGTCATTGCCGTCAATGCGAAAATTCGGAAATTGAACAATTTATTTACCGAATCGAGCCTTGTGGGCTCTGATCTTATGACTAAGGAATCATATTAAGGAGCAGCGTTTAAAACACTGCGCCTCACTGCTCTATTAAGCTTGGGTAACGATTAACAATGTTGCCACTCCGATGTGCCAAGAGTGGCAGTTCTAGATGTCATTTAGGCTATTGAGTCTCGACGGATTGAATAAGCGCCACCACCGTGCTGGTTGTAGGTGGAGTGAACTGTTCCGGATCATCACAGAATTGAATTTTACCTTTCTCTTCAACATGAAAAAGCGGAATCACCAAATTGTCTTTGTGGTGCTCAAGGTAATCTTGGTAGGTAAAGCTCTCACTCAACTTAGTGTGTTTGATTTCTGCACCTTGGCTCAGCAAACTCGCCATTTGGGTATAACTGACGTTGCCGCCCATCAATAATTTGCCGTGATACTCTTCTGCAACCGAGTGTTTTTCATTGCCGTTAGATTTGGTTTTCTGTAGGCAATGTACTTTATCTTCGCCGAACTCGCCGACAAATTGCATACACGCCATAATGTTGAAGTGTTGGTCTGGCGTCAGTGCCACCACTTGCCCAATGCCAATTAGATTCAAGTTGTCATCAGCATGGCTAGAGATCGGGTTACCGTAGTAATGGTCTAGGCCCAGCATGCGAACTTGGCTAATGTAGTCCCAGTTTGAATCGGTCAGCAGAACTTTGCGATCGTATCGCGCCAGTGCTTTACCTATCTCTTGCGCGACTCGGTTTGCACCAATCAATAAAAAACCTCTTGGTGCAGGCTCAGCCACACCCAACGCTTTAGCCATAGGACGCGCCGTGGCACTTTGTAGTACCACCGTACCGATGATCACCATGAAGGTCATTGGCACCAACAGCATGGCTTCTGAAATACCATATTCCGTCAGCTTGATAGCAAACAGGGATGAGATGGACGCCGCCACAATACCGCGCGGCGCAACCCACGAGAGGAACAGCTTATCTTTGAAGGTTAAGTTACTGCGAATGGTTGAAGCGAAAATCGAAAGTGGACGCGACACCAGCTGCATGAAAACAAACAGCAACACTGCACCGCTACCAAGCGCAGCGAAATCATCAAGACTGATGCGTGCCGCTAGGAAGATGAACAACCCAGTGATCAACAAGATGGTTAAGTGCTCTTTAAAATGCAGGATTTGCTGAATATTGATGCCCTTGGCGTTCGCCAGCCACATGCCCATCACAGTAACCGTCAGTAGACCTGCTTCCGATTCCATTTGGTTAGAAATCGAGAACACACCGAGCACGACCATCAATACCGCAAAGGGCTGAAGGTATTCCGGCAGCCAAGCTCTGCGCAAAACAGTAGACACCGCAGCGCCAGAAGCGACACCGAGGATCAAGCCCACCGCAATGATGGTGCCAAACACTTCAACGCTGTTAACGGCATTGTGCGAGACAATAAACTCGTACACCATCACCACAAACAGCGCGCCCAATGGGTCGATCAAGATACCTTCCCAGCGCAGAATATTGGCGAGTTTGGAACTTGGGCGCACGGTTCTCAGCAACGGCACAATCACCGTTGGACCAGTCACGACGGTTAAACTGGCGAACAAAATCGCAAGCTCCCAAGTAAAATCTAGGAAATAGTGCGTCGCCACACTGGTGGCTACCCAAGAGATGATCGCGCCAACAGACACAATGCTCCACACCGAACCGCTCACGCCACGAATCTCTTTAAAGTTAAGGGTTAAACTGCCCTCAAACAGAATCACCGCCACCGCGAGAGAGACTAAGGGGAAGAGTAAATCCCCGAGAATGTCGTCTGGACTAAGCCATTGCAGGATCGGCCCGACAATGATCCCCGCCAACAGTAAGAACAGAATGGCTGGTAAGCGCATTCGCCACGCTAACCACTGACAACCTAAACCTATTACTCCAACCGCCGACAGCACCAGCGCTTCGTTGCCCACTTGCATTTATCATCACCTAATTTGTTATTGTTCTGGTGAGCTTTCGCCCAAAACCGATTAACTCTATAAAAAAGATTAGTTTAGAGTGAACGCTCCGCCAGTTTTCGTTCAAATATGCGACTCTCTCTCAAAATTATCGGTCTGTGTTGTATACCCAAGTAACCTCGAGATGCTCGGTTCAGCGAGAATGACTGGGTTTGTAGACGCGGCGGCGATTTAAAGGTCTAGCGGGTCTAAATCAAGAATCGACAACAAAGTATACAAGCCCAGTCAACTCGCCCTTTGGGAGCGTGTCATTGACCCGATTGCTGCGTCAAACAACTTGGAAAGAGCGGGCTATTACGCTACGTTGTTTTCCTTGAACTCGAATCAATGACAACGCTCTGAATCCTGCATCTTGAAGTCACTTGGGTATATATCCCGTTAGCTTGGCACACAGTGAACTAAGCTTAGCTAAGTTGCTCAAAGTTAAGGATTCTGAAACAAGGACAGGGAGTGCAGCAGTTGTTTATCTCATTGGCGGTTATCTTGGCGGTTTGCGCCTTACTCATCACATTGAAAGCAGTCGGTCGAATATCGAGGCTCGAAGACGAAGTGTCTCAGCTTCATAAAGAACTGGCAGAACTGCGCGCGCGTTGGTTTGAGAGAGAGACACCGCCGACTCCAGAACCCGAGCAACACGCTTCTCAACCACAACAGGCCTCGCCAGAACAACCCGCACAACCTAGTGCTCCAACGCTTAAATCAGGTCCAGAGCCAACATTGGTTTCAGAGCCTACCTCTGCGCCTCTAACAGCCAAAGAAGTACCACCGCCAATTGTCGAGCCGAGCCTCCCGTCACTCGATGAAGTGCACATCGGTGGTCTGGCGCAAAGCAGTGAATCCGTATTTGAGAAACAAGCCAATAAACTGCTGACCAACATCCAAGAAAACTGGTTGGTTTGGGTTGGCGCGCTCGCCATGTTGATTGGTGGTGGTTACCTTGTACAAGTGATTGGCAGTCACATTGAGTTCTCACCAATCATGCGCGTGACCATCGCATTCTCCATCTCTCTCGCTACCGTGATAGCAGGTGAATGGTTCCATCGCCGCGAGCAGAAATCCCCAGACCGAGCAGAACGAGCGAAAGGCTTTACTTACGTTCCTGCCGCCATTACCGGAACAGGGTTAACTGGCATCTACTGCACGGTAATCTTTGCGTTTGTCTTCTATCAACTCTTATCGCCGAGTGCATCGCTGGTAATTTTGGCAGGCGCGGCATTTTCGAGCTTAGCGCTTTCTCTACGCCAAGGTCCTTTGATGGCCGTACTCGGCTTAATCGGTGGTTATTCAGCACCACTTTGGATTGGCGGTGCAGAGCCCAACTATTACCTACTCGCTGGTTACATAACTGCAATTTCAGTTGCCGCAACGCTACTGATGCAAAAGATCCGACACGCTTGGATTTCACCATCGATTACCGTGCCGCATGTTTTGTGGATGTTGTTGCTGATTGAGAGCATGCCGATAGAGCAACTTTTCTCGTGGCTTGCGATCTTCCTTTCTCTGAGTTTGTACCTGCTGTTTGCGATACCAAGAATGGGTTGGATGCTCAAACCGCGTTATCGTCATTGCCAAGGCAGATGGATGCATCCACCGACAGGTATTGCTCTCGCGATGACATTATTAGTGCTGTCGGCATTAGCTCGCATGTCTAGCGTTGATACCGCTGAGATGATTTACTTCTATGCCTTCTTTACTGCCATGATTTGGCTACCCGCCATTCGTAAAACTTGGTCATTAAGAGTCTATCTACCATCGATATTGGTGCCTTCTACCGCGATCATGCTGCTTTCTATTGCGCTTGAATCTATCTACATGGCTGAAGGACAAACGCCAGTACTGCTCGCGCTCGGCATCAGTATTGTGTTGATTGCATTGCGAACATTATTCCAGACACTCGCAGGTGACCGCTCTCAACTGACAGGTATCCTCTTCCTTGTGCTCGCCCCTGCGATGACCTTGATTACCCTGCTCTACACTTACGAGTTCATGAGCGGTCATGTTCTAGGTTGGACGCTCTTCACCGCCGTGATTGCGGTTTACTACGCCTTACTTGGACAAAGGTTCAAAGCGCTGGCACTGGAATGCTCAGCCATCATGCATGCCATTATTGCCGGAACGGCTTTTGTCTGGCTGAATGATACGTGGCTCACGACTGCTATTTCGATTCAAGTGGCGGTTATGGCGTTGCAGACTCAAGCCAATGTTTTCCGCCCAGCGAATTGGGCAGTGAAAGTCGCCATGGGCATCTTAGTCGTACGTCTTACGCTGTTACCGTTTATTCCAGAGTGGCAACCTGTCAATGCGGGACACTGGGCTTGGGTGTTGATCAGTTACCTGCCGTCGTTGGCAATTCTTGCTTACGCTCGCACTGTGTTACATCGCTCAGATACAGAACTCGCCAATTGGTTTGAAGGGGCGTTTTTACACGTGTTCTTGATGGCGGTCTTCACCCAAACCAACTACTGGCTCACAGGGCAATACGGTTACCTGGGCTACATCGATTTCACTTCGGCGATTGTGTTTGCTAACCAAGCATTAGTGATGGGGTTGGTTTACAGCTATCGCAGCCAGTTTGCGCAGCAACTAGAGCGCGTTTATCAAGCTTACAGCTATCTACTTTGGGGCGCTTTTGTTGTGCTGATGATGTTGCTCAATAGCCTTGAATCACCGTTGATGGTCAATAATGTTTCCGCGGAATCCATGCCTGTGTTCAACATGCTGTCTCTTGGCTGGTTACTGCCTGCGATTGTTTTGCTAGTAACCACTTACAAGCGTTGGAACACGTTGCAGATCCCTCGCCCTGTGGTCGCCAGCTTTGGCCTAATCTTGGCAGCCATTTGGTTAGGTATGTCGATTCGCCAGTTCTGGCAACCTATCTCGATGACGCTCGCTCAGCCGACTGGCATGGCAGAGCTGTTTACTTACTCAATTGCTGGTTTGATTGTCGGAGGCTTGCTGACTTGGGTTGGCGCAACCCGCAAAGCAATGACGATTCAACGCATTGGTTTAGCCGTGTTGGCGTGCGTCGCGCTTAAGGTGTTCCTGTGGGATGTTCGCTCATTGGATGGCTTCTGGCGTGCGATCAGCTTCTTGGGCCTAGGTGCATCACTGATTGGATTAGGATGGTTATTCCAAAAACTCCATCGCTCGGTCGCAGAACCTGCCGAGCACACGGAATAGAGTTCAAGATAAGAAAGAGATTCCCGACTCCGCTCCTTTGTCGATGTCGGGAATGACCCACAAGAACATTGAGCGGATGAAAAATATAAAACAAAATACACACCACAACCGTCATTCCAGAACAGATGAACGAAAGGGCTATAATCTCTTTTAATAACGATCTAGAAAGGTGATACCCAACTCTTTTCTAATTTTTGAAATCACACATAAAACCGAGAAGGGAATCTTGCTGTACTCTTGATAGGTTATTTCAACAGTGCCACTACAGTATGCCGACGCACATTTGCTTGTGCATTAAGTGCTTGGAAAGTCGATGTAAATTGATCAGATGATGCTAAAAAGCTATCTAATGTACTGTTTACTTTGTCCACTGGCAGTACTTTTGCCTGGCTTTGGATCGACTGCATCTGGGTTTGAAGCTCGCCATGAAATGACTTAGCTTGATCCAAACTGCTATGTACGTGTTGCAGGTGCTTATTAACCTTAGCAATAGACTGTTTGATGCCATCGCGTGAACCCAAATCAAAACCGAGCTCTGTTATACCATCGGGCTCAGCTTTTAAACTCAACGTATTTGCCTGTCCTGCAGGGAAACGGTGCCCCTCACCAGTAACAAACACACGCTGTTGCATTTGGCTATATGCTCCCTCTCTAGCCTCGAATAAGATCGTTCCGTCTTCGGCAAGCGATGCGCGCATGCCCATAGCAATTAAACTGCGATCGAGCATTTTTACTGTGCGATTCCCATCGGCTTGCCCATCGAATTGAATCATTACTGACTGACCTTGCGGAAAATCTAAACGAATCTGCTCTGGCTTTTCACTCAACCTATGAACATTTAACCCTGGAATTGAAAAACGGCGAATATCAGCTCTATCAAGTTTTAGATTAAGTTCGTTGTCTACTACTTTTTTACCGTCAAACCTAGCTTGTTCGAGAGCGATATGTAAGTTCTGTTTTGAACGACTTAAGTTGTCCTGTAAACCCGATACATTTTGAGCTCCCACATTCAAGGCTTGCGACAGATGTCGCTTGATCGAGGTAAGCTCTTTGCCAATAACTTGCAAAGACTTAGACGCAATTTGCACCGACGTCGCTTGTTGCTGCCCTTGGGTCAGTAGTACCCCAGAAACAGAATAGGCTGACGTCGTGCCAGCCTGAGAGGGTTGTGGTCGCGGTGTTATCTTACTGCTAGAGTCCGCTGACCGAGTTGGCATGATAGAGGTCTGTTCTTGACCACCTAGTCGAATACTATGCGGCCTAACCTCTACTGTGCTCATTACCATAAAAAAACTTCCTAACCTTATAGACGGTCAAACAAATTAAGATCGTTGATCTTCACGTAACTCGCTTGGGTCGCTTGTAAAGCTGCAAGATAGTTACTCAAACGCACAGAAGCCTCACCATAATCTAACGCGGAAAGGTCACTGCTCACTTTATCGACAAACAGTTTATTCTCTCCGTGAGCGCTATCAAGGAGGTCTAAATTGTTGTGACGACCACCAATCTCTGTCATTGCTCCTAGAACATTGGCAGATGTATCATCTATGACTTGAAGTGTTGCGTCTACTGTTGCTCTAAAATTAGGACTCGGAGTCTCAAATTCCGCAATTAGTGCATCAATTTGGTTGAGTACATTATTACCACCACCCAGCTCTAGTATGTCCTTGGCGGTCATATTCGATTCCATTGTAACGCCCTTGGCAACTGTCACGACACGCTTATCACCGTTACCATCGACAACATAAGTACCACCAGCACTGTTAATTGCTGGAGTATCTGTCTTCGTCCCTGAGAACAGATAATGACCTTCTTCATCTTGAGCGTTAAATGATGACTCAACGGAATCTCGTAAACTCTTAAGCTCCGTAATCATGCCATCACGGTCAGCATCCGTTAGTGAACCGTTCGCTCCCCACAATACAAGATCACGAATACTTTTTAAGCTCTCATTCACCGAGTCTAAGTGCGTTTCTTGACTAGAAAGAGTGGTTTTGACGTTAGCAATATTGGATTGATATTGGTTAATAGCGCTACCTTCTCGCTCAAGATTAAGCAATTTAATCGAAGCCATCGGGTCATCTGATATTTTTGTCAAACGCTCGCTTGTCGACATTTGTTGCAGCACTTTGCCGAGGCCCGCATTATTACCTTGCAGGCTTTGTAACATCATTTGACTAAACTGATTGTCACTAATTCGCATCATTATTTCCTTTCTAGAATAACTGCAACACGGAATCGAAAAGCTCATTTGCAGTGCTAATCACTTTCATATTCGCGTTATGAGCATTGGCAAATGTCATTAGGTTTGCGGCTTCTTCATCACTGTTTACTGCGCTCACATTATCTCGTGCAGCATGAGCCTGTTTGTTTACCGTTAGTTTGGCATCAAAGTCTGCACTTGCTTGGCGAGCTTTAATAGCAGTCTCACCAACCATAGCTGTAAACGCATCATTTAAACTTAAAGAACCGTAGCCAGTGATAGCAACGGGCTTGTTACTCAGCTCTATGACGCTACTCAACACATCTGAATTACCTGGTGTTCCATCACTAGAGAACGCCAACTCATCTGGCTGAATATCTGTAACAGTTAGACTAGCGGAAGGGTTGGCGGGGTCATAACTAAAGAGGGGCTTACCCGCGTTGCCATTCAAGTCCTTTCCTGTAGCCAAGATCGTATTAAATTCATCGGCCAGAGATTTCGCCATATCATCGAGAGCCACTAAATTTGGCTTTAATACATCATTTTGGTAATCCGTAATGGCACCTAGCTTGCCGCCTACGGCTCCTGATACAGCAAAGTCTTGCTTCCCAAATTCAACATTCAAAGTCGCCATATAAGGATCTGCTGGATCTGGCGTGGATTTGATCTTCCCTGCTTCAGACCCCATGACTAGGGGCTGTCCGGAGGCTAAGGTAACTTGGATTGTGCCATCAGGTTGATTCGTGGTCTTTACTTCGATCACTTGTGATAGTTCACCAATCAGAGAATCCCTAGCATCCATAAGATGTGCAGGATTCCCTCCGGTTCCCTGCATTTCAGTGATCTGCTTGTTAACTTGTGCGATGTTACTAAGTAGGCTATTCGCATGTGACGTCGCCGCGGTTCGCTGATCACTCATATCTTTATGTTGATTATGCAGTGACTCAGTTAAGGTATTAAAACGACGCGAAAGCGCTTCCGATTCATTAATGATCTGCTGGCGGTATGGGATAGACTCAGGTTTTACTGTCGCATCATTCAATGAAGCAAATAATGTATCTAAGCCTGCTGAAACGCTAAAGCCATCTGCAGATAACGTATTCTCTAACAAACTCATACTAACCGTATAGTTTGAAGCGTAGCCTGCCAAACTATTGGTGGACCAAGTCTGTTTCACTAAAAACTGATCCGCAACACGTCGGATGCTCGTTACTTCAACACCAGCTCCCGGGCTGAGACGATCATAGGCTCCCGCGCCGACTGACGCATTAACCGCTTGCTGACGACTGTAGCCAGGAGTATTAATATTGGCAACGTTTTGAGCAGTCACATCCAGTGCAACTCTGTTTGCATTTAAGCCTGATAGTGCAATATTAACCAGGTTCATCTACAGCTCCACTTTTCGATTAAGTGGCTGAGAAAACGCCGTTGTCATCCCAGCCTCACTTAGTACTTGTCTTACTGAGGCGACCGCTTCAGTTGAAGAATTAAGAGCATCATCCATTTTTAGGGCACCATCTTGATAAAGTTGTGATGTAGATTCCGCTTCTTTCAATCCCATAGTTTGGAACTTAATATCATTTGCAGAGCCAACCGCTAACGCCCCTCTGAGTTCAACTTCGCGCATTGAAGGGCTCAATTGTTGCACTAACATATTTGCGATGCCTGAGTTTTGTTTTTTCGCTAGTTCAATGGCGAGTTGGCCATCGTACATGTCTCGAAAAACCCCTTGCTGCTGACTTGAAAAAGGACTGTCTTTATCTGCTATAACATCGCTACTGCTGCGCATTTGACGCAGTACCATTTGCAGGAACATGGCTTCAAACTGGCCTGCTACCGCTTCAAGCGTCGCTTCATCATCATGACTATTTTTGATTTTATTTAGCGCACTATTGTCGTGATACAGTACATTCGATAGTTGATTTTGGTCATTATCTAACTTCATTTTGATTCCCCTTAGATGACGACTAGCTCGGCATTGAGTGCACCCGCTTCATTTAGGGCCTGTAAAATTGACATCAAATCAGTTGGCGTAGCACCTAGGCTATTTACAGCGTTAACAATCGTGTTCAATTCAGTGCCCGGAGGCCAAATCACCATTTGAGCTTGCTCTTCATCAATGTCGATTTGAGTTTGATCAACCACTTTAGTTTCACCATCAGCAAACGCAT
Organism: Vibrio sp. SCSIO 43153; assembly: GCF_023716625.1. Taxonomy (NCBI): domain Bacteria; kingdom Pseudomonadati; phylum Pseudomonadota; class Gammaproteobacteria; order Vibrionales; family Vibrionaceae; genus Vibrio; species Vibrio sp. SCSIO 43153. Next base: position 712,298 of record NZ_CP071856.1, read on the forward strand.
TTGGTTGGCTCACTTGCTGTGATTCTGAAATACGTACTGTGAGATTGCCATGACTGACAGCAGCTTCACCCACCTTGACGTTCTTACCAATCACAACAGTACCAGTACGTGAATTGAAGACGATTCGAGCTGGCTTTCTTCCCTCTACAACACTCATTTCTTCCAACATGGACATCATGACTACACGTTGCTGAGTATCCATAGGCGCACGCATTTCCACTCGCGCCTTACTAATAGCTTTCGCGACATTAGGACCAAAAGTACTATTGATTTCGCGAGCTATGTTTTTCGCTGTAGTAAAACTTGGTTTGCGTAGATTGAGGGTAATCTCTTCACGTTCATTGAAATCAGTAGCAATCTCTCGTTCCAGCGTTGCACCGTTAGGAATACGACCCGCCGTTGGAATATTAATGTTGATTTTGGAGCCACTTTTTCCCTCAGCTGACAACCCGCCTACCACAACATTCCCCTGCGCGACCGCGTAAACCTCACCATCAATGCCGCGTAGTGGCGTCAATAGTAGGGTGCCACCACGTAGGCTTTTAGCATCGCCTATAGACGAGATAACTACATCTAAGGTTTGACCTGGGCCAGCCATTGGGTCTACTGATGCCGTCACACTCACTGATGCGACGTTTTTTAGCTTGGGGTTCATGCTGTCATCAATTTGTACTCCAAATTGGCGCAACATATTCGTGATTGATTGGGAGGTAAATTTAACTTGGTTACGGTCACCTTGCCCATTGAGGCCAACCACTAGGCCATAACCCACCAATTGGTTTTGACGTATGCCTTGCACATCCACCAAATCCATCAAATTAATTTCTGTTTCCGCTTGAGTCGTAGTCACAACTCCTAAAGACAACACCATTAGGAGTGAAGATAAAAAGGCTCTGTGTTGTTTCATTAGAATGGTACCCAAGGGCTATTAAAGAACTGAGTCAACCAACCCGCAGCATTGCTATCAGCCAATGCGCCACGGCCTGAGTATGTGATTCGCGCGTCACCGATTCTCTGAGATGACACTTGGTTATTTCGGCTGATATCATCAACCCGGATAATACCGCTCAAACGAATAAACTCGTCACCTTGATTGAGTCGTAACCACTTTTCACCGCTAATTCGAAGCACACCATTTGGTAATACTTCATGAACTGTAACGGTAATTGCCCCTTGCAGTTTATTACCTTGAGAGCTAGAAGCGCTGCCATCAAAACTTCGGCTTCCATCAATGCTGACACCCAACTCATCAATAGTTTTAGTGCCTATGGTCGGGGCAGCAAAATTAACGCCAGACTTCTTACCAAATTGAGTGCCAGCCTTTTTGCTCGACTCCGTTTCTTCAGACAAAAGAACCGTAAGAATATCCCCGACACGATAAGCACGACGATCTTGGAAAAGCGTCATCGTATATTGGTGACGATAAAGACTACCGGACTTGGCTTCTGGTAACGTGTAGTCTAATTTTGGCGGCGCATACTCTTCACTGTCTGGAGAGGGAGGTACAAATTCCTGCCTTCCAGCACAGCCAACTAACAACACCGCGATTAAGACCCAAGCTTGGGAAAGCGTTTTTATTGCTTTGTCTTTCATCATCACCACATTACTTACATTGATTGTGCGACAAACTTCAGCATGTCATCAGCAGCAGATACAACTTTAGCGTTCATTTCGTAAGCACGTTGTGTAGTGATCATATCAACCATTTCTTCAACCACTTGTACGTTAGAGCCTTCTAATGCACCTTGCTTAATGCTACCAACACCATCTTCACCGGCAACGAGTTCATCAGCAGCACCACTTGCTTCTGTTTCTTTGAACAGGTTTCCGCCTACCGCTTCTAGACCAGCAGGGTTAATAAACTTCGCCAGTGTAATTTGACCAAGTTGCTGAGGCGTTGGATCATCAGCGCTTACAGAGGTCACTGTGCCATCAACACCGACCGAAATAGCCGCGGCATTGTCTGGAATCTGAATTTGTGGCTCTAACGGCAAACCTTGGCTATTCACCATCAAACCTTCAGAGTTGATATGGAATTGACCATTTCTGGTGTACATGATTTGGCCATCAGAGTTTTCGATCTGGAAAAAGCCTTGTCCCATAACCGCTAGATCAAACTGCTGGTTAGTATTCTGCGTGTTGCCCTGAGTAAACACTTTTTGTGTGCCCACAACACGAACACCAGAACCCAATTGAACACCACTTGGTAGCTCGTTAACTTGGTCAACTTGTGCACCTGGCTGGCGTTGAATACTGTAGAACAAGTCTTCAAACACAACTCGGTCACGCTTAAAGCCGACTGTGTTGACGTTTGCAAGGTTGTTCGAGATGGCAGTCATTTTGGTATCTTGGGCTGCCATGCCTGTTTTACTTACCCATAATGCAGAGTGCATTGCTTATCTCCTTGGGAGGCGAATTTATCTCGCCGCCATTAATTTGTTGCCGGCCTGAGCTAGAGTTTCAGCGGTTTTCATCATGCGAACTTGCATTTCAAAGTTTCGCGTCAATGACATGACATTAAGTAATTCATCAATCGCAGACACGTTGCTACCTTCTAGATGTTCAGGGGCGATTTGTACCGTTTCATCGACTGGGAATGGGCCACCGTCAACATTGTGCAAAAGGCTGTCACTCTCTTTCTGTAACTGCCCTTGCGGTGGATTTACCATTTTCAGAGTGCCAACTTCTAGTTCAGCACCACCACCTGGTGGTGTAACTGACACTCTTCCTCGTTCACTGATTTCTACTTTTTGATAGTCAGGCAACACGAGAGGACCGTTTTCGCCGAGCAAAGGAAAGCCATTGATACTCATAGCACCAAAAGTGTCGACTTTGATATTACCCGCTCGGGTATAAGCTTCTTCACCGCCAGGAGTTTCAACAGCAAAAAAGCCATCTCCTCGAACTGCGATATCAAGTGGACGACCTGTTTTAATCAAGTCTCCGGCATCAAAACGAGTTGAAGCAGAGTTAGTGACGACCATTGTTCGACCGTCAAAACCAGCGCCTTGCACTGGAACACTCTGCACTCTTTCCATATCTGCACGAAAACCTGCAGTATCAGCATTTGATAAGTTGTTGGAGCGTACATGCTGAGCTTTTAGTACTCGGCTAGCTCCCGATGTCGCAGTAAATAACAAGCTATCCATATCAGACCTCGTTAAACAGCGTTAAATAAGGCTTGAGTCAGCTTGTCACTGGTCGAAATGGTCTTTGCATTTGCTTGATAGTTGCGTTGAGCCGTCATTAAGCTCACTAACTCGTTAGTCAAATCGACATTTGAACCCTCCAAGGCACCAGGAGTTAAACTACCAAGAACACCTGTACCAGGAACACCAATCGCAGGAGAGCCTGACCCAAAGCTTTGAGTCCAAGCAGTGCCACTAACCTTGTTTAGATCTTGAGGGCTTGCAAAATCAGCCAGAACCACTTGGCCTTGTAGAAGAGACTGTCCATTCGTGTAAGTTGCGTAAACCTCACCATTATCTTCAACACGAACACCTGTTAATTCACCTGATGCATACCCATTAGGGTTGTTTGTGCTTACGCCAAAAGCCGCACCAAACTGAGTTGTACCTGCTAAATCAACATCGATGCTCATATCCTGTGCACCAGGAGCTTTGAATGCAATATTGAAAGGAGCGGTAGGTGTTGCTAATTTACCTTCAGTGTCAAAAGTAACCGTCTGCGCCGTGGTGGGAGCAGTCAAAGCTGTCGAGCCACCATCAACTTGAATGTTCACTTGCCACGTATTATCCGCGGTTTTAGTAAAGTACTGAGTTACTGTGTGGGAGTTACCCAACGAGTCATGTACTTTTGTTGTGTACGAAGAACTGAAAGTCTTGGGATCTTTTGAATCGAAGGCCGCGGTAATAACTGGAGAAGTCGCATCAAAGTTAGCAACAAAATCCATTTTATCAGTCGCTTTTGCGCCCAAAGAAGCGTTAGAAATTTTGATGTCACCAACAGTACCTGACATAAGCTGGTTATTACTATCGACACTGTAACCTTGCAGCTTTGCACCGTTGTTAGCGACAACATAATTGTTTTTATCGGGAGCAAAAATACCGGCGCGAGTGTACAGCGTTTGCCCAGAAAGGTCTTTAGTCACAAAGAAACCATTACCATTTATAGCAAGATCCATTGCACGGCCTGTACTGGTCACTGTGCCGTTCTTATCAAAGTTCTGCGAAATTGATGCCACTTCAACGCCACTAGCTTGCATACCACTGTATACTGATGAGAACTCGGTTCGAGCCCCCTTAAAACCGAATGTCGATGCATTCGCAATGTTGTTACTGATCGTATTCAATTCCGAGTTAGTAGCATTTAAGCCACTTAGTGCAATATTAAAGCTCATAACTGACCTATATTTTCCTTATTGGGTTAAGCACCAAACTGAGAGATTTGATAAAACGGGACGCTACCGACACCGTCAACTTTAACTAGAGCTGCGCCACCAGTACTTGGGATGCGCACCTGTTCGACTTTTCCTGCTAGCAAAACATTTGGGCTAGCCTGACCTTCTTCTACTTCAACTGAGACCGAATATTTGCCTGGCTTTAAACCGAGCTTTTCTGGATCTATAGAAAAGTCCACGTCCCCAGCAGCATGTGCACCAAGTGGCACTTTTGTTTTTTGACCATACTCATCTTTAACGACAAGCGTGACTTGATTCGATGCATGACCTAACTCAATCCGTCCGCTTTGCACGCCATCATTAAGCTCAAACTCGTTTGAAGAGACATAAACTGTTTGGCCTACCAAACCAGCGGTAGATAGCACCTGCATGTTATCGAGCAATACCATGCTGTTTTGCATCAGGCCGGACATGTTCTCCATACTCTGAACTTGCGAGAATTGTGCTAACTGGCCCACATATTCGGTTCCGTCCAATGGATTAAGAGGGTCTTGGTTTTGAATTTGCGCGACCATCAGAGTAATAAACTCATTCTCTAATGAAGCAGGATTGCTTGTGTCCCTAGGGTTGTTAGCAACAGCAGAAGTGTCATTTGAAGCCAATGACACGGGAGTGTCTGCGGATAGTGCAGTATATTGTGCAAGACTCATTAGCTGCCCTGCCCTAGCTTAAGCAAACCTTGTTGCATGCTTTTCACATTGGCAAGAACTTCAACGTTAGTTTCAAAACTACGCGTTGCAGACATCATATCTGCCATTTCTGCCACAACATCAATATCAGGGTAGTAGACGTAACCTTCGTCATTTGCTAGAGGGTTATGAGGTTCAAATCGCTTTTCTGCCTGGCCAGCACTTTGAACGACGTCAACAACACGCACTTCTGCATTCGGGTACGCACCGTTTTCTGTTGCCATTTGAGTTTTGTTGTAAACCGTGGCAAAAACAGGTTTTAGTGCTTTATAAGCATCATTTGGGTTAGCGGACACCGCATCCGCATTCGCCAAGTTACTCGCAACGGTATTCAATCGCACGGTCTGTGCATTCATCGCCGAGCCAGTGATTGAGTAAATATCAGTAAATGACATATTTAACGTCCTTCAATTGCTTTCGCCAGTCCGTTAAATTTCATATTCAGAAACGTCAAACTGGTTTGAAAGTCCATATTGTTTTGGGTGAACTTTGCCTGCTCTACACCAAGTTCCACCGTATTCCCATCTTTACTATTTTGGTACGGCACCGTGTACTGTGTTTGAACCTGAAACTTTGGAATCGGCTTGTTTACACCCCCAGCGCTCATTTGGCTCATAACAGTGGTAAAACTTAAATCTTTTGCCAGGTATCCCGGGGTATCAACATTTGCTAGGTTACTGGCGAGTACTTTGGTACGCTGAACACGGAAGTTAAGTGCGTCTGGGTGAACGCCTAGAGCACTATCAAATGTGATCGCCATTCAAGTTTCCTTTAAGTCGTTGTAATTCTGACAAATAAGAAACAAAATACATGCCAACAAAATAAAGCTTATTAATCAATGCATTATACAGACGAACGGAAATCAAACTTCCGCATTACGGAAGAAAACAATAGGACTAGGAAGCGAAAGACGAGGATGTTTCCTAATATAATGGCTCTGACAGTTTTGGGGCTTTCTTTCACCCCAAATATAGCCATAGGATCATCTAATGAAGGCATCGTTAGACAGCATGTTTCTGCTCAGTTTGAACAAGAAGTAACGCGATATGCCAATAATGCGGGATGGGGTAACTATCAGCTGAATTACGATTTATGGGTACCAAAATCAGTAAACCATTTACCTGAGTGTAGCCAACCACTCGTCATTTCAGCGCGAGATCACCAATCACAACCTGTTGGTAACCTAAAGCGCTCAGTTAGTTGTGATGACTTAACAAGTAGCTGGCGTATAAACGTAACTATAAAGTCGCGCGTGTCTTTAGATGTCGTTGTAGCGAACAACACCGTTGACCGTGGCTCCCTGATATCTGCTGCCGACCTAAAAATCGAACGTAGAACACTCTCAAAACAAGACAGCTTTTTTACCAAAATCTCAAAAGTCAGCGGCAACGAAGCAGCAAGACGAATTCGCAGTGGTCAGTTGCTAAGTCAGAGCAACGTTGAAACACCAGCATTGATTGAAAAAGGAAATGAGATTGTCTTGATAGCCACTAAAGATGGGTTTAAGGCAACAACAAAAGGCATCGCGCTAGAAACTGGCTACCGAGGAGAGCAAATCGAGGTTCAAAATAAAACTTCAGGTAAAGTCGTACACGCCATTGTTACTGGGCTAAACCAAGCACACACACAATTTTGATTTTGGACTCCAGTTATCAATTTTAAGCAAGATTGCTCGTAAATACATAAAATACGTTTCAAGATGCAAAGGTTTTGAGCACAAAAAATCATAAATTTGATTTAACCATCGTCAATCTATGGTCGCCTAAGTTCAATAGAAGACGATGATTGAGGATTACAAAATGAAAATCGATAAAGTTGCCGGCGGACATGTACCGCATACAAGCTTACAACAGACAACAAAAAAGCCTCTTGAAGCACCAGTAAGAGCTCAGGTTCAAGAGCACAGTTTCCAAGCCGACACCTCTGCTATCGATAAAGCTCAAAAAGAGATGGCCTCTCTTCCTAATGTTGATATGGAAAAGGTGGAACAGATTCGTAGCGCCTTAACCAAAGGCGAGTTGAGCCTAGATACCAAGGCTTTATCGAAAGCACTAATGCAGTTCCACACTGGTCACGAATAAACCGACTAATGAGGAAATTTGCATGGCTTCACCGACGTCTCAGTTAATTCAAACATTTGTGAAAAGCATCGCAGTTGACATAAAACTCTACCAAGAGTTATTAGTGCTTCTTCAAGAGCAAGCTTCAATCTATTTAACGTTTGACAGTGAAGCATTAAATAACAATATCGCGAAACAAATGCCAATCCTCAATCAGCTCGGTGCCAATGCTACAGAAAGAAGTCTGTGCATGAGAAAGCTACACCTCCCAACGAATGAACAAAGTGTGCAACGTATATTTAATGCGCTTCCTGCAAAACTGAACGTCAAAGCCAGAGCTCAATGGAATACTCTTGAGGGTTTAATTAAGCAGTGCCAAACGTTTAATCAACGCAATGGACAAAGCTCCGCGGCGTTTCATGAGCTAATGAATCAACTCAAACATCCTGTTCAACATACCTATGAAGAACACACCTTCTAACGTCAGTTTGATTCGCCCGCTCTCATTGCAACCATTCCTACACCGAAGGGCGGGCACTTTTTTATTCATAGCAAGTTTGCTTATCTCTCAAGTCGTCTACGGCCAACCTCGCGCTCAAGCGATCCAGCAGCAATTAGCCCTCCTTCAACCCTATCAAGAGCAAATAAACAATCGCCTTACACACTCTCAAATGCTTGTTGGGCACATTGCCGATCGTTTAACGAAGAAATCATTACCTAAATCTTTGATTCTCATTCCTATGCTTGAATCATCTTATAACACCCAAGCAGTATCTCACGCTGGTGCAGCTGGTTTATGGCAGTTAATACCATCTACCGCTAAACGTTTTGGATTGAGAATAGACGCAACGAAAGACGAAAGATTTAACCCTCATGAAAGTACAGATGCAGCACTCGATTATTTAGCCTTTTTGTACAACAAGTTTGGTGAAGACCTTGCCCTTACCTTAGCGGCATATAACGCAGGGGAAGGGCGTGTTGACAGAGCAATACGGCAAGCTAAAACTAATCAATATTCATCATTAACATTACCAACGGAAACCACTCAATATGTTGCGCGATTTTATGCATTGAACCAGATCGTCAATTTAGGAGAAGTGATCCCCCAACGACTGAAGTCGTTTGCTTTGTTCGGCTCCAACTTTACAGCCAATAATCAACCATTAGTCGACTTAAAACCTCTTCCGCCGTTAATCAACCTATAGTGCTATATACCCAAGTAATCTCGAGATGCTAGGTTCAGCGAGAATGACTGGGTTTGTAGACGAGACGGCGATTTAAAGGTCTAGTGGGTCTAAATCAAGAGTCGACAACAAAGTATACAAGCCAAGACCCTTACTATTTGCAAAGAGTGCCCTTTGGGAGCGTGTCATTGACTCGAATTTTTATTAAACCAATGGCTGCGTCAAACAACTTGGAAAGAGCTGGCTATTACGCTGCGTTGTTTTCCTTGACCTCGAATCAATGACAACGCTCTGAATCCTGCATCTTGAAGTCACTTGGGTATACATCTTGTAATTTTATATTTTGTACATGCGTATATTCCAACTCGTGATCTTGGTACAAACATGTTCAAAAAAGTTACGGTATCTTATCTCGAAAGTAAGAATTAGCAGTAGTTAGACTCAAAGTACACAGGTTCTAGCAGTTGGCTTTATGATATCTGTCACTATAGCGATGTAATTGGTGTGTAATCCATCAGGTTAGACCTAATAATTATTTACATAATGAATATAAAACAGCTATTGTTTTTAGAAGTAGATAACTCAAGATGACGCTTCGCTTGCGCGTCTGGAATGAGTCCGGGTTCCGGGGGGGAGCTCGGACTTTTTTATTGGGCGGGGTTTATAGCGTTAGTCGGTGTAATTTACAGCAGCTCTTTTGCGATCAACTGAAGTAAATACGTTTCGCGCTCGATACTCATTCCCTTTTTAGGGCTTTCTGCCATCGTCTTTTCATTATGCGCAATCGCATCATGTACATTCATCCAAACTGGACGCATGCCGTTTTTCACTTCGTAATCTTCATAAGACGTTTCACCTAGCTCACGGTCAATCTTGCACGTGTAGCAGTAAGACGTCATGTGCATCACATCCGCATCGTCTTTGAACCAAGGACGAAACTCTTCAAAGATGCCAAATGGCTTAATATTGTGAATGTTCTTCGCACCAGTCTCTTCTTCGAGTTCACGAACCAAACCTGCAATCACGTCTTCACCTTCATCAATACCACCACCCGGCAGGGTGTAATCGTGGTAACGCTCTGTGTAAAGAAGCAGGACATCTTCACCGTCTAATACAATGGCGCGCGCCGCATTGCGTTGGAAGATGATTTTGTCATCCAGATGTTCGATATCTGGGTGCGTGGTGGTTTTCAAATGTCTCATCGCAGATTCCGCTGTGAATGTTTTGCGCGCATACTACCGAAATTCATAACTATTCCCAAGTTTCAATTTGAGCAAGACTACAACAATGCCACCTAAGATAACCTTGAGATACATGGGTATCCAGACGAACAGTGAGCAAATTCTAAAATTGCACAGAATTCCCTTTCAAGCGTCGTGTTTTTAACAAACATAAGACAGTATTTTTCTTAAACTCTCCTATAATCAACACACTACTCGTAATTCCCACGCGGAGATCAAGAATGAAAAAGGCGGCTTTAGTAACGGCAGTGGCGGCAGCAACGGTGCTGGCAGGTTGTTCTACTTATGAAGGTGCAACTCGCTCAAACGAATACACATCAGCAGCAAACCCAGCAGCAGTGTACTGCGTGCAGCAAGGTGGTGAACTAGATACAGTGACAGAAAACGGTGAACGCGTAACTTACTGTCTATTGTCTGAAAATGAGCGTGTTGAGCAGTGGGAATATTACCGTAAAAACCACAAAGAAAATGCTGAGTCGTAATGGTTAACATTTACGCAATCTAAGATTACACAATTCACAACAAAGGAGCTTCATGCTCCTTTTTATTTTCTCTAAATATTCAAGATTTCTGACACTTAGCCCTTTATTTATCAGCCTTACCGCATAGCGACACCATATCGAACAGCGTTTTATTTCTGACATTTCCCTGACATTACTTTCCACTTGGGCAATAAAATCTCTCGCGCAAATCACGAAATTTCACGTTTTTTCCACATTTTTATTGGAGCGGGTGGCCAGGATGAAAACAGATACTGTCAAACAAACTAAATCGGCACAATCCAACATTGTTAACGCACACTCAAAAATTACTGAAGAATCAAAACGCGTTATCTACAAATCGATGTTGAGTGCATTGACCATCATTGCGATTAGTATTCTAGTGAACCTGAGTATTCGCGTAGATTACGTTTTACTGGGCTCTGGGCTCGGTGAAGCTTCTATAACTCAAACGTTACAGCTAATTATGCTCGCTTGTGCTTCTTGGTCGTTTTACCATGTTTCCAAGCAAGACGCTCACTTATCACACGCCGCGATCCTTATCTCTGGCTTTTTCGCGGTATTGATGATTCGCGAAATGGATTACTGGTTCGACATGATTCACCACGGTTCTTGGGTCTTCCCTGCTCTTGCACTCACTGCACTGGCTTGTGCGAAAGCGTACCAAGGCGGTAAAGGCACGGTGAACGAAATGGCAACCATTCTACAATCACCTTACATGAAGCTACTTATCGGCTCGGTGATCTTGTTGTTAGTGTTCTCTCGCCTGTACGGCATGGGTAGCTTCTGGCAACACGTAATGGGCGAGCACTACGTACGTGATGTGAAAAACATCTCGGAAGAAGGTATGGAGCTACTGTGTTACAGCCTAATCGCGCTAAGTGCCGTACGCACACGTCGCGAACTTAAGCGTCAGTAAGTTGAAGTGGCTTAACTAGCCATTCGCTTCGGGGTCAAGTTGCAGGTTCAACGTCGTTAATATCGGATGAAACACTGCTAACGCTTGCTCTGCTGCAACCACTGAATCATCAAAGGCCGTCATTTCGATGGCCTTTTTCATATCTGCAATTTGCCCTCGCACTTCAGGCTCTAAATCGAGCGCTTGAAGCTTTTCTATCGCTCCAAGAGCAATGGCTAAAGGCTTTGCTCGCACCTCAACGAGTTCACGTTCAAAGGCACCGCGCTTAACTCCCTCTAGATACACGCGGTAAGTCGTGAGTTCATCAAACAACAAAAACGCTCCCGCTAAAACACCTGCATTAGGGTAAGGCACACTCACATGATGTGAAAGGTCGAGTGGAATATTGAGCTTTACTCCCATGTCCGCACAGCGCGACTTCAATACGCGCAATAAGCCTTGTTCATCCATTAAGGTTTGAATCTCGATGATGCGCTCTAGGTGATAGTCATTGGAGAGTAAAGTGACTTCAATGGTTTGCCCTGTTTCGCAAAGGCCACTCCTCAATAATTCCGCAGCAGCATTTTGCATGTTCTGCACCGTATTGAGTGAGCGATTCTCGATGATGACCTGCTGCTCAGGAAAATCGATTTCCCTAGCCTTGGCTAACTGGCAAAAATAGCGGTACATCGCATCCGCTTCTGAAACGGTTTGTCCTTGAGTCACACCGCCACAAAAAACCAAGGCAGTCGTCTCAAAGCAAAATTCGTTTAAAACATTCAACAGCGCTTCCACGCGTGATCGGCCTTCAGCACTTAACTGATCGTGCACTAAGCGCTTACCTAGAATGATCACTACCTTGTTTAACTTCATTACCCAGATCTCAATTACTCATACTTTAGCGAACAATTTGTATACAAAAATTTGCTTTGCCAATACTCTTTCAGGCATTAACATCTAATTAACAATGTCGTTCTAGAGACCTGAACAAAGGTCCGCAGAGAAAGGAAGTCAATTATGCTGTCGATTTTCGATATTTTTAAGGTCGGTGTCGGTCCATCCAGTTCCCACACCAATGGCCCAATGCTCGCAGGTTACCATTTCACTCAATTACTTAGCGACTCTATGGCGAAAGTGCACAAGGTGCAAGTTGACCTTTACGGTTCTTTATCGCTGACTGGCAAAGGCCACCATACAGACCGTGCTACCGTCTTAGGGCTAATGGGTAATAAACCCGACACTATCAAGATGACGAGCGCGAAAAGCGCGCTACAACATACCATTGAACACGGCACGCTCTCTGTCGCAGGTGTTCATGAAATCGTGTTTAGTTATGAGCACGATATCGTCTTCCACAGCGATAACCTTCCTCTTCATGAAAACGGCATGACCATCACGGCTTTTGATGCTGCTGGTGAGCAAGTGGCGTTTGAAACTTACTATTCCATCGGTGGTGGCTTTATTGCCACTGCTGCCGAGCTAGAAAACGGTGGCAATGAGGCAGAAATCCAAGTTGCTTATCCTTTCACGTCTGCTGACGAGATGTTAGAAAAAGCAGAGCAAAACGGCTTTAGCTTAGGGGGGATGATCCTTCAAAACGAATTGGCTTTCCGTGAGCAAGAAGAGATCGACCAAAAAGCAGAACAGATCTGGAAAGTAATGTCGTTGTGTATGCAACGTGGCTTTGACACCGAAGGCATTCTTGAAGGCGGGTTAAACGTCACACGCCGAGCGCCTAACCTACTCAAAAAGCTTGAAGCTAACGCAGCAGTAGAAAACGATCCAATGGAGATCATGGATTGGATAAACCTATTTGCTTTCGCAGTAAGTGAAGAAAACGCGGCTGGCGGTCAAGTGGTTACATCACCAACCAACGGCGCAGCTGGCGTCATCCCCGCGGTACTCATGTACTACCATCGTTTCATCAAAGAGCTCGACAACAAACAGCTGAAAGACTTCTTAGCTGTGGCTGGGGCGATTGGTATCTTGTACAAAACCAACGCTTCGATTTCTGGTGCAGAAGTCGGATGCCAGGGAGAAGTCGGCGTTTCTTCTTCTATGGCAGCAGCAGGTTTAACCGCACTGCGTGGTGGCAGCAACGAGCAAATCTGCATTGCTGCTGAGATTGCTATGGAGCATTCGCTTGGCATGACTTGTGATCCAATTGGCGGTTTGGTTCAAGTTCCGTGTATCGAGCGAAACGCGATGGGCGCAATGAAAGCCATCAATGCATCACGCATGGCGTTAAAACGCACTAGCAAATGTCTTATTTCATTAGATAAAGTTATCGAAACCATGTACCAGACAGGTAAAGACATGAACAAGAAATATCGTGAGACATCGCTTGGTGGACTCGCGGTGATTCATATGGCTCCACCATGCGAATAGCATACTTTATATCAGTTTTTGCTAATTAATATTTTTCATTGTTGGCGGACAATATTCCGCCAACGCCTTTGTTCGTGTATAAAAATCAGCCTGCCTTTCGCTTCTCTTCATTCTGCTTATTAATTCAGCGACTTTTCAAAACCTTAAAAAACACAAAAGAATAATAGTCTTATAAATTGTTATTTTTTAGTCATTTATTCACATAATTTTCAGTTGATCTAGAACAACACATTAGCGAGGCAAACGTTTCGCATTAGAAATTTTAGTGCATTAATTTCGTTTTATGCGACAATTGTTTCAATATGTAACATAGCGTTTAAGTAACATTTAACAGAAATAATAACTACCTTTCTCGCAATAGTGAGTATTTAATTATGTGGAATAAACTAAATAAATCTATGATGTTCTGCCAAATGATGTTTGGCTTATCATTTTACGGCGTGTTAGTCAGTCTGACGCGTTTCTTCTTAGAGGATCTGAATTACAACGAAGCTGATACCATGATGATCGTCGGTGCATTTTCGGCGATTGGCCCCCTATTTGCGATTGCTGGCGGGTTCATCGCTGACAAATTTTTAGGTGCTTACCGCTCTCTATCGATTGCCTTCTTAGCATTCGCATCTGGTTACGCGCTGCTTGTTCTTGGTGCTTCGGCTACCAACGTACCACTCTCTATGTGTGGTATCGCACTAGCAAGCTACGGCCGTGGTTTGATGTCACCTTCCTACCCTAGCTTGTACAAGCGTACCTTCAAGTCTCAAGAAGACTTCGAGAAAGGCTACCCAATCAACTACTCAGTGAACAACATTGGTGCCTTCCTAGGCCAATACTTGTTCCCTATGATTGTGCTGATCATCGGCTTTAATGGTGGTTTCACTATTTCTGCAGTGATGGCTGGCGCCGCATTGGTGATGCTAATTGTGTTCCGCAAAGGCTTGGTTGGCGTGGCTTCTGATCTAGATCGTCAAAGCGTAAGCATGAAGAACTGGATTTTCTTCGCGATCATCTCAGCGGCGATGATTGCACTGGTATTCTTCATGTTCTCTAACATGGATATCGGTCAAAACATCGTTTACGCCATCGGCGGTGCAGCGATTCTTTACTTTGTTTCTTTGATGTTGAAAGCAAGCAAAGCGGAATCATTGAAGATGGGTACCATCCTGATCGTGACTTTCCTTACCACGTGTTTCTTCGTTTATTACGGTCAAATGATGACTTCAATGAACATGGTAGCGATCAACACTCTGAAAGGTTCTCTATTTGGCTTCATCCCTCTAGAGCCTGAAGCAGCAATGGCAATGAACCCACTATGGTGTATGGTTGGTGGCCCTATCGTTGCTGGCTTCTTTGGCATGCTAGAAAAACGCGACATTCACCTATCAACAGCGACTAAGATTGCATTGGCATTCGTGCTAACCGCTATCGCATTCGGCATCCTAACGTTCGCAGTAACAACTGTTGGCGAAGACGTCATCATCATGCCTGAAATCTTCCTTGCGATTCACTTCTTCCAAGCAATTGCTGAAGTTATCGTTGGTTCAATGGTTGTTGCGTTCATTCTATCTGTGGCACCTAAGCACATCGAAAACTTCTCAGTAAGCTTGTTCTCTGTAGCAATCGCGCTAAGTGGTATCGTGGGTGCTGCATTCTCTACGTCTATCGCACTAGAGAAAGGCCAAGAGATCACGCAAGAAATCGTACAACACGTTTACGGTGACTACTTCCAACTGCTGACTATCCTAGCGGTGGTAATGGTGGCTATCGCACTTGGTGCATCGTTCATCATTCGTAAGATGCTTGAAGTAGCAAAACAAAGTGAAGCTGAATTGGAAGTGGTTGAGCAAAACTAATTCTCTCTCAGCATCAAACAAAAAACGGAAGCCAAGTGGCTTCCGTTTTTTTATCGACAGAGAAAGGGAGGGAGAAATCATTAAGCGGTTAAGGTAACCATCAGATAACCGTTGAGTGCCAGTACTAAAGTAACGATAACCATACCTGCGTAAGAGACCCATTTGTTGTTTTTGAACTCACCCATCAAGCGTTCGCTGTTGGTAAAGATAAGCAATGGGATAATCGCCAACGCAATACCAAAGCTCAATACCACTTGGCTCATCACCAAGATATCAGTGGTGTTCATGCCTAAACCAATCACCACAAACGAAGGTGCCATAGTAATAAAGCGTCGTACCCACATTGGAATAGAGAAACGTACAAAGCCTTGCATCACCACCTGACCTGCCATTGTGCCAACGACGGTAGAAGACAAGCCTGAAGCAATCAACGAAACACCAAACAACACAGATGCGGCTTTACCTACCAATGGCGTTAGCGTCATGTACGCTGTTTCAATTTCCGCCACATGTTGGTTGCCTGAGTAATGGAATACGGCTGCGGCCATCGCCACAATCGCGATATTCACAAAGCCTGCAATCACCATCGCAATCAGCACATCAAAGCGAGTGGTACGAAGGCGAGTTTTGGTGCTTTCGCCATAGCTGTTTTTGAACAAAGCAGAATGAAGATAAATCACGTGAGGCATCACGGTCGCGCCTAGAATACCCGCAGCAAGGTAGATTTGATGCGAATCAGTAAAGGTTGGAGTCAGCAAACCTTTCACCATTTCACCGCCCGCAGGATGCGCAAAAAACAGTTCAGCAATGTAGATAACCGCCACCAACATCAAAAGTGAACCAATCACGACTTCTAGCGGTTTTTGACCTTTCTGGTTAAGCATCAAAATCATCACGGTTGCTACCGCAGTGATCATCGCACCTTCCATTAAGCTAATACCAAACACCAACTGAAAGCCGACTGCTGCACCGATAAACTCGGCAAGGTCTGTCGCTATCGCGATGATTTCAGCTTGGATCCAGTAGAAGCCCACCGCCCATTTGTTTGGTAAGTGGTCACGTAGATGCTCTGCTAGGTTTTTGCCTGTGACGATACCTAGCTTGGCGGATAAATACTGAATCAACATCGCCATTAGGTTTGCCCATAGCACTACCCAAAGTAGCTGGTAACCAAATGAAGATCCTGATTCAATATTTGTCGCAAAGTTGCCTGGGTCGATGTAACCAATCGCAGCAATAAACGCCGGGCCTAACATCAGCATTTTGCGTTTGATTTTATTGAATGCCGAAACTTTTGATGTTGTGGCGGCATCTAAATGTATGGATGCATTATTTACCGATACATTGCTCATAGCGATATTCCTCTCTAGTCGATGAGAAGAATCATACGCCCACCCAAATGAGAATCAATATCATTTAGATACACAAAAACGGTAATTAAGATTTCAACAATTAATTTTAAATTATCGATAAACAAAAGCTATCAAAGATTTCTGTTGAATTTGGCTTGCTATTACCCAGAAACAACAATGCCGCGTTAGACGCGGCATTGAAAGCGGGGGATGGTTTCGATTACTTAGTCGCGACGGCCGCGCAATTGAATCGGTTGGTTAGAAGCGTCTGTTTGAATCATCACGCCACCGTAAGTAGCGTCATTACGACCTTTAAGAGTCAGGTTAGAATCCGCGCGCTCCACATTAACTTGGTTTGTTTGGCTAGTAGCCATATCAATGGTACCCGTGTATGAGCCATCGCCAGCGAATGCTACATTCATTGAACAAGCCATTAAGCCTACTAGTGCGATTAGTTTTTTCATACGTCACCTCGATTATTTGTGGTACATCGTTTCGATGAAGAAACTGTAGCAACAGTTCCAAAGTAGCACGAGGAAAACCCGAATTTACCAAATGGAAATCCTCAGTCAAAAAATGCTTTTCTGCCATAAACTTAGAATTGACCATCCCCTGTCTTTTTTTATGGGAGGCGGAGTTATGATGCCGTGGCAACGTTGGCTGGAGTAAAAGAATGACAATAAATCTAGATATGCAAAACGTCTTGGTATTAAAGCGCATGTATGAGCTGCGTAATGTTCGTTTGGTGGCAGAATCGATGGGGAAAACCTCAGGTGCCATCAGTAAGAACTTAACCAAGATGAAAGCGCAACTGGACGATGCATTGTTCATTCAAACCAAAAATGGCTTTGAGCCGACCTCGTTTATTGAAGCCAACATGCCTCACTTTGAACAGATCCTCGCCAGCGCAGACGCCATTAAGCCACAGCAGTTTTCACCAGATTCATTTACGGGCGAGGTTGCCATCTATGCCAATACACTGTTTTGGGATCGATTCGGTGACAAGCTTTATCTCGAACTACTTAAGCAAGCACCGCACGCCAGTTATGCCTTTTTAAGATGGGGGGCGGATGCGCGCAATCGCATCATTGAAGGTGAGAATGCCATTGCTATTCACTACTTTGATGAGGACCTGCCTCAATCCATCGCGCAAAAAGAACTTGGTCGAGGGAAAGCCGTCTTTTTTGTGAAAGAAGATCACCCTGCACAAGACTTTCAATCTTTGAGCGATTACACCTTTGTTCTATTCAAAACACCGGGCTGGAACGATCACAAATACCCGCTTTTGGATCGATTGAGAAACATCGGTTTTCATGTTGAGCCCAAAGTTGAGATTGAGCACCCTGCGATGATTCACAGCATTATCATGAACACCGACCATTTCGGTATTACCATGAGTGGTAACGTTCCTGAATCATGTCGCAGTATCGAGCTACCAAACGGGCTGGAACTTGGCGTGAGCTTTGTGATGAGCTGCCGACGTTCTCAGCAGCATGACCCACAAAATCAATGGTTGTTTGATGTGATTCAATCCATCATTAAGCAGCATTCAAAGCCAGATTAAAATTTGATTTCACCGAGTACCCCGAGCGTAATAGCTTGGTGATGCTTATTAATGTACTCAATATCTTGCAAGTAAGCGGTGTGGTGACAGTCCTCCATATTGGCTTGGAACTGAGCATCGCCCTTCGCGGCCATTGACCGCATGTGGTCTACCAACGCCGTCAAACGCAACGTCATTACCTCGACCAACTCTTCACGCTCTAATCGAGTACAACCATAAGCATCACAGAAAATCTTGGCTCTGCGAATTTGCTCCTCAAGCGTACCCATTTTGTCATTTTCATCGGTCTTAAATGGTGCCCAGCCATAAACAGACATCGCAATATCCCAGATGCGAGGAGCTGGATGAGCCGTATCAAAATCGAATACTCCCACCACAACATCGCCCTCTAACGCGACGTTATAAGGCATAAAATCACCATGGCAAATCACCTCTTTTGGAGAGCGTGAAGGCAGCATCCAGTGATGGACATCTTGTGTATTAAGCTTAAGGAAACTTTCAGAGGCATCATGAAAACGACGTAGTAGTTTAGCGGCGGATTTCAGCGCCATTAACGAGCTAATTGGCTCTTCTAACGGGTAATTGTAAGTCTCGCCTTCAACGAAAGTCAGCAGCTCTTTTCCTCCCTCGATGGAGACGGCTTTTGGGCAAGCAGCAAAGCCGTGGCTGTGGAGATGTTGAAGTAGTTGATGAACCGTCATCGTCCAATGACTGGCAGGCCGGCTAACGAGCTCTCCCTTACGATAAATGGCATTCTCTCTGCCACCTTCTAACGCTTCCATTACAGCTCCTTGATGCTCAGAGCGTGCGCTCTGTGAGTGATGACGACATGAAACGTACTCCCATCATATTAGCACTCAAATTTTAATATAAGAGTTTGAAAATGTTTCAGATTGTTAGATTGTCAGCAATCATTGCTTGTATTGTGATTGAGCCCTAAGATTGTGCGTGTAGACTTTGCCTTAACCACTCGATAAATGCCTTCACTTGCGGCCTTTCTTCACCACGAACAATCATGTGATGCGCACCTCGGCTTGGCATCGACCAATCTCCAATTTGCACCAACGAGCCTTGCTGAAGATGATCCTCGACCAATAAGTCTCTTACAAGCAAAATGCCCAGTTGATTCACTGCAGCTTCAATCGCTAACAGAGAGTGCTCAAACTCTCCTGTGAGCTTCACCCCTTTACATTCAACACCTTGGTGCGCTAACCAACACTGCCATGTTTCTTGGTAGCCTCCCGTAGCCAACTTAGGCAAACGAGCAAGTTCAGATAAGTGAGAAATGGGATTAAGATGCAAAAAGCCAGGGCTTGCCACCACAATCCAATTTTCTTGTGTCAGTTGAATGGCTTGCTGTGACTGCCAATCGCCATAACCATTGATGATCTCTATATCAGCGATATCACTGTAGCTCGGCATTGCGTTCGCCGTGGTAGAGACTTTAAAACTCACTTTAGGGTGTTGACGATGGAAATCAGCCAGTCGCGGCATTAGCCATTGAGAACAAAAGCTGTGTGCCACGTGTAACGTTAACTGCGCCTGCTTTTGTCGGGAGAAAAGATGTTGAGTCGCCGCAGATAAACTCTGAAAGACGTGACTTACCACAGGTAAATAATCATGAGCAGCTTGAGTAAGATTGAGCTGAGCACCATTGCGTTCAAACAAGGTGGCGTCTAAGTACACTTCGAGGGATTTAACCTGCTGACTGACCGCCGCACGGGTGACATTGAGCTCTTCTGCCGCCCTGGTGAAGCTTTGCAATCGAGCAGTTGCTTCAAACGCTTTGAGAGAATTGAGTGGCGGTAGGTTTTGCATATCAGGCTCCAGACGAACAAGTAAGAAAATACTATGACGGAGCTGTGACAGATAAATGAAGGGGAAACAAAAAAGCCAGCGTCAGACGCTGGCTTTTAAAGTTACTGATTCAATAATGAATTATTGAGCAGCTTCTTCAGTTTGGTACTGGAACGCAGGAACAACAACTTCTACACGACGGTTCTCTTCACGACCTTCGCGAGTTTCGTTGCTAGCTACTGGGTTAGCTTCGCCCATACCTTTAACAGTCATACGGTCTGCAGCGATACCTTCAGCTTGGAAGTGATCAGCAACTGCTTGTGCACGCTTCTCAGTTAGCTGTTGGTTGTAAGCTTCAGAACCAGTTGTGTCACTGTAGCCGTTGATTTCAACTTGAGCTTGTGGGTAAGTGTTCATTAGCTCTACAGTACCGTTGAACGCAGAAGCGTCTTGTAGTTCAGCGCTTTCTAGGCCGAATTGTACTGTTGCTGTTTGAGCTGGGTATTCGTTCTCAACGATGCGAGTCGCTGGACGAGTTTCAACTACTTCTTTAGCAACTTCTTCTTGAGCAACTGGCTCAGAACCAAACTTGTAGTTGAAGCCAATACCGAAGAAGTCTGCATCCATATCGTTGATAATGTCATCAGACATATCTTGGTAACGTTGGTACTCAGCGCGTAGGCTCCAGTTGTAGTTGATTTGGTATTCAGCACCTAGAGAGCCAGTTGGTACGAAATCTTTCTCGTCGCCAGCCATCATGTATGCTGCACCTACTTTAGCAAATAAGTTCCAAGAATCAGTTAGAGGAAGGTTGAACTTAGGAGCTAGAGTTAGCGCCCATAGGTCACCGTCAACTGTGTTTTTGCCAGCTTTGTTGAAGTTAGCTGTGAAGTTACCTAGGTAATCAACACCGTATTCAGCTGCAACGTATTCGTTGAAGTTGTAACCAATGTGCATACCAGCAGCGAAGCTGTCGTCATCGCATGGAGCGTCTAGGTGACATGCGTCGTTTAGAGCGTTGTAACCAAGTTTACCGCCGATGTATGTATCAGCAAGAGCAACATTCGACATTGCGCCACCAGCAAGAACGGTAGCCACTGCAAGAGCAATCTTTTTCATTATTTTTTCCTTTATGCGAAGGTGACCCGATTACTTTCCGCAGCATACGCTGCCATCAAAAAAGTCAGAACCTGCACTGTTTTTAGTAATTAAAACTACGCCAACAACCTCTATTAACGCATCATCGCACGACGCTCTAACTGGTATGTTTCCATTAGGAGCGCTGGTTGGAATTTTGATACACCTATCTGCCACGTCTTATCTCAAGCGTTTAAACCTGAACGATTGGGGTGATAGATAACGATGAGCAAACCTCTGTAGGTACAAGATTCCGCGAGAAAAATCATCCGGATTCTATCTTGTATTGACATAGCAAACTTAAAACTAATTTAACTGGCTGTGCCTACTTTCAACCTTACACCAAGGCTGTTATCCCTATGAGAAGTTATAATTTTTGTGACGAGAATCTCGTAATGGACTTTAACAGAATAAGCATCGCTAAATTAAATTAGATTTTTTATCGACACGATAAGTCCAACTTATCAAAACTCACATAACCATCAGAAATTGCAGCTTTTTTGTTTAAAGCGCTTAGAAAGTAGTTCGTCAATAGAGAACATGGAAAGAATAGTGGCAGAAAAGACAGCCCGTAAAGTACGGGCTGTGAACGGATTGCGTTAAATTTTGTCAGAGACCGCCAATGTTGCAGCCAAAACATCCTGTCCAAACAAGACACTACGCTCAGGAGACCAACCGTATAGAGGGTCTGGATGGTTGTTATTGTCTTTGAATGGCATCTCAATCGTGTAAGACAAACACTTGAATTGCTCTGCCACCCAGTTAGAGCCAACGGTTAGGTTCGCTTTACCCGGTTCATCTTTGTCGTAACCGATCTCGTCTTGGAACTCTGGTGTAATCGTCAGAAGTGCTTGTTTAAACGCGTTTTCCAACTCAGCCATGCCTTCGCCATAAGAAGGAATACCTTCAGAGCCCGCCACAAAGTTGTACGGGATAGCTTCATCACCATGAATATCTAGGAACATATCCACGCCAGTTTCTAGCATGCGCTCACGAACCAAGAAGACTTCTGGACTTTTTTCCATTGATGGCGTTTGCCACTCACGGTTTAGGTTTACGCCAACCGCGTTGGTACGTAGGTGGCCACGCACACCGCCGTCTGGGTTCATGTTTGGTACAACATAAAGTACTGCTTTTTCAAGCAATGCACGCGCAACCGTATCGTTCTCATCAAGCAGACGTTGGATCATGCCTTCCATGAACCATTCTGCCATCGTCTCACCTGGATGCTGACGTGCAATCATCCAGATTTTCTTTTTGCCTTCTTCTGGCTCACCGAAAGTAAGCAAGCTCATGTCATTGCCATCTAGCGTATGACCAAGCGTCTCTAGTTGGCAGTGGTGCGCGCTTTGTGCCATGTGTAACAGGTCTAGGTGACGGTCGTACGTGTAAGGTGCAAAGTACGCGAAGTAAATTGAGCTGCGCTCAGGGATAACAGTGAAAGTCAGCGTGTCGCCATCGAACTCTGCCGGTACTCGGAACCACTCTTCACGATCGTAAGACGCAGCCACGTCGTAACCTTGCCAACCTTCTGGGTAAGCCGATTTCGCAAGATCAAGAAGTTTGATGGTGTGTGATTGCTCGGCTTCTGTCTCTAGACGGAAGTGGAACCACTGGTAGAATTCCGACATGTTGTCGTTAGGAATTTTGAGTTGGATGTCGTTTTTGTCGTCCGCTTTCACTACGTGAATGCTGCCGCTGTCAAAGTTGCTGAATACTTTCATTTTATTACTCACCTTTTGCATCTGAGCTTGAAAGACTGAGGCTAACACAAAGGGAAGAGGTGCCTCTAACACTTTCACTTCTTCCCTATCCGTTTGCGATCAAAATATTCAGTTTAGTCGAGCTTATCCGCTTTGCCTGCTGGTCCTGCGAGTTTTGCTAGCCACTTATCCCAGATGAATGGCGTCTGCTCGTTATCTTCTGCTTCCTCTTTGCGACGCACCGCGTTGCGTACCATCATTGCTCCCGTCCATCTGAACGGCTCTGGCGGGAAATGCCCCAACGGCCCTTTGGCTAAACCGCTTTTCGTCCATTCATTCTCGATTCCCAATACCAATGAAGATAAGATCTTTCCGCCCATTCGAGTCTGCGCTACCCCATTACCCGAATAACCAAAGCCATAAAAGATATTGCTTTGGTTATCTAACTCACCGAAGAATGGAAAACCAGTTGCGGAGCGATCTGAACCGCCCGTCCATGAATAAGCGAACTCAGCCCCTTTCAAACGCGGGAACAACTTATCGAACGACTTACGCAGTAGCTCTTGATAGCGTGTCGGCTTGTTGAACATCGCGTTGACTTGGTTGTTGAAAGAGAACTGATTGCCGCCTTTCCCCAACATCAAACGCCCATCTGGCGTATCTCGGTAATAGTGGACGAAGATACGTGAATCCAACACGCTAGAACCGGCCTGCCAACCAGATTGAGTCAGCGCGTCACCAAGCGGTTTGGTGATCACCATGTCGGAAGAGACCACCACAATACTGCTTTTGAATTGCTTAAACTGCTCCACCATCCATGCGTTTAATGCCAACACAACCTGCTGCGCTTGAACATTTCCTGTAGGTGTACAGACAGTGGCAGGTTTTCCATAATCTAAACGCGTCATCGGCGTATTCTCATAGATCTCAACACCCAACTCCATTGCGACGCGTCTTAATCCTCTCGCCAATAAAGCAGGCTGAACGCTGGCAGCAACTGGAGAATGATAGCCTTCTATATTACGCGGCGACCCCGCATTGGCACGCAGCTCCTCAGTTTGGCAATGGCGCCAACTGTTCACTTCCAAACGCTTTAACTCGTCCACAACTGGCTGCATTCCCCCAGTTTGAGCGTGGTTGGTTGCCGTGTAATAAACCCCTTTCAATGATAATTGCGCATCGATGTGGTGCTGCTGACAAAAGTCGTCAATCTCTAGCACGGCTTGTTCCGACTCTTTTACCAACCAAGCGGCATGTTCTTCACCGAATAAGCGCTTCAAGGTCGGAAATTTTGTAGACCAAGTCAGCATACAGCCGCCGTTTGCGCCTGATGCACCACTGCCGCACAAGCCTTTTTCAATCACGACTACCTGTTTTTCCGGCGATTGCTGCTTGATCATGATCGCAGTCCAAAGACCGGTGTAACCACCGCCGACAATAGCGACATCTGCTTGGATATTTTGTTGAAGTGGTTTAGCGGTTTCTGGCTGCTCAATTTCAAGCGCTTGCTTAAACCAATATGAAGGGTGAGTCATTCGATATCCTTTGTAAAAGTGACGCACACAACCGTGCTTTGTCACCACTTTACAAACCTACCGAATATTCAACGAGCTAGAAAAACTTACGCTGAGCGTTAGAAAATATTTATGAGATATTATATTCAAGAAACACATTCACCAAGAATATACATTTCTTAATAAAAAAGGGGAGCAAATGCTCCCCAAAAATAATAGAACGAATATACAACAAGGATTAAACAGGCAATAGAGTTATAAATGCTAGCGAATAAATTAACTAACGATTACCAGGTTCACGCATGCGGTATTCGTATTTCACATTCAATATTGGTTGGTATGCGATTTGACCGTTATCTTGCAAGAATTCATCTACTGTTACTTTCGCATTAGTAATAGAGAAAGACTGGCGGTCTACGATATCAAATGAGCTTTTGAACTCGTCTCTTAGCTGCGCTGACGACTTGCTTTGATAGTTCTTAATCATTTCAAAGCCCATGTCGTAAGCGGCTTGTTTACTATCTACAACATTACCATGAATGGTTCTGCTGTTATTAGTCCATTGGTAACCACCAGCAATAGCAGCGATTGGAGTAGCGGTTAATGCGATAAGACTTGCTAGAGTGATTAAACGTTTCATAATGTGCTCCTTACTTACCTTTTAAATATCGAGTTCCAAATACTCGATTAATGTAGGGTACGTATAGAGACCGATGAGATTATATTTTAATTTCAAAATAGGGAAAAAGTTCGAAATACTAAATATCACCAAAGAGCATGTGGCTACATAGTTACGCTACTAGTCATTTACTTACTTATAGTTACCTAATCTTAGTATATTAATGCCCCAAAAATCCCCGCCACGATCGAAGTAACGCCAAGCCCTCGGGTGAGATACCATTTCTCAGACAGAAACCAAATCCCCATAAACAACCCAAACACAATGCTGATTTGCCTTAGTGCCACCACCAAACTCACGTTGTCGGTCATGGTCATCGCAAACAGCACCAAGCCGTAGGTGGATGCCATCATTACCCCTGCCATGCTGGCTGTTTTGCGGATCTGCCACGCTGTCTTAATCTCATCTGGCTTGCCCATAACTAAGCACCATACAAGGGCTGGAATACCAATCGCCCAAAACTGCACGCCCAAATAGAAGATTGCACTGTACTGATCATTCAAGATCTCTGATGCTTGTCCTGTAAGTAAACTCAGCGCTTCTTTATCGACCACCGAGTAACCCGTTGTGCCTATTGCGGCAATCAATGCCCAGAACACACCAACGTTCAAATAAGAGCCCAATGTCATCTGACGAAAATTCGTCAGTGGTACCAGCATACAACCGAGAGTAATTAGTAAGAATCCAAGCCACTGCTGACTAGATAATTCATGTCCCAATGCCACACTGATTGCGCCGACCATCATCACTGGCAGCGCCCGAGCAATCGGATAAACCACACCCACATCAGCGTGCTTATAAGCGACAATCAAACCAACCAGATAAACCATTTGTGAAATGCCGCTAATGAACAGCAATCCCCAAAACTCACTCGGTAATGATGTCCAGCCAATGGTTGCCAAATACCAAATCAAATAAGGGGTAAGAATGAAACATGCAGAAAAGCTGGCGGCCATGGTAAACGCGAGTCCAGAGCCTGAGTTGCTTTTGCCAAGGATATTCCAGCCCGCATGGAGAACAGCAGAGAAAACGACGAGACTAATCGCCAACAAATCCATTTCAACGTTCCTGTCTGAATAAAAGAAAGGCCCCGAGATGGAGCCTTAGATAATGAGAAAATCCACTTAACGATTGAGTTCCGCCAGAGATTCAATGCTGATGGCATCGTGTCGCCAATACTCGATATCGCAATCAATCAACTCACCGTGCTGGTTGTAGTTGATGCGCTCCACCACCATCGCTGGCGTGCCGGCTGTCGCGCGAAGTGCCTGAGCCATTTCACCCAACAAAGTGCTGGTTGAAATGCGGTAGCGAATCTTTTGATACGTCACGCCATAATGATCGCGGTAAATGTCCGTCAGTGAATTTGATAAATCGTAATCCAACAGGTTCGGAAACAGCTCTGGGCGAATGTAGTTTGTTACGAATACCACAGGTCTGTCTTCAAGGTATCGCACACGGTCGACTCGATACACGTCCGAGAAAGGTTGCAAGTCCAGTAAGCGCGCGGCTTGTTTGTTTGCCAACGTCCCTTTTGCTGCAACCAACTCCGTTTTTGGCACACGATTTTGCGCTTTCGCCATGTTTGGGAAGTTTAGCGTTTGGGTAGGGTCGTAACGCAATGGCTCAGGGGAGATAAACCAACCTCGGCGATCTTCGCGATAGATTCGACCTTCCGCTTCTAGCAGTGATAAAGCTTCACGCAGAGTGACGCGTGTAGTATCGAACGACTCCGCCAACTTACGCTCTGCTGGCAGTTTTTGACGCGGCGATAGCATGCCCGCTTCAATCTGTTCAACAATCGAATCTTTAATTTTTACGTATTGCACGAAGTGTCCTTATCTTTTGCGCCAAGCTTGTGTGCGATTCTCTAACAATTTACCCAAAGTCATCTGAACAATCTTCGCAATTGCGGCAGCAATCATGATCATGACAGCCATTGCCGCTGCAGCGCCAGTTTGACCTGCATCATCCATATTCAGAATCGAGACCGATGCCGGAATCGTATCGGTTGAGTAAAGGAATACTACCGCAGAAGTGGTGGTCAATGCATTAACAAACAAGTAAGTCGCAATGTCCAAAATCGCAGGTAAGCACACAGGTAATGTCACTTTAAAGAACAACTTGTATTGAGGAAGCTTCACCGATGCCGCCGTGGCTTCAATCTCCGATGGCAACTGCTTTAGCGCTGTCAGTGCAGTCATGTGACCCACGGTGTAGTAATGCACTACCGTGTTAAGCACCAAGAATGCCATGGTGCCATAAAGTACGTTCAGAGGATTGTTCGCATCATTGAAGTAAAAGATGTAACCCAAACCAAGCACCATACCCGGTACCGCCATTGGCACCACGCTAAGCATTTGCATCACCTGGCGAATTGGACCGAACGCACGCCCTTTCTCAATGCAGTAAGCACCGACAAAAATGATGGCTGTACCAATAACTGCCGTCCAACCTGCTAGCGTTAGCGAGTTGAAGAATGGGCTCCAACCGTAAGTGCTCATTTCAGCAAAGTTGTAGTTATTTAGCGTCAGCGCTTTGTTCCAAGGCCAGAACGTAACTAACGAGCCATACACCGCCATACCAAGTACTGCCAGCACTGCGATAGAAATGATGCTGCAGTAAACCAAACAAATGCTGTCGCGCCCTTTGTTAGGCTCTGGCTGATAAGGCACCGAGCGAGTGTCGAATAAGCTCTTTTGTTTTTTCTGTACCCAACGGTCTGCGCCGAACGCCATTACCGCAGGGAATAACAACATAATGCTGGTCACCGCCCCCATGGCAAAGTTTTGTTGCCCCACGACTTGCTTGAAGATGTCAGTCGCCAGAACGTTGTAGCTGCCACCAATCACTTTCGGCACACCAAAGTCCGTGATAACCAGTGTAAAGACGACGATAAGCGTACTGATCAAACCGTATTTCGCCGCAGGTAGCGTCACCATAAAAAAGGTTTTGATGGGCGATGTTTTAAGTGCGCGGGCAGCTTCATACAAACGGGCATCTGAAGTGCGCAGCGAAGTAGTCAAAATCATCAATGCATGAGGGAAGGTCCAGAAAATCAAACCCATCGAGATACCAATCACGCCGTAAATCGAGTTTCCTAACAGCATCTCTTTGGCAATGCCTTGATTACCGAAAAGGAAGATCAAACTGATCGCTGGTAACAGCGAAGGCGCAAGAATTGGCGCAGTACCTAGGATTTGGAACAAACCTTTAAACGGCATGCATGAACGAGTCAGCGCGTAGGCATAGCCAAACGCAAGCACACCGACTACCGAGGTCACTATCACGCCCAAAGTGAAGGTGTTGCCTACCGACACCCATAAGCTTGAAGAAGAAAAGTACGTCGCAAAGTTTGCCAATCCGACAAATTCGCCATTGGCATTTTGCACACTCTTGGTCAACATTGCCCAAAGCGGCATTAAGATGAACAACACCATCATGGTCGACAAACCAGCAAGCAAACCAAACAACACAAGGTTGTCGCGGCTAACACGTCCGAGTAAGGATTTTGCTTTGTCTTGTGTGGTCAGGCTATTCATCGTCATTGTCTTCGCATCCATGTTTACACCTACGCTGCTAGTGCTTTATCAACCGAGGGCACGGCGTAACCATGCAGCCCTTCTTCAGCAAACTGGATGTAACGTACATCGCCCGCCTTGATATTGAGTTTTTGAACCGTTTCCACAGGCACATCCACTACGATGGTTTTCGTTGAGCTGTCGTTTTGCAATACGCAATCAATGCGGAAAAACGCCCCCAAAAACTCGGTTGCCGTAACTCGCACAGGTAAAGAGTTGGTGTAGTTTTCAACGAACTTGATGCTTTCAGGACGCACCGCAAGGTCGAAGCGGTCACCGCGTTGGATCTTACGATTAGTCAAGCTTGGCGCTGGCATTAGGGTTTCTGCAATGCGTACTTGGGAGTCCGTTGCGGCTGAGGTTTCGATAAAGTTCATGCTGCCGACAAACTCAGCGACAAAGCGCGTGGCTGGTTGTTGGTAGATCTCTTGAGGTGTGCCGACTTGCTCAATCACACCATGGTTCATTACCACGATACGATCCGCCATCGACAGCGCTTCGTCCTGATCGTGCGTAACCATGATGGTGGTGATGCCCAGCTTACGTTGCAGCTTGCAAATCTCATCACGTAAGTGAACACGTACTTTTGCATCCAGCGCTGACAGCGGCTCATCAAGTAACAGTAGACCCGGAGACAACGCTAATGCGCGAGCGAGTGCCACACGCTGCTGTTGACCACCAGAAAGTTGGTTAGGAAATTTCTCGCCGGAGGTTGGAAGACCAATGGTTTCTAACCAATAATCCACCTTCTCTAACGCTTCTTTGGTCGACATGCCTTGGTTCTTCAAACCCACTGCAATGTTCTCTTGCACAGTTAGGTTCGGAAACAGCGCGTAAGATTGGAATACGATGCCGAAATCGCGCTTCTCTGGTGGTAGGAATGTGGTCTCTTGACCGTTTTGAAAAATCGCACCAGACGTTGGCAAGTCTAAACCTGCAATGGCACGTAGCAGAGTGGTTTTACCGCAGCCAGAAGGACCAAGAAAACAAACAAACTCGCCCTTTTCAATCGCTAGCGAGATTTTCTTTAATGCAGTGAACTGTCCGAATTGCTTCACTACATTTTCAATATTTAGGTAATGTTGGTTAATTGACATAACACATGCTCCAAATGGTATATACCAACTTTAGTTTTGGAGTGTTACGTTCCAATGACAAATTTATAGCCAGAAGATGACAAATAGATGAAGGGTGATGAGGTTTGTTTCTACGCTTGCAACCCCCCTCCAACTCCCCCTTCTCTCGACATGCTTTGCCAAGCATTTAAATGTGGTTATCAAGGGGGAGAGCTGTTCTTTGTAGCGGTGAGCTCTGTGCTTTCCCAACGTCATTCAGAAAGAATCTAGGCGAGTATTCAGGATCTACTTGAAGCGCGTAGTGATGT
Organism: Vibrio sp. SCSIO 43153; assembly: GCF_023716625.1. Taxonomy (NCBI): domain Bacteria; kingdom Pseudomonadati; phylum Pseudomonadota; class Gammaproteobacteria; order Vibrionales; family Vibrionaceae; genus Vibrio; species Vibrio sp. SCSIO 43153. Next base: position 742,239 of record NZ_CP071856.1, read on the forward strand.
TGCATTGTGAATTAAACTATCCGCGAATGCAGAACCAGTCCCTCCCCTTTACCAGCATGACTGTTGTAGTCCCCAGAACTTAAAGCCAAGGGGAGGTTAGGTGGGGTTGCTGCTTTTAGGCTTTTGACTTTCGCCTCTTACAGAAACAAAAAATCCACCTCAACCGAGGTGGATTTCAGTATTCAACTCAAAGCAAATTCGATTAAGACTTTGGCTCTGATTTCGCGTCAAACTTCTCAGACCAAGCCGCTAGAATCTCTGCACGCTTGCTGCCCATTTGCGCGAAGTCCATCTTCGCCATGTTCTCTTGAACGTTCGGGAAGTTAGACACTGTCGCTTTCACTTCTTTATGTGCAACCACTGGGTACATTTCTACGTAAAGCTCGTTTGCTGCTTTAGAGATTGACCAGTCGACAACACGTTTCGCTGCATCAGACTCTTTTACTAGACCAACAGCTTCTGATTCCCAGCCGATGCCTTTTGGTGTGATCACCGCTAGTGGCGCACCCTGTGTTTTCAGCTTCGCGCCGCGACTTGCCATCGAAATACCGATAGCCACTTCACCCATGCCCGCTTGAACACATGGCTTAGAGCCCGAGTGCGTGTAGTGTGCAATGTTCTTGTCTAAGTCACGCATGTAGTTCCATGCCTGATCTTCACCCATGTTTTGTAGCCAAGCAGAAACCTGCATGTAGCCAGTGCCTGAAGACGCTGGGTTCGGCATTGCAATGTGACCTTTGTAAACCGGCTTCGTTAGGTCTTCCCAAGACGTTGGTTTCGGTAGGTTAAGTTGTTTCGCTACCGCTTCGTTGAAACAAACTGCGTTAAAGAACGCATCGTTACCGAACCAAGCTTGGTTTGATTGAGGGTCGTTTAGGTTCGCGTGCAGCTCTTCCAAACCTTTTGGTGTGTAAGGCTTAAGAAGACCCTCATCTTTAAGCAGTGCCATTGACGAGCCAGCAAGACCCCAAACCACTTCCGCTTGAGGGTTGTTCTTTTCTGCCAGCAATTTCGCCGTCATGATACCGGTGGAATCACGAACCCACTTAATCTTGATATCTGGGTTATCTTTCTCAAACGCAGACTTGTATTTCGCAAGAATGTCAGTTTCGAAAGCGGTGTAAACCGTGACTTCCTGTGCTGCCATTGCATTCGTAGCTAGCAGAGAGACAAGTGCAGCCAGCGATCCTTTCATCAAACGGTTTTTCATCATTTTCTCCAGTTAATTTGGCTAAGTTTTCATTTGGTCTGTACCAGTTGACGATATACACCCTACTGAGCCTTTGTGACGAAATCATGACCATTAAATGGCAGTTTTACGAAAATTTGCGATGAATAATCGTTCAATTGATCCGCCATTTTCTGGATATTAAAGTTTTATGAAATTGGATATTCGCCTATTTACTGCCCTTTTCTTCCTCGCTAGAGTGAACTTGAAATTTGGTGTAGACCAATCAGCCTATTCTGATGGAAATCGAGATGAAAAACGAATACCTACTACTGACTCCAGGTCCTCTATCTACTTCTGAAACGGTACGTGAAGCCATGCTTAAAGACTGGTGTACTTGGGATGATGAATACAACAAAGACATTGTAGAAGTGATCCGCACTAAGCTTGTAAAACTGGCGACGGAGCAAGACGGCTACACCAGCGTACTAATGCAAGGTAGCGGCACCGCATCAGTCGAAGCAACGATTGGCAGTGCCATTGGCAAAGATGGAAAATTGTTGGTTGTCGACAACGGTGCTTACGGTGCGCGTATCGCTCAGATCGCTGATTACCTAAATATTCCATGCCATGTAGTTTCCCCAGACGAAACATCACAGCCACACTTGAACGAGGTGGAAACTGCATTGGCATCGGATCCTGCTATCACACACGTGGCGATTGTTCATTGCGAGACAACCACTGGCATGCTGAATCCAATTGAGGCATTTGCTTCTGCGGCAAAAGCACACGGTAAAGTCGTGATTCTCGATGCCATGTCGAGCTTTGGTGGCATTCCTATCGATATCGCAGAGCTAGGCATCGATTTTATGATCAGCTCAGCGAACAAATGTATTCAAGGCGTACCGGGTTTTGGCTTTGTGATTGCGAAGCAAACTGAGCTCGAAAAGTGCCAAGGTCAGGCACGTTCTTTGAGCCTTGATCTTTACGACCAGTGGCACTGCATGGAAGTGAACCACGGCAAATGGCGTTTCACATCTCCAACGCACACGGTTCGCGCTTTCTATCAAGCCTTGTTAGAGCTGGAACAAGAAGGCGGCATTGAGGCTCGTCATAACCGTTACCAAACTAACCAGAAAACACTGGTTGCAGGTATGCGTTCTTTGGGGTTTGAGCCACTACTGAGTGATGACCTTCACTCGCCAATCATCACTTCTTTCTACTCTCCGACGCACAGTGATTACCAGTTCAAAGCGTTCTACACACGTTTGAAAGAGCAAGGTTTTGTGATTTATCCGGGTAAGGTATCGAACGCAGATTGCTTCCGTATCGGCAACATTGGCGAAGTTTACCCAGCAGATATCGAGCGCTTAATCGGTGCAATTGAAAAAGCAATGTACTGGCAAGTTGCGTAAAGCAGCCTTCTGATTGAGAGAGCGTTATGACTCAGAATATCAAACCGACTCATTTTCGTAGTGAAGGCGATGTCAACACGACACCAGCGCGCCAAGCTTGGAATGCATCGATGGATGACGAACGCACGCAAACATTATTGAAGCGTGATTCGGAGGTCTTTCTTCATCAAGCCATGTCGACGCCTTGCTTAGATACCTTGGAAGCAGCAGAAGGCATCTACATCCAAGATGCCACCGGCAAAAAGTACATGGACTTCCATGGCAATAACGTCCATCAGCTGGGCTACGGTCATCCGCATGTGATTAAACGCGTGCAAGAACAAATTGCCAAACTGCCGTTTTCACCACGTCGTTTTACCAACGAAACCGCGATTGAATGTGCCGAAAAACTCACCCAAATCTGTGGCGGCGAATTGAACCGCGTGTTGTTTGCTCCAGGTGGCACATCTGCAGTGGGCATGGCTCTTAAATTAGCACGCCACATCACGGGCAATTACAAGGTGGTGTCGCTGTGGGATTCCTTCCACGGTGCATCGTTGGATGCCATCTCAGTAGGTGGCGAAGCGTGTTTCCGCCAAGGCATGGGACCATTAATGGCAGGTGTTGAGCGCATTCCACCAGCCGTATCTTACCGTGGCGCTTTCCCAGTTGCCGACGGTAGCGATGTGCATTATGCCGACTACCTTGAATACGTGATTGAGAAAGAAGGCGGCGTGGGCGCGTTTATCGCAGAAGCAGTTCGTAATACCGACGTACAAGTGCCAAGTAAAGCCTACTGGAAACGTATCCGTGAAATCTGTGACAAACACAATGTCATGCTGATCATCGACGATATCCCTAACGGCATGGGTCGCAGCGGTGAATGGTTTACCTACCAAGCCTACGACATCGAGCCAGATATGCTCTGCATCGGTAAAGGTTTGGGCGGAGGCTTAGTACCTATCGCAGCCATGGTAACCAAAGACAAATACAACACCGCCGAGCAAATCTCCATGGGTCACTACACTCATGAGAAAAGCCCTATCGGTTGTGCTGCGGCACTGGCAACCATGGAAGCTATTGAGCAAGACGGCTTGCTAGATAAAGCCAAAGCCGACAGCCAATTCATGCGTGAAAAGCTGCTAGAGATGAAAGCCAAATACCCAGTGATTGGTGATGTGCGTGGCATCGGCATGTTATGGGGCATTGAACTGGTCACTGACCACGAAAGCAAAGCACGCGCGTATGACGAAGCGGAAGCTGTGCTGTACCAATGCCTCAACAACGGAGTGAGTTTCAAGGTATCGCAAGGTAACGTGATTCAACTCAGCCCACCGCTGATCATCACCCGCGAACAACTGACAGAAGCGTTGGCGATCTTCGAAGAAGCGATCGCCAAAGTGTGCAAAGACTTTAACTACTTCTAACCTCAACAAAAACCAATTTATTCAGAGCGCGGTTCCAATGTGTAGGCAGCGCTCGGGCAAGCAAGAAAAAGGATTGAACATGAGCAACTCACCAATTCAAGCAGTGATCTTTGACTGGGCTGGCACTATCGTCGATTTTGGCTCTTTCGCGCCAACCAGCATCTTTGTGGAAGCGTTCAAACAAGGTTTTGATTTCGAAATCGACCTTGAAGAAGCGCGCGAACCAATGGGGCTTGGTAAGTGGGATCACATCCAAGCTGTGGGTCGTATTCCTGCGGTTGATAAGCGTTGGAATGAGAAGTTTGGTCGCTCAATGACCAGCGAAGACATCGACGCTATCTATACAGCATTTATGCCTCTGCAAAAAGCAAAAGTGGCAGACCACGCAGAGCCAATTCTCAATGCGATTGAAGTTGTGAACGGTCTGAAAGACAAAGGCATCAAGATCGGTTCTTGTTCTGGTTACCCTCGCGAAGTGATGGACGTATTGATTCCGGTGGCTGCGGATTACGGCTACAAACCGGATTACGTGGTAGCAACGGATGACCTGCCACAAGGTGGTCGCCCTGCACCATTTATGGCATTGAAGAACGTGATTGAGCTGAATGTAACCGACGTTAACGCGTGCATCAAAGTGGATGACGCAGCACCGGGCATCGATGAAGGTCACAACGCCGGTATGTGGACCGTTGGCTTGCTGCTTTCTGGTAACGAAGCAGGTCTGACGTTTGAAGAATACCAAGCTGCGGACGAAGCAACGCTTAATGCCGCTCGTGAAAAAGCGCGTGCAAAATTGCTCAAGAGCTCGCCGCACTACCTCATCGACACCATTGCTGACTTCCCAGAAGTGGTTGCAGATATCGAACGTCGCCTAGCAGCAGGTGAGCGTCCGTAATCTTCATCTTCCACCAATAAGTGAAAACAAACGCCCCTCACGTAAGGGGCGTTTTTCTTTTTGGCACTATCTTAAGCAAGTTTGGCTTATTGATGCGTACTTCCGTTAGATAGCAGCTTTCTTGTCGGCTCTTGCTCGGTGTATTCGACCGCATCGTGATCCGCGAGCTTATCGACTTCCGCCTGTTCACCCACCACAACCAACACGTGTTGTTTCACCAGAGCGTCGACCACTTCAATGTTGTGCTGACGAAGAAGCGCTCTCACTTCGCTCTCTTTTCCTTCATGATACTTAACAAAGTAACGTGCAGGTTGCTGCTCGGCTTGATCTTGGCGTTCATCCACGAGAGGAAATCCTTGATTGTTTGCCAAGCTGCTTGAGCTCAGTCCGATTGCCAATAGTGCGGTAGCGCCTACCGCAGGCAAAGAAAGTAAGGTCAACTTCTTCATAGTCACTCCTTATTGAAAGGTCAGAGTCCAACTGTTGATGGTGCCTGTGTCTCTTCTGGCATTGTCCACCGCTTTAAGTTCCCATGTGCCTTGTGATTCAAAACCAGAGAAGTCCGCTTGGAAACTGGTTTTAATGTCGTTCGCACCACCACCCGCATTGTCGTGCAGTACTACTTGACCACCGTCAGGTGACGTTAGCGTGACACGAAGATCGCCAATGTAGGTGTGAGTGATATCCAAGTCGATAGTCACTGAGCCTGCATCGCCAGAGCGAGCTACATCTAATGGGCTTACAATACCTGCAGAGCTGTTGTCAGGAATTGCTACTGCATTCGAGTTGGTGTAGCTAGAAGGTGCAGAACCGCCACCTGATGAATCGCCCGAACCGTTATGCGCGGCAACAAGAGAAACACCAGAGTACGCGCTGTAGCCGTAAACCAATACTTCATATTGCCCTGCGCCAGATACGTTCAAGCTACAGCTTTCGCCATTACCGCCCGCCCATGAACGACAATCGTAAGTGCTGGTGCTTGGTGTGCCGTTAAAGCGCACGTAAAGGTCAGCATCACCAGAACCACCACTCATGTTGAATGTCGCTTGCGTTGCATCCGCTGGGACGTCAAACACGAATACAGTGCTTGATTTGCTGCCGCCAGAAAGCTGCGTTTTCGCCACGCCATTTTCTAGAACGTTGTCGTTGTCAGAACCACCGCCATCCGGACCATTACAGCCTGCGTCTAGGTATTGTTTCGCAGCCTCAGCATTTACAAGACCATGACCAGTGCGGTTATCACGACCTGTTACGTCGATGTCCGTTGCTGTCTTGATCAGTGCGTTACGTACTTGTGCTGCGGTACAGGTTGGATGGTAACTCCACACTAAACCTGCAACACCCGTTACGTGCGGTGTCGCCATCGAAGTACCGTTGTAGTACTCGTAGTCTTCACCCTTGGTGGTCGATACCGTGATGTCTTGACCAACATAGCCCAACAGCTCCTGACCGAAAGCACGATCAACCGTCACTGACACAATACGCGCCGCGTTGTTTTGATCGACAAGGAAAGGATTCTGCAAACCCGGTAGCTCAGAGTTACTGTACACAATCGCCGCACTTGCGCCTGCGTTGTAACACGCTTGAACAGCATCGATTTCTGGGTAGTTGCCTGATGATTGGTTACCCACACGCTCGGTCAAGCAGATCTTGCCAGACATATCGCCACAGCTGAAGCTGCTACCAGATACATCACAGCTTGCAAGTGTCGCCGTGATAGAACCGGCTACTGGATCAGGACCGTAACTGCCACCCGATTGGATCAAGCGGTTGTGAGGAACGATACCACGATCGAACTGGCTAACACCGTTCAAGCGAATGTCTGAAAGCTTACCCTCGCCCACGGTCACCGTAGACAGAATTGCTACGCCCGGACCTGCGATTTCAACTTGGTCTGTCGCTTGGGAAAACGCCGCGTGATCACGCTTATCATCCACCGCCGCAACGGACATAACTGAATCGTAAGATGCTGGGTAACTGTGCGCAGTATTACCATCGTTACCCGCAGCGGCAATCAGCAGCACGCCTTGGTCGTAAATGGTTTGCAACGCGTTTTTCTCTGTCACACTCGACTGGCTACCACCAAGGCTCATGTTGACCACGTTCGCGCCGTTGTCAGCACAAGTTTGTACCGCTTTCACCAAGCTGGATGAGTAGCCCCAACCCGCTTCATTGAACACCTTAACGATGTGCAAATTCACGTTTTGGTTTGGCATAACGCCTTTGATGCCTTCCGTGTTGGCAATCGCGGCAATCGTACCCGCTACGTGTGTACCATGAGCGTTGTTGTTCCCCGGAACACTCCAAGAGCCTGTACCGCTGTCATTCGTACCCGACACTCGGTTACCACTCAGATCGTTGTGCGCCAAATCGTAGCCCGAGTCGATGATACACACGGTGCGATTCCCTGCATTCGAGTCATCCAGAAGCTGAGCGTTCACCGCCTCGTAGCCCCATGGGATAGTCTCGCTTAACAGATAACGCGGAGGGTCAATTTCAACGTATTCCACATCGCTGCGATTACGCAGTTGCCCCAACTCCGAGTCTTCCATTTCCACACTGTAGATCGCGCGGTTTCCTAGCTTTTCCACTTTACGCGCTTTGAGCTGATCTAAGACCGACTCTTGCGCGATGCGTGGCCCCCAGAATGAGTTCCCACCTAATGCTGAAGGACTGGACGTATCTTCTTTAAATTTGACGATGTATTTGGTCGGCAAGTTAGATTCGTCGAACCCCGTCAGAGGAGCCGCATGCGCTGACATCGAAAATGTCAGTGCCACTGCAACGGCAGACAATGAAAACAAGCCATTTAATTTAGTTGTTGTGTGATGCATTTGCTCTATTCCTTTTTGAGCTGATTTTTATTCACTTTATGCTCATGAAAAATCATTCACCTATCATTAACATGAGCTACTCAGCTATAGAATATCGCTTAAAAATGCCAAACAATTTGTTTCATGAATACACAACAATGAACAAAAGATCATCTAAACAACAGATTTAGTTAACATCAAAAATATCCTTAAAACCTTATAAAGCAATTACTTATTAACGCCAAAAGTGCATGTTAAGGTAATGTTAGTGAGTAATTATTCTAGATTTTATAAATTGCTACTATTTACCAAATATATTGAAATTCGATTACGGTACCAAAATTAACAAAATGAATAATTAGATGTTTGACTAATTAGTTCTTTTACTCAAAATGGGGGAGTAGATGAGATATATTCTCACTTAAATCATGACGATAATCATTACAGAAGAGTCAATCATGAAAAAAACAATCACCTTATTAAGTGCATTACTTCCTTTCGCTACTGCCTATGCTGCAGAACCTTCTTTGTCCCCAGAAATGGTCACCGCTGCGCAAGTGGCTAGTGCTCAAGGCCACCAAACGTATACTTATGTTCGTTGTTGGTACCGAACAAGTTATTCACTTGACGAGCCCGCGACCGATTGGGAGTGGGCAGAAAATCCAGACGGCAGCTACTTCACGCTTGATGGCTACTGGTGGAGTTCGGTTTCTTTCAAGAACATGTTCTACACAGACACACCGCAAAGTGTTATCAAGCAACGTTGTGAGCAAACTCTTGACCTAGCAAATGAAAATGCTGACATCACCTTCTTTGCAGCCGATAACCGTTTCTCCTACAATCATACCATCTGGAGCAACGACCCCGTCATGCAGCCTGACCAAATCAACAAGGTCGTAGCGTTGGGTGACAGCTTGTCTGATACGGGCAACATCTTTAACGCATCACAATGGCGATTCCCGAATCCAAATAGCTGGTTCTTGGGACACTTCTCAAACGGTTTCGTGTGGACTGAGTACATTGCTCAGGCGAAAAACTTACCGCTATACAACTGGGCGGTTGGTGGCGCGGCAGGCGAAAACCAATACATAGCTCTGACTGGTGTGGGTGAGCAAGTTTCCTCTTACTTGGCATATGCGAAACTGGCGAAAAACTACAAGCCTGCTAATACCCTGTTTACCCTCGAGTTTGGTCTAAATGACTTCATGAACTACAACCGTAGCGTGCCAGAAGTGAAATCAGACTACGCGGAAGCCTTGATTAAACTGACCGACGCAGGTGCGAAGAACTTGTTGTTGATGACACTACCAGATGCAACACGTGCACCACAGTTTACCTACTCGACTCAAGAAGAAATCAACAAGATCCGCGCGAAGATCGTGGAAATGAATGAGTTCATCAAAACACAAGCGGCGTATTACACTGCACAAGGCTACAACGTTACCTTGTACGATACGCATGCACTGTTTGAAAGCTTAACAGCAAATCCAGAGCAACACGGTTTTGTAAACGCGAGCCAAGCTTGCCAAGACATCAACCGCTCTTCATCGGTAGATTACCTATACCATCACTCATTGCGTTCTGAGTGTGCGTCTTCTGGCTCTGATAAGTTTGTATTCTGGGACGTAACACACCCGACCACAGCAACACACCACTACGTGGCAGAAAAAATGCTAGAAAGTACGAATCAATTGTCAAACCATCCTTTCTAAGCTAACGAAACTCATAGAACCTCTCTGTAGTCGAGAGGTTCTAATTGCCTTATTCCCATTCATAAGCCAGAGATTGTATTCGTCGTTCGAACTCGATAAGTTGAAAGAAAACTCTGAGGTCAACGTCATGCTCGAACATCCTTTAACTCAACGCGCTCTTGAAATCATTCGCTCGAAATCTGTTGGAGCACCTCAATCACATCCATTTTCGGTCACAATTAACTTCCATCCCGATCGTTTGACCTCTCAAGGCATACCTCTTCTCAAAGCAATTGCGCAAGACGGAAAGCTCAAATCTCAGTTTGAAACCGGTACAAGCAATGGCGGATTAACAGCTTATAAAGGCGGAGAGCGTTGGCGTTGGGAGCAACGCGTGTTTGATGGTGTGTACGACAATAGCCAACCAAATCAACGCCCAAAGTATGGCGCGTTAAACTTCTCAGGTTCAGAAGTTGGCGCTTCACCAAGATTTGGGTCGAGCTACTTCTTATTGAAACCAGAGATCACTAAGCGAGCGACATTTTGTTATCCAGATAGCTTCTTCGAGCCAGAGCACTTCGCCACCATTGAACGTGTTCAACCCTTGTTGGATGAGTTAAACGCACAAGCGCCAGACAGATTGGATGCCTATATCGAAACTCAAATCCACGGCGATTTGCGCTTGGAGGAAGATATTCGAGCCTTGGTGCTCGATCCTTCATTTAAAGGCACAGAGGTAGAAGATTACGCTCGCGAGTTACCAGTTGAAATTCGTTGGCACAGTGGCTTTTGTGTCTCAATAGAAGACATCAATCTTTATCCAGACTACAGAGGACAAACCATTTTAGACATCGCAAATCTGGTTGCAGAAAATGGCATGCTAACACCACGCATTATTGGTGAAGCGGTAAAAGCAAAAGCGTTTGACGAGCAAGATTTGAAGAAAGTGTGGCACTACTTAGCGCGATTTGGGTTTGATTATCGATAAGCTAACGATTAAAAGCCACCAGCCCAGCTATCGAATTCATCAATCACATCTAGCTCTTTTTGAGTTCGAGGGCGAGGATAATAAGGTAGAGCAAGTAGCTTTTCTGACGGCATTAGCAGCCAATCTGGTGACATCTTCATACGCACCAATTCTTGCTCCCCTTCACGACGCACAAACATATAATAACCATCTGCGTGGGTATTGGCGTAGCTGGCGATTTGTACAATCTCGCCGCTTGGCAGTTTGACTTTGCGTCCCAAAGGATACAAACGATGCAGCGCAAAGCTCACATGCGCATCCTCTAGATAACCCTTTTTGAATCGAGAGATACCAATCGCAGTCGACGTTGTTCGATGAGACCATCCCGCTAGCTTCAAGCCCTTGAGAGAATCTTTAAATGGTTGTCCTTTTGGCTCACCTTCATTGGAGATGAATTGCACCGTTAGCGCGTCACCTTGCTCATCTAAAATCTGCAAGAACTGCTCACCCGTTTTATCTGCCAATAATTTCACGTTACTGCTCCGCCAAAAGGTTTGTGAATGGAATACTATAAAGCCACCCTCGCAAAGTTCAAGCTCATCGTTTCGATCCACTTTCTGATGACTTGTGCCCTCTTAACTAGAATGTAAATCGACAGATTTTATAAATTATGTCAATGTATTGGTCTACTTAGACAATGCTAGCAAGGATTCAGTTTGTTTAGACTTTTGCAAATTGTGGCGCTGATTAACATCATCGCTGTTGCAGTTGTTTTTGGGCTATCTCACTACATACCTCAATTTCAATCCACCCATTTAAGTGATTTTCTATTCTTCGTGCTTGTAGTTATTTGGGCACTAGCGAAGTTTACTTGGGAAGGAGGCATGTACTCCCGCCATTCAGAATTCGATGATGAGTTCACTGATAAAGTACATTCAATGGTCGATAAACAGCATTTAACGACAGACTTAAACAAAAACTATCAGCTTGGATTTATCTTTCTTATCGCAGGTTTACCGTCCCTTTTCATTAACCTTGCAATGATGATTTGGTAGCTTTATCAAAGTAGAACCTAAATCAGCAGCATTTAAGATAACGGTGTATTCAGCAGACGGCTCCTTCTTACACTAAACCTTTTAGTTTAGCTAACCCATATGCTGCGATGGTGACGCAGTCTTTGATTTCACCATCTATCATCATTTGCTCGAACGCTTCAACTGAGAACGAGCGTGTGATCAAGTCTTCTTCTTCGCTGTCTAGCTGATTGCCCACTTCGGCTAACTCACTCGCGAAATACACATGGCAAGTTTGGTTTAAGAACCCATAAGCGATGAACTGCGCACCAACGTACTCCATCTTATTGGCCTGCATGCCTGTCTCTTCTCGAAGCTCACCTTTTGCTAGCTCAAGATGATCCGCATCTGGATTTGATTCCCACGCCCCTTGCGGGATTTCCCAACAACGTTGCCCTACGGTGTAACGAAACTGCTGTACTAAGTGAATCACGCCGTTATCGATCGCCAGAATCGCTGCACAGTCTGGCTTGTCGACCACACCGTAGATGCCCTCTGCTCCACTAGGACGTTGGATCTTATCTTCACGTACCGTCATCCATTTGTTTTGATACACCACTTTGCTATCGAGCTGCTTGATGTCTGCCATGAGAGTCCTTACTGCTTGATTCTTCGAAATTAGTGATTGGGTTAAAAGCCATTCTAACGCTGTTTGCGTGTCAGTTTGTAGACGGTTTTCAAATTCAACGCGCTTATTGGTATTCAATATATCCCATCAAAACAATCATTCATCGCAATGATTGCGATGGCGCGAAATGGCAAGTTTTCAGCTCGAGGAACTCATATAGTTAACCCATCGACGCAAGGCATGGCTTTGCAAACTTGTTCATTATTGATTGAGGGTTCTTATGAGCGCATCGGATAAAGTCTACGGTTTCAACACTCCACAACGTCTGTTTGTTGGTTATACCTTGGCGGTATTGGTAGACCTTACGGTACTGAACTTCTATGACGAATATTGGGATTTCGTAACCATTGATTCATTTACGATTTCTTTCGCCGCGGCATTACTGCTTCAGTTGCTCTTGAAGTTGTCTATTAAAGCGGAACACAAAATCGCAGAGCACTTTAAATCGAAGCCGGGTACGGCACCTAAGATTTACCGTGGTATCTCGACTTACGTTATCTTGGTCGGTTCGAAGTTCGTGATGCTAGAAGCCATTAACATTCTGTTCGGTGACAAGGTTGACTTTAGTGGTCCTTGGAACGGTGTCGTTGCCTTCTTTGCGGTGGTGTTTACTATCCTGATTTCAGAAGTCATCGTCGGTAAGATTTACTTCAAACTTGGTGAGAAAGAACAACAAGCACAACGTGAATTGGCGGAAAACAACGCTAGCTAATAAGCGAGATCGATGAACACAAAACAGCATCGATAGAAACAAAAAAGCGCTGAGAAATCAGCGCTTTTTTTGTTTGTTCACTTAAGCTTAAGCGACAAGGATGTTCTTAAGCTCGTTCAACGATTCCACCGTGTAGCTTGGTGCAATACGCTCATCTACACTTGCACCTGTGGTGTTCAGCCAACACGTTTCAATGCCAAAGTTGTTACCGCCCAAGATATCGGAATGCAGGTTGTCACCCACCATCAATACGCGCGTCTTACATGGGTTGCCCATTTGCGTCATCGCGTATTCAAAGATACCCAGATCCGGCTTAGCAATACCAACTTGCTCAGAAATCACCACGTGCTCGAAGTAATCGCTCATACCTGTGCGCTCTAGGCGAATCGCTTGCAGCTCGGTAAAACCATTGGTGATGATGCCCATTTTCGCTTTACCTTGCAGCGCTTCCATCAACTCTTTCGCACCCGGCAACAAAGTACAGATATCCGCCATCGCTTCTAAGAATGCAGTGTTGAGATCCGCTGTTGTGGTGTTGAGCTTTTCTGCCCATTCGGTAAAGCGTTTGTGCTTAAGCTCATCTGCCGTCACTTTACCATCTTGGTAATCTACCCAAAGTGGCTTGTTGACCGTTTGGTAGTGGGCAAAATCTTGCTCGGTGAAGTCTACGCCTTTGCGAGAAAACATCAGCTGCAAACCTTTGAAGGCATCAAAGTGAAACAAGGTTTCGTCAGCATCAAACAAGATCCAATCGTATTTCATTTTCTTCTTTCCAATATCCAGGTCGTTTTCTGCCACATAGTCTAATTGTTTTCTTCTTGAAGACAATCTCTATAATTGGAAAATGATTGTATCGTTTTTCTCAACAATATGACTAATAATAGATAACCCCAATAACCTAGGAGCACACCGTGAATGCCATTGCGTCACTGCCAGTATTTGTCGCTGTCGTAGAATGCGGCAGCTTTTCCCTTGCAGCCAAGCAGTTGAACCTCACCAAATCGGCGATCAGCAAACGCATTAATCAACTCGAAGATGACCTCGGTATTCGCTTGCTTAATCGCACTACAAGAAAGCTCAGCTTAACCGAAGCTGGACGTCGATACTTCGAGTACGCTTCACAAGCAGTGAACCTTGCTCAACAAGGTGTCGATGCCGTTTCCGAGTTGCAAGGCTCACCGCAAGGTAGGCTCAAAATCACAGCCCCGATGTCTTTTGGTGTTTTGCACGTTGCGCCACTTATCAGCGAATTTCTTGCACGTTACCCGAAAATTGAGGTGGATTTACAGCTCGAAGACGCCATGGTGGATTTGGTCGAACAAGGATTTGATTTGGGGATTCGCATTGGTGAACTTGCGACTTCTAACCTTGTCGCTAAGCGCCTTGCTCCGTGTAAAAGCGTACTGTGCGCCTCTCCCGGATACCTAAAAGAATTTGGCGTGCCAACCAAACCAAGCGATTTGGTCACACACAACTGTTTGCGTTATTCGTATTTCCGAGGCGGTGTCGAGTGGATGTTCATCAACAGCGGTAACGAATACAAAGTTCTGCCGAAGGGTAACTTTGTGGTCAACAACAGTGAAGCGATTCGCCAATTGCTATTAAGAGGCTCAGGTATTGCGCAGTTACCGACCTTTATTGCAGCCAAAGACTTTGCAGCAGGCAACTTAAAACCACTTATGGAAGAGTTCTCTCTTCCTGAGCATGCCATCTATGCGGTGTTTCCAGAGCGTAAGCACATGCCATTGAAAGTACGTGTGTTCATCGACTTCATCAGCGAAAAGCTTGGCACTGATACACCGTACTGGGATCGCTACTAATAGGTGCTGGTACTTGATCTCGTTTAACGCAATCATATTTAGTTAATCTAATGTTTCATTTTTAACAGGTGCATAACCATCACTAGAGCGCTAACTTAAGTAGCACGTTAACCACACCGGAGTGTGAAGCTATGAAAGTACTGATTCAATATACCCAAGCGGGTAAATATCGTGACCAAGCGTGGGAATCACTGACGCTAAAAGCAAAAGGCGATATGCAAGCCGTGACGCCTTCTTATGCCGCTCAGCTTATAGAGCAAAACAAAGCGACGCTTGTAATGAACGAAGAGGAACAAGTGATCTTCCATTCTTGAATAAAAAGAGCCCTTTCTCTAGGGCTCGCTGATAGATTGACTTACTCTCGGGGAAATGGGGTGAACATCGTGAAGTGAAGTTAGCGTTATTTTTTGACGACTAAGTATAGACTCCAGGCTAGCATCGCAATAATGCCTGTTGGGTACGTAATGAAAAGTAGCCAAGGTAAAGCTTCTGAGCCTCCCCTTACAAACGGCAAAACCTTTTTTACAACACCATCAATAAACAGAGGAACTAGAATTGGTGCTTGCATCAAGAAGTAAATTTGTAGGTAAACCAGATAGCTCTTGAACCAGTTAGTCTGATTAAAATGCCCATAACCGGCCATCACCAACAAACTTATCCAGACCAAAATGTTAACCCTCGGGCTAAGAAGCATCTCGAACATAATATCTAGCGGTGTTTTCATTCCCTTCTTCCAACGCGGTTAGGTCATCTTTAACTTATGCATGCATTTGAGTAGTGAAATTCTGACATTTCTGCAAGATATTATCTGCGCTTGGCGTTCAAGTTTTAAGCCTAAAAGCACCACATGGCAAATAGAAAGGCCTGCTATGACGCAGGCCTTCGATTTAGCTACATTTTTTCAAATTACTCAAAATCACTCGCAGATGGCAAACGATCTAATTTTTCGTAGTACTCACCTGCCACCGAGCCGATGTCGCCATTTAGGTAAGCTTGAATAAGGGTTAGGTCTTTAATCCATAACTCTTTATCTGAATCTGATGCGCTAGCGTAGCCTGCGTAAACATTATCTACCGCAAACATCATGCTACTTGTGTAGTCGTTGAAGATAAGGATCATCGCATCCGAATACGCGGCATAAACTTTAGCTTCATCGTGCGCTTTACCACCTTTAAAGCTCATCGTCGATGCGGCTTCATCGTACACCAAATCACCTGATGCCATATTCGTCGCTACAAAGTTGGCGAATGATTCGTTAATTTGACCAACATTAGCAGCAATATCCTTGTCAATGGTCGCTTTCATGGCATTGACCATAGGGGCGTCTAGAAGCAATACCGCATCATGATAAGCAGACTTAATATCGGTTCGGAACGTTCCCCAAGCAGTATCAATGCTTGTAGCAATACTACTCAACTGACTCGCATCGTAGTTATCAAGGTAAGTTTTTAGATCGTAACCTTCTGATGTTACTAACTGGTTCGCATAATCGTAAGCCAGTTTGTTTGCTTTGGTCGCAACAAACTTCTTCCCGTCAATTACAAATTCAACTTTATCACCAGCAATGATCCCGTAGCGATCTTGCTGCTTGGTAAAGGTGTCAAATTGAGCTTTACCACGAGACTTCACTTTGTAGTCATTAGATTGCATTTGACGCACACCCATATTTAGGAGCACGTCTCCAATACGCTCACGACTACGGCTATCAATGCCTAAGAAGCCTGCAATACCTCTCGGCATTGGCGGTAACGATTCCATCTGCTCGGTAAGATGAAGATTGACTTTAACACCATTCAGTTGAGTGTATGCGTTACCATTTTTGTCCACCAATTCAATTGGAGTATTCAACGCATCACCAGCTACAATGTTGTTCATGATGTCTTCGTACTCAGCTTGTACTCCTGGGATATCAAGCAATGATGCAAAGCTAACCTCATCGGTGTAACGGTTAGAGAAGCGACGAGCAAGGAAGTAACTCGCAAGTGCTTTGTCAGGCCAATTACCCAATACAGAGACAGCGTTTGACCATGGGTAATCAGGGTCAAAACTACCAATTGAGTTTAGGAAGCGACCATTTTTCGTTTCAGCTACTGCTGCATAACCAGCTTCTGCGTCTGCAATAAATCTTGCAGATAACTCATCAAAACAAGACGCGCTTTGCAGATCATAATCAGCCGGAATTAGGTGCGAATTGTTATCTAACAATTGACCAAACGAAATAACTTTTTGACTACCAGCTTCGTTCTCAATCACGCACTGGTGTTCAGGAGTGCGTAATACATCCAAGAAGAATGCCGCTGATTTTTTCGCGCCGTATGTATAGTCACAGAACCATGAATTGTCTGCTTTGCCTTCGCTACAGTATTGTGGGTTTGATGCTATACGTAGTAAGAAATCACCTGGTTTATCCGTGTTAGCGGCATAACCTAGGTTGGTGTACAGATTGTCAATACGCTCAAGATCTTCCATCTTGTCACGAATTGAGCTCATCTCCATATAGCGACGAACTAGGTAGCTCGGATAATCTGCAGAATAAAGGCCATTTGTTCCGTACAACGCTAGATTGCGACGGTCATAGCTATCGATGTAGTTCTGCCATTCATAAGAAACAATTTCTTCTAGATTCGTACCTTCATCAAAACGGTTACAGTCACTGTTTAATGACACGTTACCATCAGTACAGAAGTCGTAAGATTTACGTTCGATTTCGTTAACCTTATCTAGATAGTACAGTACGCCATAACGAGTTTTCTCACTCTGTACTGCATTATCTGAAAGCGCAGCAGTATCAAAGCGACTAAAATCACAGTTATATAGCGACTTGCCAGCCTGATCTCCTGACAGTTGTTTCACTTCCGAACAAACCATCAAAGATTCATTTGATGCATTGCTGCCAAACTTGTACGCAAAGCTATCTTCGTATGCTTGCTTGTCTGCTAGGTAGCGATTGTAGGCAGCTTTCTCTTCATCTGTTGCGTTGTCTGCAGGCTTCACAACTGGTGCAGGAGCCGCACCTGAAGAATCTTGAATAGTCTCAACCTTTCGACCGTACGCAAACTTAAACGCCGCGATATCATATAGACCCCATGTTGGTGTTTCATCCAACATGCTTGGCGCGTAGTCCATGGTTGAGCTATACGCCGGAATATTGTTTAAGCCCAGTTGATGCGCCTGCTCTAGCGTGTAGTAATTCGCCTTGTCATTTGACCCTTTGAAGTTATGACGCAAACCCATGTTGTGCCCAAGTTCATGCACTAGCGTGTTACTGTAGGTCGCTACGGTAATTGCATTGGCAGCTTCGACTTGCAAATCTTTTGGCAGGTACTTCCATCGTTTCAGATCACGAGAAACTTCGTTACCTGCATCGTCGCGTTTGATATCAAAGTAGCGTTCATCATCCAGCTTCAGGTTATCCAACATAGCCTTGTTGGTAGAAGAGACCCAAGACGCTTCAATTGGATAAACATTGTTTTCAGCCCAGAAAGATAAGCGATTCTCCTCAGCCTTAACAACATCTTCAAAATCCATGTTGTCATCAAAGCTTTCCAGAAGTTGTGTTGGGTTCTTAGTTGTTGCAGATGCCGCTACCACTTCGTCTTTAGATACCAAAGGCACATTGATATTTTCATTGGCTTTCAGCTTAGCCATCGCTGCCATGGTCGAAAGCGCTTCAATTCTTTTTGTTACTTCAGTTGTTACGCCTTGATCTTCAGTTGGCAGTGGAGCTAAGCCATCCAGATTAAGTTGGTTGCGGTTATAGAAGCGCGCTAAGTTATCCCAGTAGAAAGGTACACCAGTTCGAGCAACACCAGCGTATTGGTTTACGTGCGCCTTAATGATTTCACCCGTCATCGGATTAGAAACTGAAGGACCATAACCTAACAAACCATTTGCTAAAGGCTCATCAATCAGATTGATAACGTTGTAGCGTAAGTCACCAGGATGAACTCCTTCAGGTTTTGTTTTATTAACAATCTCTATTTCTGGTTTTCCTGCGTCAGCACCAAACACATTCAGCGCTTTGTTCATCTTGTCTATTGATTGAAGTGTCGCATCCAAAAATAGTTTGTTTTTCTCTTCGAAAAAGTTATCGGTCAAATAGTACTTGATCGAGTCTTGATCTGGGTTGAATCGATTTAGGTAAACGACATCACGATCATACTTGTTGGTTACTGGGTTTAACTGCTTAGTCGACGTAGTGAAAAAGCCAATATCATTCTCATCACCTACAGGGTACAAGATAGGTTGGTAACCCTCTGTAGCAACCTCACTCTCATGAACTAGCGAGTAATAGAAGCGAGATTTAAACGCTCCGTCAACCAGTGCTTCCTCTAGGCTCGCTTTAGTAGCAAAGTTGATGTACTGGGAGATTTTATCCAGGTCAATACGGAACGTACGCTCCAACTCAAAGTTGAGCACACCGTTTTTAGGATCAAAATCCCATGAGATTAGTCTTGGTGTACCTTGTTCAGAGATGCCATCGGTAACGCCGTATAGATCTTCCATGTTGAACTCTGAAATCTCTAGATCTTCAGGCTTTGGCGTAAAGTGGGTTTTCTGCTTGTAGTTTAAGCTAGCATCATCATTCGTTTCTTCTTTGTTAGTACAATCACCGTAAGAATCTTCCTGACAACGATAAGCAGCAAAGTCACCTGGAATGGTTAACACCTGCGCAAAGTTAACATCATCATCATCTGCGACGAATTTCTCTTCACCACAATAGTTATTCTCATCTTTTGTTAGATGAGCATCTGGGTAGTTTTTGTCATAGCTGCGAACTTCCAAGCCTTCTTTTGTGAAACACAGCTCAACATAGCGCGGTGAACCTTGAAGAAAAGGGAACTGATTTAACGCAAACCGAGGCGCTGCACCTGTAGTAGGCACATAGAACCATCGACCGTCCTTCAAGTCTTTAACCGCAACCTCTTTTGCATCTCTTTCAACATAATCATAAGCCTGATCGTCTGCACCACAGCCTGCAAGTGCTGCCGTAATTGCTGACACCAGTGTCAACTTCTTAAACATTATTCTGATATCCTTAATTTTATTTATTTTCCTAGAAGGAGTAATTCACTGTCGCGATGTACGAAGCTCTTTCTTGGTCGAGCAAGTCGATATTGCCAAGCGTCCCTCGTTCTGCATCTTGGTAGAAGCCAGTAGAAGACGCTGCTAACAGTAGTGACCAGTTTTCATCGAATTGGTAGGTTCCGTATAGAGCACCTTCATAGTGCCAACTGCTTCGTCGAGTTCCTTGATAACTGATGGTGTTCCCGCCTAAAGCTGTAATGCCTAGCGCAAACGAGTCCCAAGACTTTTCAGCGACCGAAAACAGTGAGTAAGTCCACTCTGTCAGCGAACGCCCGCCCATCGTTTTGTATTTATGAAAGTTCTTTTTAACTCGTGGTGAGATAGAGAAGTCGACGCTCCACAGAGAAAAAGAGACCGGAATCGCTATACGGAATGCGGTTTGAAGTTCATCCTTCCGCGAAGATTCTGAAGTTGGAATCGTAAATTGACCAGAAGCACCAATACTTCCCGTCTCACCAAATTCATATAGGTTTGAATATCTCATCCCTAAAACGGTATCAGTGGCGTAAGTACCAACTTCATCTTCAAGTGCACGATAGCCACCAGCGGATAAGTAAGCTTTGGTATCGTCAGATAAGGCATAGACCAAACTACCACCCCATGAGAAATTGCGGACAGAACGGTGATCGTCCTTGTCATAGATGTTTGTATCGTAAGAGAGGTAAACGGACCCACTCAGATTACAAACAACGCAGGATGACTCTCCTTCATTTTGTGTAGATTCAATCCCACTGCTATCGTCTACGCTGGCTTCCTCTGCAAGTGACGGCATTGAAAATAGCGTACTTAACAACATAGCAAGTGGGGTCATCGTCCACTTAGTTGTGTGCTGCATGTTATAAAACTTCCATGAAAATTAAGTTCATTAGAATAAACTTAAAGACAAACAGATTATTGGCATAGCATTCCAAATAAGAATTAGACCAATAAACCTATCAACCATAAGAGTTTTCTTATGGTTAAATCCTTATTCTATTTTTGATAGATTTGATTTTAGCGATTCGCGTTATTTACAGTTATATCGAGTAAAAAATCACTGCTATTACAATAAAACCATTATTCTTTTTAAATTGTATAGCTCATATAAAGCAATCGATACCGTCACCAGAAAGAAAAACAAAGAACCATAACAATCAACAGCTTGAATAATATTGAGTTATAAAAAACAGAGATGGTAAAATACACGAAACTTTAGAAATCTCAGTTATGAGAACATCATTCTGTTATAACAATCCTTGTTATGTCATTTAGGTAGGTTAGCTATTAAGCCTTATAACTGGAAAATACAAATTAAAGACATCATCAAAACCATCCGTTGCTAATAATGAATTTCGCATTTAAAACAAAAGATGGAAATAAGATCAAATTCGAACCTTCTAATATATTGAATTGATGCCAGAGTGGTTTGAATAGAAAGTCACACATAAATGTCGATAAAATTTAATCAAACATTCATACAATGAATAATTAAGGGCGTGACAATTTAATAGCAGCACAGATGGGCTGCATATTTGTGAATTTCTATTCAAAAAATATTTTTTTATAAATTTCAATTTTATGTGATACCAATCACATTCAATCATAATGAGACGCACTGCAGACTGTTGGTTAAGCGTTATCTATCTCATGAAATCTTAGAATTTGAAGGGATTTAACGTTACTTATCTTCCCTACTCTTGCCGACAAACTTGACTTATTTATCAATAATAGCAGCAACTTAGCAGTTGACTCTTATCCCTTCCAAACTAAGTTACAGACGATTGAAGACCTTGAGAGCAAAAACACTAACCCGATAAAGGTCTGGTTTGAATAGTCAGCGAATCAAAACGCACAGTTATGCTCACCGTCTTGCATCATGGTCATGAGTTAATCTTGTATGGTTTTATGACCGCAGTTCTCGCAAATCAAGTGACGAGAAAAATCATCCATGGAAGCGAGAAAAGCACCAAAAACGGTACTTTTTAGAAAGCCTGTGATGAACTCCTTTTTACTGCGATTCTTATCTCCCTCAAACGCGCTTTTCTTTCTGACTAACACCACGACATGATGCGTTTCCACACCACATGAAGGACACATTAGAACTTCTGTCTTACTAGACATCTTAATCTCCTTAAGTTATTGACACCCTCTTCACCAAGGTCTTGCATCAACCTTGTCTCGTAATACTCGAGCATACTCCGTTAACAACCTTGCATTATCTGCGCTTTTTCGATTGCCACATACCTCCCCTTGGTAGGTAATATTTGGACTGGAGTAGATAGGTAATACTTTTTCCTCGTAGCTCATAACGCTCCCGGCATCACCACAAAGCGCGCCATAGGCATAACTCTTAAGTTTGGGAAGATCCCACATGGCAATGCTTTCCCTAACTGGGAAGAGTTCTTCTTTCTCTTGTCTATCAAATGTTTTGATATCGTGTTGTGCCCAAGCTAAGTGGCCTAACTCGTGTTCCAAAACGTTATCCGAGAATCGAAGATCCATGACGACAAACTGGGGCTTGATATCTACCCAGGCACTACCAAGCGTAACCATTCCTTCTTCACCCGACTCATTGGCCACGAGTGGAGGGGTTACCAAAATATAAAACTGATCAGGAGATTCTTCGTAGGAAGCCATAATGTACTCACCCAGTACTTGTTCTAGCGCATAGTTGGCCGTTGAAAAGTCAAAGATGGTGTAGCCAGACAAATCTACAAACTCAATAGACGCTTTCTTTCGCTCCATTGGGATACAAGAGTTTTGTAGTGTTTTGTTAGAAAATTGGATGCTGCGATCTACGTACGCTTCTATTTCTTCTACGTAAAGGTAGTCAAGTGTTCGTTCGTCAAAATAGAAGTTCAACCAAGTTGTAACGGTTTCCTCTTCTGAACATTTTGGGGTGATGAGTTTTCCATCAATAAGAGGTTGGAGATAAAAAACAGTAGCAACTGAAACAACAGCCATCAGCAGGCAAGCCATTACAACATTCAATTTCATACATTCTTCTTATGAATTTCATAGACAGCAAAAATAAATACATGAAATTTATAAATTAATTTGAATGATATGTAAATAAGCGCTTATTGATTATGAGAATAAGCGCCTTGGGTATGTGGGCTTACTCGTCCTCGTTTAGGCGACGAATCAATTTAGCTGGCGTACCGCCATATAAACAATCCGGTGGTACATCGCTGTTTACCACTGAGTTAGCAGCAATCACAGAGCGAGCACCAATAGTTACCCCTTGGTTGATGACCGAATTGCCACCGATCCAGACACTATCTTCAACTGTGATTGGCTTACAAAATGTTTCCCACTTGAGTCGGCTACGGTAATCCATAGAGTGCGAAGCAGTGTAGAACTGAACGCTAGGGCCGATAAGAACGTGGTTACCAATGGTGATTTTAGCGCCATCCAACATCACGACATTCATATTGATGAAGGTCTCTTCGCCAATTTCAATCGTCTTACCAAATTCACAATGCAGCGGAGCTTGGATGATGCTTCGCCCAACTTTACCAAATAGATTCTTTTGCAACGCGTCGCGTTGAGATTCATCGGTATTGTTATTAAATGCCATCAACGCATGGGTTGCGTGAGTGCGGATCGCATCGATTTCTTTATCTGCACCATCAAACACTTGGCCAGACATCATTTTTTCTAGTTCGGTCACTGGTTCATTCCTACAACTTTTGACCAAGCCAGATTAGCGTAAAAGGGGAATAAAAAAAGAGAAAAGCACGGGCTTTTCTCTTTCCTATTTTGTTGTTGTGTCACGTCGGGGTTATACGATTTCCCAGCTGTGAGTCATCTCAACGCCTTCGCCCAACATTAGACATACTGAGCAGTATTTTTCTAATGAGTCCGCAGCCACTTTAGCTACGATTTCTGGGTCTAGCGCTTCACCAGAGACTTCAAAGTGAATGTTCACCTGAGTAAAGATACGTGGCGCGGTTTCACGTCGTTCTGTGGTGAGTTTTGCGTTGACAGAAGCCACTTTCTGGCCCGCTGATTTTAGACCATCAACAACGTCCACAGAGCTACAACCACCAGCAGCCATCAACACCATTTCCATTGGGCTTGGTGCCGTTGCACCGCCATTGCCATCCATCACGATTGAGTGACCAGATTGAGACTGACCGAGGAATTTAAAGTCTTCGACCCATTTTACTTCTGCTTGCATGGTTTCCCTCATTATTGCTTTTGCCTCATCGGAAACCTTCTACCAATGAGCGCTTGTTTCGTGCCGTTACTGTAGCCCTGTTGTGAGAAAGGGCAAAGAATTTTTCGTAATCACTGTAATTTTTTCGCTCTTACTTCTGTCTTCTTACGTAACATTCATTGAGAAAATGACGTTTGAGGAAGTTATGAAGAAAGTATCTAAGTTGTTGGTGGGATTCTCATTCACACTGCCTGTACTGTTCATCTTGCTAAGTAAAACAGGTACTGCCGATACCATGGATAAGATGAATGCATCAGAAAAAGCTGACATCGCAACATTAGCAGGTGGTTGTTTCTGGTGTACCGAATCGGATTTAGAGCAATTACCGGGTGTGTTAGACGTGGTTTCTGGTTATTCGGGTGGTGATTTAGAAAACCCAACTTACCGACAAGTCTCTTCTGGCAAGTCTGGCCATATTGAAGTGATTGAGGTGAAGTACGATCCTGCTGTTGTGAGCTACGAGCAAGTATTGGATTACTTCTTCCGCCATATCGACCCAACTGACGACAAAGGCTCATTCGTCGACCGTGGTCCCCAATACCGCCCAGCGATCTTCTATCATAACGCCGAGCAAAAACAGATTGCTAAGCAGTTTATGATGGAAATCGACAAGGCGATGATCTATCCAAAACCGTTGAAAACAGAACTGATCGAGTTTGAAAAGTTCTACCCTGCGGAGTCGTACCATCAGGATTACTACAAGAAGAGTAGCCTGAAGTACAAATACTACCGCTACGCATCAGGTCGCGATAAGTACCTCGACGAAGTGTTTGGTGAAGATCGTAAAGACAACCCAAAAACACTCCGTGAACTTATCAACGAAAAAGAGTTGGTAACGAAAGTGAAGGTATACGAGAAACCTTCAGACAAAGAAATCAAAGCTAAATTGACTGAGCTTCAATACTACGTGACACAAGAAGAAGGTACAGAGCGTCCTTTTAACAACAAGTATTGGGACAACAAAGAAGCGGGTATTTACGTTGATATCGTCACTGGTGAGCCTTTGTTCTCATCAACGGATAAGTACAAATCTGGCACAGGTTGGCCAAGCTTTACCAGACCAATTAACCCAGGCTACATCGTAGAGAAAACCGACTTCAAACTGGTTTATCCGCGCACAGAAATCCGCAGTAAGTTTGGTGATTCGCATATTGGTCATGTATTTAAAGATGGCCCTAAGCCAACGGGATTACGCTACTGCATGA
The DNA here is from genome assembly GCF_023716625.1 of Vibrio sp. SCSIO 43153. Lineage (NCBI taxonomy): Bacteria > Pseudomonadati > Pseudomonadota > Gammaproteobacteria > Vibrionales > Vibrionaceae > Vibrio > Vibrio sp. SCSIO 43153. The sequence goes on from NZ_CP071856.1 coordinate 767,321, forward strand.
ACTCAGCCGCAATGGAGTTTGTACCAGTGAACAAGATGGCAAGTTTAGGCTACGGCGATTACCTGTACCTATTTGATAAGTAACTAGGTCACTGTTTTAACCAAATTAGGAGTGAACATTCAGCGCGATGAAAGGTTTTAAATCCAACCTTCCCATGAAAGTCTGTCCGGTCTGTCAGCGCCCATTTTCTTGGAGAAAGAAGTGGGCGCGAAATTGGGAGGAAATCGTTTATTGTTCTGAGCGTTGCCGAAGAAATAAATCAACGAAAACGTAGGTCACTCCGACCCTCTCTGAAGAGCGCTATTTCCTTTGTATTAACGTTTGTACGCGTTCTCTTACCAAGGCAATAACGTCCCATCATAAGCCCAAAACGCCCCGCTATCTTGCGGGGTCGCTTTTTCTATCAAGCCTAATAGATCCTTAGCAACTCGCTCTGGCGTGAACAACTTTCCTTCTGGCACATTGGTTTGAAAAGGTGCCGACAAAGCGGTGTCCGTAGTACCTGGGTGAAGTGACAGCACCGTGCCATGTTTGACCATTCTTTGCCATTCGATCGACATGGTTTTAAGGAACATGTTTAATGCGGCTTTCGATGCACGATAGCTGTACCAACCACCTAACTGATTATCGCTAATGCTGCCAACTTTGGCCGAAATGGTCGCAAACTTAGGTGCAGTACTGCGCTTTAACTTGGGCGTGAAGTATTTCGCCAACAGTAAACTTGGCAAAGTATTAACCGTAATGGTTTGCTGAAAAAAGTCAGCGTCTAGCGAGCTAAGGTTCTTCTCAGGGCATTTCTCTTGGGTGTGCAACATACCAACGCAGTTCACCAACCAATCGACGTGTTCAATCTGCTCACTGAACGCTTTTACCTCCCCTTCTTGCGATACATCCACTTGATGCCAAACGACATTTGGGTGTTGCCAATCTGGTTGCTGCTTACGATAAGTGGCATGCACGCGAGCTTGAGGGAACCGAACTGCGGCTTCTTGTACCATCGCCAAACCAATTCCACCGTTACCACCGACGATGAGTATTTCCATCACAAGTTCTCCACGTTTTCTATGTAATGCTCTGCGGTATCGAGTATCGCTTGGCGTTGCTGTTCTTCCATGTTGTCCCAAGAGCGGAAAATCATCCCGATTCGTGGGTTGGTTGCGAGACGCTTGTCGTGCTTGTTCATAAAGCGCCAATAAAGACTGTTAAACGGACACGATCCTTCTCCACTGCGCGATTTATTATCGTAATGGCAGCCCTTGCAGTAGTCGCTCATCTTGTTGATGTAAGAGCCACTCGCTGCGTAAGGTTTGGTGCCAACAATGCCGCCATCCGCAAACAATGCCATGCCACGAGTGTTTGGCATTTCTACCCACTCAATTGCATCAACATAGATACCGAGATACCACTCATCCACTTGGTCTGGATCTATCTCGGTTAGCAAACAAAAGTTACCTGTGACCATCAAACGTTGAATGTGGTGTGCGTAGGCATAATCGAGAGACTGCTCAATAGCATTGCGCATACAGGCCATTTTAGTTTCGCCATTCCAGAAGAAATCTGGCAGCTTTCTGTCTGCGCCCAACTCGTTCTTTTTCGGGTAATGAGGCATGTTCGCCCAGTAGACACCTCGGATGTATTCTCGCCATCCCAAGATTTGGCGAATAAACCCTTCGACTTGAGAAATGTCGATGTCCGCGTTGGAATGAAATGCCTTGAGTGAAGCATCAATGACTTCTCTCGGGTGCAGCAATTTGCTGTTGAGCGAGAATGAAATACGGCTGTGATACAAGCTCCACTTAGCATCGTGCTGGCCTGTCATGGCGTCTTGAAAACGGCCGAACAACGGCAAGCAGACTTGGCAGAAATGCGCGAGTAAAGACAGGCTTTGCGCGCGATTAATTGGCCACAACAAATCCCCTTCGAGATTTCCGATGGTTTTGATGCCATGTTTTGCCAACCGCTCAACAATGCCATGCACGTCGGTACTGAACATCAAAGGTTGTGGCAGTTGTTCAATGTCTTTGGCTTTGAGCTTGTTACGGTTGTTGGCATCGTAATTCCATTTCCCGCCTACAGGCTTTCCGTCTTGCATCAAGATGTCGAAGCGCTTTCGCATCCGGCGGTAGAAGTGCTCCATCATGATGTGTTTGCCTTGAGGACACTGCGATTCTATTTCCTCAAACGGCAACAAAAAGTGTTCCGAATCGACACAACGCGTCACGACCCCATCAAGCTTTAGTTTGGCTAACTGCTCTAGTAAACGGTATTCATCCGGGCGTTGATATTCAAACTTACTTGCACCAACTTCACTCAAGTAGTGTTGCAAGACTTGCTCAAGATCGTCGAAGGATTGTGTGTCATCCAACGTGAGGTGCAGAACTTGATGCCCTTCACTCTGACGCTCTTTCGCAAACTGTTCCATTGCAAAAAAGAACGCACACACTTTCTGAATATGGTGCGTGACGCATGTATTCTCTTGCTTGAGCTCTGCAATCAGGTAAAGCACTTTCTCATCCGGTTGCTGAAACCAAGAGTGCTCACTGTTAAGTTGATCGCCCAAGATCAATCGTACGGTTTCAAATTGCATTACGGTTTCTCCGGTGACGAAGCTTTGTCACTGCTGCCCATCACAATCGGCCAATCGACCATGTCTACACTATCCAAATGCGCACCAGCACAACGACCTTGCCACCTATCGATGAACTCCATGTGCGGATCGTACATTTCGGTTTGCTTTTCGAGGTTGAATTGTCGTGAACCACGCGGATCAGCACCAACGCCTGCTAAGTATTGCCAGTTTCCCCAGTTTGATGCCACATCGTAATCAACCAGTTGCGACTCAAAGTACGCCGCACCATAACGCCAATCGAGGCCAAGCTCATGCACTAAACAACTGGCGACCAACTGCCTGCCACGATTTGACATATAGCCGGTTTCATTAAGTTGGTGCATACACGCGTTCACGATAGGAAATGGCGTTTCACCTTTCTTCCATTGTTGGAAACGGTGCGCATAAAAGCTGGTGAGTGGTGCTTGATTTTGGATACCACCAAATCGGAAGAGCTGCCGCTTGTATCGACGGGCATACCAATAAAAGTATTCACGCCAAAGCAGTTCGAAGTAAATCCAATAGGTTGAATCATTTGCGCCATTCGCGGCTTCATAACGTTTCAACATGGCATAAATGGTTTTCGGAGAAAGACACCCATGAGCTAACCAAGGAGAGAACTTGGTGGAGTAATCCATGCCATCTAAACCGTTGCGCGTTTGTTTGTATTCACTTGCTAGTGTTGAAGCAAAATACTGACGACAATGTTCAAGCCCTGCTCGCTCACCGCCGGTAAACAGGCTTGGCTGGATCTCACGGGTCAAACTCAACGTCGGCAGTGCGAGTCCGTCTGGCAGCGGAGGCAATGTCGTTACTGCTTCTACAGATTCAGTTAGAGCAAGTTTCTCAACCTTTTTTCGAAACTTGGTGAAGGTGTCAGGAAGCGCTCCAAGCTCAAACGGTAAATCTTCAACAGAGAACAAGCTACGTACTTCGCTTTGAATAATCGCCAAATGGGGCGCTTCTGCCTGAATCTTATCGACCACATCTTGCTCGTCTGATCCAGCAATTGCATCCACATAGAGGTGCGTCACGCCAAGTTTGTCAGCAGCGTGCTTGATCGCTTGGTATGGATGTAAGTCAACAACTTGCAAACGCTGATTAAGTGCATTCAAAGACAAATTCAGGCAATGCAGCGACTCATCTAAAAATTGTTGTTTGGCAAACCCGAACCCCGGCTCTTGTGCGTATTGCTTTAGATAGGAGGACACCTTTGGATAGCAGTATATGCAGATCAGCAAATCAACTTCTGCAGAAGCTCTTAGTAGGAGCGGATTGTCGTGCAATCTTAAATCGTTGGTAAACCAATATAAGCCAATATTCATGTTTTTCTCTGATTTACTTGAACGCCTTCAAAAAGTTACGAGCTAAATGGAAGTTCGATCACTCTGTTACTCGTTTGTTGGCAAGAGGTGGTCATAAATGTAGATACAAATAGCAATGACAAATAGAACCAACCTGACCATTCAAGAGATAATTTTATTTTCGCACATTATTTTTTTAATTTTTGAACCAAAAATGACAAAAATTAAAGCGATGTTAAGCAAAATTCGATAACCTATGCGCAATACAGTTTGCTAGTGCTTTCGCGACAATGAGTGACGAATTTAAAAAATCGACTGCAAACTTAAAAAAAGCAGTCCCATTGATGATAAAAAACCACGTAGCTGCCACTCCAGCTAACTATGCGCTTTGGTATACCTACGTGGACAAAACCATTCCTGAGTTAAACCAGGAGTTGGATATGGTGCTTGAAAACTACGAAGTTTGCCCACCAGCAACCAACAAACAGTTATACAACAGTTATGTAGCCAGTAAGTCTGAAACCAGTTTAGAAGAGCTAAAAACAAATGTTGAGGTTCTGCTTGGTGAGGTTGCAAGCTCTATGACGGATACGTTGACCGACACTTCTTCTTTCTCCGATATGGTGGATAAAAGCTTTGGCCGCCTGGAAAAAGTGGAAGATGACGGTTTGAGCATTGAAGAAGTCATGGGTGTAATTCGTCAATTAGTTTCAGAATCAAGAGAAATTCGTCATTCCACCCGTTTTTTGAACAACCAGCTTAGCAATGCAAGCGAAGAAATCTCACGCTTGAAGCAACAACTGTCAGAGGTGCAAAAAGACGCACTGTTTGATGGACTGAGTCAGTTGTACAATCGCCGTGCGTTTGATAACGATTTAAGTATGCTTACTAGTAGCAATCAAGCACTGAGCTTGATTATGCTGGACATCGATCACTTCAAAACTTTCAACGATAACTATGGCCATTTATTTGGTGACACCGTTATCAAAGCCATTTCCAAAAAGCTCCAGCAAAGTTGCCGAGAAGGCATTAGTGCTTATCGATTTGGCGGTGAAGAGTTCGCATTGATCGTACCGAACAAGTCTTTACGAATTGCACGCCAATATGCCGATACATTGCGACGCGTCATAGAAAAACTTCGAGTTAAAGATAAGCGTTCAGGGCAGCAGATCGAAAGTATCACTGCATCTTTTGGTGTGGCAGAGTATCATGTAGGTGATAGTGCGGAAGCGTTAGTCGAACGTGCGGACAAGCAACTTTACGAAGCCAAGCAGTTAGGCAGAAACCGAGTGATGCCGTTGTAAAACTGAGCTTAAATAAAAACGCTTTGTTCAACAGAACTAAAAACCCCAAGCGCGTGCTTGGGGTTTTACTTTTCTTGGGCTGCTTAGTTAGTCGGCTAAGCTATCGATGATTTAATCAATGCTGTAGCAGTAGCTTAGGAAATAATCATCGCCGTTTTTCGCGGTGTACTCTTTGTCTTCACTGCATGCCATTGGTTTACCTTTCTTGTCGCCTTTGATTAGGCTGATCCAATGACGCATTGCAGTTGGAGCATTACCAGTAAGTTCAGGGCTAAAAGTTGTTCTCGTTTCCAGTTGGATATCATCAATATCCATCAACTCCACACAGCCAGTACCCTTGTGACAACCAAACATCACTTCAGCGTGACTGCCAGATTCGTCTTTAAATAGAATTGATTTTGGATCTTCTTTTTCACCTGTATATGCCACGAAATGTTTTGGGCTTTTCAAACCACTGTGCGTTCCGTCTTTGAAGTAAGCCATAACATGGCGGTAGTCGATAACGTAGCTTGATACATCTTGATGTGAGCCGCTCTCTAATGGGAACATGCGGTCTAGTAGCTGCTTCGCCTTAACTTGTTTCTCGCTCTGCTGCTCAGCACATACCGCCTCGACGGCAAATACTGCTTCAGCGATAAATGGGCGTTCTTGTTGTTGGATGTCATTTTTATCGAAATTTAGCATATTCATCGTCGTTTCCTCGCATTTAAACACTCTTCCTAGAGTAAAAACTTAAAACCTTTGTTTAAGTTTCAGACAATTCTGTGAAGTAGATGGTTAATTTCCTTGCCTGCTCATTATGTAGACTAGCGAATTATTGACTACAATTTCACAACAAAAATTTTACAATGTGAATTTTACAAAATGTCTGTGTCAAAAAGTCTTATACGCCAATCTCACTTCTTAGGGACGAAAATTCGCAACCTAAGAAAAAACAACCATTTAACGATGGAGGATTTGTCCGCGCGCTGCGTACGAATTAATCCAGAGTATGCTCCTTCTGTATCTTACTTATCTATGATTGAGCGGGGAAAACGCGTTCCAAGTATTGATATGTTGGAAGTCATTGCTGAAGTTTTCCAAAAACAACCTGCTTGGTTTCTGGATGATGAGCCTGAACTCGAAGCCATTACACCAAACAAGGGGAATCGAGGAGGCATCAGTGGCATGGCTTTAGAGCCAAGCTTCTTATTCTCTAATGAAATCCTACAAATCGCGATACCTGAAATGCTCTCACAGACTGGTATCACCGGGCGTCAGTTCGCGCATCTCTTAATTCGGGCGCACCAAGAAAATCACCAAAACCACTTCCCCGACCTAGAACGAGCTGCCGAAGAAGTTGGTTTGAAGCGTTTAAACCTGTCGGTAGAGGATTTAATCGATATTGCTAAATCGATGGGGCTAGACATTCGTTGGATAGATCGATCTCCACAAGATGTGATCGACGAACTCGGTGTGAGTGCGAAGCAGTTGATTACTTCCTTTATGGAAGCACCTGGAACCATCTATTTAAACAAACGTATGCGCGACTACCCTACTCGTTTGAAGTACGATTTAGCCGTGTATATCGGCCATCGAGTCCTGCACAGCAGTGATGGCATGAGTAACGTGTTGTCTATTGGTCACCAGAACAACTGGGAGCAAAGTGGCGCACAGGTCTCTAATTCTGAGCTCAACTCACAAGATATTCTACAAGCGTGGCGTGACTTTGAGTCGAGTTTCTTTGCCGGTGCCTTATTGTGTCCGAAAGTTCCGTTTCGCCAATTGCTAGACCGCTCTGGCTATGAAATCGATGTGCACAAAAAAGCAGGGGTTTCACCTTCGGTAGCCATGCGCCGTATGACGGTAGTGTCTCCTTATCCGCACTGGCATTACTTTGATGCCTATGGCCCAGGTAAACTCAAAGCCGTATATCGAGGTAATGGTATCCCACTCCCATGGGGCAACATGCGTAAAGTGAACGATCCTTGTCAGCACTGGGCGGTATTCCGCCGCTTATCACAACCACTAGATACGAGCTCAGCTCAAATTTCCATCCTAAACGTAGGAGATGAACCAAGAATCTACTGCTGTGAGTCTGTCAACGTCTTCGATCCTGCAGGTAACAACCGTGTACTCTGTGCTGGTATTGATCTTAACCCTGCCATCTCAGCGCAAGGCGGTGATGCCATTGCCATTGCAGACGAGTTGAAATCGCTGTGTGTCTCTTCAGGGGGGAGTACTGTCATACCTCAGCACATCAAGAAAGATCTCACAACGATAGCCAAGATTCTCAACATCAATTGGATAGAAAGGGGAATTCAAACCCAAGCAAGATTGATTTGTTCACGAGGTGCAGTGTGTCCACGACAGCCAAGTTGTTACAGCAAATGTGGAGAATCAGGTGAATCTGGAGAAGAAGCACAACTTATTGACCTGTAGAAAGAAAAAACGCCAATCACAATGGTGTGATTGGCGGTATATACTTGTGAACAATGTGTATTCACTAACAACGTCAGTTGGCTAGGTGACCCTCGGCTTAATAAGGGTCACTCTGTATAAAGCATGATGCGTGCCAACTTTATATTAGCGTATTTTCCTTGTTCTTAGTGCATATTGATGAGTATTTGAACAAGCCTTTCGCAAAATGCATTTGCATATTGCAAATAAAATTAGATTCTGCCACTCGAATTGTTGATATTTATCACTTCATCAACAAAAAGAACGGATGTCATCGCGAATAGTCAACAGTTCCCATAATGGCTCTCCTATACTTTGATTAATAGAGAAAAAGTAACTTCATATCAACATGATCAAAGACAAGCTGGAGGCAAAAATGACAAGTTTACTTCGTCGATTTCCACTATATATCGTCGTATGCATAGCAGCCGGAGTTCCTCTGGTTATTGCAATCATATTGTCTACGCAAAATGTCTTGGAATTAGAACAACGAGCCCAAATCGCGATAAGGGATACACAACTCGTTAATCTGGCCACAAATTACGATAATTTGGCGCATAATTTGGCAGTAGAAAGAGGGCTAACCGCAGGTGTGCTGGGCAGCAAAGGAAACCCAGAGATTATCAACAAACTGCGTCAGCAAAGAGTAAAGGTAGACAGTGCCATCTTAGCTCTGTCGCAGTCTGAAACAGACACGCTAAATAGCAATCTCACCACATCGCTTGCACAAGATGTGAAGCAACAACTCTCAAAACTGAATAAAGTAAGGGAGGGGGTTGACAAACTGGCCCCTCATATTTCGCCTTTTAATTACTATTCCAAACTCAATCAGCTCATCATCGACAACATCAAGATAGTGATCGCAGAAACACAGAGTAACGAACTCACCCAAATAGGAGACTCTCTTGTTGCGGTAGTCACAATGAAGGAGCGCGCTGGACAAGTACGCGGAGCACTTAATGGTGTCTTTGCGAGCAAAACTGCCACCCCAGTTCTGTTCTCAAGGGTCAAAAGTTACATCCAATCAGGGAACTACGCCCTGCGAATGGCTCATATTGCGATGTTACCGATATACCAAGAACAACTAAGGCAGATACAACAGGATTCGGCGTGGAAAAACGTAGAAGAAACTCAACTGCGCTTTTTAGCACAAGAAAACAATCTCGGACAAATAGAAGGGCCTTCGGCTACCGAATGGTTTCCTGCTGCAACGCAGAGAATTGGATTATTGAATCAGCTCCGGAATGACATGCAATCAGACATGTTAGCTCATGCTGAAGCTTTACTAAAAGACTCGGTATTCAACCGCAATGTCCTTATTGGCGTCACCCTAATCACCTCAATATTGCTGCTGGGTCTAGTATCGACGCTAGTACGTAGTTTGAGATATCGAGTTGGCTCCATGAAACAGAAACTCGGCCATATGACTGAACAACATGATCTTACTGTTGAGCTCACCCACAATGGACGTGATGAAATATCTGCTATTGCGAACAGTATCAACCAGTTAACCAATAATATTAAAGACTTATTGTTCAATGTAACGGATACAAATACTCACAACACCGAGCGTTTGAATAGTATTGTCGACTCAACTCAGGAGCTAGACAATAGTAGCCGTTCAACCATTGCTAAATGTGACAATATCGCCGCTGCAATGACAGAACTTGCTCAGTCAAGTATTGAGATCGCTCAATCCACAGAGAGAGCGTTGAGTGACACTAGTGAAATGAATAATAAAGTCCAAGAGTGTCAACAGCAGAGTGAGCGTTCATTCGTCTCCGTAAAAAGCTTACTTGAGCAAATCCAAGCGACTGAACAGTGTATGGCTGAGCTGGAATCCGACACACAAAGCATTGGCCAAATTGTTGAAGCGATTAATGGTATTTCAGAGCAGACAAATTTGTTAGCGCTCAATGCAGCAATTGAAGCCGCGAGGGCAGGAGATCATGGTAGAGGTTTTGCCGTTGTCTCTTCTGAGGTTCGAGACTTAGCTCAACGTAGCCAAGAAGCAACAGAAAATATCAGCAAGTTATTAGATCAGATCACTGAAAAAACGCGATTTTCTGTGGAAAACATGGCCAAAAGTAAGAATGCCAGTGATATTACTTTTGAGGCAGTTAAGCGCGTTGACGATAGCGTGTCATTGTTAGAAACCAGCATTGAAAATGTCAATAATCACATCAACACTATCGCCCACTCGACAGTAGAGCAGTCTAAAGCTTGCGAAGCCGTCGACAAAGATGTCGACATATTAGCAGAGATAGCCAAAACAACAGGCCAACAAGCTGACACACTCAGCGAAGTGGTTTTGGGGTATCAAAAAGATACTCAGGAGCTGAATACGCAGCTCAGCAAGTTTAAGTTAGTTCATTAGCAACTCTAAAAGCAAAAAGCCTTGATTATCAAGGCTTTTATAATCCAAAGTGTTTCTGCTTATACATCCGCTCATCAGCAATTTTCATCATTTGTTCCGCTGACATCAAAGAGGGTTGGAAAATTGCGTATCCCATACTCACTCGAATATAGATCAACTCATCTTCATAAATCACAGGCGTAGAAGAAAGAATATACCTGAGTTTTTGTAGCAAATTTTGAATATTGTCTTCTGATTTAGGGTTATGCATCATCACCAAGAATTCATCCCCTCCCATTCTTGCAACAATATCAGAACGTCGAAGACTGTTTTTGATTCTATCAGCACATGCAACGAGTACTTTGTCACCCGCATCATGACCATAGGTATCATTGATGTGTTTAAATCGGTCTAAATCAATATTGATAAGCGCAAAGTCGTAATGCTTGTCGTAACGCTTCGCAATTTCAAATTGCTGACGATAGGACTTCATGAAGTAACGTCGATTCGGTAATTTCGTCAGCTCATCGTGGAAAGCCCGACTTTCAGCAATCAAATACAATCGATAAATAGTAATAAGGAAAAAGCCCAGAAAAAACAGCACCGGATAACCGATTAACCTTGCTACATTCAACTCATACCAAGGAAGCTTATGATATAAATCACGGCTCTCATATACTTCTAATGCCCAGCTACCATATGGAAAACGAACGGTCTCAGCAGCAATCACCTCTTTTGAGTTGGATTTGTCACCAAAGAAGATATCTCCCTGAGATCCCATGCTGTTGTAACCCCGAATGACAAGATCACTCAACATAGAGTAATCAAGAACTCCAGAAGTTCTTAGCAAGCTTTCCATGTTAATCACCGTGCTAATAGAGCCCCAATACTCATTGTTTTTTGGAGGGTCGACAAACACAGGAACACGAACAATAAGGCCTCGTCCACCTTGAACTAAATTTACTGGCCCAGAAATGAAGATCTCTTCAATATCTCTTGCTTTTTGGATCTGAGTCCATTGTTCAGGCACTTTTCTATAATCTAACCCGATAATGCGCTCATTACCTTCCGTCGGATAAACATGTTGGATTACATCATTTTGAGCGATCCCAATGATTTCTATATGATTGCTTTTTAATAGGATTCGATTAGAAGCATCCTCCAACTCTGAAGCATCTGGACTAGATGAAAGTGTTACTAATGTGGCCAATGTGCTAGTGGCATAAATATCTGCCATCATTTCTGCTTCTAGGTTAGAGCGAATGACGGACAACTTTTCCCTCGCTTTTACTTGAAGTCGCTCTTGTAAGAGCAGATGCTGATTGTGCTGAAAAAGCTCAATTCCACCAATGCAACAAGCAATAAAAGTGAGGAAAAACAACGCAAAACCATAGCGTTTCTTCGACGAATATCGCATCGGGTCCTCACTGTCTCGTGACAGTCACGAAATTATTATTGTTAAAATAGTTATTAAATTAAAGAATAACCAAGGCAAATAGTAAAAGTAATACCTAGTTGGTAGTTTTATCACTTTCACAAAAAAAATGAGAGACAGATGCGGGAAAATTTATTTAAAAGCTCACTTTATCAACAGATTCCAAATGGGAAGCTCTACTTTCAACAGGACTTTCTCTCCACAAGAGAAGCGGACCTTTATTTTAATACCCTACGAACCACCTTACCTTGGCAACAGCAGTCAATTAAGTTGTTCGGCAAGTCTGTCTTACAGCCTAGGTTGCAATCTTGGCATGGCGATCGCTCTTACACCTATTCTGGTTTAACTATGGCCCCTCACCCTTGGACGCCTGAACTACAGAAACTGCGTGAGCGTACCTCCTGCCTATGTGGCTCTCCGTTCAATTCTGTTCTCGCAAATTTATATAGAAATGGTCAGGACTCGATGGGATGGCATCAAGACAATGAATCCGAGCTCGGTCCGAATCCAATCATAGCCTCTGTTAATCTTGGTGAATCAAGACGTTTTTTACTTAAGCATATACACGATAATTCCATCATTGAACTTGAGCTAACTCACGGCTCGCTGCTTGTTATGGCAGGTGAAATACAACACTATTGGAAACACAGTGTACCCAAAACAAAGTTAAACAAGGGAGAGCGCATCAACCTTACCTATAGAATGATTAAGTAAGCGATAGAAACCGTGATATAAAACAAAACATTCGCCTGACCAATAGCTTACATTTCACTAGATTATCAGTGGTACAGTGAACCACTCTTCTTGTTATGGAATGTTGTTATGCGTTGCAAGCATCTTGGCATCGTTATTTTTCTCTCTGGCTCTCTGGTGGCCAACGCTCTCGCTGTCGAGGAGACGCCCCCTCTTACTTACTCTCAATCAGCTCAGGTCATTAAGACCACTTACGAAAGCCAACTTTTTTCTCTTAGCGCGTTCAAAGAAGGGCACTTTGGTCTTCGCATGTACCGTCAAACACTCGATGAAAAGTATATTCCGGCAATCTGGACTGATATGGCACAAGTGGCAAGTCGCTTAAATCGCATTGCTGCCCGAGTACACTCTCCTGAACAGATCATTCTATATTCTGAAAAGCGCTTAGCTGGATACCATAAGAAGCAAGATGAGCGAAGCCAAAGACGATATACAGTGACAAAACACCACCCTGAGTACATTTTCCTTGGCGTTGATCTCCTAGGGGCTTTAGCAAGAGCAGATGAATATGGATTAAGACATATAGAAGATCAAAAACTGAGAGAAATCATCAAGCGCTATGACTTTTCAATCTATGCAAACGACCCTGAAATGATTGAGGCTTGGGCTGCACAACTAGCCAATCAAGTATATTGGTTACGTCAGTTAGGAGAGCAAGACGTAGTCGATGAGTTTACACGTACATTTCGCGCAACTTACCCAGATGAGAATGACAAAAAGCTTTCTCCACAGCAGTACATGAACAAGCTCTATGGCATGACCCACATTATCTTTGCCGACTCTCGTTACTACCAAAACCAAGTAGATGAAGCGAAACACCAATGGATTTACGACTATTTCCGTGAGAATGTAGACACAATCTTGCTGAGAGCAAAGGAAGACGTGATTGCTGAAGTTGGTATCACCTTTCTACTTGCAGGACTTGAGGACGATCGTGTCGTGGCAAAAACAAGAGAAGCAATCCAGAGTTCCATTAACTTAGATCAAGGGATGATCCCATCCGTTGATGGCGAGTTTGATCTTCAATATGGAGAACACAGAAATGTTCTCGCAATCATGTTGTTAGATTGGCAAAAAGTAAATCAAGCTCCCTACTTCAATCGCCATTCAGCTGCATTTAAAGATATTCCTTACGGATTGAAGCCTAAGTCTGTTGCTTTGTAACTTGCTCAAACCTAACTAACCGAAAGTCATACAAGCCTTTAAAGAGGTTTATAATCATAGGGTTTTCAAAAAAGCTTTCACTTGCACCAACATAAAAATCGACATTGTGTTTAAAGCAACACTTTTCCAAGAAGCAATCTGATATGAATTGACTCAAGCTCTGGTCTCGTATCGGAAGATAAAGCTTCATACCTTTACTTTTTTCTTCAATAAACTCTAGCTGCTCTTGACGGATCTCTTTGTTGAGAAATACCACACTCACTACAAAATACTCATTCTTGCGCTGTTGATAAACAACGTGGCCAACGAGCACATCATTGCAATAAAAGCACGCCACTTTGGGCTCAACTAAACCTAAAAAACTTAAGGTATCTAGGAGATGAACGGTGTTTTGCCGATAATGCGCATCTTTGATCATCTCAAGCTCTTCTGATATGCATTTTTCTAATAGGGTATCTTTGATAGACGTTACCTGATGGGAATATATCGTCTTTAAGTTTTGAAAGTTAACCGGATGCTGCAGTGCTTTTTTAACCGTCTTTAACTCCCTTTCATCATAAAGGTATTGTAAACCAAAGAAGTGAGCGATCCCTATGCGGCGCAGTAAAGTTGGTACGATCTTTCCCCGCTCCCACTGGCTCAGTGTCGCTTGGTTCAAACTCTCAAAGGCTCGGTGAGTAGAGGAGAGCATTGCCGCAAGTCGATCTTGTGATAGTTTATGTTTGTTTCTCTGATACTTAAGCGCATCAGAAAAGTCGACCCGTTTAAAGTCCATGCTCCCCTCCCTCTAGCCATAATCAAATTGAGTGTAGTTCTAATGTTTTATCTGGATAGAAGCCTATTCTACTTCCTTTTGGAATAATTATTATACCATTTGGGGTAATATTATATTTCATTTGATCTTGCTCATTATTTTCCCCAATCACAGTATATGGTGCAATATGAGCTCCCTCCTCAATTATTGCATTACTAATTCTGCATCCTTTGCCAATAATATTGTCCCCCATCAATACAGATTTATAAATTATGGCGTTATTTTCTAATATTGAATTAATCCCAACAACTGAACTTAATACTCTTGAACCATAAATTTTACTTCCTGAAGAAATAATACTATTTTTTAGTCGTACAGAATCACGACCTATATCTTTGAATTCGATATTATTTTTTGCTCTGACACCAAAACACTTCAACTGGTTATCTCTATCGGAACCTTCCGAGGGTTCTGACAACCTATGAATCTGTGTAAACCAGTACTCCTCAATCGACTTAATTGGACTCCAGTGAATAGGTTGATTCTTTTCACCACCCAGATTAAACAGTGACACTTTTGTTTTGGCTAAAAAAGGAACAATAATATCCATAACCAAGTCCCGCCCTGTACGTTGCTCTTTTACAGCCGAGAATACGGCTTTTACAAGCCTCTCCTTGTTGAGCAACATACTCCATGTTAACACTAAGGCCTTATTTGGCTTAGAGGGCAAAGAGGGCGCCTCTTCCGGATGACAATGAATCGCAACCACTTCACCACTATCGGACAGCTCAACAACATGATACAGACTAGCGTTGTCAATATCGACTTCACTCACTACAAGCTTCATATCTGCCCGAGTCAGTCTATGATATTGATGTAACTGTCTGAAGTAGTCTCCATGAATTTGTTCGCCGCTAAGTAGAAGAACTTGCTTAATTGAGGGCTGGTTGAATTGATCTATGTTCTGCAGGAAAACATCTAGCCACTCTTGATGTATCATTTTTCCTTGAGAGCTTTTAACATTATAGATAGAGTCTAGATATGCAACATCATCTTTATAATTTTACCAAGCATCATTAATATGCTCTTTTAAAGATTTGCAAAATACCCGGCTCATTATAATATTATTCTTTACATTCGCTCTCAATAAGCTATCTATAGTGAAATCTATTATTTTATAACCACCAAGAAAAGGTAATGCGGCTTTACTGCAATCATGTGTAAGCTCACCTAATTCAACTCGTTCCTTATCCACCAAAACTAATGACATTACTTTTGCCATTGTGCTCGTCCTTTATTTTAGTTATAGAACTAAAATAAAGGTGATGTGTAGCAAACCACTATTCAATTTTGTTAAAAAAATCTGAATATCAAATAAATATCGAAATAACTTGTCATTTTATATTGATACTCAATTAACTTCACTTAAAACGTGTATGCAATCGTGAGCATTGGACCATAAAACCGATAAGTCACATCCAGCGCCGAGCTATCACTCTCATAATCCACTCCTACTTCATAGTAATTGAACGCGCCGGTTACGCGGAACTGCTCAGTAAAGAAGTATTTCGCACCAAAATCCACTTCTAACAAGTAACCCTCTATATCGTCTACGGCTAAATAAAATACCTGCGCATGGCTTTTTAAAATCCAATCTTCAGTCAGAGCGTATTCTGCTCGAAGGCCTAAATCTGGTAATGGCGCGGTGACATCATTCAAAACCGCCTCATCCACAAACATCACTGGGATTTCATCCACCCCACTCACTTTAGCTCCAAGCTTACCGTCCAGGCCTAAAGACAACCACATAACGTGTAATCCGGCCAATACATCCACCGCCCACTTGTCACTGGTGTAAAACTGGTAGCCATAACCTAGGCGCGCAATATCGATATTGAGCTCTGTAGTCAGCTTTGAGCCCGCTTGAACCGCGTAAGTCGTTCCATCCACCGTGACTTCAAAAGGCTTAGTCACTGCAGTGCGGGTCGCTTCTCGGTGTAGGCTTCGCCAATCCACATAGATGCTGTGTTTTTTATTGAAGTAATACTCGACCTCAACATAAGGCAGCACAGTAAACTCTTTCAAATCGAGATCCGATTCGAAATCAATAGTGCGTATTTGATCGAGGTAAGGGTCGTAAGCGTTCAGTTTGGTGTCAGTGCGAGAGAAAAATCCGCCCGCTTCAATCTCCCACTCACCAGCGATAGTGGCAAAGGGAGTAAGCGTGGCAAGGCACACTGTCCAACCAGCTTTGTTCATCATCCTTGAATCCTAAGCTATTGAATTTATTTCTTAAGACAATTTTAGTCATAGGAACAGAAATATGGAAAGACGATTCGATCGCAAGTTTAGATGAAACGATAGGTTCAATACCAAACCTGCGAATGACTTAATTATTTGATTGGTTTGTAGCCGTACTCAGCAGCTACCAATATCTTTCATATATAATATTGCCACCCGTTCGGGCTCGATACTTTTCCAAACCGATATCTTGCAGTACTGGAGAGGTGTCTTTGATCATCTCCGGATTACCACACATCATCACAAAACTGCTTTCCTTAGAAAACGGTAAGTCAGCGCGATTAACAAGCTCTCCCGACGCAATCAGATCTGGAATACGGCCTTGAAGCTTACCCGGAATACTCTCACGGCTGACAATCGGCACATAACGAAGACGACCTTCATACCTCTGTTGAAGTTGCTCTATCAAGTATTTGTAAACTAAATCTCTTTCGTAACGCACACCATGTACCAGCACAATATGATCGCTGTGTGGGAGTAAATTAATGTCGTCTAACAAGGAGAGAAATGGACCAATGCCTGTGCCGGTGGAAAGCAGCCATAGATCGTTTGCGTGTTTGGGAATGGTATCGTGGATAAGATCGCCATGAGCCGTTTTACCAACATAAATGCTATCGCCGGTTTGAAGCTGCTGCAGCCTTGGCGTCAATTGCCCTTCTGGGTTCGCGACGACTAAGAATTCGAGCCACTCGAACTGCTCACTGGGCGCATTCACCACCGAGTATGCGCGGCTAATGGGATTGCCCTGTTCGTCGAGCAAGGCGAGTTTGGTAAATTGTCCGGCTTTGAAGGAGAGAGGCGCACCGGAAACTCGTAAACTGAACAGCTCACCTGTCCAGTCGATTCGTTTTTCTACTTTGGCAAGATTGAAACCTTTCAGTTCTGTCATTGGACATCTCCTTTTGGTTACGCTTACTTAAACCTACGCCTCACAACTGACTATGTAAAGTTTTTAGTTTACAAAAATAAGCATCTAATTCATTTCACATTTTACATACAATTTCATTACATTTTAATCAGTTCCATCTAGAATAAATACTCAAAGTGATAAGTCGCTTTGCAAATTGCGGCAACGTCGATGAAAAAGGAACATGAGTAATGGATACGTTATTAAAAGAATTCCCAGTGATTACGGAAATCAAAGTCGCTTGGGGAGAGATGGATGCCCTGCAACACGTCAACAATGCGGTGTATTTTCGTTACTTCGAAACTGCGCGTTTGGACTACTTCAACAAGATTAATCTGTTGGTAGATTTGCAGACGTCTCACATCGGTCCGGTTCTAAGTGAAACCCAATGCCGCTATAAGCTACCCATTACGTTTCCAGATACGCTTTTAATTGGCTCACGCGTAATCGACATGCAAGAAGATCGCATCACGATGGAATACCAAGTGCTGAGTAAGAAGTGGGGCAAGATTGCGACCATTGCGACCGCTACTGGTGTGATGTTTGATTTTAAGAACAATGTGAAAGCCGCGATTCCAGACCACGTCCGCCAGTCGATTTTAGACTTGGAAGGTACCGTGGGCAGTACGCATCATTTGGAGTAATAAAGAGGCGAGATGCGAGATGCGAGATGCGAGATGCGAGATGCGAGATGCGAGATGCGAGATGCGAGATGCGAGAGATTAAGGTCTAAATAACCGACAACGCAACAAGAAATCAGCGTCATTCCGGACGAGCCTCAGCGAGCCATCCGGAATCTCTCATTTAAACGTGCACCAAATCCAATTAGCAGAACGTCTCGATGTACAGCGCTTCTACTTTATCTCTTGCCCACTGCGTTTTGCGCAGGAACTTCAGCGACGATTTGATAGAAGGATCTTTCTTAAAGCAGTTCACACGAACGCGCTCATGCATTCCGTTCCACCCAAAATGCTCTACTAAACGGGTAAGGATTTTCTCTAAACTCAACCCGTGAAGTGGGTTATTCGGCTGCTGTTGGCTCATGCTATTGATCCGGTAAAGTGAAGTTGCGCGCTAATCTAACTCAAACTCGCCGTGCAACCTAATGTTTTAACCTTGAATTGCCCTGCGATCCTCCCCTATAGTAGCCCAAACTTCTTAAAAGCCCTTTTCATTATGAAAGCCCTCAACGATCTGAATATCTTTGTCGAAACCGCACGCCAAGGCAGTTTTTCGAAAGCCGCCAACAGCATGGACATGACACCAGCAGCCATCAGTGCATCGATCAAACGTCTTGAGGGACAAATTGGCTTTCCTCTGTTTGTACGCTCCACTCGCAGCCTTCGCTTAACCTCGGAAGGTGAGCTGTTCCTAGACAAAACCACTCAAGCGCTCGCAACACTGCAAGAGGGGTTAGATCAGATCTCAAGCGCGCGTGGCGAGTTATCAGGTCAGCTGCACATCACTGCGCCATCTGATTTTGGTCGCAACATGCTGCTTGATTGGGTTGATGAGTTTATTGATGTTTACCCAAACGTCTCTATCAAGTTAGAGCTGTCTGACAGCTTAACCGATATGTACACCAAACCCGTCGACATCGCGATTCGTTACGGTGAACCTGCTGACTCTAACCTCGTGGTATTGGCGTTGTGTGGTGCAAATGAACGAATCCTGTGTGCAGCTCCAGAATACGTCGCAAACAATCCTGTGCTGACCAAACCGGAAGACCTCAATCAACACAACTGTTTGTGTTACATGGTGGCGGATTCGGTTTACAACAAATGGACGCTGACTCGCGGAGACGAAACAGAACAGGTTGTCGTGAGTGGCAAGCTACTTAGCAACGACAGTGACTTATCTCATCGCTTAGCAATCAAAGGCAAAGGCATCGCCAACAAATCGCTAATGGACATCAGCCAAGATTTGATTGAAGGAAGATTAGTAAGAGTATTACCTGAATGGGATTGTGGTCCGGTACCGTTATACATGGTGTGCGCCGATCGTCGTTTGCTGACGCCAACCATTCGTACTTTCCGTGAATTCATTCATGAAAAATGCTGCCAGCAACGTAAGAAAGTGCTGGCAACATTTTGCTCGGAAGGCTAGCCGACAAACGTCATTGGGCGAATCTGAGAATATTCAACCCAATCGTTATCTTCTAGCGTCGAGATAAACTGCGCGATATGTGGGCTTTGTAAGTGCTTATCTAACGCTTCTTGCGATGCCCAAATTTCTTGGAACATAAACAAGCCTTCGATCTTTTGATCCAAATACAGTTCGTATTGGCAACAACCCTCTTCTTCACGTGAAGGTTCTAGTAGACCAGAAAGTAAGTCGGTTACGTTGTCGATACTATCTGGGTAGGCTTTAATTTCTGCAACTAAATGAATCATCTTGATCAGATCTCGGTAAATACAGTTTCTGCTTCCCAGCGTGACTTAGGCGTCTTGGCATTGAAGTCATCTTCCGCGTGGTAGCCAAGCGGTACAATCACAACGCCAGTGTAGCCTTTTTCACGTAGACCAAATTCTTCATCCAGCACTTTCGGATCAAAACCTTCGATTGGCACCGCATCAATTTCTAGCGTTGAAGCGCCTAACAACAACGTACCCACGTTGAGGTAAACCTGTTTCTCCATCCAATGATTAGCGTCTTTCAGGTCAAAACGGTGCATGTTCACAAAGTAACTACGACCGCCACGTACCGCTGCTTTTGCTTCTTCGGTTGGGAATCGACCGTCTTTTTCTTCCTGCGCCAATAGTGCTTCAATGTAGTCGTTATCGATGCCCGTTTTGGCACAGAACACCAACACGTGTGACGCATTCAAGATCTTGGCAGCATTAAACGCGTAGTTTTCTTGTGCTGCTTTTGCTATACGTTGCTTGCCCTCTTCTGTGCTTGCCAGAATGAAGTGCCACGGCTGAGAGTTCACACTCGATGGACTAAAACGGATCAGCTCTTTGACTGCGTCGATCTTCTCTTGTGGCAGCTTACGAGTTGGGTCAAAGACTTTGGTTGAGTAGCGGGATTTAGCAGCTTGAACGATATCCATCGGGGTCTCCAGTCGAGTAGTTTATGCTGGTTATCACTTTAACCTTATGAGTTACAGGGAAAAACCGATTTCAGTTAAAAACATCTTCAAAATAAATTTGAAAATCGCCGATGTAACAAGCTTTGAGCACTCTCACTGAAGCAACACTTGGTTTAAGCAATAATGTCGCCTTTGCTTTGTTACCGAACCACTTTCATGCTGCCTCAAGACAACATCATCACGCCCTTTCTCTGCAAAAAACTTGGGCATAATCACCTAAGAATTGCTGGCGAATATTGGCATATTGAGAAGCTGGTTGCCTTGCAATGTATGATGTTGCAAGAGGCACCGACGCTGCGTGAAGGTCTGCTGTGGTGGAGCAAAAGTGTTTCGCTGTTCGACCGTCGCTTGTACATTGTTTTCGACCACAGTGATAACCAGGTTCAGATGCGGCTAGAGTGCAGAGCTACTGAAATTCCAAGCTGGGCAGAATCGGTTTATGACTTGCTGCTGATGCAATTGGAACAGCTAGGTTTGAGTGAATCGGTGCACATTCAGCTTCACAACCATGACCTTTATTCTGCTCATTTCGAACTAGAAGAAGACAGCAGCGCGAAGCAGAACTCGGTTGTGTTCGACTTGGTGAAACATGTTTATTTGCTGCTGTCTCACCAACCAATTGAACAGCCAGAATTGTTGAGCGTGCTTAATGCTCTGTTCGTCAAAAACAGCAATTACGCACTGAAACTAGAACAAGCTGCGCTACAACTGGGCGTATCCAAGCGCACCCTGCAACGTCGCCTGCAAGAAAAACAAATGAGCTATTCGCAATGCGTCGACTTCGCCAAGAAAAAGCACGCATTAGCCCTACTTGCAGACACTCAACTCACAACGCAGCAAATCGCTTATCAGTTGGGTTATGAAGAGCCTTCCAACTTCCACCGAACCTTTCGCCGTTGGTATCCGTTTTCGCCAATGCAATATCGCCAGCAATGCTTGGATAATCGCACTCACCTCAATAACCAACCCATCCGCTTATACTACGCCAAAGCGAATACTTTAGCCGATAACGACATTGACCAACCCGTCGGTAAAATCTGGATGGAAGTGGATAACATTGCGTTTGAAAAAGTGGTCTCCGTTGAATGTCGAGACCGTGATGGCACGTGGCGTCGCTACCCCGCCTTCTTCGAGCGTTTTTTGAATAATGGCACTGAACTATGGGCAACAACAGAGCTTCCTGTTGCTCATCCACTGACATTTAGACTGTGTTATGAAGTCGAAGGTGAACGCTACATTGATAACAACCACCAGCGTGATTACGTGGTTTCTAAGGGGCTTTTAATTGGCGCAACGGAGTACATTGTCCCGACAA
This sequence comes from Vibrio sp. SCSIO 43153, assembly GCF_023716625.1. Lineage (NCBI taxonomy): Bacteria > Pseudomonadati > Pseudomonadota > Gammaproteobacteria > Vibrionales > Vibrionaceae > Vibrio > Vibrio sp. SCSIO 43153. The sequence continues at coordinate 789,052 of NZ_CP071856.1, forward strand.
GACAACTTATCCAACTCGGCACTCAGTACACCTTGTTTGTTGAACTCGCGTGTCGATTGAAAGACGTGGCGAAGATCGATTGCTACGTGGGTGACGCGCCAGCTCCGCACACAATGACCCAAACTCAGAATGCAGAAGATTACACATGCTGGGCGCTACAACTTCCCCTCCCCCAAACGGTTAAACAGTGCCGATTCCGACTCTATGATCATTCTGGTAATGAGTTAGCCAAAGACCATTACCCGATTCAATACCCAATTGTGCAACCACTCAGTTAAATATGTAGCACAGTTCAAATTCAGCACTTCGTGACATCATTTCACGTCTTTTTTGGCGTGAAATGACACTCTCAATTTCAAACCTTTGTTTTATCGTTTCCGCATTGCTGCATAACGGAGACAAAAACCGTGTTTGAAAACTTACCTAACCCTATGAATAAAATAAAAATACTCCCTCTAGCGATCGCCCTAGCTCTTTCTGGCTGTGGTAGCGATGAAACTACGCCAACAGATACAGGAAGCCACGTGGCATCTCCTGATTGGCAAGACCAGATCATTTACTTCTTGATGATCGACCGTTTTAACGACGGCGACAACACGCTTAACGATCAAGGTCAGAATGAGTACGATCCTACCTCAGACAAAAAATTCAGTGGTGGTGACCTTGTTGGTGTCAGTGACAAGCTAGGCTACATCGAAGACCTAGGCGCCACCTCTATCTGGATTACACCGCCAGTGGCAAACCAATGGTGGGATGCCGAGCAAAACTACGGCGGCTACCACGGCTACTGGGCGCGTGACTTCCAAAAAGTGGATGAGCACTTTGGTGACATGGAAAGCTACCAAGCGTTAGCACGAGAAGTGCACGCTCGTAACATGTTCTTGATTCAAGACATCGTGACCAACCACGTTGGTAACTTCTTCACTTACGATGACCCATACAATTACGATCCTAGCCTACCTTGCCAAGGTTTCCGTTTGATTGAAAATGCGCTGCCAGCAGGGCAAGAACTGCCTTATCCGCTCAACATGAATGAGTGTAAAGAAGACGGTACTGGCATTTACCACTGGACGCCAAGCATCACCGACCACAACGATCCCGTCCAAGAAAAAACCTGGCAACTGTCGGATCTGGATGACCTAAATACGTCCGATCCTGAAGTACGCGCTTATCTAAAAGAGAGCTACCGTAAATGGATTCGCGAAGTGGGCGTTGACGGTTTCCGTATCGATACCGTGAAGTTTGTTGAGCACGATTTCTGGAACGACTTCCTGCACGCCGACGATGGTGTGATGACTCAAGCGGTTGATACTGGTCGCGATAACTTCCTTACCTTTGGTGAAGTCTTCGAAACATCTACGCCTTACAACACCGAAGGCGAAGAGAAGATGCTAAGTTACATCGGCGAAAGCGGCTCACCAGAACAGTTAACCTCGGTGCTGAACTTTCCATTGCAAGCTACCATGACGCGCGTGTTTGCAGCAGGACAACCGACCGATTACTTACGCTTCCGCCTTGAGAAAATGATGGAGATGTTCCCGAATCCATACATCATGCCGAACTTCATTGATAACCACGATATGCCGCGTTTTCTATCGCAAGGCAGTGTCAACGATATGAAGCAAGCGCTGATTACCATGATGGCGGTACCGGGCATTCCTGTGATTTACCAAGGTACAGAACAGGCGATGTCAGCAGCGCGCGATGCGATGTTTGCTGGCGGTTACCGTGAAGACGGCGACTACGTAGATTCATTCGACCAAAACAGCGAGATGTACTTGTTCATCCAAGAGCTTGCTAAGTTACGTACCGAAAACAAAGTCATGACACGCGGCGAAATGAAAGTGATTGGCAGCGATAAAGCTGGCGCCGGTGTGTTCGCCTTTACCCGCACTTTGGGTAACGACGAAGTCTTAGTGGTAATGAACACATCTAACTCCCCAATGTTGATGAATCAACTCGATGTAGAGCAAGCGGGCGGCACCGTTTTCCAACAACAAATCATGTCGAATTGGGCGGACGCTCCAGAGCAGTTAGTCGCCGATGAAAACGGTCACGTCACCCTTGAACTACCAGCCAAATCAGCAGTAATTTACTCAAAAACTAACGACACCCAATCGGTAGATACCCCAGACCTTAACATCCAGCTGGCACAGGATTGGGAAGGACAAACCATCACTGATGACATCGTGATTACTGGTACTGCTAACGCAAACGAGAAATTAAACCTTGTCGTGGACGGTAATCTAGAAACCGCACAAGCCATTACCGTAAATGCTGACGGTCAATTTAGCGTGACTTTATCTACCCGTCACTTTGCGATTGGCGAACAGCAACACCGCTTCGCGATTTACTCCACTGAGAAAAAAGCAGGCATTGAAGATGTGAACTTTGTGTCGGACTTAAGCTGGTCGAATACGCCAGACGACACTATTGATGACGCAGGTGATGCGCAAGATGGCATGGGCGGTCCTAACGGTAACTACTCGCTACCAACGGATCCAACGTTCGACAAAGACAACAGCCAACTCGCAATCAACAAAACGGAGGTTTTTACCGTCGGCAGTAACGTACGCTTGACCTTCACCATGGACAAGATCACTGATACTTGGTTGCCGCCAAACGGTTTTGACCACGTTGGTTTCACCATTTTCATTGACTTACCAGAAGAAGCATCAACGAACTTATCCGAACTACCAAAAATCAACGCAAGCATGCCAAGTGGAACTTGGAGTCGCAATGCCGTTGTGTTTGGCTGGCAGAGCTCTATCTACAACACTAAAGGTGCAGACGCGACAACATGGGGTGAGGCAGTCACACCAGCACCGACGGTAACCGTAGATAAAGCCAACAACACCATTTCGATGGACTTTGCAAGTGACGCGCTTGGTCGCCCTGACTCGCTTGATGGTATCCGATTCTATGTGACGACCTGGGATTTGGATGGCCTGTCTGCCACTTACCGTCCGTTAGAACAGGACAAAGGCCCATGGAACTTCTCTGGTGGTGCGTCGGATGAAAGCAAGATTTGGGATGATTTACCAATCATAAGCTTATCTGAATAGTCACTAAGACCCACTACTAAAACCAAAAGCAGCTCACCGTCGAGCTGCTTTTCTTTGCCTCTGAAATAGCTACCCGAATATCTAATTAAGCAACGACTTCACCCAAAGCACTAAACTGTCCCATAACTTACCAATCCAAGAGCCCTCTTCTACTGATTGGTTACTTACCAATGGGTAGCTCGCCACTGTTTTATCGTCACTCTTCCACACGACTTTACCAACCACATCCCCTTTCGCGATAGGGGCAATCAGCGGCTCATTTACGACTACGCTTTTGTCCAACCCTGCAGTCAACGAGCGAGGTAGCGTGAGGTATGCATCTTGTGCAAAACCCAACTCGATCTCACTTACGTCACCCTTCCATACTTTAACTGTCGATAATACTTCCCCTTGTTTCGCGACTTGTTTGGTGTCATAAAATCGAAAACCATAGTTGAGCAAACTCTTCGATTGGCTGATTCGCGACTGTTTACTCGGCGTTCCCATCACCACCGAAATCAAACGCATTTTTCCTTCTTTGGCGGAGCTAACCAAACTGTAACCCGCGTTGCTGGTATACCCCGTTTTTCCTCCATCGACATCAATCGAGTTATCCCATAGCAGCTTATTCCGGTTGTATTGCGTGATCTTGTTCCACTTGAACACCTTTTCGCTGTAGAGCGCGTAGACAGCTGGTACATCATTAATGATAGATTGCATCAGCTTTGCCATATCTGTTGGTGAGGTTTGAATGCCCTCGCTATCTAGTCCATGCGAGTTAACGAAGTAGGTATCGTTCAAGCTGAGCTTATCTGCCCAACCGTTCATCAACGCAACAAACGCCCCTTCACTACCGGCTACATGTTCGGCGAGCGCCACACAAGCATCATTACCAGATTGAACGATCACACCACGCATTAGGTTGGCGACGGTGATTTCATCTTTGGGTTGGATAAACATTTTTGAGGAGTCTGGAAATTTAGCTGACCACGCGTTTTCACTCACCGTCACAGTGTCGTCCCAATTGAGTCGCCCTGCTTTAATTTCTTGCCCCACCACATAAGCCGTCATTAGCTTGGTCAAACTAGCAGGCGCTAACCCGGCTCGCGCGTTTTGCTCAGCAATAATAGCGCCGGATTGAAAATCCATTAGTACGTAACCTTTCGCCTGCAATTGAGGTGGATTCGGCGTCACCACCGCCAAAGCGGACGAGCTAATGAGCTGTAGTAATAAATAAGCGAGCGTGATTCGGGTTAGTGACGTGTTCATCAAGCATCCTCCATGGTTAATGACCGCCAAATGTCTCGTTTCATAAAAACGCTAAGACTGTGATTTCCACTATCAGATCATAGTTCACTCATTGCATACCAACACAGAAAGATCAAAGAGTTTCTATTTTCAGCACCGTTCGATGTCCTTCCGACTCCAAAAATCGAGTTCTTACAACAAATCAGTTGTTTCTAATAAAGAATTCGATATCGTAAAGCAACTTTAAACAAGGAAAGATAATAACAATGAACGCTCAATCATTTATCGACGCAGGACTGCATTACACCCCCCACTCATTCACCGTGCCACTTGATTACCAAGATCATGACAAAGGCACGATCGACGTCTTCGCTCGCTCCGTTTGCTTAGTAGGCGATGAAGACTCAGGCAAACCGTGGTTAGTGTATTTTCAGGGTGGTCCGGGCTTCCCCTCTCCTCGTCCAAACGGAAACGCCGGCTGGATCAAACGTGCGCTGAATGAGTATCGCGTGTTGCTACTCGACCAACGCGGTACAGGCAACAGCAACCTCATCAATCACCAGACGCTAGCGCACCTCACGCCGGAGCAACAAGCAGACCACTTAAGCCACTTTCGCGCAGACAACATTGTGCGCGATGCGGAATTTATCCGCGAACAATTTGGTGTTGAGAAGTGGGCGATTTTGGGTCAGAGCTTTGGTGGCTTCTGTTCATTAACTTACCTATCGCTGTTCCCAGACAGTTTGCTACAAAGCTACATTACAGGCGGCGTGCCTTCGATTTCTCGCCATGTCGATGATGTGTATCACGCGACCTTCAAACGTACGATGGAAAAGAACCAAGCCTTCTTCCAACAATTCCCACAAGCGCAGCAGCTATGCCAAAACATTGCTAATCACCTATTGGAGAATGAAGAATTTCTACCAAATGGGCAGCATTTTACTGTCGAGCAGTTCCAGCAAATCGGGATTAACTTTGGCGTCAGTGATACCTTCTTACCAACTTACTACTGGCTAGAAAGTGCATTGATTGAAGTGAACGGTAAGCCTCAGCTTCGTTATGAGTTCCTCAACGACATGTTGGCGCAACAAAACTTCCAGACCAATCCAATCTACGCGATTCTGCACGAATCAATTTACTGCCAAGGGTTTGCTTCTCAATGGAGCGCTCACCGAGTGCGCCAAGAGCATGATGCGTTCAATTACGAACAAGGTAAGCCGTTCTACTTCACCGGAGAAATGGTCTTCCCTTGGATGTTCGATCAATACGTGAACTTAAAGCCACTGAAAGAAGCGGCGGAATTACTGGCAGAGAAAGTCGATTGGACGCCGTTATACGATGCGCAGCAACTGGCAAACAATAAGGTACCTGTGAGTTGCGCCGTCTATGCAGATGATATGTTTGTAGAAATGGACATTAGCCGTGAAACGCTCGCTACAATGCCAAACTCAAAAGCTTGGATCACCAACGAATACGAACACAACGGTCTCCGTGCCGACGGCGAACGTATTCTCGACAAGTTAATTGCGATGGGCAAACAAACTGCGGTAACTTTGAAATAAACCATCAATATTAAAATATACAAAGCTATTCTGTAATTTGCATAAATAGAAACGCCTCTTTATCACCAGATAGAGAGGCGTTTTTGACTCAGTATCAAATATTAATAAATACAATTACATAAACCAAGTGAATGCATCTTGATGCATTTTATTTCTTATTGTAACATCCCGCTTTTATTAAATTAGTTGGTTATAAAAATGACAAAGTTTACAGAATATAAAGTGGTTCACATTGTTGAAGGTGGCTGCGGCACAATTCTACTAGGTGCAAGTGGCTTGCCTGTGCAAAAGATGGAAGCAGAACTGAACAAGTACGCACAAGATGGTTGGCAAGTTGTATTCCAAGTAGTGGAACAAAAACGCTTTATGCTATTTTGGAAACGTGAGGCTGTAATTATCACTCTCGGCCGATAAGTTTGCTTAAATATATCTCATTGAAATTGATCCATCGCTACCAGGCTAGCGGTGGTTCAAAGCAGTTATTGAATATTGAATGTAATTTTGAGCCCTCTTGCTCAGAGTACACCAAACAATGTATTGCTAAGTATGGGGCAATAAAAGGTTGGAAACTTGGTTTGGCAAGAATTAAGCGGTGTAACCAACCTGACCTCATTGAAAAAATATATGACGAGGTACCGTAATGCGCTTATTTGAGCCAATTGAAAAGCTAGAGAAACAGGAAGAATTACTGAGAAGTCAGGTAAACTCATTACCTGAACATCAAAAAAAAGAATTCTATGAACGCCAGTCTAAACGTCTCAAGGACCCCGATACCTATGCAACATTAAACTGGTTCTTTCTTGGCGGTTTTCACCATTGCTACCTAGGTAAATATGCTTTATTTGCTTTAGAGCTAATATTGTTAATCGTAAGTATCGTTGGCTTTGTTCTTGGTCATCCTAGTGCGTTCCTTATCCTCGCGTTACTCGTTATCTATGAATTACCACAATTGTTTTTTTCACAGAAAATAGCAAGACAGCACAATTATCAGTTGTCTTGTGAAATCTTCAATGATGTACGAAGAAGCTAGATGATTAAACGATATAGCACTCCCCAACGTTTGGTATTTTCAGTTTAAGGTTGGGGAGCGTGTCTCGCAACATAATGTGGCGCTAGTCTTTGACTCGCTTATTCATCATTTTGGTGATCACGCGGTAGCCCATCTTATGGTAAAAATCTTCACCCTCGTGATTAAATGACGCCACGGTTAAGCCGATCTCTTCAATATCTTGGCTGCACAAATCGCTCTCTATTTTATCCATCAACGACAAACCAATCCCTAAGTTTCGGTGGCTTTCAGACACCACCAATTCATTGATATAACCGACGCGTCTTTCCGGAGAGAGAATCGAGTTGACCTCTCGCACGGTGCCAGAGATAAAACCAACCACCTGTCGGTTAGAACACGCGATAAAAGCCGTGATGCTGCCATCAAAATATTTATCGAAGATGTTGCGATCTTCCCTTAACTGCGCCATTTCTTCCGGAGAACGGTAGAAATCTGGCTCAGCATTATAATGAGAGGTGTCGAGTTCGACCAAGAGCGTTTTCAACAGTGGGACGTCTTCTTCTCTTAGTCTTCTGATATGAAACTGTTGCATGTTGAATTCCTTTGCCAACCGACCTGTATCAAGCACAGATCTTTGCTTCAACTGATTATCGGATAAGAAGTTTTAGGAATGTGAAGCGAATCAACAGTACAAATTTTGACCATTTATGTCGAGTACGTTTTCAACAGTTTTACGAGTTTTTACTGATAATTTGAACATCCACAAAATTTAAGTGGAAATAAAAATCCCCTTTTCTCAATAAAAGGGGATTAGAGACCTAATTTAGAAAGCGGCACTTTGCTCAAAAGCTAGTGCCGATTTTAAGCGACTAAAATCACCAATCGGTTCGCCATCGAGCATAAACTGCGGATAGCTTCTTGCGGTTGGGAATAACTCGAACAAGGTTTCCCTATCAAACTCCACATCCAACTTGAGCGTTGCCACCTTAAAGCCCTGATTTTGCAACCACATTGCTGCGGTTTCACATTGGGAGCACTGCTCCTTGCTGTACATTTCTATTTTCATCACTCTTCTCTGCTAATCCTTGCCGTTAGAAATCTGCATCAAAACTCAACTGGCGATCTTGAGGTCGTTTGTATTCAGTAACGCGTTTTTCGAAGAAATTGGTCTTTCCTTCCATATCCAATAAGCGCATGTAATCAAATGGGTTTTCAGCACCAAAGATCGGGTTGAAACCAAACAAACCAGCGATAACATCGGCAGTGTGCTCAATGTATTGGCACATCAGCTCGGCATTCATACCAATCAAATCCACTGGTAGGGCTTCAGTAACAAACTCTTTCTCAATTGAAACCGCCTCACGGCAAATTTCTTCAAACTCTTGTTGTGTCACCTTGCCTTGACCTAAGGTTTTGAATAGCAGCGCAGAAAAGCTAAAGTGCAGCCCTTCGTCACGAGCAATCAAGTCATTGCTTGCTGCCAAACCAGCCAGCAAACCACGTTTGCGAAAGTAATAAATGGCACAGAAGCTACCAGCGAAGAACAAGCCTTCTACAAGACCAAAGGCGATCAAACGCATTGCCAATGGTTTATCGCAGGAGATCCACTTCATTACCCACTCCGCCTTACGCTTCACGGTCGGGACGTTTTCAATCGCATTGAACAAGCGCTCACGCTCTTCAACATCGGGAATGTAAGTTTCGAGTTGCAGTGCGTAAGTCTCTGCGTGAATGACCTCATTAAATGCCTGCAAAGCAAGGAAGCAGCGCGCTTCTGCGATTTCAATTTCGCCATAGAATCGAGTCAATAAGTTCTCGTTGATCATCCCTTCGCTCTGAGCAAAGAACGCCAACACATGTCGAATGAAGTGCTTTTCGCCTTCGGTCAGCTTGGCAAGATCAGCAAGATCTTGAGCAAAATCGAGTTCTTCTGTCGTCCAGAAAGCCGCTTCGTGCGTTTTGTACGCTTGCCAAATCTCTTCGTATTGAATGGGGAACAAGCTAAATTTGTTTTTAACAATCATACCGTTTCCTTACTTTCGGTTGATGTGAATCTTTTTTTGACGAGATAGGTTATGCGCCGCAGTTTAGGCAATCTTCATCTTCGCTTTGCTGACCAACGGTGACTTTCACCGCATTCGTTGATGGCTTGGAACGCAAGTAGTACATGCCGGTTTTCAGACCACGTTTCCACGCGTAGAAGTGCATCGCATTGATTTGGGCGAACGTTGGTGACGCAAGCCATAAGTTGAGGCTTTGCGATTGACAAACAAACGGGGCGCGAGCTGCCGACATATCAATGATCACTTTCTGAGAGATTTCCCACACTGTGCGATACACGGATTGAAGATCGTCTGGAATGGCATCGATACCTTGTACTGAACCGTTATTGAGAATAATGGCGTCACGGATTTTGCTCGTCCAAAGACCACGTTCTTCCAGATCGCTGACCAAATGTTTGTTGATGATGATGAACTCACCCGACAATGTTTGGCGTTTATAGATATTGCTGGTTTGCGCTTCAAACGCTTCGTTGTTACCTAAAATTTGCGCTGTCGACGCCGTTGGCATTTGAGCAATCAGTAATGAGTTGCGCACACCATGCTCTGCGATTTGACGCTTGAGCTGTGACCAATCCCAGCGGCTGCTTGGTTGTTCATCCCACAGATCAAATTGGAACTGACCATGACTGATTGGTGAGCCGTCATAACTGGAGTACGCGCCTTTTTGCGCCGCGATTTCACAAGACGCTTCAAGGGAGGCGTGATACATGGTTTCCGCGATGTCACGGTTAAGCTGCAATGCTTCTTCGCTATCGAATGGAAGGTGCATTTTGAAGAACACATCCGCCAAACCTTGAATACCCAAACCAACAGGACGATGCGCATGGTTTGATTTTTCAATCTTATCGGTTGGGTGATAGTTCACATCGATAACGCGGTCGAGGTTCTTAATCGCGACTTTGGTGACTTGGTGAAGTTTGTCGAAATCAAACCCCGTGTCTGTAACGAACTTAGGCAGTGCCATAGACGCCAAGTTACAAGCCGCCGTTTCATCTGGCGTCGAGACTTCCATGATCTCTGCGCACAAGTTACTCGACTTAATGGTGCCGAGGTTTTTCTGATTCGACTTTTCATTACACGCGTCTTTGTAGAGCATGTACGGTGTTCCCGTCTCAGCTTGCGACTCAATGATTTGCGTCATCAATTGGCGGGCTTTGATGGTCTTCACGCCCAAGCCCATACGCTCGTATTCTTGGTACTTCTGAGTAAATTCAGCGCCGTATAAATCAGACAAACCTTTGGTATTGTGTGGGCTAAACAGAGTCCATTCCGCGTCGTTTTCGACACGTTCCATGAACAAGTCTGGCACCCATAGAGCGAGGAACAAATCACGTGCGCGGAACTCTTCTTTACCGTGGTTTTTACGTAAATCGAGGAAGGATTCGATATCCGCATGCCAAGGCTCCAGATAAACCGCGAACGAGCCCTTGCGCTTGCCGCCACCTTGATCCACATAGCGAGCAGTTTCATTGAAGACTTTCAGCATTGGCACGATGCCATTCGACACACCGTTAGTACCAATAATTGGCGCCCCAGTCGCTCGAATATTGTGGATGTGTAGCCCAATGCCACCCGCCGATTTAGAAATCAGCGCACAATCTTTGAGGGTGTCGTAAATGCCGTTGATGGAATCTTCTTGCATCGCTAATAGGAAACACGAAGACAGTTGCTGCATCTTACAGCCAGCATTAAACAGCGTTGGCGTAGCGTGGGTGTAGTAGCCAAGACTGAGCAAATCGTATAGCTCTCTAATTTCTTCAAGATCGTCACCCGCGACAGCGACCGCTACACGCATGAACATATCTTGCGGTCGTTCAACGACCACACCTTTTACTTTCAATAAGTAGGAACGCTCGAGAGTTTTGTAGCCGAAATAATCAAACTGATAGTCGCGTTTGTAGTCAATCATGTCTTCGAGCGCAAACTGATTCTTGGCAACAAAGTCGACGTAAGTATCGGAAAGAATACCGATTTCAGAGAGCTCACGTGTTGCAGTTGCGTATCCGCTGGTTTCTTTTTGCAGAGAACTCACCATCACGCGAGCCGCAAGCTTGGCATAATCAGGGTGTTCCGTCGCAAGGCTTGCTGCCGTTTCAGCGAGGAACACATCGATTTCCGTCACCTTAATGCCGTCGTACAAACCGCTTACCACGCGCTGTGCAACCGCAATAGGTTCGACTTTTAGTCCATCAGCCAGCGCTTCAGCTCTTCGAGTCACCTTATCTAGACTGGCTTTTTCTTTCCGTCCATCTCGTTTTATAACGTCCATAATCTATATCTTGTGTGTAGTTTAAATATTGAGCACCATATGTACGCAATAGATCTAGATGATAATGGTTATCATTACAAGAAGGTTTTTTAAAAGTTAGAACTGACCATGGAGAGGGTAAGGAAACATATTGACACTGACACCAAGCTCGATAGGAACAGCAATCAGAGGCAAGCACCGCAAACGTGATAAAGTGATGAAGTTTTCCACAAAGCTTTAATTTTCATTAACTTAGTTCATTTCTAGAAAAGAATAACAAATGTGATCTGGTTCAAGTTTTCATGCCCTTTAATTTCCAATGTTACGCGCTGAAATTTGTTGAAAAAATCGCCTGGGCAACATGACTAAAAATATCCGCATAGTTTGTCCGTATTTCCGACTAAATTACTCAGGTATACTCCGAGCCGCTAAAATTGTTAGGTATCGAGTCGTCGAACCATCGACCTTTTAAAGTAAGGAATAATCATGAGTCAGTATGTTGTCTGCGCCCTGTATAAATTTGTGGAACTGGAAAACTACCAAGAGTTACGCGAGCCATTGCTTGCCCTAATGGAAGCCCACGGTGTACATGGAACGTTGCTACTGGCGAGTGAAGGTATTAACGGTACGGTTGCAGCGAAACGCGAAGGTATTGATACACTGCTTGCATGGCTAAATGCCGAGCCTCGCCTTACTGGTATTGTTTACAAAGAGTCGTTCTCAGATACTCAGCCGTTTAACCGCACCAAAGTAAAGCTAAAGAGAGAGATCGTGACATTGGGCGTTGAAGGCATCGATCCTCGCCATGTCGTTGGCACCTACGTGAAGCCGCGAGATTGGAACGATCTAATTGCTGATCCAGAAGTTTTTGTGGTTGATACTCGTAATGACTATGAAATCGAGATCGGAACATTTAAAGGTGCAGTTAACCCAAATACTGACACGTTCCGTGAATTTCCTGACTATGTAAAACAAAACATGGATCCTGAGAAACACAAAAAAGTCGCGATGTTCTGTACTGGTGGTATTCGCTGTGAAAAGTCGACCGCTTACATGAAAGAGCAGGGCTTTGATGAGGTGTACCACTTAGAAGGCGGCATTTTGAAATACCTAGAAGAAGTACCAGAAGAAGAAAGCTTGTGGGAAGGCGACTGCTACGTATTCGACGGTCGCGTTGCGGTTAACCACCAGCTAGAAAAAGCAGACTACGACTTGTGTAATGCTTGCCGACTGCCAATCACAGAAGAAGACAAACAATCAGAACAGTTTGAGCAAGGCGTAAGCTGCCCGAAATGTTTTGGTAAACACAGTGACGAGCAAGTAGCGCGCTTCCGCGAGCGTGAAAAGCAAGTATCGTTAGCAGCGGTTCGTGGCGAACAACACGTCGGTGGTGAGAGCGCCAAACAACGTGAGCAGCGACGCGCAGAAAAACTGGCAAAGAAAGACGCGCAACGTAAACAAGCGTAATCAATCTGATGCGAGCTAACAAACCTAGCTCGCACTCCCTCCCCTTTTTATCTAATTTCAATAAAGCTCGTTATCTTTCAGCAACACTTCTAGCTCATTAGTACCAATGCTGCTTGGCTGCCCAACCATTTCATCATAGGCACTTTGCTGGCGAAGCATCTGTTTGTTCGCTTTCAAGTTACGACATTGCTTTTGCAACTCTAGTATCGAATGCGCCCTTAAAAACTTCCCTTTATCGTCGGTAACAAAATGCTCCTCTCCGTCGACTAGAACCGAGACTTGATACAATGCGAGATCGAGAGAGTGGATGACAAGCTTGTCGATATAGAAGAATTTTTCCAGTTTACTGAGTGGCATAGACATAAAGCACCTCCTTGCTCCGCGCCTTTACGTCAACCGTAATAAAATCGATCACCGAGTGAGAAATTTGCCTCTCTCATGCGTAGAAATCGGAAAACCAGTGAGGGCTCCGATGCAAACAATCAACTTAGTGTGGCTAAAACGCGACTTACGTCTGACCGATCATGCACCTTTGCAACACGCTCTATCTTCTGAGAATCCAACAGTGCTGCTCTATATTTTTGAGCCCATGCTGTTGGATGACCCACATTACTCCGAACGTCATTGGCGCTTTGTTTGGCAATCACTCCAAGACATGGACGCCCAGCTTACTCAACATGATCAAAAGGTCTCAGTAATGTTTGGCAATGCTCGGGATTGTTTGAGTGCGATTCAAAAGCAATTCAACATCAATGCCGTTTTCTCCCATCAAGAAATTGGATTGAATTGTACGTTTGAGAGAGATAAACAAGTATCAGCATGGCTTCAAGCACAAGGCATTCCATGGCATGAGTTTGAACATGGCGCAGTTGTGCGAGGCGCAAAAGACCGATTCGGCTGGGACAAACATTGGGATACCGTTATGCGAGCTCCGATAGAAGAGGTTGAGCTTGAAAACGATTCTCTTATCACCCTCGATATCGACGCGCTCGGTTTCACCTTTACTCCTCCCTCTTCTTGGTTAGAAAAAGTAAAAGGCATGCAAACTGGCGGGAGCTCACTCGCTTGGCAAACATTGGAAGACTTTTTTCAACGCCGAGGACGAGATTATTACCGCAGTATTTCTAGCCCGACTGCATCTCGGACAGCCTGTACTCGCCTCTCTCCCTATCTTGCATGGGGTAATATTTCACTTCGAGAAGTGTATCAGTACCTCTTGCAACATTGGCAAGTGACGGGGTTTCGTCGCAGCCTAATTGCGTTGTCTTCAAGGCTTCATTGGCATTGTCATTTTATGCAGAAATTTGAATCTGAATGTGAGATGGAATTTCGCTGTGTGAACCAAGCCTATGAACCTTTGCTTCGCCAAGCGAGCAACAACGACCCAATCCGACTAGATGCTTGGAAGGCGGGAACCACTGGCATACCTCTCGTCGATGCTTGTATGCGCAGCCTTCATCACACGGGATACATCAACTTTCGAATGCGCGCGATGCTAGTAAGCTTTCTAACACATCATATGAACATGGACTGGCGCAATGGCGTAACTCATCTAGCGCAGCTCTTTCTCGACTTTGAGCCAGGTATCCATTATCCACAATTTCAAATGCAGGCTGGCGTGACGGGCACCAATACCATCCGTATCTACAATCCGACGAAACAAGCACAAGAACACGATGCCGATGGTGAATTCATTCATAAATGGGTTCCGGAGCTCGCCAAGGTACCTTCCCCACTGTTGTTTGAGCCTTGGAAAATGACCGCAATGGAAGTCGTGATGTACCAGTTAGAACCGGACTCAAAATACCTCGCCCCAATAGTCGACGTAGAAGCGAGTGCGAAAACAGCCAGAGAGCGATTGTGGGCTTGGCGAAAACGTACCGACGTAAAAATGGAAGGTACACGCATTTTAGCTCAGCACGTCCGCCCTTCTAATAAAAAGAAAGCCAGTTGATCGCCTAGAAAAGGGCATGCGTAAAAACTGTCACTACATACTCGATAGACACAACGACTGGCGTCAATATTTAGATATGAATAACGTAACTCTTTCAAAACATGACATTAAGGCAATGGAACAACGTAAGCGAACTCGCCTCGTCAATTCATTAGCAGGCTATAAAAGCGCAAATCTGGTCGGGACAAGAGACAGGCAAGGACAAGAGAACCTTGCTATCGTAAGCTCTGTGATCCATTTAGGTTCACATCCGCCACTGTTCGGCTTTATTGTCCGTCCACGCAAGAGTCGCCGCCATACGCTAGAAAACATCCTCGATACCAAGCACTTTACCATCAATGCCATCGGCGTCGATTTCGTCCAGAAAGCGCATCAGACCTCCGCCCGCTATCCAAAGCAAATATCCGAGTTCGAGGCAGTTGGACTCACACCGTATTACGACGATGCGTTTCCTGCGCCATTTGTTCTGGAGAGCAATCTAAAAATGGGGTTAGTGTTGAGAGAACACATCAAAATTGAAAGCAATCAAACAGAGATGTTGATTGGTGAGGTGTTGATGGTACACGCACCTGAAAGAGCCATCATGCCCGATGGCTACCTAGATCTAGAGCTACTCGACTTAGTGACCATTTCCGGGCTGGATAGCTACCACGTCACGCAACGCCTGCATAGGTTAAGTTATGCCAAACCAGACTCTCGCTTATTCCCTCTAACGAGAGAGGGAGAGCCTTCATCTTGGGGAGCGCTTGAAGTTGATATGGACTAAATTATTTAGGCCTCAAAAGCTAAATACAAAAATGGCAGTTTTCTCTGTCCAATCCGTGCTCACCAGCGCGGTTAGTCAAATGGTTGCGTCCAGCTTCAAGCCCCATTTCATAGCCTTCTAGCAATACCGATTGTCGCATTGATAAGCGTTGCACACTGAATTCATCCGGTGGCGCGATGACTCGAATACTGGTGCCTCTCGGCGGATTACGAATGAACTCTAAAGACTCATTATAGTTTTGCGAACGATGCATCATCGCTTCTGCCATTTGGGGATGTTCAGCAAACAGCTTTTTCATCAACCACGTTGTTTTGACTGGCTTCTTTTCATATGCCAATGGATGAGAAAGGATAACCGTGATATCCCGAGCACCACGACGATGGGCTTCACGCACAGGAATAGAATCCGCCACGCCACCATCTGTGTAACAACCACCGGAAAAACATGGCGTGTGTTTGTAAGCAATAGGCAGTGCAGTCGTCGCTTCCATCGCATTGTGGAAGTTATGACGATTAACACGATAATAGTCTGCCTTGCCTGTATTAACGTTAGTTGTCGTTGCTAGAAAAGGGATTCCGTCAAACAGCTTTGCTTCATCAACTGGGTACAAACGATTTGACTCTTCAAACAGCCATTTTACGTCAATCAAGTCCCCTCCTTTCAAAAAACGAGTGGGATCAAAAAAGCGTTTGCTGGTTGCTAACTTGGTGATCACATTGATACTACGGTGCGGATAGTCCGTGAGATATCCGATTAAGTTTGATGCCCCTGCAGAGACGCCAATCGCAAAATCAAATGGTTTGTAGTCCTGTTCTAAGAATGCGTCTAGTACACCACTAGCAAAAACTCCACGCATTGCTCCGCCTTCAACGACTATTGCTTTTGTTGCCATGTTTCCCCCAATAAATACCCGAAAAAGACTACTGAAATTCGTGCTACAACAACAATTGGTTATTCTTATTATTGAAATAGAGGAAGTCTATGTATATCTGATACTGATTATGAAAACTAAATGTGCAAAACCTTCTGGGAGCTTTGATTACGATGGGCAAAGTAACAGATAACTCCAGCTTCCTACGGGCGTAATGACGCGATCTATCTAAGCTGTTTGACGATGCTATTTCTTTACCAAAGGACACACCAGTGACAAGCCCTAAGCATCTCGAGGTAGCCTAGGTACAACTCAATGCCCTCAACTATAAAAATGGTCCAACTTCAAGCAAGCGAATTAAGGTTAATAACATAAGTCAACCTCGTTAAAATCCAGTTAATATTCAAGACCAAGACTCTTACATTCTCTAAATGTCCAATTCAGATCATAATTACGGGATAAAGTTCTAATATTTGACATTTCATTTTATACCGCAATAAACAGCCGTATGCCGATCACTCTTTCCCAATAATCCGTGTGTATCATTCCGAATCAATCACTATTAGTAATGCCGACAAGGTACATATAACGATTATCACTATCAGTCTTGGTACAAATAGAGCTGAAACCAGTGTAAAAGCATTAGAGTTAAATCTAATATAACTGAAAGTAATATATAAAGATAATTTAGCCAACAAAGCATTTATAAATATTATTGAATATATCTATTCACGAGAATACCACACCAGTAAATCTAATCGTGGATAATTCAATTCTAACACCATATGAATACTTTTCTGGCACTAGGAAAGCCTAACAAAGGCCGCTAATGAGTTACTTATTATGGAAACTAACTGCAAAAGTCATTACTTGGCGTCCAGACTAAAATCGGGAACACATATTGAGTTTAGCGTTTTTAATGTTTTACCTAACGTCCTCATGCTTCGGGGAGAAAACGTTTGTGTCCAATGGTCACTAAACCGCGTTGGAGTTGAGATTTCCGATTACGACAAGATGATCAAAATTGGCTTTCATTATATGCATGATGAACTTGGAGATTGTCAGTACTTCTTCTTTGACAAGGGAGAGAAGAGCGCACTGTTTAACTTTTTCAAAAGTCTGGGATTAGTCCGTATAGAGGAAAACCAAGTCGATTAGGTTCTTCGAATCTCTATCACCCAGATCTTACAACTCAACTTTTATTTATAACTATTCCCATCGCCAAAAATTACTGGGAATGGTCAATAGTTTGTTCTTGTCATTAAAAGGAACTTAAGGGCTGTTAGAAACTAAAAATAACTAAAAAAATTCATGTATTAAACATCAGAAAAATTAAACATTAATAATTACGAGACTTAAAATGAATCTATCACTCAGAGGGAAAATAGCACTTGCCTCTATTGCTATATCCGCGACACTATCGGCATCAATAATTGGATTAAGCACATCCAAAATGACATCTCTAACCGAGAAGGAAATCAAGACAAAAATAGTATCTGTAGCTGAAGTTACTGATAAGTTAGTGGCAAAGTGGGTCGATTCAAAAATCTCCGTACTTAATGGTGTCGATATTAAAGGTGACTTTAAACAAGCCGGAGATCAGGCAATAAAGTCCGCAGACTTAAAAGATGTTTTTTATGGTGAGAGTAACGGTCATTATCGTGGGGCCGCACTAAACGAAGATGAGATGCCAGAAGATGGGTTCGATCCGAGAACAAGGCCTTGGTATAAAGGGGCGATGACAAGTGGTAAAACCATCATAACGAGCCCTTATCTTGATGATGACACCAACAAAATGGCCATTGCTATCGCTAAACCGATTACTGGCCCAACAGGGCTTGATGCCGTAATAAGTGTCGAGCTATTCGTTGACGAGTTCTCTAAAGAAATTTCGGAAATAACGGTTGGTGATGAAGCAAACATTTACTTAGTAGATAAAAGCAACGCCACGTTTATCGCGCACTCTAAAGGTGAGTTCTTATACAAACCAACCACCGAATACACCAAAGAATTCACCACCAGCAAACTGACTGACTTCGAGTCTGATCGAAAAATCCATCATGTGAACGTTGGCGGGGAAACAAAATTGGTGTACTTCATGCCAATACAGTCGACAAACTGGATCATTGCTGTTGAATTAGATGAGGCCACCGAAATGGCGTCGCTTCACGCCATTATTTTACAAAATGTTCTGTTATCTATCGTGCTGATTTTCGTTTCAGCCCTATTTATCATTTGGTTATCGAAAGTCTTACTAAAAGATTTACATACTGTCTCAGATGCTCTTGGGGAAATTGCTGATGGTGATGGCGATCTGACGCAACGTATCGATATCAAAAATCACGACGAGATCGGTGCCCTAGCGGAAAACTTCAATAAGTTCGTAGGAAACATGCACGGCATAGTCACTCGATTGAGTTCGGTATCCACGAACCTGAACATCCAGGCTCATGACATGAATACTCAATCCGGTGAGAGAAGGATTCTAATTCAAAACCAACAGGGTGAAGTGAATATGGTCGCAACCGCGATTCATGAAATGGCTAGCGCAACACAGGAAATCGCGAAGAACGCCGAAGGCACAGCCAACGCATCCGATAATGCCGTTGCCAAGTGTAAAGATGGCGAGTCTCAAGTGGTACGAACCCAAGAATCCATCAACGAATTGGCGAACGAAGTTCAATCCGCAACAGAGATCATTCTCAAGCTAGAAGATCACGGAAATGCGATTAACGCCGTACTCGCAACCATTCAAGATATTGCTGAGCAAACCAATTTACTGGCGTTAAACGCAGCAATTGAGGCTGCTCGAGCGGGCGACGCTGGTCGAGGATTCGCTGTAGTGGCAGATGAAGTAAGAATATTGAGCCAGAATACGCACAAGTCGACCAAAGAAATTCAAGAAACCATCGAGACGCTAAGAACAACGACAGCGGATGCGGTTGGTATTATGGAGACAAGTAGAGAGCTTGCGTCGAAAAGCGTGAGTGAAGCAGAGTCTGCAGCTTACAACCTAAGTAAAATAAACCAAGTCGTTGTCGAGATTAGTGATATGGCATCTCAGATTGCTACAGCCGCTGAAGAGCAAGCATCTGTGACCGATGAAATTACCAAAAACACGGAGATGATCCGAGATGCGGCAGATGATTTATCGGAAAAAGCCGTGATTGCGGAAGAGCAGTCTGTCGCACTATCTGGGTTATCAGGTGACCTGAACAAAGAAATAGGAAGCTTTAAGCTATAAGCACTAACCCACCGCTCCCTTTTCAGTTTGATTTCAATCACTCAGATAAAACTGAACATCCCTCATAAAAATGCCCGGCTTAACTCACCAGCCGGGCATACTTGAAGAAAAGGCTCTATGCAAAAACCGTTTTATAAGCGGCTGCAGCGCCATCAATAAACATCTGAGTTCCGATGACCGCCAAAATCAACCCCATCATTTTAGTGATAACGTTAAGTGCACTTGGACCAACGGCTTTCACTAACTTGTCACCAAATAAGAACAGCACATAAGTGATCACACAAAGGACGGCAAACGAAGCAATGGTAATGATGGTTTCCGTCATGCCACCAGCGGTAGCAAAGTTCATAGCCGTAGCGAGCGTACCTGGGCCCGCTAAGATTGGCATCGCCAATGGGGAAACGGCAATACTCAGAGCCGCTTGTTCTTGCTCAGGTGAATAAGCTTTTTCTTTTGTCTTTTTGTGTGTCGATTCACCTTGCAGCATGTGAAAACCGATTAGAAATACTAAGATGCCGCCAGTAATGCGCAGGGCGTATAGCGTAATCCCAAACAAATCGAATATAACTTTGCCAGCAACAGCAAACACAGCGACGATAACAAAGGCGATAAAGACAGATCGAAACGCGATTGAACGAACCGTTTGTTTATCTTCATCTGCCGTTAGGCTCAGAAAGATAGGAATATTGGCGATCGGGTTCATGATGGCAAAGAAGCCCATAAACACTGTGACCGTATGAAGTATCAGCTCTTTCATGTTCTCCACACTTGGTAAGCTATTGATTATTAAAAATCAGTATATACCTTACTTTATAAATAACGTCACTTTATGTTCAGTTTGCTCGATAGAACTTTGTCAATTTTGCTCTTTGGCACAGTTTGTAGCACGTACAGGTTTACGCTCTCCACAAATACCATTATGGTGAAGTTTCAACCAACTAAAGGCAGCCCAAGGAAGTTAGCACATCATGAACAGCACGATTGAAACCATACTCGGTCATCGCTCCATTCGAAAGTTCACCTCAGATCCGATTACGAATGAACAACGACAAACCATTCTTCAAGCGGGCTTAGCCGCATCTTCTTCAAGTATGTTGCAGGTTGTATCCGTCATCCGAGTTACAGATATCGAAAAACGTAAACTGCTGGCCCAGTACGCCGGCAACCAACCTTATGTAGAAAGCGCCGCTGAGTTCTTGGTATTTTGTATTGACTACCAACGCCATATGACAATCAACCCAGAGGTTCAAGCGGACTTTGCCGAGCTCACTCTGATAGGTGCTGTAGATGCTGGCATCATGGCACAAAACTGCTTGTTGGCGGCAGAATCAATGGGGTTAGGTGGTGTGTATATTGGCGGCCTAAGAAACAGCGCAGCCCAAGTTGATGAATTGCTTGGTTTACCACAAAACACGGCCATTTTATTTGGTATGTGTTTAGGTCATCCAGATCAAAACCCAGAAGTAAAACCTCGCTTACCAGCTGATGTCATCGTACATGAAAACCAGTACCAGCCGCTAAATCTTGAAGATATCCAAACGTATGATCAAACCATGCAAGACTATTATACGAGCCGCTCAAGCAATCAAAAACAAAGCACCTGGTCACAAGAAGTCACTAGTAAGCTCGCGGGAGAATCTCGCCCTCATATTCTGCCTTACTTGAACCACAAAGGCTTAGCAAAGCGTTAAATTATTCCCTATTTCTGTACCAGGTGATTTTGACTCCAACTTAAGGTGTAGCTTAGCGTCACACCTTTATAAATAGCTCAATCTTTTCAGTGACATCGGCAACACACGTCTTTATCCTCAACTAAATATGTAATTAGTTGTAGTGCAAGTATTATGTCAGTTGCTTTAGATACCCAATCTCTGGTCGTGGAATACGACCCTCAATCTCTTGAATCTTTACGCCAAGCCCTAAAACATTATCGAGAAGCCCTCCTGCAAGAAAATGCCTTTGATAACTATCATTGTCATGTTCGCTTCCAAGTAAATAACGGGTGTGACGATCAAATTGGTTCATTGGTTGAAGATAAAATTGCTCAAGAAGTGTTTGCTTACGTTGGCTACTCGTACAAAAGCGATATTCAACCAACTCAGTTGTTAAACAGCACCTATTTAACCAGTGAAGGCGCGTTTTTTCTTCGAGCATGTCAACATCAAGCACTAGAGTCTGAATTAGAGGAAACGGCTAAATTGATTTGCCACCTCGCGAGACAATTTAATGACTCTAGTGAGATGTGGGTATCTGAAGAACAAGTATTTGGGCTGTTACCACTTTTGATTGTAGGGCTCACCTTCCCTCGCTTGGCTTTTTATCTTGGCGGTTACACCATCCCATATTGGGACAGTGAGCACGCTCCCCACGGTGAGTTTGCATTGGGGGTTCTGACAAACCATTTGGGTTATACCCACGATACACTGAAAGCATTTTGCTACTGTGATAACAGTGCTGCTCGAGGATACATGTTTGATGATTCTAAACATGAGAGTGCAAGCGACCTAACGACTCGTAGCCAGGTCACTGGATTACTTAAGATCTTCCGCGAAAAGCCACACGAGTTCGAAGTATTTCGATCTTTAATGAAGCAACGCTTTGCTGATCAAGACTACCTACAATATACAGATGACTCTCGCTACTATGTTGAACGCCCAGTAGACCGATTCATCTATTCCATCATGTCGCCCATTCATGGCATTGATATCGATGATCATGAAGTAGATTACCATGCGGTGATGATGAGCAACTTTATTGACTCATCAGCAGAACAAGCATCGGTGGCACTTACCAGTGAGATCGAAGCATATCTGGGTCGTCCAATTGTTCCACCCAAAGTCATCGAAAATGAAGACGACTACTACCGTGATCACTACTATTATCGAGGCACTGGTATTGCGCAATGGAAGTCATTCATTACCGAAGGTTTTAATGAAGGGAAAACCATTTGGCATTACATCGAGAGTGGGGAAGATGCACGAGTCCTAGATGTGATTGAACCGTGTAACATTCAAATCGCCGCGAGAAAAGGTAACTTCGATATCTCCGAGAAATTCGAATATTACCTCGGCCGCTATGACTCTTACCACGAAGAGATGATGACCATTGCCGGTGACATCCTACACGATTGGCACAATGAAGACTTGGATGATGCAGCAATAGCGGAAAACAATCAAAAGATCTTGCGCTTGTTTGACGTATTACATTGTTGGAACAACAAAGCGTCTTTTCATGCCAATGTGGCTCATGGGCTTGTTCATGACTTTGAGCTCATAAGTGATGAGGATTTCACCCAACGTTATAACGGTGATTGGAAAGCGCAATTTCTAAACTATGTCAAAGAATGTGGTGCATACCGAGACAATATTCGCCAGAAAGAGACCCAGCTTGCCCATGAGTTATTGAACAAACATCGTGAAGAGGCAACTGTTCTTCTCGAACAATTGGCTGACGCGTTTGATGAAGAGTTTAGTTTAGCCAGTCAACTGGCTTTCTGTGCTGGCATGCTTTACCACGATAAAAAGCACGGTATCAACGACAGGGCAACAGAAGCATTTGAGGATAAACTTGCCTCAAACCTAAAGTCAGAGCTTCTTCTCGCTTTGAGTGAAAACAGTCGATTCCATTGTATTGAGACTGCCGAGAAACGTTGGCGATACGTTCCTCTCACAGAGGAAGAGGAATCCCAAGCAAAACAAGATTGGAAAATCGTCGATGCATTTCTAAGCAATGAAAGCGATGATTTCGATGTCACGCTAAAATCTTTTAAAGACAATATCGAACAGCTCAGTGACAGCAGACAAATTAACAAAAATCAGCCTTACTATGAGTTTCTGCGTGACTTTGACGACAAAGCCCAAAAGCTATTAGTCGCTGCTCATGTTTGGGGCTCACTACAAAATACTCCTGAGCAAATCTATTGCCATCGCTTACTTTTACTCTGGTTGACATCAGCTCCGGCCAAAGTCACTCGCATGCTGTCTTATTTTTATTGCGATCGTTATGGAGAGTTAAGCGATCAATCACACTCATTTGTCGATGACTTAGAATACCATTCAGAGATCGATAAATTGACTGGGCGCTTGGAATTACTATTGTCTCAAATCGATCGCAGAGACGATGATGAAATCAGTTTGATGGACATGTATTTCGATCAGTTCGAAGCGCAGCAACAAACAGAACAAAACAAACAGTTCGTTCGATCAGCACTAAAAAAACTCCGCCCGGATACTGAGCTGCGCTTCTTCGAGCTGCTGGAGCAACGAAGACCAAATATCAAAACCAGTTACTACGATGAAGCGCTCTTAGACTCTATTCACTACACTGTAAGTGAACAAATGGGACGTCGTAACCCTAATGGTTACGCCATCACCAAAGAGCAATCCAAAACAGTAGAGTGGATCACTGCTCAGATCGCCCAAACGACATTGCTCAACTCAGAGCAATTACAAACGTTACTGGATACACTAACAACTAGCTTCATCAGTGATTTTGATACCAGTTACGGAATTCCTGGTATTGATGAACTGTATTGGAAAGCCTCACCACATATACAAGATAATCTGTTGAACCTACTTGCAATCAAACCAAGTCTTGGGTTGAAGCAGCTTGAGAATGAACGAGAGCTTTCTCTACCTGAATTATTTCAACAACTGTATGAACGTGATGCGCAACTGATCGTCTTACTCAAGTATGCAATTAAGCAGCATTGGGTCAGTGCGATGCCTTGGTTTATCAAGCAAACCGATCTAAAGCGCTATACAGACCAGTTGGAGATAAGCCAACTACTTAAGCTGATTGAGTTGGTCGCTAACCTCCCAGAGTTCACTACACTCATCAGTGAATATGCGCAGCACCCATCGTTGAAAGTCCAACAGCTTGTTGCCGATATACAAGCTGGAAAATATCGTCATGCTGCGCTTTCTCCTTTTGAGTTGCTCGATTGGGGCATTTACCATATTCCAGAAGATGATGACCCAAGCGAATTAATAAAACAAACCACCCTAGTTCGTGCGGAAGATCAACGTTGTTTTGGACTTCGTATCGGCTATTTCCCTGAAGATGACGACGACGAGGACGGTTATGAACCTGAAGTCGCCCTAACAGTTCGCATCGATCATCCATACAGAGCTTCAATTGGAGGTTACTCACATGAATATGAGTCTTCGATTCAGCTAAATCACTCCAACTGTTTGACTTGGAACCTAGGCGAAAAAAGTTCTAACTCAACCGGCGTCTATCGATATCGCATTTATCATCCAAATGGCGACTTGCTTGCGGACAAAGTGTTCCATGTCGTCGATGATAGCCCTAGGCAAATGGCGCTAGTGGAAGAAGCTCAACAAAAAGCACCATTTGAAAGCTCTCATATTGGTTCGATCTGCCTTAATCAGGGGCTTCTCGATTTTGTGGATGCGAAAACGAAGCCGTACGGAATGATCTTTGGTTGTAAGTTACCAGAAAAGCCCATGCCCGTTCACTGTCATACAAAAGACAACCAATTGGAAATCGCTGAAATACACGTCACTCCCGCCGAGCCGACACAGTGGTTCTATGCTTCAAACCCAACCTACGCTTTTATGGAACAGCGCGTGAAAAGCCGAGTGCTTCTCGTTGGCAGTACAAACACCATAACGGAGACTCAATCAAAAAAATCGCTATGGAAAAATGCGGTCAAACCGAGCTCCCCCGTAGCACTCATTCAACCAGATGAAACAAAAGCCAACAATGTTGCTGCAATTTATCTCGATAAGTGTGGAGCGAAGGTGTTTTATGGTTTTGATGAGAAAGACAACTTATGTCGTATCACGGTAACGAACGTTAAATATGGTTTGGCTCGGCGCTTCTTCATCCGTGTCATGAACCGTATTGCGAAAAAGATAATGAAAGATGGTGGCGAGTTTATGCCTCATTAAAAAAGCAAGCCCCGCGCGCATCGCGGGGCTTTCTTGATATGGTTTGTTCTACGATTGTTTCTTCCATTGAATAAAAGTGAGCGCACTCAGTAATAAGAAGAAAGCAGGGTCACTCCAACCAAAGCCAACAAACACACCTGTAATGCCAGCGTAAGCGGTGATCACCACGCCTAAGAGATTCGTGATCAACAGCGCTTTGAACAGTTGCTTGGCTGTAGTGCTAGGTTCCACATCACGTAGCATCAAACTGACCGCAGCAATTCCACCTAAAAAGATCGACGTATGCTGCGATAAAAACAGCGCGTATTGGTCGTTAATTTGTACGCCATACATCGGCCACATCATGGTTGGCACAAAAAATAGCGCAAAAGCGAATACCGTATATATGACACCATGAACGGTTAGAAAAGTGCGGTTAGTCATAATGTTACTCTCCGATTGGACCTTGGTTGATAGTGCTCAGTGGTGCGTTGATATCAAATATCTGCCCTCTTACTTCTTCTACACCCATCTGTTTCAACCGAGCAGTATGCATTTCAAGATAAGCTTGCGCCGTGGCTTCATCTTCAAAAAGATAGATGCCGCCACCAAGTTTGTCTTTCTCGCTTTCCGTCCAGATTTTCCAAATCATGCCTGGCTCCTGATTAATTGACTGAGCTAGGTCTACCAGTGCGTTCGACATCTCTTCACCAAATGGGCCATGAAATTCAAAATCAACTTGCAGTAATTTCGCCATCTTGAGTCTCCTCTTATTATTAACTCGCTTTCGATGGGAAGATTATTACCTTTATAAAACTGACAAAAAAGTTCATAATTTTGCCATTACCTGTCGAAAAAACTGACCAATGAGACTAAAAACAACCCTAGAGCAGTGGCAAACATTACAAGCGATTGAACAAGCTGGAAGTATTCAGTCAGCCGCAGTGAGGCTCAATAAAAGCCATACCACGCTGATCTATTCAGTGAAAAAGCTCGAGGATCAACTGGGCATCAAACTGATAGAAGTGAAAGGTCGAAAGGCTGGATTAACCGAGCACGGGAAGACCATGTTACGACGCGCGCAGTCTATGCTCGAACAAGCCCATGAACTGGAAATGATCAGTGAACAGCTAAGTAATGGCGTGGAATCGCAAATTACAGTGGCGATCGATCATTTGTGCGATCCAAGCTGGCTCTATGCACCACTCAGTGAATTTTTGGCACAAAACAGCACTACCTCCGTTCAAATCGTGGAAACTTCGCTAAGTAAAACCACCGATATGGTGGTCAATGAGTTAGCAGACATCGCCATTATCAATCTTCCGATCACCAACCACCCAGCCGAAGCATTTGGCACAACAACCATGGTGCCCGTTATTGCAGTGGAACACCCATTGGCAAAGAATGAGCACGTTTCATTGGCAGATTTTGCGACCACCAGCCAAATTGTGGTTCGAGATCTAGGTGAATCAGACAAAGCAAAACGAGACGTGGGCTGGTTGCGCGCACGTCAAAGAATCACGGTGGATAATTTCGACCACGCTTTTAGAGCGGTAGAGCAAGGCGTTGGCTTCTGCCGACTCCCTAAACATCTTGTAGAGTACCGCTGCAGTGCAGGCATTAAGGTATTAGACCTTGAACACTCCAACCAATATCAAGTCGCACTGCACCTCACGCTACCAAAAGGCGCGAAAAGCGGACCAGCCGCTCTTGCCCTCTATCAAACACTACTTGATAGTGCCAAAGTGCGAGTGGAATAGAGCAAAACAAAGCACACTCAACACCCGGCGAATCTTGAGTTTTCATCATCGATGCTCTCTCCGCTCCAACTTGCTCCTAGACTTAAGTTCTGGAACTGTTTTATGTGAAGTTAAGTGCAGTTTTGCTTCTTTATATTATTCAAAGTTGCGATACCTGTTTCGATTACATACCATGTAAAAAGCTCAAGCCTAAAGCACCCAACACTCGCGGAAAGAACTCGGTTCACGGCAACTCAACCTCCCTGCTCTTGTTAGCAGGAACAATCTGTTTTTACCTTCTTTTAAACTTCTAATAAGGCGAGTGTGGAAGAGATAAGAAAGGTGAAAAATGCAATCTCATAATAGCTTCTCTATTAACCTCAACCAGCAAAAGTCTCTGGCCAAAAAACGCTTAAAAGCGATCCGCCAAAATGATGAGCGTGCCTTACAGCAAGTTAAGCAGTTTCATACTCAGCCAGAAAAGCTTACGACAGAGTCCATTCAACTAGCGGATGTTCAACATGCCTTAGCAAGAGAACTCGGCTTATCTAGTTGGAGTAAGTTAAAGGCGCAT
Source organism: Vibrio sp. SCSIO 43153 (assembly GCF_023716625.1). NCBI lineage: Bacteria > Pseudomonadati > Pseudomonadota > Gammaproteobacteria > Vibrionales > Vibrionaceae > Vibrio > Vibrio sp. SCSIO 43153. Next base: position 816,735 of record NZ_CP071856.1, read on the forward strand.
ATAGAAGAGTTGGAATTTCACAAGCTCGCCATCCATAACCGAGAACGGCCTCTAGATGCGGAACTAAAGACTCTGCACGTTCGATGTGGGCATGACATTCAGCAGCAATTGAAAACTTGTGGCTTTGAAGGTGAATTCTTGCCCATGATTGATCCTTTGTGCATCGGCCCCATTCCAAATGATGAAACGGCTTTTGTCGCAATCCGAGCACAATATGTCGTTGATACGTTGTTACCCGTAATGGGGCGTGAAGGCTCGGTGCAAGACATCGCCCTATCTGAGCAGAACAATATCAATACTCTGCTTGATGAGCAGTTTGAGCGAATTGTGTTTTGGGTAGAACATGATACCTATGATCAGTTCATGTTACTTCGAGGGTTAACACTTTTAGAAGAAACCGAAGGAAAAGTCATCGAGATCATCGAGTTCAATCAGTTTCCGGGAACCGAGCGTTTTATTGGCTTTGGGCAACTCCCTGCAGAGGCGGTTCGCTCATGCTGGCAGCATCGAAAGCCCGTCACATCAAAGCTTAGAAGCCAAACTAAGCGTTGTTGGCAGACTTTGACATCACCCGCTCCTCAATCCCTTATCGAACTGCTTTCGCAGCATGAGTTAGATTGTTTGCCAAATATTAAAGCCGCGATGAAACGACACCTTCAAGAGTTACCTCACTCGGAGTCAGGGTTGAGCTTCACCCAACAATTGGCGCTAGAAGCATTGGCCGAACACAGCACACCAATCACCGTTAAAGATTGGTTTCAGGAATACCAAGAAAAAGAGCCTCTTCCGACGTTGGGTGATGTGATGTTTTATGCATTACTCCTCCCGCTGACACGCAGCGACAAGCCGCTATTTAGCATCGACTCATTGCAAAAGAATTGGTGGGAGCAACAAGTCTGTATTACTGAGCACGCTCAAGCATGTCTGGAGGGAAGCCAACCCATAACTCAAAACTACTGGGTCGGAGGCATGCAAGTCCGAGAATCAAACCTATGGGTTTGGGATCACAATCAGCTATCCAGTTTGAGCCATAAAGAGTGGTAACAGAACGCTCTATTTAACAACGATACCCATCTAGGAACAGCGTAAGTATATCTTCAATCGATTTCTTGCGCTGTTCAAGGTTTGGCACCTTGTGGTTAGCAATCAACTGAGGCCATAAAAAGTTACCTTTCAATAGACACATCAACATATTACTCATCATAGCCGGATTTAGGTTTTTGATTTTCTGATCGTCAATTGCCTCAGAAAACCACTTCTCTAATTGTTCATCCTGGCTTTGAAGTTGATGCAGATAGTTTTCCACAAGTTCTGGTGTGCGCATAAACTCGCTAATAACCATCTTAGCTAACGGCAAACCAAAATCCTCATACATCGAATCGAGCTTAGCGAGTAAATAAGTGCGAAGTTGAGCCTCTATACTCTCTTCTGGTGAATACTGAAATTGTAGACGTGCCCTTTGAATTTCCATCACAGCTTGAATGGACTCAATAAACAACACATCTTTGCTTTCAAAATGGCGATATAGAGTTCGTTTGGAAGTGCCGGCTCGCTCGCAGACTCTGTCCATATTGGCACCTGAAAAGCCATGCTCGATAAATTCTTGTTGTGCGGCTTCAATCAGCGCAATCCGTTTTTTTTCTGAAAGCTTCATCGTTCTAAATTCACCAACCTCATGTAAGTGGCTGCAGAGTATAGCGCACAACAATATAAAGTACACTTTAAAGTTTACTTTTATAATTTTAGGAGTAAGATGCGCTCGCCGAAGTTAAGAAGCTGCTCTAAATCCCTTAAAAAACAGCGGTCCTTATCTCTCGCTAAAGTGCTTTTTCTCCATGATAAAGCTGTGATTTACCCGTGACGCTCATTAGATATTCATATCCCGTTCAAAACGGCTCTGGCTATATAATGATCGCCATGCTTAATGAAGTGACTTATGAAATTACCTTCTTTGCTTGTTGCTGCTTCTTGCCTCGTTACCGGAGTCGCGAATGCGGATTCAATTTCTCTGCCGATATGGAAAGAGAAAGCAGAAGCACTTGGCTACGAGTTACCAAAACCTTTTGGTTTAAACCTCAGCTATATGAGTATGGAACAAGGCATCAATGTCGACTCTATCGCACTAAAAGGTTTAGGCGGGATTGAAAAGTTAGTCGATATGCAAGCAGAACCAGGTAAGCAAGCCACTGACGTTATGACATTACGCGCCGATGTCTGGCTGTTCCCTTTCCTAAACGTTTATGGCTTGATCGGTACGCTTGATGGCTACTCAGAAACCGATGTAAACGTAAAGGTTAAGTTGCCGTTTGTGAAACCACAACGTATTGAAAATTTCCGCCTAGATCTCGATGGCTACACTAAAGGCCTTGGTTTTGTGCTTGCTGGCGGTTATGACCAATGGTTCGCATTGGTCGATGCAAGTTACACTCAAACCAATTTAACCGTTATTGATGGTTCAATTGATGCAGTTGTAGTTTCTCCTCGTATCGGTTACGACTTCCATCAAAATGGCGTACCGATTCGTTTTTGGGTTGGCGCTATGTATCAAGATGTTGAGCAAGAACTCTCTGGCTCACTCAAAGACCTTGGCTTACCGCCATCTTTAAGCGGATTAATGTCATCAGATGCCCGTTTTGAAGTAAAGCAGCGCTTAGAGTCTGAATGGAACACCATCGCTGGCATGCAATACCAAATCAATGAAGATTGGTACCTTTTGGGCGAAGCCGGTTTTGGTGATCGTCAAAGCATCTTCTTCTCTTTAGACCGTCGTTTCTAAGGTAGCGAGAAGATGAAAGCCTCTTATACCCTTGCGCTGACAGCGCTGCTTAGTTCGTCATACGCTTTTGCTATGGAAAAAGACGAAAGTAGCTTAATGGATGACATCCTGACCAAGCTTGGTTCAAGTGAAACCGTGGATGAATCTAAATTAATCGACTGGGGCGTATTACCTGGTCCTTTTGTTAACCCAGAACAAGGGTTTGGTATTGGCGTTGCCGCAGTAGGTTTGTACACGCCTTACGACTGGCAAAAAGGCGATCCTTACTCGACCGTCACCGTTACTTCTTATGGTTCAACCTCGGGTTCTTACGGCTTGGGGTTAAACAATCGCACCTATTTAAAAAATGACAAAGTCCGTCTTTTAGGTGAGGCATGGATAAGCCATACCCCCGGTTACTATTGGGGTATTGGCAGCCAAGCCGCTGAAAACGAGAACAACAAAGTGCAGTATGAAGGGCAACGTTTACAGTTGAGCCCAAAAATCGCCGTTGAAGTCGCGCCAAATACTTACGCCAAACTTGGCTGGCAATGGCAGTCATTCAGTAAGGTCGACGGTGTCGATGGCGATATTCTCCCTTCAGAAGTTGCCGATGCCACTAGCAGTGGCGTCTTAGTTGGAATGGAATACGACACTCGTGATTTCGAACCGAACCCAATGCGGGGGCAGTTTCTCGATGTTGAATGGATTGCTAACCGAGATTCACTCGGCAGTGATGAAGACTACGACAACCTCGTTGCTAACTATCGTGTTTACCAACAATGGTCTGACACGACGATTATTGCAATGGAGGTATATTCACAATCGATTTTCGGTGACGCACCTTGGTTTGATTACGCCCAGCTAGGTGATGACCAGCGTATGCGTGGCTACTACCAAGGGCAATATCGCGATAAGCACCAGCTTTCTACACAAGTAGAAATTCGCCATACCATTGCAGGTCGCCATGGTGTGGTTGGGTGGCTAGGTGCTGGTAATATCGCACCAACTTATCACGAGCTCTTTGAAAATAGCTGGCTACCGACTGTCGGGGTTGGTTATAGATTTGCCTTTAAGGCACGTATTAACGTGCGCGTCGATTTGGGTGTGGGCAAAGACAGCACCGGTTTTTATTTCCAGATTAATGAAGCATTCTAGGAGTATGGTTTGAAGAAAGCAGCACTATTACTACTAAGCCTTTGTAGTGGATTCGTTCACGCGCAACAACTAAAAGCACCGGTCGGCGTTAGACCGTGTTGTGCATTTGGTGTCGATCTCAAAGCGCAATTAGGAAGCGTGCCTGTTCCTTTCTTTTCTCTTGAGAATGTCTTATCCAGCAACGAAGTGGGTACTCACCACTATAACGACGGCAGCGAGTCAGTCTCTGGCAGCTTGCTAGGGCTGAATGAAGAAGCCAACGGCATTATCTTTACCGAACTAGGCGGCTTTATTGATACTGCCCACGTCCGTGATACCGCAGACTACACCTATTATTTGTTCACTCTCAACCAACATTATTTAGGTCGCGCTGCGCACCTAGATTTACCAGAAGAGCTACGTGTTCGTCGTATTCGTTGGTATGAACAAAAAGAGCAACTGAGTGAAGAAGAAAAGCTAGATCGCAGTGCTCAAGCAGCAGCGTTAACGGCATTTCGCCTAGCTCAATGGCATGAAATTGCTCAGTGGTTCGGTATGGTATCCGTCAGTGGCTTTAAAGAACTGGCATCAGCATTCTCATCGGAAGATCTCTATTCCAACATGCTTGGGGCAAAGTTAGCCAAGCAAGTACTCCTGAACAACCCCGAACTCGATCAAGCAGGCTTTTCGAAAGCAATGGACAGCGCTTTTAAACAAGCATTAAAGGACTTAAAAGCTCAGTCGAAAGCCGTCACTAAAGAGAAAATTCAACAACTCGATGGGGATTGGTGGGACAGCTCAAGACGCCTACCGGATAAGTGGGTGGTTCGCTTCCGTGATTACCATATGGCGCTGAAATTAACGCCGAACTATTCTGGCGCGAACCATGAGCTTTCACTATCGGCGGCCTTTGCGGATAAGCAGCCGATCGACAAATGGATGAGCGTTGAGTTTAGAGCAAGCGACGATGAAAAAGTGTTCTCCGCACTGCCTAAATCATTATCATCAAAACCCATTTGGACGCCCGCTGATTATCAACAGATTTCAGATTTTGCTCGCACTATCGATAACCAAACCCGCCCGCCATTGAACTGAGGTCGAAAACAACGAGTGAATAAAACATGCCTAGTTATTCACTAGGCAGTGTATTACCCCATTCTATGCAAGTCGTTTTCTACCACTCAAGAATGTAAGAAATCATTTCTATCGGTTGTATATTCGATAAAAATGTTAATTTACAAACTTTTCAACCATGAATTTCGTTACCATTCGGTTAAAAGTCTATTTTTTATAGTGATATAGTTCACATCTATTAACCATTCAGACGATTATTCTTTCGTGTTTCCACACTCCGCTGCTAATCTGCACGCCGCCTTGAAGTGAACTTAAGGTGCATAACTATAAGGAGTGTTCTCATGAATACCAAGAAGCCGATGTCGCTTACCAGCCGAGTAATCTTAGGTATGGTAGCGGGTATCTTGACAGGATTTGCAATTCGCACACTTTTTGCCGACAACGGATTTGTCGACGCATACATTGTTAATGGATTATTCGAAGTTGGTGGACAGATCTTCGTTGCCAGCTTAAAAATGCTTGTCGTACCGCTAGTGTTTGTTTCATTAGTTTGTGGTACTAGCTCTCTAAAAGACCTATCGACATTAGGTCGCATGGGTGGCAAAACCCTAGCTTTCTACGTAGCAACTACTGCTATCGCAATCACACTTGCTCTAACCATGGGTACCCTATTCCAGCCTGGCGCTGGTGCAGACCTAACCGCAGCAAGTTCATTCAAATCAGCAGAAGCGCCATCTTTGGGTCAGGTGATCATTGATATGTTCCCGACTAACCCAATCAGCGCAATGGCAGAAGGTAAAACTCTGCAAGTTATCGTATTTGCCGTCCTATTCGGTATCGCGATCAGTGCAGCAGGTAAGCCTGGCGAACGTATCGCAGCATTCTTCTCTGATCTGAATGAAGTGATCATGAAGCTAGTTGCGATTCTGATGAACCTAGCGCCTTATGGTGTCTTCTTCCTAATGGCGAAGCTGTTTACCGGTCTTGGTCTTGGTGCAATCTTGAACCTTGCTGAGTACTTCGTAGTACTAGCTGGTACGCTATTGCTGCACGGCCTTGTGACTTACAGCTTGATGCTAAAAGGCTTTACTGGCCTAAACCCAATTACGTTCCTACGTAAGATGGAAGACGCAATCATGTTTGCTTTCTCTACAGCATCATCGAACGCAACCATTCCAGTAACAATGGAAACGGCGAAGCACCGTATGGGTGTTGAGAACCGCGTATCATCGTTCACAGTACCGCTAGGTGCAACCGTGAACATGGACGGCACGGCGATCATGCAAGGTGTGGCGACAGCGTTCATCGCGCAGGCATTCAACATCGACCTAACTATGGGTGACTACCTAATGGTTATCATGACGGCAACATTGGCGTCTATCGGTACCGCAGGTGTTCCTGGTGTAGGTCTAGTTATGCTTGCAATGGTATTGAACCAAGTAGGCCTGCCGCTAGAAGGCATCGCACTTATCATGGGTGTTGACCGTCTACTTGATATGATTCGTACCGCAGTTAACATCACCGGTGACAGCGCAGTGACTATCATTGTTGCTAAATCGGAAGGCGCATTGGATGAAGCTCGTTTCAATGATCCAATGGCCGGCGTAGCCGAAGAAGAAGTGCATCTGAAACGTGCTGACGCCTAAATCGTTCTACGATTAAACTATCCTGTCTAAATGAAAGCCCCGATGGAAACATCGGGGCTTTTGTTTTATCTGTCGAAGCTCAACGAAATGATAAATAAGTTCATTTTTATTCTTCGTATATTCCAGAGTCTACATAACCAGTTAACTTGCACTGACTATATACATAAGTATCATCTTCACCATTTCCAGAATAAGAAAAAGCGAAGTAGTAAACTTCATTGGTTACTTCGCAATTCAAATCTCCCATATTTTCTCTAGCAAACTCATAAGTCTCATAACCATCAATTGAAGATTCCCATATCGTCACCTCTTCTCCATTTGCTAGATGAGTTTTCAGGAAAACGAGCACGTATTTCTGATTTAGGCTCAATGTGCCTTGAGGCTTACGCTCTTCAAATGCAGGGAAAGCAAACGCTCCGCTGGCATCAGTAAGAGTTTGAAACTCATGTATGGTTCCACGCACACCAACTCGAAGGACCACTAATTGAGATGACAACGGTTTTCCGTTCAAAGTTAACATACCCCGGATATCTGGCGCATACCTGTACATGGACGGCTTCTCTTAGCTAAAAACTTGAATCCGAAAGTACACTTTCCAATAGACCAAATCTACCACGGTAAACCGTATTACGACGAGCTCGTGTACTTCGAGTAAATGTTAAAAATAACAATTTCTTATTTGAACTAAACCAAACATTGAACATGTTTGATGGCCAGTTTCCTCACCTACTTCACCATCGAACTCAGCTTTTCTCTCGCTTGTTCTTCATGCTCGTCGGTGATGGCATTGCCGACCGAGTTCGCCGCTAGGGTAAGTGCTGCCATGTCATCGGTAAAGCCGACGCCTGCTAGTACGTCTGGCACCATATCAGTGGGGAGAACAAAGTAAGCTAACGCGCCACCAAGGAGCGCTTTGTGGCGAACAGAGGTATTGGAATCTGCCATCGCAAGCCATGATTTGATGCCCATAACCGCAATCTCTTCGCCTGCTTTCTTGACGGAGTTTTTCATTTTACGCCAGAAGGTTTTCTCATCTGGTGCTTGCATCGTTTGGTCTAAGACGTCATCGGACGCCGAATTTACAGACATGCTTGTGGTCATCGTGCCTCCTAAATTTATGACTGTGTCATAGATATTAAGACGATGAACCTGAACGTAGGATTAATAGCGAGTAATGATAATGAAGAAAGGAAGCCAATTGGCTAGATAAAAAAATCCCCAAACCGAAGTCCGGGGATTATTGCTTTGGAAACAAAAAGTTTTGGAAACCAAAAGGTTTTGAAACCAGGTTTTGGAAGCAGAATGCCTTATAGAGCAATCTTCTCCAGTACACGCATCAACATTTTGATACGTGGTTCGATAGACTCAAGCAACAAGTACTCTTGATCACTGTGGAAGCCTGCACCGATAGGTCCTAGACCGTCCAAAGTTGGAACGCCAAGAATTGCCGTGTTATTTGCATCAGACCCGCCACCCACTTCTTTCCAGTTGATGTCGATAGCCAGTTCACTTGCGGCTTCTTCAACTAATGCCATCAGGCTTTCCGTTTGCGCACTTGGCACCATAGAAGGTTTGTAAGCTTCACGAACCAATTCGATACTCACACCATCAACGAATGGTGTTTCCAGCATGCCGTTTAGCTTGCTGTCGACATCATCGTATTCTTCATTACTCCAGAAGCGCACATCCACGATCGCTTCAGCGTGCTCAGGGACGATGTTCGCACCGTTACCGCCAGAAACAATACCGACGTTCAACGTGGTACCAGATTCAAAGTTGGTCATTGCATTGACAGCCAGAATCCAGTTCGCCATCTCTGTGATTGCGCTGCGACCATTCTCTGGTTCGTTACCTGCGTGAGCAGCAACGCCGTTGAAGGTCATTTTGTAGCGAGCCATACCTTTCCGCGCTTTGACTAAACCACCATCTGCACGTGCGGCTTCTGCAACCAGTACATTCTTAGCGTTTTTCGCAACTGATTGAATCCAATCCACAGAGTCCAGAGAGCCCGTCTCTTCATCTGGGTTCATGCAGATAGCGATAGACAACTTATCCAACACCGCTTGGTCTAGACTGCGCATCGCGTATACGATGTTCAGCAAACCAGATTTCATGTCCGAGACGCCCGGACCGTAGGCTTTCTCTGCATCTTGAGACATTGGACGAAGCTCAGCGGTACCCACAGGGAACACGGTATCCATGTGACCAATCAGCATCACATCAATGTGAGCAGCTTCCGGCTTATTTCGAACTTCAAGACCAACACCCGCTCTGCCACAGTCGATGCGTTTTACGCTCCAACCTGACATCGCTTGGTATTTCTCTTCAAATTGAGAAGCGATAAACTCGATACCATCAGTGGTGTAAGTGCCACAATCCACATTGATTAGCGGACGTAGCTCTTCTAGATATTCATTTAGAGAGAATTGCATGACTCACTCCTAGACAAACAGATTCATCACCAGCATTGCGCCAAACGCGTTCAATACTGAGATTGCAATCATAACTGGGATGTAACGACCTTCAGTACCGATAGGCCCCATGATACGACCCATGTACTGAACTTGAGAGCCCATTAAGTAGATAGCAGGCGCAAGAATCGCAATATGCGTGCCGTTCAGGATGCCTTGGTCAAACAGCGTGATCACTACGCCAACCGCACCGCCCATCGACATCCACGCACCGATCAATACCGCTGCCGCTTCACCCGGAAGACCAAACACCGCCATAATTGGAGAGAACACCGTACCCATCAGATCCAGCGCGCCAGTGATTTGCAGTGCTTTGATGATAACGAACGCCATCAATACGTTAGGAACCGTAGAGGTAGTCGCAATCACCCAACCTTTCTTAGCACCTTCGACGAAGATATCCGTCACCATTGGTTTTTTCGCTTTAACGTCACCCATTATGCCGTCTCCTCTTTTAGGTTCTCTGATTTGTTTTGGTCTTGCTTGTCTTCTTTACCTTCCGTCATGTTTAGGTAGATACGGAATAGGTTCGCGCCAATGATCTTAAACGCGAACATCACCACAACCGCCAAACCAATAGAAGAAGTTACTGCTAGAGAGCCGTCAGCCATCGTCAACGTGAACAATACCGCACCCGATGAGAAGAAGTTCACGATGGTTGCACCCGCAGTGAACTGGAACATGGTAAATACGTCTGTTTCACGCTTAGTTAGGTGGCCTTCATCTTTTAGCTGACGCGTCATCGCTGCACCTGCATCGGTACTTTGTAGAGAAGCAATCAGAGCCAAACCTGAGTTACCAGGGATGCCCATTAGAGGACGTAGAAGTGGAGTAAGAAGCTTACGAGCTGCTTCAAGTGCACCGTAGTGTTCAAGTACGTTGATCATACCTAATGCGAACATAACGGTTGGGATCAAAGTAAGCGCAAAAATGAAACCGTCACGAGCACCGCTACCGCCAGTACCGCGGAAAGAAGTGGTCGCAGCTTGTACCGCGCCATCCGCACCTTCCGTTACGCCGTAGGCCACTTTACCAAAAGAGCCATTAAGCGTTGTAAAGTCGAATACACCGTACCATTCGTTGGATTGCATCAGACCAGAAAAGAACACAACCGCAAACGCGAGTGCAATGTAACACCCAATCGTCACCTTGCGTTCAGCATGAACAGGGCTTGTCATAAATTCACCTATGTATGTGGAACAGAACACATAGATAATCCCTTGAACGACGTGCTAGAGAGATGATCAAAATCAATCCATTTACCGAACAGCCATGCAGCTTAATTATGAAGTTTTATTTTATGATTTTAATCACATTTAAAAGATAATAAATATTTATGACCAAGATAAGGTATATTTATCTGAAAACTTACCCATCCAATCCATTAACAAAGCAAGCTAAAGTTTGGAACAAGTTTGTGATTAGCCACATTCTCGACGTGCTTCATGGTTTGTTGCTTATTTGAGATTTCTTGACCAAAAACTAACAAATTTTCTGTGCAATTTAATTTAGGGTGGTTCGGTCATAATTATGAGAATTATTCAGGGTTTGCCTTTTGCTTCGATCACAATCCAACATCGCTCGATGGACACTCGCCCTTGTGGCTTGGGTTATCGTGATCTGTCTAAGTAAAAATGCGGGCCTCTATCAATCTTGCCCTCTCATTAGCGATCAAGTCGCGCCTGAGCACGCCACTGCGCAGCAAGAAAAGAGCACAAAAGGACTAAATAAGCAGTGTGAACTGTCTGAAAAGCTGATTCAGGTGTCACAAAACCATCTCGACAGCTTTATTGTGCCCTTATTTCTATTTGCGTTTGTCTTGCTTTCCATCAGTGGCGGTGAACGTAACGCTTTCCGTCATCATACCGAGCCGATACCCGAAAAAGTTCGGGTGCACCTCAAACTGTGTGTGTTTAGAGAATAAAACTCGATGGCTAGGATCTATTGACCTTAAATCGTTTATTTTTAATCACTTCGCGGCAAAACCGCAAAGAAAAAGAGTTTTAGGAAAAATCATGAAATTCACTCGCACACTATTAACTGTGGCTATCGCACTCACTCCACTGTTTTCACACGCAGCAGAAAAGACATCGCAAGAGAAGCTCGACGAGATCAATCAACTGCTTAAAGAGAATCCACAGCTCCTAGATGCGCTGCATCAGAACTTGCAAGACTACGTCGCTTACCAAAAGACGTTTAGCACGACGCTGGATGAAGTGCGCACTTACTTAAACGATGGCAAGCACTCGTCATTCGGATCAGAGAATCCAGAACTGACCATCATCAACGTGACCGATTACAGCTGTCCTTTCTGTAAGCGTCTTGAAGGTGAGTTAGTTAAAGTCGAGAAAGAATACCCGCAGGTAAAAGTGCTGAACATGACGGTATCGTTCAAAGAACAGTACGAAAAGAACGGTTACAACTCGGCAAGTTACGCATTAAATGTTTGGCAGAACCAACATGACAAGTACAAAGAAGTACACGACTTGTTGGTGAAGAAGCCGGGGCCACATGATGCAAGTTCACTACAAAAAATCGCTAAGAAAACAGGCACCGAAGCACAGCTTGTTGACGACAAAGAGACCAAAGCGTTGTTGGATAAAAACTACGAGTACTTCACTCGCTTAGGTCTACGAGGCACACCAGCTATCATTATCAATGACCAAGTCATTCCGGGTTATGTGCCTTTCGAAGAGCTTGAGAAAGTTATCGACCAAGAGCTAATGAAATAACTATTGAAATAGATAAGTAACAATCAAAAACAACAAAGCCCTTCCTTGAGTGTTCAAGGAAGGGCTTTTTCTATCTAGGCTTAGAACGCAGTTCTAACTACTTATCGCGCCCTACAAACGCCACAACGACTTTGTCATTGCCAAGCGAACGAGAGAACACGTACGCGCCTTCTTGTTCAATCACGTGATGCTCACCCGCACCAATCGCTGGGTGCGCTTTACGGAACTGACCAAGTGTCTGCCAATGCTTGAGTAACGCTTGTTTCTCATCCGATAGTTTCCAAACCATGTCAGAACGAGTACCTTGGTGAAAATCATCCGCGTAAGGACCAATGTTGCGACCCACTTCGTCACCGTAGTAAACCTGAACAGCACCAGGGCTTAGAAGCAGTGCATTCGCGGCGTTACGCTGCATGCCGTAATCTTTGAAGCGAGAGAAGAACAGCTCGGTATCGTGAGAAGACATGTAGCTCACTGGGTTGAAGTCTTTCTCATTCGCGATGGTATCCGCGTAACTTTGGTAGGTGTCTGCCATTTGGCTGAAACACGCCGCGCCTTTATCTAATTTCTTCTGCATGTCGAAGTTAATCAACGCATCAAAGCCATCGTCAAAATATGGGCTGCGATATGCTGTATGTCCCCATACTTCGCCCATCATCCAGAATGGCTGACCTGATTTGCCGTTCTCTTTACGCCACTGCTCAAGGCTGCTCGAAGCTTCTTCTTTCAAGCGTTTCCACACATCACCTTCTACGTGCTTCACCGTATCGACACGGTAGCCATCAATGCCAAAGCGTTTCACCCAGTCAGTTTGCCACTCAATCAAATAATCCGAGACGGTGTAATTGTCACGCGCTTCTACACGTGTGCCCGGATTATCTAATAGCCATTGCGCTGGCTTCACGGCTTTGTCTGATTCAGTGATAAAGTCAGGTAAACCCGCCAATGACATGGTGATATCGCTGCTGCCCGGTGCAGGGTAGCCCGGTAAACCCGTTCTTACCCAGTCGCCGCCCCACCATTTCGCCCAGTTTGGACTCTGGTAATCAATATTCTGGTGGTAGCTATGCCAATTTTCACCCGCTTTTGGTTGCCAATCACCCCACTTCTTAGGTAGGTCAGCGTTTGGTTTTAACACCTCAATACCGTCAAATTGCAAATCGGCTAACGTTGAGTAGCCAGTGTGGTTGATTACTGCGTCCATCAAGACTTTGAGGCCACGTTTATGCGCCTCTTCCACCAGCACTTTAAGGTCATCTTCGTTACCAAAGTTCTCATCAATCTTGGTGAAATCACGCGTCCAGTAACCGTGATAAGCGTAGAATGGGAATGAACCGCTATCGCCACCACCAACAAAGCCATGCACTTGCTCGACGATTGGCGATAGCCAAATAGCATCGGTACCTAGACTCTTGATGTAATCCAGTTTCTCGATCACACCTTTTAGATCACCACCGTGGAAAGTGCCGATTTCCTCTTTGCCGTCTTTCTTGCGTCCATAGCTGTTGTCATTGCTCGTATCGGCGTTGTTAAAACGGTCGACCATCACGAAGTAAATGTTGGCATTACGGTAGTCGAACGGCACTGCTTCTTTGGTTTTCTTCACTGGCTCTAGTAGCACCAAACCGCCAGAACCTTTACTTGGCGTCAGCGATACTTGTTGATCTTTCACTTCCACCATCTGACCCGAATAGGCATCACGTAACTTCGTACCGTCAGGGAAGCTATTGCCCAGAGCGATCGTGACTTCCCCACCTTGGTACACTTCACATTGCACTTGTGGAATTGGACGTTTGAATTCAGTCTTTGCGGCTTTCTTGGGTTCACGCTTAAAACGCAGTGTTTTCGCTTCTGCATCAAAAGCGAAAGAGTAATCACCCGTAAAGCGGATTTTTAATGGCAGTTCCGTAGGCTTACCGCAGTTCAACGCGATAGGCTTGTTGAATTTGACCTTCTGACCGTCAGGCGCGACACAGTCGCCTTCAACACCCGTGATTTTGAGCGTGTAGCCGTCTTTGGTTAAGGGCACAACCAAAGGCTGCTCTGCACTTAAAGGAAAGTCACGGCTGTTGGTCGTGGTAGAAATGGTGATGTTTGGCTCGGCGATGGCACTTGCCGATGCAAGCAATAAGGTAGTCGTAATCAGATTCAGTTTCATCGTTCAGTCCATTGGTTGCGCATAGGCGCAGTATTCGTGTTGTAGTTTTATTCACACTAATAGTAAATGGATGAAAAACTGAGCACATCATTCTGAAAGGCTACGCCCTAAAGCTTGTGACGCTTCACATTTTGCTTTTATCGGGGCGTAGTTCTATTTATCCGAGTTTTGCCAAGACATTAAGCCCCAAATATCTACAGCTGCACATTGCCCAGATTGCGCATTTGGGTCAGGGCCCAATTGGTGCGGTGTTGGGTGTAGTTAGTATGCGGGTACACTTTAATCTTGTAAGGATTAGGCAGGACCACTGCCAATCTTGCGGCTTGCCATTGGGTTAGTTGGCTAGCCCGAATGCCGTAATAGTTTTGTGCTGCCGCTTCGATACCGTAAATACCGGGACCAAACTCCACCACATTTAAATACACTTCGAGAATGCGCTCTTTACTCCACATCGCTTCCATCAACAAAGCAAAGTAAAGCTCGTACGCCTTGCGCACATAAGAGTGAGAAGGGAATAGAAATACGTTCTTCGCTGTTTGTTGAGTAATTGTGCTAGCACCACGAGAAGGTCCATTCTCACCGGCTTGTGAAATAACTTTGAACAACGAATCAAAGTCCACCCCATAATGATGAGGAAACTTCTGATCTTCCGTTGCCATGACTGCCAGTTGGATGTTTTTTGAAATCTCAGACAGTGGCACCCACTCTTGTTGGCTACTTTCTGGGTACCCTTCTGGTGGCGAGATCATGCGGCTGACCTTCCATCCCCACACTGGTGGATTCACGTATTTGACGAAGCCCACCAGCAAAACGGGAGTCAGTAACAAAACCAATGAAATTTTGAATAGAAACAACTTCAGTCTTTTCAGCATGCTTTATTTGCCTAACCAGAGTAAGGGGTACGCCACTGATGAATCTCTATTTGTGGCTGTTTAATTAAATGGGAGCGAAGATTGCCTGATTCAAGGTAGAACAACAAGTTTGCAAGGTCAAAAATTGGTTAAAAAAAGCCCGATTTACAATGTAAACCGGGCTTACTGTTTGATTAATGATAGCTATTTAATCAGTTTGTAGAATATCGTCGATAGCGGTGGCAAACGTAACTCAAGAGACTGAGGTAGCGACTCGCTTTCTACTTCTTCTGTTTCTACTCGGCTTACCACTTCAAAACCGCTGCCGTTATATTTCGCATCGTCTGTGTTTAGAAGAAGCTCGTATGTACCTTCCATTGGCACACCCAAACGGAAACGCTCATGCGGCACTGGCGTGAAGTTGCTGATCACTAATACGCGTTCGCCATCTTGGCTGATACGCTCGTGCGCAAGAATGCTTGCTTCCGCCTCATCCTGTAGACGCCATTCAAAGCCAGCTGGCACACAATCTTGATCGTGCATCGCCGCTTCGTTGCGGTACAAGTGGTTCAAGTCTCGAATCAGTGCTTGCACGCCTTGGTGGCGACCAAACTCCAGCAAGAACCATTGTAGCTGGTCATCGTGGTTCCATTCTGCGGTTTGACCAAGCTCTGCACCCATGAAGTTTAGCTTCTTACCCGGTTGACCATACATGTAGCCGTAGTAAGCACGTAGGTTCGCGGTTTGTTGCCACTCATCACCTGGCATCTTGTTGTGGATCGAGCCCTTGCCGTACACAACCTCATCATGAGACAGCGACAGTACGTAGTTCTCGCTGTGTGCGTAAACAAGCGGGAACGTGATGGTATTGTGGTGGTATTTACGATGAATAGGATCTTCTTGGATGTAAGAAAGACTGTCGTGCATCCAACCCATGTTCCACTTAAAGCCGAAGCCTAAACCGCCCATAAAGGTCGGCGCGGATACACCTGGGAATGCGGTCGATTCTTCTGCAATGGTCATTGCGTTCGGGAAGTGTTTGTAGACCTCTTCGTTCATCCACTTCAGAGTTGCGATCGCATCATAGTTCTCATTGCCGCCATCCGCATTCGGGATCCATTGATCATGGCTGCGTGAGTAATCAAGGTAAAGCATCGAAGCCACTGCATCTACGCGAATGCCATCAATGTGGAATTGCTCGAACCAGTACAGCGCGTTAGACACAAGGAAACGACGCACATGTTCACGACCTAAATCGTAAATGTATGAGTTCCAATCTTGATGCCAACCACGACGCGGATCTGGATCGTGGAACAGTGGTGTGCCATCAAAGTTCGCTAAGCCATGATCATCCGATGGGAAGTGTGCAGGAACCCAATCCAGTACTACACCAAGACCCGCTTGGTGACACGCATCAACAAAGAATTTGAAATCATCAGGTGAGCCGTAACGACTCGTTGGCGCAAACAGACCTACTGGTTGGTAACCCCAAGAGCCAAAGAACGGGTGTTCAGAAACTGGCATTAGCTCAACGTGGGTGTAGCCCATGTCTACAAGGTAAGGTACTAATTCAGCGGCCAGTTCACGATAGTTTAAGAAATCACCATCTTCATTACGCTTCCAAGAACCTGCGTGCAGCTCGTAGAAAGACAGTGCTTCATCACGCTTTTGCGTCACTGCACGGTTCTGCCATTTCGCGTCTTGCCATTGGTAACGGTTGTGATCGTAAGTGATCGATGCGAAAGATGGGTATTGCTCTGAGTAGAAGCCCCAAGGATCTTGTTTGTGAGGCAGCCCTTCCCCATTCGGACCTTTGAGTTCAAATTTGTATTGTACGCCCTCTTCCAAACCAGGAATAAACAAGCCCCAGATACCGTAGTCTAGGCGTTGCATTGGATGACGACGGCCATCCCATTGGTTGAAGCTGCCCACTAAGCTAATTGCCGATGCGTGAGGTGCGTAAACCAAGAAGCGAACACCAGAGATGTTTTCACCACCACGCTCTAGGGTCACAAATTGCGAGCCCATATAGCGGTACATGTCTTTTGGTGTATGCAGGTGTTCATATTCTTGGTAAATGTTGTGGTACTGGTAAGGGTCGTCGATCAACTGTTCAACGCCATTCCAATCCACGGCAAGTTGGTAATGAGTCAGGTTTAAGTCGTGCTTTTCTTTTAAAATAAAACCACTTTCGCCTTCGCGCTCAAGTGCAACGCGGGGTTCACCAGTGACGACTAGCTCGACGTTATCCGCACCCGGCATCCACACACGTAATGACCCTTCGCCGTCATCAATGAATGGACCAAGCGACGCAAATGGATCTGAGTAAGCCGCCTGAGATAATAGTTCGTAAGCACGTTCGTGGTTTTTCTTTACCTTAGTTTTCAAATCTTTCTCCCTAGCCCCGATATTCTCCATATATTTTCGAACATCGGTTTCCACAGCCAAACGTTGTGAATTCACATAAGAGACTCTGTTATCGAATTTAACAGCGTCAAAAAGCAAAAATGCCCGCTATTTTTGCGGGCATAATAACGGTACTTCATCCTAACGGATTGTGCCGGTTCAATGAGTGACCTAGGCTTTACTTTCGTACCTCGGTACAATTAATTTAAGTAATTGCTACATCACTCATTTCACCTTATTTGCTCGCTTTCGCGCGCACTTCAGTTAGGCGCTTAGAAATACGATTTACGTCTTCACGGCTGAAGATTTCATCTAGGTTCATCGACAGTTTACGACGCCAGTTCGGGTACTCATTTACCGTACCAGGAATGTTGACCGGTTGATCCATTTCTAGCCAGTCTTCAAGTTGAACACTCAACAGTGCAGAATCACCCGCAGCCACGTGCAACTGCAACGCTTCACTTAGGTAAGTATCCATCGGCACATATTGTGCGTCATGACCAATACCTTCTGGTAGGTAACCATGCCAACGAACGCTGTCTAGGATACCTTGTTTGCACTTCAGACGGTCATCAAACAAGCCTTCTAGTTGCTCTTCGTCAGGGTATAGACCGATCTCACGACCCATCTTCAAGTCATCACAATGCCAGAAGCCACGTAGGGTTGGCATATCGTGCGTACACAGTGCTGACATAGACTGTTCAGCGTAATGCTTCGGAGAAATAAAGCCGCCGTCATCTTTTGATGTTTCGAAGAAGAACACTTTGTACGAGTGAACACCTGCGTCACGAAGGATATCCACGATTTCATCAGGCACTGTACCCAAATCTTCACCGATAACTGAACACTGATGACGATGTGACTCAAGTGCTAGGATTGCTAGCATGTCTTCAACTGGGTAGTACAGGTAAGCACCTTCAGTTGCCTTCTCACCTTTTGGAATCCACCACAGACGAAGTAGACCAAGTACGTGGTCAATACGAAGTGCACCACAGTGTTTCATGTTCGCACGTAGTAACTTGATGTACGCGTCGTAACCGGTCGCTTCCAACACTTGTGGGTTAAGCGGTGGTAGACCCCAGTTTTGACCAAGAGGGCCAAGGATATCGGGTGGAGCACCAATACTAGCGTCCAGAACTAGGTTGCCATCATCAGCCCAAGTTTCGCTGCCTGAATCCGCAACACCAACAGCCAGGTCACGGTACAGACCAACCGTCATGCCTTTTTCTTCAGCTAGCGCTTGTGCTTCTTTAATTTGATCGTCAGCGATCCACTGCAAGTACATGTACAGGTGAACACGTTCTGCGTTGTCTTTGATGTACTTCTGAGTGGCTGCAGAATCAAATGTGCGGAACTTCTCAGGGAATACCGGCCAGCCCCACACGCTTGAATCTTCAGCATGCAGTTCACCGTGTAGCGCATCGAATGCTGCTTGGTGAAGTAGGCTTTCGCCGCCAAGTTCTACAAACTCCAGGAATGCGCGCGCGCGATCAGTGTTCTTGTCTAGATGACGTGCTTTGAACTCGCTAAACAGCAGCGGTAAAACACTCATCTTGAGTTCAGACACTTCGGTGTAGTTCACCCAGTGTGAGTCACGAGCTTTTTGCAGACGTTGCTGGAACTCTGCGCTGCCAACGCGTTGCTGAGCTTCTGCACTTAACGCAAATTCAGGCACTGAACTTACGTCGATGTACATGATGTTCAACCAACGACGAGAAGACGGGCTATATGGGCTCGCACCTTCTGGGTTCGCTGGGAACAATGAATGAATTGGGTTCAAACCAATGAAGTCACCGCCACGCGATGCGATGTCGCTTACCAACTGCTTAAGGTCGCCAAAGTCACCGATACCCCAGTTGTGCTGAGTGCGCAGTGTGTAAAGCTGAATGCTTGGACCCCATAGCTTTTTGTGTTGGTTTAAATCTTCTTGTTTGAAACACGCTTTCGGTGTGATGATCAGCGACATTTCGTAAGGAGTCTTACGACGTTTACGACTGATGATCAGTTTGTGGTAACCCCATGCCAAGTTCTTTGGCAATGCAAACACTAGAGGGCCACCCTCAGCTCGTTCATCACGAACAATTTGCGACTGAAGATAGCCTTCAAGTACCTCTCCTTGTTCTGTTTCTAAACGCCAGCTAAATTCACTCTCACGAGCACTCGTGCCTAGGTTTAGTTCCACTTCGACAGGATCGCCGTCGCGTAAAACAAGAACAGGGGCTAGTACGTCTTTTTTATGTTTTCGTTCAGCAGAAGCCAATAGCTTCTCATCGCTGCTAGTATCGTAGCCAAGTGAAGTGAGCAAGCGGCGCAGAGTCTCTTCAGAAACTTTTGCTTCGTCTCCCCACGCGCTGACGTAGCTGTCAGCCAATCGCGCCATGTCTGCGACTTTCTTTAATGCTGTTTGTTCTTTCATCGCTTTCTCCGAAGGTAATACCAACACCTTCCATGTAGGGTTTTATTGTTATCAATAATTTATCTTTGAAATGACCAAAGGTAGCGCTCGGCTACCTTGGTCTTAACTGGGTTCTATTAACGTTTTACCGCTTCAAGTTTCCAGATGTTGTTCACATAGTCTCGAATCGAGCGGTCTGATGTGAACTTACCAACTAGGGCAGTGTTAAGAATTGCTTTCTTAGCCCAGCCTGCTTGGTCTTTGTATTGTTTGCCCATTTCTTCATGCGCTTTCACATAAGATGCGAAGTCAGCAAGACATAGGTATGGGTCACCGCCATCTAGTAGGCTATCGAATGTAGCGCGTAGCAGGCCTGGTTGACCTGGCGTGAACTCGTCACCTGTCAGTAGGTCTAGAGACGCTTTCAGTAGGTGGTCAGCATTGTAGTAGTCGTATGGATTGTAGCCAGCAGCTTTCGCTGCTTTTACGCCTTCAACGTCTAGACCGAAGATGTAGATGTTCTCGTCGCCCACTTCTTCACGGATTTCAACGTTCGCACCATCCATCGTACCGATAGTTAGCGCACCGTTTAGAGCCATCTTCATGTTACCAGTACCAGATGCTTCTTTACCCGCTAGCGAGATTTGTTGAGAAACGTCCGCTGCTGGGATTAGCATTTCAGCCATGCTTACACGGTAGTCAGGGATGAATACCACTTTCAGCTTGTTGCCAATGCGTGGGTCGTTGTTGATCTTATCTGCAATCTTGTTAATCGCGAAGATGATCTCTTTCGCTAGGTGGTAACCTGGCGCCGCTTTAGAGCCGAAGAAACATACGCGTGGAGTACACTCGAAGTTTGGATCGTTGATAATGCGGTGGTATAGAGACAAGATGTGTAGCAAATCAAGTTGCTGACGCTTGTACTCGTGCAGACGCTTGATCATCACATCAAAGATAGCGTTAGTATCTAGCTCGATACCCATGTTCTCTTTAACCCAATCCGCTAGGCGCTGTTTGTTTTCTTTCTTAACAGCCATGAATTCTTTTTGGAATTTCGCATCTGTTGCGTACTTGGCAATACCTTCTAGTTGCTCAAGTTTCGCTGGCCACTCAGAACCAATCTTACCAGTGATAAGGTTAGATAGACCTGGGTTACAGAACTTCAACCAACGACGAGGTGTAATACCGTTTGTCACGTTATGTAGACGAGTTGGGTACATCTCGTGGAACTCTGGGAATAGGTCTTTCTTAACTAGCTCAGAGTGAAGTGCTGCTACGCCGTTAACTGCGTAAGAACCGATTACACATAGGTTAGCCATGCGAACCATGCGGTGGAAACCTTCTTGGATGATAGAAAGCTTCGCTTGCTTCTC
This sequence comes from Vibrio sp. SCSIO 43153, assembly GCF_023716625.1. Taxonomy (NCBI): domain Bacteria; kingdom Pseudomonadati; phylum Pseudomonadota; class Gammaproteobacteria; order Vibrionales; family Vibrionaceae; genus Vibrio; species Vibrio sp. SCSIO 43153. Next base: position 837,733 of record NZ_CP071856.1, read on the forward strand.
ACCGTCACCAGGCCACATCTTACGAACTTCTTGTAGGAAGCGGTGGTTGATTTCAAAAATGATTTCCATGTGACGTGGAAGTAGACGCTGAATTAGCGACTCAGACCAAGTCTCTAAAGCTTCTGGAAGTAGTGTGTGGTTCGTGTAAGCGAACGTGTTTGCACTGATTTCCCATGCCGCTTCCCAAGTTAGACCTTTCTCGTCTACTAGGATGCGCATTAGCTCAGGGATAGCGATAGTTGGGTGCGTATCGTTAAGCTGGATAGTCTCTTGCTTAGGTAGATCCGCTAGCGAGTAACCTGCTGCTTCGTGGCGACGTAGAATATCGCGTACAGACGCTGCTGAGTGGAAGTACTGTTGCATTAGACGTAGTGTTTTACCTTTCTCGTGGTTATCGTTCGGGTAAAGCACTTTAGTGATGTTACCAGCGTCGATCAGCGCGTGCTGAGCTTCGAAGTAGTCACCATTGTTAAAGCTTTCTAGTGAGAATGGTGCGATAGCCTGACATTCCCAAAGACGTAGAGGGTAAACCGTGTCTGATTCGTAACCTACGATAGGCAGATCCCAAGGCATTGCTTTTACAGACATGCCAGGAACCCATTTACGAACTTCTTTACCGTTCTCGTTTACCACTTCAACGTGACCGTAGAAGCCGATTTCTTGCGCAAGTTCTGGACGAGCCACTTCCCATGGGTAGCCTTCTACACCACGCCATGCGTCTGGAGCTTCTTGTTGACGACCATCTTTGAACGACTGCTTAAACAGACCGTACTCGTAATGCAGGCCGTAGCCTACTGTTGGGAATTCTTGAGCGGCACATGAATCCATGAAACATGCTGCTAGACGACCAAGACCGCCGTTACCCAATGATGGGTCGCGTTCTTCTTCTAAAAGGTCCGTTAGGTTGTGACCTAGTTCAGCCATTGCTTCAGTGATCTCTTCGTAAAGACCCATGCTGATTAGGTTGTTACCAGTCAAACGACCGATAAGGAATTCTAGTGAAAGGTAGTTAACGCTTTTCGCTTTTTGGATGCGAGGGTCAGCTTCAGTAGCAAGCAAATCACAAGTAGTGAATTCAGCCAATGCACGACCCATTGCTAGGTACCATGCGCGGCTGTCTGCGTTTTCAATAGTGTGTGCGTAAGTCACTGATAGGTGTTTCTTTACGCTTTCTTGGAACGACTTCTTGTCAAATTTTTTCTGTTGAGTAGGTTTCATTAAGAAATTCTCACGTCTTGTATTAATTCATCTGCCATACATCCTGCATTTCCCCCTGTGAATAAACATCCTCCTATTTCTCCTCCTTAACGGGAGTAGGAAGTAGGGCGTAGAGAGGGGACCATTGCGAAGTTAGTGATCCAACTCTCAACACAAGGCTCATTTAACGAGTTCTTAGTGATTAGGATCACATCACATCGTTATTTAGATTACTTTTTCAAAGTGACGATATTTATTACGCCATTTTTGCTTGTTGTAAAAACTGTCTATTCGATCACACAAAAACAGCGAATAAAACCAAACTTCCTTTAATATGTGCGCAACTGTGCCTATACACGTTCACTACATTCGATTTTAAAGTGAGCCAAATCACAAATTAAGGGCGTAGTTGGTGGCAATTGCATCAACTCTTGAGAATTAGGAAGTGGATCAAAGTAAGAGACATTTCGGATGTCGTAACATCCACAACACATAGGAAAGTAGTATAAATATTAACCAACGCTGCCCGTTTACGTTCGTTTAAGAATTATTTTTCGCTAGCTCATGTACCTAAGTGATCTCTAGCCACATTTTTAGTCGTGCTGCATCCACGAGATGAATAGGCACCTTGTGGCAATAAAAAGTAAAAACGGATTGATTGCTAGATACGCATAAACAAAGGACATATAAAATGTGGATCCCTTCTAAACTTACTCGCCCAGGACGATTGCATAATGCCATTGTTCGCCCAAGAGTATTGGACCTACTACAACAAGCGCCCTTTTATAAGCTGGTTTTATTTCGTTCACCAGCAGGTTACGGAAAAACCACTATGGCTGCTCAGTGGCTATCAGATAAGCCAAATGTTGGCTGGTACAGCATAGATGACAGTGATAATGATGGTTTTCGTTTCGTCAATTACCTTTTGCAAGCGCTGAACAAAGCAACTAATCACAACTGCTCGAACTCTCAGAAACTGGCGGAGAAGCGCCAGTTTTCGTCATTGCGCTCTTTATACAGTGAAGTTTTCGCCGAAATGGCCGATTTCCAACAAGAATGCTACATCGTTTTGGATGACTATCACCTAATCACTAATGATGAAGTCCACGAGTCCATGCGATTCTTCCTCAAGCACATGCCAGATAACCTTACTGTCGTCGTAACCAGCCGCGCAAACCCTCCTTTGGGTACCGCAAACTTACGTGTTCGCGACCTGATGATCGAAATTGGCAATGAAATGCTGGCGTTCGATATCGAAGAGACCACTCGCTTCTTCAATCAACGAATCGAGGACGGGATTGATGAGGACACCGCAAATAACCTACGTACCTATGTAGAGGGGTGGCCTTCAGCACTTCAATTGATTGCCCTCCAAGCCCAGCACCAAAATCGCACGCTGGCGCAAACAGTCGAATCAGTGTCTCAGTTTAACCATGCCCACTTATGGGATTACCTCGTTGAAGAAGTATTCGACTTGCTAGATTCAGAAACGCGTCATTTCTTAATGCAAGTATCTGTCCTTGATCACTTCAACGACGGACTAGTGTTTGCCCTAACACAACGTGAAGATGCGCTGGGGATGATCGAGTCATTAAACCGTTACGGCTTATTTATCTACCCACTCGAAGGCGAGCATAATTGGTTCCGTTTCCATAACTTGTTTGCAGAATTCTTATCTCACGAACGTTTAGCTCGCATTCCTCAACAAGAAAAAGATCTTCACCGCAATGCTGCCGTCGCGTGGCTGCAACAGAAAGCGCCTCATCAAGCGATTCATCATGCTCAAAAATCGAACGACAAAGATCTCGTTGTCGAAATTCTTAACGAGTTTGGCTGGAAGATGTTTAACCAAGGTGAGCTAAGCACGCTAGAGTCAGCCATTAATCAACTAGATTGCGACCTGCTATTCAGTCACCCTAAACTCACCATGCTAAGAGCGTGGTTGGCACAAAGTCAGCACCGTTACAATCAAGTCGGTCAGCTACTAGCGGAAGCAGAAGAAGAGCACAGTAAACGCGACATTGAACTGGATATTCATTATCAAGGACAAGCCAACGCGCTACTTGCTCAAGTTGCCATTAACAGCAACCAACCAGAACATGCGCTTGAACTCGCAGAATTGGCATTAAGTCAGTTAGACCACACAGTCTATCGTAGCCGCATTGTTGCAACTTCAGTCGTGGGTGAAGTAAACCACGTGCTCGGTAAACTCGACCGTGCTTTACCTATGATGCAGCAAACAGAAAAGCTGGCGCGTCAATATCAAGTTTACCATCAAGCACTTTGGGCTATTCTGCAACAAAGCGAAATCTTAATTGCTCAAGGCTATGTTCAAGCTGCATTTGAATTGCAAGACTCAGGTTTCCGCTTGATTGAAGATCAACAACTGCAACATGTTCCTTTGCATGAGTTCTTACTTCGTATCCGAGCACAAGTGCTGTGGTGCTGGAACCGCCTAGATGAAGCCGAAGAGTGCGCTTACAAAGGCCTACAAATTCTAGAAAGCCATTCACCGAGTAAGCACTTACACAGTTACTCAATGCTGGCACGAATCGCTATTGGCCGTGGTGAACTGGATAAGGCAGGCAAGTTCATCGAGCACATGCAGCATTTGATGAAACAATCGACTTATCACGTAGATTGGATGGCAAACGCCTCGTTATCTCTGATTTTGTTCTGGCAAGCACGTGGGAACACTGAAGCAATTCAAGAATGGTTAAACTCGGCAGTGAAACCAGAGTCCGCATGCAACCATTTCTCTCAACTCCAGTGGCGAAACATCGTTCGTGCCCATATCAATTTAGGCCAGTATGATGACGCTCGACAAGCGCTTGATTTCCTACAAAGCGAAGCATCTCGAGCAAACTTGATCACAGACACTAATCGCAACTTAGTGGTTGACGCAGTTTTGGCGGCTAAGCAAAAAGATGAAGAGAAAGCAAAAACGCTACTTAAAGAAGCGTTAGTCATGACCAATCAAACAGGCATGGTGGGTAATTTCCTCATTGATGGCGCAACCATTGGTGGTCTACTTGAAAAGCTCAGCCTACGTCATGAACTAGGCGATCTAGAACGCCATCGCGCTCAGCAATTGATGAAAGACATTTCTTCAAACCAGCGCAGTCGCTCGATTCACTTTGATGAAGACTTTATTGAGAAACTGGTGAACCACCCGAACGTACCAGAGTTGGTCCGTACGAGCCCACTGACTCAACGTGAATGGCAGGTACTTGGCCTGATTTACTCAGGGTTTAGTAATGAGCAAATCGCACAAGAACTTGATGTCGCTGGCACGACTATCAAGACTCACATTCGCAACTTGTACCAAAAGCTAAATATTGCCAACCGTAAGGAAGCAATCGTGACAGCTGAGAACTTGTTGCAACTAATGGGTTACTGATTTAGCGGATTAAATAAAGCGTAAACATAAGGGTTGGCGTAATGCGTCAGCCCTTTTTTATTACTCAATAATCTTTGAAAAGTGCAAATTGCAAAGCACGTAAGAAACGTTGTACATATATACCCAAGTAACCTCAAGATAACTAGGGATACAACAGGCAAAAAAATAGCCAACCGCAATTAGTGCGATTGGCTTATATATATTGTGAACAAATTTTATTCACTAACAACGTCAGTTGGCTAGGTGACCCTCGGCTTAAGAAGGGTCGAAAAGCATTATGCATTAAGCGTGCCAACTTTTGAAGTGCTATTTTTGGGTATAAGGTCGCATATCAAATCATTTCCCCTCTCCAACAATTGCATTATGCAAAAAAAAGTTGCGAAATGAAATTGCAACATGCAACAACGCTAAAGTGATGATAATTAACTCATCAGAATTAGGCCATCTTATCTAGTTACACATCCCTACAAGAAATTGAATATGAATTCATACTTTTTTGACATCAATGTTTGTATACTCACTGCCACTTACATGACTTAGTATTTGAGAAATGAACTATTTAACTACCTTCTTTAAAGGGATAGCCATGGGTGCTGCTGATGTGGTACCAGGCGTATCAGGCGGCACCATCGCATTTATAACTGGTATTTATGACACCTTGCTCGAGAGTATCCGTCGCATTAACCCTTCTCTTTTTTCAATTTGGAGAAAAGAAGGCTTCAAAGCCGCATTTAATCACATTAATGGCTTCTTCCTAATCTCATTGTTTGCGGGCATCCTTACCAGTATTGCAACGTTGGCAAAGCTGATCACGTGGCTGCTGGAAACACACCCAATCCCAATTTGGTCATTCTTCTTCGGCCTAATCTTGGTCTCTGTATATCACATCATCCGCCAAGTAGAACAACGTGATGCGATTCGCTTTGTTGCGCTGTTGGTTGGAATTGGCTTCGCTTACTGTATCACTGTACTTAAACCACTCCACATGGAACCAACGGCGATCAACACCATTCTTGCTGGCGCTATCGCGATCTGTGCAATGATTCTACCGGGTATCTCTGGAAGCTTTATTCTGCTGTTGATCGGCATGTACACTCCCGTTTTAGGTGCGGTTAAAGGTTTCCAAATTGATATCCTTGCGCTGTTCCTTGCAGGCTGTGTTGTTGGTCTTCTGTCCTTCTCTCACCTGCTATCTTGGTTACTACGCAAGTTCCGCGATTTAACCTTGATGTTCCTAACGGGCTTGATGATCGGCACGCTACCAAAGATCTGGCCTTGGAAAGAGACGCTAACTTGGCGCACCAACTCGAAAGGCGAGCAAGTACCACTACTGCAAAATAACCTGTCACCATTTGAGTTTGAGCACATCACTTCTCAACCTTCACAACTTGTGTTGGCTGTCGTGATGATGCTGGCAGCAATCGCGCTGGTACTTGGTTTAGAGAAGTTTGCAGACTCAGACAAATAACCATAATTGCACGTCAGTAATTTTAGAAGCGGAGCCAATGGCTCCGCTTTTTTATTGGTGTGGGTTCAAGTACATATCCCCGATTCAATTCAAAACTAGGTTACTGGGTATAGTGCACAGTTTGTCGAAGTTACGAGTTTTCATATATGCCATCTGTGCTAGGATGCACTCAATGTTAAGTGATAAGTACTGAATCTTAATGAAAGTGTTACAAATCGCAGGGATAGCCGTGGCGCTGGTCGCCGGCTTTTACGCGCCTACCCTCATCAAAAATTTTTCCTCAGCACCCGAGCCTAAATCGCTCGATGAATACTGTTTCCTTTCTACCGACCCTTGCATCCAAAATGATGTTGCGATGACGCTCAGCGTCGATACTGCTCAACCTTTGATCCCAGCGAAGCTCGAAGTCGAATGGCAAGACAGCGACGCCGATCAGCTTGTATTAAGCTTGGTTGGGCGAGAAATGGAAATGGGCGAGCCAAAATTCATGCTGAAGAAAGTGGCGCCAGGTAAATTCGTGGGTGATGTGATATTGCCCGTTTGTACACACGATGCAATGACGTGGGTTGGTGAGCTTTCAGATGGCAAAGACACCATCTATCCAGCCCTAAAAATGCAAAGATAAGGAATTGATATGAGCCGTAATTGGTCTCTCTTTCTCGTGGTGGCTTTTGTCCTCGGCTTTGGCGCTAAAACTTACCTAGACGGACAAAAAGACGTCGAGAAAAAACAGCAAGTCTCGACGGAGCAAAGCGTGTTGTTTGGTGAAGGCGAGAAACCCGTCGATATCTTCGATACCAGCGATGATCGTATTCGCATCGTTTATTTTGGCTTTACACGCTGCCCGGACGTTTGCCCAACATCTTTAGCTATGCTGGCAGGCGCACTCAATCAAATTGACGATACACAAAAATCCCAGCTACGTCCGATGTTCATCTCGCTTGATCCAGAACGCGACGAAGCAGATGCGTCAGCGAAATATGCTCACTACTTCCACCCTATGATTGAAGGTTTGTCAGCGCCACTCGAGGTGACAACTCCGCTTGCCCACAAGTACGGTGTTATTTTCCGTAAAACGGAACTCGAAGGCTCAGAGCTGAAATACACGCTCGACCATAGTTCTTACTTCTATTTCTTAAAGCCTGACGGCACACTCATCACCAAAGTGCCGCATACCTTAACGCCTGCACCAATTGTCGAGGCGATAACCAAACTGACTGCAGAAGGAAAAACCAATGAAAGCTAAGCATGCAATCAAAACGTTGGCACTCTCCGCCCTACTTCTAAGCCCTTTGGCACAAGCGAATCTCAACGTGATGCCACATGAGCCGTATGCGCGAGCAATGGCGCCAGGCGCTGTCACTAGTGCGGTCTTTGTCACTTTTGCTAACCGTAGCCAAGAAGACATCAATATCGTCGCGGCAGAAACACCAGCAGCGGGTAAAGTCGAACTGCACGATGTGATTAAAGAAGGTGACGTAATGAAGATGCGTCAGGTAGACCACATCACATTAACGGCAAAAGAAACCACAGAGCTAAAACCGGGCAGCCTGCATATCATGCTATTTGACCTTAAAAAGCCACTTAACGAAGGCGACGAAATCGAAGTCACAGTGACTTACGGCAACGGTCAAAAGCAAAGCTTTACCGCTCCAGTGAAGAAAGTCATGGCAGGAATGAAAAAGCACGAACATCACCACTGATTCTTGCTCGGAACATCAAGCCAAAGCTCCTCTGCATGAGGAGCTTTTTTATTCCCCCAACATTTTCTCCTATCAATAAACATAAGCTGCCCTCCCATTTCCCAATGCTAACTTTTGTGTTCTAAATCAGAGTCAATAGACCGCAGCTGAGATATAAACAAGGCTTTGCTGCCAAACGAGTTTCTCACCATGTTAAAAGCCCTTTCTCGCGTATTTAAAATGCTGACGCAAGTGAATCCAAATCTGGAACAGGACGTTGATACCATCATTGACGCTATTGGTGGCATGGATAATTTGGTGGAAACTGGTGCTTGCGCGACAAGGTTACGCCTAACTCTAAAAGACACTGCTATCGTGAATCAAAAAGCATTGAAAGCACACGGGGCACATGGTGTGGTGATCATTGATGAGCGACATATCCAAATTATCTATGGCGTAAAAGCCAATACTTATTCGCAAGAGATGGAAGAACGTCGAATAAAACACATATAAAACGCAATGGAGTTGTAAGAATCGAATCACAGCCGCTATACTCCGGCCGTTAACTCACCAACCAAGAGGAAATATGATGATTGTAATGACAAACACTAACTGGGCAGCGAAAGGGTAAACGTCCACTTTTTCTCGTGGCTAAGCCACAACACCTCCCTTCTTTGCCCGGTCTTCACCGGGGTCAGCTCTATGCGAATTAGACCCTAATGCGATTTGTATTAAGGCGCTTTGTTGCGCCCGGGATAATTCAACAATGAATAAAACACATTCTTTTTGTGAATCACTACTTACTCAACCTAACCCACTAAAGCTATTAGGTTGGAAACCATTTTTTCAACAACAACTGACGTTAGACGATTACGAATACACACTCTTTGCACGAGTGATTGCTCACCATCGTAGTGGCTATGTCGTGGTTAGCGAACAAGGTGAAACCCACTTACCAATCCAAGCCTCGCTACCCAGCATGACCGTCGGCGACTGGGTAATATTAAACCACCAGCAACAGTTTTCTCGTTTGCTTGAACGCCGTAGTTTATTTAGTCGCAAAGCCGCGGGCAGTAAAGTAGCCGAGCAGCTTATCGCCGCCAACGTGGATACGGTATTTATCGTGTGTTCACTCAACCACGATTTTAACCTTAGCCGAATTGAGCGTTACTTAGCACTCATCAATGAATCCGACGTCGAGCCCGTCATTGTGCTGACAAAAGCCGACTTATGTGACGATGCTGATGAGCTTAAAGCTCAGGTACAAAAGCTTGATCCTCTGCTTATGGTAGAAAGCGTTAATGGTCTGGATGAATCGAGCGTCACCAAATTGATGAGTTGGTGTGGCGAAGGCCAGACCGTTGCGTTCATCGGCTCTTCTGGGGTAGGAAAGTCCACCTTAGTGAACACCCTACTTGGCAAGCAAGAACAAGCAACTGGTGGTATTCGCGAAGATGACAGCAAAGGTCGACACACTACAACCTCTCGTTCAATCCATTTACTGCCCTCAGGTGCAATCCTAATGGACACACCAGGAATGCGTGAGATCCAGTTGGCAGACAGTGAAGCAGGGGTCAGCGAAACTTTTGCTGATATTGAAGCGCTAGCAGAAAGCTGCCGATTCAATGATTGCCAACATCAAACCGAACCTGGATGTGCAGTTCAAGCCGCAATTGAAGGTGGTTCATTGGAGTTACGCCGCTTTACCAACTACCAGAAGTTATTGCGAGAACAAGCCCATAATGGAGCGACTCTCGCTAAGCAGCGAGCGCAGAACAAACAGTTCGGAAAAATGGTGCGCAATGTTGTGGGTGAAAAGCGTAAACGACAACAAGGTTACTAGATTGTTACATCCAGAAAAACTATAGAACATAGGAGGCTAACGCCTCCTTTTTTTATAACTTTATAAAATCACACCTTTCATAACAGACAATACTTTACAACATTTAACATCAATTAAATCAACATTGAGCAAACATTTAAACTAAAAACAAACTAAAACTAGACACAAAATATTACCAAGCTAAGATATGTGATATTCAGCAAGAAAATGGCTGGATTTATAAAAACAGGATAAGTAATCAAATTGCAGGAATGATGTATGCAACACAACAGTCTCGTTGCCCGATACGCTCGCGGTAACCTCGTTCTCCAAATCCTCGTCGGTATTGTTCTCGGTACGTTGCTCGCAACGATTGCCCCTGAGCACGCTGAAAGCGCAGGATTACTCGGTAGCCTATTCGTAGGCGCTTTAAAAGCAATCGCTCCAGTTTTGGTGTTTATTTTGGTTGCCGCTTCAATTGCGAACCAAAAGAAAAACCAGCACACTTACATGCGCCCAATTGTGGTTCTATACCTGATGGGGACGTTCTTCGCAGCACTGACCGCCGTGGTTCTGAGCTTCCTTTTCCCTACCAATCTAACTCTGGTAACCGGTGCTGAAGGTGCAATGCCACCTCAAGGCATTGCTGAAGTATTGCGAACGTTACTCTTCAAACTGGTTGATAACCCAGTAAATGCACTAGTAGAAGCAAACTACATTGGTATCCTTGCATGGGGTGCCGGTCTTGGTCTTGCACTACACCACGCGTCTGCGACAACTAAAGCAGTATTCGAAGATCTAAGCCACAGCGTTTCTCACATTGTTCGCTTCATTATTCGTCTTGCTCCATTTGGTATCTTTGGCCTAGTGGCTTCTACCTTTGCTACGACAGGCTTTGGTGCACTTGCAGGTTATGCTCACCTTCTTGCTGTATTACTCGGCGCAATGATGGTCATCGCTCTAGTTGTTAACCCAGCGATTGTTTTTGTAAAGACAAAGCAGAATCCTTACCCGCTAGTGTTCCAATGTCTACGTGAAAGTGGTGTAACCGCATTCTTTACTCGCTCAAGTGCTGCAAACATCCCAGTTAACATGGCGCTTTGTGAGAAGCTGAAACTAGACGAAGACACATACTCTGTCTCAATTCCTCTTGGCGCAACCATCAATATGGCTGGTGCTGCAATTACCATCACTACTTTAACCCTAGCTGCCGTTCACACTATGGGCATTGAAGTAGACCTAATGACTGCAGTACTACTAAGCATCGTGGCTGCTGTATCAGCTTGTGGTGCATCTGGTGTTGCCGGTGGTTCTCTACTTCTTATTCCTCTTGCGTGTGGTCTGTTTGGTATCTCAAACGACGTAGCAATGCAGGTTGTAGCAGTTGGCTTCATCATCGGTGTGATTCAAGACTCGGCTGAGACTGCACTAAACAGCTCAACGGACGTTATTTTCACAGCAGCAGTTTGCAAAGCAGAACAGCAAAAAGCGCAATAGTACTCGCATACAAAATGTAAAAAGGGAGCCAATTGGCTCCCTTTTTTTATTTAAACTCAAAGCTACTTACTTGATGCAACTTCTTCTAATGGGAAATGCTCGCTAGGCTCAACAAACTCTTGTTGTGCCGCGATGGTTTGCAGCTCCCACTCACCGGCTTGGTGAGTCGCATTCAATACGCCATAGCAAGCATCATGACAATGCTGGAACGCTTGTTTTGGTGTCCAGCCTTTTAACAAGCCTGCGGTAAAGATCGCTGAAATCAAATCACCAACACCTACTGGTGCTTTTTCAAATTCAAATTGAGGACGCTTAGCAAGGAAAGCACCTTCCTGCGTAGCCAATAACATATTGAAGCTCGTATCGGACAGACAGTACAGGTGTTTCACCAATACCACTTTGGGACCTTTTGCTAATGCGCGCTGACAAGCTTCAATCGCATCATCCAAGGTATGGATTTCCATCTCTGCAAATTGAGACAGTTCAAACTGGTTAGGGACTATCACATCAGCCATTGGCATTAGACGAGTCAATAAATGATCTGCGATACCCGGAGCAACAATACAGCCTTTGTCAGGAGCACCCATTACCGGATCACACACATACAGAGCTTCTGGGTTAGCTTGTTTCACTTTTGCGACCGTTTCAGCAACGGCAAGACACTGCTCTGCGCTGCCTTGATAGCCCGTAAGCACTGCCTGGCATTTGTCCAGGGCGCCTATATTGCTAAGGCCACGAACCAACTCGTTGATGTCATCAGCAGAAAACGCACGACCCGTCCAACCTTCTTGATATTGAGTGTGGTTAGAAAATTGAACAGTGTGAATAGGCCACACTTCGAAACCCATGCGTTGCATTGGGAAAACAGCACTGCTGTTACCAGCATGGCCAAAAGAAACATGCGATTGTATAGAGAGGATACCTTGCATAGTACCAGACCTCTTCTTGTAATTATCAATAGTTCAAAGACAGCGGCAAGCGCCAATTTACGAAACCAGTAGTGTATCCGACAAACCTCAATTCTCTCACTCAATTCTCACCGTCTTGGTTTGAATCGGTTGGAGAGTTGGTTTTCAGTACCATTTTCTTAATTTCCATTTTGTCTTTATTGAGCGCAATTTCGAGGGTGTCCCCTTCCCTTATCCCGAGTTCACTCAGGATCACGCTTGGAATGACTACGACGGTATCGTCACCGATTTTAACAGGTTGGCTAATCATCTTTCGTCCTCCAAATGTCAAAAATGAGTTTTCACGTTATGAATGGCGAGTAATCAGGTGGTCTCCCTAAAAATAAAACAAAAGAGCCTTCCACACCGCGTATGGGAAGGCTCGATTGAAAAGCTTAGTTAGCTAGAGGTTCGTGTTTCGATGCAATCAAACCGTAAGCGCTCCAACCTAGGAAGGTTACAATAGAGCCCCACATCATTGCGTCATAGCCAGAACCGTACAGTGCGTAGAAGCTGTATACTGAACCGATCAAAGCGATAATGTTTGTCGTCTTCATTTCACGCTCAGGCACATGAGCCACTTGCTGCATAATGAAGATTGCGCCCATACATAGGATGTAAGGAACAACATTAGTTACCACCGCTAGGTTAACCAGCGCTTCAAATTGCTCGTTCAATGTTGGTGAGATGGTCATCAAAGACAATGCAGATTGAATCACAGTGATCGCTACCATACCTTTGATAGGCGTACCGCGTTTATCAACTTCTGAGAACAGTTTAGGGAAGAAGCCTGCATCTGAAGAAGATTTGAATACTGAAGCGATAGTGAACTGCCAACCTAGTAGTGAACCAGCACAAGCAAGTACTGCCATGCCCGCAACCACTTTACCAGCAGTAGAACCTAGCATCACTGTCCATACCGTTGAGAATGGCGCTGTTGATGCTGCTAGTTCAGAGTTCGCTACAATACCAGAACAGATGTTAGTCGAAACAATGTAAACCACAGCCGCAATTAATGTACCGCCCAATACTGCAATCGGTACGTTCTTTTCTGGGTTATCTACTGCTTCTGAGTTAGCACACGCTGATTCTAGACCTAGGAACGCCCAAAGAGTCATCGCGATAGATGCACTTACCGCTTCACCAAATGGTAGGTGATGTGGGTTCCATGCTTCAACGTACATTGTTGGGCTAAAGTAGAACCAACCAACAATACCCAAAGAACAAACCGGAAGGATAACGCCCCACACAGTGAACGAACCAATTTGACCCGTGATCTTTGCACCACCAAAGTTAGCAAAGGTACAAATCCAAAGGATAGCGATGGTATACAAACACGTTTCAACTGGTGATAACGTCACTTCAAAGAAAGCAGAGCCATAACCGACACAGGTAATCGCGATCGCAATATTGGCAATCAGTAGTGACAAACCATAGGTCCAGCCGGTCATAAATGCACCCGATTTACCAAACGCGTAAGAGGCATAACCGTTCATACCACCTTCACGCTTACTAAAGCGACCACATTTTGCAAATACATACGCCAAAGCTAGTGAGCCTGCCGCAGTGATCAGCCAAGATAGAATCGAGATCGTGCCCACTTGCGCCAACTTACTTGGCAACATGATGATGCCCGAACCCGCCATGTTAATGAATGTCAAAATGGTTAACTGCACCACCGACATTTTTTTAGTTTCAGTACTCATAAATTATTCTCCACGAATAAACGGTTCGCACCAGAGCCTGATGGCTCGGTGCGAACGGGGTAGATTAATCTTTTAGGACGTAACAATGTGCAGTAGTGCGACCATTGACATCTTCTAGGTAAACACCTTGAATTTCAGGAGCGAAGCCTGGGAAGCGGTTGATGCCCTCTTCAAGTGATAGGAAGTAATCCACAACTTGTTGAGTCCAAACCTCACCTGGGATAACACATAGGATGCCTGGAGGGTAAGGAAGCGCACCTTCTGATGCGACGCGACCGCTTGCTTCTTTCAGTGATACATAGTCACACTCACCACGGAAGTATTTACGGGTTGCAACATCTGGTTTGTGAACCATTGTTGGGAAGTATTCGCTACGGAACATCGCTTTTTGTAGCTCTTTAACGTTCAGCTCTTTGTACATGTCGTGCATTTCTTGACATAGCTGACGGATGGTGTAGCCGCGGTAACGTTCTTTGTTCGCTTCGAACACGCGTGGCAGTACAATGCTTAATGGCGCGTCATCACGGATGAATTTTTCGAAGCGGTTGATCTGTGCCACTAGGTGACGGATCTTACCCATATCCTCTGCTGGAGTTAGAAGGAACAAGATAGAGTTCAAGTCACACTTCTCAGGGATGATGCCGTTTTCACGTAGGAAGTTAGCCAACAACGTTGCAGGAATACCGAAGTCTGCATAACCACCATCTTCAGCAATACCTTCTGTCGTTAACAGCAGTTTACATGGGTCAACGAAGTACTGACCTTCACCGTAGCCTTCAAATTTGTGCCATTTTGCGTTTGGTTCAAACATGAAGAACTCTTTGTTAGATGCGATTTCTTCAGTGTCGTAGCTGCCCCATGGCTTACCATTAATTTCAGCTGGTACGAATGGGCGGATCAGTTCACAACTCTTAAGGATTTCTTTACGCGCTTCGATACCTGTCTTCACAGCATCACGCCATAAACGTAAACCTGCTTCACCGTCGTGGATCTTCGCGTTCACATCCAGTGCAGAGAACAGTGCATAGAATGGTGATGTTGATGCATGCATCATAAACGCGTTGTTGAAGCGTTTGTGGTTACAGTAACGAGCCTGTCCTTTGATGTGCGCATCTTTTTTATGGATTTGCGAAGTTTGAGAGAAGCCAGCTTGTTGTTTGTGAACAGACTGAGTTACAAGTACACCTGCGTCTTCTGGTTTCAGATCCAGTAACAGTGGTGAACAGTCTTTCATCATTGGAATAAATTGCTCGTAACCAACCCAAGCAGAGTCAAACAAGATGTAGTCACAAAGATGACCGATCTTATCCATCACGTAGCGTGCGTTGTAGATAGTACCGTCGTAAGTACCAAGCTGGATGATAGCTAGACGGAATGGACGTTCATCACGAGCACGCTCTGGTGATACTTTCGCGATTTGAGCTCGGATGTATTCTTCATCAAAACAATGCTCGTCCATACCACCGATAAAGCCCCAAGGGTTACGCGCTGTTTCTAGGTAAACTGGCGTACCACCTGCTTGGATTAACGCACCATGGTGGTTTGATTTATGGTTGTTACGGTCAAACATCACCAAGTCGCCCTCGGTCACCAACGCGTTACATACCACTTTGTTTGACGCTGAAGTACCGTTTAGTACGAAGTAGGTTTTATCTGAGTTGAAGACTTTCGCTGCGTGTGCTTGAGCTTGGTGCGCAGAGCCTTCGTGGATAAGCAAGTCACCTAAATCAACGTCGGCGTTACATAAGTCACTACGGAACAGGTTTTCACCGAAGAAATCATAGAACTGTTTACCAGCTGGGTGTTTCTTGAAGAACTGGCCGCCTTGGTGTCCAGGACAGTCAAACGCAGAGTTACCCATATCTACGTAGTGAGTCAATTGTTTGAAGAATGGAGGAAGCAAACGACTTTCATATTTAGTCACCGCTTCATTGATTTGACGGCAGTAGTACTCGATTGATTGTCTTTCTAAATCAATCACACCTGTCAACCAAACATAATCTTCTGCTGAAACTGGAGTTTCATCAATAACTAGGAATACAGGAATGCCATAGCCAGTTTCAGAAATTGCTTTATGTAGACCAGCTTTAATATCTGTAGAGGTAATAATAGCTGCGCCAACATCTGTTAATTCAACATGATCTAATGGTTGTAGGGATCTATTGTAGGTTTCATCCAGAGATTCAGACAATAAACTAAAATCTTCTGGCATGTAATTACTAACACCAATTACTAAACGATTCATTTGGAATATCTCTTATTTGTTCTTTAAAAACGACAGGTACAGATATTACAAAGGAAATTAATATTTAAAATTCAAAAAACAAATTTCGTGACTATATGTTCATTATTAAAAGACTTATTTTATCGAAATTAAATTTCGAGACTTTAATCACTTTTAAACCACGAGGCTGATGATATTAGATTTGGTTATTATTGAAACTAATCATTAAAATTGTGTGATTTAGACTGCTATTATTGAAAAACAAATATTAGGAAAATAAAATTTTGCGATTTCAATCACTATATATGGCTTGGCGTTGTAATATTAGTGATTATCAACAGATGTAATTTAACTAAATTTAAACACATAACAAAAAAGCCATCAACACAAATGCTAATGGCTTTTTACTTTGAATGGTAGGTTAATACAAAATCAATTAAATAAATGGCTATCGAGTTTTACTCCACCATTTGACCATTGCTGGTAGCGCTTAACGGCAATGCCCGATGAATACATCGTATGTTTACAGTCCATACACTCAACAAAGTAAAGCCCACTCATACCTGCCATCACATGTAGCCTTCGACTATCGCAACGCTTACAGGACAAACGTTGCACCTTAGAGTTCACATCAACTCTACGTGCAAAGTTAAGCGTTTCATGCGTGCACAGTGCCTCTACGGCGCTGTCTTTGAAGGGGTGTTCACTCAGCAAATGGTTAATCGCATAATCGTAAACAGGGGGAATCGAAGATTTGCCACTCTCTATATTGGTTATCTTAGCAACGGAAACACCCAACAAAGACGCAAACTCCACTTTGCTGTATTCCAAGATAAACCTTGATGAGATGAACTTATCTGCACTAATGATTCTCAACATACACAAATCTCTACTAAAGTATATCTAGGAGGCTAAAGCAACCTCCGACTCTATACTAAAAATGTTAAATAAAATCACTTCCTAAATCTTTTAGAACTGTGTTCTATATTATAATTCGCTAGAGACCATACTAAAGGCATGAGCTTTCAATATAAGTCAGAATATAAAGTTTGCTTTTACTAATACAAAAATTAATAGCTACTATTAGTTAAACTAATTTGTATCCATTAAAGTTATTAATTTGTCATTTATTGAGCAAACTTACTTTTTATTTTTAGCGAACCTGATTTGAGCTATATTAGGTTAAAGAAACAAGGGGGGAATTCCCTCTATACAAGAAAAACATTTACAAAGCAGATCATGTTTCCATTTTATGTTGAAATAAGAACAGAAAGTGTACGCTATTAAATATCCACTCATTAACAAAAAATAATATTTCTACATTTTTAGGATAAAAATTTTAAAGACAAAAGTAGCTATAAATTAACACTAGTGTAAGAAATACTTTAATATGCAACTACTCTAACCGTGTATCACTATCGTGACTTCAAGATGCAGAGTTCAGCGTGTTTTCATTGATTCGAATTTAAGGACAACAACACAGTGTAGTAGCGGGCACTCTCCAAGCTGTTTAACACTGCGATTCTTTAAAAAAGAACGCGGGTCTATAACCCGCTCCCGAAGGACGAGCTGTCTTGGCTCGTATACTCGGATTCTTTACATAGACTCACTAGACCTTCAATCACCGCTCGTCTACAAACCAAATCATTCTCACTGAACCTAGCATTTCGACGTAACTTGGGTATAGCAACAGATATAAAAAAGCCCAAGCAACGGCTGTTACTTGGGCTATCACTAAGAAACTCAAAAATTAAGGGTTATTGACCTAGTGCGGCTTCTGAGGAGACAAGAAGTTCTGAGTGAAATCTAATGCCTCTTTTGACAGTGTCGTTTCAGGAGAACTGCCACTCACATTCGTACCATCAAGTTGCTCTACGCTCTGTGGTTCAAAAGTAGCATCACTCTGGATGACACCTTCCATTTCTTCATCATTTCCGGGCACTAACAAGTCTTCTTCATTTGGAAAATATGGTTCACGGCTATATACCTTATTCAGCGCACGTATAATCGAGTGCTTCTTAACAGCTCCAGAACTAAGCTTCCGTTGCAGCGGCTTTGCGATGGCTTGCAGTCCAACAACAACATCAACACCAATGTTAGCCGCAACCTTGTCTCGCAGAACTTTAGCAGGCTCATAACCAAAGCTAGCCGATAAGAATAGCCAAACATAGGCTATCGCATTCCCCGTTTTTCCGTTGTCTTTCCAAGCCTCACCTGCATGATACATAGCTTCTGCACTACCGCTTTCTGCAGCCCTTTCTAACCAGTAGCACGCTTTTTGATGATTTTGCTCTACTCCCGTGCCATATAAATAGCACAATCCAACTTGCACTTTACCTTCAGGACTTTCTTCTTCTGCTGCTCGCATGTACCAATAGAGAGCATCAGCTTCATTTCGAGCAAGGTTATCAGGAGACTTTTGCCAATCCCCCATATAAAGTATCGCCGGAATGCACTTCTCCTCGGCGGCTTCTTGTATTAGCTGCAATCCTTTAGGAATGTTTTTTTCCGTACCACGCCCAAAGATCAACGCTTTCCCTGTCGCAAACTTAGCGTCAACATCACCCTCAACACCAGCAATTGCGACGCGCCAAAAGTTAGCTTGCTCTTTAAGAATGACATCTTCACGCATTCGTTCACTTAAGCGAACTACGCCGTACATCCCAGTAACATTGTCTAGCTTTGCCGCTTTGTCATACCAGTAATAAGCCTTCCTGACGTTTCCTCTCTCTGCCTCTTTCGCCAAATACAGGATTGTCGGAATATGACCCGTTTCTGCTTTAAATTCCCGTTCTTTGATTTCTTGTTCGCGTGCCTTTTGCATCGCTCGGCGATAAGCAGCTTCGCGAGCTTTCTTTTCAAGCTCTATGCGCTTTTTCCGCATCGACAGCGATACCATCCAGACAAAAATCAGAATAAGAGAAAGGCCAGTTGCACCAATAGCAATCCCCATGCTACTCATAGTTAGCCTCTTTTATATATCGGCTTAAACATACCCCAACAGGGCGCTTAAAATATCTCTTTATTATATAACGACCGTTTGATCAAAATCTGAAGTTTGAGACAGTAAGGGGACTGCTATCACTACGTAATTTGTAAATCTTTTTTCTAATTACAAATTAACCACTAAGAATTTATTGATCTCAATCACACTAATGGGGCTGAGTGATTCTCCTCCCTTATCATCCCCCTGCTCTACTCCTCACTTAATTTATGTATAGGCTTTGAGTCGCATCTCTCATTATGTGTTGAGTTTAGTACTTAATTTGTGACCCAAAGTCATACTGCGACTAAATTTTAACTTGCAAATAACTTAGCTGCCTGCATTCACATTTTGCTGATGCATCAGTGTATTAGCATTTACGTGCACATTTCCTCTAGAGCATCTCGCTCTGCCTACTTTCAGATTTTATAACAATGGATATGTAAACGTGGACAACAAAACATTCAAACTATCTACCGTTGCCAAAACCGTTCTACCGCTTCTGTCAATTGCGGTACTTAGCGGCTGTGGTAGCGACAGTTCTAGCGAAGAAAACAACAATTCCGGCCTGTACCCAGCTGGAGAAAATGAAGTCGTAATTTACTATAAACGCGACACTGCAGCAGCGGCTAGTGCAAGTGACTACGAAGGCTGGGGATTACACCTATGGAATGGCGAAGGCTGTACCAGTACCGATCTCGATGCGATGGGCATTGGCTCAGGCGGTACAGATTGGAGCGCTCCTCGCCCGTTTGATGGTATCAGCGATACCTATGGTGCTTACTATGTACTAAAAGTAAACCCAGATGCATCTGATCCCCATGAGTGTATGAACTTTATTCTTCACAAAGATAATGACAAAGCATTCGGTAGTGCCAACTCTAAAGTGGAGTTAACGAAAATTGGCGAGTCAAAAGGACTATTTGGCTTCCATGGTAGTAGCGAGCTTTATTACGAACCAATTGAAGAGCGTCCTGTCGATATCGATGGCCAAAAAGCACATTGGTTAGACGCTGAAACCATCGCTTGGGAAGCAGCCAAAGATGCTGATTCAATCAAGCTGTTCTACAGCTTGAGCAACGATATAAAGATGGGTGAAGACAAAACGATTACTGGCGGCACTGCAGTTGAACTCACTAAGGTTGGTGAATTATCGGATGAGCTTAAATCGCGTTTCCGTCACCTTGCTGATTTAAAAGCCGCGGGTATCAGTGTGGATGCAGATATCCTCCACAAAATCCTAAAATCACAAATCGTGATGGTTGCTTACAATGCAAATGGCGATGTCACTGCGGCAACCGAAGTACAAAAACCAGGGGTTCTGGATGCGGTATTTGCAGACGCTGAAGCCGGTAACGCAATCGGGCAAGAGCTAGGGGCAATTGTTGAAGGAACGGCTGTGACATTCAAACTTTGGGCACCAACAGCTCAAGAAGTAGAACTGGTCCTTTATGATGAAAACCTAAACGAACAAGCGACAGTCGCTATGACAGAAGACCCTGCAACGGGTATCTGGGCTTCTGAGGCACAAAGCAATGTAGTAAATCAGTACTACCGCTACCAAGTGAAGGTCTACCACCCAACAACAGGTAAAATTGAAACTCGCCTAGTAACAGACCCTTACTCTTTGAGCTTATCTGAAAACTCTTTGTACTCTCAAGTTGTTGATCTCGATGACTCTAGCTTAAAACCTGCAGGTTGGGATAACTATGATCGCCCAACTGTGAAGAAAGACGAAGACCACGTACTGTACGAATCACACCTGCGCGATTTCAGCTTCAATGATAGTAAAGGTACAGCAAGCCTGAACGGCAAATACCTAGCCTTAACAGAAGCAGATCGTGAATCAGTATCTCACCTTCAAGCACTAAAAGACGCAGGTCTAACTACGCTGCATATCCTTCCTGCTTTTGACATCGCAACCGTAGATGAAAATGCAGAAAACCGTGTTGATATTACAGATACGGTAGGAAAACTCTGTGGTGTGAAACCGGAAGCGGCTGTTTGTGGTACAGAAGACAACGGCAAAGTGATCGAAGATCTGCTTAACAGCTATGATCCTTCGACAGGCGCAGCACAAGCTCTGATGAACGATCTACGCATGTTAGATAGCTTCAACTGGGGCTACGACCCATTCCACTACACTGTGCCTGAAGGCAGTTACGCAACCGATCCAAACGGTTCTAAGCGTATTCTTGAGTTCCGTGAAATGGTTCAAGCTACACACAAAATGGATCTAAAACTTATCATGGACGTGGTTTACAACCACACTAATGCATCTGGCGTAAATGATAAGTCTGTACTCGATAAGATCGTCCCTGGATACTACCACCGCCTAAACGTAAACACTGGTGGTGTTGAAAACTCTACTTGTTGTGACAACACAGCAACTGAGAACTTGATGATGGGTAAACTGATGGTTGACTCATTATTGATTTGGGCAGACGACTACAAAGTTGACGGTTTCCGATTCGACTTAATGGGCCACCAGCCAAAAGATGTGATGGTTTATGCACTGAAGAAAGTTCGTGAAATTGATCCTAACACCCTATTCTACGGTGAAGGTTGGGACTTTGGTGAAGTAGCAAACAACGCACGCTTCGACCAAGCAACCCAAATCAACATGGCAGGCACTGAGATTGGTACATTCTCTGACCGTCTACGTGACGCGGTTCGCGGTGGCAGCCCATTCGATGGTGGTGTAGATTCGGAAGGCAAACATCCTCTTCGTTTCAACCAAGGCTTTGGTAACGCAGCTTATCCAAACGAAGAAACTAAGACTGATGCAGATGCTGTTAATGGACGTCTACATAACCAAGATCTCGTTCGTCTCGGCATGGCTGGTAACCTAGCAGAATACGTACTTCTAGATTACAAAGGCGAAACAAAACTTGGTAAAAACGTAGACTACAATGGTGCTCCTGCGGGCTACACTAAGATGCCTTCTGAGAATATCTCATACGTTTCTAAGCATGATAACCAAACCCTATGGGACAACAACGCTTATAAAATCGCGACAGGTACAAGCTCTGCTGAGCGAGCTCGTATGCAGTCTGTATCGCTATCTACAGTGATGTTAGGACAAGGTATTCCATTCATCCACATGGGTTCTGAGTTACTTCGTTCTAAATCAATGCAGCGTGACTCTTACGACTCTGGTGATTGGTTCAACCGTGTTTTCTTCGACGGAAGCGATAACAACTGGAACGTTGGTCTACCTCGTGAAGACAAAGACGGTGCGAACTGGGAACTGATCAAGAAGATCATCGACGATGCAAGTGCAATGCCTGATAAAGATGATATCGAGCTAACTAAGCAACAATTCCTAGAACTACTGAAAATCCGTAGTACAAGCGAACTGTTCCGCTTAGATACCGCTCAAGACGTGATGAACCGTGTAGACTTCCGCAATGTTGGTGACAACCAAGTTGAAGGTCTAATCGTTATGTCGATTGATGACGGCACATCTGCTGGTGCAGATTTAGATCCTAACTACGATGCAATCGTAGCGGTAGTTA
The DNA here is from genome assembly GCF_023716625.1 of Vibrio sp. SCSIO 43153. Taxonomy (NCBI): domain Bacteria; kingdom Pseudomonadati; phylum Pseudomonadota; class Gammaproteobacteria; order Vibrionales; family Vibrionaceae; genus Vibrio; species Vibrio sp. SCSIO 43153. Next base: position 860,177 of record NZ_CP071856.1, read on the forward strand.
ACTCGACATCTACAGCTCAATCCTTCACTGTGAAAGGCGCTGCGGGCTTCGAACTGCATGAAGTTCAGAAAAACTCGACAGATGACATCGTGAAAAGCGCGAGCTTCTCTGGTGAGACATTCACAGTACCAGCACTAACTACAGCGGTATTTGTTCAACCACAAGCTGGTGCGCAAGGTGCTGGCCTACCTGTAAATACTGACAACAAAGATGTATCAAGCATTCCTCCTTATGGAGAAACCAAAGTTTATGTTCGTGGTGATATGAACGGCTGGCAACCAGTAGCAGATTGGGAAATGTCATTTATCGGTAACGGTATTTACTCGTTAACTGGTGTACTTGAAGCTGGGGACTACGGTTTTAAATTCGCAGATGATAATTGGGGTACACCTAACTTTGGCTGCCACAACTCGGACCAATCATCTAGTTCTGTAGATCTAGGCAAAGAGGAAAACTGTAAACTGAAGGTCACTGAAACAGGTAAATACACGTTTATTTTAAACGCTGTACACGAGCAAAATAACTCTGCAGACAAGCCAGTTGTGTCAGTGACTAAAGCTGCTGACGCACCAACATTTGGTGAAACTGCGCTTTATCTACGTGGCACTATTACGACTTGGGATACTCCAGCAACGGACTCTCCGGCGAAATTTAGCTATGAGGCAGCCGATGTCTACTCATTAGATATGGACTTCAAAGCAGGTAGCTACCAAATGAAAATCGCTTCTGCAGACTGGAATGCAAACGAAGGAAACACTAACTTTGGTGGCACTTCAGGTAGTTCGATTGAGCTCGGTTCAGGCTTTAAAATGGCCGCAGGTGGTGGAAGCTCAGATATTGCTATCACGCTACCTGAAGATGGAAGCTACAACTTCCACTTCAATGCAGCAGACAAAGCAGCTCCAATCGTAACTGTAACGAAGAACTAATACAGTAGGCGCAATCATGTGCTAGTTTGGGGAGGTTAATACCTCCCCTTTTTTGTTCTCTAAAAAAGCCGCCAAGCTAATCTGTTTAACTTAAGCGGCTTTCGTGTTCTTAATGGTTGAGGGTTAATTGCCCCAAATCATCTCAACAAACTCAGGGTGATCGATAAACGGATTGCGGTTTCCTTGAAACTCAAATACTTGTTGGTTACGACTCACTTCTTTTGCGCTAACAGGATCATTCTTATGCCAACGCTTAAGCATGCTTAGCATCCACGGTTCAAATACTGTCGTGCTGTTACCATTGAGAACCGCATCAGAGCTACTGGAGTTCGCCTCCCAGTTACCAATAACGTTTTCATAGCGTGTTGCCATGTAGAAATACGCACGCGCAAAGTCTCCTTTAAATTCGTCTATCGGCTCAAATACTGTACCTGAGTAGCCCAAAGACGCGCTCGCCGAACCTAATTTTGAGCCATTACTAGAAATGTAAGTGCTGCTACCAACCTCACCAAATGGCCAATTACTACGCTTCGCATTAACATAGCCATCCGTTGCAAACAGGTGGTGGCCATCAGAGTTCATCGGCTCTACCTTGCCACCAAACCAGCTTTTCGGGAATGAGTGTTCTCGGTTGTAGCAATCTCCCTCTTTACTGTATTGACCACATTGGTCTGTGACTTTAGTGAAACTAACCGTATCATTGCCTAGCGGCTTTTCCGAATACATATCAAGAATCGAACCATCTTTTTCATAATAGTTATCCAGATCCGCATCTTTCACCAAGGTCCAAATCGCCGAGTAACCTCGCCCCGTGTGGTTATTGATGATATTGAACAGTGCTGTTTTCAATGCAAAGCCAGTTTTGCCCTCTGCCGCTTTGTAATATTCCCCAACCACGGGTGGCGTGGTTGTCTCACCAAGGGTGAAATTGGTGGTTTGCGATTGAGTAAACTCACCACCTGATGCTAGCGTTTCTTGACCTAACATCAAGACGTATGAGCCGTTACCGCTACTACAGCAAATACCATCACCATAGCTATCATTGATGGTAAATTGATAATCGCCATCCGCTAGGCACATGGTTTTTTCATAGGTTTTAGAGGAATCGAAACCTTGACCAAAGAACAGTACTTTTGATTGGTTGTCCTTCAGTTCCCAGCTAGTCTCTGAGCCATAGCTGTCAGTCGTTAAAGTCAATAGGATTTCATTGTCGTTGCAACTTTCAACTGGAGGCTGAGTACCACCACTATCTTGGTTCGGTAGAAAGTTATCAATGAACACCACTTCTGAGCCATCAAAGCCCGATTCATCATAGAACCTTAGACCGACATTAATGGTTTTATTTGATGATGCGGTATAACTGTGTGTTAACTGCTGCCATTGATTAGTTTGGTTGGGGTTCGTGTAACCATGGTATCCATCGACGATCAGACGCGCTTTAACATTACCTTCAGTGTGATAAACAGAAACTGAAAATGGGTAAGTTTTTCCTTGCTCCACATTAATGGTTTGCAAAAAATCGGTGTTACTTTGTGTCCCCGTATTCACGACCACTTGTGCGGCTAAACCACCAGACTGAACTTGATTACTGGTAGGAGATACTGCAATACCAGAATCAATCACCGTCCACTGGGTTGGCGTATTGCCACTCCACTGTTCGAAGTCACCGTTAATGACATCACTGTAGGCAAATGGAGAGCAAAGCAAAGGTAGAATAAAGAGGGGTTTCGCTATGGATTTCATTATAATTTTCCATTAGTTATATAAATCCACGAAAAGATAAACATAATGGTTACGTATAAATAAGCGTCAAATCACAATTTTACGTTGCATGAATGTGAATATTCTCATTCTCGTGCAGAACATCTCACAAACTGCGTACTGTTTATGACGAAAGATAACAACAATTGTTCGATATAAAACAGAAGGATAACGGAGTAAAAAAGCCAAGTGAGTGCCTATGGGGGTCAGCAGCTGCACTTGGCTTTAGATCGAGAAGTTGATTTTATTTAGCGCTTGGCGTCACCTTAAAGAAGCGTCCCTGTAAAGAAGACATTGGGATCAGGTATTGCCCATTGCTTGGTGTGATTTGTTGGTTTGTCATTAAATCTATCAGCGCTTGATTGCTGCCGACTTGTGATTCTGTTAGCACAATATTGCGCGCGCTCTCAAGCGTATTGAGTGCAAACAATACTTGGTCATCACCAGACTTTTTCAAATCCACATAACTGCCATTGCTCGCGACCAAGTTAGTACGAGAGCCTCGGTATAAAGCAGGGTGAGCAGCACGCTTATTCATCAATGACTTCACGTAGTTTTTCAAATCAACTTGATTAGCGTCTAAGGTTGCCGTTATTCCTTCAATCTTTGCGCTGCTGCGAGCAACATGGTCATCACACACACCTCTAATAGCACAGGTGTTGTTGTCTTCTTTTGCGGCAAAGCCATCAACTTGGTCACCAATTTCATCACCGTAGTAAAGAGTGATTGGCCCGGTATAAGCGGCTTGGAAAGCAAAAGCTGCTTTATGGCGTAGCCAGTATTCCGCATCATTCACATCAGCCAAGCCGCCTCGTTGCAACAAATCACCAAAGCGAACTAAATCGTGATTACCAATCATCAAGTTTGGCTGAGCATGAGCTGGGTACTGATTGTGGGTTTGATAGCCATTGTCTAGCCAATCAACACCTCGCCCACCAACACCACTCTCGTTCACTGCAAGTGTTTCCAAGATACGATAGCGCATTGGGAAGTCAAACGCTGAGCATAATGCGGGGTCATCGGCAGAACCGTACGCCTCACTCGCAATATCAGACTCGCCCTTCCAGACTTCTGCCACCATGTAGCCTAATGGGTTCACTTGTTTGCCATCAGCATTGGTATAAGTGACATTTTGTGAGGCTTCATCCACTGCTTTACGAATTTTCGTCCAAGCATCTGTTGGTACTTGATACGCTTGATCCAAACGCCAACCATCAATTTTCAGCTCTTTCACCCAATAGGTAGCAACTTCTTTATAAAAATCTAAGCTTGCAGGGTAATCGACTGGGTTGCTCGCACCTGAAGGTAGTAAACCCGATGGCGATGGTTTGATTAACCCATTTTTATGGTGACCAAACACACCATCAAAGAAGACATACAAGCCACGCTTGTGAGCTTCATTAACTAACGTTCGCGCGGTTTCCAAATCGCCAAAACGGGGATCAATTTTGAAATAGTCTGTCGCGAAATATCCTGTAGCATCCAAACGATCCGCCCAATGATCTTGGCCATCAATGGCTTCAGACTCAAAAATTGGTGTTAGCCAAATCGCGTTTATGCCTAAGTCTTGTATATAGTCGAGTGAATCAATAATACCTTGTAAGTCGCCATTGTGATGGCTGGTCCCATAACCCGTGCCGTGGCCAATACTCGAGTCTCCATCAACAAAGCTTTCAACCATGATCTGATACATGCGAAGTTGATTACTTTGTTCCTTGATGGTCGTTTGACAGGCATAGCTCGTATCAGGCAATGGAGTATTATTGTTATCATCTCCACCGGAAGAATTACAAGCTGATAGCGCTCCAACCACACTTAATGCCAACAACGTTTTATATAACGATACCTTATAGCGGATATTATTCATAAAACTCTCCCAAAACAAAAATAAACCCCTGCACGTATTCCATGCAGGGGTTAATAAATAAAGAATAACTTTTAAATAACTAAATGGAATATTATTGGCACTTATTTACCATCACATGAAGAGGCTTGCCTTTACCTTCAAACTGAAGGCTCCATACATATTTACCATCTTCTTTTATTTCAACAACAGTATCTGTTCCGTAGCCACCAAATGTTAGTGGCGTTAACTCGCCTACATTCATGCGATTGCCTTTTGCAGTAAACTGAGGGAACCACAACTCTGTCGCATACTGCATTTTGTAAGAACCTACTTTTTCTTCGGTTACTACCTGATAAAAGTTGTTTCCTTTATAAGAGTACTGGCGCTGAGGTACATGTTTCCAATCTGAATCAGCAAATGTGCCTACTACAAATAATGGTTTTGAGATCGGTCCTTTTACTGCACTATCAGGGTTATCACAAGCCGCCATGAAAGCCACAACTTCGTCTTGTGACATATTTACAATAGACTCAGCAGCAGCTTCTGGTTCAGAGGTTGATTGGCAACCCACAAGGGCAACAAGTAAAGCAGCAGCAAGCGAAGACTTCATCATGTTCATTTTCACGTTAATTCCTTTTTAATAATAGAAAGTAAATAACCGCCAAATAAGATTGTGATACATATTGAATATCCCACTTAAATATAAATATCGATATTCTGCAAGTTACTTAGGCAATTTACTTCGATGGATTTAATTATTTCCTAATCAACGTAAGTTAAGGTTAGGAATATCATTTAATTATTGATCTATAAAATATAAAACACAAAGTAAAACAAATCATTTTGTGAATAAGTTAACTATATGTAGGGGTGCATTTTCATTGAATAAAATACTATAAAAAAGGCCAGCACAATGCTGACCTTTTTTATTCAATTATTTGGTATTCACCGCTTTAACAAACACTTCTTGTGCACCTTCAATACCTAGCTCTTTTGCTTCATCAAGTAGTGTGAGAGCTTTCGGAATATCGTTTGCTGCTACTGCCGCTTTGATTGACTTATGGTAGTAACTTGTTAAATCCGTACCTTGAGGAATATTGTTGTTTTTCGCAACAATCTTAGTATTTACGATGTCATTCGCAGATACTGAAAAGCGGAATTGGCCAAGTGGGCTGTGTTTCGCTTGCGGATCAGCAATGTCAGGCGGCTGAGTATGTCGCGCCATAGCGAAAGCTTTTGCAGGATGCAGAACTTGAGTACTGCCTTTCAGGTCAGATGAGGTAGTGTAGATCAATACATGCAGCTCATCACCTGTCATGTCTGGAATTACATTAAGATCAAGTACAAACTTATCATCATCGAGTAGTTTTGCTGGTTCATACTTAAACTGTGAGAAATCTGCTTGGTAGATAGTTTCGCCACGGGAGTTTATTACTGCAACGTTTGGCGCGTAAAACTGCAATTCTTTGCTTACGAACGTCTCAAGTTTAATATCAAGACTACCGCGGTTACCAGGAAGTGCAAATGCTGCGATTGCGCCAGCACTTTCTCCATTTAGAAGCATCTGGCTTTTATCAGTCAAAGCAAACTCAGTAACTAAAGGTACTTCAACGGGAATCCATTGAATATCACTCGATTGAGTAATCACCTGTTGTTGACCGCTTGGGCTCATTTCTACTTGCTCGATAGTAGAACAGCCTGTAGCCAACATTCCCAGTATTACGGGAGCAAGCCATTTTTTCATTACCGTTAACCTCAACTCTTCTTGTTTTTAAAATAAATACAGCCAGAGAAATTCTGGCTGTATTATTCTAGGACAATTTAGGACTTAAATGGTCAGATGATTACCACCAAGCTTCAGCTTGTACACCGAATTGGAAAGTATCGTCTGCGTTACCGTTGTCAAACTTCTTAGTGTTGTTATCATCATCTGCAGTGATGTAAGAAGCGTACAGACGGATTTCAGGACGAGCCCAGAAGCTAGAGCCAGCAGACCAAGCTTGCGCTACAGTGAATTTGCCGTAAGTGCTTTCGAAACCATCGTTATCATCCATAGCGTAACCCGCTTCGAAGATAGTTTTGTGGTTGTCGTCCCACTTGTACATTGGGCGAACTACAGCAGAAGCAGTCTTCCACTTGTCTTGGCCAGTCCACATTTCTTCACCAACACCGTATACTAGTTGGTGGCCCATTTCCCAGCTTTCGCCCATGCTGATCACACCCCAGTTAATGAAGCGGTAACCAGATGCACCATCTTTTGCTTCAGCACCGTACCAGTTGCCGTCGCCGTAGAACGCCATTGTCTTAGAGTAGCCTTCTGTACCGTATTGGAATACAGTTTTGTTAAAGCCAGAATCTAGACCTTGAGTCAACTCAGCAGTGAACATTACACCGTCTTTAGCATCTTTAGTGCTGTTTGGAGCAGCATCAGTCTCGTTAACTAGAGCGTAGTTTAGACCTAGTTCTAGAGAAGCGTTATCCCATACTTGTAGACCAGCGTAACGTGCATCAAGAGTGTTCACGTTTGCCGCTTTACCGTCGTTGCCTGGGTCTACGATATCGCCACGGTCGTTACGAACCCATGCTAGAGATAGTTTACCTGGGCCTGCTTCGATGTTCTCGATACCAGCACCTGCACCAGAGATGTTCCAGTAGTAGAAGTCAGAGATATGGATGTCATGACGTTGGTAGTAACGCTTACCAGCCCAAAGTGTTGCTTCTGGAGCGAAGTTTAGAACGCCTTTTGCTTGAACGTTAAACTGACGAAGAGCAAATTGTGCGTCATCTGTACAGCTTACAGCATCGCCTGCGTCGTTTAGACCACAGTTAGAAGATGTGCTTTCCCAGTCGTTCGAACCGTTCGAAGTCATTGCGAACATAGAGTCTACGTAGAACGTTTTACCGTTGTTGTTGTAAACTTCTTTACCTAGTTGAACTTCACCGTAAACATCGCCTTCGTTACCTAGACGACCAATTTTACTTTTTTCAAATGTAACCTGTTGGCCACCGTCAGCACTTACACCAACGCCAGCACGCATGTAACCATGGAAATCCACCGCGAAAGCAGAACCAGCAGCTAAAGTTGCAGCTACAGCAGCAGCAATTGCACTTACTTTTTTCATTCTTAACTCCATTAAGGGTATTTATAATTCTGTCTTCCCTGCTCTCTCTCTTGGTGCTATAGGCAGTAAAAACCACCAAAAGAAAAAGAGGTAAGATGGGAACAAGTCCCCGTTTGTTTCAACAGTCTTAAGGTTACCCAAGGCGTACAAGGATGACTTCCTCCACCCCAAACTAATTTAGGGGGGATGAGAAGGGATGAGAGAAATTACCGAATGGTGTTTTTTCGAGTCAGATCACCAATATAGGGAGGAATTAGTAAGTTTATTCTGTTTTAGGTCACTACAAAGTGATATCCATTTCATATTTTTGCAAAATATGGGTAGTAGAAAGTAATTAAATTACATTTATATTTTTGTCGTTGAGGTGGTTGACCTTAGTAAGACAAAGTTTTTTACTTATAGTTTCTTAAAGGTAGCAATAAAATTAAAAAAAGATTCCCTAATGACAAAATTTCACTCTCGCCCGTACCCACTTGGCGCAACTTTGAATACTGCAGGTTGTAACTTTTCAATTCACGCGCCAAACAGCAAAGACATCAAGCTCGCTTTGTTTTCTAGTGAGAGCGAATACACTTTGCACGATCTACCCAATGAATACGCTGGTATTCGCCATACCTTTATCCCAGGCATCAAGCTCGGGCAAAAATATGGGTACGTCGTAACGCATAAAGACCAACCTTTGTTAATTTCCGACCCTTACGCAAAATCCATTGATAAAGCTCTCCACTATCAACCTCCCTTCTCTCCAGCCAAAAGCTTTGATATGCCTAAGTGTGTGGTTATTGAAGATGAGTTTGACTGGCAAGACACGGAACACCCACGCATTCCCAGAGAAGAGATGACGCTATTCGAAACACACGTAAAGGGATTAACGAAGCAACATCCTGAAGTAAAAAGCGAAGATCGAGGTCGTTATTTAGGCTTAGTGTCTCCAGAAATGCTAGCCTTCTACAAGCAGCAGAATATCAACACTCTGCAATTGTTGCCGATTGCGGCCTGTATGCATGAGCCACATCTGTTAAAGATGGATAAGGTGAACTACTGGGGTTATAACCCATACTTGTTTATGGTGCCGGATCCACGCTATGCAGAAAAAGATGCCGTAACGGAACTGAAAACCACCATACGAGAACTGCATAGGCACGGCATTGAAGTAATTTTAGACGTGGTTTACAACCACACCGCTGAAGGAGGCGAGGGCTCCACTGTCTTCAACCTAAAAGCGCTCGATCCTCGCTTTTATATTAAACATGGCCAGCACTTCGCAAACTATACAGGCTGTGGCAACACGGTAGATCTAACATACCAGCCGGCACTAAATCTTGTCATGGATACTCTGCGCTACTGGGTGAGCGAGTTTAAAGTCGACGGTTTCCGCTTTGACTTGGCAGCAACACTTGGTCGCCAAGGTGATGACTACAACCCTGAAGCCGCTTTCTTTAAATCCGTAGCGCAGGATCCAATATTGCGTGAAACCAAGCTGATTGCAGAGCCTTGGGATATCGGCCCTAACGGATACCAAGTCGGTAATTTTCCATTTGGTTGGAACGAATGTAACGACAAACTGCGCGACATCTCACGCAGCTTTTGGCGAGGAGATCAGGGCTACCTGAAGGAATTCGCAACGCGCTTAATGGGCTCTCGTGACATCTACAGTGCAGCAAACTGGCCTTATAAACTCACAGTCAACTACATCACGTATCATGACGGCTTCACCTTGCAAGATCTTGTGTCTTACAAACAGAAGCACAACGAAGCCAATGGCGAAGAGAACCGAGACGGTCACGGTGACAACCGCTCAGAGAATTACGGTGTCGAAGGCGAAACTGACAGCCTAATGGTCATTGCTACGCGTGAAAAACAAAAGCGCAATTTAATGGCAAGTTTACTCTTTGCATTTGGAATTCCGCATATCCTGACTGCAGACGTACTCTCACATACACAAGGTGGTAATAACAACGCCTATTGCCAAGATAATGAAACCAGTTGGCTAGATTGGACGTCATCGGAACGTAAACAACACTTCAAGACGTGGATGTCACAAATGGTCGCCAACCGAAACCAATATATGGTGCCTTTCATTCGTGCGTTCAGTGGTGAGAATCGCAATAACAACCGCATCTTTTGGCGCCGCATTGATGGCACCTTGATGGAGCATGACGATTGGAACCGATTGAGTTCAGTTGCTTTACATTTGGGAATTGGCAAAGATGGAGAAGAGCTTGTTTACCTAATCAACCAAACCAATGTCCCTGCTCGCTTTAAACTTCCAAATGACCGAGATCAGGAATGGGTAACGATTTGTGATACTAACGTTCGTAACCTAAATCCTGGACATGCTGAAGGTGAAGTACTCTTGTCTCCAACCTCTATGGCTATTCTTCATTTTCAGCCATAATACTCAACATCATGATACTACTTACGCGCCCAGACTCAGATCTGGGCGCTTTTCTAACGCATTCTCAGATATAGAGTTTTCTTTCTGTTATTAAACACACCATACGCATTGTTATGAGCATGAAATAAGTCTACTATTGGCAGCCAAATCACATTATAAAACAACGTTATTTGGCATGGCTTTTCCTAAACTATTAATACGCATACTACGGCCCTACTTGGTCATTCTCGCGGGCTTAATGATCTATTTAGCTCATTCGCAGTTTGTTGACTCTGAAACAATGGTTTATCGTCAGTCTCAGACAAACCTGATTACTGCTGATAGGCTTATCCGCTCGCAAATTGAAGCTACCTTCAGTAAATTCTATCTATTAGAAAGAGCATTGCGGGCTAACAATAACAACTTACAGAGCGACGATTTTCTAGCATTAAGCGATGGCATCCTCGATTACTCTCCTCAATACTCAAACATCTTATTCATTAAAAGTGACGGAGAGGTAGCTTACGACTTATCCAACCAAGTAGCCCTAGCAGATACCTCTCATATCAATTGGCACAAACTCGATACCATCAGTGACAATTTCTATATTTCTTCTTTATATCCCAATCTAAAACAGGAATGGGTATTTGCAGTTAAACATGTTCTGCCAAATTCTAACGCCCAGTTATGGATAGAATTCAATCTCCTGCACTCTACCCAACAGTTAAGAGGTTTGAAGACATTAAGCAAGGGCTATGTCTTTGTGGTAGATAGAGACACAGGGCGCCTTGTATTTCACCCAAACCCTAGCCGTATTGGCGATAAATCCATTAGCTTTCACGGCGGTATACATGAGAAAGTTGCTAGCGGGCTTCTATTTGGCAAGCATGAGTATTACTACCAAGATCACTTCAAGGTTTCAGTTTTTGATGCTGACAATTCGTTAAACTGGGTGTTTGTTGCTGGCACAGATCGAGCCGATATCTTAAGCAGTAGTTACCAGTTTACTCTCACTGCCGCCGTGATAGCGTCCCTCTTAGCACTTGCTATCATTATTAATTACCTCACATACCAACTGCATTTATCACTAGCTAAACTAAACAGTGCTAAGAATATTGGTGAGTTCAAGACCCGACTTAAAAGCGTTCTTCACCGCTTCTGTTTTGATCGAGGCATACAGTTCTGCGTTTACGATAGTATTAATCACGGCTTTTATACCCTTGATTACCATGGCAATAAGAAACTCACCCTATCTGATGCCAAACTAGCGGCAAGCTTTTCTCAGTCATCAATATCCTATCGAAGTAAAAAGTACTCGGATGTACTGGCTCAGAAACTCAAAGTTCATGGAAACCACTATTGCATTCCATTGTTTGATGGTCAGGAGTTACTGGCTGTCACTTATGTCTGCTGTCGCTTTCCGACTTACAAATGTATTCTCAACTTAATCCAAAACTATGCACAAATCGCGTTAGCAAACCTAAAGTTACATGACCGTTTACGTCATCAAGATCCAATGACACAGCTAGAGAACAAAGCGTGTCTGGCAAAAAAAGTTGCTCGAGAACTTGGCAATGAGAACCGCTTCATTGCGATGATTGATATTGATAACTTCAAGTACATCAATGATAAGTATGGTCATCCCGTTGGTGACTTAGTGATTCAAAAAACAGCCGAAGTAATGCGGGACAATTTCCCTAAGCCAAAGGGAATTTGCTTAGCGCGCTATGGCGGTGAAGAGTTTGCAGTTGTATTCCAAGCCAATGATGAGTTTGATGCTAAGCACCAGCTTGATGGTTTCCTGACGACATTGCAACGGAGCCATTTATCCCTTGGCTGCGGTGATGTCCGATTTACGGCAAGTGTCGGATTTACACCATTAGAAACTAGCTACCATCATGTGGTGGAGCAAGCTGACAAAGCACTTTATCAAGCAAAAAGATTGGGCAAGAATCGCGTCTGCCACCTAAAAGCAGCATAATGCTTTTCTTCTCCAAGGACACTCAGCCAGAACAGACATCGTTCTGGCTTTTTTCTGTTTTCTATTCCCTTCCTAAGCGATAAACAACTCATCTAGGGAGCCTTTATAGCGCCCTTCCTAGCAAAACCTCCTATTTGGTAACGCTTAGCGTTACTTTTAGTCTTGTGCGCTATGACTTGTTGCGCATTGATGGTGACGTTCGTTTGACTCAGGCAATCTTCCTCTCAACCAAGGCTCATCCCAACAACCAAAACCAGAGCCAAGATACCATTTTTGAGAGTCACGACTATGAAAGCCATCAAATCAATCATCACCGCACTACTGTTTACATCGACACTTTCTGGGTGCGTTTCAACGCCCGGTCACTATCGTTTGGCACCCAACGTTCGTCCTACCTTGATGAATGCCAATATCAACGTTCAGCCACTGGTCAACACGGCGCTCTCCGTTGGTAAGGTCGTATTACCTTATGCGATATCAGCGGGACACGCTTACGTTAATAGGCCCTATGTCCTGTTGCGATAGCCACACCAAATTCATACTGTTCACACCAACAAAAAAGCCGATGCTTATCAGTGCATCGGCTTTCTATGTTGATTAAACTTGTTTAACTTATTATTCGCAAGGCGGCGCTAGGTGGATCAAAGCCAATCCACCCAGTGACGTCTCGCGGTATTTCTTGTTCATGTCTTTGCCCGTTTGATACATGGTTTCAATCACCTTATCCAACGAGATCAAACATTTACTGTTGCGCTTTAATGCCATGCGAGATGCATTGATCGCTTTCATTGCCCCCATTGCATTACGCTCAATACACGGTACTTGCACTAAACCACCAATTGGGTCACAAGTCATGCCTAGTGAGTGCTCCATGGCGATCTCGGCCGCAATACAAATTTGCTCATTGCTGCCACCACGTAGCGCGGTCAAGCCAGCTGCCGCCATGGAAGAAGACACGCCAACTTCGCCCTGACAACCCACTTCGGCACCCGAGATAGACGCATTGGTTTTGTACAAGATGCCAATCGCACCGGATACAGCAAGGAAGTCTTTAAGCTGTTTAGTATCAAGCTCTTTGATGAAGCGATGGTAGTACATCAATACCGCAGGAATCACACCCGCCGCCCCATTAGTTGGCGACGTTACGACTTGTCCACCAGCCGCGTTTTCTTCACTCACAGCAAAAGCAAACAGGTTAATCCAATCCATGATTTCCATTGGATCGTTTTCAATCGCTGCATTTGCTTCAAGCTTCTTCAGCAAGTTAGGCGCACGGCGGGTCACGTTCAAGCCACCATCCAATATACCTTCTGTCTCGAAACCACGCTCCATGCAACGCGTCATCACACGCCAGATCTGTTCTGCACGTTGATTGATGGCTTCCATATCCTGAAACGCTTGTTCGTTTTTCAGAATCATGCCGCCAAGACTCATGCCGTTCTTCTCTGCCTGTGCCAACATTTCGTCCGCACTGGAGAATGGAAACTCAACTTCTACGGGTGAAGTCGCGCTGCCATTTTGCAGTTCATTCGCAGTTGCGATGAAACCACCACCGATAGAGTAGTAAGTTTCAAACCCAACCTGATTGCCGTGTGCATCTAAAGCAGTAATCGTCATGCCATTCTCATGTAGAGGAAGGTTCTCTTCATGGAACAACATGTCCGTTTTGTAGTTGAATTCGATTTCATGACGGCCATCGACAGACATCATGCCCTCTTCAATCGCCTTGCGCATCGCTTTGTTCGCAGAAGCGATTTTGATGGTATCTGGTTTGTTGCCCAACAGACCCAAAATGGTTGCACGGTCAGTATGGTGACCAATCCCCGTTAACGAGAGTGAGCCGTATAAATCGACTTGAATACGAACCACTTTTGCCAAGTTCGATTCAATCAAACGAGTGAAATGGTAGCCCGCGATCATTGGACCATTGGTGTGAGAGCTAGAAGGGCCCACACCAATCTTGTAAATATCAAAGATGGACAGCATAAACTTACCTATTACGACAATGCAGCATAAAGCCAATCAGGGAGAACCATACAAGCAGCGATGGTCGCCACAGCGAACACCAACAGCCCGTAATGGCTTGCGGTTGGCTTTGCAAAAAGATGTTTTTGATTATTGATAAAGATTTGTTGCTCGGCAGTCACAGCGCCCCAACGACGGCTCACTAACACACCAAACAACAGGAAGACGAACGTACCAATTGGCGCGAACCACGGCCAAGCCACGTCGAGATACATCGCAGTAAACACCGCAATCACACTCATGATACTGCCAACGATCACGCCTTTCTCATTGGCTTTCGCCCAGAATAAACCAAGCACGAATGAACCCAAACGAATACCAACGAAGATAGAAGTCAGACTAGCGATGGTTTTGAGTACCGATTCATTCGATACCGCCAGTAGAGCTGGCACTACCACCATGGCCGCAGCAAGCAAACTCATCTTTCTTGCGACTTTTTCGTAGTGCTCATCATCAGCACTCTTGCGAACGAAACGCTTGTAGATATCGAACGTCGCGACGGTCGCCATCGAGTTGTAGGTCGAGTCCAGCGTCGACATTGCGGCCGCCGCCAATGCGGAAATGATCAAACCAACCACAATAGGGTTAGTGTGGTTGAATACAAAATCCAAAATCACTTCGTTACTGTTTTCAAACGATTGATCTTGATAGAAAACACTCAAAAGAACACCGAGTACCGCGAAGAACAAGTACACGAAAAACGCACCGTAACCACACAACAGCATCGACTTCTGCGCCGTCTTTTCACATCTCGTCGCTAACGTGCGTTGGATGATCAATTGGTTGGTGCCGTACACACTCAAATGCAGAAAGCTCACGGCAACCACGCCAGCCCAGAGTGTGGTATCTACGCCTAAATCAAAGTCTAAATTGATGATATTCAGGTGATCACGAGAAAGGTAATCTGCCGCATTAATCTCTGTCATTAGAATGGCAAAGATAGCGATGCTGCCTGCTACCAATACTGCAGATTGCAACATATCGGTCCAGATCACCGTGGAAATCCCGCCCGCATAGGTATAGCAAGCGGTGAAAATACTAATGTAGATAATGGCTTCAGAAATACTGATAGGCAGAACTTGCACTAAGATCAGCGCTACGGCATACAAAATCACACCCGCTGAGATACATTGAACCACAATGAACACAATCGAGTTGATGGTTCTTGCATACACCCCAAAGCGGTGCTCAAGGTATTCATAAATCGAAGTCAGACCCAGCTTATAAAAGACTGGTACGAAGAAAATAACAGTGAAAAAGATAACGATGGGATAGTTAAGGTGAATACTCATCGCTTCCATGCCAGAGCTATAAACCCAACCAGGCATCCCTACAAACGTCATCGCACTAATGTAAGTCGCAAGTATCGAAACACCCGCCGTAAACCAGCCAAATTGCTTTCCACCCGTGGAAAAGTCGCCACCATTGCTGTAGCGCTTATTCACTAAATAGCTGATTAGTATGGTAATTGCTACATATAATGCAATCACCACAAAACTTGAGTACGTAACCATTTTAAGGTTTTCCTAATTCTGGGTAGCTAATTATTATGCCCAGATATTACTGTAAAAAGGCATTTTTAAACGACAATCCCACTGTAAGTGTGATTATTATCACCAATATAGGCGAAAATGTATTCAAAATCGCCAAAAACGCCGATTAGTGAGATCCTTGTCACTAAAACCCACAAAATGGGTACGCATTCATTTTAAAATTGATTTTGATCACGGATCTAATAACCTTAAAAAAACTATGATTCACCCCGACACGAAATCGAAGATGATCCAAATAAGATCGTGTTCATTAAGTTTGAATAGCAACAAATCCTAAGTGAAATAGAGGTTTATCGGTCATGAATGCCAAAAGACACATGAGCGAAGTTCCTATGATTCAAAGGGTAGCTGCCTATCTAGCGATACTGGTTGGTTACTTTTTCTATTGTTATAACTTTGTAATTATTGACTACGTACGCCCATACATCGTTGAAGCGTATGATGGTATTAGCCTGTCAGACACTGCCCAGTTCTATACATGGCAGTCGGTTGGTGCACTTATCGGTGCATTGAGCTGTGCTTGGTTCGCAACAAAATTTGGTAAGAAATCCACTCTTATTACCATCACAGCCCTAAACGGTGGCGCAACGATCATCAATATGATGTTCACCGACTACGCAACATGGGCAGCAATGCGTTTCATCATTGGTTTGTCACTGGGTGGTTACTTCACCGTGGCAGTAAGCCTAATGATCGGCCTATTTACGCCAACGGTACGTGGTAAGTTGACGGCATTCGCGTCTTCTATGTTCTCTGTAGCACTGATGGTAATGGGTGCGTATGCAGCATTTATTGCAAGCATTGATGCACCATGGGAAAGCCTAATGCTTGTAGGTGGTATCCCACCATTGGCAGCCGCTGTGGTCATGATCTTTGTACTACCTAGCGACAGCAAAGTGATCGCTTACGGTGAAGAAGAGCAAGCAAAAGTAGAAGAATCAAATGCACCAGCGAAAAAAGGCTCTTGGGGCGAAATGCTAAGCAAGCCTTACCGTAAGATCACACTAACGTGTCTATTACTGGCTGGCCTTAACTTCTACGGTTTCCAATTCTTTGGTGGCTTCGTAACCACATACCTACGTGATGTACGTATGTTCGACGGTGCAACCATCGGTCTCATCTTCTCTATCTCAGCATTTGGTTCACTGTTTGGTGCATGGTTCTGGGGTTGGGTAGCTGACAAATTCGGTCGTAAGGTGAACGCGTTTGGCTTCATCCTAGCGGGCATCATGGTTTCAATCTTCTTTGTTGCACCTGGCGACATGGTGATTGGCGGCCTAAACATGCTGGCTCTACTTGGTCTGATTTACAACTTCGGCCTGTCTTCTTCAGCGGTATGGGGTGGTTACTTCTCAGAACTGTTCCCAGCACACCTACGTAGCTACGGCGCGGCGCTATTCCACGGTGGTCGTATCCTCGGTATGTGGGCACCAATGGTACTTATCTTCATCCAAGAGCGTACCGACCTACAAACCGCAATGTGGGGTTCACCAATCGTATGGATCCTTGCTGGTCTTCTATGGCTATCACTGCCAGAGACACTAAAAGGCGGCGTGTTCGATAAGAGCAAAAAAGCCGAAGCAGCAAAAGCGTAACTGAATTTCAAAAACTCCGGCTGGCTCCCCGGCCGGATGAAAAAACTTAATTTCGAGTCCTGTTCCCAAAGCCGACTCGACAGCAAATAAGAGAGTTTATTATGTCTAAATATCAAGAAGCGAAACGCGTTGTACGTGAATACTTCAGCGCAATGGAAAACGCAACTCACGAGAACGTGGCAGAAGTACTAAAAGCACACACTTCAGAAGATTACCTATGGCGTGGTGTTTACCCATTCCGTGAGCAACAAGGCGCTCAAGCAGCGGCTGACGTTTTCTGGGCTCCTTTGATGAAATCAATGACTCGCATGCAGCGTCGTCAAGACATCTTCATCGGTGGTGAGAACGAAGTAACATCAGGTGAAATCTGGGTAATGAGCATGGGTCACTTCATGGGTCTATTCGACGCTGAATACCTAGGCATGCGCCCAACTGGCAAAATCATGAACATCCGTTACGCAGAATTTAACTGTGTTGAAAACGGCAAGATCACTAAGACTGGCCTATTCCTAGACCTTCTAGGCGCGATGGACCAAGCGGGTTGTTACCCACTACCACCATCAACAGGTAAGCACTTCGTATACCCTGGTCCTCGTAACCACGACGGTCTACTGTTCGAAGACGCAGCACCAGAAGAAGGCGTAGCAACACTAGCACTAGTGAACAAGATGGTTGATGACCTATCTGCACTAAACGACAGTGGCGCTATGGGTTGCCCACCAGAAGTTCTTGAGAAGAGCTGGTCTAAAGACATGATCTGGTACGGTCCATGTGGTATCGGTGCGTCTTACACAATTCCTCGTTACCAACAGCAGCACCAATTGCCGTTCCGTAACAATCTGAAAGACAAGAAGTTTAACGGCCACGTATGTCGTTTCGCAGAAGGTAACTTCTCTTGTTTCTTCGGCTGGCCAAACCTATCTAACACGCCTATCGGTGGTTTCCTAGGTATGACAGGTGGTGAAGTACGTGCAGACATGCAAGTGGTTGACGTTTACTACCGTGACGGCGACAAGCTATCTGAGAACTGGGTACTGATCGACCTTCCTTACTGGCTAAAACAGCAAGGTCTAGACGTGTTCGAGCGTACTCAACAGATCCTAAACCCTTCTCTATAAGAAGTCCTAGGGGCGGATTGTCAACCCGCCTTTATGTTGCCTGAATCCCCTCTCGGTTCAGGTGACATGCTCCCAACTCGTGCCTCAAGGATGGGGCACAACCTCAAGATAGAACCCTTATTCACAACGGGCATGAACGCACGGTGGCTTTCTGCGCCCTGAATAATGAGATTGATGATGAAAAAGTCGACCCTTTCTGCAGTGATTTTAGCAGCGCTTACTTCTAGCTCAGCCTTTGCTGCACACACTTTTGTTAATGACGCTGGCGACAGCCTAACCATCGATGGCCGTTTCGATCTTCGCTACCAAGACCGTGGCGGTGATGACAACGGCGAATGGAACAGCGGCAGCTCACGTTTCGGTTTGAAAGGCCAAATGGGTCTGGATAACGGCTGGACTGGTTTCGGTCACGCGGAATGGGGCTACAACTCTGGCGCGAACGGCGACAACATTTACGACCGCTTGCTATACGCAGGTGTTGATCACGAAAAATACGGCAAGATTGCTGCGGGTACTAAGCAGTGGTCTACCTTCTACGACGTAGCATGGTACACCGATTTAGGTCGTGTATTCGGTACTCGTGGCTCAGGTGTTTACAACCTAGCTGACTGGGGTATCGCATCCGGTGCAGGTCGTGCAGAAAACTCAATCACGTACCGTAATTCAATTAATGAAAAAGTGAGCTACGGCTTTACTTACCAAACCACGCGTGAAGATGTTGCTCTAGCAAGCAATGCGACAGCCTCACTGAAAAACGGCATGGGTGCGTCGATCACTTACAAACCCGTTGATGGCGTAACACTTGGTGCGGCTTACCATCAAAATGAAGTTGCGGATCTAGACGCAAGCGTGGTTGGCGTAGAAAACGGCGACAACATGCGCATCATGCTATTGGGCGCGAACTACAGCAACGGTGGCTTCTACGCGGGTGCGACTTTCCACGTTGGCGAAAACTGGGAAGCAGTGAGCCAAGGCGGTACGGACGTAATGTTCGATACCCTAGGTGGCGAAATCTACACTTACTACCACTTCGACAACGGCTTACGCCCAACGTTGAACTACAACTACATGGAAGATCGTGGTGACGAGACACAAGGTTACGAGCGTAACTTGCTGATCCCTGGTCTTGAATACCACTTCCAGAAGAACAAATTCCTAGTTTGGACTGAATACCAGTTCGACCTAGGTAAAGATCAGTACGATGGCAGCAAATTCGAAAACCGTGATGATCAATTCGCGGCAGGTATTCGCTACTACTTCTGATAACCACGAGATAAGTTATTCCGGTTACGTAACTTATTCGATTTAGTGGAAATGGGAAATAAGAGCAAGCCTTACCTTTTTTGGGTAAGGCTTTTTTCGTATGCAAAACATGAAATGTGACTTGGGTACTACCCAAATTGCGCCACCAAAGACAATCTAACCCTTTATTTACTTAAATCTTGCTTATTTCTCTTTATGACTACGTACCTATTTGTGTTAACCTAGTCACAGTTAAACTGACTTATGAATCAACTCACATGAATCCTGCAAAACAAACCGTAACATCGAAGGACGTAGCCAAATTGGCTGGCGTTTCTCAATCTACTGTATCGCGTGTGTTTGTTCCGGGCAGCTCAGTATCTGAAAAGACCAAGCAAAAGGTCTTCGAAGCCGCGAAAGCCCTAAACTACCGTCCAAATGCTTTTGCACGTAGCTTGACCACCAACGAATCTAAGTTGATCGGTTTGGTATTCCCAGATGCGGACTACCCTATCCACATGAAAACACTTCAATTGATTTCAAGTGAATTGCAGAAGCAAGGCTACTCAGCGGTGTTGATTCCATGGCAAGTGGATGATGAAGACAACCACTCAATCCCGAACATCTTCCAATACCGTGTAGATGGTGTCATTGCCGCTTCCGCTACCTTCAACAAATCACTGTATGAAGAGTGTGAAGAGTTCAATATCCCTATCGTTCAGTACGCGCGCGTCGTAGAAGGCACTAAGAGCAGTTACGTTATCAGTGACAACTACGAAGCTGGGCAACAAGCGGCACAACTGCTGCACGAAAGTGGGGTGAAAAACGCGGTTTACCTGACGGGTGAAGTGCCAACTTTTACCAACGACGAGCGTCAAAGTGGCTTCAGCGCTGAGTTTGAAGACTTAACGGGTAAAACACCACGCATCATTGAAGCAAGCTACGACTACGCAAGTTCACTGGATAAAGTACGTGCGATGCTGGCCGATAAGAATCGTCCAGAAGCCGTGTTCTGTGCGACCGACAACCTCGCAATGGCGGTAATGGACATTGCACGTATTGAGTGTGGTATTCGTATCCCTCAAGATCTGAAAGTCATCGGCTTCGACAACATTCCACAAACAGAATGGTTGAGCTACCAACTGACCACTTTCCGCCAAGACTTCCGTCGTTTAGCGCGTGAGTGTGTGAAAATTATCGTTGATCAAATCAACAATAAAAACAGTAGTTTGGTGAAGATGATGGTGCCAGTCAAATTGATAGAGCGCAGCACAACCAAAGCCTAATCCCAGAGAAGCCAACCCAAGCGGTTGGCTTTTTTATTTCCGCATTTCTTCTTTCTCTTGCCCCTCATCTTTTACTTCTACTTCTAAGATTTCGAGCCAATGGCTCATTTGGTGTTGTGGTTACTAATGAACCTCTGTATATTTATGGACCATTACAGTATATGAACCAATCTCAAGAGACGCATTGTACCCATGGCTACCTTTCTCTATACGCGGCACTCGCCAAACAACCGAGCTTACCCTGAGCAGCTCAACGCTTTGAAAGCCTTTGCTCCTGAAGCAATTCATCTTGAAGACAAGGTACGCGGCTGCACGCCACCAGCCGAGCGACAAGCCTTTCAACAACTCTTAACTACCGTGCAAACCGGTGACACCGTTGTACTTTGGTGGCTAACCGCCTTTGGCCGAGACTTCAGCCAAGCCCTAAGCACGATTCAAACTCTGCTTAATAAAGGCGTCACCCTAAAAACCGTTTGTGAGCCACTGATTTTTGAACCTGGTTCCGTACAAACGCAAACCTTGCTTTCGCTGCTTTCTGGCTACGGGCAAGTACAAACGCAACATCGCTTGTTCGCCGCAGAACAAGGCCGAAAAGCGCTAAAAGACGACCCACAGATGTGGAAGCAAAAATTCCGAGGTCGCCCTGCAGACAAAGCGAAGCATCAGCACATTGCGACTTTGCTTCTGGAAGGCAATACGCTACAAAGCGTCGCAGAACAATGCGAAGTCAGCTTATCAACCGTCAAACGTGTGAAAGCCAAATTGAATGAATTTGATGAGGAAGGAAGTCTGCGCCGCCGTGGCGATGGTGAAAAATCATGAGTCGACCGATTGAATTTAAAACCATCTTGCTGGCGTGTCTCATCATCAGTGTTGGTCAGCTCAGCATGGGCTTGGTTTTTCCATCTCTTCCTTGGATAGCCAAAGATTTCGACATTTCCCTCGACCAAGCTCAGCTGTTGGTCAGTGTTTACTTACTTGGTTTTGGACCATCTCAGTTTATCTATGGCCCGGTATCCGATGCGTTAGGCCGTAAAAAGGTGCTGTTAGCCGGCTTGTTGATTGCCATGCTCGGCCTATTGATGATCATCTTCCTAAGCCACACTTTCACTGGCATGGTCGCAGGCCGTTTTCTGCAAGGTTTAGGCACTGGCTGTTGCGCAGTGTTAGCCCGAGCGTCTACTCGTGATCGCTTTAATGGTCCTGAGCTGCCTGTCGCTTTGTCCTACATTGCGATGGCTGCTTCTATCACACCGTTAGTTGCTCCTGTTATTGGTGGTTTCATTAACGCCCACTTCGGCTGGACTATGGTGTTTATCTCGTTGTTGGGTTACGTATTGTTGGCTTGGACTGTGATCGTATTTCGCTTCCAAGAAACCATCACACAAACCTCAGCCTTGCCATCACCGAAAAAGATGCTGCTGCAATATCGTGACCTACTGACTTCTCGTTACTTTATGAGCTTTGCCAGTATCGGTTGGCTTAACTTCAGCTTGATGATCACAACCGTTTCGGTAATGCCTTTTATCATGCAAAACCAAATCGGCATGACATCCGATCAATACGCGATGTGGGCGCTGATTCCGGCGTTCGGCATGATTTGCGGCACCAGTATCTGTAACCGTGTGCGACCAATCATCGGCACAAAGAAGATGCTATTAGTCACGCCAATCCTGCATGTCAGTTCCGCAGCGTGGTTGTTCTTCTGCCCTGTTGAGCCGCTGTACTTAATGCTAGGCCAACTGTTGATGATTTTAGGCAATGCTATCGCTCTACCTTGTGCTCAAGCCATGGTAATGCAACCCTATAAGAAGCAAGCGGGGGCTGCTGCTGCGATGTCGGGTGGTGGCCAAATGGTGGTGTCATCAGTAGTGAGTATGGCACTCGTACAGTTGGGTTTAAGCCAAGCGTGGCACCTATCATTAGTGATTGTGGTCTTCGCGACTATTACGCTGACTAACATCTTGCGTGGCTTTGCCACTGAGCAACCTTCAGAACAATAGATCCCTGACAATAAACACGTAACAAGGAAGACAGATAACGACATGAAATCACTCACTCTCGCCCAAGCACAGAAACTGGCATTAATCTCTCAAGGATTGCCATTAGCATGCAACAAAGGCAGCGCCAAAGCAAAGACCTTAGCCGTTTTTGAACAACTGGGCTATGTGCAGATTGATACGATTTCTGTCGTTCAGCGCGCTCACCATCATACTTTGTGGAGCCGAAACCCAAGCTACCAACTTGAGCACTTAGACCAACTGGTAGCAGAGAAGAAAGTCTTCGAATATTGGTCTCATGCGGCGGCGTATTTGCCGATGTCGCAATACCGTCATAGCTTGCCTCGAAAAGCGGCGATCAAATCTGATCAGCAAAAGCATTGGTACAAAAAAGACCACGACTTGATGGCGTCTATCTTGAAGAGAATTGAGCAAGAAGGCCCATTGATGGCAAAGGACTTCGAATCCGCCAATCATAAGACCGATGGCTGGAATACTAAGCCAACCAAACGCGCCCTAGAGAACTTATACATGCAGGGCGATTTGATGATAAGCGAACGTCGTGGTTTCCAGAAAGTGTACGACCTAACCTCACATGTTCTGCCTCAAGACGTTGATACATCTATGCCAACCGAGCAAGAACACGCGCGATTCTTAGTCCTCAATTATCTTAAATCTCATGGGTTCGGTACTTTGCCTGAAATGGTTTACCTACTGAAAGGAGTTAAGAAGCCAGTACAACAAGCTCTATCCGAATTGGTCGATTTGGGTGAGATTGAAGCCATTAGCATCAACAATTCAGCTTATTATGCCTGTAGCGATGCGCTGAACATGCTCGACAAACGGCTCAACCGCAAACGCGCTAAAATCCTTTCCCCATTTGATAACCTGCTTATCCAACGAAAACGCGCCAGTGCAATTTTCAACTTTGATTACTTGCTAGAGTGTTATGTTCCAGAGCCAAAACGCCAGTTCGGTTACTTTTGTCTGCCAATATTGTGGGATGGGAAACTGATCGCGCGCGCCGACTGCAAAGTGGATAAAACCAGTTCAACGCTGAACGTTCTTAACCTAATTACCGAGCCTTCACTCAAAGACAGAGAAGCGTTTTTCGTCGCCTTAGAAGAGGAACTACAAGCTTTCGCGCAGTTTAATCAATGCCAAGCGTTTGTGATTCAGAAAGTCGCGCAAAGGGCGTAATGAAAAGAACAGTGCTCGAAGAATCAAAGAGCAAAGTGCTGAGAAACCAAACTGTTCTCTTCAAGCCCATGCACTCTGCATATCGATTCTGAATTACATCCGTCTCTCGCTATTCCAAGAGACGAGATACTTAGGTGATAGTGACCTTTAAGAACTTTGTAGGCTCACCAGAATCACGCCAACCGTGATCAAGCCAATCCCCATCCAGTTGACCATGCTGAGTTTTTCTCCCAGTAAAACCACACTGAATATAGCCACCAGCACCACGCTTAATTTGTCGATCGGTGCAACTTGAGAGGCTTGCCCCAATGACATGGCGCGGAAGTAACACAACCACGATGCACCTGTCGCTAAACCCGATAAGACCAGGAACACCATGCCTTTGGTCGAGATCTCTCCAATGGCACTGAACTGCTTGGTCGCGTAGGCAATCAAACCAACCAAAACAAGAATCACGCAAGTACGAATAAAGGTCGCCAAGTCAGAGTTGATGTTCGCCACACCAAGTTTGGTCAACACTGCGGTCATCGCCGCAAATACCGCCGACATAAGCGCCCAAAATAACCAAGAAGTTTGAAGCATTGTCTTTTCCTATT
Organism: Vibrio sp. SCSIO 43153; assembly: GCF_023716625.1. Taxonomy (NCBI): domain Bacteria; kingdom Pseudomonadati; phylum Pseudomonadota; class Gammaproteobacteria; order Vibrionales; family Vibrionaceae; genus Vibrio; species Vibrio sp. SCSIO 43153. The sequence continues at coordinate 884,808 of NZ_CP071856.1, forward strand.
CATCCCTAAAAGCAAAAAAGGCGTTACAGAGTGTACTGCAACGCCATGTCTCGCTTCGATTAAATTCGACTTAAATCCAATCTAATCAGTCTGTAACTAGAGCTTAAAAGTCTGCTGTCATACCAACGTAGTAAGTACGCGGTGCTTCAACATAACCGATGTTTTCTAGCTCTCTTGATACGCTTTCATCGGTTAGGTTGGTGATACCCGCACGAATACGTAGTGCATCATTCACATGGTAAACCGTACCTAAATCCATCGTGGTGTAAGCGTCTTGCGTTAGCTGAGAATCAATCTTACGGTCGCCACGGTAGCGTGCGCTCGCAAACAGGTTCAAATCTTGAGTTGGGTACCAGTTTAGGCGAGCAAATGCAGAGTGCTTGTAACGCTCGTTCAACTCTTCACCTGTCGACTTATCTTCGGTGTCTAAGTAAGTGTAGTTACCAGACATCGCCCATTGCTCATTGAACTGAATGCTACCGGTTAGCTCCACACCTTGAATAACGGCTTTCGATACGTTTTGGTAAGACTTGTACGGGTTAGACAGTTCACGATCGATTGGGTCGCCATTGTCATCAATACAGCTCATCACTGCACTCGACCACGTACCGACTTCACAGAAGATGTCTGTCTGTTCGATTAGGTTTTCGATTTCGTTACGGAATACCGCGCCTTCAAGGTTCCAGTTACGACCGCTGTATAGCGCCGAGAACTCGTAGTTCACGCTGGTTTCTGCTTCCAGATCTTCGTTACCTACGATATTACAGTTACCTTTACAGCTGCTCATCGAGAAGTCTGGGTGGTTTTGCGTCATGGTTGGTGCTTTAAACGCTTTACCCACACCACCTTTCAGTACCAAGTCTTCCGTTGTTTGGTGTACTAGGTACACACGCGGGCTGAACTCTTCGCCGTAGTGCTCGTGCTTATCCAAACGACCACCAATGGTTGCCATCAGCGTATCGGTCATTTCCCATTGGTCTTGGATAAATACCGCACCTTGGTAAGCTTCTGCTTTGTTACCCACGATGTGCTCTGGGTTGGTCAGCTCGCTAGTTTGGTAGTCCACACCAAACGTCACAGTGTGGCTTTCACCTAGGTAAGTCGTTGCTGATGCTTCAAAAATTTGTGTCAGTTCTTCAATTGAATCAGCACCATCGTTTGCCGCTTCAATGTTCTCTACGTTTTCACGTGAGTAACGAACTTGCGTATCACCCCAAGACCAAAAACCGGTATGCGATAGCGCTTGGCTGTTACGTTTGACGCGAGACTCCGAGAACAGAACCGTAGTGCCACTTTCTGCTGCGGTATCACGCTCATCGTCACTGTAACCAAGGTCAAGATCGATAAATTGATTGTCCGCCAAATGCCATGAAAGCGTACCGAACATCGCTAAACTATCGCGATCTTCAAGTGCAGTAACCTCTTCACGATCGATGCCCCCTTTCTCGCCAGAGTATGGCTGCCATGCGTTGCGGCTCGTTTGAGAAACAGAGAAACGAGCAAAGAGTGTATCTTCAACCAGAGCGCCAGACGTGGTTAGACCCACTGTGTACTCTTGACCACCATTACCATCGTTTGGCGTGGTGTTGTCTAGGCTGAGTTGCGAGCTCCAATCGTTGCTTGGTGACTTAGTGATGATGTTGATCGTACCGCCCATACCGTCAGAGCCGTAAAGCGCCGACATAGGACCACGGATGATCTCCACACGCTCAATTGAATCCATTGGGATCGCAGAAAGATCGAAGTCGTTACCACGTACGATCGCACTTGCCGAACTCATGCGACGGCCATTTACCATGATCAGTGTGTATTTCGAATCCATACCACGAATCGAGATTTGCTGACGACCTGCACGAGTGCTGTCGAAATCTGACTCCACGCTGGTTGCGTTAGATACGATGTCCGCCAGCGTGATGCCTGGATCGTTTTCGATGTCTTCAGCGGTGATCACCGACATAGAAGCTGGAGCGTCTTTCAGCTCCATCTGGGTACGAGTTGCTGTTACAACAAGCTGCTCATCGGTTTCGATTGGCGTTGTATCAGCAAAGACGGAAAAAGAGGTACATAGCGCACCGATCACCACTGCTAATGGTTTTGGCGCAAACGGAGTCGTCTTCGACATGGTAAAAACCTATAAATTTTAATGGAACTTATAATGATAATGGTTCGCATTAAATAGCCTTTATTTGACGAAGACAAGCAACCGAGCATTTGTAGGATTAATTACCACTATGTCAAAAATGAATAATAATATTCTTTACCATTCAGCCTCAGTTGAGCCATATATTTCCTTGAACAATGATTTAACCCAATTACACATCGGGTCATTATGATAGCGCTTATGCCAGTACAAATAGACCGATTCACTGTCCATTCGAATCGCTTTTGGTACGGTTTTGGTGATCAATTTTCTTCCCTGACAAGCGTCTTGTGCAAACGGCGTTGGTAAGTGAAAAATCACGTCCGTTTGTTCAGCAATCGCTGGCGCAGCATTAAAGTTTGAAAGCTGAACAGGAATCGATAATTGGCGTTTTTTATCCACCACGCCAAGCTCAACAAAACGGTGATAAATCGACAGCGTTTTGCCACCTTGAAGTGAGATTTGACCGAAGTTGCAATCGAGCAGCATCTCCACCGTCAGTTCCTCAACATGGGCAAGTGGATGAGTTTCGCTCATCAAGAACCGGTAGTCGCGATTGGCAATTTTCATGCGATACAAATTCTGCTCAGAGCTAGGTGGCTCGGCGGTTGAAAGCACAAAATGCACATCCCCTGCGATCAGTGCATCGAAATGGCGCTTCGGGATAGAATCTATATCGACAATCATGTTCGGCGCTTCTTCACGGATGCGCGAAACAATCGGTGGCAGTAAGAAAATCACCTGCGGAACCAAGCCGTAAAAACGGATCGTACCGTTGCTCTTTTCTGGCACAAATGACTGGCCGTACATCAGCTTTTCTAGCCCGGTTAGAACGGTGTTCAAATCTTGCTTGATCACTTCCGCTTTTGGGGTCAATTCGTAGCCGTGTGCAGTACGTACTAACAACTCATCGTTGAACAAGTTTCTGAGTTTCTGTAAAGAGCGGCTCACCGATGGTTGACTCATATTGAGCGATACCGCGGTGTTGGAAACATGCTTCTCTTCAAGTAGGTGTTTGAGAATAAACAATAAGTTCAAGTCGACTTGAGCTAAATTCATTTTTTGAATACTCACTATTCCGCTAATTCTGTTGCTGCATATAGACTATCTGCTAATGTGTCTGCAATCAATAATCATTCTTATTTGATTTTAATCAAATAAGTTATACCGCTTTACGACTAATCTCGCGCTCTATTTTTTTAAAGCACTCTTTGTTTTTAAGGCACTATTTGTTTTTAAAGCACTAATGCGAGATTGCACCGCACCTTTTGGAAATCATTATGTTTGGTAAAACTTCTCTTCGCGTAGCAACGGGAGCTTTGCTGCTTGCATTGGCTCCTATGGGGGCAATGGCTAAAACCTACCAACACAGTTTGGGCACAGTAGACATTGATGGCGTACCACAACGCGTCGTTGTATTGGGCTACGGCAGTTTAGACTACATTGATGCTTTGGGCGTAACGCCCGTCGGCATGCCAAAGACGCTACTGCCAAAGTCGCTAGAAAAATTCCAAATCGACTCGTTCGCAAACACGGGCAGCGTGAAAGAAGTGAACTTCGAGACGCTGTTCATGCTTAAACCAGACTTAATCATCGCAGAAGGTCGCATGGCAGATATCTACAAAGATCTGAGCGACATCGCGCCAACTTACATGTTCCGCATCGACACCACCGACTACTGGAAAACAACCCAAGAACACTGGCGCACGCTGGGTGACATCTTCGACAAAGAAGAGCAAGCAGAGCAGTTGATTGAAGGCGTTCAAGAACAAATTAATCACCTTCATGCAAAAGTAGAGGCTAAGCCACCACGCACACTGACCGTCACAAACAGCGGTAACAGCTTGGCGATGTTTGGCACCAACAGCCGCTTCTCATTTGTGTATGAAGAAGCAGGTTTTGCAACGTCGACTTCTGAGAACGTGAAATCTGTACCACGTACTCACGGTAACTTGATTTCATTCGAATACATTGCTGATGCGCAACCTGAGGTACTGCTTATCCTTGACCGCGAACAAGCGATCGGTCAGAGCAGTGGTAAAGCAAAACAGCTGTTCGACAACGATCTTGTGAAGTCGACACCGGCGGCGAAAAACAACCGCGTGCTGTTTATGGACCCAGCGGCTTGGTACTTAACCGCAGGTGGCTACCAATCGACGCAAACCATGATTAAAGAGCTGAACCAAGTCATTGCTGACTAGGGTCTGTTTATCTTTCGTGGTTAAATTTTGTTCGAGATAAAAGCGTTTTAATCGCGGCGAGTCGATTGAAGCCTAGTGGTTCTAAGTAAAATTGACTCAACAAAGAGTAAAACGCTTTTAGCCGAACCCTTTGGGCAGCGTTTGTAGGTGCTTTCTACTGCGTTATCGGCTTATCAGGTAGGATAGCTACATATCAAAGCCTCTGCCTTGTATAAAACACCTACAAATTGCTGCAAAAACCATCACGAAAGGTCAACAGACCCTTATAGATTAGGTTCAATCTCACTCTAATCGATGACCTTTCCCGCTTCACGGTGCGAAAGGTCATTGTTGTTTTTATCACCCTATAAATACACCATGAAATTACATCATATCTTGGCTTTTTTATTGCTCGTCGTACTCGCCTGCGCCTCTTTGCTGGTTGGGGTGGCGAACGTTTCTCTCTCGCAGATTTTGGCCGGTGACAGCCACAGTTTGAACATCTTGCTGGTTAGTCGCTTACCCCGCTTGCTTGCCATCGTCTTAGCTGGCGCAGGTTTAAGTATTGCTGGTTTGATCATGCAGCAGATCGTACAAAACCGCTTTGCTGCCCCATCCACCACGGGTACGGTCGATTGGGCAATGTTCGGCTACATCGTCGCGCTGATTCTGTTTGCAGACATGAGCAGTTGGGTACACCTGATCACCATCTTCGCTTTCTCTGTGATTGGTACGGTGATCTTCGTGCGCTTCTTACAACGTTTGAAGTTTAAGAACACCGTGCTCGTCCCGCTGATAGGCATCATGTACGGCAACGTGGTTTCGTCCATGACCACTTTTATTGCCTACAAATACGACCTAGTACAGACCCTTGGTTCATGGACGGTGGCTAACTTCGCATCGGTATTGCGCGGTAACTACGAGTTCTTGTATCTCGCTCTGCCAGTCTCGGTTCTGGCTTACGCTTACGCTAACCGCTTTAGTGCGGCGAGTGTGGGCGAGAGCTTCGCAAAAAACATTGGTTTGAACTACCAACGCATTGTTTTAGTCGGTGTCATCCTTGTGGCTGTGCTGTCGTCATCGGTAGTGATGATCGTCGGTATGATTCCGTTTCTTGGGCTTATCGTGCCAAACCTTGTTTCACTGTTCATTGGTGACAACATGCGTCGCAACTTACCTTGGACCGCATATGCAGGTGTGATTTTGGTGCTTACTTGCGACATCCTCGGTCGTCTTATCATCTTCCCTTACGAGATTCCAATTTCGATGATCATCAGCATCTTGGGTGGCTCAATCTTCATTTACCTAGTTCTGAGAGACAAATCAAATGCGTGATTCTATGAAAGTAACCCTGCTGGCAATCGCGGCGGTTTTGATTTGTGCGGTGTTCATCGGTAAAGGCTTAACGCCAGATAACTACCAGTTCTTCTTGTCACGTCGCATCCCGAAAGTACTGGCGATTGTCTTGGCAGCGATGGCAATTGCGTCGTCGTCACTGATTTTCCAGACCATCACCAACAACCGAATCCTCACCCCTTCGATTCTGGGTTTCGATTCCATGTACGTGATGATTCAAGTGCTGCTCGTAGTAATGTTTGGCGGCTTGAGTGCTTTGGTCATCAACAGCAAGCTCAACTTCGTGTTGTCGACTGGCATCATGATTGTGTGTGCGATGACTTTGTTCAGCTTCTACTTCCGTGGTCGTCAGCGCAACATCTTCACCATGTTGTTGATTGGTATCGTACTGAGCAGCTTGTTCAATAGCGTCACCGGCTTCTTCACCATGATTACTGACCCAGATGAGTTCACCTTCATCCAAAGTTCGATGTTCGCCAGCTTTAACAACATCAACAGCGAATTGGTGTACTGGTGTGTGGTTCCGATGCTGCTGTGTGGAGCATACCTTATGCGTATTGCCCACAAATTGGACGTAATGTGGCTTGGCGTCGACAACGCGAAAAGCCTAGGTGTGGATACCCACAAACTGACCATGCAAGTCATGTTCATCATCACTTTGATGGTGTCTATCTCGACCGCATTGATTGGTCCAATTCTGTTCTTTGGTTTGATTGTTGTGGCTCTGACTCGCCAAATCTTCACTGGCTACCAGCATCGCTTATTGATTGTGGCGAGCTCAGTACTGTCGGTTGTGCTGCTGTCAGGCGGTCAATGGGTGGTTGAAAACCTGTTCGATTTTGACACCACCATCAGCGTTATCATCAACTTTATCGGCGGCGGCTACTTCTTGCTTCTGCTTATGAAAAACAAATTCGATTAAGGGTTTATCACATGATCCGTATTCAAGGTCTTAGCAAAAAATACAACGAAAAATACGTAGTAAAAAACGCCGATGCCCTTTTTCCACTTGGTAAAGTAACCAGCATTATTGGTCCGAACGGCGCGGGTAAAAGTACCCTGCTATCTATGGCGAGTCGCCTAACAGAAAGCGATGCTGGTAGCGTCGTGATTGGTGATAAGCCGCTTGACCAATGGAACACCGAAGACTTGGCAAAGCGCCTATCAGTCCTGCGCCAGTTAAACAACATCAACATGCGCTTTACGGTGCGTGATTTGGTGGCGTTTGGCCGCTTCCCGTACTCGCAAGGTCGTCTGACAGAAGAAGATCACCGCATCATTGATGAATCGATGCAGCATCTGGAAATCGACCATTTGAAAGATCGCTTTATCGACCAACTGTCTGGCGGTCAGCGTCAAATGGCGTTTATTGCTATGGTGGTGGCGCAAGATACCGACTACATCTTCTTGGATGAGCCGCTGAATAACCTCGACATTAAGCACTCCGTCGACATCATGAGTACGCTACGTAAGCTTGCGGAAATGAAGAACAAAGCCGTAGTGATCGTAATTCACGACATCAACTTTGCGTCTTGTTATTCCGACCACATCGTGGCGATGAAACTTGGTGAAGTCATCAAAGCGGGCTTGGTTGAAGAAGTGATTGATGCCGACGTGCTGAGCGATATTTACGAGATTCCATTTATCGTGCAAGAGATTAACGGCAACCGTATTTCGTTATACTACCGACGTTAACGTAACTAATCTGATTCCAAAGGCGGCCTCGTGTCGCCTTTTTTAATTTTGGTCAATGAAGAAGCGGTAAATATGGAAAAGCGGTGTGTCTCGGCGGCAATAATGATACTGTACTGAACAGTTTTATTTAGGTTGATTTAGTTATGCGCGCATCTACTGAAAAGAAAAGAACTCGAATCATCGAAGTGGCAACCGGGCTGTTTATTGAACAGGGTTACAAGGACACATCACTCGATCAAATCGTTGCTATTTGTGGTGGTTCAAAACAGACCCTTTATCGTTACTTTTCCAACAAAGAAGGGTTGTTTGTTGAAGTGCTCGCGCACAACACCAAAGTCAGCCTAGAGTCCGTTTTCCAACTTGCCGATAAACAGAACGAACCTCTAAGAGAAACCTTAGAAGACTTTGCGAAGAAGTATCTACGAGGCATTTGCTCTAACCCCATCCTATCGCTTTATCGCATCATCTCTGCCGACTTCAACAAACATGACTCGGTTCCAAATCAGTTTTGGCAAACCGGACCGCAGCGCATTCATCAATACTTAATTGAGTTTCTAAAAACCGACACCATCAGCCAGCAACTTAACATCGATGATGCCGATTTAGCTTGTGGTCAGCTACTCGCGCTGATCAAAATGGATTACCAGAACATGGCTCTGATGGGCTTTGATTTCTTAAGCGATGAAGAATTGGATTCGCACACACAAAAAGCCGTGGCGGCGTTCCTTAAACTTTATCAGCGCTAAGAACCTCAAAACTAAAAAACAAAGGGAGCACATTGGCTCCCTTTGTTTTTTGCGGCTTAGTTACCGAGTTGCTTGGCCGACTATTTGTTCTGTTTACCTAACCTCAGTGCGCTTCTTGTTTTGCGGCTAGCTTCTTACCAATCAACAAGATTGGCGCAAGCGCAAAAATAGAGACAATAAACATCACCAACGAATTACTCAGTGCTAATGTCGTAGCTTGCTCTTTCACAACCGCACTAATTTGGCTCATCCCAAGTGCCGGATTAGGTAAGCGACCATGAGTCAGAATCGCACTGCTCAATGCCTGTTCATACGCCGCAAACACATGGTTTGAACCGTCCAGAGTGCGACCGATTTCGCCCGATGCTTGCGCGCTGTGGCTTTGAATCACACGAGAGAAAAACGCCCCGCCAATCACTCCGCCCATGGTTCGGAACAAATAGAAGTTAGCAATACCTTCTAATCGCTGTCCTACTTGGAAGTACATCAACACCGCTATCGTCACCGACACATTCAACAAGCCAACACCAAAACCACGCAGCAGCATTGGGATGGGTAGTGACTCTGTGCCAACAAAGCTTGGCAGTTGGCTGAACTCGTGCACCGACAGCAGAATCATCAGCACGCCAAAAGGTACCACTGCATCTGCCAGTGGACGGCGGAAGTAATACACCAACACACTCACCAGCATGCCGACCAACATGGCGTAAAACGATGGCAGCTGCGCATAACCTGCATTGAGGCTGTTGTAGTGCATCGCCATTTTTAGGAAGTTGGCAAACAGCACCGTACTTGCCATCACGGCAAAGCCTGCAAGAAAGGCGTTATACATAAACACGTTGGTCTTTAACTTACCGTGCAATTGCATCGACGCAGTATCCAATTGGCGCGTTTTCACCAACTGATACACCGCCAACAAAGCCAGTGCCGCAGCCACAGAAGAAGCCTGTACAAACCAGTCTGAATCCAACCAGTTGTAGTAGCTGCCACGCATGAGTAGGAACACCACCAAACTCATCGTTAACGCGAGTACAAGGTACACCGAACCTGAAGACTTTGGCTTAGTTTCAATCTCAATCGCCTGAGGTTTATACACGCCGATCATCACTAGAGCTGAAAAGTACAACCAAGCCGAGGCAACGTTCAAAAACGACCAATCAAACACTTCGACAATCTCAGCCACCAACCACGGATAAGCGCCCATTGGTAACAGTGTTGAGAAGATCAGTGTCAGCGCAATAATCGCAGGCAACCAACGCTGCTCAAAGGTATTGAGTAGATAAAGATTCACCACCACCAATAACATGCTCATGAAAAAGCCGCTTACTAGCCAAGTTAGCGTAAACAACAAAGCATGCTGACCAGTCCAATAGAGCGCAAGGTTTGTTCCCAAGCCCACCAGCAATGCAGAGTGTAATGGCAGTGACGTTCCAAGCTTACGCACCAAGATAGGGGTGAACATAAACCCCAACACTTGAGTGATCATAAAGCCGATTTTCACTAGCTCGACTTCATCTACGGATAAACCGGATGTTGCGGCCATCTCGTGGGACAACTCGGTAAACATCACCGAATTGATTCCAAAAGCCGCAATGGCGAACAGCGCAAAAATCAGCAATGGAGAACGTGTTTTCATGGCGATTAACCTTGCGTTGCGGTCTCAATCGACACTTCAGCCGATAAGCCAGGGTAGATGCGCTGTTTCAGCTCTTGTGGGATATCCAACTCAATACGCACTGGCACACGCTGTACTACTTTCACAAAATTACCGGTCGCATTTTGCGGCGGCAACAAACTAAACTGCGCACCTGTTGCAGGCGTAATAGAAGATACACGACCATGCAACGGATGATCAGGGAACATGTCTAACACCACTTCTACGTCTTGGCCTTGTGCGACATTCTCTAGTTGAGTCTCTTTGAAGTTTGCCTCAATCCAAACGTAATCCGGCACCATCACAATCAAACCCATGCCCGGTTGAACAAACTTACCGACTTGCACTTGTCTGTCTGCCACATAACCATCAAATGGCGCTCGAACGATGGTTCGCTCAAGGGCGATATTCACCAACCTCAAGTTTGCTTCGGCTTGCTTACGTTGCGCGGTTAGCTGCATCTTTTCTGTTACTAGCGCATCGAGCTGCTTCTGTTCAGCGGCTAGCGCTAGCTTGGCAGTTTCAAGATTGCTGCTCGCTTCAATAGAACGCGTTCTTTGCGCTTCAAATTGGTTCTTGCTCACCGACTGCTTTTGTACCAAGCGTGAAAGACGTTTGAACTCCGCCGCTTGATGTTCTGCGTTCGCACTTGCGCTGTGGATGCCCTGCTTCGCCTGCTCAATCTTTACCAACTGCATTTCGGTTTTGGTTTGGTTTGCGGTCAGTGCAGCCTTTGCGACATCTAACGCTGACTTCGCAATTTCTTGGTTGGCAATGAAATCTTCATCATCAATCGAAAACAATGGCGCACCTTTGCTGACCCACTGGTTATCTTCGACAAAAAGTTGGCCTACCTGCCCACCGACTTCCGGAGAAATCGCCGTCACATCCGAGTGAACATAAGCGTTATCAGTGGTCACCGTATTAGGTTGATATAACGCACAACCTGCAGCGACTAACGAACCAATAACAAGCGACAACGCAATGACTTTCTTCTTCATTTTTGAAACCCAACTTAATGATTTTCACAAACTGTACTGTACCGTACAGTTTTAGTAAAGATACATTTGATCATTGATGAGAAGAAAAGATCCATCCCACTGATTTTTATCGATCTTATTTGGTGGTCACTTTTGAATGAAAGAGAAGAAATTTAAGGGCTGTCGCGAGAAAAACAAAAAAGGCAACACCGAGGTCGCCTTTTGATTATGAAGAAATGCTTCTAGATTGAAGCTGGTGAATCACGCTTATTGCTGCGCTACCGTCACTTGAGGCTTGGTTGAGCTTGTGTAATCGAAGTCAAACACAATGCCATCTTTGGTTACGTCCAAAGCCATACCACCGATAAGCTCACCTTGCAGGCTCATCTTCACGTCCTCCGGCACTGGCTCGCCAGACACTTCCGATGCTGTTTCAATCACTTCTAGTACGCGGTCTGAGTCCATAGTGAAGCTCAATAGACCATTCGCCGTTAGCGGTTGAGCCATGACTTTCTCACTTGCTGCCGCTGCTGCCTCACCACTGTAAAGCGTTAGGTGGCTGCCGTTTAGACGAGCAAATACATCCATTGGTTTACCTGCGTATGGTTCAAGCAGACCACCGATGTTCACTGGTTGGTTATCCGGTTGGATTTGAATCTGTGCCAACTCTGGCATGAACATTTGCGCCGTTTGCAGCAGCATGTTTGGATCGTCTGCTGAGATAGAGAAGATCGCATCCAGCTGACCTAGCTCAGGTCCGTATTGGCCATTCATGTTCACATCAAGACCGAACATTTCCATGCTCAAACCTTTCAGGCCATTTGCCATACCTGCGCCCATGCTGATCGCCGGAGCTGGGTTTTGGCCACGCATGTCATTTTGCGCTTGCGCTAGGATTGAACACTGGTACTCAGGGGTCGTTAAATCTGTCCAGATCTTACCAATCGCTGGAGCCAACGTTGCAACGTCTAGGCCTAATGCCACGCTAAACATGCTCTGCTCACCATTTGATTCCGCCAAGACACCGCGCACTGATTGCAATGCTTCAAGAATCACTTGGTTTTTCGATTCAACAACAAAGCCGCCGTTGATACGAGCCTTATCATCACCCGCGCTGTACTCGGCAAACGCGACCATTTGCGGCCAGTTTTCAGCGATTTGAGTGAACTCAGTGTGACACGCAGGAGAACGCAATTGATCTAACACTGGATCAGATTCAATTATTTTCAGCTGGCGAGCCATTCTGTTGCCATCCACTGTCGTCAGACCTTTGATGATTTCACGAATGTCAACAATACCGAATGAATTATTGCTCGCGCCGTATTTGTTTTGTAACGCTTCAAGACGACCAGAGTCGACAATACTGTTCTTCGGAGATTCAAGACCAAATGCCAGTTTAAGGGGGCTCTCAACACCGAGTTCAGGGATATCAAAAGTCACGGTCAGAACGTTATCCACAACAGCAACTACTAGGCCAATTCCCATTAATTTGTCTTGAGATTCGGTCAGCTCGTAACGGCGGTACTCCACTTTATCCAACTTCACAAGCTCATGTTGAAAACCTGAAAGCTGCTCTTGCTCGTCCAACGTTTTCCACAGTGCCGCTGGGTTCTCAAGCTGCACTTTGTATACCGGAATAAAACCTAAGGTGTAGATAACTGGACTCACAGAATCCCCTGTACCCATAAAGGCTTTTAAGCTCTCAGGAGAAGATGACGCCGCAATGTACGCATCCAAGAAGTTCACAGCAAACTCTAAACCAGGAGTTAACTCTTCTTCAGCAAATAGATCCGACATTTGCGGTTGCTGCGCTGTACCGAACGCATTCATGTATTCGTAGTAATTGATCGGTTTTGTTTGATAAGTGATCAGCAAGGTATCTGCAGGAACTTGACTAAGCAATGCATCTGAACCACTGCTGTTGGCAACTTCATTTTGATACAGGTAACCAGCCCCACCCGCTGCTGCAACGACGGCAGCCGCCAATAATAATTTTTTCACTTTCTACTCCATTTTGTGGCGGCATGAAGGAGCACTTCAGAGACCTAGCCAATTTTACATATAAAACCAACATCATAAACAGACCAAGCCCTGATTCAATTAACAATCAACCTTATTAATGAATATCTCAGAATTTATAAGATAAAACGTGATCTCATGTGAAAATTGCAGGTGCAGCATTCCCCCTCGACCGATAAATCTCATTCGTTAAATCAAATTTTCGCCTTTTGTTGAAGCTTTGACGTAACATCACGATCTCACAAACCAACTTCGTGTTGTACTGGAGAATTCGACTGTGTTTTCGTAGAGTCTAGACTCGCTCGATATATGAACAATCTTTGCAGATTAAATCTATGAAAGACCAGTTAACCATATCCGTGTCTACCATCAACGGCTCGAAGCATTGGTGCGTGACAAAAGCAATGCAAACTCGCCTAAAAAGTTTGCTGGCTGCTATGTCTATTGGGATATGTGCAACGACAGGATTGGTGTTTTATCTATATTCAGCCGTCGATAGTGCGGAGCTAAAACAAGCTGAGTTAGCTCAGCACTCTGTCGGTCTATCTGAAGAGGTAGCACAGTTAAAACAACTAAAATCTGAGCTAGAAAACGATCTTTCAGAAAGAGAAGAACAAATCACAACAGTCTCAGAACGTTTATCAGATTTAGAGTCTTCACTTGGGATGGCGACAGGGGTAGATTTGGCGAACCTAGAATCTCGCCTAGACACTGCTGCTATTGCATCTAATGTACGTATCGCAATGCTAACTCAGATCCCAAGTGGGTCACCGGTGGGAAAGGAAAGAATATCCTCTGGTTTTGGTAAGCGTATCCACCCGATAACCAAAACAACAAAAATGCATCGCGGCTTAGACTTTGCCGTCAACATTGGAACACCAATCTATGCTCCAGCAGATGGTGTTGCTGAGGTCACGCGGCGAAGCAACAAAGGGTCAGGTAACTTTCTTCGTTTACAACATTCCTTCGGTTTTTCTAGCTCTTATTCACACTTAAAAAGCTTTAAGGTAAAAAGTGGCGAGTTTGTCAAAAAAGGACAACTTATCGGAGTGTCAGGTAATAGCGGGTTATCTTCTGGCCCACACCTACACTATGAAATTCGATTTGTAGGGCGGGCTCTAAATCCGAGACCATTTGTAGATTGGAACGTTAACGAATTCGAAGCAATATTCAGTAAAGAACGAGGTATAAGATGGGAATCTTTAGTCAACACCGTGGAACAGAGAGTAGCCAAGCAACTTCAACTCTCATCGCCAAAGGATGTTCTGTTAGCGGAGAACTCAAACTTGAAAATGACATCCAAGTAGATGGCATCGTAAATGGTCAAGTAAATGTCGATAGTACGCTAATCGTTTCTGAAAGTGGCCGTGTAAAAGGCGACGTATACGCAAATAAACTCATTATTAATGGTATCGTCGAAGGTAACTGTTACGCCGAACAGATTCAGGTCCTTGAGAAAGGACGTATTACGGGTAAAGTTTGGAGTAATAACCTGAGCATTGAGCCAGGTGGCAAATTCTTTGGTGAAGCTGCAGAGTTACCAGAGAAAGAGGTCATTTCACTAAAGAGCAAGACAGAAGAACACCAAAAAAACCAGCCAAAAACACAAAGCTCAGATAACAAGCCAACATCTCGTAAGCAAGCATAGCAATAGTGAATATAGATTTTCATCCACAAACACAAAGTCAGCGGACTGTGAAATTTCATTCACAATGAGAAATAGTGCTAGCTGATTTTCATTAAGCTCGACTATGATTCGCGCTTCTGTGTTTTGATGATTATTTGAATGAAAATCTATACCGCTATTATCACGGCAGTCGTAGCCGCAACAACATTTATTGCACCAACTCATGCGGACGATAAATTCACTTTGGGTCGTACTATTTTGTTAGAACACGGTAACCTTGCAGCAAAGATCCCGATGGTCATTTGCCGCAACACTAACGCGATTAAAGTGAAAGCAGAGAAAGACTTAGAATTAAGAAAAGTCGTTGTGAGATTCCAAAATGGTGATGAAAAAACCATTCGATTCCATCGTGACCTGAAGAAAGACAAAATGACCGATTGGCGCTACTTTGGCTACCGCCGATGTGTGAAAAACATCGAGGTGTATGGTAACTCAGAAGGCTCAAAAGCTGGCGTTCGTGTTTACGGTAAAGAGAAGAACGACTAGATATTAACTAAAAAGGACGACCAAATGGTCGTCCTTTTTCATTAGGATTTAGGATTTAGGATAATCGTACTTCGTTTCGCACCCTTACCAAAAGAGTGCCGCGCCTGATTCATCACTTCTTCTAAGGTGAGCGATGTTGCCATGTGCTCCACATCAGACAGTACATCAATATCGTAACCTTGGATAAGGTACCTAGTGTAAGCCCAACCTCTATCCCCTGGGAGGTCAGCCAATTCACTCATATCTAAAACAAGTTGCTTCACCGCCGTATCCAATTCATCTTGAGTAATATTGACCAACAATTCATCAATTGTTTCATCAAACACTTGCTCTACTTTCGACACTTCTTTCGGATCAACCTGTGCTTCAAAGAACCAGTCAGTTACCTTTTCTCGGTCTTGTACGATCGAATAAACCGCCGGGTTGTAATCTAAACTCGCTTCTTCACGTAGACGGTCAAGAACTCTAGTAGAACTGATGCGTTGCAACACATCTTCGATAAAAATCGTTCTTGTCGAAGTCGGTTGCTCACTACTGTTAGTCAGCCTTAACAAAAAGAATGCGGACGGTTCATGCCCATCAGTAAACTCTATGTGTGACGTCGCATCTGGATTGTATTTCACACTGTAATCAACAGGTGAGGCTAACTCGAGTGGTATTGACGCAACATACTTGCGTAACAGAGGGGCAATAGATTGAGCGTCTAAATCCGCTACAATCACCATTTTGAAGCCTCTATCCTTTAAGAATAAGGTGTCGTGAACCGCCAGAATTTGCTCAGCAGTCACACCCTCTACATCATCAGGTAACACCATTCGATGGCGACTATTCGGAATATAAGCATTTTGGTTGACTGCTCTTAGCCATTTACCAATAGGAGAGTTCAGAAAGGTGTTGCTCTCTTGGCTATATTCTCTCTTCACCGCTGACAACTGACGAGCATCTACCTTAATTTCTGTAGCAACGTTATACACACCATTGAGTGCATTCGCTAATTGCTGTTTCGGTGCGACCATCTCAACACCATGATGGGTATCGCCAAGTAGAGGATACATACTCATCTCGTGTGTGCGTAAAAAGTTGTCCAATTCTGGTCCAGAGAAGTCACCTAAACCACTTCTAGCACCAACTAGACTTGCCACCTCATATGCGGCGTAAAGTGAAGGATCCAGTGCTGCTTTTCCGCCCTGACTTGCAAAGAAGATGTGAGCACGTTCGCCTGCTTTTTTATCTTGTTGGAACCAAACTTCAATACCATTCGACAGTGTAAATATTTCGAAGCCACCTTGATGCGGCTGCACTGAAACGATGTCACCCTCATTGCTTGGCTGAACAAAGCCTTCATTCTTGGCATACATTGCCAACGGTTTTTCACCAAGTTTTGCGTAGCTCGAATCAAGATCTACAAAGACATTGGTAAACTGTTGCTTCGCTTCCCCTTGAGCCAAACCAATAATAAAGGCTGGATCGTTGTCTAATAGTTGCGCTAAGTGCTTGTTGGCCTCTTTAACATCAAAGTGGTCAACGAAGTCACTTAAACTCATTTTATAGTCTTGTTTTGATTGGCTGACCAAATTCTGCTCAAGCTCATACACACGCTCATCAACGTAACTATGTGGCTTACGCTTATCCCAATCACTGTCAATATTGGTCAGTTCATTGCGATACCCCGCAATGACGGCCTCCAACTCCTCAGAAGAGACCCCATGATCTCGAAGGGAAGCCAAAGTACCAATGAATAGCGGGTGCATCTCATCTCTTTGTTCACGTGAGAATGATATTCCACCAGTAGACAGGCGACTGTAATTGTTAAAATAAGTCTGTGCATAAACGTATTGGTACGGCTGAGCAGCGTCATTTAGCACGGAGTACATTCTTTGTTGAATCAATTGTGATAGAACATCATCTGCCCATACTTGATGTTGCTCCTCACGAGTTTGGTATCCGATAGGCCCTCTATAAATCGAATAGTGGAGACTCGGAGACTCCATTGAGCTGCTTTCTAATAGCAAATCATCAGGCTTAAGTTGATTATCACGTCTCTTCACGATGTTTTCATCAGCAGTGCTTTTCCAATCAGAGAAATGCTTTTGAATGGTCTCACTCAGCTGCGCAACATCCACATCACCAGCGATTATCAGTTCAGCATATTGAGGCTGATACCACTGTTGGTAAAAGTTTTTCAGTCCTTCGGCTGTAGCCTGCTCTATCGATACCTTGGTACCTATGGGATCATTGCCTTCAAAAGGAGTGCCTTTTATTGCAGCATCGTACGCGTTGTAAGCTAATGATTTATCATCAGGAGTCGCTCTTCGCCATTCACCTAAGATAACGCCTTTCTCTTGTTCAACCTGCTCTGGCTCAAATGCGATGCCATCACTAATATCTCGCATCCATGTCAATGCCTCTTTGAGCATTTCATCATTGGCAAGGTCGAGCTTATAGGTGGTTTCTTCGTAGGAGGTAAATGCATTGATATCAGCACCAAAACTCCCTCCTGACTGCTCAAAGAACTTGATGACGTCATTGCCAGAGAAATGCTGGCTGCCATTAAACGCCATATGCTCAATAAAATGCGCATAACCTTTCTGGTGTGCGCTTTCCTGCAATGAGCCAATATTCATCTTTAAACGAATAGACACTTCTTTGTCTTGAGTCGGATAGATGTGGTATTTCATCCCATTCGCCAGTTGATCAACATGCCAATTAGCATCTGGTTGTATGGGGGTTGAAGGAGGAGTCAGCGCACAGCCTGACAAAAAAAGTGCGGGGAATAACAACATATTACGCATAAATATCGCCCTAGATATTGATAACTAAGCAAAATATATCGTTCGTGATGTATGCGTGATATTTAATATGACATTTCAGCATAATTTGTTTGATCTAGATCGCATTTTATAAAATGATAATCATTTAAGAAAGCAAGCTTACTACGCTCATACTGCTCGATTCATAGGATCTATGCCTCAATTTGCTTTATAAATTTAACTAAACCTCAATAATAAGACTCAGATCTGCATTTATTTCGACCAGTAAAATATAATGCAAAGACAATACATTTAATAAATCTATAATAATTACTTAGCGATATCTTTATGCTTAAAAATCTATCTTTAAAAAACAAGCTGGCCATCTCAGCCAGCGCTGCCATTATCCTCGGGGGAGTTTTGGTAGAGGGGTTGTCTTTTCGAGATGCACTGCAACGACTAGATGTCGAAGTTGAGCAGCGCCTTGAAAG
Organism: Vibrio sp. SCSIO 43153; assembly: GCF_023716625.1. Classification (NCBI taxonomy): domain Bacteria; kingdom Pseudomonadati; phylum Pseudomonadota; class Gammaproteobacteria; order Vibrionales; family Vibrionaceae; genus Vibrio; species Vibrio sp. SCSIO 43153. Next base: position 902,992 of record NZ_CP071856.1, read on the forward strand.
TACAAGTGCTTCCTATAACCAATACGTAAGCGACTGGTTACTATCCAAAGAGAGAGCGTTAAAGTCACTGTCTCAGGATGCCGAAAAGTCAGCAATCGTCACCCACCTAAAACAGGTAAAGGACTCCGCCGCTTTTGACAACGTCTTCCTTGCTTACCCTGACGGTACTCAAGACAACGCAAACGGTGTTGTACTTCCACCGGGCAATGACGACCCTCGAAAATGGGGTTGGTACACCAACGCCATTGCAAATCCATCACAAGTCTTCATTGATAACCCAACGGTAGCTGCAGCGACCGGAGCAAATGTTGTTTCATTGGGTAAAGCCATTAACCTTCACGGTCAGACATCAGTGCTTGGTGCAGATGTAGAGATTGGCGATATGATCAATAGCCTTGATAAAGTCATTCTTCCAGGTGAGGGCTACATGTTCATTGCCAACGAGCAGGGCAATGTATTCATTCATAAAGACAGCAAATTCCTTAATCAGCCAATCAGTAAGTTAGGGTTAAGTTTTCAGGACATTGCCGCTATTTCTCAATCAGGTAATGACCGTCAAGTCAGTGTAGATGGAAACACCTTCGTTGTTTTTGCGAAGAAGATTGAAGGCACTGAGTTAACGACTGTGACTGTCATCGACCACAACTCTTTGATCGAACCACTTTATGACGCTGTTTGGGGACAAATCATCGCAACCAGTGTCGTGGTTATTCTTTGTGTCGCTCTATTTAACTTGTTGTGTAACATCCTTTTCCGTCCACTTTACAACGTTTCTAATGCGCTATCGCAAATCGCCAATGGTAGCGGTGATTTGACTCAACGTATCGAGGTAGAAAATCGCGATGAAGTTGGTGAGCTAGCGGAAAACTTCAACCTATTTGTTGCTAGCTTGCAGGAGTTGATTGGCCATATCCGTCATCAAGCGGTCGATCTAAACCAACGCTCTGAGGCAAGTACTCAAAGAGCAATTCAATCTGTTGACGAACTAAACCACCAACAACAAGAAATCACCATGGTGGCGACTGCTGTAACCGAGATGGCATCTGCGACACAAGAAATCGCTTCACACGCAGAACAGACGGCAAAAGCGGCGATTGACTCTTCGACCAGCACTCAAAATGGCCACGGCTTGGTAGTAAATACCAAAGAATCGATCAACAACTTGTCGTCTGAAGTTAATCAAGCAAGTATTGTCATTGGTGAATTGAATCAACACGCACAAGACATCAACACTGTGCTGTCAACGATCCGTGATATTGCTGAGCAGACTAACTTACTAGCACTCAACGCAGCGATTGAGGCGGCGCGAGCAGGTGAGCAAGGTCGTGGTTTTGCTGTAGTTGCTGATGAAGTTCGCGTACTGTCGCAACGCACACATACTTCAACGGAAGAGATAAAATCGACCATCGAAACCTTGCAGCAAACCACTCAACGTGCAGTGGCGATAATGGAAAGAAGCTCAGAGCTTGCAATTGGCTCAGTAGCCGATGCAGATCAAGCAGCAATGGCTCTCGACGAAATTAACGCCGCCGTTGCCCTCATCAGTGATATGGCAACACAAATTGCAACCGCAGCTGAAGAGCAAACCCACGTAACTAACGAAATCACACAAAATGTCACCACGATTAAAGACGTTACTGATCAGTTAGTTGTTGGGGCAGAAGAGTCAAAACACGAATCTTCGCAGCTAAAATCGCAAGCAGAAGATCTCAACTCAAAAGTGGCGACGTTTAAACTGGCGTAAACACTAATTCAACTCTAGGAACTCTAAACTCCAAGCCCCGCCACATTGCGGGGTTTGTTTTAAGCTACTAGCGTCTGTTGACCTCTCAAGCTGATTTTTTCAGCGAAGATGAACAGTCCCTAGAGTCAGTCCATCTTTTTAAATCGCTACGCACATCGGCGTGTTTGAGATAGGGTCACGGAAAACACGAGCTTTGAGGTCAAAAACATCACTTAATAACGTCTCGGTAAACACCTCATCCGGAGTACCTTGCGCCACTAGTTGCCCTTGTTCAAGTACCACCAAATGGTCGCAATATCGACAAGCTTGATTGAGGTCATGCAGTACTACGACTACCGTTTTTCCTTTGCTGTTCATCTGTTGCATTAGGTTCATCAACTCCACTTGATGCGACATATCGAGATAAGTTGTCGGCTCATCCAACATGACTACTTCCGTATCTTGTGCCATCACCATCGCAATCCATGCTCGCTGGCGTTGACCGCCAGATAACGACTCAACGGGCTGTTCGGCAAATTCAAAGACCCCTGTGTCGTGCATCGCTTGTTCGACAATAACTTGATCCTCTTTCCCTAGCTTTCCCCAATGTGATACATAGGGTGAACGGCCATATTCAACCAACTTTCTCACTGTTATCCCCTCGGGGCTGACCAAAATTTGTGGTAGCAGCGACAACGAGCGAGCTAGTGCTTTATCAGCATAATTCGATAAAGGTTTACCTTCGAACATCACTTCACCTGATGTTGGCTTATTGATTCTTACCAAGGTTTTTAACAAGGTCGATTTTCCGCAACCATTCGGGCCGATCAACGCGGTAATCTTGCCCTTTGGAATGGAGACCGACAAGTTAGGAATGATGATGCGTTTGCCGTACGCGACGGAAAGGTGCTGCGTTTCAAGCATAGTTACCAACCTCGATAACGATAAAGAAGAAAAATGAAATACGGTGCGCCAATTACAGAGGTAAGTACGCCTGCTGGTAGCTCAATCGGAGGTTGCAACCCTCTGGCTAATCCATCAGCGCAAGTCACTAGTGACGCTCCTAAAAGCGCAGAAGCAGGGATGAGTAACTTATGGTTATGACCGAACAACAAGCGAGCCAAATGAGGAGCCAATAGTCCAACAAAACTTATGGTGCCCGCAACAGAAACACTCATGCTTGCTAGCAAGACCGCCGCAACCAGAGCCATTACTTGAACTTGCTTCGGCTGAATACCAAGCGTGGTCGCACTCTCCTCACCTAGCCCCATGACATCCAGCCGCCAAGCCAACAAAAATGCCAAGGGTAATAGTAAGATTAACGCGCTCCATATAAATGGCACTTGCTGCCAGTTTCGTCCCCATAAGCTGCCCGTTAGCCAGACCATTGCGGTATTAATTTCAAGAGGGTGAGTAATCAATAAAAAGTCGATGCCACTCGCCAGAAAGGCACTGACAGCAATACCAATTAACGCCAACCTTGCTGGAGTTGGCTTTGATCGCCATGCCAAAACTGCGATCAAACCAGCTGCAAACAACCCGCCCATCATTGCAACTAACGGCAGCCAGCTAACAGGTGCATTCGGGAACCAAACCAGACTTGCCGTTGCTGCAAGCCCTGCTCCGGCACTGATCCCCATGAGATCCGGTGAGGCGAGTGGATTGCGAATGACGCCTTGCACCAGCATGCCAGAAAGCCCTAACCCCGCCCCGACTCCAATAGCGAGCAACATACGTGGTAGACGATATTGGTTAATCACAAAATCATCACTCGAAAACGCTATGAGTTGCTCCATCACCTGAGAAACAGAGAGAGAAGCGGCACCAACCAACAAACCTGCAATAGCCACAGTGATGAGAAACCCTGTCAAAAGCAAAAGCTTCATATGATCAAACATTATGCTCTCCTCATCGCGATCAGAATAAAACAAGGCGTACCAAGCAAGGCCGTAATAACACCAACTGGAGTTTCTGTCGGGAACGCAATTGCTCGAGATAGTGCATCAGACCACATAACTAGTGCCGCACCAGCCAAGGCACAAATGGGGATCAATAGGTGATAGTTATGGCCGACTATAGGCCTGACTAAATGAGGAATAAGCAAACCGACAAAACCGATTGGCCCTGCGACCGCCACGCTGGCACCAGCAAGCAAAACAATGGTCATTCCGCTCAACAAACGTGTAAGCTTAATATTACTTCCAAGCCCAATCGCCACATCTTCTCCCAACGCTAACAGGTTGAGGTTGCGCGCCAAACTCATGGCCAACAGCAAACCCAACAAAGCTGGCGGCCAGAGTTGCTGCCACTGTTTTGAGTCGGCACTAGAGAGTGAGCCCGTAAGCCAATGCAGCACGCTGTAAGCCATATCGTCAGCGAGGATCAGTGCTGCTCGGGTAAGGCCAATAAGTAGCGCACTAACAGCGATTCCCGCTAAAACCAAGCGCAATGGATGAGAACGAGCTGAGAAAAAACCACCGAGTAACATAACGACCAAGCCACTAAGTAAGGCGCCAAAAACTGAATTGAGGATGGGAGGAATCCCGCTCAACACCGGTACACCAATAGCAGCTAAGGCCATAAAACAGGCCGCACCTGCATTGATGCCAAGAATCGATGGTGAAGCCAAAGGGTTACGCGTTAAACCTTGCATCAACAATCCAGAAACGGCAAGGCACGCTCCAACCATCAAGCTGACGTAAGCTCTTGGCGCTCTTAATGTGGCGAGGATTTGATGGGACATATTACTCTCATCAAAGGCCAACCAAACTTCTGTTAAATCATGCAGAGTGAGCGAAAAATTCGACCACCCCAGCATGGACACGAGATAACCGGAGAACACCAAGCCCAGTAGCACCAGCATAAATAGAACCGCTTGCCATGGAAACACAGATAGACGAGAGCGGCCGCTAGGCATCGTTATATCACTCATGGCGCGTCCACAATCCGTTCTAGATTTATCGCCATCTGCTCCGCAGCGAGCATGCCTCGATTGAGTGACCACAACTCAGGGGACACCTCTATAATACGTTGCTTTTTCGCTGACGTGAGTAGCTTGAATAACGGGTTGCTCTGCCAATCATCCACCACGTTAGGGTGCGAATACGCTCCAATAAGCAACCAATCAGGATTGGTTTTAAGCAGTAATTCAAAACTGGTCGGAAGATAGGCTTGCTCACTTGGTTGAGTGATTGGACTGGCTATGCCTAATGCCGTTAGCACCCCTCCGGCATAAGATACAGGGCTGTGCAGCCACATACCTTTGTCCGAGACCACTGCAAATTGGATGGTTTGTTTCAGAGAGAGCTGCTGCTTGTACGCAGCCATACTTTGACGATGCAATTGCAGGCGAAGCTCCATCTCTGCTTGTTTATTAAGAGCGACGCCCACCTTACGAGCGGATTCCAAATTCTCGTGATACGTCTCACCTCGGCTTTTAAGCAATAATGTTGGTGCAATTTGCTGCAAATCTTGATAGATGGTGCGATGCCGCTCGGCATCTGCAATAATCAAATCCGGCTTGAGTATAGCAATCGCTTCTAAGCTTGGCTGCGAGCGCATTCCGACCGATTGCCATGGTTCAACTAAATCGCGTACTGCGGGGATCACGCGAGAAGCGTCGTTATCATCTGCCACCCCAATAGGTGAAACACCCACAGCCGCGAGCGCATCCACAAAAGAAAACTCCAAAACCACTACTCGTTGCGGCGTAGTAGCTATCTCAAACTGCCCCTGCTCATCCTCTACGACTCGTGTCATTGCTATACTTGAGAAAGAGAACAAGTTCAGTAGCGACAAAGCAAGGGCCATTGCCCACCGCTGTGAAGACGGGAGTCGAGTTACATTTATCATATTTATTTTCTCCAACGCCAAGATCGTCAAAGTCGCCAACGTCAATTGGCGACTTTTATGCCCAAAGATTTAAGGCAATTAATCTTCAAAGTTCGATGTCTTAAAACTGGTAATTTAGGTCCAATGTGTAAGAACGGCCCGGCGCTGGATAACGGCCAACTGGGCTGGTATCAATGCCACGGAAGTAATAGTCCTCATCAAACAGGTTGTTCACCGCAACATTCAGACGCAACTTGCCTTTGTCATCCTTGTACAAATCGGTACCAAGATTGAAGTTCCAAACCATATAAGCGGGCACTTTGCCCTTAGCACCCGTTACATCTTCATCACTGGTGTTCGCATTGTCTGCGTATGCATCGCTGAAGTAGTAGCCTGACAAGGTTGTATCAATGCCAGTAAAGGTGTAGGTCGCATCCCAGCTAAGCTGATGCTTAGAGGTGTAAGCCAGCTGGTTACCCTTGTTTGGACCGTTTTCTTCTAGGGTTGCATCCAAGTAGTTGTAACTCGCACCTAAACTCAGAGCTTGTAGCGCTTTCGGAACATAACGGCCAGAAAGTTCGATACCTTGGTGAAGGGTTTTACCGATATTATCGAAGGTTTGAGTTGCACTTTGCCATTGCAGTTGGTCTTTAAAATCAATGCGGTAAAGTGCGGCATTAAAGCTAGTAGTCTCTTGATTGTAGCGCACTCCCAACTCATAGTTCCATGCAAGTTCACTGCCTTCTTCACCAAGACCACGAATGTAAGCAATTTGCGGAGCACGCAGTGATTTCTGAGCATTGGCATACCCTACCCACTGCTCCTTCAAGTGGTAAGCCACCGTTAAGCCAGGAAGCCATTCCGTTACCTTGTTGTCTGCGCTCTGAGATTTGCCTAAATCATCAAACGTCATGTCGACAGATTCATAACGGACACCTGGCGTAACTTTTAACGCATCATTAAACAGACCTATTTCATTGCTGATGTAGCCCGCAAATGCATCCGTCTCTAAATGCCAATCGCGCGGTACTTTGGTTTCTCCGCCTTCAATTGGAGTTTGAGTCAGCTTGTAGTCGATGTCTTCATTGACGTAACGAGCACCCACAATCCAGTTTTGCGTAACAGATTTGCCTTCGAAGTACATCGCCAACTTTGGCTCAACCCCATAAACTCGGAACTCACGCGGAGAGGTACGAATATCGGTTGATGGCAGAGATGGGTCGGCCCAATGCCCACCAGCACTGTTAAAGCCCCATTGGAAGAAACGCTCAGAATTGTGTCCAAATGTCAGCACCTCTAACTCTGCACTATCAGCAATATTGAGATCGTGCAGATACTTCACGCTCCAACGCGTTGATTTTCCTTGATACTCATCGTACGGACGTTTCGATTGAGTGCGGTCTTTCTTATAGTCTTCCGGAGACAACGCGCCCGGCATTTGCGTATCCGCATCGTAACGTTGAATGAAGGCTTGTAGCTCTTGCGTATCGCTTAGTAGCCATTGCGCCTTGGCTTGGAAGTTCTTTACGTCAGTATCAGAATGCTCTCGGAAGCTCTCGCCTTTTAAAAAGTTACCTTCGAGTTGAATAGCGAAAGTGTCCGTCAGCCAACCTCCCGTTCGTAGATAGAAATCGTTGAGCGGAGTGTCACCTGCTTCAAACACTGTCAGGCGGTTACTGATTTCAGTTTGCCAAGTGTTTGGAATCGGTTTTGTCACCAAGTTAATTACACCACCTACGTTGTTCGGGCCATATTGCACTGCGGCACCACCGCGAACAATATCGATTCGATCCAACATAGATAACGTTGCAGGGAAGATAGATTGCCCAGTGTGACCATAGGGAGCAAGAGTCAGTGGCACGCCATCCATCAAGAATTGAGCATGGCCACTACGGCTCGCTTTTAAGCCACGAACAGAGATATTTGGCAGTACACCCGTACCAGTTTCATCTTGTACTTTGATCCCAGGCACGCTCTGCAGTGCGGCATCAATGGAATGCGCAGCTGTCTTTTCGATTTGTTTGCTAGTCAGAACAGTGCGGGCACCTGGGTATTCTTTCACATCTTCCAACTCTGAATTACCAATAACACTCCCTGTTACAACAACGGTTTCCATGATTTTTGTTTGAGGCTCTGAAGCGGCAAATGCACTCATGGATGTGATAGATGCAATGGCCGTTGCAAGGACGCTAAGACGCAACTGCGCTTGAGGTTTACCATCCAAATTCTGGTAAAGCATGGGAATCTCCTTTGAGATAGGTGCGGGTCAAAGTAATAATCTTGTTTTGACCCGATGGGCTAAATAACCTCGAAATGAGGGGAAACGTCGACGATTGAGTCGTCAAAAAACCAATGAGGCCTTAGAACTGGTATCCATAAGTGAGCATAAATTCTGCAGGAGCACCGTAACCAATCTGATTTAAGCCAGATTTGCCATTGGTCGCACCAAGGATGTATTTCTCGTCAAAAATGTTGTAAGCGTTGGCTTGAATTTTATGACGACCAGTTGTGTACGCAGCCATCAAATCAACCGTGGTGTAATCACCCAAAGCGACAGCTTCGTCATTGCCCGCATAACGGTCCCCAACGTATTTCACACCACCACCCAAACGCCAGTTACCGTCGAGCTGATAAGTACTCCAAAGTGAGAACAAGTGGTCAGATACATCATTTGGTTTTTTACCCGTATCTTTATCTTCAGCATCAAGGTAGCTATACCCTACCGAGATATCCCATTGCTCATTGATCTGACCGCGAGCTTCCAACTCAATACCTTGGTGACGAGCTTCAATCTTATCGATCACATCACCATCAACGTTGGTTTGTGGTTGCTCTTGGTCAATTTGGAAGATCGCCGCATTCAGCATTAAAGCGTTGTCCAACAAGTAAGCTTTTGCGCCGACTTCTTTCAGATCAGTATGGAAAAATTCCGCCAGTTTAGGATTGATGTAAATGCCCGAGTAAGGCAATTGCCATGAGCGAGCTAAGCTTGCATAGACCGACATGTCGTAGTTAATACGGTAGACCAGACCAGCACGGTAGCTAACCTTGTTGTCATCCAAATCTTCTTTTGTAGCGCCCGCTTTTTGCTGCTCAAGATCCATCGAGTCGTAACGTACATTACCGATCACTGACAAGTCACCAAAGGTGTATACATCCTGAATGTAAATGCCTGTCGTGGTTGTTGTGTTGTCTCGGAAAGGCTTGAAACCTGGATCTGGCGTTGGCCCTACGATAGGGTCATAGATATTTTGGGGTGGCAATGTTTTGTTGCTCGCCAAGGTGAGATCGATATTGATCTGGTTAAAGTCGGCACCGATCATCAATTGGTTTGATTCTGTCTCCCAAACCAATTCTGACTGTAGCGTTGTCGTGGTGCGAGGGTCATAACCAAAGTTATTCACAGTTTGAGAAACTTCGTTATCAGTTACGGTTCCCTGTCGCGTACCCTTTTGCTTAAGTTCAATATGGTTGTAAGACGCACGGTTAGTCCATGCCCATTCATCATTCAAACGCCATTCATAATTAACCGCAATGCGAATGCTGTCAGACTTTTGGTAGTCATTGGTGCCACCAAAGAAGGTGCTTTCGGAAACATCTACTGGCTTACCATTTTTCGATGGTACCCCACGGTAAGGGACAAGCTCTTGGTGTGCGTACTCGACATCAAAATCAACCGTATGCCCCTGCGCAGGTAAAACTCGGATAGTCGGAGCGATGAAGAAATCATTCGAATCAACATGGTCAACGTAAGAATCCGCTTGTCGATATTCTAAGTTGATTCGTGCATTGACCTTGTCGCTAAAGGCCATTGAGCTATCGATCTGCCCAACAAATTGGCTATTACTGCCAACACTACCATTAACACTAGTGAACTTGTCACCATTTGCTCGTTTCGTCACCAAGTTGATGACACCACCAGCAGATCCTCGACCATACAACGCGCCAGCTGGGCCTTTCACCACTTCGACACGTTCGATATTTGCTAGGCTACGATATGATTGCAGTGTGCCATCATCACGCATACCATCACGGTACATATCATTAAGCGCATCAAATCCGCGGATAACAAACTGGTCTCGGCTACCTTCGCCTAACGTGTTGTTCACACCAGCAACACCATCCAAAGCATCTACCAAACGAACTGCACCGCGATCTTGCATTTCCGTCTTAGTAACCACCGAAACGGCTTGCGGCACATCTAACCACTCCACGTCAGTTTTAGTGCCCGATTGCGGCATGTGTTCTGCGTAGCCTTCGTATTGATGACCGATCACTTGTTGTGTTTCATCTGCCACAACACCTTCTTCCGCCTGCACATTCGAAGCCACTGCTGCTGCGGTCAATGCTCCTCCAATCGCTAATGCGAGAGGGGACAAGGTCAATCTCATGTTCATTTTCTAATTCCGTTTTTGTTTATAAAACTGCCAACGGTTGCGAATGAAAACAAATATCATTTAGCTTTGCAATATAAATTTAATGATCTATATTTGTTTGCCCTATGTGATCAGGGTAATAAAAAATAATTAATACAAACAAAATTATAACTAGTGCTTCTGTCCCAAAATCTCAAAAGAGACTGATTGGAAGCCGGCTGTGAGCAGACAGCAAACAACGTTAGAAAATTAGGAAAGCCCCATGAAATCTACGATGATCATCGTGAGTCATGTCGTCAATGATGCAGTTACTAACGGCTTCGTACCTGCAGCAAAAGCGATGGGTCTCCACGTCGTATTGATCACTGACCATAAGCTCAACCACCTAAAACTGGCCAGTGACGATGACCTTTTCAATCCAGATAGCATTCTGGAATGTGATGTATTCAACCCTCTTGAGCTTATCGAGACCATAACGGAGCAAGGCCTTAAACCCGATGCTGTTTTCAGTAACAGTGATCACCTACAAACCTCGACGGCAATCTGTGCTCAGTTTTTTGGTGTTGCGGCAAAAGACTGGACAGTCACGCTTAAAGCCAAAAACAAACATTTAACCCGTCAGATGCTTAACGAAAAATCGTTACCCAACATTCAAAATGTGTTGCTTCATCGCGATATGGTTTCCGAGTTTGATTTTACCTTCCCTGTGGTGGCAAAACCCAAAGAAGGAGTGGCAAGTTTGGATGTACAGCGCTGCGATTCACAAGCGGAGCTAGATAGTTATTGCGATACATTTTGGCAAAAACACCCAGCGGCCCCTATTTTGGTGGAGGCGTTTTTGCAAGGCCCACTCATCACTGTTGAAACCCTTGGTGACGGAGAAGAACTGATTCCAGTTGGCGGGTTCGATGTTGAACTTTCTCCTCCTCCGTACTTTATTGAAACTGCTGCCAGTTGGAATGGTGCAAACAGCCTCCATTACCGCGACGAGTGTTTACGTCAGCTGAAAGCGTTCGGTGTTGGTTTTGGTGTTTGTCACAGCGAATTTATCGTGACGGAATCTGGTCCGGTATTAGTCGAAATTAACTACCGAAGCATTGGTGACGGACGAGAGTTCTTACTCGACAACCTCAGCCGAGGCTGCTGGTTCACCACCATCCTGAATCTTCACCTTGGTAGCAAACTCGACCATCATTTTCGCATTGATGGCAGTGCTCAGGTACGTTACCTAGTCGCCCCACACAGTGGCAACATTGAGGGCACATCTACGTCGTTCATCCATCAAGACGGTGATATCGTCACTCAACAGCAGGTGCTAAAGAAAGCAGGTGACTACTTCCAACAGAGTTTTTCCAACAAAGACTACTTGGCAAGGATTTCGATTGCATCCCCTTCCGGTCAACCGCTAGAAGCAACACTGCAGCGCGCCCTATCTCGCTTTAATCTCACACCTGTCAACGAGGTAACCGCATGAACGACAACGCTTTATACCTGACTCAACGTCTGATCGATACCTGCTTACGCGAAGACCTATTTGGCTTATTATCTCGCGGCAGATTCATCACTAAACTTCCAAAGAATCTGGGGCTCACATCTTATCCACGTGAGCAAATCTGGCTGAAATTTGTAGGTGCAGATTTCACTCTCTACCTTCCGGTTAAACCGAGCTATTACATGCAACGCTGGATTTACGGAAAGCAAGATGACTCAACATGCGATGGCTGGATAATTGAAAGAAATGACCTTGTAGAACGACAGCAGCACTACCAAAATTGGATTGAATTTCTCAAGGCAAGCGCTCATGAAAGCTCACATTCCCTATTGGATGGCTACTTACAGGAGCTAGAATGCGCAGAGAAGCACAAAGGCTTGTGTGATAACGCATTCGAACAACATTCTGACTCACTGATGCAGCCTATTTCTCAGCTCGACAGTTGGGAGAAAAAACTGTTGCGCGCCGATCAGATCGCCTCTTACCTCGATCACCCATACTACCCAACCGCTCGCGCCAAATTTGGCTTGAGTGATAAAGACCTTGCTCAATACGCACCAGAGTTTGCGCAAAGCTTTACCTTGCGTTGGCTAGCTATTGAGAAATCACTGGTAACCCTTACCAGCTCACAGCCCAAATGCTGGCCAACGATGGAGCAAGTCGGGTTACCGGCAGACTTCGCGCAGAGCCATGTGTTATTCCCTGCTCATCCGTTAACGCTGCAAAGCTTGACCTCCTTACCTGAAGGCGTGTTGGCAGCACCCACTGCCTACTTAGATGTCACACCAACCTTATCTGTACGTACGGTGGTCGTAAACCAAGCGCCGCATATTCACATTAAAGTTCCATTAATCATGCGCTCATTAGGCACTAAGAATATACGCCTAATCAAACCTTCCACTCTCTATGACGGCCACTGGTTTGAACGCCTGCTTACTCATTTAGAGCAAACCGATCAAACACTAAGCGGCACGCTTTTCCACTGCAATGAAAAGCACGGCGGTCATGTTGGTGAGGACAAAACCTTCGCTTACATCGTACGTGAGTATCCAATTACCCTTAGCCAAGATAAAGCGCTGGTTCCAGTTGCAGCACTGGCGAGTCCTATGCCAGATGGCCGATTGTTCCTAGAACACCTTGCTGAGCAGTACTACCAGCAGGACACTCTGGCTTGGTTTAAAGACTACGTTGATCTGTTGTGCAAAGTGCACCTCACCTTATGGCTTCGCTACGGAATTGCGTTGGAATCTAATCAGCAAAACGCCATCATCGCGTTTAATGAACAGGGAAAAATGATGTTGGCGATGAAGGACAACGATGCCGCACGAATTTGGCCTGAGCGATTTAACTCCTTTGAGCAGCACTCTCCGGTTAAATGTGATCAATTACTGGACCAACGCATTAAAGTAGATGACGAACTGGCGCTTGGGCAGATGTTTACCACCATCACTTTACAATTGGATATTGCAGCAATAGTGGAAGCAATGGCCACAAGTGGGATCACCTCTTCAGCTTCTCTGTATGCCATTGTCGCACACAGCCTGTCTCAGCAGCTTTGCTCTCTGCGTAAATCTGGCCACGATACCAAACTGGCACACGAACTGCTGTTCGATTCTCCAGATTTGTATGCCAAATATTTATTGAGTTCAGGCAGTCTGCTATCAAAAGAGGCGTCTGGCGCAAGCGATATTAATAAGTTCTATGGCTTGTCCGCACCCAACTTCTTGCTGCTTACCAGCGAGGAAGCACAAAAGGCTTATCTTGCTGCTATCAAACAGAGCGCGAGCTAACTCATTATGACCAAACTCATCTACAGCGTCTTGCTTTGCCATTTCATCGCCGCGTTTGCTGCTCTCGGTATGCCTTTGTTCTTACCTGTGGTTTTACCAACACTCGGCACGCAGATTGATACCGATTGGGCTGGGGTATTGTTTATTTTGCCCACCTTTTGTACTGCGATAGCAGCACGATTTTGGGGACAGTTTGCAGATAAATATGGCCGACGCCGTTCACTGCAGCGTGCTCAACTTGGTCTTGCAGTAGGCTTCGCTATATGTGGTCTGGCGAACAACCTGACAATGTTTGTGTTTGGTCTTATCGTTCAAGGAACCTTTGGCGGCACGATGGCCGCCTCTAATAGCTATTTATCTAGCCAGATTGAAGATGCTAAAACACTTGGCAAGTCGCTCAATAAAACTCAACTTTCGGCTCGCTTAGCCCTGATCATTGCCCCAATTGGCTTGGGCTGGGGTCTATCGGAAACCAATCCGCTCAATGCTTATCTTTGGTTATCCATTATGCCCTTGCTAGCACTAGCCATCACGCTGACACTGCCTGCTGATCAAACGATAAAACCAGTGGCTGAACGTAACCAAGCCTTTGAAGAAACTCGGCGCAATAAAAACCAATCGCTGCGTACTCTGTATTGGGTATTCGGTGCACAGTTCAGCTTCGCTTTTGCCATGGTTGTGACCTTCCCGTATTTCTCGCCATATGTGCAGCAATACGGCATCACAAACCAAGCGTGGATTGGTTTTTTGTACGCACTACCACATGGCGTTTATCTCTTGTTGGCAGGGAAAGCTCATCTTTGGTCGGAGTGCATCAATCGCCACCAGCCGCAGCGTACCTTGTGGTTGGGCTTTGGCTTGCTTTCACTCAGCACCGCCATGCACCTGATTCACCATGAAGCGATACTGATCAGCGCTCGCCTCACCTTTGGCCTTGGCATGGTTTGCTGCTATCAAGGTTTACACCAAGCATTGGCCAAACAACTCGACCGGCAACAGTGCGGCAAAGTGTTTTCACGCTTTGATGCAATGTCGAAATGGGGTGGTGTCGCCGCAGGGTTATCTGCATCTTTCATCTCTAGCTTGGGCTGGCTTGAGGTTCCTTTCCTACTTTCTGCGTTAGTCAGCATCGCAACACTCATTACGCTGATTATCCATTCAAAATTTGGACATCAACATGTTACACACTCCATCCTCTCCGACTGAACACTTGGCTAAAAATCGAGCCAAGCTCAACCATGAGAAAGCCCAACTCAACACCGTTATGGGCGTTTTAAACTGTTACTTACGTGAATACGCGATACCTAATCAACAAGTTGAATGGCAATGTAACTCAACCACACTGCCGCAAACACTTAAAAGAAACTATACCTCGCAACAACTTGTGACCATTCACCTCTCCGAGCAAGACAGTTTACTTGTCCTGCCCGTTGAGTATGCCAGCAGGTTGGGTAAAGTGAAGCTTGCTGATATGCCTTGGGCGAAAATGCCCGGCGCAAGTTGGTGTAAACTCAATACCAGTCAACAAACACTAACGCTGCTGCTCAATTACCTTAAACAAGTGCTGGCGATCCCTTTCAACCATGAGTTAGTTGAACAGATGGAAAACAGCTTATTGATCACTGAGCAGTTTCTAAATTCGAACAACCAAACTCAACAACACAATGCCTTTATCGCATCTGAACAGTCTTTAATTTGGGGACACACTTTCCACCCCACCCCGAAAAGCCGTTCAGGTGTAAGTATGGATGATTTGCTCGCATGTTCACCCGAAGTGGGAGCGAGGGTGCCTTTGTATTGGTTTGAAGTAGACAGCGATTTACTGGATGTTTTGAGTTCAGATAACCGCGCAGCGCCACAAGCAATGCTGGAACAATTAGCTCCAGAAAAACTGAGTACAAAAGCCACCATGCTTTACCCATGTCACCCATGGGAAAGCTACACCATCTTGCAAAACCCATTGGTCAAACTGGCGATTGAACAAGGCAAAATTACCCCTCTTGGTTTAGGCGGCGAACATATGTTGCCAACATCCTCAGTGCGTACGCTTTACCATCCGGATATGGATTGGTTCGCGAAATTCTCCATCAACGTTCGTTTAACCAACTGTGTTCGTAAGAATGCTTGGTATGAACTGGATAGCGCGGTGCAACTAACCTCGATTTTGCACCCAATCAAAGAAAGCGAACAATTGCATAACCCCGTATTCAAGGTAATGACCGAGCCTTACGCGACCACGCTCAATCTAGTAAGTCTCGCAAAACAGCAAGAACAAGAGGTGACCAAAGCTCGCGAATCGTTTGGCATTTTATATCGAGAAAACTTCACTCTGAGTGAAACTGACATCTTGCAACCAACCTTAGCTGGAGCGCTGTTTGCCTACGATAAGAACGGCAACAGCTGTATTGCCAAGCAATTAAAAAGCAAAGCAAAAGTGACTCAAAGCCAATACACCGACATCGCTATCTTATGGTTCGAACGCTACCTTCATTGCCTCATCCCTGGCGTATTTAACTATTACTTCAAACATGGTGTAGCATTTGAGCCCCACTTGCAAAACACCCTGATTGGCTTTGAAAAGGATATGCCGTGCTGTGTCTGGATTCGAGACTTAGAGGGCACTAAATTACTGCCAGAGTTTTGGCCACAAGAAACATTGAGTCAACTATCAGAACGAGCGCGCCAATCGGTTTACTACAGCCGAGAGCAAGGTTGGAACCGCATCGGATACTGCACCTTTATCAACAACATCAGTGAAGCCATTTTCTTCATTGCAGAGGGAAACCAAGGACTGGAACAAACGCTGTGGAACGCGGTCGCTAATGCCATAACACGTTGGCAATCGGTCAATGGTAAACAACCAGAACTCAGCTCTCTGCTCGATGGCGGACACTTCCCAAGTAAGAACAACTTCACCACGCGCTTAATGCAAAAAGCAGACAAAGAATCCAGCTACACACGAGTGAAAGCACCATGGATAACTCAACGTCAAGGAGCAGAACATGCTTAACTCTACTGCGCTTCCTGAACAGATTAAGTCCGAAGTCCTACTCTTAGCTAAACAGCAAACCGAACCCTTGTGTGCATACCTTTATGACCTCAATGCACTAGAGCAGCACATCAAACAAATGCGTCATGTGCTACCACAAAACGTTGAGCTGTTTTATGCCGCAAAAGCCAACCCCTCCGCTCCCGTTTTAAAGACACTGGCACCATACGTAGATGGCTTTGAAGCGGCCTCAGGCGGAGAGCTCTCCCACCTCAACCAGCAGCAACTCAACAAGCCCCTAATCTTCGGCGGACCGGGAAAAATGCCGAGTGAGTTAGCACAGGCGATTGAGCTCGATGTTGAGGCGATTCACGTTGAAAGCCTAACCGAGTTACAACGCATTGGCTCGCTGACGGAAACACTCAAGCGCCCAGCTTCAATTTTCCTCCGGATGAACATCGATATTGGTGACATCACCTTAAGCAAACTGGCAATGGGCGGAAAGCCGACCCCATTTGGATTGGATGAAACAGAACTGAACAATGCCCTGACTTTGTTACGTGACTACCCCCAAGTAAAGTTAAAAGGCTTCCACTTCCACCTTATGTCGCATCAGCTTGATGTCGATCGTCACCTTGCATTGATGCAACGCTATTTCCAAGTAGTCAAAGCCTGGCAAGCGAAGTTTGAGCTAGGAGAATTGATGATCAACCTTGGTGGTGGCATGGGAATCAACTACCGAAATCCTCAGCAACATTTTCCGTGGATGGAGTTTTGCGACAAGTTAGAGTTCCTTATCGCCAAAGAGCAAATTCAAGGCTGGAAACTGCGCTTTGAATGTGGGCGTTACATCTCTGCACCTTGTGGCTATTACGTAATGGAAGTGTTGGATATTAAACAGAACCTTGGGGAGAAATTCATCATCGCCCGGGGAGGCACACATCACTTCCGCACACCTGCAGCACAAAGTCATGATCATCCGTTTACCATTGTGGAAAACAAACTGCCACCTGCTATCTCGCAGCCAATACACCATGAAAAAGCGACTCTCGTTGGCCAACTATGCACACCAAAAGACGTACTGGCACGCAATCAACATATTGAACAGATCGACATTGGCGATTATGTGGTTTTCACCCTAGCCGGCGCTTATGCATGGAACATCTCCCATCAGAACTTTTTGATGCATGAACCACCGGTGTTCCACTATTTCTGATTAGAAACGGCAAATCAGCCCCCACACGATTGGGGGCTTTTTGTTATCAACTTCTGACAATCTAGTAATAATAAATTGATTCAGATTAATAAAGCGTTAACTAGCGCTAGATCACACTTTTGAACCCCGTAGAATACGTGCTGAATTTCTAGCTGAATAAGAGTGAAAGAGTGACACGCGATCAATTTGAGTTATTAGCGCCGGGTGGCGACCTGGATTCCATCAAAGCGGCTATTGCTGCGGGTGCCGATGCCATTTACTGTGGACTAGACCGCTTTAATGCGCGCAACCGAGCAACCAACCTCACCTTAGATAACTTGAATGGCGTGTTGCAGCTTGCGCATCAGCACAACTGTAAGATCTTCCTGACTCTCAACGTGTTAATTCTGGAGAGTGAAATCCCTGCTATCGTGCGTTTGCTCAGCCAGTTAAACACCACAGCGATTGATGGCGTGATCGTGCAAGATCTGGGTTTGGCTTACATTCTCAAGAACCATTTCCCAGATTTAGACGTACACGCTTCAACTCAGCTCAACACGCACAACGAAGGGCAAATCCTGTTCCTGAATCAGTTAACGGCAAGCCGTGTAAACCTCTCTCGTGAACTGAATATTCATGAGATCAAGCATCTTGCTCAGTTTGGTCGTGAACATGACGTGATGATGGAAGTGTTTGTGCACGGCTCTTACTGCATTGGTTTCTCTGGCATTTGCTACATCAGCTCTGCGCGTAACGGCGCTTCGGGCAACCGTGGGCGTTGCAGCCAGCCTTGCCGTGAGCAATACGAAACCACCAAAACAGGCAACAGCTACCCACTCAACATGAAGGACAACTCGGCATTTGGCGATTTAGAAGCACTCGCTGATGCAGGCGTGTATTCGTTGAAAGTGGAAGGCCGCATTAAGAAATCCCACTACGTGTACACCGTGGTCGATAACTGGCGTAAACAGATTGATCGTCTGTGTGATGGCGTCGAGCTGTCGAACGACACCACAGAGTTGTACACCGTCTTCAACCGCGATTTCTCCAACGCGTTTTTACAAGGTGATTTCGGTAAAGCGATGTACATCGACAACCCTCGCGATCACGCCGTAAAACACTTCTCGAAGATCTACAAGTGCGAATCTGCCGATGATGTGCAAGGCGTGAAGAAGAAGCTCTACGACGCCAAAACCGCAATCATTGAGAAGGTTACAGAGAAGACACAAGATTTCGATGTGACCTCTACACAAGCCTCTGGCAGCAGCCTAAAAGGTGCGATTGATGTACCGACTTTGCCGACACTGCCTCAACCACAATTGCGCGAAAGCGCACCTAAGCTATCTGTATTGATTTCATCAGTAGAAGACGCAGCACTATGCGAATACAGTGATGTGGACGTGTACTTCCAGCTACCAATGGGATTGGCCAGTGAACTGAATACAATGATCGAGTTGTTCCAAACAAATCCGACGTTGAAGCCTTGGTTCCCTGCAATTTTGATTGGTGACGATTACCAAGCCGCACGTGCATTCTTAGAAGCCGTGAAGCCAGAATTGTCGATCACCAATAACTCTGGCGTGGGCATTTTGGCTCAAGCGCTAGGATTAGGTTGGGTCGCTGGTCCGCAGATGAATACCGTGAACTCCTACTCGTTCAAATGCTTGCAAGAAGAATTCGCCGCAAGCGGTGCGTTTATCTCCAACGAGCTGAACATGAAGCAGATGCGCCACATTAAGCGACCACACAGCATGCGCAGCTACTACAGCATTTACCACCCGAACACACTGCTGACCAGTCGCCAGTGTTTGTTCCAACAAACCGAAGGTTGCCGCAAAATTAAGGTTAACAAAGGCTGTTTGAAACGTTGTGACAAGCGAACATCGATCATCAACCTAAAAGACAACCCGTACGTGGTGCAAAAGCAAAAAGGCAGTCACAACTCTATCTACAGCGAACATAACGTGTTGAACCTACAATTGCTGCAAGATTTGCCGCAGCTGTTAACTGACGTGTTAATCGACCTGCGCGATATCCAGACAGAAACCAAAGTCACGATGACCAAGCCTGAGTTGATTAATACCTTTACGGCTTTTCTTAATGAACACAATCAGCAGAATACTGAAGCACTTAATGCTGCGGTTCACCCGACGGCAAACGCTCAATACTTAAAAGGCTTGTAAACGAATCTCATCAGGTTCAACTGCAAAATTTATGGAAGACTTATGCACCCTATGAAGCAAGAAACACTGAGCTACTTTGATGATTTGAACTACAGCGTAGTGACACAATCAGAAGCAGTTTACGAGCTCAAACAAAACCGTACGGGTTTAACCGTTGAGCTTAACTTTTCAGTGCTTGGTAAAGGCGAATTACCCACAGAAAGCGAGCAAAAAACCGATAAGAAGCTGTATTTCATCGATATTGACGACATTGAAAACATCGGCTTTGAAGCACTCGAACCTTTCGTGGTTGGGCTTGGTGAACATTGCTCCATGGTGGTGTATGAGGAAGAGTTCTTTGAACAAAGCATGAAAGAGATATGGATGTTCCTCTCGAACGACCCGCGTGATCGTGACGTGTTCAACGACAGTAAATTTTATCGGGCTTAAGACCGCATCTTGGGTTGGTAAATGTTAATCGCCTCAAACTACGACTTAGACATCTTGAACACTCGCCTTGCACTGACTACAATGGCGCACTTTTTTTACGGACTTCAAGGTCACACAAAATGACAGATACAGCTAAACCAGCTCTACCAGATCACCTATCTGGCAACCCACGCAGCCCATTCTTTGTAAAAGAGTGCTTCGATCACCAAATCGGTATTCGCTTCAAGGGCCAAGAGCGCACTGACGTTGAAGAGTACTGTGTTAGCGAAGGTTGGGTAAAAATTGCTTCTCCTAAAGCAAAAGACCGCTTCGGTAACCCAATGCTTATCAAGCTTAAAGGCGAAGTTGAAGCGTACTACGTTTAAGCTAGCCAATGATTACAAAGCCTGAGAAATACTCTCAGGCTTTTTTATTTGTTCCCAATAAAACTGCTTTAGGAGAGTGTACTCTCCACATTGAACTGCCCTTCAATACTATCCACCACAAACGTTTTCACTTCCATCTCGTCATCCCAAAACGACTCTGACCAACCAGCTTTGTGTTTTAAGTGACGAACAAAATCAATCGGGTTTGGCAACTGCTCCCATACTTGAGGTAGAAACAGAGCTCGACGCTGCCGACACGATAAAATAAGCCCAACCTTATGTGTCGCTAAATAGCCAAGCAATGCTTGCTCTGATGCAACAACCAATACCTCAGGTAATGACAACACCGACACCTCCACAGAAAGTGACGATAATTGTTTTTTACTTAGAGGGGTAAATCTTGGGTCTTGAAACGCACTCGCTAATGCTTTGTCATGCACATCGAGCGCAAGAGGCTGATGAGCGACAATAGTGCCAATGCAACCTTGCAGCTCTCCATGTACTTTTAAGGTCACAAAACTCGCCCCAACTTCCCTTAATCTTGGTAGGCACTCACCAAGGCTTGGTGGCGTGGCTGGTTGACCAGCGAATCGGCAACGAATAGCATCACAAGCAATGTTGAACAACTGCGTGAGTTCTGGTTCATTCAGGATCTGAGACGATATAACTGGCATAACCCACCACGCGTTGTTGATCCCCGTATTCGGTATCACCGGAGTTGATTAACATTGCCCTAGAGAGTTGATAGCCTCTCCCTTTAGCCAACAGCAATAGCGCGTTAATCGCCGTTGAACCACAAGCCTGATCTGGTTTCAGTGTCGCTTGGTAAGCTTCAATTTGCTCACACGTCTGCTGATCGAGCCTCTGGGCTTGCCGGTAAGAGTGGTAATGGCTTAAATCACTGCTCACAACCAGCAAACTTTCTTCATCGAGCCAAACTGGAGCAAGTAACTCCGCCATACGAGCTGGCGAAATTCGACTGGTTAATATAGGCAAGATACGAAATGCCCCGAGGTAGGTTTGCAACAACGGTAACTGTACTTCAAGACAGTGCTCTGGGGCATGCGCATCATCAGACACCACCACATCCTGCTGCTGAGCCAATATTGCACGCCATTCACGGTCGACTTCGATATTACCTAAAGGGGTCGAAAACCAATCCACACTGGGCAACGCACAGCCCAAAAAAGAGAAGTGATGGCTTGGGCCAAGCAAAATCACCCGATGAATTCTATCGGCTTGCGACTTTAAAAACTGGCACACACCTGCTGCTACTTCACCAGAGTAGATATAACCAGCATGAGGCACCACCATAGCTCTAATCACTGGCTGGAAACGACACGCACTCGGCCTCTCCCAACTTTCGATCATTGAGCTTAATTGTTGCGGCGAATGTGGATAAAAGCGACCCGCCACCGCTGGAGGACGAACATGCATACCGAGCCCCTTATAGTGCTCACAAAAGTCGGTGAAGTGCCATACTTAACATTAAGTATAGAAGCAGATTTCGTTGGGAGTTCACCATGCTATCCGTTCCTGCATCCCCTCCTGAATTTTATCCAACCTTATATTGGCATCGATTAGATGACGGTCGCGTCATTTGTGATTTGTGCCCAAGGCAATGTCGCTTAAGAGAGGGGAAACGAGGGGCATGCTTTGTGCGCCAAGCTCACAACGGTGAAATATCCCTGACCAGCTATGGGCGTTCGAGCGGGTTTTGCATTGACCCTATAGAAAAGAAACCACTTAACCACTTTTTTCCGGGTAGCTCCGTGCTCTCATTTGGTACCGCTGGGTGCAACCTAGGTTGTAAGTTTTGCCAAAATTGGCATATCAGTAAGTCGCGACAAATCGATACACTTGGTGCGCCTGCCATGCCCGAGCAGATAGCTCAAGCAGCCAAGCAACATGGCTGTAAAAGCATCGCATTTACCTACAACGACCCTGTCATTTTTATGGAATACGCTGTAGACACTGCCCAAGCTTGCCATGAACTCGACATATCAAGTGTTGCAGTCACCGCAGGCTATATTTGCGATAGGCCTAGAGTTGAGTTTTTCCGCCATATGGATGCCACCAATGTAGATTTAAAAGCATTTACAGAGCGTTTTTACCATAAGCTCTGTAGCGGCCACCTCGCTCCAGTATTGGACACGCTGCTCTACTTACACCACGAAACCGATGTATGGTTTGAGATCACCACCTTGCTAATCCCCGGAGAGAATGACAGCACTGCTGAGCTAGAAGCGATGACTCGGTGGGTTTATGACAATTTAGGCAGCGACATTCCGATTCATTTCAGTGCTTTTCATCCAGATTTTAAAATGCTGAGTACAGAGAAAACGCCGCTCAGCACAATCCAAAGAGCCCGACAAATCGCACTCAGCAACGGCCTTAACTACGTATATGTGGGTAACGTAAGTGACGAAGATGGCGATAGCACGTATTGCCCCAAATGCCATCAGAAAGTCTTAGCTCGGAACTGGTATCAACTCGGAGAGTGCCATCTAACAAATGATGGTCAGTGTGAATACTGTGGTTTTCAGCTTGCGGGTCGATTTGGAGCACTCAGCCACCCATTTGGCAGAAAGCGGATTCCCGTCGTGATCCGCTAGTCATAAGTCATACTTTGCGTGGTAAATGAGCTTTATCAACGCTAAGTTAAACCGCAACGAATGAAAACTCGTAAGCATTTAAAAATGGCATAAGGATATGGCATGAATGGGCCGCTAATAAAACTCCGTCACGCTTCAAAAGACTTCATCGATGGCAAACAAACACATTGCGTTCTCCAAAGTGTCGACTTCACGCTAGCCACAGGTGAAAGCGTAGCTTTGACGGGGGCAAGTGGCAGTGGCAAAAGCACCTTACTCAATGTTATTGCTGGCTTTGAGCCACTTTCCGATGGTGAGTTGTGGTTAGATGGTGATAACACAGCGGCTTGGAAAGACCCACAATGGAGCCGATTTCGACACCAAAAACTCGGTGTTATCTTCCAGCAATTCAACCTATTAACACCGCTCAACGTGCAGCAGAACATCGCCTTCCCTCTGCATTTGAATCAACAGAAATGGAATGACTGGTGCGATTACTTGGTCGAGACTCTGGGCATCAGCCAACTGCTCGATAGACATGTTTCTGCCCTTTCTGGCGGCCAACAACAACGGGTCGCCATCGCCAGAGCATTAGCTCACAAACCTAAACTTCTACTTGCTGATGAACCCACAGGTAACCTTGACCAAAAAGCCGGTTTAGAAGTGATGAAACTGTTAAGTGAAATCACCACCCAAGGCAACACTGCAGTGCTCTTAGTGACTCACAGCCCCGAATGTGCTGAGTTTATGCAGACTCGCTTGCGTCTAAAAAACGGTGCTTTGCAAAACGGTACCTCCACTGTTCCAGAGCAGAATACACGCGAGCGTCGCCATGAAGCAGGTTAAACGCTCGAACGCAGGGCTCACACACACCAAACTCGCACTGAACCTGTTTGCGGCGCATTACCGACAAGCTCCTCTTCAGGCCGCAGCCATTCTAATTGGCATTGTACTGGCGGTGACCCTTTTCGTTGCAGTGCAAGCCATCAACCTCAATGCTAAACGCAGCTACGCCGAATCCACCGAGCAACTCAGTGCTCAAGCGCAGAACCTTATTATTCCACCAGCTGGGCAAAACTATCTGCCCGAATCACTCTACTTCACTCTCAGACAAAACGGTCTCAGTGCAACCTTGCCTGTAATCGAAGGACGAGTGAGAGACGAACAAGGTCGTCGCTGGTCAGTACAAGGTAGCGAGTTGATTGCCGCCATTTCGTCACGCTATCGCTATTCATCAGACAGACAACAAAACGTGTCTTTGTTCGACAGCGCACTACCGCTGCCTGAGCTTTTAGTTGGGAAGCCGATTGTAATGATGAGCCAATCGCAACATCAGAACTTAGGCGAAGTAGAAACACTGACTCTGGACGACATCCCAACTCAAATGGTGGTATTGCCTGACGAATGGCAATTAGGCAGCCGAATGTTGATGGACATTGGCTTTGCCCAGCAGCTGCTCAATAAGCAAGGCCAGCTCAGTTACATTGCTGTGTTCCATACTCGCGATAAACTGGGTAGGGACAAGCAAGCTAAATGGCAGAACCTCATCGGCGAGCAAGGGCAATGGGTCACCAATAATCAAAGCACTGATCTTGGTTCTCTGACCGACAGCTTCCATCTCAACCTAACTGCGATGAGCTTGTTGGCATTTTTAGTTGGATTGTTTATCGCCTACAACGGCGTGAAATACAGCTTGCTCAAACGTAATAGGTTGCTAGTACAAATCCAACAAGCAGGTATTGCACCGAGGATCGTGTTTACTGCACTGCTCATTGAGCTGACTATATTGGTCACCATTGGCGCTTCCGTTGGTTTTGTATTGGGCATGCAGCTTAGTCATTGGCTGCATCCCACCGTTGCACTGACTTTAGAGCAGCTTTATGGTGCGACCCTCCTTCCCGGGACTTGGCAGTGGCAATGGTGGATGCAAGCTCTGCTGTTAACCTTAGCTGCAACACTACTTGCGTGTTGGCAGCACTTTAAGCAACGAGTACGCCAGCCGCTTTCATCTCATGGCGGATTTTATCAAGCGCCGGAAACCTCTAATGAAAATCAATTGTTCCTAATTGGTACTGCGTTGACGGCTATTGCTCTCGCAGGGTTGTGGCTGAGTGAGCATCACCGCTTCACTATGGTGTGGCTCGGCGTGCTTGTGGTGTCGATTCCTTTATATCTACCCAAAACACTCAGCGTCTTAGCCAATTGGTGTGAGAAGCGCACCACTTCCGGTTTGATGCAGTATCTGTTTGCTGAGCTGCGTGAGCTGATTTCTCCGCTGTCTCTCGCCATGATGGCACTGCTGCTCGCCGTTACGGCCAATATGGGAATGAATACCTTGGTTGGTAGCTTCGAGTCGACGTTGAAACAGTGGCTAGAACAGAGGCTACATGCCGACATTTACGTTAGCCCCGCACAGGGTGAAATCGCTAATGTGGAGCGTGCTTTGCAACAGTTCGACAAGGTCGAAACCGTCTACAAGCAATACTACGTCAACGATAACCTGCAAGGCTTACCCATTTTACTCGGCACCAAAGACAAACATACTTTAGAACAAACCATGGTGTTCAAATCGCATTTGGAGAACTTCTGGCAGCGCTTTTACCAAGGTGAATTGGTCGCCATCAGTGAACCTACTGCGGTCAAACTGGGTTTATCACTAGGTAGCGAACTCAATCTTGATGCAATTCCAAGCAAGACTCTACTTGTTGGGGCAATTTTCCATGATTATGGCTCGCCCAATGGCGAAGTATTGCTAGCTCCAAAGTTGTGGCGAGAAAGCGGTTTTACCGACCTGCCGACAAGCCTTGGCATTAAAGTATCTGGTGACCCACAAATCGTATACGACCAACTGCGCGAGCAACTGAATCTGCATCCAAGTCAGCTCTACGATCAGGCGCAAATCAAATCCATCGCGTTGGATATTTTCTCGCAGACCTTCGCCATTACACGCGCACTCAACGGCGTGACGTTGATGGTCGCGGTGATTGGTTTGTTCAGTGCTTGTTTCATGTTGCTCGACGCGCGCAAAGCCGCCATCGCAAGGCTATATGCACTTGGCGTCAGCCGTCGCAAATTAATGACCATGGTGGTCGGACAGATCGTCGCTTTGGTCAGTTTTACTCTGGTTATCGCCCTACCCCTCGGAGCCATGGTGGGTTATGTGCTGACAGACATCGTCACCTTGCGCGCTTTTGGTTGGAGCCTAAATTATCTGTGGAATTGGAGTGATGCTCTCAGCATTGCGGCGATCACCATCTTAGTGGCAGTGATTGCGACCTTGATTCCGCTGTGGCGATTAGTCAGCAAGCCTGTCGTGTCCAGTTTGCAAAGCGAGGTGTTGTGATGGTTCGATTAGCAAGCAAACTTACTCTGTTCATAAGTAGTCTGTTCCTATTTGGATGTGAAGATCCCCAACAAAAAAAAATGAGCACACAAAATATGGGCGCATTGCTGGGCAGTGGAGACACGCAAAGCGAGAGCAACCCATTCACACCTGTTCTGAAGGGCGTTGAACTCACCTTTCCTACCGACCATCAGGCGCACCCAAACTTTCGCCATGAGTGGTGGTATTTGACTGCAAACTTATCTGATGAAGAAGGTAATCCTCTCGGAATACAGTGGACTCAATTTCGCTTCGCTGCTGCGCCGCCAACAGGCGAAAATGAAGTGAAGAAAACTGAGTGGCAAACTCAGCAAATCTACATGGCGCACAGCGCAGTCACGACAACGGACAAACACTACGCCGATGAAAAATGGTCACGCGATCAAGTATCTCTAGCCGGCGTCGACACTTCACCGTTTCGTGTTTACCTCGATGATTGGCAGTGGACTTCTTCAACCAACGACCTATTCCCTGCCACGTTGAAGGCGAGCTCCGAACAGTTTGGCTATTCGCTGACGCTTACCAGCACTGCACCGTATCAAAAGCAAGGCGAGCAAGGTTACAGCACCAAAAGTGCCGATGGACAGGTGGCTTCGTATTACTACAGCCAACCGTTTATTGATGTCTCCGGTGAGGTCACTATCGACGGCAAAAACCATCAAGTATCCGGCAAAGGTTGGATAGACCGAGAGTGGAGCTCGCAATTCTTACTCGACTCACAACAAGGCTGGGACTGGTTTGCCCTAAGGTTGAGTGACGACACCAGCTTGGTGGTGTTCCAATTGCGGGATTCCAAAACCGGAGCAGCCAGTTACTCCAGTGCAAGGCTGATGCAGCAAGATGGTTCTGGCATCGCCATTTCTCAAAAAGACATTCAGTTAAAGGCGACTAAGCAAACAGAAATCCAAGGGCGAAAGTATCCAACCCAGTGGCAAGTGTCGATTCCTGACCAGCAAATTGAGCTTACCGTTTCTGCTCTCAACCCGAACGCGAAAATGCCGCTTTCTGTGCCCTATTGGGAAGGCCCAGTACGCATAGAAGGCACGCATTCTGGAACGGGATATATTGAGCTGACGGGGTATTGAGAATTGTGACATCTCACCCATTAGGGGGAATTGATAGCGATTATGTTGTTGCATATTACATGGAGAACCAAACATGAAAGATGCACTGCTAAGCGCTTTAATTACTGAGTTTGCCAAGCTAGAACAGGTAGAAGCCATTGCCCTAGCCGGATCCAATAGTACTCAAACCAACGACTCACTCTCTGATTATGATGTTTATATCTACACAACAAGCGATATTCCGGTTGCCACCAGAAAGGCCATCACATTCCAATACTGCAGCCATATGGAGTTAAACAACCAATTCTGGGAAGCGGAAGATAATGGACAGTTAAACAACGGAACAGAAATAGAGCTGATATATCGAAATATTGACTGGCTTGCACAAGAACTCCAGCGCGTGGTGATTGATCATCAAGTGAATGTTGGCTATAGCACCTGTTTTTGGGCAAATTTAATCCACTCAAAAATCCTATTTGACCGACATGAGAAGCTTTCGTCTCTTCAAGAAAGATATCGTATTGATTACAGCAAAGCGCTTTCAGCAGCCGTGATCGCCAAAAACTTACCGCTTCTTCACCACGCCGCGCCTGCCTATCCCAAACAAATTGCCAAAGCCATTAAACGGGATGATTACATCAGTGTCCAACACCGCTTAAGTGCCTATTTAGCCAGCTACTTTGATGTGTTGTTTGCTATCAACTTTATTCCTCACCCTGGCGAAAAGCGTTTAGTTCAGCTCGCTAAGAAATGGTGCAAAGTTCTACCTATTGGTTTTGAGGACTCAATGAAAAGCTTAACTTGTTTAGACGGGATGAAATATGACCAGCTCTCATCTGAGCTCGATTTAGCGACTCGAAACTTAATCACGGCGATTAAAGAATCGGGTTTCACGGAAAATATTGGTTGAGAGTAGAGTTCAACCAAGCTCAGCCAAATGATAAACTCCGTCTCTATTTCATTCTGTGATTAAAAGGAAATGCGATGAACCCGATTATTGCGCTGCTGAAAGAGAACAATATCAGCGACGAACAAATCAACGAGATTTTTCAGACTCTGACGCAAAACCCTCTAGCGGCAATGGCAACAATCAGCCAACTAGGTTTGC
Organism: Vibrio sp. SCSIO 43153; assembly: GCF_023716625.1. Classification (NCBI taxonomy): domain Bacteria; kingdom Pseudomonadati; phylum Pseudomonadota; class Gammaproteobacteria; order Vibrionales; family Vibrionaceae; genus Vibrio; species Vibrio sp. SCSIO 43153. The sequence goes on from NZ_CP071856.1 coordinate 931,513, forward strand.
CACAAGACAAGCTACAAATGCTGATGGCGCAAGTGATGCAAAACCCTGCGCTAATCAAAGAAGCCGTAGACGAGTTGGGATTGGATTTCTCAAAGGTTGAAGAAGCAAAAGAGAAGCTTCAAAGCCAAAATCAAGGCAACTAAGTCTTAGCCATTTAGCGCTGAATATAGAAAAGGCCGTTAACCCGAGCATTTGGGTCAACGGCCTTTTTGTTTGTTGTTATTTGCCCTTGCCAGCACGCATTTATCCTACCTCAGTCTTGCAAGACTATTTGGTTGCGGTAGGCTTTGAGCAGAGAAAACAAGCTGAACAGAACAAGGAAAGAGCACGATGCGCGTCGACTACCACCAACGACTGGTTCCTGTGATTCGTTATTTAGAACAACACTTTAATGAACCGCTCAACCTGCCAGAAGTGGCCGCGCTGGCGAACCTTTCCCCTTATCACTTTCATCGTACCTTCAAAGCCGTGCAAGGCGAGACACTAGCGGATTTCATTCGACGCTTGCGCTTAGAAGCGGCTGCGGACGAATTATTCAAATCCAAGCAACCGGTATTAAACATTGCCCTAGAGTACGGATTTTCTAGCTCGCAGAGCTTAGCCAAAGCCTTCAAGCAACATTATGGCGTTACACCTACGGCCTTTCGCGACTGCGAAAACTACCAGCAATTTTCTGAGCTAGCGCGAAACAGCAAGATTGGACACGCACTGCGCAAGAATGGAAACGAACGAACCCGAAGCGATTCATATACTGGCTCTGAACTCACAACATGGAGCAACAATATGGAAACGCAAAACTTTGATAAAGCAAAATTGGCTTACGTTCGCGTAAATGGCCCTTATGGCCAAGGTTATGAAGAACCATCAGGTCGTTTGTATCAATGGGCTGGAATGAAAGGTTTGGCGGGCAATACCTGTATCTTCATTTATCACGACAACCCAGAAATCACGCCAGACGAGAAGTGTCGTACTGATATCTGCTTGATGGTGCCAGAAGATACCGAAGTACCAAAAGGCATTGAGCTACAAGACTTCCCTGGCGGTCAATACGCGGTGATACGTCAGCAAATTACCGAATTCAGCCAATACCCTAAAGCATGGGATGATTTGATGAGCAAAGTGGTTGAATCTGGTATTGAAAACGACTGTCGACCTTGCTTCGAACTTTATCATAGCTACGATCCACAAACGCATCATGCAGACGTCAGCTTCTGTACAGCCATCAAATAAACCAAAAGCCTGCGTCAATGCAGGCTTTCTTGTCTTTGTGCAGTGGTTATAACCGCTTAAATTGCTTCGCCGTTTACCGTTACTGCCACATCAATGTTGCCACGAACCGCGTTTGAGTATGGGCAAACTTGGTGTGCGATGCGCGTTAGCTCTAGCGCTTGCTCTTGTGGCATGTCTAGCTCTACCGCTAGGCTCACTGTTAATGCAAAGCCGCCGTTATCGTTCGGACCAATGCCCACTTCTGCCGTTACAGGTGCACTTTTCAGGTTTACTTTACCTTCACGTGCTACGTGAAGAATCGCGTTAGAAAAACATGCTGAATAGCCCGCTGCGAACAGCTGTTCTGGGTTAGTTGCTGCGCCTGTGCCGCCCATTTCCTTCGGGTATGACAGCTCTAGATCGAGAAGACCATCATCTGTTTTTACTTGACCATTACGACCAGCCAAAGCGGTAGCTTGAGTTTTGTATAGAGTAGTCATGCGAGTTTCCTTTTCAATTTAAGTTGCGCACAATTTAATTGCTCGCAATCTTATATCGAAGTAAAGATCGTTTGCAACTATATTGTGCACAATTTATTTTAATACTCTCTTTCTCTGTGAGCAGGTAGGCAACGCCAATGAGCCAGTGTTACACCGACAACACCATGACCGACGACGATAAACTCTTACTCGAAAACCAAGTTTGCTTCCCGCTCTACAGCGCAGCAAATGCAGTGATCCGAGCTTACCGCCCGTTGCTGGACAAGCTTGATCTGACTTATTCACAATACTTAGTGATGATGGTGCTGTGGGAGAAAGACGGTGCCAGCGTAAAAGAATTGGGGTCACAACTGCATTTGGACTCAGGCACACTCACACCACTGCTTAAACGTTTAGAAGCAAAAGGCTATGTAGAGCGTGGTCGCAGTGAAACCGATGAGCGCGTTCGCGTACTCAACCTAACCGAGCAAGGTCGTGACCTTAAAGAACAAGCCAAGTCGGTGCCAAACGCCATGATGTGTAAAATCACATTAGAGCTGGATGAAATGATCATGCTGAAGAAGTTGTGCGGCAAAGTACTCGACAAGCTGGGCTAACCAAATAGAAGCATCAGCTTCCCCACTTCCTATTAGAAAGAGCCTGCCGAGATGCAGGCTCTTTCGATCTTATTCAGACGATCCACTTAAGGTCATCATCAGTATTCTCTATTACCACTCTGCATTCATCTTCAATAAAACCTATCAAAGCAAACCCTCTTACATCGGATTTCCCTATCAAGTGAAATAGGAAATGGCTATCAATAGGATAGTTACAAGCGATTTTCCTTAAACACACTCCGATGAGAATATACTTTCCGAAAGCAACAACAGCTCAGCTTAAAACATTCAAAGGAAAGTAAATTATGATTAATACTCAAATCAAACCATTTGCAGCTACAGCGTACAAAAACGGCGAATTCGTAGAAGTTACAGAGCAAGACGTTCTAGGTAAATGGGCAGTATTCTTCTTCTACCCAGCAGACTTTACGTTTGTATGTCCAACAGAACTGGGCGACCTAGCAGACCACTACGAAGAGCTACAAAAACGTGGCGTAGAAGTTTACTCAGTATCAACTGACACACACTTCACTCACAAAGCATGGCACGACAGCTCAGACACAATCGGTAAGATTCAGTACTACATGCTTGGCGACCAAACAGGCAACATCACAAACAACTTCGGTGTGATGCGTGAAGGTCAAGGTCTTGCAGACCGTGCAACGTTCCTAATCGACCCAGAAGGTACTATCCAAGCAATGGAAATCACTGCTGAAGGTATCGGTCGTGACGCAGAAGACCTACTACGCAAAGTGAAAGCAGCTCAATACGTAGCAGCGCACCCAGGCGAAGTTTGCCCAGCTAAATGGAAAGAAGGTGAAGAGACACTAGCTCCATCACTAGACCTAGTTGGCAAAATCTAAACCACTGAAATTTAAGTTCTAATCAGTTCCCGATTTCCTTTTTCTGATTAGAACTGAATTAGAGAGCACTTCAGGTTAGATACCTTGACGACCTTCTGCCTGATTTGCTCTCTCCCCCTCAGGTTTTATCTACAGTAACCACTTTTTATTACCTATCTGAATAAGTAGGTGTGCAGTAATTGCGTAGAAAAAATCGTTTAGAACCAGGCATAGATTTTCGATAGCTAGTTCCCCTAACTACAAAATCTATAACGCAGTTATCAACGATTTTAGCTAGCAAGAATGAACAAATACTTGTTTTGATTGGTAACTATTTAATTAAGGTAGTAACAACTATGTTAGACCAAGCGATCCAACAACAACTCAAACAATATCTGGCTAATGTAAAAGAAGAAGTTCGTTTAGTGGTTAGTCTAGATGAAAGCAAAGCATCGAATGACATTTTCTCTCTAGCGAACCAAATCGCAGAGATGAGCGACCTAATCACCGTTGAACGTGACGACAACGCAAGCGCACGTAAACCAGTGATGGCGGTAACTAACCCAGCAAAAGGCACAGCACTACGCTTTGCAGGCTTGCCAATGGGTCACGAATTTACCTCTCTAGTATTGGCACTGCTTCACTCTGGCGGCCACCCAATCAAACTAGAACCAGAAGTGATTGAGCAAATCGCAGCACTAGACAAAGATCTAGACGTAGAAATCTTCATTTCACTGTCGTGTCAAAACTGTCCGGACGTAGTTCAAGCGTTCAACATGATGGCGGCGATCAACCCGAAAGTAAAAGCAACCATGATCGACGGTGGGTTGTTCCAAGATGAAGTGAAACAACGCGACATCATGGCTGTACCAAGCGTATTTGTGAACGGTGAGCTATTCGGTCAAGGTCGTATGTCTCTGACTGAAATCCTAAACAAAGTGGATGACGGCGCAAGCGAGAAAGCGGCGAAAGCACTGAGCGAAAAAGACCCATACGACGTGCTTGTTGTCGGCGGTGGTCCTGGTGGTAGCGCAGCTGCTCTTTATGCTGCTCGTAAAGGTATTCGCACTGGTGTGGTTGCTAAACGCTTTGGTGGTCAGGTTATGGACACCATGGCAATCGAGAACTTCATTTCGGTAAAACGCACTGAAGGTCCAAAACTGGCAACAGACCTAGCAGAACACCTAAAAGAATACGACGTAGACGTCGTGACTGAGCAACAAGCTGAGAAGCTAATGGGCGCAGCACACACAGAAGATGGTTTGATTCACATCCAACTTGAAAGCGGCGCAACGCTGAAGAGTAAGAGTGTCATCCTAAGCCCTGGTGCACGCTGGCGTGAAATGAACGTTCCGGGTGAGCAAGAGTACCGCAACAAAGGCGTCGCGTACTGCCCACACTGTGACGGTCCACTGTTCAAAGGCAAGAAAACTGCGGTTATCGGTGGTGGTAACTCAGGCATCGAAGCAGCTATCGACCTTGCTGGTATCGTAGAACACGTAACGGTTCTTGAATTTGCAGACGTACTTCGCGCAGACCAAGTGCTTATCGACAAAGCGAACTCACTACCAAACGTAGACATCATCACGATGGCGCAAACTACTGAAGTTGTGGGCGACGGTACTCGCGTAACAAGCTTGAAGTACAAAGACCGCAACACAGATGAAATCAAAGAGATTGAACTGTCAGGTATCTTTGTTCAAATCGGTCTGGTACCAAACACAGAATGGCTAAAAGATTCAGAAGTAGCCCTATCTGAGCGCGGCGAAATTGAAGTCGGCAGCCGTGGCGATACTAGTCTAGAAGGTGTGTTCGCAGCCGGTGACGCAACAACCGTTCCTTACAAACAGATCATCATTGCGATGGGTGAAGGTGCAAAAGCAAGCTTAGGCGCATTTGACTACCTAATCCGTAAGCAAGGTTAATCTCCAATTTCTTGAACACAAAGCGCACGGTGCTGTGTTTTCTTCCCCGGAAAACCAATCAGGGCACCGTGACAGCGATGAGTAACAAGAAATAAAATCAAAAAACCTAGAAGCCCAAAGACTTTGCCAGCAGGTATTAACTGCTGGCTTTTTTGTGAATAGATTAATCAATACCTCACTAATCTCCCCACCATATAACTCAACCATCTTTATAATATTGAATGGTTTAAATTTAATATTATAAAAAATAAAGTTCAAAATATAACCAAGATTACTATTAAACAATGTTTATATAATAAATATTGACTTTATTTACCCTAAAAGTAATATCTTCTTGCTCTGGGTAGTTAGCCTTTAATTGATCTAGAGGTGCTGAACAAGCTGTCAAGTCCACTCACTAAGCTTATTGAGTAGATTGACAGCAATACATGGATAAGCGTCTTCATAGATGTCTCCACAGTTAATGTTACAGTAATAGCATAATTGGTATTGTACATAACGCGGCTTTGACGGCTGTAATGGCCAGTTAATCCGAGAGTGTGTAAGGAATTGCCGCAGTTCTACGCTCTCGGTTTTGCTTTGGAAAAAACATGGAAAGACCATCAAACAATTGGTATCGACTACGTTCATACTTACACTTTGACCCTCCAATTAGTTTAAAAAAAGCCACATCAATAGTAACAAACCCAGAATTAGTATCCCGCCACGCATTTTACCCTCTAATAAACTATGAAATCGAAATACAAAAAGTATCAAAAGATAAGTTAACCAAAAGAGTAATAAAACGCCCTATTAAATTAAGACCAATTGCATACCCTGCGCATTTAGACTCTCAAATATACTCATACTATTCGTACATTATTTCTAAAGAGTATGAAAATCTACTTAATGAAAGTAATTTAAGTGATTCTATATTAGCCTTCAGAAAATTGGGAAAGAGCAATATAGACTTTGCATTTGATGCCTTTTGTAAAATAAAAGACTTTGGTGAGTGTAGTGTTGTAGCTCTCGATATTACTGGTTTTTTTGACAACCTTAATCATGAAAAATTAAAGAAAATGTGGTCAAAAACTATAGGCGAAGAGAGGCTTCCTCAAGACCATTTCAATGTATATAAGTCTTTAACAAAATACTCTAAAGTCGATAGGAACACGCTATACAAGCTTTTAGGAATTTCTCTGAATTATAGAAACCATACAAAAGTGAAACTATGTGAGCCTAAAGAGTTCCGCGAGAGCGTCAGAAAAAGTAAGTTAATAAAAGTCAACAAGGACTGCTTTGGTATTCCTCAAGGTACACCAATCAGTGCAATGCTGTCCAACTTATACATGCTTGATTTTGACAAAAACATAAAAGCTTTTGTTGATGGCTTCAGCGGTAAGTATTTCAGGTACTGTGATGATATTTTAATCATATCTCCTCAAGACAAGAAGGATGCAGTAATTCAACATGTTAAAAAAGAGATAGAGTTAATTAAATTATCTATCAATGAAGCTAAAACTGAAGTAAGAGATTTCGTTTTGGTTGATGGAAATCTGTATACACCTCACCATCTACAGTACTTAGGATTTATGTTTGATGGAAAAAACATATATCTTCGTTCATCATCTTTGGCTCGCTATTCTGAAAGGATGAGAAGAGGAGTCAGACTTGCCAAGAAGACAATGCAGAAATACAACAAGCAGCGTATTGAAGAAGGTAAGAGTGAAAGAGGCTTATATAAAAAGAAACTCTATAGTCGATATACCCACCTAGGTAAAAGAAACTTTATTACTTATGGTATGCGAGCTTCCAAAAAAATGGATAGTTTAGAGATAAAAAAACAACTAAAACCGCTGTACTCTCGCTTACAAGAAGAAATAAATAAAAAATTATAACCAAACACACCACAGCAAAGGACAGCTCTCCCCCTTGATAACCACATCCAAATGCATAGCAAATCATGTCGAGAAAAGGGGGAGTTGGAGGGGGTTGCAAGCACATACCCCCAACGTTGAACCTCAAACCACCAACTCCACCTAACCTCCCCTTGTATCAAACTCCGAAGCTCTCAACACAACGAGCTCAAAGGGGAGGAACGGGTTCTGCACTCACGGATAATTCAATTCACAACGCCAGCATCACCACGCGCAGAAATTAGATTGTGAATACTCGCTTAGGCTCCTTCAGAATGACGATGGGAAAGCACTGTTCTCACAGCAGAAAAGAGCACTCTCCCCCTTGAACACCACATCCAAATGCTTGGCAGACCATGTCGAGAAAAGGGGGAGTTGGAGGGGGTTGCAAGCACATAACCCAGCATTCAACCTCAAACCACCAACCCCACCTAACCTCCCCTTGTATCAAACTCCGAAGCTCTCAATACTCCGACCTCAAAGGGGAGGGACTGGTTCTGCATTCATGGATAATTCAATTCACAATGCCAGCATCACAACGCGCTGAAAATAGATTCTGAATACTCGCTTAGGCTCCTTCAGAATGACGATGGGAAAGCACTGAGCCCACAGCAGCAAAGAATAACCCTCCCCCTTGATAACCACATCCAAATGCTTGGCAAACCATGTCGAGAAAAGGGGGAGTTGGAGGGGTTGCAAGCACCTTACCTAGCATTCAGCATCAAACCAGCAACCCCACCTAACCTCCTCTTGTATCAAACTCCGAAGCTCTCAACACATCGAGCTCAATAGGGAGGAACGGGTCCTGTATTCGCGGATTATTCAATTCACACGGTAAGCATAGCAACGCGCTGGAAGTAGATTCTGAATACTCAATTAGGTTCTTTCAGAATGACTCTGTTCGTTTCACGCTCTCTCTCCGTCATTCCCGCGAACCTAGGTGAGACAGGGAATCTACTCACAATAAATTCGATCGAAAATGATTCGCAAGAACACGAACAAACAAAAGGTGGAAGAAGGTTGCAAGCACCTAACCTAGCGTTAAGCCTCAACGCTGCTTAGCAAACACTTGAGTCCAATAGTAGCGATAGCTTGCTGACTGGTTTTCAACCATGGATGCACCCATTTTGTCGAAGTTGGCATTCATGATATTGAGACAGTGGCCTTCACTTGATAGCCAAGAGTTCATCACGGCATTAATTGAGCTTTGCCCAGCAGCCACGTTCTCACCAAGTCGACTCCAAGCGTAACCCGTCGCGTTGACTCGGCTTGAAAGCGTGCTGCCATCCGACCCTGTGTGGCTCATAAAATCACTGTTTGCCATATCACTGGAGTGCCCATAAGCGGCGCTTTCTAGATCGTAACTCCAAGTCAGTGCGCCAACCGGTGGCATTGTTTTAAAGCCACATTGCTGAGTTTTAGAACGAGCATCGTTTACGGCGGCCAGCATCTGCTCGGAAAAAGTGGTTTCTGTCGGTGGTGTATCTGGGGATTGTGAGCCGCTGTCTGCAGGTGATGACGAGTCTCCATCGCCGCCACATGCGCTGAGAAGTAGCGCCAATGCTGGCACTAAGAACTTTGTTGGCATTGTCTGTCCTTATATTCATAACGAAAGGCAAAATACGCTTTCGATAACCAAGAGCGATAACCTAACAAAAATTCATTTGAGCGCCATATGGTGCAGAGTGTTTTGACCAAATACTCACGTGGCGTTTTCAATAGCCGAATTTGCGCACAGCTCAAACCTATTTCACTTGCACTGAAAAGGAAAAACTTACCTGCTCAAAGAGGTACTTCTTTCCTACCAATAGTTAATTGCAACCTTGTTTACCTAAACTTTGAATATTTATATTTTTCAATTATTTATATTATTTAATCATCACATTTATAATTGTGTATGTTCCCTATCAATCCTTTAACACGATACACTTAAATGAATTAGATTTACGTTCATTTCATAAGTCGTTACACAACTCGGGGCTTTAGGGCTTTACATCTGGCGCTAGGAGTAGAACACTTCCCCCAAAGTAAAATCGAAGCCGACATAGTAGAGTCAGTAAAATTATGAGTAACACCACGGCGAAAAAGTCGAATCCATTAGTCGAGATCCTGTTTAACGTCATCATCCCTTCATTCATTTTGATGAAGTTCAGTGGTGAAGAGCACCTAGGAACAGCCATGGCATTAGTTGTCGCCTTGCTATTCCCGGTGGTTTACGGCGGTATGGATCTAATCCGTAATAAAAAATTCAACTTCATTTCTGCGCTTGGTTTTATCAGCGTGCTTTTGACTGGCGGTATTGGTCTATTAGAACTAGACACTCGTTGGTTGGCGTTGAAAGAGGCCTTGATCCCGGGCTTAATTGGTATTGCAGTATTGGGGTCCACCTTTACGCGCTACCCGTTAATGCAGAAGATGCTATTGAACGACACGGTTTTAAACCTACCGCTGATTAACGAGCGCTTGGAGCAAAATGGCAAAACTCAAGCATTTGAGCGCTGCTTAATGTCTTCTAACTACCTGTTCGCTAGCACATTCGCGTTCTCATCAGCGATGAACTACTTCCTAGCAACTTGGATTGTGACTAGCCCAGCAGGCACAGCGGCATTCAATGAAGAGTTGGGCAAGCTAACCCTTTACAGCTACCCAATGATTGCGATCCCGAGTATGTTGATGATGTTTGGTATTTTCTACTACATCTGGCGCCAAGTTCGCGCAATGACGTCGCTAGAGACCGAGCAGATTTTTCATACAAAGTAATCCTTGCTCAGCAGCCTTCATCAGCAAAAGTCAGATAAAAAGAACCCCGATAATTGAGAGCCAATTATCGGGGTTTTGTTTTGTGGGGGGTTATTGATTAGAAGCTGTAAGCCACTGATGCTTTGAAGTTACGACCTGCTTCGTAGCTGGTGTACTTATCTGAACCCCAAGAAATACCAAAGCCTGTGTGCTCTGCGTATTGCTTGTTGAATAGGTTGTCTACCGCTAGGTTAAGCGACAAGTCTTTTGCAAAATCTGGTACGTAAGCGGCCCACAAGTTGTGCGTTGCGAAACCTGCACGTTCAATCTTGTCACCATCTTCGTCTTTATAGTCGTTACCCGGAACGAAACGTGAATCCCAACCGAACACAAATTCATTGGTTAGATCGTACTTGAATCCAGCCTTGATGTTATGGATACGCGTTTTGTTCATTTGGCTCTTCTTGCCATTCTTCAGGTTTGTTTGGTCACCATCAGAGTATGAGTGGTTTGCGTAAAGCGCGAAATCTTCAATGCTGTAAGTAAACACGGTCTCTACACCCCAAACTTCAACATCGTATTGGTTTGCCAAGGTTGTGTTGTTCTTGGTTGGGTGCATTTGGTTGTCTAGGTCATACTGGTAAGCAGTGAAGCCAAGAATCGCATCATCCGCCATCAGCAAACCAGACATATCGTAGTCAAAGCCTGCTTCGTAGTTGTTACCCGTCATCGCTTTGGTATCAGACTGTTTAACATCGCTCGCCGCTTTCATGGTTAGCGTTTCTGGCAGTGAAGCGCCTTTGAATAGACGACCGTAACCAATACGCAGTCTTAGATTCTCAGTCGTTTGGTATTCACCTTGGAACTTAGGCGATAGTTGATCGTATTTACCCGTAAACACACCACCTAGCTTATGCACATCGTAGCGAAGACCAGTGACAAAACGGAAGTCATTAATCTCGAATGCGTCTTGAGCGTAAACACCGTAAGCCGTTACAGTGCCGCCATCCATATCGTAGTTCTTCGTCTCACCTAGTTTCGAACCAGACGTGTAATGACCGAGGCCAGAATCAATCCACTGCTCTGCTTTGTAGCCCTCGAAACCGTAAGTCAGCTCGTGATCACCAACCCAAGAGATGTTGCGGATGTCACCACCGATGGTCGTCACATTGTACTCGCGATCAGGAATAGATAGGTCACCATCTTTGGTGAATTCCCAAGCGCCGCTCACTTTATTCCATTCACCGTACTCTTCAGTTAATGCGTCACGCTCCATGTATTGACGGTTGTAGTACAGGTTGGTTTTTAGGTTCACTAAGTCGCTACCGTTATCGAAACGGTGTACAAACGTCACGGTATCACGGTTAAGTGAGTTATAGTTGTGTTCATCATCAGCGTAAAGCGCACCTGCTTTTTCACCCGATAGCTGACGTTTTCCGCCATCTTGGTAAGTGTCGAAAGTCAGTTTGAACTCGTTAGCATCGTTTGGAACGAAGACGAGCTTCACTAAACCAGATTTCAGTTCACCCTGCTTTGAAGTCACGTCATCTTTACCAGGAACGTAAAGGTCGCCGTCTTCTGAGTAGTTAAGAATACCCATCAACTGAAGTTCATCATTCAGCTTCGCGTAAACCGCAACGTTCGTCGTGAAGCGTTCATAAGCCGTTTGATACCCCGCTTTAACACGAGCACCGATGCTTTCGTCTTCCGCGAGAAGGTCGCTGGGATCTTTTGTTTCGTAGCTGAATGAGCCGTTAATTGCACCAGCACCAGACAATACAGAGTTACCGCCTAGCGTGATTTCAGCTGACTTAAGCATCGCTGGATCGAACGTTTGGTCACCCGAGTGGTGGAATAACTGGCCTTCTTGGCGCGCACCATCAATGGTCACGACAGAGTATTTATCTTCCATACCACGAATGTAAACTTTACGAGAGTAACGTGCATTACCGTCAACCGTAACACTCGGCATGGTATTCAATACGTCTTTAATATCCGACGCTTGTTTGAGTTCTAACGTTTCAGCGTTAATCTCAGTTTGAACAAGTTGATCAAGGGCAGAACCGACAACAACGATATTTTCATCGGAAGCGTGAGCAGCAAAAGAGGCAATGGCAACGGTGATGGCTGCTGATAGTGACTTCAGTTTCATAATACTACTTATATTTTATAAACAACAACGTGGTGCGAAGCATAATACAAAACATTAATGATAATTAATCTCATTTACATTCTTTACGTTAATGAGTGATTTATTTTTATTCAGGATGAGGATTGTGTCGCCAGCAAATCTGGACCGGTTGCTCTCAATATCGCACTATTCTCGAGCAATACGCTGCATATAATCCAATTCATGAAAGATTTTGAATCGTTAACGGTAGAAACGGCTATCACAGGCGGCCGCAATACGGAGTACCGAGCCTTGATTCTAAGCCCACTTCTGACAACAGGGACTGTTCTAGAGATAGCATTAGAAGAGACAATTGCGGTAAACCTCAACCATATACCGCAGTTTCGTTAATCCTTACTAAAACGCAAGAGGGATGGTTAATGCTATCCCTCTCTGCATGCCTAATTAATCGGTAGATACACTTCCGTCAATAAATCACACTCATCCACCTCGTGAACAAAGTTTAAGTACTTGAAGAAGCATGGGTATTCTCGCAGCGTTTCACCGCTTTCCGGTAACCATGTTTGGTAAAGGTAACGAATAGAATCCCCTATCGAGTGATGGCTGCCTTTATGTATCACGACAGCGCAACGCCCACTTTGAATTGTTCCTGATTGCACACCATAGGTGTTTTCTGGCACTACACCTTGATGCGAGCCAGCAATATCAAATCGAAACTCCTCTTCCGGCGTGTCGTTCGGATCAGAATAAGGAATACCAAATGTCTCACTCGATTTAATTGGCGAGAGTCCGCTGCTTTTTCTCCAAGAAATAAACTTGGCCGAGCTTTCGTAAACTAGTTCAGGGCTACCTTTATGCGTGATAAAAGCAATGTCTCTCTTCGCAAAGTCAATGATTCTTACGTTCATAGGATGTTCTCCAATCGTTGGCGACTTAAACTCAAATTGTTTGTGCCAAACCTTCCATTCTGGCTGCTTTCTAAACTGAGTCGGTGTCTGCTTAAACAACCGAGAAAACGCTCTAGAAAAAGCTTCGAGACTTTCAAAACTTGCCTCGAAAGCAATATTGGTAACACTCACTTGAGGCTCAAATGCCAAACGAAACGAAGCGCGTTTCATGCGTGATAGCAACACATATTGCATGACGCTAATACCTGTGAAGGATTTGAAGATACGGTGAAAGTGATATTTGGAACATGCCGCTACCTCACTCAACGATTCTAGCGTTAAAGTTTCATCTAAATGTTCATCGATGAAATCACAAACGGCTTTAATCCGTTTTTGTTGAAGAGTTGCGGCTGTCATTTTTCTTGGTTTCTCAGTTAGGAAGTGGGAAGAATCATACCGACCATCAAATCACTCCGCCTGATTGAAATTGCGCAGTTACGAGATGATTAACCCAATCATAGTGAGTCTTCCCATCACACCACAAGACGCATTGCCCTAAACGGGTTGGCTCAGCATAAACACCACTACTAACGCTAGGCTACTGCCCATGCATCGGTTTACCCACACTACCTTTTGTGGTGACTGAATAAAGCGGTTTAATACGGTGCCAAAGTACGCCCACGCAAACATCCCCAGCACACCAGTTCCCACCATCACGCTGATAATGATCACCACTTGAGTTAGGTAATCATTGTTTGGTGAGATGAATTGAGAGAACACCGTCAGCGACGCAACCCAACTTTTCGGATTAAGAATTTGCACCCAAACGCCAGATAAAAAGCCGGACTTTTTCGCATTCGAATCATTGTCGAGTTCCATTGTGGCAATCGACCATGCGAGATACAGCAGGTACGCCGCACCAATCCACTTTAACGCCGTGTACAAATCAGGGTAAAGGGTAAACAAACTGACAAGCCCCACACTTGCACCAACCAACATGATGATCACCCCGACTGCGTTGCCCAATACGAACGGTACGGTCGCAGAAAACCCATATCGGCTTGAAATACCTAACAGCGCGACGTTACCAGCTCCCGGCGTTAAAGAAATAGAAACGGCAAACAACAAAAATGCCGCCAACAATTGAGCACTCATGCACTCTCTCCCAAAAAGTAATCAACGAATATGGGAACAGTCTAACGATTTGGGTAGAAAGAAAATTGCTATCTGAGCTACGATAAAAGCAAATTTGAGCAGACTATTTCCAGAATGACCATGAAAAAGAAAGAGTCCACCAACTTTGAATTAGATAGTACTGATTTCGCCATCCTTGACCATATTCAGAAAGATGGTCGCATGAGCAATTCTAAGCTTGCCGAGACCGTTAACCTGAGTGAAACGCCCTGCTGGCGACGCTGGAAGAAGATGGAAGAGGAAGGTTACATTGAGGGTTACGCTGCAAAGCTAAACCGCAAAAAACTCGGTTTCCAAGTTTCTGGTTTTACTCTGGTTACCCTCGGCAGCCATGAGGTAGAAAACACCACGCCTTTTGAAGACTTTGTTGCAGAAACCGATTGGATCTTAATGTGTCACTGCATTGCTGGCAGCGCAGATTATATGGTGCAAGTGGTGGCTCGAGACTTAGACGAATACTTTGACCGCATCAGTGCGATTCGCCGCGTGAAAGGCATCAGTGCCATTCAATCCAACGTATCCGTAAAGGAAATTAAGAGTACTTTCCAGTTGCCGCTAGAGTAGTGTGATGGACGAGATTGATGCTGTAGACAAGATTGCACTCGCTATCCCCGTCGACCATTAACGCGAAACTGCTGTGGGGTGACATCAAAATAGGCTTTAAACGCTTTGATGTAAGACGAGTCGTTTTGATACCCCACGTGATCGGCAATGTTTTGGATAGAGAGCTCCTCGTCTAGCAAAGACAGCGAATAAATCAGCCGAATTTGCTGCCGCCAAAGTTGAAACGAGGTGTTGAACTCTTTGGAGAACAGGCGCGACAATGTTCGCTCAGATGCGCCTACTGTCTCTCCCCACTGTTTGAGTGACCAATCCAATGCTGGCGTGTCGGTCAGCGCTTCGAATATCAGCTTTAATCGCCTGTCTTCTGGTAGCAGTAACTGAAAGGTCTGCACGTTGTCTCTCATGATTTGATCGTGGAGTACACCAAGCAAGCGCGATACTTCCTCATCACTCACGTCCCCTTTACATTGGCGGCGTATTTCCTGTAGCAGCTCGTTCAAGAACGGCGTGAGAGTGATGGTTCTAACTTGATGCTCATACTCAGTACCGAACTTAGGGTTCAGATAGATACCTACAAATGTCGTATGGCTTAGCGCGATGGATTCATGTTGAATACCCGCAGGCACAAACAGCGCAGAAGTATGGGGGACAAGGTGCTGGTAATGATCAGTTTTGGTTTGCAATAGCCCTTTGAGCGGGAAGATGACTTGATGCCACGTGTGTTGGTGCATCGCGTCAATGTAACCTTTGGGCATGTCGATGGTCTTAACCAGTGCTGGTGAGTGAGGATTGGCAGCCATCATCTCATTGGAGGTCATAACACCGGAGTGAGAATCGATTTGGCGGGTTGGCATCATTAACTGTCCTTACATCCCTACTCTGACACAAGTTCACTAGGCTATCATGCTCGGCAAAGTGAATGAAGCCGTGAGGTGCGACGTATGCGATATCAAGTTGAAATATCCAAAGAAAACCAACTCTTATTCAAAGTCGATATTGATAACATCAACCAAGACAAGTGCGAAGCATCGCTCGAAACCGTGTTGACCAAGTTCCCTAAAACAGATGGTTATCAACGCCATGTGTTGGTTTCAGATAGCGAAACACGCTACTTAAAAAGCACAGAAAAGCGCATTGAACTACTGGCAGCGATCCCGGTATTCAAATCATTGGGCGAACGATAACGTGGTTTTGTCTCACACCGTTTGGCAAATCAGTTTCAGGCGATAAGGAAAGAATATGAAGAAGTTAGGCGTAGTTAACAGCGTATTAGCAGGTAAAACCGTTGCTTTTGCATATGGTGCGAAAAGTGCGATTAACAAACAGGTTCTGCCACAGCGTCAGCATGCAACAGAACTGGGTTTTACCAATGATGAACAAGGCGATCCACGCTTTCATGGTGGGATTCAAAAAGCCCTTCATATTTACCCAAGCGAGCACTATCCGGTTTGGCAACAAGAGTTGGGCGACAAAGCGATTTTCCAATCAGCTGGCGCGTTCGGTGAGAACTTAAGCTCAAGCGGCGTAACAGAAGCATCCATTTGCTTGAAAGATAAAATCCGCATCGGCTCAACCTTATTGGAAGTGTCACAAGGGCGCATGCCTTGCTGGAAACTCAACGTCCGCTTCGAGCAAAACGACATGGCGAGAAGACTGCAAGACACGCTTCGAACAGGCTGGTACTTTCGAGTGTTACAAGAAGGCGATATCGGTGCAGGTGACGAGATCATTCTGTGCGAAAGACCTTACCCAGACTGGTCTCTGGCTCGCATCATGGGCGCAGTATTTACTGGTTGCCTAGATAAAACAGAGCTAAGCCAACTGGCGGAACTTCCATTAGTTGAATCTTGGGGCAAGCTGATCGAACGCCGCTTAGAAACAGGCGAAGTAGAAGATTGGGAAATGCGTTTGGTTGGTCCAACGACTAAGTAGTTTTAAGCACTCCCCTAAAGTCATCAACAAGAGAATAATTAACCATTCATCACTATATACGTTCATTTATGCCGCTATGAGGAGCTTTATCTCATAGCCAAAACCTTCGTTACTTTGCTCTGTATCGTGTATTAAAACAAAGCAAAGGAGAAAGGCAATGAGCGGGCAGTTAGTAAGATTGGTTTTAAGATGGACACATATTTTCTGTGCTCTGTTGGTAGGCGTTGCACTTTATTCACCGCTGAAGGCAAACGAGTTGTTCATGACCTTAACGTTATTTGTGCTTGTTCCTGTTGTTGCTGTCACAGGCGTTATGATGTGGAAGCAAGGGAAAGTTATGACGTTTCTTTGCCGTAAAAAAACTATTTAATCAATACAATAGCCAAACCTGTCACCATGCCCTCAATTATTGTGGGTATGGTTTTTCTTATTTTGAAGCTCCATTCATTCCTATTATCTTCACCATTGCATTCTTCAGTCATACACCATCATGACACTTCCATACGCTCTGCTGATAGAGGGTTACATACTCGTTTTGTACACTGTTCAAAATTAAATGATTAGGACAGAATAATGAACAAAACACTTATCGCATTATTAACGCTAACTGCAGCAGGCACTGCGACTGCAGGTGACACTTACATTCGTAACGGTAACATCTACAACAACGAAGGCGGCTGGATGGTTGAAGCTGGCGTGGTACACGCGAGCGATCTTTTCAAAGACCAAAAACACAACACTGCACCAGCCCTAAACGGTGGCTACCACGGTGAAGACTTCAACGCAGATTTAGGCGGTATCAACTACCGTTTCCTTGGTGACAACGATGAACTACTGAACATGAGTGCTTACGTGGTAGGTAACGGTGTACCTCGTGATAGCGATGTAGCGAAAAGCCTAAAAGGTACTAAACGACGTGATATCGCGATCGATCTAGGTTTGAACGCAGATTTCAGACTTGATCCAAACAACGTGGTTTCAACTTACCTACAACATGATGTATCAGGCGCTTACAAAGGCTTCCAAGGTGGGGCTACTTACTTCCATATCATGAATATCGGTAATGTTGATTTCGTACCATTTGCGAGTGTGTCCTACCAAAGCAAAGATTACGTTGATTACTACTTCGGCGTAACAGACAAAGAAGCACGTGCAAACCGCAAAGCATACAAAGGCGACGCAACCGTAAACTACGGTTTAGGTTACAAACTGGTAGTGCCAATCACTGAGCACTGGCAAATCAGCCAAGTGTCACAATACACTCGTCTAGGTAGTGGCATCAGCGATTCTTCTATCGTAGACAGTGCAAACCAATGGGCAGTAGGCGCGACAGTTTCTTACAACTTCTAAGCACTACCCCCTATTTAGACACTCACTCCATTTAATTAAAAAGCCATCATTACGATGGCTTTCTGTTTATTTGGTTTTGTTCATTTCGCTTTAGGCGCTTGGCGTTTCGGCTTACCTTGAAACTGCTTAATGCTCTTTTTGGCATTGGTTCGGCGATTGGCTTTTTTATCACGTGGAGCACGCTTGCTTTCGCCTGTTGATGGCTTATCGGTAACCGGGAAACCTTCAAGGTCTTGCGTTGGCAATTCACGTTGAGTCAGGTTACGGATCGCCGTAAGTGCTTCGGTTTCTCCATGACAAACCAGCGACATTGCAACACCTTGTTCGCCTGCACGGGCTGTACGCCCTACTCGGTGAACGTAAGTCTCTGCGTGCATTGGCAACTCAAAGTTAATCACTACTGGTAGTTGCTCGATGTGAATACCGCGCGCCAATAGATCAGTAGCGATCAACACCTGTGTTTGCCCAGATTTAAACTGCGCCAGCGCTTCTTCTCGCTCTGCTTGGCTCTTATTGCCGTGCAACGCATTGGTTGCGATACCCGCTTTGTTCAACTTCTTAGCCAAACCATCAGCGTTCTCTTTCGCGCCAATAAATACCAATACCTGTGCCCATGCATTTTGCTTGATCAGTTCAGTCAACGCTTTGGTTTTGCTTCCTTTGTTGACGAGATATAGCGTCTCAGAAATATCTTGATTGGTGCTGTTTTCTTGATGCGCTGCTACCTGCTTTGGTGCGTGCATCAGCTGCTTGGCTTTGCCCTTCAACTCATCTGAAAACGTTGCTGAAAACATTGCGGTTTGACGCTGGTTTGAAACCTGCCCTGCAATATTTTGCACGTCTGGCCAAAAGCCCATATCCAACAAGCGATCCGCTTCATCCAACACTAGGTAATGGATATTACTCAGGTCCAAACCGTTGTTCGCCAGATCAACTAAACGACCTGTTGTCGCCACAAGAATGTGAGGATTTGACGCAAGTGCTTGTAGTTGAGTCTCTTTATCCACACCACCACACAAACACACTGCGTTGAAACCAATAGCTTGACCAACTTGGTTAATCGCCTCGCTCACTTGTGTCGCCAACTCGCGTGTAGGTACTAGAATCAGCGCTTTTTGCTCTGGATTTACACTTAGCTTTTCCAACAAAGGCAAACCATACGCTAGGGTTTTGCCGCTGCCCGTGTTTGCTAATGCCAATACGTCTTTACCACTGAGTAGCTCAGGAATTGCCAAAGCCTGAATATCAGTTGGCTTCTTGAAGTCTTTTGGCAGTGCGTGAATCAGCTCAGAACTCAAAGAGAGAGTAGAAAATAGCATTAGCTTAACCTTGTGTTTTTGGTTGAAGAGGCAGTAAAACAATATAGATACAGTAAATCGCAGGCGCGGACTTTACCACAATCCAGTAGACGAACAATCCCATTTTAGAAGAGGAAATCTGCAAACGTCGTTGGTTTTTAATGCCTCAAACAAAAACAGTGATTAGATTGCCGCTTGGTAGGTACCACGAATAGGGTAATCATTTTCTGGGGTGCGAATGAACGTCAACCGACATTCTCTCAAGGCGTACGCAGTTCGATAGTATCACCACTTCACGTCGCTTGAGATAAAACGGGCGCGACACAGGTTGGAGTGGAGAGCATTGCTGCCCTCACATGCCGCGCCCTAATCAAGAGACCGGACTTATCATCGAATGTATTCGTTACATTTGTCCGAATTAATACGTTCAGTAACCACAACTTTTAAAAATGTGAACGCAGAACCAAAACTCTGCTCTTTTACATTGTAAATCGAACGGATATCCCGGCTTTATGCCACTTCAGCACTGTACATTTGAGCCATGTGAAGGCACTGCGGTTCTGGTGAGAAATCAACGATACCTCCTCGACCTGCTTCAACATTGCAGTACTCAACTAACAAGGCTTTGAGCTTAACTCGACCGCGCTGAATTCGGCTTTTCGTCGCAGAAAGCGAAAGCCCCAACTGCTCCGCTACCGTTTGTTGAGGCAAACCGTCGAGTTCAGACAGAATCATGGCTTGGCGATATTTCTCTGGCAGGCACTCAAACATTGGGCGCAAACAATGCCCCATGGTTTGGAGATTCTCCAGCTCAATCGGCATTTCCTCTTCAACCTGATTGTCTATCAGCTCTTCATAACTTTGGTGCGTACGATAGTGATCCATGATCGCGTTGTGCGTGATGCGATATAACCAACTTTTGATTTTGCTTCGCGCTTCTAACTGATCGATCTTTTGACTCGCCTTGATGTACACCTCTTGCAAAATGTCATCGGCTAAATCTGGATCACTGGTCTGTTTGACAATGTAGTTTTTAAGCTGCTCTTTGTGTGCCAACCACTCTGCTAACATGCGACGGTCTCTATACATAAAACAATAATTCGATATTAATCGAAATATAAGCCGTATGGCAAGTATGACCTATACATTATGACTCAGACTCAACCGCGCCATCTGCTTTCATCCATTCAGCAAAACCACCAGCAAGGTTGAGCACAGGCCTAAGCCCCATGTCAGATGCTTGTTTCGCTGCATAGAGGGAACGAAGTCCATGTGCGCAGTAAAAGACGTACGTTTTATCTTGAGCAAAGACTGAGTTGTGCACTGGGCATTGTGGATCAATCAAAAACTCCAACATGCCTCTTGGACAGGTAAATGCCCCCGGGATAACGCCAAGTTTGCGCCTTTCATCGACTTCTCGTACATCCACGAATACGTAACCTTCGTCTGCAAACAGCGCTTTGGCATCCTCAATAGAGAGATCTGCGACACTCAAGCGCGCTTCTTCTGCTAGGGCTTTGATGCCTTTAGTGATGGTTTGTGTCATCGTTTTATTCTCCTACCACTTCACTTATTTGCGTTTATCGACAGCGGCTTTAAGCAACTCAAACGAGGTTTGAATTTGCTCTAAAGAACAAGCGAAGTTCATGCGGTAGTAGTTTTCATTGGGTTCACCAAACCAAGTACCTGGCGTCAGCGCCATTTTGGCTTCTTCTGTCAGCAAGGTTTTTAGCTGAGAAGATTCCAATTCTAAACCAGAAAAATCCAACCAAATTTGATTGGTTCCTTGTGGCAGGAATGCTTTCACCTGTGGCAAGTTGTGCTCAATAAACTCAATAATCCAGTTACGATTGTTTTGCGTGTAAGCATGAAAACCTTCAAACCACTCTTTGCCCTGTTGGTAAGCCGCAATCGTCGCGTAGGTAGTAAACGCATTGCCATGATCGATAGAAAGTGAAGCGGATGTCGCTTTTATCTTCTCGAAAAGAGCTTGGTTATCGCTATAAATGTAGCCGTTAGAGATGCTGTTCAAACCAAAATTTTTCGCCGGAGAACCAATGATCGTCAGGCTGTTTTCATAACCTAATGAAGTCATACTGGTAAAGGTGGAACCTTCAAACACAATGTCGGCATGCACTTCATCGCTGATGATCATCACATTGTACTTCTCAGCTAACGCCACCATGCGCTCTAGTTCTGCTTTCGTCCAAACACGCCCCACTGGGTTATGAGGATTGCATAGCAAAATCATTTGCACTTCACCACTTTTCAACTGGTTTTCAAGCAGTTCAAAGTCCATCACGTAGTGGTTATTTTCAATTTTCATTGTGTTGCCAACAACGGTTCGGCCAGCTGACTCAATCAAACGTCGGAACTGATGATAAACCGGAGTTTGAATCAATACGCCCTCACCTTCTTTGGTGAACTCGCGAATCAGTAGCGCAATCGCACTCAGTACGCCCGGCACTTGAACAAAGTTATCAGTGCTAAGTTCAAGACCATGCAAATCCTTATTCCAATCAGCAATGGACTGAAAAACCGTCTTGCTATCAAACTCGTATGAGAAGGTTTCGCGGCTAACAAGTTGCTGCATCGCTTGCGAAATTGGCGATGCAATAGGAAAGTCCATATCGGCAATCCAATACGGTACGACTTGGTCTGTTCCGTACACTTGGTTGAGCATTTGGCTATCATGCTTGATGAATTTGTCTTTAATATCTGAGCGCGTTGGCTGTGGCTTGAACATGGAATTCTCCGGTCGAAAACGTTTTTATACAGATAAGACGACGGCGGTCAGAAAAAGATGCAAAATATTTTTGGGTATTCATCTGACAAAACATTGCAGATACTTTTTATGGATAAGATTCAGAGAATTAAGAACGAAAAAACGCAGAGCCTAGACTCTGCGTTTTGTTAGATGGGTTTGCGGTTTTTTACTTATTTGGTGTAGAAAGCGCGTTTTAGTGCCATCTCTAGACCACGCACTTCCGCAAGGCCTTTCAAGCGACCGATGGCTGAGTAGCCTGGGTTGGTCTTCTTCTTCAAATCATCCAGCATTTGGTGACCATGGTCAGGACGCATTGGGATCAAACGGTGATCGCCGACTTCTGCGCGGCGTTGTTCTTCATCCAAAATCGCCATCACCACGTTGTACATATCCACATCGCCATCTAGGTGCGCGGCTTCATGGAATGTCATCGGGTTGCTTTCTTCACGCTTGGTTGAACGCAAGTGAGTGAAGTAAACACGATCGCCATGCTTTTTGATCATCTTCACTAGGTCGTTGTCACCACGCACACCGTAAGAGCCGGTACACATGGTTAAGCCGTTCATCTTGCTTGGTACTTTTTCGGTTAACCAGTCGATGTCTTCGATAGTTGAAACGATGCGCGGCAAACCAAGAATTGGACGCGGTGGATCATCTGGGTGCACCGCCAATTTTAAGCCATGCGCTTCACACACTGGCATTAACTCCGCTAAGAAATACGCCATGTGCTCACGCAGTTTGTCTTTACTGATACCAGCGTAGCGGTCCAATTGAGCTTGGAACTCTTCTAACGTGTAACCTTCTTCAGCCCCCGGCAAACCAGCAATGATGTTGCTTGTCAGTTGTTGGATTTGCTCTGCCGTCATGTTGTTGAAGTACTCAAGCGCTTGAGCTTGCTCAGCTTCGGTGTAATCCGCTTCTGCGCCCGGACGTTTAAGAATGTGCAGCTCAAATGCCGCAAATGCGATTTGGTCAAAGCGTAGCGCTCGAGAACCATCTGGCATTTCAAATTCAAGGTCAGTACGTGTCCAATCGAGTACCGGCATAAAGTTGTAGCAGACCGTATCTACGCCGCACTCTGCTAGATTCCGCAGCGTTTGTTTGTAGTTGTCGATCCATTGTTGGAAGTTGCCCGTCTGAGTTTTGATTTCTTCGTGAACAGGAACACTTTCAACCACCGACCACGTTAAGCCTTTCTCTTCGATGATGGCTTTACGTTTTAAAATCTCTTCTTTCGACCACACTTCACCATTTGGAATGTGGTGTAAGGCATTCACGATGCCTGTTGCGCCAGCTTGACGAATATCGTCTAGCGACACTGGGTCATTCGGACCGTACCAACGCCAAGTTTGTTCCATGACACTCACCTTTTTTAAGACGCACTCAGCCCGCTCGAATTATTCAAGCTAAGTGCACAACGACTTCTTAATATGCAGCCACGATAATGCAGCTGCGCTGACTAGAGCCGACCGAAGCCGGCAATGTGGTTAACCGTTTTCAGCGCCCTGCAGAACAACAGGGTTGGAACTGAATAAGTAACCATCAAAATTTGGGTCATCGATGTCAGACAGCTCCAACAGGCGCTGTTTAACGTTTTCAAGGTGTTGCCACATGGCATTTTTTGCAGCGATAGGATCTTTACGCTGCAATGCGGCGAGGATTTTGGCGTGATCGTCTAACCACTCTTCACGGTAGTCTTGACCAGCAATGTGAGAATGAAGTTTCTTCCACATTGGGCTGCTCTCGCGTCGCTCCCAAGATTGCTTCAGCATGTCCACCAGCACAGAGTTTTGAGTTGCCTCTGCAATGCACATGTGAAACTTCTCATCACCGTTGCAATCTGCGGTGCCACTGGCGAGTTCTTCTCGTTCTAACTCAAGGGCTGCGCGCATTTTCACGATGTCGCCTGGCGTTACTTGCATCGCTGCAAATTCAGCGATGTTACTTTCAAGCAACTGGCGAGCTTGGAGCATTTCAAACGGACCGGCATCATCGCTGATCACGTTTTCACGGGAGTTCGGTTGAGATGGAATATTGATGACATACACCCCAGAACCTTTCTTCACTTCGACAAGGTTTTCCAGCTCAAGCATGATGATCGCTTCACGCACTACTGTGCGGCTAACGTCGAGACGTTCTGCGATATCGCGCTCAGGCGGCAACCTATCACCAACCTTGTACAGGCCGTTGATTAACTCTTGTCTTAGGACTAGACCGGTTTCTTGATACGGTCTTTTCGGTTCAAAAGGCATCATGATGATATTATCACTATATTCCATCTAACTTCTCACGCCATCATAACGACCAATAACAATTGGTCAACCTCTATGTACCAGAATGTGGTAACACCTTGTTTTCGATTGTTTCGTACTAATTAAATTGTGAATTATTGAACGGCTTTAATTTTCTCAACCAATTCATTTAATTCAGGATTTGTCTTTTCTAGGTCCGCGTACATTGGTTGAACCGCTTCAACAAATGCCGCTTTATTTGGCTCTACAAAAGTCACGCCCATCTTCTCTGCTTTCGCACGCTCTTTCGCTTCTGACTCAGCCCATAGCTTCTTCATGTATTCCGAAGAGTCTGCCGCTGCTTTCATCAGTGCTTTTTGCTGCTCTGGCGTTAGCTTGTCGTAAGTCTTCGTTGAGATAACCAAAACGTCCGGAACCATAGTGTGCTCATCTAAGCTGAAGTACTTTGATACCTCACTGTGACGGCTCAAGCTGAACGATGGGATGTTGTTTTCCGCAGCATCTACAACACCTTGTTGCAATGCTGTGTAGAGCTCACCGTATGCCAATGGTGTTGGGTTACCACCTAACGCTTTTACCATCGCAATCGCTGATGGGCTTGGCTGTACGCGCACTTTCAGACCTTTTAGATCTTCCGGCGTATTGATTGGTTTATTGGTGTAGAAGCTACGCGCACCGGCATCGTAGTAAGTCACACCAATAAAGCCGCTGTCCGCTGAAGAATTCAGGATTTCACGGCCTACTTCACCGTCTGTCACTTTGTAGTAGTGGTCTTTATCGCGGAACAAGTAAGGCATGTTGAATGCTGCGTAAGCTGGGGAGAAAGCTTCCAATTCTGCCGCGTTGCTCTTCACCATATCTAGAGCGCCGTTTTGCATTAGCTCCATCGATTCACGCTGTGTACCTAGCTGTGCATCAGGGTAAATGCGGATACGAACTTCACCGTCTGTCATTTCACGAACTTCTTTTGCCATAAAGTCCATTGCTTTATGCACGGCATGGTCACGAGGGTGGTTGTGACTCAGCTTCAAAGTGGTCGCAGCATAAGCAGAAGCGGTGGCGCCGAAGGTCATTGCAGCACCGACTACAGCGCTTAAAAGAGTCTTACGCGTCATCATTGTTCTATTCTCCTTGGATTGGTTGTCCAATATGTAGGGTAGTTTTAATTTTTTAACGGTATTTCTTGTTTCGAGGCCATTATTGGCGATCAAAAAACCTATCGTCAAAACAAAAATGCAAATTGATTGACCAAAATCACAATCACAATCCTTAAATTGGTCAACCAATCCAATTGTGAACCTGCTCACGTGACAACCAAATTGGCTAACTTATAATCCGACCAGAAAGATTAGCGTATGTTACTGCCCTACACAGAAACAACTTCTCACATTGGTTAACCAGTTGTTATGAGGTGCGCGTATTTACTTAAAGGAAATAAAAATGAATAAATTGGTCAAATATATAAACAGGGGGCTGGCTGCCTTTACGGTCTCTCTCTCGACCTTCCTCGTCATTTGCGTAGTCTGGCAAGTGTTATCACGCTATGTGATTGGCAGACCAAGCACCGTTACTGACGAACTTGCTCGCTATCTCTTTATGTGGGTTGCGTTAATTGGCGCGGCATACACCACTGGTCTTAAACGCCACCTTGCTATCGACTTGCTAACAATGAAGCTACAAGGCAAGCGCAAACTCATCAATGAAATCGTCATCCAAATTGCCATCGCGCTGTTCTCTTGCGTGGTGTTGGTTCACGGCGGTACACAACTGGCACTGAAAACACTGGCAACTGGCCAGTTAACACCAGCGCTTGGCTTGGAAATGGGCTACATCTACTTCTGCCTACCAATCAGTGGCGCACTGATGATCTTCTACTCTGCGGTATTTGCTTTCGACCGTGTAAAACAATTGACGTCTGGTGAAGCCCTACTCACCGACACCCAGCTTGATTAATAGAGGGTTCCACAATGGAATGGCAATTAATTCTCACCCTGTTCGGTAGCTTCGCGGTCTTATTGACGATTGGCGTACCGGTTTCTTTCGCTATCGGTTTGTCATCGCTAGCCACTATTTTAATGAGCTTACCGCTAGAACCTGCTATCGCCGTTGTGGCGCAGCGTATGGCGGCAGGCCTTGATAACTTTGCTCTACTGGCAATCCCGTTCTTTATCTTGGCGGGTAACATCATGAACCAAGGTGGCATCGCACTGCGCCTTATCAACTTTGCAAAAGTACTCGGTGGCCGCCTTCCTGGTTCACTTGCACACGTGAACGTAATGGCGAACATGATGTTTGGTTCGATTTCTGGCTCTGCGGTAGCGTCTGCAGCTGCGGTTGGCGGCACCATGTCTCCTCTGCAAAAGAAAGATGGCTACGATAAGAACTTCTCTGCGGCAGTGAACATCACTTCTTGCCCATCTGGTTTGCTAATTCCGCCAAGTAACACACTGATCGTGTTCTCATTAGTGTCTGGTGGTACGTCTATCGCGGCATTGTTCCTAGCGGGTTACATTCCTGGCATCTTGATGGGTCTAAGCATCATGGTGGTGGCAGGTATCATTGCAAAACGCCGTGGCTACCCAGTGGCAGCACGCCCTTCTCTGGCAATGGTTTGGAATACCTTCTTGAAAGCAGCTCCATCTTTGGCACTGATTGTGATCATCATGGGTGGCATCATTGGCGGTATCTTTACGGCAACAGAAGCATCAGCTATCGCGGTGGTTTATACCTTTGTGTTAGCGGTGTTGATTTACCGCGAAGTGAAATGGCGTGACATTCCAAAGATCATCCTAGAGTCTGCGGTGACCACTTCTATCGTATTACTACTGGTTGGCGCATCAATGGGCATGTCTTGGGCGATGGCAAACGCCGACATTCCTTACATGATTGCAGATGCCCTACTTGCTATCTCTGACAACCCAATGATGATTCTACTTATCATCAACGTCATTCTGCTGATTGTCGGTATCTTCATGGACATGACACCAGCGGTACTGATCTTTACGCCTATCTTCCTGCCAATCGCACTGGATATGGGTATTGACCCTGTACACTTCGGCATCATGATGACCTTCAACTTGGCTATCGGTATCTGTACCCCACCAGTAGGTAGCGCGTTGTTCATCGGTTGTTCTGTGGCGAACGTTGCCATCGACAAAGTGATTAAGCCTCTACTTCCATTCTACGTTGCACTGATTGCAGCTCTAATGGCCGTAACCTTTATTCCTCAGCTAAGCCTGTTCTTGCCTAACCTTGTTCTTGGTTACTAAGCGCTTGGTTATAAGTTTTAGATTACGAATTATTAAAATACACCATCCCGCAGGTTCGCCTGCGGGAAAAGGGATACCAAAATGAAGACTATTTCGAACTCCACTCTGAATGACCACGTTCTGCTTCCGGACTACGACCGCTCAACGCTTAAAAGCCGTATTGTTCACCTTGGTTTCGGTGCTTTCCACCGCGCACACCAAGCTCTATTCACCAATGAAATGCTGAGCAAAACGGGCTCTGACTGGGGCATTTGCGAGATCAACCTATTTGGTGGTGAAGATTTAATTCAATCGCTGCGCGCGCAAGACCACCTCTACACGGTGGCAGAAAAAGGCGCAGAATCGACTGAGGTAAAAGTGATTGGCTCAGTGACCGAATCACTCCACCCAAGCCTCGACAGCATTCAAGCGGTGCTAGAAAAAATGGCCGAGTCACAAGTGGCTATCGTTTCAATGACGATTACCGAGAAAGGCTACTGCGCCGACCCAGCGACAGGCACACTTGATAAAAACAACCCGCTAGTCATTGCTGACCTTGCCAACCCAACGGAGCCAAAATCAGCATTGGGCTACATCGTGCAAGCACTGAAGATGCGCCGTGAACGCGGTCTGACGCCATTTACAGTGATGTCTTGCGATAACGTGCAAGAGAACGGTCACGTAGCAAAAGCAGCGGTACTTGAGTTCGCTCAACTGCTCGACCCAGAATTGCGCGACTGGATTGAAACCAACGTTACCTTCCCTTGCACCATGGTTGACCGCATTGTGCCAGCAGCAACCGAAGAGACACTGACCGAAATCGCTGAGCTACTTGGCTGTGAAGATCCATGTGGCATCGCTTGTGAACCTTTCCGCCAATGGGTTATCGAGGATAACTTCGTGGCAGGTCGTCCAGATTGGAACGTGGCTGGCGCAGAATTTGTTGCCGACGTTGTGCCTTACGAAGAAATGAAGCTGCGCATGCTAAATGGTAGCCACTCGTTCTTGGCCTACCTAGGTTACCTTGGTGGTTACGCGCACATCTCTGACACCATGATAGATGAAGGCTACCGCAAAGCGGCATTCGATATGATGATGCAAGCGCAAGCTCCTTCGCTGACCATGCCAGAAGGCACCGATTTAGAAGGCTACGCGAAGCTGCTTATCGAGCGCTTCACTAACCCAAGCTTAAAACACAAAACATGGCAAATCGCGATGGATGGCAGCCAGAAGATCCCACAACGCATGGGTGGCAGCTTACGATTCCATCTTGCTCAAGGTTCTAATTTCTCATGGTTGGCAACAGCGATTGCAGGTTGGATGCGCTACGTATCCGGCGTGGACGAGCAAGGCAACGACATTGATGTCCGAGATCCAATGGCAGAGACACTACGTCAGATCTGCGACCAACACGGCTTGAACGTTTCTGTTGTGCCTGCGTTGCTCGCGGTTGAAGCCATCTTCCCTGCAGAGCTTGGTCAAAACCCACAAGTGATTGATGCGGTGAGCAGTGCTTACCAATCGCTAATCGATAACGGTGCTCGTGCCACTGTCGCTGCGTTGTAATAGGAGTTAACGATGAAGAATTTCCTGTGTGAAGACTTTTTACTCTCAAACGAAACTGCACGTCGCTTGTACCATGAGCATGCGTTCCACCAGCCAATTTATGATTACCACTGCCACTTAAACCCAGCGGAAGTGGCGCAAAATCGTCAGTTCGATAACTTGGGTCAAATCTGGCTTGAAGGCGATCACTACAAATGGCGTGGCATGCGCTCGGCAGGCATTGAAGAGCGTTTGATTACGGGTGATGCTAGCGATTACGACAAATACATGGCGTGGGCGAAGACGGTTCCTCAAACCTTGGGCAACCCACTTTACCACTGGACGCACCTAGAACTGCGTCGACCATTCGGCATTACCAATACGCTGTTTAGCCCAGACACAGCAGACCAAATTTGGCATCAATGTAATGAGCTACTGGCGACTCCTGAGTTCACGGCTCGCGGCATCATGCAGCAAATGAACGTCGTAATGGCGGGCACGACCGATGATCCTATCGATTCACTAGAACACCACAAAGCGATCGCAGAAGACGACACCTTTAACGTTAAAGTGCTGCCGAGTTGGCGTCCGGATAAAGCGTTCAAGATTGAATTGGACGTGTTTGCGGATTACATGCACAAACTGGGCGAAGTAGCAGACATTGAAATTCGCCGCTTTGATGATTTATTGAGTGCGCTTGATAAACGTTTGGCACACTTCGATGCACATGGCTGTCGTGCGGCAGACCACGGCATTGAGATCGTCCGTTACGCACCAATTCCAAGCGCAGCTGATTTAGATGCGTTGCTGACTCGTCGTTTGAATGGCGAGATATTGTCAGAGCTTGAATGCGCGCAGTTCTCTACCGCGGTTCAAGTGTGGCTCGGCAAACGCTACGCACAATTGGGCTGGGTCATGCAGCTTCATATTGGCGCACAACGCAACAACAGCACACGCATGTTCCAACTACTAGGTGCTGATGCTGGCTTTGACTCGATTGGCGATCGCCCATTTGCTTTTGAACTGGCACACCTGTTGGATGAGATGGACCAAACCAACGAGCTGCCTCGCACTATTCTTTACTGTTTGAACCCTCGTGATAACGAAATGATGGCGACCATGATTGGTAACTTCCAAGGTGGCGGTATCGCTGGCAAAGTGCAGTTTGGGTCAGGTTGGTGGTTCAACGACCAGAAAGACGGCATGCAACGCCAAATGGAACAGCTTTCTCAACTTGGTTTGCTCAGCCAATTCGTCGGCATGTTAACGGACTCGCGTAGCTTCTTGTCTTACACTCGTCACGAATACTTCCGCCGCATCTTGTGTGACATGGTCGGCCGTTGGGCAGAGAACGGCGAAGTTCCAAGTAACCTATCGTTGCTTGGTCCTATGGTTGAAGACATCTGTTTTGGTAACGCAAAACGCTACTTTGAAGAGAGGTCGTAACCAATGAAGCACATCGCCATTATTGGTGAATGTATGATTGAGCTGAATGGCAAACCGTTCGGCTCAATGCATCAAACATTTGGTGGGGACACGCTCAACGCTGCGGTTTATTTGAGCCGTGGCTGCGAAGCCAATAACAAACCTGATGAAGTCAAAGTCTCTTACGTTACGGCGCTTGGCAATGACCCAATCAGTACAGGCATGCTGACTCGCTGGGAAGACGAAGGTATCTCAACAGACTTAGTGCTGCGCGATGAGACTCGTACGCCGGGTTTATACCTGATTCAGCTTGATGACCAAGGCGAGCGTACGTTCCTATATTGGCGTAACCAATCAGCTGCGCGTTACTTACTTCAACATCCTAACTTTGGGCTGGTTAAGCAAGCATTAACTAAAGTGGATGCGGTGTTTCTCAGTGGTATCTCTTTGGCCATCTTGCCAGAAGAAGACCGAATTTCACTGCTCAACTTATTGGTCGAGCTTAAAGCCCAAGGCGTTGAAATCGCGTTTGATAGTAACTTCCGCCCAGCACTATGGCCTCGAGACAATAATCAAACCGTCAAAAATGTTTACCAAGCCATGTATCAACTGACGGACGTTGCCTTGGTGACTTTTGATGATGAGCAATTGATCTGGGGTGACTATACACCAGAGCAAACCATTAAACGCCTTACCTCTCTTGGCGTAGGCAAATGCATCGTCAAGCTCGGCGCAGATGGCTGCTTAGTTCAAGACTCAACAAATCAGGGTTCGAGCGCGGCTCTGGCTCCACAAGCCGTGCCAACCCAACCTGTCGCTCAAGTGGTGGACACCACATCGGCGGGCGACTCATTCAATGGTGGCTTTTTATCGGCTTACCTTGCTGGCGCCGATCTCGCGACCTCATGTCAAAGAGGCAACGCACTGGCAGGTGCTGTGATTCAACATCGCGGCGCCATCATTCCCAAAGCATTCACACAACCGGCGCTTGGCGTCGTTTAAGGAACACTCATGTCTAGCATTAAAGAACAATTGAAAGCTCTGAAAGTCATCCCAGTTATCGCCATTGATAAAGCAGAAGACATTATCCCACTGGGTAAAGTACTGGCAGAAAACGGATTACCAGCGGCTGAAATCACCTTCCGTTCAGCAGCGGCTGCAGAAGCGATTCGTCTACTGCGTGAAACCCAGCCAGACATGCTGATTGGCGCAGGTACGGTACTGAACCGAGAGCAAGCAATTGCTGCAAAAGAAGCAGGCGCAACCTTTATCGTATCGCCTGGCTTTAACCCAAATACCGTTAAAGCGTGCCAAGAAATCGGGATTGATATCGTACCGGGTGTGAACAATCCAAGCACAGTTGAAGCCGCACTGGAAATGGGATTAACCACCTTGAAGTTCTTCCCTGCCGAAGCTTCTGGCGGCATCAACATGGTGAAATCACTGCTCGCGCCATACACCGACATTGAACTGATGCCTACTGGTGGCATTAACCCTGCGAACATCAAAGATTACTTAGCTATCCCGCGCGTATTGGCATGTGGTGGTACGTGGATGGTAGACAAGAAACTGATCGAAGCGGGCAACTGGGAAGAGCTTGCACGCCTGACTCGCGAAGCAGTAGCGCTTGTAAATGAGTAATGATTGGTAAGTAGCCTTGGGTAACCCCTTAGCAATTTAGATAAAGTGCCCAGCCCTCCCTTTGTGGAGGGCTGATTCGTTCAAAGCACGGCTAAATTGATTGGGTTATCGCGGTAAGTAGATTCCTGATCTCGCCTAGGCTCGTCGGAATGACGATATGATAAATATCTCCCTATTCGTCATCCTGAAAAGCGAGTCACGAGCGTGATTAAGGATCTACTCACAGACTGAATCAAACTCTAAAAGATTGGCAACTTTGAAGGATGACCATTGCTTACTCACTTAATGGAAATAACTCAAAGAACAACACTCTAGGGAAACAAATGGAAAACTGGTTAGCACAAGGCATTGGTGGCATTGCGTTTATGGTTGGCGTGATAGCATTCTGGCAGAAAGACGACATGCGCTTTCGCTATCAGATGATGGCGTTTTGTTTCATCATGGGTATTCACTTTTCCCTGATGGGCGCAACCGTCGCCGCCATTGGTGTGATCATTAATGGCATTCGCAGTTTCGCCTCAATCAAAACCCAATCACGCAAAGTGATGTGGTTCTTCATTGCTCTTATGTGGCTGATGACCCTTCCAAACATCACTCACTTTTTTGAGCTACTCACGGTGATAGGATCATCCGTCGCCACTTGGGCACTCTTTTCCAAACAAGGCATCACTCTACGTAGCTTAATTTTGTTTAATTCCTTTTGCTGGGTCAGCCACAATATTTGGCTTGGCTCTATCGGTGGTTCATTAGTCGAAAGTACATTTATCATCACCAACTTACTGACCATATATCGCTTGTATCTATCGAGTAAAAATAATAACCAGACACAAACTTTAAATCAGGGCTAATGTATTTAGCCCTTTTTCTCACCCGGTAATAATTTTGGAGTAAACGATAACAACCAAAAAGGTCAGCTCTACAGCTGACCTTACATTTATCAAAACCTTGTTTGGCTCTAATCAAAGATCGACTTACCCAAAGGAACAGGGTTTTGCTGCCCAAAATTGGTTCCGTTTTGTAATCCACGACAAAACGAGCAATGGATGGTGCTGTATTTGATGTCGTTGTCTTGGAGCAATTTGAGAGCTTCAAATAAGGTTGGTGGAGTGCCGCAGCTACGGTTACGAATGGTCAATACATCCATTTGAACGGTGCCTTTGTGCTGCATCAGAAATTGTTCAACGACCTCATCGTTCAGCTTTAACACGTCACGATAATACGATTCAAGGTCATGCATGCCTTGCGCAATGTAAGCGTAAGTTTCCGCCTCGTCCGCACTTTGATACTTGGTCAGGTCATAATCTTTATCCAGATCAGTGCTGGTAATAATTTGCCTTGGCTTCACATAACCCGAAGCGAGCCTGCGAATATCCATGCTGCCGCCTTGCGTGTATCCATGTTCACAGTAGAACTGGAGATTCTCATTGGCGGCTAATTTGATTGGGCTCTTACTAGAGGTGCGTCCATGGGCACTAATGATCAAATGTTCCGAGGTTGGCTTTCCCTTCTCTTTTGACCATAAGTAAAGGTGATTACCAATACCGTGTTTCTTAAATGTCGCGTTTTTAGGTACCTTCATTGGCATATTATTATCTCCATATTCACTAGTTCAACCAACGGATTGATGCTTAAGTATAAGCAGCGAAAATAACCCAACTGGTTGGTTCAGAACGAGGATAATTATGTTTGTGATATGGCTTCTAAAAGTCACTGCAAAAATAGAGCGGCATACAGCCAAGCATCAAGTATATAAGCATAGTTCAAATTGCCTTTTCTCTTTTTAAATCAGAATCCTGGTCAAAAAATGAAAATTTACCTTACGCAGCACTCTGTCAGAGTGCTGTTATGGCAGCGAATACTCTCTTATCCGCACACAAAACCTTCACATCACGGTCATAATCTAGGGTCTAAAATTACTCTTGTGCTCGTGTCTACGGACGAAATTTTCAATCGTTAGTTGTGGGAGGTGACTATGGAAAAGTACTGTCCAATATGTCAAACAGAGCTCATTGGTCGAAGCCAATATTCTGTGTGTCCGAGAAACAGTATTGGTGAATGCGCTTATGATGGCTATGAGGATCTGCACGCTCGTTGTTGTCATGAAAAAACAGATAGCGCGCGGGAAAGTGAAGCTCCTTCTTTAGACTAGATACGACGAGAATGACACAAAAGCACCACATCTTTCAGCATGGTGCTTTTGAAGGAAATTTGCGGGTGTGTTAGAGCACAGCTTTGCGACTTGGTAGGAACACTTCGCCGAGCATGCAACGTACAGAACCACCGCCAATCGATTCGATGGTAGAAACATCGAATGGCAACAATTTTCCATGTGTCGCTAGTTGATTTCTTTGTGCAGGTGAGAATGCATCATAAGCCGATTGAGACATAGCAATCACCTTATCGCCGCGTACCGTTTCCAGTTGAAGGATATTGCCGCAGAACTGATTCATCTGCTCAAGAGAAATCGAGATAACTTGCTTGTCTTTTGCCAATGACTTAAGCACAAAGCGACGCTCAAACTCTGGAATCACTTCATCACAAATCACACAGAACTGCTCACCTACCGCCATCATCACGTTAGTGTGGTAAATCGGCGCACCAGAAGGTAAACGGGTTTGGAAAGAGATCACACGATCGTAACCGATGCGTTTGGCGTAGTCTTCTAGCACTAGGCGATCACAACGTTGTGAAAGGGCCGCATAAACGGTTTTGTTGAAGTGGTCAAACACCATCACACCAGTGCTTTCTAGGTAGGCTTCTTCATCAAGGTATTCGGTTAATGAATCTTGTTGATGCACTTCTCGACCCGCTTGCGCTAATGCTGCGACCAGCACATCTGGGCGAACTTCATGCTGACGGTTTTCACACGCCATCGGGAAGGTATACAAAGTGCCTTCTGGAGTGGTGCTAAACCAGTTGTTCGGGAACACCGCATCTGGCGTGGCAATGTCTGATTGAGGGTAATCAAACTCGACGACTTGCACGCCTTCTTTACGCAATGTTTCAACCATCGCGGAAAATTCAGCCATGGTGTTACGTGAGACCTCTTCCTGAGTCAGAGGCACTTGGTGTTGAAACTCGTTGTCTTGCGCGGTTTCTTCATTAAAGCGAAACTCTTTCGGCGGAACCATCACAACACAATTAGCGGTATGACGCTGAGCACTTTGCGTACTTTCTTCTGGTTCACGTGCATTCTGAGGCACTGATTCGTGTAATAGCATCCAATACATTCCTTTTCACTAGAATGATGAGATTGTAAATTTATTGTTAAGCGCGGTTTTGCTGTTTTTAATAATAAATCCATCAACCAAAAGTAAATATTTTGGTATAAAACCGGATTAACCCGACTTTTTATTGTCACTTTGTCGATTTACTGTTTTGTGACGCGTGAATGGTCATCTCAAGAATAATGCACTAGCGAATTCTTTATAACCAACTAGTTACATTTAAAAGGCAATCGGTTAGACTATTTTTTCGCCTCTCACATATACGCAAAAGAGTCTGCTTTTCTGGCTAGCAGACCACAATATGTCTTGTCTCATACTCGGTATTAACTGCTTCGTCCAAAGCAGGAAGAATTGATGGATTCAATTACTGAGATGGCAACTATTAACTTTAGGAAGAGTTATGTTTAAACGATTTGAAGGCTTTACCGAGCCGTTCCCCAAATCAACCCCTGATCAGCCACCTACCGGGATCTTTGCTTTTTTACGCCACTATACTCGTGGATATGAAAAGCCGCTGATCATCATGTCCTTAATGTCGACGATTGTGGCGATCGTCGAAGTGTCTCTGTTTGGTGCCATGGGCCAGTTGGTTGATTGGCTATCCACCAGCAATCCAGAAACCTTCTTGCAAGACAATAAAGCCGACCTTATTTTCTATGGCTCTTTATTGCTGATTGTCATGCCTATTTTGGTCGTAGTTTACTCGCTACTCATTCACCAGACTCTGCTGGGTAACTATCCAATGTCAGTACGCTGGCTTGCACACCGTTACTTGCTCAATCAAAGCTTGAACTTCTATCAAGATGATTTTGCTGGCCGTGTTGCTACTAAGGTAATGCAAACCTCTTTAGCGGTGCGAGAGACCGTCATGAAGACAATGGACGTGTTTGTCTACGTCTCGGTTTACTTCACCAGCATCATCGTCATGTTAGCGGCTGCCGACTGGCGCTTGATGATCCCGATGCTGGTATGGCTAGCCGCTTATATTGCTATTCAGATTTACTTTGTCCCTAAACTAAAAAAGGTAGCAACCGAGCAAGCCGATGCTCGTTCAACCATGACTGGACGTATTGTCGATAGCTACACCAATATTCAAACCGTGAAACTGTTCTCTCATAGCAAACGAGAAACGCAGTATGCCGAAGAAGGTATGAAAGGCTTCCTGAATACCGTTTATCGTCAAATGCGCTTGGTGACAGGCTTTGATGTAGCAGTCGAAATCTCCAACTACCTATTAGTGTTCTCGGTAGCTGCACTGTCGATTTACTTGTGGTTGGACAGTGCCATCAGTGTCGGGGCAATTGCGATTGCCGTCAGCTTGGCACTGCGAATTAACGGTATGTCGATGTGGATCATGTGGGAAGTCGGAGCCCTGTTCGAAAACTTGGGTACTGTTGTCGATGGTATGAAAACACTATCTAAGCCTATTGATATCCAAGACAAACCGGATGCGAAAGCTCTACAAGTGTCTGAAGGTGGTATCCACTTTGACAACGTCAGTTTCCATTACGGTGAGAAAAAAGGCGTGATCAGCAACCTCGACCTTAATATCAAACCCGGTGAAAAAGTGGGTTTAGTTGGCCGCTCTGGAGCAGGTAAATCAACCTTAGTGAACCTATTGCTTCGTTTCCATGATGTTGAAGAAGGCAGTATTAAGATTGATGGCCAAGAAATTTCAAGTGTGACTCAGGACTCACTACGCTCAAAGATTGGTATGGTAACGCAGGATACCTCTCTGCTACACCGCTCTATCCGCGA
This sequence comes from Vibrio sp. SCSIO 43153, assembly GCF_023716625.1. Lineage (NCBI taxonomy): Bacteria > Pseudomonadati > Pseudomonadota > Gammaproteobacteria > Vibrionales > Vibrionaceae > Vibrio > Vibrio sp. SCSIO 43153. The sequence goes on from NZ_CP071856.1 coordinate 968,438, forward strand.
CAATATCTTGTATGGCAACCCTGATGCTACAGAAGAAGAGCTGCTAAAAGCAACCAAGCAGGCGCATGCACATGAGTTTATCGATACCCTAACCGACCCATTCGGCAACGTAGGTTACGACGCACAAGTAGGCGAGCGCGGTGTGAAATTGTCTGGTGGTCAGCGTCAACGTATCGCGATTTCTCGCGTATTACTAAAAGATGCACCGTTGCTAGTACTTGATGAAGCAACCTCTGCGTTGGATTCAGAAGTTGAAGCCGCTATTCAAGAAAGCTTGAACGAGCTGATGCAAGGAAAAACGGTTATCGCCATTGCACACCGCTTGTCGACTATTGCGCAAATGGACCGTTTGATTGTGCTTGATAAAGGCAACATCGTCGAGCAAGGTTCGCACAAAGAGCTTATCGCTAACAACGGTATTTATGCTCAACTTTGGGCTCACCAAACTGGGGGGTTCCTTGGTGAGGAGATAGAAGATAAGCGAGCTTAAGCAATAAATGCCTCAAAACAAAACACCGCCTTTCGGCGGTGTTTTATTATCTGATGTTCAAAGCTATGGCGCTAAGCGATCAATATCCCACTCGCCATCATGCTGAGAGAACAAGAAGCGGTCATGCAGACGATGTTCACCACCTTGCCAAAACTCAATACTCTTAGGCTTAACTCTAAACCCTCCCCAAAAGGTAGGTACAGGGATCTCGCCTTTAGCAAACTTCTGTTTCAGCTCTAGAAATTTTCCTTCTAGCACACCACGAGCAGAGATGCGGCTACTTTGTTTACTCGCAATGGCCGCTAGCTGACTCTCTTTCGGGCGCGAAGTGAAGTACTTCATGTTTTCCATTGGTGACAACTTCTCTGCGACACCAGTAATATGAATTTGTCGCTCAAGCGGGTGCCATGGGAAATGGAGGCTTATATTGCTGTTGTGCTCAAGATGCTGGGCTTTACGGCTGCCTAAGTTGGTATAAAAAACGAAGCCGTCTTTATCGACGTTCTTAAGCAAAACAATACGTTGAAATGGCATACCGTTTTCATCAACCGTTGCAACTGTCATTGCTGTTGGGTCAGTCAAACCAGCTTGGATTGCTTGCTCCAACCATAAGTTAAATTGGTCGATTGGATCCGCTTTTAGGTCTTTACGGCGTAAGCCACCTTTTGTGTATTCACGGCGGATGTCGGAAAGTTCCATCTTCACTCCTTCACTATTTTTTCTCGATTGTGCGCTTGATGGTGGGGAATTACAAGGTCAGCCTTGTTAGCGCAAAGGTAATGGGCCTCACCCTACTCTTTGATACGCCGATATTCCTTGTTCAAACCCACAAAATTCAGATCTAATTCTCGTTGTGGTTGTGGCTCAATGTACCTTTAAATGCCTTTTGCTAACATGGCGTTAAAAACCAGTGAGCTCGCCGTGAACATACTCAACCCTAAAGCCATTCGGCATTTTGTTTTATTGATTAGCGCAGTTGGACTCGTCGGGTTACTGCTTACCCACTACTATGCGACTCAATATCAGCAACGCCAATGGCAATCACTTCTTGCAACATTAGCAAATCAAGTGTCACAAAAAATCGACGCTGAACTGGCGAAGTTTGAACAAATCCCCAACGTACTAAGCCATGATCCTCGCCTGTTGTCTGCACTTAAAAATCAAGAACCTTCATCATCGCTTAATCAACTATTATCGGACTGGCTTAAACAAAGTCTTGCCGACACGATCTATGTTCATGACCGAACAGGAACCGTAATCGCATCAAGCAACTTTGAACAAGCAGACAGTTTCGTTGGTGCAGATTTTAGCTTTAGACCCTATTTCCAAAACGCAATGAAAGGGGAGAAAGCTCAATATGTTGCGCTTGGGGCTCGCTCAAATAAAAGAGGGTATTTTTTTGCTTCCCCGCTAATCGCCGATGGAAACGTGCTTGGTGTTATCACGGTAAAAGTAAACCTCGAACAACTCGAACAAAGCCTTGCTCAAGAATCGACGGATATACTCGTGGTAGATGAACACAATATTGTGTTTATGAGCAATTTGCCCAACTGGCGATACAAAGCGCTGTTCCCCTTAACAGTGTCACAAACAAGCTACCTCACACGCACACAACAATATGGTGACCAACTCCCTCAATACCGTGGCGATATAACCCAAGAAGGTGACTTCACGGATTTTGAGCACTCTTCTTTGCTGCCATCAGAGCATTACCTTGCCTTTGCCGAGCCTTTGCATGCAAAAGGTTATCGAGTCATTGCTATCGTCACGAAAAATCAAATTCTGATGGCAGCATTACAAGCAGACATCATCTTTCTGATTTTCTACAGCTTAATGAGCTTAATCGCACTTGCTTGGTTTCAGATGATGGTCAACAAAGCTCGTCTAGCTGAAATGAATGTCAGTTTGGAAGAAAAAGTAACACAACGAACCGTAGTACTAAGTCAGGCAAACCAACAGTTACAACAAACAATTAGTCAATATCAGCTGAGCCAAAAAGAGCTTAAACAAACTCAGCAAGAGCTCACGCAAGCCGCAAAGCTCGCTCTTTTAGGAGAGCTTTCAGCCAGCATTAACCATGAAATTAACCAACCTCTAGCCGCACTGAGAACATACACAGAAAACTCTCAGCGTTTGATGGCAATGGAACAATACCCTGTGGTCACAGCTAATCTTGCCAAGATGCTGAGCTTGAATGATACAATTTCAGAGGTGATTGCTCGCTTAAAAGTGTTTACTCGTAAATCAGATCAAAACACACATAATGAAATCGCCAATTTGCATGACTCTGTTCACAACGCCACCAGCATACTGAGCAACAAACTGATCAAACAAGGCGTCACGCTGAAAGTCCCAACCATTCACCGCAACATAAGCTTAGCCATTCACAGTGTCGAGCTTGAGCAGGTGTTGATTAATCTTTTTCACAATGCGGCTCAAGCCATGGATGGACAACGTATTGATCCTCAGATATCGCTGGCTGTTCAATGTCACGATAATTTATGTGACATTTTAATCTCTGATAATGGTCCGGGGATGTCTGACTCTTCATTAGAAAAAGTGTTTGATCCATTCTTTACGACCAAACCAGAAGGTTTAGGGCTTGGCCTTACGATTTCTAAAAGGATTCTTGAGAGCTACGGCGGCAGTTTGACTGCATTTAATCACGCCAACAAAAGTACCCATGAGTTAGCTGGCATGACCTTCGTGATTACCGTCCCTCTTGTAACAGAACCTACGGAGCAACCTCATGAATGATCTAATCTATTTTGTCGATGATGAGCCCCACATTCGTGATGCTGTTTCCCAAGCATTAATGATTGAAGGACTAACCGTTACTTGCTTTCCAAATGCCATAGAAGCACTCCGGGAAATTGACGTGCAAACGCCAGCAGTAGTTATCACGGACATTCATATGCCCGTCATGGATGGGCTCGAATTCATAAAAACCCTACTAAGCAAAAATGCACACTTTCAAGTCATTGTCCTCACTGGCCATGGTGACGTTAAAACGGCTGTGGAAGCGATGAAAGCAGGCGCTTATGATTTCTTGGAAAAGCCATTCTCGACTGAGCAACTAATGAAGTCACTGAACAATGCCAAAGACAAGCTGCTGCTCCTGCAAGAAAACGTATGGCTTAAAAAAGAGCTCGACATGCAAACTCATGTTGGTCCCAAAATGATCGGTCACAGCCAAGCAATGGTAACAATACGTCGAACCATCATTAGCAGCACACCAAATAAACCGATGATATTCTTAGGCAAAGAAGGAACTGGCCGCCGCTTAGCTGCCCAGTTTGCTCACGATATTCACGCGACGCCAGACAGCGAACTACTTATCGCTTCAGGGTACGATCTATCTGAACTTTCTGATGAAGCATTTACTAAAAGCATTGATTATCTTACGCAAGGCAAATCATCATCCAGTTTATACGTCCACAGTCTCGAATATCTCCCTGCCGATCGTTGGGATAAACTGGTGCAGCACCCTGGGTTGAAACGCGTTTTAGGTGCTGGCATCAGTGCGTGCTTTGATATTCAAAACACCGCTCTCGTTATTCACTTACCCACACTGGACGAACGCAAAGAAGATATCGCTCCATTGTATAAGCACTTTGTCCGCTACTCCGCGAGCCGATATCAGTTGCAGCCGCCACAAATTACATTGGAAGAAATAAACCAAGTAACCCAAATGTCGTGGCCTGAGAACATCAAACAACTACGACAGTTCGCCGAGCTACGAGCATTAAAACCAGCAGCATTTCCTATGAGTGAATGGAGTAACGAACGCAGTATTGAACTCCAAAGTATGACTCAGCGCACAGAACACTTTGAATACTGTCTGTTATTTGATGCTTTACAACGCCATAAAGGCAGGCTGAAAGAGGTTCAACTAGAATTGAACGTGTCACGCAAGACATTGTATGACAAGCTAAAAAAGCATCAGTTGGACAAAACACAGTTCAAGGCCTAGATAGAATTAATTTATTGATCCTGTTGCTATTACTTAACATGGTCAATAAATGAGAATAAAATCAAAAAGATATTTATTCTTTATAAAACAAGGAATGTAATGAGCCGAGATAACTACAACAAACTCAGCAACGAAGAGTTGGATTTTGTTGACGACAAGACCGCAGCATTGCTTCTCAACACACCAAGTAGTGCCCGTTTAATGCTTTGGGTCATGGTGCTTTTTTTCGCTGCCGCGATTGGCTGGGCATCTTGGGCAGAGATTGACAAAGTCACGGTTGGTCAGGGAAAAGTCATTCCTTCATCGCAAATACAAGTCGTGCAAAACTTAGAAGGTGGCTTAGTTAAAGAGATCCTTGTCAAAGAAGGCCAACAAGTCGAAAAAGGTCAGCAATTGCTTTTGATTGATGACACGCGTTTTCGCTCTGACTTTCGTGAACGAGAGCAGCAAGTGGCGAACTTAACCGCGTCAGTTTTGCAGCTCTCCGCCTCTATTAGCAGTGTCGAAGTGAATCGAGAGTTTGATGAAAAGGATTGGGAGAAAAGCGTTCTGCTTGATTACGGAAAACTGACCTTCCCACCGACATTAGAAGAAAACCAGCCAAAACTGACTCAACGCCAAAAAGCGGAGTACCGTGAAGATCTAGACAACCTGCGCAACCAATTATCGGTCATTGATCAACAGGTAAAACAGAAACAGCAAGATCTCGTTGAGATCGAAGCTCGTGTGCGCAACTTGCGTCAGAGTTACTCATTTGCCAAGAAAGAGCTGGATATCACGAAACCTCTTGCTGATGAAGGCGTCGTTCCACGTATTGAGCTATTGAAACTACAGCGTCAAGTCAACGAATCTCGCCGTGAAATGACATCGAGCGAACTTAAAATCCCGGTGATCAAATCTTCGATCAAAGAGGCAATGTTGAACCGGATAGATGTGGCACTTAAGTTTCGTTCGGAGCAACAAGAGAAACTCAATAAAACTCAAGATCAGTTGTCTGCGTTGGTTGAATCTGCGGTTGGGTTAGAAGACCGTGTTAACCGGACTATCGTCGTATCCCCTGTAACAGGCACGATCAAAACGTTAAACGTCAATACGGTTGGCGGGGTTATTCAGCCCGGTATGGACATTGTAGAAATCGTTCCAACCGAAGATACTTTGTTGGTGGAAGCGAAAATCGCCCCTCAAGATATTGCATTCTTACGTCCAGATTTGCACGCCATCGTGAAGTTCACCGCTTATGACTTCACTAAATATGGGGGCTTAGAAGGGGTACTCGAACACATCAGTGCAGACACTACTCAGGACGAAGAAGGTAATAGCTTTTATATCGTCCGCGTACGTACTGATAAAACCAATTTTGGTAAGGGTGCCGATCTGCCGATTATTCCAGGTATGACCGCGTCTGTTGATATCATCACAGGCAAGCGAACAGTATTGGAGTACCTATTGAAGCCAATTTTGAGTGCAAAAAATAACGCATTAAAGGAGTAAGCATCGAAGCAAAGATCCGATCAACGAGCTCAAATTAAGTAAGTTCTCAATGACGAACATTGATCGTGATAACAGTTGTGATGTATATCGATTATGCCACTGAATTTAAAGCGTAAAGTTAGCGTTCTGTTGAGTTTAAGTTTGCTCGCTCTTCCCGGAGGAGCTCAGAGCCCACTTGAGCAGAAATGGATAAACGCGGTCACCAACACCTACGGTGAAAGAGCGGGCTTACGTGTTAAAACATGGCGGGAAAACATTGAGTTATACCAACACCTTACTACTCAAGAAAAACTGACGGGAGTCAATGACTTTTTCAACCAAATGTATTTTGTCGATGATATAAAGCTTTGGGGGAAAAAGGACTACTGGGCAACACCTTTAGAGTTCTTAGGTAGTAGCGCCGGAGATTGTGAAGATTTTACTATCGCCAAGTATTTCTCATTGCTTGAATTGGGTGTTCCTGATTCAAAAATGCGCTTGGTGTACGTTAAAGCCATTGAACTGAATCAGTTCCATATGGTTCTCGCGTATTACCCAACACAAAGCTCAGAGCCTTTGATTTTGGACAATATAAATCCAGAAGTAGTCAAAGCCTCCAAACGTAGCGACTTGCTACCGATTTACAGTTTTAACGGTTCAAACCTTTGGTTGATGAAATCTGCAGGCAGTAACGGTGAACTCGCCGGGAAATCATCACGTTTGAGCCTTTGGAATGACTTACGTTCGCGCGAGCGTAAGTTGCACTTAAACAAACCTATTATTAACTATGACGAGTAAGAAACATGACCCTTTATAAGAAACTTGTAGTGGGAATGGTTACGGTCTTTATACTCTTGATGACATCAGTATTCGTAATCGAATTCAACACTACTCGTAACAGCTTAGAGCAACAGCAACGTTCAGAGGTCAACAATACCATTAATACGGTAGGTCTCGCTCTTGCGCCTTATCTAAAGAACAAAGATAAGGTTGCCGTAGAGTCAGTAATCAACGCTTTGTTCGACGGCAGTACCTATTCGGTAGTGCGTTTAACAGCGCTAGATTCAGACTATCAAATCGTACGCTCGTACCCAGTAAAGCCAACCTCAGTACCACAATGGTTTATCGATCTAAACCTCTTTAAAGCTATCCATGATAAGCGTGTGGTAACCAGTGGCTGGATGCAGTTAGCCGAAGTTGAAATCATCAGCCACCCAGGTGCGGCTTACGAGCAGCTGTGGCAAGGGTTTATTCGTCTACTAAGCGCCTTTGGTTTGATTTTCCTAGCGGGTCTAATCTCTATCTCTTACATCTTACGCCGCTCATTAAAGCCGCTCGATGCGATTGTGAAGAAGATGCATGAAATCGCTAACAACCAGTTTGGTGACCCGCTAAAACGTCCTAAGACAAAAGATCTGATCGCCGTTGTTGATGGCATTAATACCATGTCTGCGCAAATCGAGCTTTCTTTTAAAGAGCAAGCCAAAGAAGCCCAACGTCTGCGTGCTCAAGCCTACCTAGATCCAATTTCAAAACTGGGTAACCGTTCGTTCTACATTAACCAAGTAGACCAATGGCTCGCAGAACAAACTCAAGGTGGTATCGCCTTGCTACATGCAGAGTACATTGGTGATATCTACGAAACGAAGGACTACCAACGTGCAGATGCGCATGTAAAAGAACTTTCTCAGCGTTTGAAGAACACCATTGATGTCCCAGGAGCGACAATCGCACGTTTATCTAGTGATGAGTTTGGTTTGCTATTCCCACACATGGATGAAAGCGAACTACGCCTAATGGCTGATAGCATCATGAACTGTGTGAATGGCCTAAATACTGACCCTACAGGCATGGCTAAGCCAAAAGCCTCTCTGGGTGTAGCACACAGTAAAGAAGAGAAAACCAGAACAGAAGTTATGTCTATGGTGGACAATGCGCTGTCAAAAGCGAAGTCAGAACCAGACAAGGCTTACGGCTTCATCGCTAGTGATAGCGCTTCAAGCTTGATGGGTAAACAGCAATGGAAAGCTCTGGTAGAAGAAGCGATTCATAGCGGTTGGATCAAATTCCGTTTTCAAGAAGCGAAAAACTCTTGGGGTAAAGTCTTCCATAAAGAGGTGTTCTCTAGCATTGAAAAAGATGGTGAGACTTACCGTGCGAACCAATATCTGTTTGCATTAGAGCAGCTTGAAGCAACCAATATCTTCGACCAGTACGTCATAGAATCCATGATTACGATGCTAGAAAGCGGAGAACTCACAGATCCTGTTGCTATCAACATTGCACAAAGCAGCTTGGCTCAACCGTCCTTTATTCGTTGGACAACCAGTATTCTGGAGAAGCATACCAAAGCAGCGTCAATGCTACACTTTGAGATACCTGAAGACTGTTTTGTTGAACACCCACACCACACCGCACTGCTATGTAATGCCATTCGCCAAGCGGGCGCTGAGTTTGGTGTTGATAACTATGGACGTAACTTCCAATCACTGGATTACATTCAAGAGTTCCGCCCTGGGTATGTGAAGCTAGATTACTTATTCACTCATAACTTACATGATGAGAAACAGAAATTCACTTTGACTTCAATTTCTCGCACCGCACATAACTTGGGCATCACAACGATTGCATCACGTGTGGAAACACAAATTCAGCTAGATTTCCTAACTGAACATTTTGTTGAAGTATTCCAAGGCTTCATCGTTGATAAAGATTAAAAAGGTTAAGGATGAAAGACCCTTTATTAAACTCGCTCATCTACGTTAGCCGATACTATGGGTTAGCAAACTCGCCAGAGGCCTTGATCAACGGCTTACCGTTATCCGATGGCAAGCTAACCCCATTTTTGCTTCCTAGAGCGGCTGAAAGGGCTGGCCTTGTCGCAAAAGAGAACCGTGCAGGGCTGGAGAATATCTCCAGCCTTATCTTACCGGCCATCTTACTTTTAAAAGGCGGCGATTCCTGCGTCTTAAACAGTATTAACTTAGAAAAAAAAGAAGCCGAAGTCACAACATTAGAAAGTGGCTTGGTGCCTATCGCAATCCCACTAGAAGAGCTATTAGAACAGTACACTGGTCGTTACTTTCTGGTAAAAAAGCAGTTTAGGTATGACGAGCGCTCTCCAGAGGTACTAAAAACCAAAGAAGGTCACTGGTTTTGGTCGACACTGTGGCAATCTAAACGCATCTATCGCGATGTTCTCATCGCTTCTTTGCTCATCAATATCTTTGCTATTGCGGCCCCAATGTTTACCCGTTTGGTATATGACAAAGTGGTCCCTAACCTTGCATTTGAAACCCTATGGGTTCTTGCTAGTGGTATTTTTGTTGTCTTCCTGTTCGACTTCCTCTTAAAAACGCTTCGAAACTACTTTATCGATGTAGCAGGTAAAAAGTCCGATATCCTTATCTCCTCTAAGCTGTTTAGCAAAGTAATGGGAATCCGAATGGAATCGCGTCCTCCGTCTGTGGGTGCTTTTGCTCGTCACTTACAAGAGTTCGAATCTATTCGAGAGTTTTTTACCTCTGCAACAGTAAGCGCGTTGATTGACCTACCATTCGCGATTCTATTCTTGGTAATAATTTGGCTTATGGCTGGTGATTTGGTCTACGTACCAATTGTCGGTGTCGTGATTCTCATCATCCACTCTCTATTGATTCAAGGCCCTTTACGTCGCTCAATAGAAGAAGGCTCTCGTCTTGCTTCACAAAAATATGCCAACTTGATTGAAAGTCTATCTGGGTTAGAAACCGTTAAGTTGCTAAGCGCCCAAGGTCAGTTTCAATACCGCTGGGAAGAAGCGGTCGCGCACATGGCAAACTGGAATATCAAGAGTCGCCGCATCACAGACAGCATCCAAAATGCGGCTGGTTTTGTTCAGCAAAGTAGTAACGTGGGGATGATCATCTTAGGCGTATATCTCATCGCCAATGGAGATTTGACGATGGGCGGTCTGATTGCTGCAACCATGTTAAGTAGCCGAGCGATTGGCCCACTAGTGCAACTTTCATTACTCTCGACTCGTTATAACCAAGCAAAATCTTCGATGACCATCATCAATCAGGTGATGGAAATGCCCGATGAGCAAGAAGAAGGTAAACGTTATATTCACCGACCAATTATTCAAGGTAAGGTAGAACTCGATCGTGTCACGTTCCATTACCCAGATGCGCCTGTCGCTTCAATCCGTGATCTTAGCTTGACGATCAACCCAGGTGAAAAGGTCGCAATCATAGGCCGTATTGGTTCAGGTAAAACGACTCTCGAACGCTTGATCATGGGGCTTTATAAGCCAACTGAAGGGCATGTTCGTATTGATGATACGGACATGGAGCAACTCCACCACGTCGATGTACGTCGCAACATAGGTTGTGTTCCACAAGACAGCAATCTGTTCTATGGCTCAATTCGTGACAACATTACACTGGGGCGCCCGCTAGCAGATGACCGAGATGTTATGGATGCGGCTAACCGTGCAGGAGTGACGGTATTTACTCAAGCCGATCCAGCGGGTCTTGAACGCCAAGTTGGCGAAGGTGGGGCGATGCTATCTGGTGGTCAGCGTCAAGCAGTCACTATTGCACGAGCATTTCTGGGTCGCCCACCAGTGCTACTTATGGATGAGCCAACGAGTGCTATGGATAACCGCTCCGAAATGCAAATCAAACACCAATTGGCGCAATTAAAACCTGCAGAAACCTTAATCCTGATAACTCACAAAACTTCGATGCTCGATGTGGTTGATCGAATTATCGTGATGGAGAAAGGCAGCATTATTGCTGACGGTCCAAAAGCACAAGTACTGAATGACTTAAAACAAGGCAAAGTAAAAGCCGTTAGTTAACAGGACAGGCTTTTTATGCAAGCCCCGTTTGATACCCATCAGACGGGGCTTATTTATTTGCCATAGTTAAACCAAAATAAGCGAACTCTTCTAAAAACACCCACAAGAGAACAAAACCAACAATGGCGACTAATCCCATGATTGCCCTTTCGTCTTCTTCCATCGCATCCCTTCCACTTTACACCACACACGTGAGCTACATAGTTAGCTTAGCAGCAGCCAGCAGTACGATGATCAGGCTTAATTCCATCGACGTTTGGAACTGAGATGCAGGTCAAAATTTGTCCAACAGAATTATCTCTCTGCTTTCAAAATAGTTAATTACTTGCGAGCGAAAATCGGCTATAACACGCGCCTTCTTAATATTCTCGAGTTGAAGAAATGAATCATTGGATGCACTTAGAGCAAATTGGCCAGTATTTCACTGCCGGCTCTATCGGTTATAAAGTGTTGATGGGCGTCATCATTCTGATCGCTTATCGCTTGCTAAAGAAAATTGCCAACCGCGCGATTCTGAATTTGGCAGAAGCCAAAGGCGTAAACAAAGCACGCTTGAGCTTTATTCAACGCTGTTTCAACGTCGCATTTTTATTTCTGTTTGCCTCACTCTTCGCTATCGTAACCGGAATTGGGTATGGCGATGTCTCTCTATTTCTATCATCGATCTTTGCGGTCTTAGGTGTTGCCTTTATCGCACAGTGGTCGATTCTCAGTAACATCACAGCAAGTTTTCTTATTTTCTTTGTCTTCCCATACCGCGTTGGTGATCGCATCAAAGTCGTAGACAAAGATGAAGACATCAGCGGTGAGATTCAAGAGATCCGCATGTTCCATGTGTTGATCAAGCACGACAACGGCAACCTGATCACTTACCCAAACAACCTGATGCTACAAAAAGCGGTGTTAAAGCTGGCAAAAGAAAAAGCTAAACCTGAAGAGCCAAAAGCTACTGCTCGTATTTATACCCGTAGACAGAAATAACCTTTACCAAAGCCGATGTGATACATCGGCTTTTTGTTTCCTCGCATTTTTTAAAGCCCCTCTTGACCTCAATCTAGCTTGAGGTTTTATCATCCTTTTCAAGCAACACACTCGGGTCTTGCCCCTAACGACAAAACATGAGAAGGATTGTATGCCAAAAATCGCCATTGTTTACTTCACCAATACCAATATTACTGGCCAACTTGCACAAGCAGTCGCTGCCGGTGTCGAGTCACAAGGTATAAACGTCGTTTCCTACCGTATCTTGGGAACCGACATCATTACAGGTCGATACCAAAACTCTGATCTTTTTCAGTCTATTGCACAATGTGATGCCATTATATTCGGTTCACCAACCTACATGGGCAGCGTAGCTGCGCAGTTTAAAGCATTTGCTGATGCTAGCAGTGAATACTGGGGTGAGCAGGGATGGTCGGGCAAAGTAGCCGCAGGGTTCACGTCTGGAGGAGCATTGAATGGCGACCAATCAACGACATTGCAGTATCTTCTTACATTGGCAAGCCAACATGGCATGATTTGGGTAGGATTAGACTCAGCTCATGGTTTTGCTGACAAAGGAATTAATCGCCTCGGAACACAGCTTGGTGTGGTATCTAAGGCAGAAGATGGGCAACTTCATGAAGTAGATGCTGCAACCGCGCGCTATCTAGGACACCGCGTGGCTCACCTGGTTAAACGACTAGCTCATCCAGAATAGCGAGTCTAGAGCAGCGTTGGCCGATCCAGTATCGCTACAGGTTCGGCAAAAAAACCATGACTCATGTAATTAAATATTTGGTAATAGCGGCCTGAACCTCTGCGACTTGTCGCTCGAACAGTTCGAGACATTGTTCGTTGTGGCACTTAGCAACTGGCACCCAGTGCAAACCAGTACCATCATTTAGAGCAAACTCAATCCTGAGCTCGTACTTAGCACCGAAGTAAACTCCGAAGCCAATACCCATTAACACTGATGCTAGCGCTATCCAATAATACCAATTGGGATAGTTCGTATCCCACGCTAACCAAAGTAATGAGGAAGCGATAGACATCCAACACAATGTCTTAAAAAGCTTTTCTCTTATGCTCAGACATTTAATTTCAATATCGTGGACTCGTGATAGAGGATAGACGTCATTCTTCACATAAAACTGATCCCGCTCTATACGAAAGTCATCCACTTTGTACATGCTCGCCAACCTCTCATAAATCACGCAAATTGATTCGGTCTTATGACGATACTAAAGCGCAAATAGCTGCGCACCTCCAATTCTATGTTTTATAAGAGAAATGAGAGCCTGATTTAATATTCATGGTAGAAAAAATCTACTGAACAACTGATTTTTAACACTTTTCTAATGGTCTTAGTTTGGTTTCATTACTTTAAAAAACAGTTCAATAAGCGTTGGTAAGTATCTAACACCAATACGGCTGCCTTTAGAGAGCATCAAACAAGCGATGAAAACTATGCGCGGCACCAACCAGACCTTTAATTCCCATTAAGAAGTCGGTTTGCTGTTGCATGCGAATAACAGAAAAGTCACAGGGGACACAAAATTCATGTCCCCAATAAGAATTAGAACTTGTAGCCAACTAGAAGACTAGAAGACTAGAAGACTAGAAGTTGTTGCATCGATACCTGCAAAATCTACAACTGAAATTTGAGCATCCAACGTAATTCCATTTTGGAACACGTAACCACCTTGCACAGCGAAACCTGTCGAAGAATCTGAGTCACTGACTGATGTGTATGCGTTGTACACGGTCGCTTCCGTATCAGTAGCAGCTAAACCACCCAAAATACGCCAACCGCTCATGCTTTCATAGCCAACCATAAGGTTTGCTTGCGAAGCCTCTACATGCGCGCCTAGATAACCGATTGATGCACTGTCTTCAACGATAGTTGGAACATAAGAACCAGCGTTCACAAGGCCATTGTTACCACAACAGATTGTTATTGAATAAAACTACCAAATCATCTGTTGTTTTTGAAAAACTCAATAAATGCTCGTGTCCGTTTCGGTAGATGTTCACGTTTAGGGTATAGCAGATATAGCGGAAGTATCGCGTTTGTGTACCAATCGGGGAGTAAATTGACAAGTTGCGCTCGCTCTTGGGGACTCAGTTTTTCCAGTGCAAACTCATCCAGCATCGCAACACCGCAACCAGCTACTGTCGCATCAAGCATCGACTGGACAAGATTAAAACACAACACGCTGGATAACGTGACCTTGATGTCTTGTTGAGTTTGCTGGTGATGAAAGTGCCATGTATCCAAATTCAATTCAGCATTGCGATAGGTAATGTGTTCTAAAAGATGCAAATCTTCTGGCGTGTTTGGCGATGGTTTTGTCGCCAAATACGCTTTGCTCGCGAATGGTTTACAGTGTAAAGAGCGCAGGTGATGTCCGACATACCTTTCAGGGGGAGAATCGGTAAAAAAGAACGCAAGATCAAATCCAGACTCAATCAAATCGAGCGGTGTTTCAGTGAAAATCACCTCAAACGTTACGTCGGGGAATCGCTGACGAAATGCGATTAATGAAGGGTTTAGTAACTCGGCACCAAATGAGGCAGAAGCAGCAATACGTAAATGCCCAGCAACCTTATCGCTTTCCATCACTTGTTCATTAATCTGTTCCACGTTTTCCATTAAGCCTTTGACTTGGTGATAGAAACGCTGCCCATCGTAAGTAAGGTTAAATTGTCGCGTGGTACGTTGGATAAGCTGAACAGAGAGTATTGCCTCCAACTGTCTGAGTTGACGACTAACATGTGCATTGGAACAGCGCAGCTTTTTAGCAGCACCAGCAATACTTTTCTCTTCACACAATGCAATGTAAGTCGGCACGTAACTGAGCCAGTTTATTTCCATATGGTAATTATGAATCTCTAAAATCAATCTACTGGAAATAATAGAAAGGCTCTACACTTCGCACAACTTAAATTTTTGCATGGAGAATACAGATGAACGCTTTTGAAACTTGGTTAACTGGCCAAGTCATAAAAGATCACGTAACGAATCCAAATATCGAAGTTGGGGATTACAGCTACTATTCGGGGTTTTATCACGGGAAAACCTTCGAAGATCAGGCTGTTCGTTATTTGATGGGCGACAGCGTGACGCAACAAGAGTGGCAAAACGGCGCATATGGAGAAGTCGATAAACTGATCATTGGCAAATTTTGTTCAATTGCCTCTGGCGCGACTTTTATGATGGCGGGTAATCAGGGGCATCGTATTGATTGGATTTCCACGTTTCCCTTTTCCCCAGAAGAGTTTGGCGATGGGGCACAAAGCGGCTTTGAGCGTGCCGGCGATACCGTTATTGGCAACGATGTCTGGATTGGCACAGAGGCAATGATAATGCCAGGAGTAACTGTCGGTGATGGTGCGGTCATTGGTGCACGAGCTGTCATCACAAAAGATGTGGCACCTTATTCGATTGTGGTTGCAAACAACCATGTCGTCCGAAAAAGGTTTGATGAGGGTGCAATGGGATCACTACTCGAAATAAAATGGTGGGACTGGCCTTTAGAGAACATCAAACAAGCGATGAAAATTATGTGCAGCGGTGATATAGAAAAGCTCGCTAACTACTACGCTGAGCATATACAGTCACGTTAGAGAAGTCGGCAGCTAAACCCAAGTAGCTTTCAGATGCAGTATTCAGAGTGTAGCCACTGGCTCAAGTTCAAGTAAAACAACACTGTGCTGTAGCGAGCTCTTACCAAGTTATTTGAAACCGTAATCGGAGTAATGACACGCTTCCAAAGGGTTCCCTTTGCAAATAATAAGGGCCTTGGTTTGCTTGCTTTTCTGCCGATTTTTTATTTAAGCCCGCGAGACGTTTAAATCGCACCTGGGTATACGATATAAAATAGCCCAGTTCTGAACTGGGCTAAGTGTTTTTTACTCTAATCCTAAAGCTGAATGAGCGACGACAATTTATACTGCGACGTCTTCCTCTTCTAGGTTGGCTGCAACTTTGATCTCATACTGATTGAAGCTAAAAACGCAGCCTCCATGTGTGCGCTTCGTGATCACTTGCTCATCACCAAACTGAACCGTTACGCGCGTAAAAACTCGCTCAGTGGCTTCTACAACATTTTCTTCTAGCAGAACTTCGAAATCAGTTTCTAACGTATTGAGTTTAGATTTGACGTCTTCAAGATGCTTATTATTGCGTTCTTTTAGATCATCAATTTGAGCTTGCTCCTCATCCGTTCGTTCCGCTTTTGGGCGCTTCTTAAATTCAAGTTCTTTACGAATAACTTCCATCGTACCTTCTTGAGCGAGTTTGTATTCCTCTTTTAACGCGCTGATTTTTTCTTTGTATGCCGTGTAGCGAGCAAAGGCTTCCACTTTTGTAGCCGTATCCCCTTCTACACCAAGCTGCAAACATTTTACCTTGTCGCCTACTTTTGCAACCCCACCACTTAAGGTTCCATTGCGCCCAGAAGCATCAAAGACGGTGAGATTATGGCCGCATTTAATATCATTATTCATGCTGTGTACGGCAAGCTCAATATCTTGGCCAGATTGAAGTTCACTAAACTGAGCGTAGTTAGCCTTGATCGACCCCTTGCTTTTGACATGGCAACTCTTGGGTTCACCATCGGGCACGGTATGACCAATAATGCCTTTACCTACTTCAATGTCACCTTGTGCTTGCACATCTGCCGACTCGATAAACCCACCGACGGTGACAGAGCCTGTCGCTTTTACGATCATACCAGACTCAATATCACCAGAAATAAACACATTTCCTTTAAACTTCACGTGCCCAGTATTAACGCCAACGCCATTAAGACACAATGCATTGTCTACCTCGATGGTTTTTTCTTTGATCATTGGCATGCCGGAGACCGTTGCCAGCAACAAGTTAGGATCATGTTTTGCTATTTCAGTGCCTTTACCTGGCTTGATTGGGCTATCCTTACCTGCCTGTGGGGGGATGATTTTCCCTTGAACAGTAAATCCTGGCGTCCCTTTCGTTGCAGGAGTCCGACGCATAACCTCATCACCCGCATCAACCGTAATGGTTTCACCCAGATTTTTTAAATCAATCTTATCGCTGTCTGAATTAGCTTGCTTGGGCTTGAGTACACGCTTAGAGATATCTTTAACTAACGGCGTAAATATGGCGTCTTTGCCTTTTATGGGCTGCTTACCAACCGCAACAGGTTGGACAAAAGTTTCCCCTGGCTTGAGTTGCGTGCTGACTACCATGACTTTCTTTAGCGCCAATTTATTGATGCCTTTAGATACCTTAGCATTTGCCAACGCTTGCACTATCTCGGGACCACGCAAGCCGCGACCTCCATGTGCGCCTACAACACACATGCTCGCTAGCATGTCATTGTTGCTAAGTTCAACCGAGACTTCAGCATTACGTAATTCAGCAATGATGATGCCATCATAAGCTTCAGCTTTTCTCTCCCTAGCACAATTAATAAAGCGCACAACTTCGGCTTCATCGACAAACAACTTGCTTGCATCCATCTCAGCAAGTTGCTCAGGCAATTCCTTTTGATTTAGCTCACCACCCAGATCTACATCCCCGGGAATGTGAGCAATAATCTTCTTTTGGTCTTCAGACCATTTAAGACAGAGCTTCCACATATCAGCCACACCAGCTAAACATTTACTGCTTCAGTCTATCTAAAATCGTTTTTGGAACAAAACTCTCAACATCAAGAATCGGGCTCACATCACTAAAGGAGTGAACACTGATTTGTAAGCGTGTATTAAGGCCAGCAAACTATTATGAACTGCGTTTTACACTGTAAATCTCTTTACGATTTTTCCAATACCTTTGCATCGTTGCTCTTTTACATTATCTCTTATTGAGCTTAACAGTGTTCCCGTTGCGAAAACTTTTGGTTTTAAGTTTACTTAAACTGGCTGTAATAAGTTGATAGGAGGTTCTTTCGGTTATAGCTCAAATGCTGACTTTCATTGCCGAGTCTAACCAAAGAGTGGAGAAAATCAGTCTGCATAGCAGTTCAGTTCATCAAGGTTTATCGTAGCGGTGACATTCCAATCTGGTGCTTGGACCTCATAGCCGGAAGATACATGTAATGATCAATTGTGGAAAGTTTTAATCTATTTTGAGTTGGGGTATGAAGATGACTTGTTTTTAAGTTCAGAGCTGAGCGTAATGCACTTCGCCTATGTATTTAAAAGATGATAGCCATAGGCGCCTAAGCTTCTAATTCGGCATCGAACGAGTCTACAGCCCACTCCCCTTCCCTTTGAACATTACTTGCAAAGCGACTTACGAGCGAAGTCTAATAGCATAGACTTGCGTACCGTTTTGACCGTTCGATTAGTCCTTTCGGTCGTTTACACTGTAAATTTGGCTCTGTATAAACGGCGAATTTTTGGGGCCATCGCGATAGTAGGAACCCTAAGTAGTTTGTTTGGATTTACAGTGTAAAATCAACGTGGCTAGTCGTCAGCGGTGGAGTACTCAAATACCGTTTACAGTGTAAATTTTGCCAGCAAAACTTGTAGCTCAGAACGAAGTGTCGACTCTACTTGTTTTCGTCCCAATAGCCCGTATTGTCTTGCACACTGACTCCAGTCTTGATTTAACAGCAGCTTACTGATCATCAAATCAGACGCTTCACCGAGGCCATTTTGCCAAAGCCATTGTTGAAGCCATACAGAGACAGATTCAAAACTATTTCCTCCGCAAGCATAATGCTCGATCAGAGATAGCTTTGTTTGATTCAATGGAGATACTTCCATTGGCAGAAAAAACAAACTACGGATTAAAGAAGGTTCTAATCGAGGATAAATTGAAGAAGCGCTCAACGAAATAAGTTCTTCGAATAGAGCCTTGGCCTCCTCAATCCAGCCTTGATAAGGTTGGGGACTGCACTGACGAATCATCAAAAGTGAATAGCAACCACTTGCAGCATCACGCATAGTTCCGAGGCGAATGGCGTCAAAACCAGAACGTTGCCAGAACCGAATCAACTCAGACGTCGCTCCAAAGCTGGTGGAAAGATAAGAGATATGAGATGGAGCATCCTCTTCCAGTTTTGCCAGCATCTGCTGGCCAATACCTTGTCCTTGAAACTCGGGATGAACAGCAATTCTCATCACACGAAGGGTAGAAAGCGCCCCAACTTCTGGATACCCGAGTTGATTAATAATGCTAACTGGAGCCAAATGCCCTTTGGGACGGCGTCTACCAAGTTGAATCTCTTTAACTATGTTCTCATCAAGATTGCCCTCTTCCACTGTCATCATCACACCGACCACATCACTGTCATGTAGAGCAACGTAAATTTGGCTACATTCATCTTGCAATAGATGCAGTAAATCGCTAGGAGAAGTTTGATAGTGCGCATTAACCAATAGCGCGAAGCATGTATTCAACACGGAAGGATTAGAAATCAATTCTGACTTACGGAGATTGACCAATGTAATCTCGCCAATCTCAGCCACATTAATCGGTTCAAGCTCAGCGTTCAAAAGAAACGCCTCATATAACCATGTCTCTAGTTTGTCATTGGCGCTCCAACGGATAGGCTGTTGAAGATGGTGACTCTTCATTCCCGGTCTTTGTTCTTTCAACCATTCAACAAACTTAAGCGTAAACCCTCGACCACACCCTTCATAGCCATGTATCGTGCTCGAAAAGACCAAACGATGATAATGTTCCGTGATTTGCTTGAGCATTGGCACAGGGATCGCTGCGGCTTCATCGACCAGCAGTAAATCACAATCTGGTAAAGAAGAAAGTAACTCGTCGGGGGCAATAAATTGGATGTACCCTTGCCCTGCTTCCAAGCGGTCTTTCTTAACTCGTTGTGCGGTTGAAAGCAATCGCAAAGCATGCTGATAAACAGATTCAACTGCTTTAATGTTTGGCGCAGTAACCAAAATACGCATTGGCTTTCGTTCAAGTAATTCCGCGCAAGCAATACCTAAAGCGCTGGTTTTACCTCGACCACGGTCAGCAGTCAGCACCAATGGACGCTTGCGATGTCCAGTTACAACTTTCTCAACCAAAGCTACCGCTTCTATTTGTTGCTCGAACTGGTTTTCCTTCGCACCAGATTGCACACTCGATAACTTCGGCAACGGAAGGCTCTGGTCTATCACAGTTAGTTTTTGCCAATGCATTTGCATCCACAAATCAGCTTCGCTTGGATGCTCTGGTTTATTGGCGATAACAAGCAGCAATCCACCGCCAACCAAAGCACCAAGAGCAGCGGTAAAACTGTTGGCATCAACTCCGCTTCTCGCATCAAACAATAAAACATCGCACTCACGACCAAGCAGCATATTGCCTTGTTTGCCAGAGACACAAAAAGCCCCTTCAAGAGAGCAATCACCGACACAGAACCAGGTCTGATTCGATTGATGTTTGTAAAAGTCAGCAATTAGCGCATCTTGCCATTCGGGTTCACCATAGATAACCACGCCACGACGTTGAAACGTATCATGAGATTGAGTTTGAAGTTGAGAAAGGAATTCAGATTGAGCGAGCATTAGGTATATCCGAGCATTAAACTGACGCCATGTTATCACATCTCGATGCATGGAGACTTTGCCCAATTACAGACATAAAAAAACCGCCCGAAGGCGGTTTCAAAGAAGAAGAGATTTACTTCATTTTGCTCTCAACGAAAGCTAGAATCTCGTCCATCAAGCTGTCGTCAACTTTCTTCAAGTTAAGAGCAAGGTTGTTACCTTTGCGGCTGTAGCTTGCACGACCTTTAACAAGGTCGACTTTTTCAGCTTTCTTAGTCGGCTTCGCAGGTGCTAATTCTACAATCCAACTTTCAATGCTTTCTGTCACGTCTTTAGTTAAGCGAGCCACGCCTTGAGCCGTGCTTCGCTGCCACAAGTAGCCTTCGGACGTGCGGCACTTTTCCAATAGATTTTGCTGCTGTTCACCCGTCAATGACGAAAATTGCTTATGCAGTTTCACGATAGTTGGTCGACCTAAGTCACCTACATTTGGGTAAGCTTGCAATAGTTCTAGAGGCAGAGCAGCCGCTTTTAATGCACCGCTCACTAAGGCTTCACTACACTGGAACATTTTAGCTAGCGCTTTCTGGTCTTCTGCTTCACCGCTTTCGAGCTTCGCCTGCATCTCTTTACCTTTTTCGTAGAGAGACAGAGGTTTGTGCGCGTTCGCTACATCAGAAAGGAACTTAGCATGATCGGTGTTGATACCATCAGCAACGTAAACCAAGAAGTCTTGTTCAGCCAAGATACAAGACATACGTCGACGGCTACCATCAAGAACTTCAATCTTTCCTTCTTGAGTACGACGACCAACCGCGGGATACTGCTGGCCACGCTCTTTCAATGTGACCAAAACATCCGACAACGCATGTTCGTTTAAGAAGGACTGCTCACGTGCGTTATCTGCAAATACCGTGGTATCTGCTGCAACTTTATCTGCTGGGATACGAACCAATTCAAACTGAACTGTGTTCTCACCCGCAACAGCAAGTTCGATCGTTTGTGCTTTATCTTTTGCCGCCGTTTGCGCCTCTTGAGGTGTCGCAACACGACGCTTATTGGTTTTACCAAATAATTTCGCGTTTAATTCAGACGTTTTCAATGCCATTTATTCATTACCCCTGATTTAATGACGGCCAGTTAGAGTGCAGTACGCGCTCTAGTTCTAATGCACTCTTATGAACCGCATCTTGTGCCGTTGCGAGTGTTTTCTTACCACCTTCGAAGTCGCCTACGGTCAAGTCAAACACAGTGCTGTAGGTGTCAGCACAGGTTTCGAATGCTCGACTACGAGGAATGGTTGCCATCATAACTTGGTCACCCAAAAGATAGTTCATTTCAGTTAGAACAGAAACTTGCTTCTTATTGTCGTCTTCAAACATGGTTGGCATCAGGCGGACAAACTCGAGACCATTCCAATCTTCAGGGAACATCTCGTAAACCGTAGGTAGGTGTTGGAAGAAGTTTACTGTTGAAGCCCAATCAAGACGCTTAGCTGCACAAGGAATCAATAGCGCGTTTGAAGCAAACATTGCATTCCAAACCAGCGGGTCAACGTGTGGACCTGTATCAATCATAATCACGTCGAAATCATTCGCGATTTTATCAATCAATTGCTCTTTCAAAAGACGAACGATGTCTAGTGATGGGTCTTCAGACAGAGTCTGCCACGCTTCAGCGTTGAACATTGCATCTTCTGGGAACGCAGAAATTGACTTCAAGTTCGGGTATTGCGTCGGCAACAGCACGTTCTTATGTAGGAATTCACGATCGATTTCAACACCGTCAGGCACGTTGCCAAGCATGATATCAACCGCTGAGTAGATGTTGTCGTGCTCAGCCACACTGATTTGTGGGTTCAAGAACAGACGCAGAGAGCCTTGAGGGTCAAGGTCAATCAAACAAATACGGTAGCGTTTATCTAGGTTTAGTGCCAGACATGCCGCTAAGTGAACCGCTGTCATCGATTTACCCGTACCACCCTTTTGGTTTTGTACGTTGATGATCCAGGGTTTATTCTCAGAATTCTTTTTGCGTTCGTGGAATTTTGGCACTTCTGCCGCATCCATTAGCATGTGTGCTTCTTCAAGCGTAATTGAATAATGGTTGGCATTATTCTTTGTAAATTGATGACCTTCCGCTTCCATCTTACCGATAGCATCATCCAGCTTACGGCGAGTCAAACCTGAGCGGGTTTCCATCATTGCCTTAGACATTGGTGGGAAGTAGTTGTCACTACGCTCTTCCAAAACAATCTCAATACGGTCAGCTTGAACTTGTTGTGTAAGTTCTGCTAGCTCTTGGAGATTTTCAATTGTTGTTTCTCTTTTCATGCCAAATTCCGTTGGAAGGATATCTGCATTTTATTGTACAGCACTGCAATCCAAAAACAACAAAAAGGTGCACAGGCATTTTGAACAATCATCACACATAAAACACTAACAAACGACTGTTTTATGATTTCATCATAAAAATATAACAAGAATTAATCGAATATTAGCGAATAAAGCGATTGATACTTGTATGGTTTTAAAGTGTTACGACGTCACTTATTTACAATGTAAATATAACGTTTTACCGGAACGATTATAAAAAGGTACTAAATTACGGATAGTGCGAGATGAATCTAGTATTTGATGATGATTCAGCGTTTTTATATAAAAACACAAAAAGAACCGCCTTGATCATGCGTCCAGTACGTTTAAGTATGTAAAGGGCAATATTAAACGGAAGTATGATCAAGGGCTCTTCATGATCATACTTCCAGTAAGAACAGAAAATCCGAAAGCATGATCAAGGAACTTATGTGTCCTTGCGCGCGACATATCAATTTTTCATTGCGATCAAATTACCGGAAAAATGATCAAGTGCGTTTTAACCTCGGAAGCATGACTTTTCACGGTCAATTTACGGCAGAATGCAGATAGACTGGGGGATGGCAACAAAATAAAGACGTAAAACGCGGAACGATGAAATCAAGCATCATACAAAATATAGCAAAGACCATCATGATCATGCTTTCGACGAACCCTTACCAAACCTTTTCAGGTGACAACATTCAAATGAAAAAGCCAAGTTTTCACCAATTGAACATTTCATGGTCAATATTGAGAACAGAACGATGAAATGCCTCTCTCTTGATCATCGATCCGGAGACAAAATGAGTCCACACAAGCGATCGTTGCTATAGAGTTCTCTTGGACTGACTCGATCTTCTGTGGATAAGTTGTAGAAAGATGATGATCATCGTTTCACGACCTTTTTGATCATCTTTTCAGAAATTTAATGATCATGCTTACGGCGCTTTGTGATCATGCTTTCTGGCTTTTGTTGATCATCGTTTCGGAATAATCATGATCATTGTTCCGAATCGCCGCTTTTAAATATCCATTTAAAACATGAACTTACGCCGTCAAAAATCTCCAGATCATTAGATCATATAATCAATTAAGATCAGATTAATCAAAAAGATCAGTTATTTAAAAAACAAAGATTTTTTCTTTATTTATGATCTGTTTTTCTTTATTCTTCGGAACCATAGCAAAACTACGGCTAGTGTGATCTGGATCTAAAATGATGGCTGATGAAAAAATTCTGATTAAAGCGCCAAGAAGCCATAAGGATGGGCACCTTTTTGAGGTACACGAATCTTCTGCAGATTGGGTAGAACAATACCAACACTTCAAAGGGGTGACTAAGAGCATCTTAGAGTTGCTTAATCTGATCTCCTTACGAGGGTTCAGCAGCAAAGACGGTTTGGTCTCCACAACAGAAATTGTGGCTGCAACCGACGGTCAACTAACCAGAGCCGCATTACAACAACGCTTACGTGCTGCTGTAGGTATTGGTTTGTTTACTCAAACACCAGTGCGCTTTGAAGAAGGCCTTGCTGGTAAAACCATGTTGCACAAGTTCGTTAACCCTAACCAGCTAATCTCAGCCTTAGGAGCCACCAGCTTAGTCACAGAAAAAGTTCGTCAGAGCGAAAAGCAAAAGCGTTCTAAGGCCTTGGCACAAACCCAAGTGAACAAGCGCTTGTTGAATGAACATGGTCTGAATACCCCACCGATGATGAAGGACGAAGCGGATCAATTTGTCGTTTCACCAACTAACTGGGCAGGGATCATCGACCAAGCTTTAGCGCCACCGCGCACTCGTAAGAGCTACCAGAAATCGATGGTGTCGATCTCTGGCACCAAAGCTGTGATTGAAACACGATCGTCGAAAAACATCATGACAGTGGACGACCTGATGACGCTGTTTGCTCTGTTTACACTGACCGTGCAATACCATGATCATCACAAAGATCAGTACCACATGGATGCGGCGCATGTGCCGAATAAAACCCCGTTGTACATCACTGATATCCTATCTTTACGTGGCAAGAAAGACAGCGGCCCCGCTCGGGATTCAATCCGCGACAGTATTGATCGTATTGAATTTACAGATTTTCAATTGCATGAACTGACTGGTCGCTGGCTAAGTGAGAACATGCCAGAAGGCTTTAAGAGTGATCGTTTTCGCTTCATTGCCCGAACCATTACCGCATCAGAAGAAGCGCCTGTTGAAGGTGCCGACGGCGAAATTCGAATTAAGCCAAACTTGTACATCCTAGTCTGGGAACCTTCGTTCTACGAAGAACTGCTGACGCGTGATTATTTCTTCTTGTTCCCGCCAGAAATTCTGAAACAGCACACCTTGGTGTTCCAGCTGTATTCGTTCTTCCGTAGCCGCATGGTGCGCAAACACACCGATTGCATGTTGCTAAGTGAGTTGAACCAAAAACTGGCACGCAACATCGAATGGCGTCGTTTCTCAATGGATCTGATCCGTGAGTTGAAGCGCCTGTCTGACGGCAAAGGGACGGAAGATCTTTTCGTCGTAAATCTTTGGGGATACCACTTAACGATCGAAACGATGATCCAAAGTGGAAAAGTCACGGATTACCAAATCGATATAAAATGCGATGTGGAAGAGGTGTTACGCTACTCTCGCGCCCGGACCACCAACGCAGGAAAGCGCAACATGGCGCCTACGCTGCCAAACCCACTTCGTAATGAGATGGTTACGAGGCAGCAGCTAGACGAGCTCTCAGGCATCATAGACGGCGAATTTGAGCCTATTCAACGTAAAGCGCCTTCTCCACGTGGCAATTTGGGCCGTCGAGTGAAACAGAAAAAGCACCTGGTCGAGATCAACGCGGACGAGATAACCATTACTCTATCCAAATATACCTCTCCAGAGGCCCTAGAACGCAGTATAACGGCTTTATCGGCGATGACAGGGCATTCCTATGCCTCAATCAAAGAAGAGTGTTCTGAGTTCATTGACAAGCTTGATTATCTGCGAGTAGGGGAGGCACCTCTGCCATACGAGACATTGAGTAAGACCGTTGAGCTGTATAATGGTCAAAATGATATCAAGCATCTTACTATTGAACGCTTGATAGCCGGTTTGGCGGTTCGTCGAAAAGTATGTAGGCAGGTGTTTGAAGGCCATGTGGATGATATGGTAATTAGAGCGCTTGATGAAATGGCAATCTAATTACCTGCATTAAAGTGTTATTTGAGCAATAAGTATGACTGATTGATTCTAAATGTAACAATGATTTTCGCTGATAGAATCCAGACTTAACTCTTACAAGGGGCTGACATTGCAGTGCAATTCAGTGACTAATATCTATCTCGAATAGACAACCTTTTGTCCTTTCTGATGATTAATAGATTGGCTCATATTGTTACATTCATTCTGAATAGACTTCGCGAGTTTCCTTTTGGGGACTCGCTTTTTTTTTGCCTCAGCTTTGTTAAAGTGCATGAATATGCAAGTGATTTTTTATTGTTCGCAATATTGCTTAATCTTGATGTTTCACTGCAATAATTGACTAAATGTCTGGAATGTATTTGGCTAAAATAGATTTTTACCGTGAATATTGATGCAAACTTAAGCTTTATTATTCATGTGGTACTTGGTTTCTTGCAAAATGATGACTTTTCTATGACAAAATTGTCATTATGCTGCGTTAAATTTTGTGATGTGAGTCACGCGCTAACGTGCTCACGTTAACATGTTATTTTGGACCTTTTTGGACCATATTGTCATATTCAATAAGAATTGACTTAGCGAGTCTCTTGCGCAAGAGACTCGCTTTTTTTCATTTAAACTTCAGCTCAATTTACCTCTTAGTTAGCCATCTTTCTTTTCATTTCATTCCAACCAAGATAGCTCATCACCTTAATATGTGCACTGATTAGCGTGTCCGAGTTTACCTTCCAGAGGGCTTGCTCTTGTTCATTTTGCTGATTGCAAAACTCTAGCGACAGTACGGTGACATGCTGTAGCCGCTTTAAGCACCAATCTTTAATCACAACATCAGTCATTGCATCACAAGCCGTATGCTCTAACTTTGCACTAATGTACTGCAACGTTTGAAATGCTTTATATGGGTCCTGATGCCTGGCATGTTGAAACACTCTAAGTCCACCATCTAACCAACAGGCGATGGCTTTACTCTGTTCATCAGTTAGCTCTGGGCCAAACACAGCAACAGGCGCTTGGTATAAGATCGCTTCTAAGTTTTCTACTTGATCATGCTTCCGATTTTCATACCAATCTGAAATCTGATCTTGCCAGGTCATCAAATCCATTAGGCTGCCTCAGTCCATTGTTTTACAAAGTGATTTGGTCCGATTTGATCATAGTCTTCGACCACAACGCTGCTGCGACTGCGGATCTCATCGGCATCTATGGAATAGTTTGGTTCACTTTCCACTAGGTTGCCAAATGGCAGATCAGGATCCGGTACCGCAGAGATCAATAACTTAGTGTATGGGTGCTGTGGATTCTTTAAGATCGCTTGGGTATCTCCCCATTCGACGATCTGCCCTTTGTACATCACAGCCGTTTCTTCAGCGATGTAATGCGCGGTTGCAAGGTCGTGAGTGATGTATAGGAACCCGATCCCCAGTTCTTGCTTCATACGTTGCATCAGATTGAGTACGCCTAAACGAATCGATACATCCAGCATCGACGTCGGTTCATCAGCGAGGATAAGTTGTGAGCCTACCGCTAGAGCGCGCGCCAGATTAACGCGTTGACGCTGGCCACCGCTGAGTTCGTGAGGGAACTTGTTCAGCGTTTCCTCTGGCAACTCTACCAAATCCAACAGCTCTAGCAGTTTGGCTGGGATTTCTTTGTCACTTTTCACTTGCTTATGAATCTTCAGTGGGCGAGTTAAGTGATGGCGAATAGTATGGGTTGGGTTTAAAGAGCCAAACGGGTCTTGGAACACCATTTGAACCTTACTGCGGTAATCCTGAATCTCACCACGAGCAGTAATGTCGTTGATGTTTTTGCCATTGAAAAGGATCTCACCATCGCTGGCTGGATAGACCTTGGTAATTAATCGCGCGCAGGTGCTCTTGCCGCAACCTGATTCGCCCACCAGCGCGAGGGTTTTGCCTGCATAAAGATCAAAGCTAACGCCCTGAAGCGCACGGAAGGTTTCTTCTTTGGCGAAGCCACCACCGACTTTGAATTCCTTGATCACGTTTTTCATTTGGATGATCGGTTTACTCATGCTGGTGCTCCTTCCGTATGTGGCTGTTTATGTACATCGTGAATATTCGGGAACGAAGCCCAAAGCTTTTGGGTATATTCGTGTTGAGGATGATTGCGGATTTCGTATGAGCTATTCACTTCAACAATCTTGCCGTGGCGCATAATGGCAATGCGGTCGCACAATTGGCTCATGAGCGCTAAATCGTGGGTAATAAAGAGCACTGAGAAACCAAACTCGTCACGTAACTGATAGATTTGCTGCAAAATCTCGCGTTGTACCACTACATCGAGGGCGGTGGTAGGCTCATCCATGATGATCAGCCTTGGGTTGAGGGATAAGGCTATTGCGATCACCAATCGCTGACGCATACCACCAGAGAACTGATGTGGATACTCGCCCAAGCGGTTTCGGGGGATATTGACGAGATCGAGAAGCTTCTCTGCACGGTCTTTGGCTTGCTCGTTGGTTAATCCTTTGTGGTGGCGTAATACGTCGGCAAATTGTTCCTGAACCGTGAGTACCGGATTCAGCGAGTTCATGGCACTTTGGAACACCATCGCAATCTCGCTCCAGCGTAGCGTATTTAGATCATTATCAGGTAGGCGAAGGATGTCTTTGCCTTCAAATAGAATTTGCCCACCAGAGATAAACGCGGGCGGCTTGTGCAGACGGTTGATAGAGAAAGCAATGGTACTTTTACCACAGCCTGATTCACCTGCCAGACCAAATATTTCGCCTTTACCAATATCAAAGCTCACCGATTTCACAGCATTGAAGTCGCCGTTGTCGGTGATGTAATCCACACATAACTCTCTGATCTGAATGACAGGATCAGAGTGATATGCCTGATTCAGGTTTAGTTCACTCATCATTACACCTTACCAATACAAAAAGATAATCATTATCATTATCAGGTGTGTAAGATTTACGAAAGGCAAAACCGTCCAATCAGTGAAGTGACTCGAAAGTTGAGTGTAATAAAAAGAATTTTTTCCGTTATGGAAGTGTGAATTTACGAGGGAAAAATGAGAGCTGGATCAGCTCACTTTTCGTAGGGGGAATTCTTCAAATTTAATCGCTAAAAACGCGCTTTGCAAAAACTAAATGATGAATCTATTAACGAGTTAGTGAAAGGTCGAAAGGGGTCACATTTCCCCACAGTTTTTCTTACCTCAGCGGTAGGGGTTTGCTATAGATTAGCCATCGAAAACATGGTGTGTTCGGAGGAAATATGTCCATTAATTCTATCGACCATGAAGAGATGAGCAACATTGCTCACAAGTGGGAGCTCCCAGAAGAAGAATCCGTTGTGAGACCTGAGAAAACTGTGAAGTCTGCCGAAGCAAGACGTCGTATTGAAGCACTTCGTGAAATCCGTGAAAGCGGCTTAAGCGTCGAAGAAGCAAGGGAACTTGGCTTAATTCACTGATTCTCCACTGCGGAATAAAACCTTAGGGTAGTCATAAGGCTGCCCTTTTCATTTTCTGATTTACACCAAATTGTTTGACTTTCTTATCCTGCGTTACTAAACATTATATCAATAGCGATATGCTTTTTGTTGACTATTGAATAGCAACGTCAGGAGTACGATTATGGTTGATCAGATCCTTTTTTATGAACCCGATGAATCTCACGGTTTCCTCTCCAATTTTTGCCAAGTCCCGATCAGAGTCTCTACTCAATTTTGGCCTACCAGCGAACATTATTATCAAGCTCAAAAGTTTAGCGATCCCGAACTAAAAAATAAGATTCTCATTGCTAAAAGCCCCGATGAAGCCTTTGCTTTAAGCCGCAAACATCAGCACTTAGTGCGCGAAGATTGGGATGAAGACAAGCTCTCTGTGATGGCGTTTATCGTACGTGAGAAGTTTCTGCAAAACCCTCAGCTTGCTAAAAAGTTGATGCAGACAGGGAATGCATGTCTAACAGAACATTCGCACAAGGATGCCTTCTGGGGCGACGGTGGTGATGGTTCCGGTCAGAATCATTTAGGTGAGATCTTAATGAACGTACGTGCAGAACTTAAACACCGAGAACCTTATAACTTGGTTCGCTTTGTCGATAGAGCCAAACTGCCCACTCAATGGGGGACATTTGTCATGCATGGCTTTATCGAGAACGCGACGGGAAAAGAGCATCTTGCGTTGGTGTATGGTGAGCCTTCTAAAAGAGAAGCGCCACTGATTCGCTTGCACTCAGAGTGTTTAACCGGTGATGCGCTGTTCAGTACGCGTTGTGATTGTGGATTCCAGCTTAATCGTGCGTTGCAAAACATCGTCGAAGAAGGCAGCGGTGTGTTGCTCTATCTTCGTCAAGAGGGCAGGGGGATTGGTTTAATCAACAAGATTCGTGCGTATCATCTTCAAGATGAAGGAGCTGACACCGTTGAAGCCAATGAGCGTCTTGGCTTTGCTGCCGATATGCGTGATTACGCGTTTTGTAAGGGTATGCTGGAACATCTTGGAATCGATGAAGTGCGTTTGATGACTAACAATCCACGTAAGCTTGCAGCGCTTAAGAAGGTGGACATTAACGTGGTTGAGCGAGTGCCACTACAAGAAGGTAATAACCCCAATAACCAGCACTACTTACAAACCAAAGCCAACAAGCTCGGCCACATGTTCGACCCTAAGTTTGTGGAACAAGATTAGTTGCTGAAACTAGATAAAAATCAAACAGCCAGCTTTTTGAAGCTGGCTGCTTTTTTTTATGACTGATTAAGTGTGAACGACTAGATGTATTTTTTGATGATATCGTCGATTTGTCCCGAACTTTTTAGTTCTGCTAGGCGCTTATTGATGAAGCTCTGCACTTTTGGATTCATCTCCGGAGAGAAAGCCAAATAGATGGAGTAATCTGGAATGACAGAGCTGAAAGATTGGATCTGGAAGTCTCCCATTGGCAGTTCTAAACGTTTGATGTTGTACACCACACGCGATTCCATTTCGACAAACGCGGTATCACCAGGGGTTCGTTGCAGAACGCGATATGCGGCGTCGTAGTCTTTGACGCGCATTTCATTGACGGTACCGTTTTCAAAGAAAGGGCTCAAGTTTGGGTAATCAAAGCCAAGCAGCAGCACAATTGAACGACCTTGCATGTTCTGCATATCGCTGAATTTAAAGGGGACTTTGCTGCTAGAAACCAGTACGTGTTTTACAGTGTAAATAGGTTGTTCAGAGAGGTTTTCCGATTGCACCTTGCCCCAATTCGGGCTGCCATAAGTGACCCAATTCTCCTCTCCGCCCGCTTCAAGTACTGAAATCATGCGCTTAAATGGGTAAGTGTGGTATTTCACCTCATAATCGGATTCGGCAAAGATTGCACTTACGATGTCAGTCACAATTCCGGAATGTTGTTCACCTTGTTGTTCTATTTGGAATGGTCGAGCTTGCTCAGAGATAACGTAGTAGTTCACTTCGCTCGCCATGGTGTGTGCGCTTAAGGCCATAAAACTAAAGCCTAATGTACGTAAGAGTCCTTTCATTCTAACCTCGATTATTGTCGTGACCTGACTATATTTATAGTAGCGCAAGTTTAAGGGATCGATTTCATATGGATACAATAGAGCGAGTTCAACCCAGATTTAGCATCGGGAATCAATTGATGTTGGCGATTTTTGCGTTGAGTTTAATCTTTACCGTGATCAGCTCTTCCATCAGTTTGTATCGTGATTTCAGCGATGATCTTGTTCGCTTGGATAAAGAACTAGAACAGGTGAAAACCAGCTACCTTTCCAGTTTTTCTGCCAGCCTGTGGGTTGAAGACCGAGAACTGTTACGTGCACAGGCTGAGGGAGCCATGCGTTTGCCGTCGGTTGATTACTTAAGAATCGCAACGCCGGATGAAGTGATCTTCGAACTAGGCAGCGCATTGACGGAAGATCGGATCGAGCGTCAATGGCCATTGCAATATGACACAGGGGTAAAAACGTATGATCTTGCTCAAGTGACAGTGCAATCGGATCTCAGCCCTATCTACCAAGGGTTATGGCAAACCTTCTTTTTTCTCGTGATCGCGGAAGCGATCAAGATCTTTTTACTCATCCTAGGTGTATTATGGGTTACGTTTCGCTTGATGGTGAAACCATTGCAGTTGCTTTCTGGTGCGGTGAGTGATTTCAGCGGTGGCCATGTACCAAGTAAGGTGCAGCTTCCTAAGCGTTGGTTTTTCGACGAAGTAGGTTTGTTAGAACGCAAATACAACCGTAGTGTTGAGCGTGTTAGTGAGCACCAAGTAGAAATCGAAGCTGCGCGCGACAAAGCCGAAATCGCAAACCGTAAGAAGAGCGAATTCCTTGCCACTATGAGTCATGAGATTCGTACACCAATGAATGGAATTATCGGTGTTGCCTCTTTACTCAGCGATACCAAGCTTGACGAACAACAAAAAGACTTGGTCTCCATTATCAACAATTCGTCAAACTCGCTGATGGTAATCATCGACGACATACTCGACTTTTCCAAAATTGAAGCGGGCAAGGTTGAACTGGAAAGCACGGCCTACAGTCTATTCGATTTGTTGCAGGAGGTTGGACGCCTTCATACTGTCAAAGCCCAACAGAAGGGGCTACAACTGGTTTGCGATATTGATCCTAAGTTACCGCTAGAAGTCGAAGGGGATGTTGGCAGACTTAAACAAGTGTTGAGCAACCTGCTCAGTAACGCGGTAAAGTTCACTGAGCGCGGGCACGTTAAGTTGATGGTGTCACAAGTGAGCCGAGAAGAGGGGGTTGCGAGCGTGAGTTTTCGAGTGGTGGACTCTGGTATAGGCATCGCCAAAGAAAACCAACAAGCGGTATTTGAGAAGTTCCAACAAGCCGATGGCAGTACAACGCGTAAATACGGAGGCACAGGTCTTGGTTTAGCGATTTGTAGCAGTTTAGTTGAAGTCATGGGGGGGAATATTCGCCTGACCAGTGAACCCGGTCTAGGAAGCTGTTTTGAATTCACCATTCCACTCAATATCGTCAGTGACAAGCTGATCGCCTCCAATACGATTAATGTCCTTGAGTTTCCAAATGGTGACACCAATACCTCTGAAAATACAGAGCTAAAGCCTGACAGTGGAAAACCATGGGTACTGGTGGTTGAAGATACTGAGGTCAATCAGAAAGTAGTGCGTATTATGTTGGAGAAGCTCGGTATGCAAGTTCGAGTTGCTGAACACGGTGAGGAAGCACTTAAACTGTGCCAAGAGCATCAATTCGATCTGATTCTGATGGACTGCCAAATGCCAGTGATGGATGGTTTTGTTGCTACAGAGAATATTCGCAAGATGGGTGTTTGGGGTAAGCAAGTACCGATTGTTGCTTTGAGTGCGAACGTTATCAAAGAAGATCAGCGACGATGTTTTGCTATTGGGATGAATGAATTTGTTGCTAAACCGGTGACAAAAGAACGCTTGAAGCAAATTTTTGAGCAATACCTGCCGGAATCATTGCAAACGCGATCCAACCCCAAACATGCAACTTGAAATTGATCAAGTAAAGTGTGTTTCACTTCTTAAATGCTAAATCTGTGTGTTATAGTGCGCGGCTAGTATTTAAGTACCTTGAGGCTGTACATGTCGTTTAATCTATCCCTATTGCCGCCTGACGAGAAAAACAAAATCGAACTTGATAAGCAAGCGTCGTTTTTAGTTTGGAAGCTTAAAGAGGCGAAATCTGGTCCTGAGGCAATAGAAGAACAGCTGTCTAAGATTAACGATGCTGATGAGAAAGTGTTTTTTCAACAGGCAGTCGATAAGTACAAACGAGTGATGGGTGTCGCGTAGAGCGGAACGTGGCTATGGTGCAAATCACAGCGGCGAATGAGGTATTCTCCCCATTTCTTTGCAGGGTGAAAAGGTAAAATTCTTCACTCTTTGCTAAAATCCTTCGCATTAAATTTGAATTTAGAGAGACATCCCGATGGGAAGAAGTTTTGAAGTGCGCAAAGCCTCTATGGCGAAAACTGCAGGCGCAAAAATTAAAGTTTATTCCAAATACGGTAAAGAAATTTACATGTGCGCGAAAAACGGTGGTGGTGATCCAGACATGAACTTGTCTCTGAAGCACCTGATCGCAAAAGCGAAAAAAGACCAAGTTCCTGCACACGTTATCGATAAAGCGATCGACAAAGCGAACGGCGGCGGTGGTGAAGACTACACACCAGCACGTTACGAAGGTTTTGGCCCTGGCGGCACAAGCGTGATCGTAGACTGTCTAACAGACAACGGTAACCGTACATTCCAAGACGTTCGCCAATGCTTTGTTAAGGTGGGTGCGAAAATTGGTGTTGAAGGTTCTGTTTCTCACATGTTCGATCACCAAGCGGTATTCCAATTCAAAGGCGAAGATGATGAAATCATCCTAGAAACGCTAATGATGGAAGACGTGGACGTTACTGACGTTGAGCTAGAAGATGGTGTTATCACTGTGTTCGCACCTCACACTGAGTTCTTCAAAACAAAAACTGCGCTTAACGGTGCATTCCCAGATCTAACGATCGACGTTGAAGAAATCACATTCGTTCCTCAGACTCACACGCCAGTTGCGGGTGAAGATGCAGAGAAATTCCAGAAGTTCCTAGATCTTCTAGACGACTGTGACGACGTTCAACAGGTATACCACAACGGCGAACTATAATTCGGTTTTCCAGTTGTAAAAAAGGCTTCCCGAGGGAAGCCTTTTTTGATCGTATAGTTTGCCTGTTTTATTGTGACTAGCGTTTAGGTGTTTCGATACTTGGAATAACACAGTGACATGATCACGCCAAAACAGATACCTTGGGTTAGCATCGCCGTACCACCGTAGCTAAAGAACGGCAATGGGCTCCCCATAACCGGCAATAAGCCACTTACCATGCCTGTGTTGATGAAGGCGTAAAGGAAGAAGCTCATCGCCAATGCACCGCTCACTAAACGACTGAAAAAGTGCTCAGATTGGCACGCCAGCAGCATTACACGTGCGGTAATGAACAAGTACAATCCCAACAACACCACACAGCCAATAAAGCCCCATTCTTCTGCATAGGTCGAAAAGATAAAGTCGGTATGGCTTTCTGGAATAAAGCCTAGCGTGCCTTGAGTCGCATTCATCCACCCTTTGCCCTTCATGCCGCCAGACCCAATCGCAATCAATGATTGAATGATTTGGTAGCCTGAACCCAGAGGGTCCGACTCAGGATCTAGGAACTGGGTGACACGGCTTTTTTGATAAGACTCCATGACAAAGAACCAGAGTATTGGAGCTAGTGTAAGGACGCTCACTAAAAATCCACCAATTATCTTCCAGCTCATGCCTGCAAAGAACAGTACAAACAACGCGTAAATCACGGTGAAGATAGCGCCGTCCAAGTCAGGTTGTAAGGCAATTAAGCCCGCAGGAACAAAGGTGATCAGCAAACAGAAAGCAATTTTTCGAATGTCTGGTCGCCCACCTTCTAGATGCAGCATCCACGCAATCATAATGGGAATGGAGAGCTTGATCAGCTCAGAGGGTTGAAAGCGGAAGAGGCCGATATCGAGCCAACGCTGCGAGCCATTGGTGCTATCGCCAAACAGGGCAACGGCAGCCAAGAGCGAAACCGCAACCAGATACAAATAAGGCGCTGAACGTTGATAACTGGACGCAGGAATCGACGACATGACCAAAATACACACCAGCGTCAAACCGCATCGAGCGAGGTGCTTAAATAGCATAGCTTCATTAAATCCACTGGCACTCCAGAGAGTGAGTGAACTCAATAGCATGATCGGAATGATCGCCATCAAAAGTGGCAAATCAATCCTAGGGAAGAAACGCTTGTTCATCTTCTACAACCTAAAAACGCCCCAACGCGGGGCGAAAACAACCAGAACTCTGCGAGCTCAAACTATTCCGATGCTAAGAATCCAATTTGGAAATAACAGACACCACGCAAAGGTGTGCAAGAGAGGAGTGTGCGACGCCGCCTGTTATGGGTAAGCTGACTTGGAAAGTCGTGGGAAGGATAAATACACCAGGCTGAGGCTTTGCGCCACACTTTTTATAAGGTTGAAATGGAAATTGGTACAGACAGCGCAATGAAATGAGCAGATTCGCCTTAAGTATTGAGCATTTAAGGCGATGGCATGATTAGGCTTGGGCTTAATTATATGGTCCGCCCCACTCTCAAGCCCTTAAGCTTAGAGTAGGCTCTCAGAATGAGGTGAACCATATGTCTTCTATTCATATTTTAGGTATCGACCTAGGCAAGCACTGTTTCCACGCTATCGCTCATAACCGTTCAGGTGCAGAAGTATTACGTCGTAAGTTTAGTCGAAACCAACTCCAACGTTTCCTTTGTAAAATCGAACCAACAACCATTGCTTTCGAAGCTTGTGGCGGTGCTCATTGGCTTGCTCGCAAGAGTGGTGAATACGGTCATTAAGTTCGACTTATTCCTCCCCAGTACGTTAAGCCTTATGTCAAAGGCAACAAAAATGATTTCATAGATGCATCAGCAATCGCAGAAGCCGCTGGTCGACCAACAATGAGGTTTATCGCGGTAAAAAGTGAAGAAGCCCAAGTTATCGCAGCGATTCATCGTGTCAGAGATGGTTATATCAAGGAGAGAACGGCCGCCATGTCTCGAATTGGGGCTATCTTGCTTGAGTTCGGCCTAAGTTTTCCAAAGGGGCATGCAAAGATGAAGGCTCTCTTCCAATGGCTAGCAGAGCAAAAAGCGTCTTTACCAGAAAGCTTACTCGTTGAATTAGTGTCTATCCACGAGCATTACAAATACCTTAATGAACGAGTCAAAGTTCAAGACAGTAAGCTTCAAGCCGTTGTTAACAATAACGAAAGTGCACAATTGCTGAAAACTATCCCTGGCGTTGGCGACCTCACATCGACGTTGTGTGTTGCCGATGTAAGTTCCCCAAGTAACTTCACCAATGGTCGGGAAATGGCTGCATGGTTAGGGCTTGTGCCGAGACAGTTCTCTACGGGAGGAAAGACCAAGCTACTTGGCATGAGTAAACGAGGCAATAAACATCTCAGAACTCTGTTTATCCATGGAGCAAGAGCAGTTCTCTCAAGGCTAGAAACGACAGGGAAAGTGTTTGGAGAGTGGCTCATCAAGCTCCGGGCGACGAAGCCATTTAATGTTGTGGTCGTAGCACTTGCCAACAAGCTAGCAAGAATAGCTTGGGCGGTGTTATACCACCGCCAAGCTTTTAAGGCTGTATAGCTATAACCAAGTTTGCAACGCCAATGAACGTGATGACAAAAACGGTCAATCGACCAGATTAAGAACCTGACACAAAAAATAGCGTTAAACGCTTTGGGCTTTTTAAGGATAATCTGGCGCAGATATCATCGTGGAGCTGGGAAGCTAGTGCTCCCAACAAGGACTCCGAATACATTAGCGCAAACCAACTCCGTTATGACTTAATTGTAGTTGCAATAACGGGGCGGACCATACATTTTTTGGTTTGTGCGTGAAATGGTACAACGCCCACAGCACAAACAAAGTCACGGTGAGCTCCCAAGCTCGGAGGAAGGTGCTCTCCAAGCCCAGTTCATTGCTGGTCATGTAGAGTTGAATCGGCAACATGGTCGCCAATAACGCATCGGCATGGACATCTTTGGCTGGGCCTTTCGCTTTTGCCATTGATGCGGTAATCATAAAGGCAAGCAGACCCAATACGATGGTGTAGTAACCGAACGTGGACTGATGCCCAGCCATCAACAAGGTGAACACTACAGCTAATGCACAGCCGCCCACCTGAGTTTGAAAACGGCGGTCAACCACGTCGATAAAGCTTTTGTGTGTGGTTTGTGTTGCGGCGGC
This sequence comes from Vibrio sp. SCSIO 43153, assembly GCF_023716625.1. Classification (NCBI taxonomy): domain Bacteria; kingdom Pseudomonadati; phylum Pseudomonadota; class Gammaproteobacteria; order Vibrionales; family Vibrionaceae; genus Vibrio; species Vibrio sp. SCSIO 43153. The sequence continues at coordinate 1,006,046 of NZ_CP071856.1, forward strand.
AATCACAGGCACCAAACAAAACGTTGCTGAGATGATGTCGACAATCATCAAGAACGCCACACCAAGACCAATCAACGCGAGTGAAATCGCTCGGTTCTCAAACGTAACAGGCTCTTCTTCAAATACTGGAGGCTTGCCGCCACGTTCAACAGGGAATAGAGCTACCATGGTTTTCGCGACGACCATGGTAATCAGCATCGACAGCAAGATTTCATGGATGCGCATTGGCATGTCCATGGTGGTATGCTGAGCAAACACCACAATCAGAATCCAGTTGAAGGTTGGCATTAGCATCTGACCTTTCTTCGGCGGCGTGGTAGCTCTGCGGCGCATAAAGTCGAAGAAGAACAAGCTAATGGTCCACACCACAAACGGATGCTGCGAAAACACTTCAGTTACCACTAATGCTGCACTTGCTGCTAATAACGTAGGTAGCAAGGTGCGAAGCAGACCAAGCCAAGAATAGTCTTTGTTCTTGGTCATGATGATGGTTGGGTACAGCGCCAGATAAACTGGAGAATCAAGGTTCAGCAGTTTGCCCAGCACCATACAAATTGTCACAGTAAGGGCGACACGCAGTGCTTCATTACGCTCAGAGCGATTTTGAAACAGGCTTTCGAAGGTCCGCATGGTTCACCTCTTAGTAGATGTAGCGGAACATCGCCACCAAGTGAATCCAAGCCGAGCCAATGACATCCATGATTGGATTGCCGCTTTCAACGATCACACTTGCTCGTGAACCAGAAATCATCGACGGATCCAGCTCGTTGACCGTAATGCGGGTACGTACTTTCTGTTGCTCACGGATCCAACGAGTATCATTGGTCACGCTAGAAAGCTGCCCATTAGCATTGTTGGTATCGTAAATCGCACGCTCTTGGCTGCTGACTTCACCACTAAATACTTTGCCCGGTAGCGCATCGAAGGACACCAACACTTCGCGACCATTAGTTAGCTTATCAATGCCTTTTTCGTTGAAGTCTGCACTGATCCACGCATGAGCTTCGTCCACCAGCATCAATGACGCTGTGCCTTGTGTGATGTAGCTGCCTGATTGCAGTTGCAAGTTAGTTACCACGCCTTCAGTTTGCGCCACGATTTGGGTATGGCTTAAATCCAGCTCTGCGCTGGCAAGCTTAGCTTCTGCCAACTCGATAGCTGCCGTACGGTCTTGAGTAGAAAGCTCTGCTTCAATACGTTTCACTTCTGCGTTCGCTGCTTCAACCGCGCTGCTGGCGACTTGTGTATTGGTGATCGCGTCATCAAGTTCTTGCTCTGTTGCCAGCCCTTTGTTGCGCAGTTTTTGGTTACGCGTCAGTTTTTGCTTCGCGTTGTGGTATTCGAACTCGCGTTGGCTTTGGGTTTGTTTCGCTGCTGCCAATTGTTGCCATTTCGCGGAATCTGATTCACGTGCTTGGCGCAGTTCGGCTTTGGCTTGTGCCACTTTCAATTGGTAGCTGCTGGCATCGATAGCAAACAGTGGCTGACCTTTTTCAACCAATTCACCGTTATTCACCATCACATCCGTAATCACACCAGATACCTCCGGCGCAATGGTTGCGACATTACGATGCAGTGTCGCTTGGGTGGTGAAAGGGGAAAGATTGTCTGAGGTGACTAAAAAAGCGGAGAACAAAGCAGCCGCTGAAAAAACAGTGTATATCGCGTATTTATAAATATTTTCTTTCACGTCTGTACCTAGTATTCATTCGTTATTACGCGCCGCGTTCACGGCATATTCGGGTCTCTTTTCTACGTGGGCTAGGTTATACTCATCTAAAATTGGAAAAAATAACCAATGGAAGAAGTATGAATTCCATATTTGGAAACGTTGATGATCTGTACCTGTTTTGCTCAGTGGTTGAGCAAGGCTCTTTGCTCGCGGCAGCGAAAAAGCTCGAACTGCCGGTCTCTACCATGTCTCGTCGTTTATCGGCGCTGGAAGCGCGTCTAGGATTGAGATTGCTAGAGAAGAAAGGACGTGAGTTGGTGGCAACCGAGACAGGCTTACAGGCGTTTGATCAGCTCAGCAGTGCGATGGCGCAGATTGAATCTGGCATTTTGCAGCTCAACCAACAAAGTCAACAAGTCGAAGGGCGAATTCGATTGGTGATGCCAAGCCGCTTTTACAATGACTTGGTTGATAAGGTGGTTGAGGATTACATCAAAACCTACCCAAAAGTGACCATTGATCTTCTGCTTAGCCAAGTGAATTCGATTCCAGAAACCGATCGTGATCTAGTGGTGACGTTCGATTTGGATGGTTTGGACGACATGATCGCGCGCCCGTTGTTTAAAGTAGAGCACGCTTTCTTTGTTAGCCCAGAGTACTTAGCGCAAGCAGGTGGCAGCATTGAAAGCTTAGAGGATTTAGCCAAGCAAGACTGGGTAGCCAGCACACACACCACACAAGTGCCTATCTATCAGAAAGACAAGCTGGTGGACATGCTCAACTGCAAGCCGCGCTTAGTGGTCAATGACATAACAGCGGTGATCAAAGCGGTGGAAAACGGTTTGGGAATGGCGTCAATCCCATTACGCCACGTTAAGCCTGAATTGAATCTCGTGCGCGTCGCACCATCCTATAGCCGCGGGGATCGCGAAGCCTATTTGGTTTATCGTCAGCGTAACTATCAGCCTAAAGCGCTGACCTTAATGGTCGAAGCGATTTTGCAGGCTTCAGAGGAGCGAAACCATTCATCCTCTCTCAATACCATTCACTCCGCATAACTGCCATTGGTCGCATGCAAAAGCAGCGTGCGATCTTCTCCCTTAATCTGAAACCATCAAATCACGTTCAACTAAGGACAGTACATGATGGTTTCTCAATCTCGCTCAATTAAAGCTCTTAAACTGGCAAGTACGTTTATCGCCGCATTTGCACTTAGCATCAATTTGGCTCTGGCTAATCCAAGCGAGCGCACACTCAGTCAATTCAACCAAGCGGCGCAGGGTGACTCTGGCTTAGTTGATACCGTTTACGGCGAATTATCCAAACAACTCGAAGAGCAGGGCGCAACGCCGGTGACCTTGGTTTACTTAGGCAGTGCGGAGACGTTGCAAGGTCGTGAGGCGTTTATGCCTTGGAACAAGATGAAGTTCACCGAGCGCGGTCTTGCCACAATCCAAAAAGGCTTGGACTTAATGGCGAATCAGCCATTACCACTGCAAGAACAACAACGCTTACAAGGCTTGCCGGAATACCAATTAGCCACCGCTATGGCAGCCACTACGTTTACCTCTTTACCTGACATGTTCAATCACTTTGAGCGTGGCTACGAGCTGTACCTTTCATTGCTCGATGAGCCGAGTTTTAGCCAACAACCTTTCGCGGCAACGTCGTGGATTTATCGCTACGCCATTGAAGCGGCACTGCGTGCTGAAGATGTTCAACAAGCCAAAACATGGTTAGCGCAAATGGAGCAGTTGGGTGGCAGCAATTTAGAAACGCAAACCGCGAAAGCGCTGCTAGCGAAATATTAGGGAGGCGTCATGATCGTTTTTAATCAACTTAGTCGCGATTACGCCCTTGGCAGCCAAACCGTACGTGCATTGCGAGACGTGTCTGGTGAAGTGTTTGCCGGCGAAATGGTGGCTCTGTGTGGGCCGTCTGGCTCAGGCAAAAGCACCTTACTTAACGTGCTTGGCATGCTGGATACTCAATACCAAGGTCAGGTGACATTTGCAGGCTGCCCATACCCAACCGGACAAATGCAAGCTGCGAAAATGCGCCGTGAAAAGCTGGGTTTTGTGTTCCAAAAATTCAATCTTGTGCCTGTGATGACGGCGTTGGAGAACGTTGCGTATCCGTTACACCTTAACGGCTTTTCAAAAGCGGAACAAACCGAGCTCGCCACACAAATGCTAGAACACGTTGGCTTAGGCGAGTTTATTCATCATATGCCCGATAACTTGTCGGGCGGTCAGCAGCAGCGTGTGGCAATTGCTCGTGCGTTAGTACACAAACCGGCATTGGTGATTGCTGATGAGCCAACCGCAAGCCTTGATAGCCAAACTGCCAACAAGGTCATCGACATTATGAAAGGGCTCGGACACGAGCTTGGTACCACTTTTATTGTCGCCACTCACGACCCTCGCATGGCATCCCGCTGCGATCGAACCATTGAATTGGTGGATGGCAAAATTATCCAAACGCACGCAAGTGTGGAGGAGGTTTCATGGGCAAGCTAATTCCAGTTTCCGTTCGCCTTGCTTGGTTGAACCTGCAACGTAATCGCCGTCGCAGTTTGTTGTCGATGCTGATCATTGCCATTGCCGTGTTTGCGTTAACCAGTGCGGGCGGTTTTGGTCTATACACCTACGACAGTTTGAAAGAATCGACAGCACGTGACACGGGGCATCTGACGTTAACCACGCCGGGTTATTTCGCTAAAGAAGAAGAGATGCCACTGAGTAACGGTTTAACTCACGCCGACGACATCACCAAGCAACTGATTGGGTTGAATGAAGTGCGAGGCGTGCAGCCCCGAGTTGAGTTCAGCGGTTTGATTTCCAACGGCAACAAATCCTCGATCTTTATCGGCATTGGTGTTAACGAACGCGAATTCGATATGAAAGGACCGTTTTTAGATGTGCGTGAAGGACAGACGCTGTCCAACATTCATGCATCGCGTTATGACCCTGCAGAGCCAGAAGTGATGCTTGGCGTTGATTTAGCGAACAATCTAAGCGTGCACGTTGGCGATTGGATTACCTTACTGGCGACTACAACCGATGGTGCGTTGAACGCGTATGACTTCAAAGTGCGTGGCATCTACTCAACAGGCGTGCCTGAGCTTGATAAACGCCAGCTGTACGTGCACATCAACAGCGCGCAATCGCTGCTCGGTTCAGACAAAGTCAGCGCGCTATCTGTCTTCCTATTCGATACCAGTTTAACGAGCCAAGTCGAGCAACAAGTTGCTTCGGTTCTGAGTAAGCAAAAGCAGAACTTTGGTGATCAAGATATTGAAATTACGCCTTGGCAAGAACGTGCGTTCTTCTATCTCAAAGTGAAAGATTTGTACGACCGTATCTTCGGCATTATGGGCGCAGTAATGGCGCTGGTGGTCTTTGTCGCCCTGTTCAACACCATGACCATGTCGGTAACAGAACGCACTCGTGAAATTGGCACCTTGTCAGCACTTGGTAGCTACCCTCGCGAAATCATTGCTGGGTTCTTGCGCGAAGCAGGGTTACTAGCGGTGATTGGCAGCTTAATCGGCGCTTTGTTTACTGCATTAGTTACCATTTTCCTGATGGTCGTGGATGTGCAAATGCCGCCACCACCAGGACGCACAGAAGGTTACCCATTGACGATTTACTTCTCTTGGGAGCTGGTGGCTGTCGCAGGATTTGCAGTATTGATGATTTGTTTGATTGCGGCGTTTTTCTCGGCGCGCAAAGGAGTGAACAAGCCAATTACGGAGGCACTGATTTATGTTTAATTTCAAATCACTATTACCAATTGCACTGCTGACGGTAAGCGGCATCGCAAGCATGAATGCCAGTGCGAATGAAACTGCGCTAGATGCACTGCAAGTTGCGCAATTGATTGAAAAAGCGGACAGTTACCGCTTGCACGATGATTCCTCCAAAGTGGTGTCACTGGTGCGCTTATATCAAGACCAAGAGTTAGATAAAACTCGCCTCTATCACGTGTACACGCGCCCAAATCGTGAATCACTGGTGGTGTTCAAATCTGCGGTTGAAGCCGGGCAAAAGATGCTGATGATGGGCGACAACTACTGGCTGCAAATGCCAAAGAGTCGCCGTCCGATTCGTATTACGCCGATGCAAAAGCTGCTTGGTGAAGCGTCTATCGGCGACATCTCAACCCTGACGTGGAGCCAAGATTATCAAGGTGAATGGAAAGCGACAGAAACTGTTTCGGTGAATGGAGAAAGTGTTGCGGCTTATCACCTTGCCTTAACCGCGAAAACCAAAGGGGCGAGTTATCAGAAGATCGACTTGTGGTTGTCTGAGCAAGATGCGTTTCCAATCAAAGCTGATCTTTATTTGCGCTCTGGCAAACTCGCCAAGCAAGCGCAATACGGACGTGCAACCGACAACGGCGAAGACTACGTCAGTGAGATGACCTTGCTTGATAGCATTCAGCCGAGCAAAAAAACCGTTATCGAGTACCAAGAAATCGTGCCTTGGCAACTGGACAATAAGTTCTACAACCCAAGCTATTTGCCTAAAGCCAACACGACTCAGCTTTAGTTTCAACTCCGTAAACAGAGCGATTAAAACGAGCAAGGAAGTCACATGAAACCGCACCAGCTTAACCTTAACAAAAGCACCAGTCTGTTGATTGCTGCGTCATTGTGTGTGGGCGCTGCAGCCCCAGTTTTTGCCAATGATGAACTGAGTTTTGAGTGGGATTGGGCTGTCAGTTACGAAACTACCAAGCAGCGTGATAGCGCATTTATGCAGGCGCAGGGCAGTTCTCGTGATTCACTTAATGCACTGTTGGATGTGCAGGTGAATTATCAGAACTTCAGTGGTTTGTTCGCTCTGTATAGCCAAGGTTTGTACCTCAATCAACAAGGAAAGAGTGATTGGTGGAGTGAAGCTGATAACCAATTGCTGATTAGAGAGCTGGCTTGGCTAGGGGAGTGGCAAGTCGGTGATACCACTCTTGATGTGAGTTTGGGTAAGTTACGCGTGGATTGGGGCGTGGGTTATGGCTACCGACCTTTGGATCTGTTTAAGCCTTATCGACAAAACCCGGTTGGCTTAGTCGCAGAAGAGGGGGCGGGTGTGTTTTCACTCTCACACTACGATATGGCAGGCGAGTGGACGGTGATTGCAACGGATTCAAGCTGGGGGCAACAAGACCAGAGTGCTCTTGATCAAGCCGCAGAGCAGCAAGGTGTTGGTATTCGTCGATACGCGCTGGTGGGGGACACCGAGTATCAACTTATTGGTTATTACGATGATGTGCGCCGAGGTTTGCTTGGCGCCAGTGCCATTGCGGTGTGGGATGAATCCATCGCCATGCACGGTTCCATGCTGTGGCAAAAGCAAAGTGTCGGCTATCAGTTTCAGCAGGCTGATCTTTACCAACCCGTTTCGGTTGAGGAGCAGGGAAGCGCATTCCAAGCCTTAATTGGATTGAACTGGGCAAACCAAGCCGGACACAATGTGATTACTGAATATTGGTACGACAGCCGAGCATGGTCGAAAAGCGAATGGCAAAAAGCAATAGAACGTGGTGAATTACTCTCTCAACCCCTTAATTCCCAAACGTCTCTACTTGCGACAAGCTACGCCCAAGGGTTTCAGCATGCCAATATCGTTCAGCATAACGTAATGCTGCACTGGAGTTGGGATGTAGAAGCATGGGCTGCATGGAACGGCAAAGCAAATATGGGCTGGCTAAGTGATGTAACCCCCACGTTGGATGTGATGTTGTCGCCGCAAGATGGTGGTGTGATTGTCACGCAGTGGCTCAACTACCAATGGATTGATACTGGCGATCAAAGTGTAGAAGTGGAAGTTGCCGCACGCTTTTTAACCGGAGACGACCAATCTGCTTACGCACAAATCAATGATAAGCATATGATTGTATTTAACATCAAAGGGAAATTCTAAATGTGTTCAGCAAAATCAGTGGTGAAAAGTGGATGGCCGCGTAGCTTATTAGTGACCACGGCATTTTGTCTCTTTATCGCAGCAATGACGCTCTCGGTTTGGGGCGGTCCATTCTACATTCATGTGGTGGTTAGCTTTGGATTTGGCTATTCGGCTATTTTCTTCTCATGGTTGATTGACCGTTTGTTTCCAACCATTCCACGTATGATAGAAGTGGTGTGTTCGCTTGTTGCTTGTTTATTGTTTGGGGTGATTAATGCGCAATTTTGGCTCGGAGAGTATTTTGGTATCTCCGATATGATCCCTGTTGGTTTAATGGGATTACTGTTTAGCGGTATGTGTTATTTCTATTTTTACTCGCGTGAGAAAGAGGCGGTTGCTCAGCGAGAGTTGGAAGCCATCAAACGCGAGAAAGCAGAGCAAGATCGTGCGCTGTTGCTGAGTCAGCTTAAGCAGATGCAAAGCCAGATTGAACCGCATTTTTTATTCAATACCTTGGCAAATATCAGTGCGCTCATGTCGCAAGATGTCGATAAAGCCAAGCTGATGCTAGAACAGTTAACCGCGCTGCTGCGTGCAACGCTTAAAAGCTCACGTGAAGAACACACCACCATAGACAATGAAACGGCGTTACTTGAGGCTTACTTGGGCATTCAGCAAACCCGTTTGGGTGATCGACTCAGTTACAAGATTGAGGTGGAAGAGGGGTTAGGCAGAACCGAATTACCGCCGATGATGCTACAACCCTTAATAGAGAACGCTATCATCCATGGTATTGAGCCAAAGCGTGAAGGTGGCGAAGTGAGTTTGCTCATTAAGCGCGAACAGCAGAACTTGAAGATTGAAATCAGAGACACAGGTGTTGGCTTGAATCACGTTAGTGGGCACATGGGTTCAGGCGTGGGTTTAAGTAATCTCAAGCAGCGAGTTGAAGCTTTGTTCGCAGGGCAAGGAGAGGTTTCTATCAGTGAGTCTGCTCAGGGTGGCGTTTGTGTTCGCCTGAGTTGGCCAATGGAATCGTAATCAAGGAAGAAAGGAATGAATACAGGGTTTACTGCCATTATTGCTGATGATGAACCACTATTGAGGCGTCATCTTGATAAAAGCCTAGCTGAAGTGTGGCCAGAGCTAGAGGTAATTGCCAAAGTCGCAGATGGTGAACAAGCGTTGCAAGCCATTGAACACAGCCAACCTGACATTGCGTTTCTCGATATTCGTATGCCAGTGTTGGATGGCATGACATTAGCGCAAAAACTCAATCAACTCGCCAACCCACCTTTGATTGTATTTGTCACTGCGTACGATGATTACGCCATCAAAGCCTTTGAACAAAATGCCGCCGATTATTTGCTCAAGCCTATCTCGGATGATCGCCTCCTGACGACGTGTGAAAGAGTGAAAGCACGCCTTGCTAAGCGAGAGCAAGAAAGCAGTAATGCGCAGATGAGCAGCCTATTAGAGCAGTTGCAGCAATTATCCGCGCCACAAACGCCGCAATATCTTCAGTGGATCAAAGCGACGCAAGGGGAAGATATTCATCTGATCGCCACGTCTGATGTGTTGTATTTCAAAGCGGAAGAAAAATACGTTTCTGTGTATGCCCAACAAGGACAAGGCAAAGTGCAAGAGTATTTGATTCGTACATCGTTGAAAGAGTTGATAGGGCAGCTTAATCCAGAACAGTTCTGGCAAGTGCACCGTTCAAGCGTGGTGCAAGTATGCAAAATTAACAAAGTAAACAAAGACTTTGCTGGCAGAATGTTTGTGCATGTTGGGGAAAACAAGCTCCCCGTGAGCCGTGCATCTCAAAGTTTGTTCAAAGGGATGTAATCGCTAGAACTGCTCACTCTTTACACTGTAAACTCACAGCTCTTAACCCACATTATCAAGGAAGATAAATGAGCTATCGCGTAACCCTGCTAAATGCGACGGGAGAGTTGTCTCCACTCGCTGAGTATTTGCATCAGAAACTTGATGATCTGAGCTCACAACTTTCTAGTTACTTTGATCTCAGTAACATCGACCTGACCGTTAGCCCGTTTGATCGCAATGATGTACCGCAGACGGGGATTGGTGGCTATTGCTTAAGCGCCTATCGTGTAGAGATTCTGCTTGATACTCAACGTGCAGATATTAAAAACGTTATTGAGAAAGAACTGGCTGCGGTGCTAGCGCATGAGTTGCATCACCTGTTCCGTATGCGATCGGGAGAGAATGGCGTTGCGCTTGGTGATGTGCTGATTATGGAAGGGTTAGCTTGTCATTTCGAACGTAAGGTGAATGGAGGCATCACTCCGAGCTTGTTTGAGCAAATCAAAGATCAAGATTGGCGTCCTTTTTATGCTGAGATGAAAGACAAGCTGACCAGCTTAGATTACAACTTCGACGCTTACTTTCTTGGCAGTGATGAAAGCCGCTGGCCGAAATACATGGGGTATTGGGTTGGGTACAACCTTGTCGCTGAATATCTGGTGGACTTTCAAGGCTCTGAGCTTGATTTAGTCGGAGCAAAAGCCGAGCTTTTCTATCAATAACTCCGGCACAAGCCAGTCATAAAAACAAAAAGCGCCTAAGTCACCAGACATTAGGCGCTTTTTTCGTTTTATAGTGATGACCTCTCCGAAGAGGCGAACGTGCTTATTCGCTGATCGTCACTTTCTCAATAATGATTGGATCGCATGGTACATCATCGTGACCAAGCTTAGAGGTCGTTTTCACTTTCGCGATGCGATTTACGACATCCATACCCGCAGTCACTTTACCAAACACCGCGTAACCCCAGCCTAGGTTGGTGGTTGCGGTGTGGTCTAGGAAATCATTGTCTTCCAAGTTAATGAAGAACTGTGTCGTTGCAGAGTGCGGTGCATCGGTACGCGCCATTGCTATAGTGCCAACAAGGTTCTTTAGACCACGGTTTGCTTCGTTCGCGATCGGGGCGCGTGTTGGCTTTTCTGCCATGTCGTCGGTGTGACCGCCACCTTGGATCATAAAGCCATCGATAACGCGGTGGAAAATGGTGCCGTCGTAGAAGCCATCTTCACAGTATTTTTTGAAGTTCTTTGAGCTAACTGGTGCTCGTTCTAGGTTCAATTCAATTTCGATGTCACCGAAATTGGTGGTCATGATAATCATCTTGTTTTGCCCTTATAGGTGCTAAGTTGGCGGCATTATAGCTAAGTAGTATTATGATAGCAGAAATAAAAACAGCGACTTTTTGGCGTCGCTGTTTGCATGTTGAGTGTTTGAGGAAAGCTCTAGACTGTAAAGCGACCGACCAAGTCGTACAGTTCGTTGGCTTTGTGGTTAAGGTTGCCACTGCCTGCACGGTTTTGGTTGGCAAGGTGCGCCGATTGGCTGCTTTGTTGAGAGATCACTTCAATACGTTGTGAAATCTCTTGGCCAACTTGGCTCTGCTCTTCAGTTGCCGTAGCTATCAGCGTGTTCATGTCCATGATATTAGCGATGGACGCTTGGATTTCTTGTAATGCAGAGGAGGCAGCACGAGCTTCTTCAACGGTTGCTTCACCACGTGCTTGGCTGGACTCCATTGCTTTCACTGCAGCATCTGACCCTGACTTCAACTGTTCAATCATCTGATGAATCTCACCAGTGCTGTCTTGAGTGCGGCTCGCTAACTGACGAACTTCATCAGCTACGACGGCGAAACCGCGTCCTTGCTCACCCGCACGCGCTGCTTCGATTGCAGCATTCAACGCCAGTAGATTGGTTTGTTCGGCAATGACTTGGATAACTTCTAGAGAGGACGATATGTTTTGTACATCGCTCTCTAAACGAGAAATCACTGAGCCTGCTTCAGATACTTCTACAGCCAATGCTTCAACAGAGTTCGCTGCGGAGTCTACGATGTGCTTCGCTTGTTGTGCATTCTCATCGGCATCTTTTGCTGATTGCGCAGCTTGGTTAGCGTTGCTGGAAATCTCGTGCGCCGTTGCTGTCATCTCGGTCATTGCCGCAGCGACTTGCTCGGTTTCTTCTCGCTGACCAGAGGCAAGTTCGTCAACTTGAGAAGCTCGCTGAGACATATTGTTGGTTTCAGAAACGACTTCTTCACCAACATGGCTCACACTCTTAATAATACCCTGTAGGCTTTCTACAAACTTATTGAAGTTGTTACCGAGCTGTTTGAACTCTGGCACATTTGATTCTTCCATACGCGCAGTCAAGTCTGCATCGCCTTGTGCGAAAGAGTGAATTGAAGCATCAAACTGCTCAATAGGCTTCATGATACTGCGGTTAACAAACACAGCGAAGACCGCAACGATGGCGGCAATCGAGACACAGAACAGAGCGATAGCAGTCAGTGTTGTGTTGAGAGCTTGGTGCGCGGCTTCTTCCATGTTTGCCACAATGGCATCGATATCGTCAGTGTAGAAGCCCGTACCCAGCATTAGATCCCATTCAGGAATAAAGACGGAGTAGCTTAGTTTTGGTAGGGCTTCGCTCTGACCGAGTTTCGGGAAGTAATAAGTGGTGAACTCGCCAGTTTTGGAGTTTTTGAGCAAGTCCTGAATCAGGTAGTTGCCTTTCTTATCCTGCAAGTTATAGAAGTTTTCCCCGATGCCTTTAGTGTTTTTACCCACCACGACACGCACGCCTTTTGAATCGTAACCGAAGATGTAGCCGGATTGACCAAACTCTAACTGTTTCAAAGTAGGCAGTGCTTCTTCAAGTGAGGCGTTTTGAGCGAGTAGCGGTTCGACAGCGGAACGCGCCATTTGGACGTAGTTTTTGAGCTCGGCTTTTTTCATCTCCATCATCTGACTTCGCGTCTGCTCAATTTCGTGTTTGTTGTAGGCGGTGGTTTGTAAATAGGTAAACCACATCATACCTATGGCTATGGTTAGAACAGGTATGATGGAAAGAATATAGAGTCGCTTTCTTATGGTTAGATTCATGTAGACTTCCTTACTTCTCGGCTCTGCGATACAGCGTTATGGGCTTGTCCCCACAACTGTTATGTTCATATTTTGTTCTTGTTATGGTTAAAGACTACCCGAACTAAACTGAGAGAAGTATTGGAAATTGCAAATCTAAGACTAAGGTATTATCTAAACTGGTAACCGATCACATTTAACGTGAACACGAACCGTTATTGCAGCGAGATCTGCCAGTTAATAGGTATGAGACGCGATACCTATTGCTAGCAAATTTGAGGTAAAGCCAGTCCGCAACAGGTTTGATAATGCGCCAACGCAGTGGAGCGTATAACCAACCACGACCAACCAACTGCCATGCTCGATGAGTTACATCCAACCCAAGCAGAAGTTCGTCCTTCTCGTTGAGGGCGTGCAAAATGGTGTTGGCTTGCTCAGGGTCGATTTGCGGATAATCGGCAAATGCGTCGCTGTAGATGTCGACGGTTTTGATCTGCTGCTTGGTATCGCGCTGTTTTAGTGCGTTCATCTCTTTGGCGCACAAGGGACAAGTGCCATCGTAAAATACGGTCAGTTTGGTCATGATTGAGCTCATTGTTGGCTATTCTTATCCCTTTTACGCGATTATTTTTCTTTTAGTTCATTGTCTTGCAAGTAATGCAGCCAATTATCGCGGATGTTGCCGTAATTGAATTGGCAGAACTCTTTGCGATCGCGTAAGTAATCTTTTTCTACTTCATCGAGTAAGGCTTTGTATTGCTCAGGATCGCTGCCGTAAACCAGACACAGGGTAGAGAAGTAACGCTGCAGATCGAAACTGTGCTCATCAATGTACTCGCCAAAATCGTAGTAGTCCGGTCTGTCGTCGGATTCGAATGCGAACATGTCCGCAGCACTGATCGCCACATTGGCACCGTCATCAACGTAATCAATCAGCAAGATGGTGGCGAAGTTATCGACCGCATCTTCCTCTTTACCCAATACAGGAATGTTTTGATCGGCAATGTAAGCGTGTCCACCTTCGTGCAATAGCGTGTGCAGCAAAGTATCGAGCGCGCCCGTTTTCGGTGCTTTACCGTAACGCTCTTGGTATTTGTTGTTGGTGAAGTAGTTAAATGATTCTAGATAGAAGGTGTAGGGAATATGAATGGTGTGTGTTTCTGGATCATAAAGCGGACCGTCTTCGCCACCGTAGGTCAGCGTTAATGTGTTATTAAACGGGAAGTAATCATCAGAAAGCTGGACAAAGATGTCGTTCACTTCACTGTTTTCAATTACTTGCGCAGCAAAGCGATCGTCGGCCGTTTCCGTTGGGAGGTATTCGATTTTAATGTTTTCGCTCGCAGACGCTGTGGCAGCAAACAGCAGCAGAGAGGCAAAGGCAGAGTGACTTTTCATTTTCGGAATCTTGTTATTTGTTTGGTTTGCTTGAAAATTATACATGCTTTTTATAGTGTGCGCGCTGGAGGGCACATTCATGAATAATCCATTACTACTGCAACCCCGCATCCAATAGGCGTCGTTGACTGAGAACGCAGCAACAACGCCACGAGAAATCGTTCCGTGGCATACATTTACTTTATTGAGGTAACTGCCATGAAAAAACACTGGTCCAAATTTCAGTACCTGCACCAAGTGGTGCAAAACCAAAATATCCACATCAAAGGCACCCACAGTTACTACAGCGATTGTTGGGATAACGGCTTTGAAGATTCGGTCGTGCGCTATCTGCATGGCGATGAAGTCAGTAAAGCGTGGCAGCCAAGGTGGGAAATCGATCAGCTTTACATTGGTGACTACGTTTGTATCGCGGCTGAAGCGGTCATTTTGATGGGCGGCAACCATAATCACAGGACGGACTGGTTCTGTCTGTATCCGTTCCTTGATGACGTTGAGCAATCTTACCAAGGCAAAGGCGATACCGTGATTGGTGACGCAGTTTGGATTGGCATGCGTGCGATGATAATGCCCGGTGTCACCATTGGGGAAGGCGCAGTAATCGCTGCCAACAGCGTTGTGACCAAAGATGTCTCGCCTTACACCGTGGTCGCAGGATCTCCGGCAAAGCCTGTTAAGCTTCGCTTCGAGCAAGACACCATTGATAAGTTGCTTGATCTGCAAATCTATTCGTGGAACGAGGCTAAGTTCGAGGCTCTTCGTGCTTTCATCTGTAGCAATAATATTGAACAGTTGATCGTTGCGGAAGCAAACTATGAAGGTGGCGAATAACACTGAAATGAGGAAAATTTTCAGCGATATGTTATAATCCCGCTCCGTTGTAACGAGAACGCTTGTTGCAAGCTTGAGAATTTCCCTGGATTCGGCTCGTTCAAAATTCCATGAGTCAGAGTTTTTAAACTACGATGGGATACAAGCAAACCCAAATGTTAGGGCGCCATTTCGGCGCTCTATTCGTTATGACGGGAAGGAACTTTGCTCGATAGTGATGATCACTTTCTGTTTATGTAAGGGAGCCCGATAGCGGTTCAGAAAGTGTCACTCGGACAATACTCACAACATGATATCCGTCTCGTACAGGCAGTCATTTTTGCTTGTCTATGAAGAGGATAAGAAGGAGCTTAACAGGCTCCTTTTACATTTTAGGGCTTGCGAATAGCGCGTAAATCAGAACATCGCTTAACGACCGTCCCTTAAACTAGCCTAAGGCGCATTTAACACAACCTTTTGAGTATTTTCGGAAAAATTTGGCGAGAAAATTTGCTATTGAACAGAGCTTAAACTAACACTCAATCATTACGGAGGATGAAGAGAACAATAATAAGAGGCGATATGAATCATTTAATATCTGTAGGTGCACTGGAATCCTTTTTGGTTGCGATTAGTGTGCTTTTTTTGGGGCATTTTATTAATGCTAAACTACCGATCTTAAAGAAATTCAACATACCTGAGCCGATTGTAGGTGGCTTGATTGTGGCCTGCATCATTACTGCTCTTCATTTTAACGGCATCGATTTGGAATTCGACTTGCCGTTGCAAAATACATTCATGCTGATGTTCTTCTCTACCGTTGGTTTGGCAGCAAATTACACTCAGTTAATGAAAGGGGGCGCGAAGGTTTTTATCTTCTTAGCAGTCGCGTCGTTCTACATCATCATTCAAAACGGTGTCGGTGTTTCACTGGCAGCGGCATTGGGTTTAGATCCGCTGATGGGGCTTATCGCTGGTTCGATTACTCTATCAGGTGGTCACGGCACGGGGGCGGCGTGGTCACAAACTTTCCAAGACGTTTACGGTTTAAATAACGTATTGGAAATCGCGATGGCGTCAGCAACATTCGGTTTGATCATCGGTGGTATCATCGGTAGTCCGGTTGCGCAGCGTCTGGTCGAAAAGAACAACATCGAATCTGAGTATGGTCGTGGTGGTCGAGATGCCAAAACCCACGAGAAGTTCCCAGAGTTGGTGACGTACAACGAGTACGAAGAAGACAAAGTAACCGCGAAAAAAGTAGTTGAGAAACTGTTCTTCCTATTGATCTGTGTAACAGGCGCTAAGTACGTAGAACAATGGGTGAGCACTTACGACATTCAATGGCTGATGATTCCAGACTTCGTTTACGCGTTGTTCATCGGTGTGATCATCACTAACTTCTTGGAAGTGACCAAGATTCGTAAGTTGGATGCCGAAACGGTCGACATGTTAGGTACGGTGTCGCTGTCTCTGTTCCTCGCTATGGCTCTGATGAGTCTGAAACTGTGGAACATCTTCGACCTAGCGATCCCATTCTTGGTGATTCTGGGCGTGCAGTCAGTGATTCTGGCTATCTTCACCTACTACGTAACGTTCAAGGTGATGGGCAGCAACTACGATGCTGCGGTTATCGCAGGTGGTCACTGTGGTTTCGGTTTGGGTGCTACTCCAACGGCGGTAATGAACATGGGTTCTATCGTAAACCGCTTTGGTCCATCACCACAGGCGTTCATGGTTGTGCCGATTGTTGGTGCCTTCTTCATCGACATCGTTAACTTGATCATTCTACAAGGCTACATTTCGTTCCTTGGCTAGATAGATTAAGACGCCAAATAAAACAAAAGGTCACAGTGTTGCTGTGACCTTTTTTGTATCTGGCGTTTGCAACGACGAGCTTCGTCTGTCTATACGCAAGCTTTCATTTTCAAGCGGTTCTTGTTGTCGCGATTAGCAAGAACTTGCTGGTGGTCATCAATTGCCCCCAATGTTTTCGCCATGCGATCGTAAAGCACAACGTTCACCGTCGCGGCTAGGTTCATACAACCATGAGTTGGTACGTACACCACGTGATGCGCCTTATCGACCATCTCTTGCGGCAGTGAGCCGTCCTCCGGCCCAAACACATAAATCGCGTTCTCTGGATGAGTGAAGTGCGGCAGTGCTGTTGCGCCGACCACTAACTCAACACAAACGATTTCCACATCGTCGGCAACATTAGCAGTGAGGTCTTCCATCTCCACTAATTGAATGCGCTCTTGTGAGTTCTGGGTGTCGGTCTGGAATTTGACTGCGCGGCTGTAGCGTGTGCCGTTGTAACGAACTTGCGCAGCGTCGTAGCAGCCTGCGGCTCGCAATACAGCGCCAACGTTGGTTGGACTCTTTGGATTGTACAGTCCAATAATGGCTGTTGGCATGGTGGTCATGGTTGATGTTCTGCTTTTCAAAAATTCTTAATAACAGCGCTAGGCGCATTAAGCGGGAGATTATGAACTTAACCACGCCGAAGCGCTATTGTTATAGGCTGATTATTTTTGCGTTGAAGCAAAGAGAATGAAGATTGATGGTGCTGAAAATGAAAAAGCGAGGACAGTACCTCGCTTTTGATGTGTGGTTTTGCTTGTGCTTGTTAGTTCACGGTGCGGCTGAACTTGATGCTAGCTGTCCAAGCAAGCACACCGATGAAAGCGTAAATCCCAACGTTCATCCAACCTGCATCTGGAATCGCGCTGAACGGGTTTGGCGCAAGAATCGCGTGCAGTGGTAGGTAGAAAATCGCTGAGAAGAAATCATCCAGATCATAGAAGTTGAACATTGCAATCGGCATCCAGCGCAGTGCGTAAATACCAATCAAGATGACCAACAAGGGGGAGTTCACTTTCTGTGAGATTGCCATTGCGGTTAGTGCGAGCGGCAATAGCAACACGCCAGCCACTACCATTCGAAGCAAGAATTCAACCCAGTTCAGCAGTACGAAGCCCAGTGATGCTTGTCGATACAATAACGCCAACTGGTGGTCCGTTGAGACATTCAACATCCACAGCATAAAGTCCGCAGCGAAAACCAATACCGAACACACTAACGGAATCACCAATAAACCAAACGTCAGCTTCACCAGATGGGTTTTCACGTCACTGACAGGCATACTGCGCCAAAACATGATACTGCCCTCTGAGCGCTCTTTACGCAGCGTTCTTGGGAAGTATTGAGTGCCAAGCAGGAAAGACAATAAACCAATGCCACCTGTGATCAGCATGTTGACGTCATCGCCTAGTTCTTTGTGGATGTCACTGACATCACCGCCAAAGCTCATTTGGAAGAACATATTGTGTTGCAGTGTCGAGCTACTCATCAAGCTGACAAACAGCAGCACACCACAGGCAAACATAAATAACGGCACGCGTGTAACCAATGGGTTCTCTAGCCATTCTTTACGCAACATCGCGACAATCGATTTCATTACGCTGCCTCCTTCTGCAATGCCAAGAACAGATCCGCAAGCTTGACGCCATACACATCACCCAGCCCAGCAACTTGCTCTGCGTATTGGGAAGACAGCAACCATTTAGTCGTGCCTAAGCCCTTTTGCGATGACAGTGGTTTCAGCGCTTCGATTTGTGCGCGATGCTCATCACTGGCATCAAGAATGAAGTAATCTTCGCTGATGCTGTCCATTGAGGTTTGCAGGACAGGTCGGCCGTGTTTAAGAATTAGCACGTCCGTCAGTAGATGTTCGATTTCCGATACTTCATGACTCGCAATGATCAGCACACGCTCGCCATCGTGGAACCATTCCAGCAAATGACGGTAGAAGGTATCGCGATAAACCAAATCCAAGCCAAGGGTTGGCTCGTCCAGAATTAGAATTTGTGTATTGGTCGCGATGACGACGGCCAAGTGCAATTGCACCTTCATGCCTTTCGATAGGGATTTGATGCGAGCACGCGGCTTGATGTCGGTTTGACGAAGCAGGCTATCAGCTTTGCTGCGATTGAAACCTGGGTGTACACCCTCGGTGTAATCGAGCAGCTGAGCAACCGTCATCCAGTTTGGCAGAACGTTCACATCCGAGATGTAAGACAAGCTCTGCATGATTTTGTCGCGTTGCATGATTGGCTCAAAGCCGTTGATGCGAATGGTGCCCTGATATTCGTGTGCACCGAGTAGGGCGTTAATGAGAGTCGATTTACCCGCACCGTTATGACCTAGCAAGCCAAGTATTTGACCCGCTTGTAGATCAAAGCTCACGTCATGCAGCGCTTCACCCTGCTGACGATATTGCTTGGAGACGTGTTTTACACTGACTAATGCGCTCATTGGTCACCTTCAATATGTGTTTGGATTTGTTGGATAAATTCATCAAGTGACATATCCAGACGTTGTAATGTGTCGGCGATCCGCGGAATTTGTTGTTCAAGGAAACGGGCTTTTTCATCAGCAAGAAGCTGTTTTTTTGCACCTTGGGCGACAAACATGCCTTGCCCACGTTTCTTCTCAATCAATCCTTCATCAACCAATAACTGATAGCCCTTCATGACCGTCAGGTGGTTAATCTTCATATCCGCAGAGACACTGCGTACCGAAGGCAAAGCTTCGCCCTCTTGCCAGATGCCTTGCAATATTTGCTGGGTGATCTGGTCAGCCAACTGACGGAAAATCGGTTGGCGATCATGCCAATGCGTCATGATTGGTTTCCTTGGCTGAGTTGGTGTTATATATATGTATAACACCTAGACGTTGGGATAGAAAGCGCCAATCTTCTTGCGCTGTTTTCTTAATCACTTTTGCCGATGAAATTTCGACAAAGTTTGCATCAGATTTTCACGCAAAATTTGCGCGCAATCGCATACGTTTTTGCCTTCAAAAACTGGTAAAAAATCGTTCACTTCTCATAAGTTGAGAAGAGCTAAAAAAACGAGAAAATTGCGCCACAAAACTTGGTGAAAAAGAGCGTTTTTTCATTGAGTGAGAATTGGGTGAATATCAGAGTTGTTGCTTTCTTATTTGATGAGAATTTAGTGGGTTTGGACCCTAGAAAACCACACGTTCAGTAGGCACTCTGACCTGCCTAAATACCGCTCAACCTGCGAGTTGTTACTCAAAGGATGAGAAAAAGGAGGCAAAGAGGTTTTATGAATCAGGTCATTTCTGTCGGTCCACAAGAGTCGTTTCTCGTCGCTATTTGTGTGTTGTTCTTGGGACAATTCGTTAACGCTAAATTACCGATCTTAAAGAAATTCAATATTCCCGAGCCAATCGTGGGTGGTTTGATTGTCGCATGTGCGATCACCGCGATGCACTTCAATGGCGTGGACTTAGTTTTCGATTTACCGCTGCAAAACACTTTCATGTTGATGTTCTTCGCCACCGTTGGCTTGGCTGCGAACTACACCCAGTTGATTAAAGGCGGCGCTAAGGTGTTTATCTTCTTAGCTGTGGCATCGGTGTACATTCTTATCCAAAACGCGGTCGGTGTCTCTCTGGCAACCGCTCTTGGCTTAGACCCGCTTATGGGCTTGATTGCCGGTTCGATTACGTTGTCGGGCGGTCATGGTACGGGCGCAGCATGGTCGCAAACTTTCCAAGACATGTATGGCTTACACAACGTACTAGAAGTGGCAATGGCGTCCGCTACCTTTGGATTGGTGATTGGTGGCATCATCGGTAGCCCAGTAGCGCAGCGATTGATTGATAAACGTAACCTTGAATCTGAATACGGACGCACCAACCAGACTCACGAACGTTTCCCTGAATTGGTGACCTATAACGAGCACGAAGAAGACCGCGTAACCGCGAAGAAAGTGGTCGAGAGTTTATCGATCATTCTATTGTGTGTTACTGGTGCCGATTACTTAGAAGGCTGGGTGAGCAGCTTTGGTATCAAATGGCTGATGATTCCAGACTTCGTTTACGCGCTGTTTATCGGTGTGGTGATCACCAACATCATGGAAGTGACCAAAGTACGCAAAGTGGATGTTGAAACGGTCGATATTCTCGGTACGGTTTCGTTGTCTCTGTTCCTTGCGATGGCACTAATGAGCTTAAAACTATGGAACATCTTCGACTTAGCAATCCCGTTCCTCATCATCCTAGCGGTGCAATCGGTGATTCTGGCAGTCTTCGCGTACTACGTAACGTTCCGTGTGATGGGCAGCAACTACGATGCCGCAGTTATCGCAAGTGGTCACTGTGGCTTTGGTCTGGGCGCAACCCCAACGGCAGTAATGAACATGGGCTCTATCGTTAACCGCTTCGGTCCATCACCACAAGCCTTCATGGTCGTGCCTATCGTTGGCGCGTTCTTTATCGACATCGTCAACCTAGTGATTCTACAGGGCTGTATTTCTTTTATTAAGTAACCAACCTCGCTCCACAAAACAAAAGCCAGTCCCGAGAGACTGGCTTTTTTGATTTGGCAAGTGAATACCTCTATTCTTACTTCAAGCAATGAAATCAATGCGTTAATATGCATATGTTGTTCATAGAACGATAAGATTAACGGGTAGCAATGTCAGAGTTAGGGTTCTTTATTCGCGATATTTAGGAGTTAGCGCGTTATGTCAGAGAAAATTTCCACATCGGCGTTAGCAAAAATGCGCCAGATAGAAGCCAAGCTGTTGTTTTCTGATCTGAAACGCGCGGGTTACATCGTGCGTAAAGACGACCACTGGATTTTGACCGAAGAGGGCACTAAGTACGGTGGTGAGTATGTCGATCACCCTAAATTTGGGCCGTTCATCGTTTGGCCAACCAATTTGCACATAGAGCTTGCGACGTCCTCTGGCAAAACCTACAGCGCTACCCAACTGGGCGAGAAGCTCAAACTCAATGCCAAACGCATGAACCAGTTGTTAAGCGAGTTAGGTTGGATTAGCAAATCTGACGAAGGTTGGAGCCTGACCGAAGCGGGCATACGTGCTGGGGGTCACTTGCGTGTCGATAAGGAATCGAATCATACCTTTGTGGTGTGGCATGACATAGTGTTGCGTAACAAGCGCCTTAAGCAGTCAGTGATTGAGTTTTTGGGGCAAGATGCCGAGTCTCATTCCACGGACAAGTCCCTTTCCAACTTTCGTCAAAAGTTTGAAGCCAAACACCGCACTTTAGACGGGCATTACGTTCGCTCCAAAGGGGAGCTGTTAATCGATAATTGGTTATATTTAGCGGGCGTAGTGCATGCGTACGAACGCCAACTACCAATTGCCCAAGACGTGACCAGTGATTTCTATCTGCCTAGTGGCAAAGTTTATTTGCAATTTTGGGGTAGTGACACCGGCGAGATGTCAGAAGCGGAGCAAGAGAAGATTCGTGCAGTGTACAAACAGCACAATTTCAACTTAATTGAAGTTGAAGCGAGTGAGGTAGATAGGTTAGATGAAGTGCTACCGAAACGCCTGCGCCAGTTTGGTATTCAAGCCTATTAGCCGCACAGTTATCTAGAAACGAAAAACCCGTGAGCAGTCACGGGTTTTGTCTATTCAGCGTTTATCTTTGGTCGTCATCCGAAGGATTAGAAACCTTTGATGTTTTCCGCTTCTAGTTCAGAGAAGTACTTAACCGTCTTCACTTTAAGTTCTTGTTGTGAAGGCTCATCACAAACGATCACTGCTTTAGGGTGAAGCTGAAGTGCAGAAACCGTCCATAGGTGGTTTACGCTGCCTTCTACAGCTGCTTCTAGAGCAAGTGCCTTGTTGTGACCTGTTACTAGGATCATTATTTCTTCAGCGTCTAGTAGCGTACCAACACCGATAGTCAGTGCGTACTTAGGCACTTGGTTGATGTCGCCATCGAAGAAACGAGAGTTCGCGATACGAGTGTCTTCTGTCAGTGTCTTGATGCGAGTGCGTGAAGACAGAGAAGATGCTGGCTCGTTGAATGCGATGTGACCGTCGTTACCCACGCCGCCCATGAATAGGTTGATCTTGCCGTAAGACTTAATTTTGTCTTCGTAGCGCTGACATTCCGCTTCATGATCTTCCGCGTTACCGTTAAGAAGGTTGATGTTCGCTTCTTGGATGTTTACGTGGTTGAAGAAGTTGTTGTACATGAATGAACGGTATGATTCTGGGTGATCCGCAGGGATACCAATGTATTCATCCATGTTGAATGTTACAACGTGTTCGAAGCTTACTTCACCAGCTTGGTAAAGTTCGATTAATGCTTTGTAAGTTGCTAGAGGAGTGCCACCAGTAGGTAGACCCAGAACGAATGGACGCTCAGCAGTTGGTTTGAAGTCGTTAATACGCTTAGCGATGTGTGCTGCTGCCCACTTGCCTACTTGTGCTGCCTGAGCTAACGGGATAAGTCTCATTTTGTGCCCCTAGTTATTGGAATTTAAGATGTCCTGAAACATTAATTCGCATTATAAAATAAGTAATGATGAACTGCTATTGTTTTAGGTCAAAAATTTGCTTTTTCTTTAATCAATGTTGCTTTTCTCAGCAGTTTTCACGTTTGCTTACGATAATAGCTCACTTACATAGAAGGCGTTTGTGTCGCTAGACTAGCTGTTTAGTGTTTAAAATTTATGACTGAAATTAAGTTTTTCATGTAACTGATACGTTGAATAGAGGGTTGTTCTGTAAGATAAAGTAACAAGAAAATGCGGAAGTTATGATCTTACGCAACCTATGGTGTGGCACGGTGTTTTTTCTTTAACCATACTTAAATCGAGTTTATTGCTGAGGAAAATCGCAATGAGAAATGAACTAGACGCCACCAAAGTGCTGCAAGCATATGAATGTGTCATGAACAAAGGCACGCCAACGGAATTCGGTAAAATATATGAAGGGGTTGAAGCATTCTCTGATTATGATGGCTACAACGTTTTTATGCGAGGGAATGGCGTGGAATTGAAAGTGGGATTCCATAACACCTATCACTTGGAGTATGACCAAGAACACCTAAAAGACAGCTTCCTGAAGAAGGTTGCAATGCTGGCCAAATAGTGGGAAGTGAGCTTATTGAGTTGAAAAAGCCCTTAAAGAAATTACTTAAGGGCTTTTCTTTGACTCATCCAAGCGTGAACGCTTGGAGAGGGGCTGGAATTAATCGTCTTCTGCTAAGCTCTCTTCTGCATAGTCATCTGACGCTTCTGGTTTGTTGCGGCCGTTTAGCGTGTGAAAGCGTTTGCGACCACGAGCCAGTTGGACGTACTTCAACCAAGTGCGTTCGATTTTTGTTTTCGCTTTGCCTGGGTTTTCTAGAACTTTCACGAAGTGTTTTTCTTCGGAGTTCTCAGGTGTCAACTCGCCTGACTCTAGGCCAAGCATAGTATCCCCATAAATTGTTAGGATTTCCTCTTCTGAGAGAGTAAAATCGCCAGACTTTGCAAAGCCGCGCGGAAATTTTACGTTGTCGTAAAAACGTTTTTTGCCATGACGAAATTCAGTGTCAGACATATCAACAGCCTCTGTAACCGTTATTGATGAATGTGATGAATTACGGCGAAATTAGGCGCAAAGCTAACAAAAGAAAAACAAAACTTTTTTGTCGTCAAAATTTTAATTAGTTGTTAATCTGGTTTTATATTGACCAGGAGATGGTTTATGGATGTAAAGGTCTTTCGAACATTTTTAGAGCTGGCAAAGGTTCGTCACTTCGGACGAGCTGCTGAGAACTTATACATTACTCAAGCCGCAGTAAGCGCACGCATCAAACAACTCGAAAGTTATTTCGATACGCAGTTGTTTATTCGTGATCGAAATAACATAAAGTTGACGTCTGCAGGCGAGCGTTTGATCGGCTATGCAGAGGTGATGGTCACCACTTTACAGCAAGCTAAGCTCGAATTATCCCTTGAAGATGGTAAAGCATTACAGCTCACTATGGGTGGTACGCCGAACATTTGGGATGCTTACCTGCAAAATTGCTTGAGTGTGGTAACAGACTCGTTCAGTGGTTATGGCTTTATGGCGGAAGTCATGGGTCGTGAAATGCTCAGCCGCAGTCTTTTAGAGCGTACTCTCGATATGGCGTTTGCCTTTGACCAAATCAAAGCGGATGAGCTCAACTGCAAAAAAGTAGCGGATGTGGTGCTTGTGTTAGTTTCTACCGAGCCTGATTCTCTTGATACCGTATTTGGTAAAAAATACGTGTATGTGGATTGGGGTACACGCTTCGCTTCTGAGCATGCGGAACGTCACCCAAAAATCCCTGCCCCTTACCTTCGCACTTCTACCGCTCGTATCGCATTAGACTTCGTTTTAGAGAAAGGTGGTAGCGCATACCTACCAGCATCTTTGGTTGAGCCATTTATCGCAAGCGGGCAGCTCTACAAGGTGTCTGGCGTAGAAGATTGGTACCGCCCTATCTATTTGAGTTATCGCAAAGCTAGCACGTCTGTAGAGGCGATTAAACAGGTTGAAGAACTGGTTAAAGACATCGACCCTCTCACCGCGTATAGCTTGCAGCAAATCGCAGACATTCCTGTCGACGAGTAGAGATGATTTGTCATCTTCTAAGTGAGATTAAGAAAAGCTCTTGGTATAAAACCGAGAGCTTTTTATTTGGCTCTTCCTGAACCTAGAGTTACGGCAGAATGCATCCAGTGCTGCGCTATTAAGTCAGGTAGATGAACGACAAAAAAAAGAGCACAATAAATTGTGCTCTTTTGCCATTACAAGGGAGATAGGAGTAATTACAGGTTCATTAAACTTTCGAGTGAATCTTCCACACAATTGTAGTGATAAGTCCTTATGCTGGTGCCATCAGTTGTATTAATTTGAATTTCTGAAATTTCATTATCCGAGTCACGCTCAATAATGCCTATAGAGTGTTCCACCGATCTGCTAGTAATAACCTTGTGATTTCTAAGTACAATCACGCACGTATGTAAGTCCATGCCAATTCCCTTTAGCCGACGTTGTTGTGTTGTTCTTACCTAACCTTAGTGCACAAATTGACTAATGCCACATTTTCTCATTATTGAGTTCCGAAAATGGCTAACCTCATTCTGCATTGCAATCTACAATGTATGTGTACTGATTGAGCCCTAATGTTGGTTCTAAATGAAGGATGAAAAGGGAACACTAATATGACCATCAATCCATACGCTTCTTTAACCAGGGAGCAGTGCCAGAGAGCGCGTATGGCACGAGACAGTCGTTTTGACGGACGCTTTTACATTGCAGTGAAAACCACCGGCATCTTTTGTCGCCCTATCTGTCCTGCCAACTTACCGAAAGAAGAAAATGTCGAGTATTTCACCGATAAAACTCAAGCTTTGAAGGCTGGGTATCGCCCTTGTTTGCGATGCCGACCCGATAGCGCCCCAGGCTCTTGGGCGTGGAAAGGTGTCGAGACAACATTTCAACGCGCGATCACAATGATCGATCGCGGAGAATTGCAGAACCAGTCCCTTGCTGCATTATCGAAGCGCCTAGGGATCTCAGATCGTTATTTGCGCATGCTGTTCGAGCAATATCTTGGAATGTCACCCAAGCAATACGCTCAATACCAACAACTGATGTTTGCCAAGCAGTTGCTACACTCGAGCTCCATGTCAGTCTCTGAAATTGGGTTTGCCGCGGGGTTTAATAGTACGCGACGTTTCAATGATGCGTTTCAAAAAATCTTGCAACTAACGCCATCTCAAATACGCCGAAAAGAGTTTGATGGCATGGAGACGAATCGAATTGTATTGCCTTATCGCGGTGCGTTGAATTGGCAACATATGCTTGATTTTTATCGCTTACGTGCAATTGAGGGAGTGGAGCAAGTTACTGAAGATGCATACCTGCGCAACGTTTCTCTGGATGGCTGTCAGGCGCGATTCAAGGTCACTCAGGGCGAAGGTTACCTTGAGATGGAGTTTGATATTGAAGACGTAACCAAGCTGCTGAGTCTCGTGGCTGGTGTGCGTCGTATGTTCGACCTCGACGCGGATATCTGTACGGTGGAGCAGCACCTTGAATACATTGCGCCGGGATTAGTCAAAACACAGGGTATTCGTATTCCAGGCGTGTGGAGTGCATGGGAAGCCGGAGTTCGTGCTGTGTTAGGGCAGCAAGTATCGGTCAAAGCGGCGATTGGGCAGCTTAATTTGTTGGTAGAAACGCTCAGCAACGACCAGCAAGTACGTCACTTCCCAACGCCAGAAGCAATTGCCTGTGCCGATGTCAGTTTTTTGCGCATGCCGCAAAGTCGTAAAGACACATTGGTGCGATTTGCTCAGTACATGCAGCAGAATCCAGAAGCTGATCCGCAGCAATGGCTGGAATTAAAAGGCATTGGTCCGTGGACGGTGAGCTATGCGCAATTGCGTGGCCAATCTCAGCCTAATTGTTTTTTAGATAAAGACTTGGTGGTGAAGAAAGCCATGCCAAACTATCCGTCATTGAATGCTCATACTGCGTCGCCTTGGGGCAGTTACGCGACTTTTCACTTATGGAATCAATCATGAAATCACTTTATACGGTAATGCCAAGTCCGTTAGGCGCTGTGACCATTCAAGCCAATGAGCAAGGTTTGCTGGGAATTTGGTTTGAAACCTGTACCACCAAACCAGACGATTTGGGAGAGCGTGATGATCAACATGCGGTGCTCAGCCAGACTGTTACTCAATTGGAAGAATACTTTGCTGGGCTGCGTAACGAATTTGACTTACCCCTTGCAGCGACAGGTACGGATTTCCAAACTCAAGTGTGGCATGCACTAACGACCATTCCTTATGGTGAAACATGGAGTTACCAAGATCTGGCGAATGCCATCGGTAATCCGAAAGCGGTACGCGCGGTGGGGCTGGCGAATGGTAAAAACCCAATCTCGATTGTGGTGCCTTGCCATCGTGTGATTGGCAAAAGTGGCAAGCTCACAGGCTATGCGGGCGGGGTAGAGCGCAAACAGCGATTATTGGCATTGGAGAAGGGCTCACCACTTTAAGTGAGGCCATTCTCAGAATCCGGCAAGGTTTACCTTATTTGCTTCGATTTTGTGTAGGGTTGTTGAGCTAATAAGCAATCCAGAGCAATGAAAAAGGATAATAAGGACATGTCTTTCAAAACGGATTTTGATGCATTCATAAACCAAAGTTGGCAGCAGCATGAAGCGCAGCCACAACAAACATACACTCAATTAGAACAAGCGCTTAGCGAGGTGGAAGACACTAACCATGCTGAGCGCATCTTATCCTTGATGCTGCACACTTCCATTGGTCATTTACACGATCCAAAGCAGTTTCTTACTAGTTTAGATAAACTCGAAAACGGCGTTGCAACTCAATGTTTGGCACGCCAGAGAGCTAAAGCGGTAGCGCAGTATTTTATTGACCGAAATACGGACCACATCGCTGATTTAGACGATGTCGACCAGCGCCGCGTGTTTGCTCAGATTGCCAACGAGCTATCGGCGATGAATGAGCTAGAGCAAGCGAGCACATGGTTAGTGAATGCAGCTGCTGGTCTAGAGTCAGACAAGGTTGTAGAGCCGTTAGCGCGCTCGATTGCCATTACGGGTAACAACCTTGCTTGCCAATATGAAGAGCTTGAGGCGCGCTCTGAAGCGCAAATAGAACACATGTTAGAAGCGGCGACACTGGCACTTGAGTATTGGAAGGTTGCTGGTGGTTGGATGCAAGAAGAGCGCGCAGAATATCGCTTAGCCATGAGCCTACTTAAAGCAGGACAACCACTCAAAGCCAAAGTACACGCTGATCGCTGTGAGGCAATCTGTCGCCAAAATGGTGAAGATGCTTTTGAGCTCTTCTACGCTCATGATTTGTTGATGTTAGTGCACTATCACTTAAGCCAAGCGAGCAAGCAAACACTGACGGTGGATGACCAGAAGTATTGTGAGAACTCGCCATTGGCGTAATCTTTTCGTTAGCGAACTAGAACAAACAAAAAGCCCCGAGTTAATGGCTCGGGGCTTTGTTTTTTCATCGTGACTTAGTGCTATTACGCAGCTTGTGGCTTGGGCTGATAACGCCCAGGCTTGTGGTTCATCGCTAAGATTAAGTTGGTCGCGATCGCGCCAAGTACAGAAAGGGCGATCAAGTAAACATCGACGATAAATAGCGACATCACAACGATAGTACAGTCGAGCGCCATTTGTACTTTACCTGCACGAATACCAAAGCGCTCCTGAAGGTAAAGCGCCAGGATGTTAAAGCCACCTAAACTCATCTTGTGACGGAAAATCACCAGCATCCCCATACCAATCAAACCACCGCCTAGTAGGGCTGCGTACACGGGCTCAATACGAGAAATTTCAATCACATGGTGCAGGTGGTCTACCGCAAAGGAAACGATCGAAACCGCAATAAAAGTGTTGATGGTAAAACGCCAACCCATGCGCATTACAGACAGAATGTAGAAAGGTAGGTTCAGTGCGAAGAACACCTGACCAAAACTGAAGTCGCTGATTTTGGTAAGAAAGATTGCCAACCCTGCCGTACCGCCAGTAAGTAGTCCAACCTTGTTGAAGAAGATAACCCCAAGTGACACCAACGCGCTACCGAGCGTCAGCGCTAAGAGGTTCTCTCTAAGGCTATGATCTTTATCCATAAAAACATTTTCCTAGGTTTTAAAAACGTTTTAGCTGCGAGCACGCAACCAAAACGGATGCGGTTAGCAAAACGCCAACCAAAGAGTGATAAAACGCTAAATAAAATGTCGCGAAAAGTGATTGATGTCGAGTTTTTGACCTAGATTACGCAGATGTTAACTGTTTAACAGACTTTACACATTAAACTGAGCGAACACGGAAGGAACAAGGAAAAGTCATGATTAAACAAGTGGGTAGCACCACAATTCAGCCTTTGCATAAGCTCTCTTGTCACTGTGGAAAAGTGCAAATCGAACTGTCGTTACCGAATGGAATCGAGAAGCCTCGGCGCTGTGATTGCTCCATGTGTCGACGTCGTGGTGCGATTGCGGCGTCGGTACCTTTGAATGGGATTCGCATCATTCAAGGTGAGGAAGCACTCAAGCTTTATCAATTTAATACCAATACGGCTAAGCATTTCTTTTGTGGTGAATGTGGCATTTATACTCACCATCAGCGCCGCTCTAACCCAAGCGAATACGGTTACAACGTTGGCTGTTTAGAAGGTGTAAACCCATATGAATTGGGAGAGATAGAAGTAATGGATGGCGTAAACCACCCATCAGACCGATAAGAATTCTTAGAATCGATTAAGGCAGTTTAAGTAAACAAACTGCCATTCATCCATAGGTGCGCGGCAATACTTGCAGCATAACCCAGAGCAATAACGGGTGCCCATTTGAGGTGCCCGAAGAAGGTGTATTGCCCTCTTGCTGCCCCCATGAGTGCTACGCCAGCAGCAGAACCAATCGACAGCAAGCTACCACCGACACCCGCAGTGAGAGTCACGAGTAGCCAGTTACCCATCGACATGCTTGGGTCCATGGTCAAGACAGCAAACATCACCGGAATGTTATCGACGATCGCGGAAAGGATACCCACCATAATATTTGCCCAAATTGGGTTCCACTCGGTATACATCACGTTAGAAACCAATCCTAGGTAGCCAAGTAAACTAAGCCCACCGACACACATTACCACGCCATAGAAGAACAACAGAGTGTCCCACTCGGCACGAGATATACGATTGAATACGTCAAATGGTACTACCGATCCTAGCCGTTTCAACGCGTAATCATCACCATTGGCAATCGCCATTGCAGCTTTTTTGGCAAGAGAATGTTTGAGCGTTTTACGCAGGAAGTAGCCGAAAAATTGTAGATAGGCGAGTCCCATCATCATGCCGACCACGGGAGGGAAGTGCAAAACAGCATGGAAGGAAACCGCTGTCGCAATGGTTAGGATAAACAAACCAACGATGCGCCTTGCACCTCGCTTAAGTTCAATGTGTTCGTGAACCGTATCTGGCTTCGTATTTGGTACAAACAACGACATGATGAAAGCAGGAATGACGTAGTTGATCAGTGAAGGTACAAACAGCGGCATAAATTCAGCGAAGCTGACGTGCCCTGCCTGCCAGACCATCAGAGTAGTAATGTCACCAAACGGGCTAAACGCCCCACCGGCGTTGGCAGCAATGACGATATTGATACATGCAAGATTGACAAAGCGGGGATTATCACCTGAAACCTTCATCACCACTGCACACATCAAAAGGGCGGTCGTTAAGTTGTCTGCGATAGGGGAAATCACAAACGCTAAGCTTCCCGTTAACCAAAATAGTTTTTTAAAGTTAAAGCCTTTTCCGACCATCCACGCTTGTAGTGCGTCAAACAGTCTGCGCTCTTCCATTGCGTTGATGTAAGTCATCGCCACCAGTAGGAACAATAAAAGTTCAGCGTATTCCAAAAGGTTGTGTTCCAGTGCGGCTTTGGCGATGTCTGCTTGGTTGTGCTGGGCAAAGGTGTAACCAATCAAGATCCAAATTAACCCTGCAGCGAGCAACACGGGTTTAGACTTTCGCATTTGCAGGTATTCTTCCAGCATCACCAGAATGTAGGCAATGGTGAAGAAAATGAGCGCGGCATAGCCGACGGTGGAATTGACGAGATTAAGATCACTGGTCGCAGCTGCAAATGTAGAGCTAGAAAACATCAAACAGCAAAACGCGACAATTGGATAGATTGGCATAGACATTTCTCCTTGTCCGACTGGAGAAATTTTAGCCACATATTAGAGGGTTAAGTGTGAGAAAGCTCGAATTAACGATAGGAGTTTTGAATTGATGTAGCTTGCGCCACTACTTTCTGAGTGACGCAATACTTGCCGCGCCAAATAGGATTGCAGCAGCATATAAACCATAGGTTAACCAATGGCTAATTTCTAAAAAAGGAACGAGTCCTTGACCTGCCCACATACAGCCTCCGTTTAATGAGCACGTTGTTGATGTCGAATGAATCTAAAGTAAATGAACAATGTTTTTTGTGAGTGATAGCAAATTACGCAGTATTAGAAATGATAATTTTGATGAGTGAGAGAGAGCTCTCATTTTTGATTGGCTTGCTTTACCCCTTAAGTGTTAGAGGTGTATCTATGCCCAAGCACCTTGAGGTTACTTGGGCATACGGACTCAGCGGAGTAATAGTTTTTGTAGTGGTGTTGCTTCAATAGCCTTTACAAGCAGCAGTGTCACCACAATCGTTGCTGGATAAATAAAGGCGTCTTTGGCTAGGTTTTCCAACCCTAATATACCTGCGACGTTCATCATCATGATGATCACCAATAAGTGGCTCACGTAGATGCCTAGAATGCTAGGTGACCACTTAAACACCCACGGCATATTGCCAAAGTTTGGATGTGCAAGAAGCCACATGAATACGCCTAAAGCCCAAATCACCGTGCCAAATAAGAAGTCGTGTGAGTTAAAGGCGATCTCGTAATCCATTAAGTAATAGGCTTCGGCAAAGTGCAGTGCCATACCGATAAGAATCAAACGAATGGTGTTATTGCGTGACCATCGCCATTGATGTTGTCTCGCTAAATAACCAAGCACCACCAACAAAGTACTGAAGAACGGACCATTACGAGTGAAGAATGGGGCTGGTAGCTCTGTGAGCGTGATGTAACTGCCGGCGAATACACCATAGACATAAAGCAATACTGCTGTGGGAAGTAGTAGCTGTGTCATGCCAATTCGAACCAGAAATGCAATAAATGCCACCGCAATCACAAGGGCTGGTAGGAACCATAAATGGACTAAGCCACCCTCCAATAGCGAATTAATTGGGTTCGACATTAGATAACCCCAGTAACCCTGTCGCTCAGTGAGATAACCTACTTCAGCAACTACTTGCCAACGGAAGGGAACTAACAAACAGATCGCACTCCAAACCAGCCATATCTTAAGCAGAGGTTTGGCGTAGTTTTTCAGTGTTTCAACAGGATGTGTGCTGAGCTTAGGTTGGATTAGATAGCCGGAGATGAGGAAAAAAAGTGGCACAGCAAAGCGAGCCAACTGGTTGAGTATGTACCCAATCCAAGGCACTCCATCCCACTGCCAATAAGTGAGAGCCATCTGACAGTGAAGCCCAACGATCGCAAACATTGCGATGATCCGAGCGAACTCTAAACTGGCAATTTTCTTTGTGGTTGCCATAAATACTTACCTAAAAAGTGAAAAATCGCTGAGAAATTAGCAGCTAATAGCCCACTCATCGTGGTAAAAAATCAACTCATGTGCAATTGATGGTAACCAGTTTCCGAAATTCAGACCCATCTCAAATTTCGAAAATTTGTATTCATTGAGTTGCTCAATGTATTGCGAACGAGAGTGTGCCTGATCGTAATAGTTGGTTTGACCAGTAAACTTAACATTGAAAAATAGGACGATCGTGCTAAAAATGGTGTTATGAAAAAAGGAAAAGTAACCAAAGAGCTCATACTGCAGCGCGCGTTCCAACTGGCGAGTGAAAACGGCTTGGAAAGTCTCACCATTGGTGAGCTCGCAAAGCAGTGTGGTATGTCGAAAAGTGGCTTGTTTGCTCACTTCAATTCCAAGTTGAACCTTCAACTGTCGGTGTTGGAATTTGCCAATCAAGTATTCGCTGAGCGCGTAATTGCGCCTGCGCGCGAGTTAGGCGATAGCAACATTGAGCGTAAAGTACGTGGCTTGTTGGACACTTGGATGACGTGGAATCACTCTTTTCAAGGCAGCTGTATGTTCCTTGATGCTTGGAACGACACCGCAGAAGAAGGCTGTGCGTTGCAAGCAGCATTGCGCAAATCGATTGATACTTGGTTGAATTACTTAGAAATTCAGATCAAGAAAGGTAAAGAAAACCAAGAGTTTGTCGTCGATTTAGACACGCGGCAAGCGACCTTTGATTTGTACGGGCAGTACTTAAGTGCACACGTATTTTACTCGATCAAAGGGCAAGAAGAGAGCCAGAGACTGTTCTGGCAGGGCATCGATAACTTGTTTACTCGATGGAAGCGCTAACCCCGCGGTAACGGGTATAGTAAAAGATTCAAAATGAAGAGCGACAACGAGCGCTCTTTCTTATCAGCATAAAAAGCACGACCGTTCTATTTTGTGCAAAGCTGATAGTTAAGGAAATGATCATGAGTGAGAAAATTTACTTCAATACTTCGCAGAAATTCAGTGTTAAACGCAGCTTGGTCAACATCAGTACCCGCCTGCATCACACGTTGGCGCCGTCACATGCAAAAAAGACCGCGCGTAAACTGCTGCTTACTCCCGCTCGTACTCAGCCAAAAAATGTCGAGCCACAGGGGCTTATCAAAAGCGAAGTGCAAGGTCATGCCGGTGCAATTAAAACCTATCAGCTTGGTAGCGGTCCGGTATGGGTTTTGACTCACGGCTGGTCAGGAACTGCGAGTCAGTTCTACCCGTTGATGGAGCATATTGCGGCATCGGGTTACACGGCATTAGCGTACGATCATCCTGCTCATGGTGAGAGTGAGGGACAATACGGACATATTCCTGCGTTTGTGTGCGGTCTTGAAGATGTATTAGATTCTGTCGATGAGGTTGCAGGTTTGGTGGGGCACAGCATGGGTACCGCTTCAGCGCTAGAGTGCCGCCACAGTAAATTAGAAAACAAGCCTTTGCTGTTGATCGCGCCAGTGCTTAACTACGTTGAAAACCTATTTGGCAGCATTGCACGTTCGGGTTACTCAATGAAGTTATTCAAAGCGGTGGTTTCGGAAGTGGAAGACCAGTTTGGCTACCCATTGCAATCTATTGACCCGGAGAGGCGCTTAGCTGAGCGAGAAGCAAAAACTATTATTGTTCATGATGAGCAGGATAAGTTCACCAAACACAGCGTGTCTGCCAAAGCGGCGGACGAGATTGAACGAGTGGAACTGGTTACCACGCAGGGCCAAGGCCATGGTCGTGTGATGAAGTGTGATGAGGTATTCCAGAGTTTCGACCGTTTAATTGAAGCGAGCTGATCATTAAAGAGTGTTGAATAAATTCTGTTAGAACAACAAAGGACAGCCGAAGCTGTCCTTTTCTTGTTTTGACAATATTCAAAGCGAGTGATGTTGAATCACAACGCTTTTTAGTAGTGCTTAGTTACAGTTAGCTGGACCAACTTCTTTCCAAACACCCCATTCGCCAGATTGGCTAGGATCTTGGCCTTGAGTCCACCATTTCGCTTCCCAAGTCATACCAGCGTGTGTCACTTGGTCACCGCCAGTGTAAACCGCTGCTGCATCCCAAGCGTTAGTACAAGTGCCACCACCTGTGCTGTGCTTAGATACAACAACGGTTGCACTTGCTGAAGACGCTGCCTGACCATCGCTCACGCTGACAGTGAAACTTAAGCTTGTGTCTTGTGAGTATTCTGCTGCTGTGAACGTCACTTTCGCGCCGTTAACTGTTGCGTTTAGACCTTGAGGTAGCGTCCAATCAAACGTTAGTGTGTCGTTGTCAGCGTCGCTAGAAGCTGAAGCATCAATCACGACTACGTCACCAGCTTTCGCTGTTGCAGGTGCAGAAACTTTTGCAACTGGCGCTGTGTTTGGTGGATCAATCACGCCTGCTGGCTTAACCGTTACTACAACGAGATCAGAAGCGGTAGCGCCTTCGTTATCAGTTACCGTTAGTTTGAACGTTAGCTGCTCTTCTGCAGTCACTTCCGCTACATCAAAGCTTGCTGTCGCAGTGCTCGCGCCAGATAGAGCTACTCCAGTACCTGATACTTGCTCCCAAGCGTAGCTTGCGATTGTGCCATCAGAGTCAGTTGAGTTGCTGCCATCAAGAACAACACTTGCAGGACCTGTTACTGCTTGGTCTGCACCAGCTGCTGCCGTTGGTTTGCGGTTTGGTGGAACAACCACACCACCAGCCATGCCTTCGTGCATTGCGTTAAGGATGTCGCCGTTATCGGCATCAATTTCCCAAGAGAATAGACCTGCTAAACCTAGCGTTTTCGCGTAGTTACCTTTTGCCAATACAGAGCGGTGATCGTCAAATGTAATCAGTTCACCCGTTGAACGGTTCCACACCCAAGGTGCTTCTGCTTGATCATCATAGCCGTATTCAAAGCCGTTAATGCCTGTGTTGTTGGCGCCTAGCATGAATGACTTAATACCTTTGTAGTCAATCACGCCATCTTCCCAAACGCCTTGAGTCGTGCTGCCTTTCAGTTTACCTGTCGCAGTACCTGTCATTGGGTCGTTTGGATCCGTCAGCGTATCCGGTGTTACGCCTTCCCAACCACGACCGTACATTGCCGTACCTAGAACCAGTTTGTTCGCAGGAACGCCTTGCGCTAGGAGAAGTTGGATGCCGTTGTCAGCCGTGTAAGCTGGGCCTTTGTACGGTTCGCCGTTTTCATCAACGCCGCTACCATCACACTGACCAGGACGCATGAATGAGCCACAGTAAAGTGCCGTTTGGTGACCAGGAACGTTGTTCCAACCGCCGTAGAAGTCGTAAGTCATCGCGAAGATGTAATCCATGTATTGCACGGCATCTGCGTAATCAACGTCTTCAATTTTGTCGTAACCAACGCCAATTGCTGAAGTTAGTTCGTAGGTGCGGCCTGTTTCCGCTTCTAGCTCATCCAGCATTGCACGCAGTTCACGCATCAATGCAATGTACGCTGGGCCATCGTTTACTGGGTCGCCTTTATCTGCTGCAGCACCGCCACCACCAGGGAATTCCCAGTCGATATCCACACCGTCGTAGAACTTCCAAGTTTTTAGGAATTTCTTAACTGACGCGACAAATGTGTCACGGTTTTTCTTATCAACGAAGTCGTAGAATGGGTCAGAAAGCGTCCAACCACCGATAGATGGGATGATTTTTAGATCTGGGTTACGTTGCTTCAATGCCATCAGCATTGCGTAGTTACCCTTGATCGGTGTGCTGTATTCATGACCCGCTTGAGCAAAGCTCTTCTGGTATGCTGCCCATGGATCATGGATAACTACTTCATAGTCATTTACACCACGACAGGCGGTTTGTAGAGCGTTGAAGCTGTTACCACCAACCGATTTTACCGACTCGTTTGGACCACAGATTGGGATGAAGCCGTAAAGGATGTGAGTCAAGTTGTCGACAGGCATGTTATCAACTGTGTAATTACGGCCGTAAATACCCCATTCAACAAAGTAAGTACCCATCACAACGCTTGGGTCTGTATTGTAGGTTTTGTTGTTCGGGTCAACATTCATGGTTAGAGGCGGTAAGTGAGAACCGTCGGTATCCGCGATAGTGATCTCTGCTGGTGCGCTCTTAGCACAACCAGTCGCGTCACACGCTTCGATTTCCATTTGGTACAAGCCACCTTGGCCGTATTCAAATGATGCCGTGGTTTGGCTACCAGTGATAGGGCCTGTTGCCACTTTTACGCCATCAAAGTAGATGTTGTAAGTGTCGCCAGAAGTGCCACTCCACTGATTAAATTTCACGTTGATCTTAGCTAGCTCATGGTACTTAACCATGTCGTTGTAGCCAGATGTGGTTTCCATTGCCAGCTCAATTTTAGAAAACTGCAGGTTATTGGAACCGTACATATCGATACTTGGTGCGGTTGGAGCCGCGTGTGCAGCGCTAGAAAGTGCGAGGGCAACCCCTACTGCGCATAGGTTAAATCGAATCATAACTTTTCTCTCAATCCTTGAATTCATGCTCGCGAGTGAGCACAAGCTGTTTCTGCGCAAAGAAAATAGATCACTGCTGTTGATGCGCAAAAACATCATATTCAGCATTTCAGAGTCTTTTTTTTCGTCAAAAAAAATTAAAACGCTTTTCGAGTCACTTGCGAGAACTTTCTATCCATTCAACAGTTTGTTGCAGTCAAAATTGAATATCGAGTCAAGAATTTATAAATTTAATGCAAAGCTATTAATAATTGTTATGTTAATGCCGGTGGTTAAAAAATGAGATGTTTATCAATATTCTTCGCAAAAATAGAGGGGAATCAAAAGGAGGGCGACAGACCTTGAGCTGTTTGGTTAATAGTTCAAGATCTGACTCAATTGAAATGTGGCTATTTGTTGCCAAAGTGCTCACTTAATGCTGCTCGGCGTTTTGATGCTGAGCCAATATCTGAACCTTGAACTGTGTGCTCAAACCCTTTGAGAATAAAACGTTGATCCGGAATTCGGGGTTCAATACGTCGAATTTGAGGAGACAGGTGTGATCCCGAGATTTGATAAACCGTTTTACCCAAGCCTGTATTGAGAGTTATGAGCTTTCCATCAAATTCAAAATTGGTTGCAACAAAGCGATTGTTTCTGAATACGCCATCTGCGGAAAACAGTAATACTTCTGTTTGATAGGGCGGTGCACCAATCTCGATCCATTCTCCATAGATTTTGTCAGGATCGATGTAATCTAAATAAGACAGATGCAATAGGTAGCCAAATATGCCCAAGACCCCGCAAGCAACCGTCAAGAAGATACTCTTGATCAACGCGAACTTATTGCGTTGAAAGAAAGAAGGTGGGGCTTCTTTTTTCTCAATTTTTCTTCGCCGAGTATTTGAGGTCATGGTTCCAATTCCTTTTGGTTTCTTTATATCGTGGAAAGCACAGAGATAAAAAACAAACAATCTCGTCAGTTGAATGTGTGTTTTATGATTCCTTGCCCATTTTTACATTCAGTCACAATAATTTTAACAAGTGTATAGGCCATTTTCATATTGAAGGTAAAAGCTTGAGTGAAGGATAAAAACAAGGTACAACGAAGGCGACGTTATTAAGAGGAACGAAAAATAATGACTATTAAGGAAAATAGCTACTTTGCGGGAATGGTAAAGTCTTTGGGTTTTCAACAAAAAAACCAAGACGTAAGTGTAGGGGTAATGGAAACTGGAGAATATACCTTTGGAACCCAAGCGCCAGAGCGAATGACAGTTATCAAAGGGGCACTGCGCGTTAAGTTAGCGGATGAAAGTGATTGGAATACATATCAATCAGGGGAGTCGTTTGAAGTCGCGGGTAACTCATCATTTGATGTAGAAGTAAAAGACTCAACAGCCTATCTTTGTGAATACCTCTAATGTTGAAAACAGCCACTACTTAGTGGCTGTTTTCTTATCCCTTGTATCGAACTTCCACACACATTTGTGACTCGGTCACTTAACTGTTTGTAACTTAGGTATATACTTATTAATAAACTTACGTTTACAAAACAGAGGGGGCAGATATGGCAGTTCAACCTAAACACTCTGATCTACCTCCACGTTATGAGGCTACAGACTTCACGAAAGATCAGAGACAGCGATATACATCTGTTGCCAATGCAGCAGTAAAGAGGCGTGACTTTTACAAGAAAGCACTAGAAAAGAGTTTGGTTGGAAAGGTCAAGGAGCGAGCTCTTAAGCCTGTAATACAACCTAAGTCTGAAAAGCCCGGAAAAATGCGTCAGGCTATTTGGCTTGTCGTTATGATGGTCGTTGGTCTGTGGTTCATGTATATGTACGCGTAGCTAGGGTCTGTTGCTTTTTCGCGGTTAGATTTTGTTCGGATGGGGACGCCTAGTCATTTCACGGACTTTCTACTTAACGGTGTTACATTTGAGCATTGTGTCATCGTGCCAAGTAGGCTGTGTGATTCCTTGAGTGCTTGGATGTTTTGAGAGCAATCTTCATAGAAAGCGAATCGATTCTTACCTGTGTGTTTAGCGGTGTACATTGCTTTATCTGCGCATCGGGTGAGCTCAGAGAGATCATGTGCATCTTGTCTATAGATAGCGACGCCGACACTCATTGTGATTTCATTTATGGAGTCACAACTGTGGTACCCACCATGAAACAAGTTAACGATGCGAGAGAGGATATTGTTTAGATCCTTTTTGCTCCGTACGTCATAGAGCATGATGACAAATTCATCCCCAGCAAATCTTGCAATAGAATAATCGTATTGGTTTGTGTTTCTGTCTTTGTTTCTAATGCTATTTTTTAGCCGGGTGGCGAAATGCTGTAATACTTGATCACCCACATCATGACCGTAGCTGTCGTTAATTAACTTAAAGTCATCGATATCAAGAAAAACTAAAGCGGTTACTTTATCTCTGCCTTGCGCGTCTACCTCTTCCAGTTTTGATCTTGCCCACTTCTCGAAGCTCCAACGGTTCGCTAGCCCCGTTAGTTGGTCAAGGTATGCGAGCTCTTCAATGCCTTCACGATATAGATTTTGTATGTAAAGTATGACTTTTGAATAGTAATAAGCAAAGGTGTGACAGATAACACTAGCGGCGATCAACGAAAAAACAAATCGTTGGTATGAGTAGCTTTCCCCTTCAAAAATAGATAGAGGAAGGTTGGAAGCAATAATGATTAAACCTACAAATATGCCGTTTAAGATTAATCCTAGTTTAAATTCATTGATGAGAATTAGCGTTGCCAGTATTGGGTATAACCACAATAACTTACCCGTCTCGC
Organism: Vibrio sp. SCSIO 43153; assembly: GCF_023716625.1. Classification (NCBI taxonomy): domain Bacteria; kingdom Pseudomonadati; phylum Pseudomonadota; class Gammaproteobacteria; order Vibrionales; family Vibrionaceae; genus Vibrio; species Vibrio sp. SCSIO 43153. The sequence continues at coordinate 1,046,055 of NZ_CP071856.1, forward strand.
TATCGTTATAGAAAAACAGCAGCAGCCCATCACATATTAATAGAGCACTGAGTATCAGATCGGAATGACTATGGCTATCATGGCATCGAATAGCATAACAGTTGATCAAACATCCTAAGGCACAGATGCCATTTAGTACGCTCAACCCATAGCTGCCTTGATTGTAGTGCGCTACCAAGCCGTATGACATAAACATTGACGCGAGAAAAGAGCACATAAAAGTGATCTTCTTTTGGCGAGTTAAGTGAATGTCCGCCATTTCTTCAAGGCGAGCTCCGGCCAGCTTTGACATCAAATATCCTTATAAAGACTTTATTTGGCTTCTTTTATCGATGAATAGGGTTTTTGGATACCCAATGGCTTACCATTTGATGCAGCGGCCACATGGAAAGTCTAGAAGTACTTTGTGTGATGTGTTGAGTATCAGTGGTTAACTGTGAAGGTGGTCATATTTAGCTTGGTGATTTTTGCTCAATCTGTAAATTAATTACCGTTATTGAAATCTTTCACAATACTGAAAAGTTTCAACGGTTCAGATCCATTTGCTCATGAAATACTCGAAAAGGTTGTGATGCAATCATGGGTATTTGATGAAATGAAAGCGATTTCAAATTGTGATTTATCTTTGTTTTACTTTTATCTAGTTGTTTATTAAGGATGAATCTGAAGTTAGGTTTCATGTGTTGTTTCATGTCATTTGGCTCGCTATTGACCTGTGAAGCGGTAGCGGCTTTTCACCCCTTTCATTCCTTAATATCCCTATTGAAATAACAACACATACAAATTTTAGGGATATAAAATGAAAAACTTTAAAGTTTTACCTCTCTCTCTTGCTGTGGCCGCTTCGCTTGCTTCTCTACCTTCTTTTGCTGCTGATGCCGATGTTGATGCATTAGAAAAACGTATCCAAGAGCTGGAAACGAAACTGGAAACGGGCTACGTCTTTGATCAGCAACCAGCCGTTCTCTCTTCTGAAACAGAAGTCCCACTTGGAATTGTTTTCTCAGGCTACGCTCGCTACGGAGCGGGTTATCAAGGCAGTGATGCTCTGACCGTTGGTACCGCGGGCGCGTTGAACTCGAATGCGACTGGTCGTCTTGGTAATGAACAAAACGGTGGTGAATTCCAGTTAGCAAAAGCATTCAAGAGCGATGGTGGTGCGATTTGGGATTTGGTCTTCATGTTAGATCACTGGGCGGACGCTTCATGGGCTGACGATGGCGGTGTAAACGTGAAGAAGATGTATGCTGGAGCTTCTAATTTATTTGAATCCCAACCTGATTTGTATGTGTGGGCAGGTCGTGATTTCCACCAACGTCCTCAAACAGACCTAAACGACTACTTCTGGATGATGCACGATGGCCAAGGTGGTGGTTTCTATAACCTAGACTTAGGCGGCGTGAAGTTTGACTTCAGTGCAGTAGGTCAAGTGGAAGGTGACATGGTGGGAGACAATGGCCGTTATGCACTGACCAGTAAACTACACGGTATCCAGCTAGGTGAATCTGCAAATCTCAGTGTTTATGCGAACTACGGTTTTGCGTCTGAAAAACTAAAAGATGAGGATGTGGGCGATGTTACCGCTTACCAAGTGGCAGGTGAACTATCTGCTGCAGGCCAACGTTTGATTGTTCGTTACTCAGACAATGCAAAAGACAGTGTGTTTGACTTAGCTGAAGACCAAACCGCGTTATTAGTGAGCTTTGATGGTAGTACCTCAATCACAGACAAAGCGGGTATTCAATACTTAGCGGCATACCAGTCATTGGAAGTAGAAGGCAATGAAAGCCGTGTGAACTACAACGCGATTGTTCGCCCTACTTACCAATGGAACGATATTCACTCTACTTGGCTGGAAGCTGGCTACAGCGTGGTGGATTACGATGATATTGACGCTACTAATAGCTCTTGGAAAATGACTCTATCGCAAAATATGGCAATCGGTCCTGAAACCTGGTCTCGTCCAATGCTACGTTTCTACGCAACAGTCGGTAATGCAGACAACGAATACACAGGCTTTGATTCCAATGGCGACAAGGTGGCAACCGATGTAGATACTCTAACGGTTGGTGCAATGTTCGAAGCGTGGTGGTAAGCCACACCTAGTTAACTACTGTCCATGTAAAGATGGTAAACACTTAAGGCAGAAGTATCAGGTGTTTACCATCCATTCATCTCTTAACTCTTATGTTTTTGCCTCCCTCGTGGAGGCTTTTTTTCGTTAAAAGGCTGCGGTCTGTGTTGTCTCATGAAACAGTTTCATGGGTGAAAAGAAAACTGCAAGTAGCCTCATTATTTATCAAATTACTCAATTTAGCCCCAAACTTGTTGTGAACTCTCTCACGCTAACCATCCAATGGATATTGAATAATTGCTTTATGAAAGCGGTTTCGAGAGTAATGAAACTCGTGATGTGCAGTCAGTAAAGAGGTTTCTTGTGGCGACGATTAAAGATGTATCTGAATACGCTGGCGTTTCTCAGGCTACGGTTTCTAGGGTCGTAAATGGCTCATGCCGAGTTAGCCATGACAAAAAGCTAAAAGTCGAAAAAGCAATCAAAGAGCTAGGGTATCGTCCCAACTCTATTGCACAAGCACTAGCATCCAGCCGCACTGGCAGCATCGGTATCATCGTTCCTGAATTGGGTGGCCCATTTTACTCAGGCATTTTGCACAGTATTGAAGAGCGTCTGCGCCGCATGGGTTACCACGTGGTTGTGACGGCAGGCTCCAACACGGAACAAAGTCAGCGTGAATCGGTAGAGTTTCTGCTTGGACGCCGAGTGGACGCTATGATTCTGCACACACAGAGTCTTTCAGATGATTATTTGATCGATCTAGATAGCAAGGGGATACCGGTGGTTTTAGTCAACCGTTATATCCCTGAAATGGCACACAGCTGTATCGAGATTGATAACGAATTTGGTGGCCGAATGGCGACCGAATACTTGTTGCGAATGGGGCATCGCAACATTGCATGTATAACCGGACCTCTGGACAGATCTGACGCACGGGGGCGTCTACAAGGTTACCGCAAGGCTCTTGAAGAAGCGGAAATCGCGTATGACGAAGCGTTAGTGTCCGAGGCCGGTTTTACAGAAGAATCTGGCATCAGTGCTATGCGTAAATTGCTTAAACGTGAAAGCGGTTTCACTGCAGTATTTGCGTGTAATGATCACATGGCATTTGGTGCTTATGAAGTCTTAAAAGCAGAAGGAATATTGGTGCCTGAGCAAATCTCGCTTGTCGGGTTTGATGACATCTTATTTGCACGTTACCTAACGCCAGCCCTTACCACGGTTAACTTCCCTATAGAACAGATGAGCGCAGAGGCGGTGCAACTTGTCATCCAAGCGCTGAACAAGAACAAACGTGATGTGAACTTCAAACTCACTCCTAACTTAGTGCCAAGAAGTTCGGTCAAGGAACTGAATACTCTCTAGAACAATAATTAAGGACAACAACATGAAACTGAAAACTTTGACGCTTGCCATGACTGCTGCACTTGGTGTTGCTGCGACGGTAAACGCTGCCGACGAAACTAAAATCCGCTTCGATGGCTTTCCTGACTTCGATAGTAGCTTGAAAGTTCTACTACCTGATTTTGAGAAAGAGACGGGTATTAAAGTTGATTACCTAATGAATAATCATGGCGACCACCATACGAAGCTGACAACCAACTTGGCGACGGGTTCTGGTGCAGGTGATGTGATTGTTGTTGATGTAGAGAAGATTGGCCCATTTGTGGCGTCAGGCGGTTTGGTGAACTTGTCTGAGAATTATGGCGCTGATAAGCACGCAGAGAGCTTTGCTCCTTACGCATGGGCGCAAGGCAAAGGTGCCGACGGTGATGTGTACGGCATGCCTGTCGATTTAGGTCCTGGCGTTATGTACTACCGCACAGACATCTTTGAAAAAGCGGGCATTGATATTAACGAAGCGATCAAAGATTGGGATTCTTATATCGCCGCAGGTGAAACGCTGAAAAAGCAAAATGTACAGCTAATCGCTTCGGCAGCTGATGTGGCACAAGCGATCATCTTCACTACAGTTCCTGAAGGTGAAGGTCTGTACTTCGACAAAGATGGCAACCCAGTTGTGACTTCTGAGCGCTTTGTGCACGCATTCGAAGTGGCAAAAGAGATCCGTGACAAAGGCTTGGACGGTCGTATTCTGGCGTGGTCAAACGAATGGTACGAAGGCTTCCGTAACGGCACATTTGCCACTCAGCTTTCTGGTGCTTGGCTACTTGGTCACCTAAACAACTGGATTGCGCCAGAAACAGCAGGCAGCTGGGGCGTGTCTAACCTTCCTGATGGTATTTACGGAAGCTGGGGGGGCTCATTCCTATCGATTCCAACCCAATCTAAACACCAAGATGAAGCGTGGAAGCTGATCGAATACATGACAACCAAGCGTGATATTCAGCTTCAACACTTCGAAACCATTGCAGCATTCCCTGCTAACACCACGACTTACGACGACCCAATGTTCGAAGAGAAAATCGAATTCCTAGGTGGTCAGCAAGCACGCCTATTGTTTGCTGAAGTGGCGCAGAACATCAAGCCAGTGGCACCAGCGAAAGGCGATCACGTTGCTCGTTCAATCATCTTAGAAAACGCACTGATGGAAGTGCTGGATGAAGGTAAAGACATTAAGACAGCGCTTAAAGAAGCTGAGCGCATGATTAAACGTCGTACGCGTAATCTGTAATTTTTGCCAATACTTAAGGCAAGGAGGGGGCATGTCCCCCTTCTAGGTAAGAGGTCGTTACTATGAATCAGGCAGCGAGCAAGGTTATGGAAACATCACAGCGTGAGAGCATTTTTTCTCGTCTAAATTTGAAAGCGCTTACACCGTATGGATTCCTATTGCCGTTTTTGATTATCTTTTCAGTGTTCGGAATTTTTCCGTTGCTGTTTTCTATTTTTCTTTCTTTTCATGAGTGGAACCCAGTCGAGGGTTTGGGGGCAATGGACTATGTGGGGTTCGAAAACTACCACATTGCTCTGACAGACCCGTGGTTGTGGCGCTCACTGAAAAACACGCTTTGGCTAGCCATCACATCAGGTGTGGCTCAGCACTTAGTTGCTTTACCTGTGGCGTACATCTTGGTGTCGCTGGGTGACCGTTTCCGTCATTGGCTGACATCGGCGTACTTCCTACCGTTCATTACATCTACGGTGGCAGCGTCGCTTATCTTCTTCAACATGTACTCGCCAAACTCGGGCATCATCAACCAAAGCTTGATGGCACTGGCAGACAGCACCTTGTTTGGTTGGGCATTCTCTTGGGTGAACGACTTCCAGCCAATCCGTTGGTTAGATGACGCGACCATGGTGAAGCCTTCCATCGCCATCATGGTGTTCTGGAAATACACCGGTTTCAACATCGTGTTGTACACCACCGGCTTAATGACGATTCCTAAAGACATCCTAGAAGCGGCACGTATGGACGGTGCAAACGCATGGCGTCGATTCTGGAGCATTTCACTACCAATGATTCGTCCATTCATCTTCTTTGCGGTCACCATGACCATCATCGGTAACTTGCAGTTGTTCGAAGAACCATTTGTTCTAACGCGCGGTACTGGTGGTACGGGTCAGTCTGGCTTAACCATCTCTATGTACCTCTACAAAGTGGGTTGGGAATGGTTAGAAATGGGTACAGCGTCAGCAATTTCATGGCTGCTCTTTACCTTGATTGCAGGCTGTACAGCGGTTCAATTCTTCTTCTTCGGTAAGAAAGGTCTAGGGGAGCAATAAGATGAGTACTAACACTTTACCTGCGGCGCAGCGTTGGCGTCCAAGCGATCGCAGCATCGAGATCTTCACCAAAGTATTGATGGTGATGCTCGGCTCCGTACTGATTGTTTCTGCCATCATGACGGTATTCCCGTTCATTTGGTCGGCGTTACTTTCAACCCGTGACCGTACCGAAATTTTTGGTACAGGCATCAGCTTTGCCATTGGTGATAGTTTAGCAGTCAACTACGCCAAGCTATTGGAAATTATGCCTTTCTGGCAGGCGATGTTTAACTCCATCTACATCGCGTTCCTAGGCACCACGATCTCATTGCTATTTTGTAGCATGGGTGGCTATGCGTTTGCAGTCTACAAGTTCAAAGGTAAAAACGTGTTGTTTGGTATGTTGGTTGGCTCGATGATGATTCCACCAGTATTGAGTCTGATCCCTTACTTTATGATCGTGAAGTTCCTTGGTTTGCTCGATAACCACTTAGCGGTTTGGCTACCGTTCACCACCACGCCATTTGGTATTTTCTTGATGCGTCAGCACGTGGTGGCATCGATCCCGAAAGAGTTGTTAGAAGCAGCGAAGCTAGATGGTGCAGGTGAATTCCGAACTTACTGGAGCGTGGTATTGCCACTGATGAAACCGGCGCTCGCGACGCTTGCTATCGTGCAGTTCGTCTTCTTCTGGAACATGTTCATGCAACCATTGGTAGTACTGACGACGCCAGAGAACTACGTGATTACTCAGGCACTGCGAAGCGTGCAGGGCATTCCAAATACGCCTTGGGGCGCGGTGATGCTAGGCACTACTATCTCCATTCTCCCGTTAGTAATTACTTACTTATTTGCTTCGAAACAGATGATTAGCGGTCTGACATCAGGCGCTGTTAAAGGTTAAGAGAAATTTAAGGCATAAAAATATAATGAATAAATTCCAATTACCCCAAGATTCTAAAATGCGCCGCCCGGAGTTCCTATTTGGTGTTGCGACCTCGTCTTACCAAATTGAAGGAGGCGCACAACTTGGCGGACGCACACCATCGATTTGGGATACGTTCTGCAACAAACCAGGCGCCGTCGACAATGCTGATAACGGTGATGTGGCGTGTGATCACTTTCATTTATGGAAACAAGACATTGAGATGATTCAAGGTCTTGGTGTGGATGCCTACCGTCTTTCGATGGCATGGCCTCGTATCCTGCCAGAAGATGGCAAGGTGAATAAAGAAGGGCTGAAGTTCTACGAACAAATCATCGATGAATGTCATGCTCGCGGTTTGAAAGTGTTTGTCACTCTTTATCACTGGGACCTGCCTCAATACCTTGAGGATAAAGGTGGCTGGCTTAACCGTGAAACGGCTTACAAGTTTGCAGAGTATGCTGATGTAGTTAGTGCTTACTTCGGTGACAAGATTGATTCTTACGCAACACTGAACGAACCTTTCTGTTCTGCTTACCTAGGTTACCGTTGGGGTGAGCATGCGCCAGGTATCAAAGGTGAGCGTGAAGGTTTCTTGTCAGCACACCATCTGATGTTAGCTCATGGCTTGGCGATTCCACACATGCGTAAGAACGCACCAAATACAATGCACGGTTGTGTGTTCAATGCTACGCCTGCATACCCATACACAGAGGCAGACGCGGAAGCAGCAGAGTACAGCGATGCAGAAGGTTACCACTGGTTTATGGACCCAGTGTTGAAAGGGACATACCCAGAAACCGTACTTAAGCGTCAAGCGCACAATATGCCGATGATTCTAGAGGGTGACCTCGATATCATCCGTACTGACCTAGACTTCATTGGCATCAACTTCTATACCCGTTGTGTAGTGCGATTTGATGCGAACGGCATGCTAGAGAGCATTCCTCAACCAGAAGCAGAGCATACGTTTATTGGTTGGGAAATCTACCCACAAGCACTCACCGATCTATTGCTTCGTCTAAAAGCGCGTTACTCAAATCTACCGCCACTGTACATCACTGAAAACGGCGCGGCGGGTGATGATCACCATGTTGCTGGTCAAGTGAATGATGAGCAGCGTGTACGCTACTTCCAATCGCATTTAGAAGCGCTGGATGAAGCGATCAAAGCAGGGGTAAATGTGAATGGTTACTTCGCCTGGAGCCTAATGGATAACTTCGAGTGGGCGTATGGCTACAAACAACGTTTTGGCATCGTGCACGTTGACTACCAAACTCAAGAGCGCACCTTAAAGCAGAGTGCGATTGCGTACCGAAACATGCTGCTAGAGCGAGCTGAGGAGAACAAATAATGGCTAAAGTAGAATTCAAAAACATCAAAAAATCTTACGATGATGTGGAAGTCGTCAAGCACTTCGACTTTACCGTGCAAGATGGCGAATTCGTGGTTTTCCTTGGACCGTCTGGTTGTGGTAAATCGACCACACTGCGTATGTTGGCAGGTTTAGAGAGCATCACAGCCGGTGAGATTTACGTTGGCGATAAGCTGATGAATAAAATCGACGCCAAAGACCGTGACCTTGCGATGGTGTTCCAAAGCTACGCGCTTTACCCACACATGACGGTCTACGAGAACATCGCCTTTGCGCTTAAGCTAAAGGGCATGCCGAAAGATCAAATCGACGTTGAAGTGCGCAAAGCGGCGAAAATGCTGGAGCTGGACGCGCTGTTGGATCGTAAGCCAAAAGAGCTGTCTGGTGGCCAGCGTCAACGTGTGGCGATGGGACGTGCGATGGTGCGTACGCCAAAAGTATTCTTGTTTGATGAGCCATTGTCTAACCTTGATGCCAAGCTGCGTGGTGTGATGCGTGAAGAGATCAAACACCTTCATCGCGAACTGAAAACGACGACGATTTACGTAACCCACGACCAGATTGAAGCGATGACATTGGCGGATCGTATCGTGATTCTGAAAGATGGTTATGTGGCTCAGGTGGGCACGCCAACTGCAGTGTTCCAACGCCCAGCAAACAAGTTCGTGGCACAGTTCATTGGTAACCCATCAATGAACATGCTAGATGCGAAGCTAGTGGGTGAAGAAGGCAACTGGGAAGTCGAACTGGGTGATGTTCGTATTCCTCTGCCAGAGCGTTTTAAAGCCCATGCATCTAAGAACCTAGCGCTGCACTTTGGTGTTCGTCCGACGGACATTCATTTGCGTTCAGAGCAAGTGGATCACGACCGCGTACTGCCGTTCCCGGTGAAAATCAAAGATAAAGAGCTATTGGGTGCGAGTATTCTGTTGAAGACAGAAATCGCTGGTCAGCCATTGATGGTGGAAACGCAAGCGGCTGAAGTGGATGTGGATACGCTGACTCTATACTTGGATTTGGATGCAATTCACCTATTTGATGCGTTGAGTGAAAACTCTCTAGCAACATTCTAATCTGACATATGAAAGCCAGTGCGCTTAAGGCGTGCTGGCTAATTACCAAGCTCTCATTTCTTATCGTTAAGCGTTGCCGTACTCCTTTCGGTTAAATATATTTCTATCATTAGCTTGCATGTTGGTAACTATGAAAAAGAAAAAACGCGCTCCATCCATTTACGATGTCGCCAAACTCGCTGGGGTTTCACCGAGTACGGTCTCTCGTTTTCTCAATCGCACCACCTTTATTTCTAAAGAGAAAACCATAGCGATAGAAGACGCGATCAAAGCGCTCGATTACAAACCGAACTATCAGATGAATCAGGGCACTAATACGCGCTCTATGACGATTGGTGTGTTAGTTCAAAATCCTGAAAGCCCGTTCACTAGCCGTATCTTTAACGATATGGAACGATTCCTTGGGCCAAAAGGGTATTCGCTCGTGATTGCTTCGGGGTACTGGCAGCACAGTATGCAGTTACAAGCGTTGGATTATCTGGCAAAGAGTAATGTTGATGGTGTGATTGTGGTCGCTGGCAGCTTAACCGAGCATGAATTAGTGGAGTATTCGCGAAAAATTCCGGTCGTTGCGGTTGGTTATAGCTACACCAGTGAAAAGCTGCATTCAGTCAACATCGATAACGTTCTAGGTGGCCACATGGCAACGCTGCATTTGTTGCAACAAGGCCATGTGAACATTGCTCATATCAAAGGGTTACTCAACCAACCAGACGCGGTTGCGCGTTTTGTCGGTTATAAGAAGGCACTCACTGAAGCGGGGATCAAAGTGCGGAACAACCTCATTAAGCAGGGCGATTTCAGTAGCGAAGTCGGCTATGAACGCACCGTTGAGTTGATTGAATCTAAAGTGCATTTCTCGGCGTTGTTTGCCGCCAATGATCAGACCGCTTATGGGGCGATTAAAGCGCTGCACGACCACGGTTTTAAAGTGCCGGAAGACGTCTCTGTGATTGGCTTTGACGATCTGCCTACGTCGAAGTATTTCACGCCGGGGCTGACCACACTACGTCAACCTGTTGAAGAAATTGGGGTAGCCTGTGCCGAGTCGATTCTTGGTTTATTGACTGGCGAGCAGTGCAATACTCGACTTCCACCGATCGATCTGATTGTGCGTGATTCAACGGTATCGAAATTCCGTCCTCAATAAGCCAATACCCAAGTAGCCAATACTCAAAAGCTAGGGTTACTTGGGTATCACTGCTCTAAGCGGGTAATAAGTCCGATTGATAGTAAGCCAGTTCACTGGGCAGAATAGGGTTGGTCAAATGAAACACACGGCGCTGGTGGAGCTTCATTGCACGCACATCTGTGCCGTAGGTTTGTTCAAATAACTCATCCAGTTCACCATTATTCAAGCTGCGTTCCAGCCCCAACTTGAGCTCTGTAAATAACTCGGCCTTTTCTGGATGGCAGTAAAACACCAGTGGGAAAGGGTAATAGAGCATAATGGTTGGTTCCACGACCAAATCGGGAACAAGGTACGCGTATTGTGTCACGATCGCTTCGGCTTCATTTGCACCTAATGCCATGTAATCACATTCGCCACTCTGTACGGCTAATAAGCGCTCTTCTAAACTGCCATGCTCTTCGACTTGATATTGATTAACGCGAAACAGATCGGCATCCGCCCAGGTTGCAGGAATACCAATACTCATTTGTTTTAGCTTCGCTTCACTCAATCCTCGAAACTCTGCCAGTCGGTCTCTACGGACAATCAAAACTCGGCAGCCTAATAACCCTTTACATAAAGGCTGTGGAAGCATCAGATAACTGCCTTGAGTAAACTTCTTATTGCCAGCAACGGTGACGAGCAGATCAGTTCCGTGAGAGAAGACTTGCCCTTCATCTTTTGCATTTGGATATTCTGTTAAGTCATTGTTTAATAAGAATTCATGCTGAGAGTTTTGGAGCACAAGTTGCAAGGCCTCCCATTCATATTGCTGACGAATCGTTGATTTATTGCCATTCCAAAATTGCACCATGGTGCTCTCCTTTAAGTGGATCTCATTAGATTATGATTTCACTGCTTATTTAATATTGAAAGCGCTTTCTTTTGTTTCGTGGAATTTTGTGTACGAGCGCACGAAGAGTGAATCAATGAATGAACTTTATTAGGAGTGGCTATTGTCAAAAATGATCGTGACATCGCGCATGATCAAACTTGCATGAGCTCACAAAATACAAGGTTTTGGAGTTGATTTTAACCTATTGAAATTAATAGATTAAAAATTAAAGTGAGATCTAGTGCTATTTTAAGTTATTGAATATATTGATTTTGTTTGATTGTGATCAGAGCTTTGTTTTTGCTCACTTTTATTGAAGAACCTAAGCATTTTTACGAGTATCTATCGCATAAAGAAAGCGCTTTCTTTATGTCGGTTTCGAGCCTGTCAGCGTCGTCAGCGATGATGAACTGATGAAACCATTCTACAAAGTTCGCTTCATTTTTTTGAAATAAAAAGAAAGCGCTTTCTTTTCGTATCCAACATTATAAAAGGACAATGTGATGCATAAGAAAACTCTGCTCGCTACATTTGCTGCCAGCATGATGCTTGCTACTACTGCTCAAGCGGACACCATCAAACAAGGTGGTACGCTGACGGTGCCAATCATCAATACCGGGTTTGTTGAAAACTTTAACCCTTACACGACGAAGGACACCTTACACGGCATTATGTTCGAGCCACTGTTTGTATTGAACAACATGACGGGTGAAACGCATTACCGTTTGGCGGAATCGGTTGAATACTCTGATGATCTAAAAACCATTACGTTGAAACTACGCGATGGCTTGGAATGGTCTGATGGTGCACCACTTACAGCAGAAGACGTAGTGTTCAGCTTTGAGTTGACAAAGAAAGCGCCGGCATTTGATGTAAAAGCTATTTGGCCAACGGGCAACCTAACGAGCATTGCAGCGACAGATAAACAAACGGTGGTATTCAACCTAGCAGAACCAGATTCAACTTTCCTTTGGAGCATCGGCGCTTACCACATTGTCCCTAAACACACTTGGTCGAAAGTAACAGATTACACAACGTTCACTAACCCTAATCCAGTGGGCAGCGGCCCGATGACGACGGTGAAGTACGTAAAACCTCAGCAGATGGAACTGTGCCGTAACCCGCACTACTACCTAGAAAACCGCCCTTACTTAGACTGTGTAAACTTCCGTTCTTACAACGATAACTCACAGATCCAGCCGGCTCTGATCAAAGGCGAGATCGACTGGGGTTCAAACTTTATTGCAGATGTTGAGTCCACGTTTGTTGGCCAAGACAAAGAAAACAACCACTTCTGGTACCCAGCGAACGATGCGATTCACTTGTACGTGAACACCAAGAAAGCCCCGTTTGATGATCTGCGTGTACGCCAAGCCTTGTCTATGGCGCTAGACCGTGAAGCCATTGTTGATATTGCGGCTTACGGTTACCCAACGGTGAACTATAACGTCGGTGGTATTGCTGAGCTTTACAAAAACCACATTGATGAAGATGTGAACAAAAAGTTCGGTCACTTAACGCAATACGATGCGAAGAAAGCGCAGAGCTTACTCGATGAAGCTGGTATTGTTGACCGCAATGGCGACGGCTTCCGTGATAACGCTGATGGTTCTACCGTTGAGTTTGATATCGAAGTGGTTAACGGCTGGACGGACTGGATTCAGGTCGTGCAAATGGTGACAGAATACTTCGCGGATGTTGGCATCAAGGCGAACGTGAAAACCGTTGACTGGGCGGTATACGACAAGAACTTGAAAGACAGTGCGTTCACCATGTCAATCAACTGGTCAATGGTGTCGGATAACCCAATCCTAGCATTCCAAGAGTACTACCACACATCACGCGTTGGTAAAGGCTTCCACGCAGGTCACGGTGTGCATTCTCCTGAAATCGATAAGCTGATCGACAGCTTCGGTAAGATTGGTGATGCAGAGAAACAAGAAGCAATCATCTCTGAACTTCAAGAGTTCACGGCAGAGAACATGCCATTTATCCCGCTGTTCTCAAACCCAACTTGGTTCCAATACAGCACGAAAAATATCGTTGGTTGGCCAAGTGAAAAAGACCCTTACATCCAACCGGTTTGGTATGACGGCGGCAAGCGCGTGATCATCCTGAACAACCTACACCTGAAATAACTAACAGTTTCAATTTGTAGGTAGGTTTTTTAATTAACATCGGAGCCGCAACCGTAATTGCAAAAGTAAGTGCGTGTTGTGGCTCGTAAGTTAAAGGTTTGATATGTCGTTTCTAGCTCGCCGATTTGGCTTTTATTTTACTGCCTTTCTGATTGCGATCTCTTTCAACTTCATGTTGCCACGCCTTATGCCTGGTGACCCTGTTGATGCCTTGTTTGCTGCGGCGCAAGGTCGAATGGATCCTGCTCAGATGGATGCTGTACGTGAGATGTACGGCTTTGTTGATGGCAACATCTTTGTTCAATACATCGCTTACATGAAAAGTGTTTTCACGCTTGATCTTGGTCCATCGGTTTTGATGTTCCCAGTCAGCGTATCTGAAGTGATTGCGATGGCACTGCCATGGACCATGTTCCTCGCGCTAGGTTCTCTGATCGTGGCGCTGATTATTGGTGTGAGTATTGGTACTTATGCCTCTTACCGTCGTGAAGGACTGTTTGGCCAAATCGTGCCGCCAGTGCTGGCCTTCATTAGTAACTTCCCTTACATCGTTACTGCTTTATTGCTGTTCTACTTCTTCGGTTTGAAGATGGAATTGCTGCCGTTGGCTTACACCTATGACCCGTCGTTGGAGCCTGGCTTTAACTGGGAATTCATCAGCAGTGTAGCGAAACACGCAATCTTGCCAATGGGCTCAATGGTCGTAGTCGGTATCTCGACATGGGTGTTCAACATGCGTAACGCGATGATCAACGTGCTGGGTGAAGACTACGTCACCATGGCAGAAGCGAAAGGCTTAAGCAGCTACAAAGTGATGAGCCGCTACGCAGGTCGTAACGCGATTTTGCCTGTTGCAACAGCGATTGCGATGGCGATTGGTTTTTCATTCGCAGGCTCAATCATGACAGAGGTGGTGTTCAACTACCAAGGTTTGGGCAACATTCTACTGAAGGGCATTGTGGCGCGTGATTACCCACTTATCCAAGCCATCTTACTTATCTTAGTGACGGCGGTTCTGACTGCCAACTTCATTGCTGATCTGCTGTACGTGTGGCTTGACCCACGAATTTCGAACTAAGGTGCATCATGGAAAAACTAATCAATACCCCAACGCCTTCTGAGCACGATGAACTGATGACTCGTGAGTCGAAATTCTCTTGGAAGCGAATCAAAAAAAGCTTCGGCAAAGTGTACGCTTTTTTCTATGGCAACCCGCCTGCCATTATCGGTGGTTTGCTGTTGTCGATTGTTCTAGCTGGTGCGATTTTCGCTCCTGTGCTAGCAACGCATGATCCTGACCGTCGTGTTGCGAGACCACACGTAGCGCCAAATGCAGAGCACGTACTAGGTACTACTCGTAGTGGCCGCGATGTCTACAGCCAAGTGTTGCACGGCGCGAGAAAGTCGCTCACGGTTGCGATTTCAGCTGGTGTGATTGCAATGAGCCTAGCCGTCATTATCGGTGTCTCTGCGGGCTACTTCGGCGGCAAAATCGATGAGCGTCTTAATTTCCTAACTAACGTTTTCTTGGTGTTCCCTCAGCTCCCGTTGCTGATTGTGCTCGCCGCTTTCTTAGGGCAGGTGGGGTCCCTCGTCATCACCATATTGCTCGGGATAACCTCCTGGCCCTGGGGGGCACGTGTTATTCGTTCGCAAACCATGGCGATTCGAAATAAAGAATTCATTATCTCGGCAGAAGTAATGGGTGAATCAAAAATCCGCATCATCCTAGTCGAAATCCTACCGAACCTTGTCTCGATTGTATTTGGTGGTTTCTTGGGCACAGTGATTTACGCAATGGGCTCAGAGGCGGGTCTTGGCATCCTAGGTTTGGGTGACGCAACAGAAGTGAGCTGGGGCTCGATGTTGTACTGGGCACAAACGTCTTCGTCTCTATACACCGGCGCTTGGTGGGAGATGCTAGTCCCTGCGATGGCTCTCGCAATCACAGGTGGTGCACTGGCACTGATCAACATGTCGATTGACCAAGTGAGTAACCCGAAACTTCGTACTGGTCCACACATTAAGCTGTGGCACAAACTGAAAAAAGAAGCAGATAAGCGCCGAGGTCTAAGATGAGCAACTTATTAGAAATTAACAACCTATGCGTTGATTACGTATCACCAAACGGTGTAGCGCGTGCGGTGAACAACGTCAGCATCAGCATTGCTCCGGGTGAAACGCTTGGTATCGCTGGTGAGTCTGGCTGCGGCAAAAGTACCTTGGCATTTGCTATCTCGCGTCTGCATAAAGCACCGGCTCTGATCTCTGAAGGGGAAATTCTCTACAAAGGTCAGGACGTGTTGAAGATGAACGATAGACAGCTGCGCAACTTCCGTTGGAATGACGTGTCTGTGGTGTTCCAAAGTGCAATGAACTCTTTAAACCCAGTGATTACCATTGGTGAGCAGCTAACAGACGTGATTCTTGCGCACCGAAAAGTGACTTACCAAGAAGCGTATGACCGTGCGGTTGAGCTGCTTGGCGTGGTGGGCATTCACGGCGACCGTATGGCGAGCTTCCCACACCAATTGAGTGGCGGTATGCGTCAACGTGTGGTGATTGCTGTTGCGCTCGCGCTGGAGCCAAAACTGATCATCATGGATGAACCAACCACCGCGCTTGATGTGGTGGTAGAGCGTGAAATCCTCAATGAACTTTACGAACTGAAGAGCAAATTTGGTTTCTCGATTCTTTTCATCAGTCATGACTTGAGCTTGATGGGCGAAATCGCAGACCGCATTGGTGTGATGTATGCGGGCAACCTAATTGAACTTGGGGATGCGAAGAACGTATTTGGTGATCCTCAACACCCATACACCAAAGGTTTGATTTCTTCATTCCCAACCATTCACGGGCCGAAAGAGCGTTTATACGGCATTCCGGGTAACCCTGTGAACCTACTGAAAATTCCGCAAGGGTGTAACTTTCAAGCGCGTTGCAATGCATGTTTTGCAGCGTGTCAGAAGAGTGATCCAACCTTGGTGCCAGTTACGAATGGCAACCTAGTGTCATGTCATTTGATGTAAACGGGAGAGAATAATGGATAACGTAACAAACCCAGAGGTGATTCTCTCAGTTAAGAATCTAGTGAAAGACTTTCCTATTGGTCAGTCTGCAAAAAGCAACTTGATGCGAGCGGTGAATGACGTCACGTTTGAACTGCGCAAAGGGGAAGCGCTGGCTATCGTAGGTGAATCTGGCTCAGGCAAAAGCACGGGCGCACGCGTTCTGACGCGCATCTACGACAAAACCGATGGTGAGGTAACGTTCAAAGGCCAAGAGTTGGGTGAATACATTCAAGAGCACGGCGAGCTGGAATACGCGCGCCAAGTGCAGATGATTTTCCAAGACCCATTTGGCTCGTTGAACCCAGTTCATACCATTTACCACCATATTGCACGTCCGCTTCTGATCCACAAACGTGCGGAAAAAGACGCGATTCCAAAGCTGGTTTACGAACTGCTTGAGCTGGTTGGTCTGTCTCCGGTGAAAGAAACCGCAGAAAAATACCCACATGAGCTAAGTGGCGGTCAGCGCCAACGTGTTGCGATTGCTCGTGCGATTGCCGTCGATCCTGAAGTGATTCTGGCGGATGAACCTATCTCAATGCTCGACGTGTCAGTTCGCTTGGGCATTTTGAACTTGATGTCTGATCTGAAAGACAAGCACGGCATTTCTTTCATGTACATCACCCATGACATCGCGACCGCACGTTACTTCGCAGAAAAAACCGCCGTCATGTACGTGGGCCATATGGTCGAGTGGGGCAACAGCGACAACGTGACACAAAATCCACAACACCCATATTCCCAGTTATTGCTCTCAGCGGTGCCTGAAGTGGGAAATTCAGGCAAGCGCGATTTGATGGCGAAGAAGGGTGAAATCCCGCTATGGAAGCCAAGCAGCGTAGGCTGTCCGTTTGCCAGTCGCTGTTTAAAAGCGACCGAAGTGTGTACTCAATCAGTGCCTGAAGCGACGAAAGTCGGCGAAGACCATTACGCCCGCTGTCACCACTTAGGATAAAGACAAATTAGCTAATTAAAAAAAGCGTAGAAAGAAAGCGCTTTCATAATTATTGGAAGAACATTATGACTTTTGAACATTATTCTTGCCCAACCGTAGAGGGAAGCTTCGTCGATTTGGACGGCGAGCGATACTACAAGATTTCTCATGTCGACCAAATGACCCCGTTTTTCATCAGTGTCGTGTCTGCCAGTGACCATTGGCTGTTTATTTCATCCACGGGTAGCTTGTCGGCGGGGCGTATTCGTCCCGAGAACGCGCTGTTCCCTTACAAATCTGTCGATCACATCCATGAGAGTGCAGAAAACACGGGTTCAAAAACCATCATTAAAGTCGCTAGCGAACAAGGCGTGGCGATGTGGGAACCGTTCAACCGCCATCATGATGGCTTGTACCAAGTTGAGCGCCATCTGTACAAAAACACCATTGGCGACAAGATTGTTTTTGAAGAGCTTAACCACACGTTAAAGCTTAAATTCCAATACAGCTGGAACACCAGTGAAGAGTTTGGTTTTGTTCGTCGCTCGCAAATCACCGATCTGTCAGGCACAACTCGAGAGATTGAATTGATTGATGGCCTGCAAAACCTATTGCCATCGGGCGCACCATTGTCTGCGTTGCAAACTCGTAGCGCTTTGGTCGATGCCTACAAATGGAATGAGTTGCTTGATGGCAGTTCACTAGCGCTCTTTACCATGTACGCAAAACTCAGTGATCGCGCTGAGCCTGCGGAATCTTTGCTTGCAACGACCGTATTCAGTGTCGATAACGATTATGGCCAGCGCTTATTGAGCAGCAGCCAAGTGAGCGCGTTCCGTCAAGGTCGTGAAATCAAGAATGAAACTCTGACCAAAGGCGTACGTGGCAGCTACTTGATTCACAAGTCTATCAAGCTAGAAGCAAACCAACACAAGTCTTGGTTGATCATTGCGGACATCGATAAGAACCACAGTGATGTGACAACGATGCGTAATCGCCTTGCGCAGCCAGTGAACATGGCGCAACAAGTTGAGCAGAGCATCGCTGCCAATCAACAAGAGCTGATAAGTTTGATGTCTGGTGCGGATGCTTGGCAAATCACCGCGGAAGAAGAGACCAGTGTGCACCACTACGCGAACGTGCTGTTCAATAACATGCGTGGTGGGGTATTTGAGAACAATTACACCCTAGATAAAAAAGATGTGTTGGCGACGATTCGTAATGCCAACCGCCTTGTGTTTGAACGTCATGCTGCGCTGTTTAATGACCTGCCGGAGCAGTTTACCCATGCTGAGCTTGTGAGTCTGGCTAAGCAGAGTGAAGATGCACAGTTAATCCGTTTAAGTTACGAATATTTGCCGCTGACGTTTGGTCGTCGCCACGGTGATCCAAGTCGTCCTTGGAACCACTACGAAATCAAATTGAAAGACGACAATGGCGAGCGTTTGCTTTCTTACCAAGGTAACTGGCGCGATATTTTCCAAAACTGGGAGGCGATTGCGCTGAGCTATCCTGGCTTTATTCAATCGTTCCTAGCCAAGTTTGTGAATGCATCCACAATGGATGGCTATAACCCATACCGCATCACCAAAGATGGTATTGACTGGGAAATGCTGGAGCCAGATGACCCATGGAGCAACATTGGTTATTGGGGCGACCATCAAATCATTTACTTACTCAAGTTCCTAGAACTGGCAGACAAGTATCAGCGCGATGACCTGTTAGCGATGATGCAAACGGATGTGTTCAGCTACGCGAACGTACCTTACGAGTTGTGTGATGTTGAGAAGTTGTTCGTCAATCCAAAAGACACCGTGACGTTCAATGATGAGTTGCAACACAGCATCGAACAACACGTATCTGCAATGGGCAGCGATGGTCGATTGGTGCTTGGTAGCGACAACGACGTGTACATGGTCAACCTGACTGAGAAAGTGCTAGTACCACTGTTGGCGAAACTGAGTAACTTGGTACTTGATGGCGGCATTTGGCTCAATACTCAGCGACCAGAATGGAACGATGCGAACAACGCGATTGTGGGCAATGGCTTGTCGATGGTCACGCTGTACTACATGCGTCGCTATGTCGCGTTCTTGCAGCAACTGTTGGCAGATGCACCTGCGTCGGTCAGCATGTCGAAAGAAGTGTTTGAATGGCTACTTTCAACCACTCGTATCTTGTCGGAAGCGGCAAAAGAGATTCGCCAAGAAACCGTAACTCGCCAAACCCGCAAAGCGATCCTGACTCAGTTGGAGAAAGCCGCCGAAGATTTCCGTCAGCGCGTATACCGTGTGAATGGTTTCTCGGGCAAAACCACCGTTGAAGCATCGGCTATCAAGCAGCTACTTGAGGTGAGTTTGACCGTGCTGGATTCGAGCATTGCTAACAACTTGCGTGAAGACGGCCTGTTTAACGCTTACAACATTCTGACTTACTCTGCGGAAAGTCTGCAGGTGGAAGAGTTGTA
Source organism: Vibrio sp. SCSIO 43153 (assembly GCF_023716625.1). Lineage (NCBI taxonomy): Bacteria > Pseudomonadati > Pseudomonadota > Gammaproteobacteria > Vibrionales > Vibrionaceae > Vibrio > Vibrio sp. SCSIO 43153. Next base: position 1,065,790 of record NZ_CP071856.1, read on the forward strand.
CCCAATGTTGGAAGGTCAAGTGGCAGCCCTGAGCGCTGGCGTGCTGACACCAGCACAAGCGGTGAATTTACTGGATAATTTGTTTGCCAGCGAGATGTACCGCGAAGATCAACACAGCTTCATGTTGTACCCAGATCGTGATTTGAGTGCATTCATGAACAAGAACAGCTTAACGGGCGCGCAAATCAATGCGGTGCCGGTGTTAAGTTCGATGCTGAAGAAGGGCGATCAACGCTTAGTAAATGCGGATGAGCAAGGTCAATTCCACTTCCATGCGAGCCTAGAGAACAGCGGTTATCTTAAAGCTCAGATTCAGCAACTCCGTGGTGATTATGCTGATGTTGCTGAAGAAGAATGGGAAGCGATTGAAGCCCTATACGAAGATGTGTTCAATCACAAAGCGTTTACTGGCCGCTCAGGCACTATGTTTGGTTACGAAGGTTTAGGCTGTATCTACTGGCACATGGTTTCTAAGCTGTTGCTCGCGGTACAAGAAAACTACTTGGCAGCGCGTGAACTGGACGCTGATAGCGAAGATACGCAAAAGTTAGCGGAATACTACTACCGAGTTCGCGCTGGTATTGGTTTCAACAAAACGCCAGAAAACTACGGCGCATTCCCAACAGATCCGTACTCTCACACACCAAAGCATGCTGGTGCGCAGCAACCAGGTATGACAGGGCAGGTGAAAGAAGAAGTGATTACGCGCTTTGTTGAGCTGGGTATCTTGGTTGAAGAGGGCGAGATTCGTATCGACCCACGTTTGCTTCATCGTCATGAGTTCTTGACCGATTCGGCACCGTTCTCTTGCCAAAGTGTGGCGGGTCAAACGCAAAGCTATGTGGTTGAGAAAGATCAGTTGGCGTTTACTCTGTGCCAAGTGCCGTTTGTGTATCAACTTGTGGAGTCGGAGATTCAAGCTGGTATGGTATTAACCAAATCCAATGGTAAGCAGCTTGTTGTTGAGGGTTTGGCGCTATCGAGCGCGTTGAGTCAGCAAATTTTTGCGCGCTCTGGAGAGGTTGAGAAAGTCGTTGTGTCGATTCCAACATCGCTATTAAGAGCATAAATCGCTGAAAAGCAAAGGCCCCGAACGATATCGGGGCCTTTTTGTATCTGTATTCAGCCAAACCAGTTGGTACGACTGGAGTGTGGAGATCATCGTTTTCCGACGGACTCTCGCACGATTAACTCTGGTGTCAGTTTATGCTTAAGTGGGCGCTCTTGTTTATGTACTAAAGCAATTACCCCTTGAGCGGCCTCACGGCCCATTTCTCGTACTGGGAAGTTTACCGTGGTCAGTTTTGGACGAATATGTTGGCTATGGCTGTCGTTATCGAAGCCGACAACAGAAATGTCCTTCCCAATCTCTAAACCACGTTCGTACGCGACGTCATACACCGCGAGTGCGATATTGTCGTTATGGCAGAAGATGGCGGTAATTTCAGGATCGCGGTCAAGCAATCGACGTGCACAGGTATGATTTAAACCACGGTCTTCATGGTCAAAACGACCTTCGACAATTAAGTTGCTGTCGTACGCAATGCCATGTTCACTAAGAGCATTTCGATAACCCTGTAAGCGATCTCGGCTATCAATTTTGCTTAACTGACCTGTGATACAAGCCACTTTGGTGTGGCCATTTTCAAGCATGTGTTTTGTTGCTAAGTAGCCGCCCAATTCGTTATCGATAAAGATGCACTTATCTGCAACCTCAGGAATGTAACGGTTGAGCACGATGGTTGATGGTGTCTTCTCAATAACTTCAATCAATTCATCGTCTGACAGCATGTCTGAGTGAATGATCAAACCGTCGACTTGCTTAGAGCGTAGGAAGTTAATCGAATCGATTTCACGTGAATGGGACTCTAAGCCGCTGGTCACGATCAGATGGTTATTGCTTTCGCGTACGGTGTTTTCTGCGTTATGCATTAAAGGGCCGTAGAAAGGACCATCTAAAGAACCAACCAACATCCCGATACTGTTTGAACGGCTAGACGCCAAGGCTTGAGCAAACGCATTCGGCTTGTAGCCCAGCTTTTCAATCGCATCAAATACCTTTTTACGGTTGGCTTCTTTGACTGTCGGATGGCCGTTTAGCGCTCGTGAGACAGTAGATTGAGAAACTTTTGCCAGCTCAGAGACTTCTTTAATCGTGATCAATGGGAAGTACCTTATCCATTCTAATTATCGAACTATGTTACTCGCCGTTTTCTATTCGTCATAGAGAAGGCATCACATTTGTCGACTTGGTCGCGCTCTGGTCTACCAAGCGAGATCCATTGGTGTATAAATTCAACGAAAATGCGCACGTGAAATCACTCGCATCTGAAAGTTCGAAAGTGCTTTCAATAACATTAAGACTCATCAGCCCATAAACAAAGAGAGTAAAGGACAGAAGCAAAAGCGAATGTGATCTTATTCTCTAATTTTCATCAGCTTATGAAGCAATAACGAGATTTTACAAATTCTGTTTATTGAATTATCTCCCTTTTTATACTTAACCTCAAGAAAGCGCTTTCCTAAATCTCATGTCAAAGCAGCATTTCAACACCAAGGCCTATGCTTTTAGACGTATTGTAGTGAGCTTTTTAGAATGTGTTACAGGGGCTTTGCTTTGAGGAGTGTGATTGTTTCAGGCGCGTCCTTTAAGGGCGACTTAGCTTTGATGGATTTTAGCACTGAAATAGTGGAAGGCCCTTTTTTACATGGGTTCTAGAGCATCGATAGAGCTTTAGAACGGTGTGATATTCACATTGTTGCATCCTGAAAATCGGCATCGAGCTGGTGCTATGAATGCAGGCTCATTATCCGTTAATGAGCTTTTTGAGCTGCTTGTATGATCAATCACTCAAACTAATGATCAAATGTATCAATGATGTGATCCATACACTAAGAAAACGCTTTCTTGGTGAGTGTGATCACTTTTTAGCTCGCTTTTTGTCCATATAATGCCGTCAAAAGCGCTAGGGAATAGCCGTTTTGCTGATATTTGGGGGATTTCTGTCTTTTTTCCTCAAACATCAGCTCAATTTGCTCATTTCTGGCAAAAAATTTTGCTTCATTAAGAAAGCGCTTTCTTGGAAATGCAAAATATAATAATGATGGAGTTATCATGAAAAACTTTAAGGTTTTACCTCTTACCCTAGCAGTGGCTGCTTCGTTTGCTTCTCTACCTTCTTTTGCTGCTGATTCTGAGATTGAAGCGCTTGAAAAACGCATTCAAGAATTGGAAACAAGAATTGAAACTGGCTACGTCTACGATCAACAACCTGCTGTATTAACACCAGAAACGGAAGTGCCATTAGGCATCGTATTCTCTGGTTACGCACGTTACGGCGCGGGCTACCAAGGCAGTGATGCTCTGACAGTGGGCACGGCTGGCGCATTGAACTCAAACGCAACAGGTCGTTTAGGTAATGAACAAAACGGCGGTGAATTCCAGTTAGCTCGTGCCTTCAAGAGTGATGGTGGTGCAATCTGGGATCTCGTGTTTATGTTGGATCACTGGGCAGATGCTTCATGGGCTGACGATGGCGGCGTAAACGTGAAGAAGATGTACGCTGGTGCGACAAACCTATTCGAATCTCAGCCAGATCTTTATGTTTGGGCAGGTCGTGACTTCCATCAACGTCCACAAACCGATTTGAACGACTACTTTTGGATGATGCACGATGGTCAAGGTGCGGGTTTCTATAACCTAAACCTTGGTGGTGCGATGCTGGACTTCGGTGCGGTAGCTCAAGTTGAAGGCGACATGGTAGGTGACAATGGTCGCTACGCAATCACAAGTAAACTTCACAGCATCAAACTGGGCGAGTCTGCGAATTTAAGCCTATACGCCAACTATGGTTTTGCTTCTGAGAAATTGGATGGCGAAGATGTTGGCGATGTAACGGCATACCAAGTCGCGGGTGAGCTATCGATGTCGGGCCAACGTGTGATTGTTCGTTACTCTGATAACGCAAAAGACAGTGTGTTTGACCTAGCTGACGGCCAAACAGCAACTCTAGTCAGCTTTGATGGTAGCACTTCATTGACTGACAAAGCGGGCATTCAATACTTAGCTGCTTACCAAGCGCTTGAAGTGGAAAGTGATGAAAGCCGCGTAAACTACAACGCGATTGTTCGTCCAACTTACCAATGGAATGATATCCACTCTACGTGGCTAGAAGCGGGCTACAGCGTGGTGGATTACGATGATATCGACGCAACCAACAGCTCTTGGAAAATGACGCTATCGCAAAACATGGCGATCGGTCCTGAAACTTGGTCTCGACCAATGCTGCGTTTCTACGCGACAGTGGGTAATGCAGACAACGAGTACACAGGTTTTGACTCAGTAACAGGTGAGAAGATTTCATCAGACGTGGATACTGTGACAGTAGGTGCCATGTTCGAGGCGTGGTGGTAAGCCAATACGTGGATTCTTAACTCAAGTGCGGCTCTTGGGGGGCCGCGCTCACTCCATTGGCAATATGCGAGAGGTAATGCCCGAGCCGAGAAACGATTTGCAACATACTATCTTGAATCGACTTGGGCATGTTATGGGGGAGCTCGATTATATTGCAGTGAATGGTTACCCATTCATAGCCGCTGGCATAGCGGCTTTTTTTATGCCAGTAAGAAATGTTCTTTGCGGTAACTTCTCGGACTGTGCTGAAACTTCTGTTTAAAGCATTTCGAGAAATAGTTGCTGTCCGAAAATCCACACTGTTCGGCGATGTGCTGTACCGAGCGCTCGTTCTCTTCACACAATAACTTTGTCGCGTAGTTCAACTGTACATCACGCAAATACTGGTTCGGTGATGTATCTAAAAACCGGCGAAACAGCCTTTCTAACTGACGTTTACTGATGAAGGCTGCTTTCGCAATTGCATCGCTGTTTACGCCGACATCACTGAAATGCTGCTCAATAAATACCAAGGCTCGGCTGAGTGCAAGTGTGGTTTGTGGCAACTCTTGGCTCTGGTCTTGATACATTCGGGAAAGAGCAATCACCAACTGCTGCATTAAGCTGGTTAGCATGACTTCAAACCCAGGCTGCGAGGCTTCATATTCCGTTTTTAAAACCGATAACAGGCGCTCGATTTCTGGCAATTGCTGACGGTCGAGGGTTAGTTTGGCTTTGTACTCGGTGGTTTGTCTCGCGATTGGTTCGACCTTGAACATGGCTTGGTAGCCGGACAACTGGCGCATGGAAGGGATTTCAAAAAACGGCGTGTTGGAGTCAAACATCAAGTTAATGATCTTGAGTTTGTTTACGTCTCGAAAGCCATGCTCGATGTCGCCATTAATCACAAATACATCACCTTTGTGTAGCGGGTATTCGTATTCCGCGACCGTGTGTTTACCGCTGCCACTGACCACCAAAAACAGTTCAGAAAAGTCATGTTTGTGGGCGGCAAAATCACAATGGTGATGTCCGTCGACGTAGGCAAACTTGAGATGACTGTGCTTCTGATGTGCTTTGAGTTGGTAGATGATGCTCATGTCGCGATATTCCTTTTTACTGTCGCCATTTTGGTAGAATGGCGCATCCGGTCAGCATACTATTTCCACTTAGAAAAACGAATTTTCATCGACGTATTTTGCCCGTTTTTGCTGGGCTGGCGACGTTTTTTAACTTGCCTTCAATGCCTGTTTAGCTGGTGAAAAGCACGATGCCAATAACGAATTGCGCGACTTTAATGACCCGTTGTCATTCAGCGCGCTGAAATACGAAATAAAAATGAACGGTTGTGGGTTGTGTATGAACAATAAACAAATTAGCCAAGCGCAAAAGAACCTCGTCCCTGTAAGCCGACAAGCGGCAGCTGAAGGGATTGTACTTCTCAGAAATAATGACGCGGTTTTACCTCTGATCGCGCAAGATACTCTTTCTCTGTTTGGTCGCTGCCAAATTGATACGCACCGCAGCGGCACAGGTTCGGGCGGGGCAGTGAATGTGCCTTACGCGATCTGTGCGCTAGACGGGTTGCGCGCTAATGCAAAGGTTCATTTGAATGAAGAGTTGGTCGCGGTCTATCAAGATTGGATTGCAGAGCACCCATTTGACGATGGCGGCGGTGGTTGGGCGGCGGAACCTTGGTTCCAGCAGGAAATGCCACTGACTGATGAACTTGTGGCCAAAGCGGCATCCAGTTCCAACAAAGCCATGGTGTTTATTGGTCGTACCGCTGGTGAAGACCAAGACAACGCCGACGAGCCGGGCAGCTACCGTTTAACTGCAGAAGAAGCGGACATGATCGCTAAGGTCAATCGCCACTTCAACGACGTGATCGTAGTGATGAACGTCACCAACATCATGGACATGGCGTGGTTAAACACTATCGAAGGCAATCAATCCATCAAAGGTGTGCTCTACAGCTGGGCTGCGGGTATGGAAGGCGGTCATGGTTTGGCAGATATCGTTTCTGGCGAGCAATCGCCAAGTGGACGTTTGACCGACTCGATTGCTTATGATCTTGCCGACTACCCATCATCGGCGAACTTTGGGCGTAAAGACTGCAACATCTACGTTGAAGATATCTACGTGGGATACCGTTACTTTGAAACCTTCAATCCTGAAGTGGTGCAGTTTGAGTTTGGTGCTGGCCTATCGTACACCGATTTCAGCCGTGATTTGGTCGAGTTCACAACCGAAGGGCAAGGCGCAGATGCTGTGCTGCACTTTGATGTTGAAGTGAGCAACGTTGGCTCTGAATTTGCCGCCAAAGAAGTGGTGCAGCTTTATGTTGAAGCGCCCCAAGGCAAGCTAGGTAAACCTGCTCGCGTGTTGGCGGGCTTTGCTAAAACAGAAACACTTAAGCCTGGCGCGAGTGAGTTGGTTCGTATCTCAGTACCTGTTGCTTCGCTAGCTTCTTACGATGACAGCGGCGCGACCGGACATCGCAGCTGTTATGTGCTGGAAGCGGGTTGCTACCAGTTCTGTATCGGTGAAAGTGTACGTCACGCTAAGCCAGTTGCGGCGACGTTCCAATTGGATGACACATTAGTCGTTGAAGTATTGAGTGAAGCTTGCGCGCCAATCCATGAATTTGAACGCATGAAGCCTGCACAAAAGAGCGACAATGGCACGTATGCGATGAGCCATGAAATGACGCCACAACGCAGCGTTTCTTTAGCTGAGCGTATCCAAGCTAATATGCCTCGCACGTTCAAACTGACCGGCAACCAAGGCATTAAGTTGATGGACGTGAAACAAGGCAAAGCGAGCCTAGAGGACTTTGTCGCGCAGATGTCATCGGAGCAACTTGCCACTATCGTTCGTGGTGAAGGTATGTGCAGTCCGAAAGTGACGCCGGGAACAGCTGCCGCGTTTGGTGGTGTGTCGGACAGCCTGTTTGAACTTGGTATTCCAACGGCAGCGGCAGCAGATGGCCCGTCAGGTATTCGTATGGACAGTGGACACAAGGCAACGCAGGTACCAATTGGCACTTTGCTTGGTTGTACTTGGAACTCTGCTCTAAACGAAGAGCTTTTCTTCCTGATTGGTGAAGAGTTGCGTGCCAACCACATTGATACCTTGCTTGGCCCTGGCATCAATATTCATCGTCACCCTTTGAATGGACGTAACTTCGAGTACTTCTCTGAAGATCCGTTTATGACGGGCGTAATGGCGGCAGCGCAGACTCGTGGTTTAAGCAAAGCAGGCGTATCGGGCACCATCAAACACTATGCGGCGAACGATCAGGAAACCGCTCGTGTGGATGTGGACAGCATCATGTCTGAGCGTGCACTGCGTGAAATCCATATCAAGCCGTTTGAGATGGCAGTGAAGCAAGGTAATGCGACCACCATCATGACGTCTTACAACCCAGTGAATGGGCATTGGGCGGCATCCAACTACGACTTAAACACCACTATTCTGCGTAATGAGTGGGGCTACACCGGCATTGTGATGACGGATTGGTGGGCGAAGATGAATGACCCAATCGAAGCGGGTGAAGAGAGTAAAACCTTTACTTCATTTATGGTGCGTGCACAAAACGATCTTTACATGGTGGTCGAGAATGATGGTGCAGAGAGCAATGCGATGGGCGATGACACGTTACAAGCGCTAGAAAACGGCACACTAACCATTGGTGAGTTGCAACGCTCTGCGATGAATATCTGTCGCTTCATCATGGCCGCTCCAGTTATGGAACGACCACTGAAAGCTTACGAACCAATCAAAACCTTTGTTGCACAAACTGAGCAACCGAGTGAAGAAGCGCATTTCGTTGAACAGGAAATTACCTTGAATACGAAAGTGAACGCTTCGGTTGTGCTTCAGGTTGGCGAGGAAGGTGTATACCAGTTCAATGGCATGATGAAATACGAGCGTGACTCTCTGGCACAATCTTCTTGCAGTCTATTCCTCAATGGAGACTTTAGTATGACGTTACCAATGCATGGCACGGATGGTGAACTGATTACTGTAGAAGGTTTGAAGGTGAAGTTGAATCCTGGGTTCTACACCCTAGATATCGACTTTGTTAAGCCGGGTTTAGAGCTGGAAAAAATCAAAATAATCAAGCAGTAAATAATGAATGATAGCGTAAGCTTATGGTTTTGTTGTTGCTGGGTAAATGGTGGGGAATGTTTCTTGTAAATACCCCTAAAAGTAACGTGACTTTGCGTTCAAAAGTTATACAATCCGCGCACAAAATTAGTCGATAACTCAAACTGCTTCACAGTTCTCTGTGGGGCAGTTTTTAGTTTTAGGAAAGGTCAAACACATGCCTAAAAGCCAGAATATCAACCAGCGTATGTCCATTGTGGCATTAGCTTGGCCAATACTTGTGGAAATTTTGCTACGGACGGCTTTAGGAACCAGCGATGTATTTATGTTGAGTGGTTACTCAGACAAAGCGGTATCCGCCGTTGGGGTAATCACACAATTAACATTTTTCCTAATCATTGTATCCACCTTTGTAAGCAGTGGTACGGGGATTCTGATTGCGCAATATAATGGTGCAGGACGCGAGAAAGACTCCGTTGATGTGGGTGTTGCAAGTATCGCTTTATCCGTGCTTGTCGGCGTATTCTTGAGTGTGCTGGCTGTGATTGGGGCGGTGTTCTTCTTGCCATACTACGGCTTAGAAGCCCAAGTTGAGCAGTACGCTCGAGAATACTTACTGATCAGTGGTGCAATGACGTTTAACGTGACCATCGGTATCGTCTTTACTACGATTTTGCGGAGCCACGGTTATTCGCGATCACCAATGGTGGTGAACCTCATCTCTGGAGTGTTTAACATCATCGGTAACTACATTGCGCTTTATCAGCCGTTTGGCCTACCTGTGTACGGAGTCGAAGGGGTTGCGGTTGCGACGGTCGTTAGCCAAGTGATCGGTACATTGATGCTTGGTGTGATCCTGACCCGAAGTAGCATTGACGTGCCAATGTCAAAGCTAAAACAAGTGTCGGGTGGCGTTTACAAGAAGATTTTGAAAATCGGTGGCATGAACGCTGGTGAAGTTTTGTCTTACAATATGGCGCAAATCTGCATCGTTTATTTTGTAGTGCAGATGGGAACATCATCACTTGCGGCATTAACTTATGCGCAAAATATCGCCCGTTTCTCTTTTGCATTTGCCTTAGCCATTGGCCAGGCGTCGCAGATTCAGACTGGTTACTACATCGGTAAAGGTTGGATAACAAGTATTCTAAAACGTGTTCAAATTTACTTTTTAGTGGGTTTTATCGCATCAACAACGGCGACGACGTTGATTTACCTGTTCCGAGATGAAATTTTAACCGTCTTCACCGATCAGCCAGAAATTTTGGCATTAACCGGTGCTTTGATTCTGGGGTCTATCTTGCTGGAAGCGGGACGCGTGTTTAATTTGATCTTCATTTCGGCACTGAAGGGGGCTGGTGATATCAAATTCCCGGTACAAATGGGTATTTTAAGCATGTGGGGACTGGGGGTGTTATTTTCCTATGTCTTCGGTATTCATATGGGCTACGGCGTGTTCGGTGCTTGGATGGCGATGGCGCTTGATGAGTGGGTACGTGGGATCATTATGGCAAGGCGTTGGCGTTCACAAGTGTGGACTAAGTTTCGAGTCAGCTAAAATCAAAAAGGGCCCTGAGTAAGGGCCCTAATCATTTAATGGTTAAGCACTAATAGCTGAGGTGGCTATACCAATTAGACCACCAAAAACACCGCCCCAAACAACAAGCCAGCCTAGGTGCTCTCGAATCATCTTTTGTACGATTTCTTTTACCAATTTTGGCGTCAATTCACTTAGGCGTTGATCTATGATGCCCTCGATGTTCTGTTTAATTTCATCCATCATTGCTGGTGATTCAAGCTGTTCTTTTAAAGCTTGTTTGATGGTGTCACTCTGACTGAGCTCAACCATCGACTCCTGCATTTTCTCAACAAACGGCTGTTTTAAAGGTTGAAGTGCTTCTGAGCCGCCAAACATTGCAAGCATACCGCCGAATGACGAAGTTTCGATTACGCCAACAAGCTTGTCAAAAGCAGGCTCGAAGTCTACTTTCTCAATGACAGGTTCTAAGTCGATGTTAACCCCACCTGACATTTCCTGATTCAGGAATCGGTCGATGTTTTTTTCAGTAAAGAATTGCTCCATCATTAATTGTTTGATGGCGAATTTAAATTCTTCAAAACGAGCGGGAATTACGCCTGAACCATATAATCCAGGTACTTTCTCAAACAGCATGTGTATGGCTAACCAGTTTGTAATTGCACCAGAAAACGCAAACAGCCCCGCGAACCAAAGGTAATCATTTTGAATATGGTAGCCAGCCCCCATTAACGCTAGGGCCAGAATATTTGTCATTAAGCTCTTGTTCATGAAATGGAACTTTCGAATAAGTGATAGATTTATGGGGGGAGATTTTAGGGGATTACTAGAAAAAACAAAACCCGACAATCATTGTCGGGCCACTGCTTTTATCTACCCTATTAATATAGGGTTTAAGTAGTTTGTTGGTTTCGCAACGTTTTAGATGCGGAAGATCTTACGACAAAGTTGGCATTTCCATCGTTCTGAATAGCCGAAAAGCTTGTCAGCCCAACTTTGTTTTACTTGTACGATCTGCATTGAACCACATTTACACATAAGCTAATCACCTTATTATTAATGTAATAACTAAGCCATTTAATGAGTATAGCTGTTTCTCAAAAAGTGAAATTACAAACGATCCAGCGTATGACTCTGCGTTGTGTCCACTGCTTACGATTACGCAACGGGGCGGTATAATACCACAACTATTGTGATATCGATCCCATATTTTGTTTCATATTTAAGATTTTGTATGTGTGAAGTCACGAAAGCTCTAACGACAGTGGAATGATGAGGAGAGGTGAAGTGCTAATAGTAGCGAGCCAAACGTTATGGCTCGCTGTGGTTAAATGTCTATCGTTCTCCGTTTAATACTACGGAGAGTTGCCTTTTCAGGAGAGTCTGAGGCACGATTGAGCCGAAGCCAGCTTCCATTGCCTTATCAATCAACTCATTTTTACTGTTTGCCTCAAATTTTGTGCGTAAGCGTGCTACGTGGCCTTCTACTGTTTTAGTTGAAATGCCCATTACTTGAGAGATGTACTGAGGCTTCTTTCCATACAGGAGCAAAAATAGTGTTTCTTGCTCTCTGTTGGTCAGTTTTTCTGGCTCTGGTTTTAGGTTAGAGAAGCGGAAAATAGATTTTTCATCATTATGTACGCCGATTGCTCGGCATACCCAATATCCAACCTCTATGATTGCGGTATCCGTCAACTCTCGTCCATAAAAAATGGTGCCGACAATATTACCGTCATCATCGCGCCAAGGTGTTTTGGTAAAAATGTGCGCCCGCCAACGGCCGTCGGGGTATGGGTGTATATCGAGAATCTTAAGAGATTCACCACTTTCAATTACGTAGTGGTCTTGACGTTGAAACTCAAGTGCACACTCGGTCGTTGGGCTCACCATATCAAAATCGGTTTTCCCTATGCACTCGTCGGGAGAAGTATGCCCCAAAAGCTCCGCGTATTCTTGGTTTACATAGCGGAATACTGAGTCTTTATCTTTACATCCCCAACAACCCGGTAGCTGTCGGAGAAGCGACTGTTCTATGGCATTGACTGGAATATTCACAAGATGGCTCACTTATTACTGCTTATTATACTGCTGAACAAAGAAGCAACATACGTTTGGTATGTGATCCAGCAGGCTTATCCCAACAGATAACATTGATTGGTATTACAGATACTAACCTTGATCATGCTTTCGTGATTTGTGTAATGAGCGAATATGAGTTCGTGAGGTGAAGCCTCGAGTTTCATTACACTGGGATGGAATTAAGTGCGGCCATACTATCAGTTTATGCCATTGTTTTCATTGGCTTGAGACAAAAAAAAGCCAGCCTGAAGACGGGCTGGCAACACAAGATAAATCTTGTCGACGTGTAGAAGAGGTTCTAAATTACATAGCGAGGGTCTGCTAAGTAAATTAGAGGTATCAATAAGATACCGATGAGCTCCGGGTCGTATGCCTCCGAAGCTCGAGATCTAATGTATTGAATTAGAGGCATATTCGAAAGGGGGGAAATCCCTCTATGCTACTGTTTTAAAGAAAAAATCTTCTTTTTAAGCGATTATTTCTCTTGCCAGATTCGTGCTATCCATGAATTTATCGTCATTTCGGCTATATAGCGTCAGAAGTGTGAGTCATAGGGAATGAGGATCTTCGTCCTGTGCGCGGCCAAATTATAGATATTTATCTATCTTTCGGTTTTTGTTAATAAAATTGGTTGAGCAATGACCGTAGGTTACGCTCGCATGATCATCGTTCCGGAACTATGATCATGTTGAGTGCTTTGATCATGTTGATTTGATCTTGTGCGATTGAATTGGGGAAGATTTGCAACCCAACCGAGAAGGTATATGATGCCAAGGTGTAAGCCGACCGTGTAAAGACGACAGTTCGAAATGAGTGATTCAGATAACCCGAAAGCCCCGCTATATAAAGAGATCATGCTGCCTAAGCCAGCAGAGCTGATCACGCTTCCGTCTTATATGGATTGTCATGATCATGCTTATACCCAGATTGTGATCGGCTTGAAAGGACAAGCAGAATTTGAAGTCCGCGGACAGGGTAACTTGGTTGGTCCTGGACAAGGATGCATCGTAACGGCGTCTTCTGATCATGCTTTCGGTGGCGTGATTCATCAGTCTGATATTTTGGTGCTCAACATGCCAAAACCAGCGAGTGACGAACCAGAGATGCTTCAGAAAATCAATAACCTAGAGCGATCTCACCTTTATTTCCAGTTGGATGGCCAAATCCAAAAGCTGATTCAGATGCTGGTGCAAGAGATGCGCAATCATCCCGACGACTTACTGCTTAGCCGTGCTTGTAATGACACTGTGATTGCTCTGATGCAACGTCATATATCGGCATTTGAAACGTCTAGGAAAGAGTCTCGCTTTGATTTGGAAGCGATTGACCGCTATATCGAGCAGCATCTTAGTCATAAAATCAGTGTGGCACAGTTGGCAGGGAGTGTGTTCTTGGGCGAAAGCCAGTTCCACAGCTTGTTTAAAGATCAGATGGGCATTACACCGCATCAGTATGTGCTAGGTAAACGCATCGATATGGCGCGTGATTTGATTGAGCAAGGTAACTTAACGCTTGGACAGATTGCTGAGTTTACAGGTTTCTCGAGCCAAAGTACTTTCACGCATACTTTTACTCGTTTACAAGGATTGTCACCTTCCCAGTATAAGAAACAGCATTAATATTATGCTTCTATTTTTATTCATTAAATTGCTTATTGAGAAATAGCCGCGCATGGATCGCGGTTTTTTTGTGCATGTATTTTTGTCACCAAGCTGAACTTTTTTGTTTATTTCCCCGATAACTTTCCACTTTTTTGTCCATTCCTCGCAAAATAGCAATCTAAATCCTTCTTATTCAAATAAAAATTCTCGAAAAATCGTCATTTTTTGTTGTAAATGACATGCAAAGATGAATTTTTACAACACAATATATTATGTAATTGCGTGTGACTATGTAGATGTTTTGTTATAAAAGCGAGTTTTTAGCAAAAAGCTCGGAGTTTTTGACAAGTATTCTTCTCGGGCTCAAAATACACTGCCAGCCATTGATGATCCTCGAAGCGGTTTTCGAGGAGAGAGATTGAGGAAAACGCATGTTTACAGCAACGAACGTGTTAACACCGGAATTTATCGAGCAGCCGCTTGATAAGTTGTGGTCACTGATCTCGCCATTGTACATGGTGGACGAGTCTCAATGGCTAGAGCAATTATTGCCACTAGCAACGCCGACAGCGGAAGAAAAGTCGGCAATCACGACCCAAACAACCCAGCTTATCGAAGCCATCCGTGCGGACAAGAAGTCAATTCAGATGATTGATGCGTTACTGCTGGAATACAGTTTAGATACCCAAGAAGGTATCTTGCTGATGTGTCTTGCAGAAGCCTTGATGCGTATTCCTGATTCTGCAACGGCAGATGCTCTGATTAAAGATAAGTTAAGCGTTGCTGACTGGAAATCTCACCTTAAGAGTTCTGATTCGGTCTTCGTTAACGCTTCGACTTGGGGCTTAATGTTAACGGGTAAAGTGATTGGTCTTGGTGAGCAAGAAACCCAGAGCCCAGGTCAGGCTGTAAACCGTCTGGTAAATAAATTCTCAGAGCCTGTGATTCGTAAAGCCATGTATCAGGCAATGAAGATCATGGGTCATCAGTTTGTACGTGGTCGTACGATTGAAGAAGCGCAGAAAAACGGTCGCCCAATGCGCGACAAAGGTTTCACTTACTCATTTGATATGTTGGGTGAAGCGGCGCTGACTACGGCAGACGCAAGCAAGTACTTCAAAGACTACCTAATGGCGATTGAAGCCGTTGGTCGTGAAACGTACGGTAGCGATACAAGTCCTGCACCTTCTGTTTCTATCAAGCTTTCAGCACTTCACCCACGTTACGAAGTGGCGAATGAAGAACGCGTGATGACAGAGCTTTACGACACCTTAACGCAACTGCTCAAGCGCGCTATCGAAGTGGATGTTGCCATTACGATTGACGCAGAAGAAGCGGACCGTCTTGAGCTGTCACTAAAACTGTTTGAAAAACTGTATCGCAGCGACCTTTTGAAAGGCTGGGGCAAGTTTGGTCTGGTAGTTCAAGCCTACTCGAAACGTGCATTGCCTGTATTGGTATGGCTAAACGGTCTAGCGAAAGAGCAGGGTGATTTGATCCCGCTTCGTCTAGTAAAAGGCGCGTACTGGGACAGCGAAATCAAGTGGTCACAACAAGCAGGTTACGAGAACTACCCAGTTTACACGCGCAAAGAAGCGACGGATGTTGCTTACCTAGCGTGTGCGCGCTTCCTACTAAGTGAAGGCGTGCGCGGTAATATCTTCCCGCAGTTTGCTAGCCACAACGCACACACTGTTACTGCGATTGCTGTAATGGCAGAACACAAAGATTACGAATTCCAACGTCTGCATGGTATGGGCGATTCGCTTTATAATCATGTGATGGACACTTATGGTCAGCCAGTTCGTATTTACGCGCCAGTTGGTAGCCATGCGGATCTACTGCCTTACTTGGTTCGTCGCTTACTAGAAAATGGCGCGAACAGTTCGTTTGTGCACCGTTTGGTCGATGCGCGTTGTCCTATTTCAGAGCTGACGCATCATCCTGTTGATGTGCTGACCTCTTTTGAGACGCTACACAACGGTCAAATTCCAATGCCAACCGGCATTTTCCCGGAGCGTAAAAACTCATACGGTGTCAACGTTGATATCGATAGCGAAGCGAAGCCGTTTGAAGCGCAGGTTGAAAGCTTCCTTACACAGAAGTGGACAGCGGGTCCGATCATCAACGGCGAAAAACATGCCGAAAGCATGATCAAGGAAAGTGCTGCTGAAATCATTACCGCACCTTACGATCGCCGTATCGAAGTAGGTCAGGTGGCTTTCGCAAGCCTTGATCATGTTTCCGCTGCAATCGAAGCGGCTGATGCTGCATTCCCTGAGTGGAAAGGCACCGCGATAGAACAAAAAGCGCAGTGTTTAGAAACTTTGGCTGACCTAATGGAAGCCAACCTTGCTGAGCTGGTGGCGATTTGTCATCAAGAGGCGGGCAAGACGATTCATGACAGCATTGATGAAGTGCGTGAAGCGGTCGACTTCTGTCGTTACTACGCGAAACAAGCGCAAAACCTTCAAGCGTTCGAGTTGGAAGGATTTGATGGCGTGAAGCGCATTTCTAGCCGCGAAGGGTTAGGCGTGTTCGTTTGTATCAGCCCATGGAACTTCCCTCTGGCGATCTTCCTTGGCCAAGTCACAGCGGCATTGGTGGCAGGTAACACTGTTGTGGCTAAGCCTGCTGAGCAAACCAGCTTAATTGCGGCGCGTGCGATTGAATTGATGTTAGAAGCTGGTTTCCCGGCTGGTGTGATTCAGCTATTGCCAGGTCGTGGTGGTGAAATTGGTCATGCACTAACGTCTCACGATGCGATTGCAGGCGTGGCATTTACTGGTTCGACAGCAACGGCGCAGCGCATCAACGTGACGCTTGCCGAGCGCAGCGCGAAGCCAGTACCGTTTATCGCTGAAACTGGCGGTCAAAACGCGATGATTGTGGATAGTACGGCACTGCCAGAGCAAGTTGTGCGTGACGTGATTCGTTCTGCTTTCGCTTCTGCAGGTCAACGTTGTTCTGCCCTGCGTGTCCTGTTTGTTCAAGAAGATGTTGCGGATCGCATCATCAACCTTATCCAAGGTGCGATGAATGAACTGCATGTTGGTATTCCTTACCTACACAAAACGGATGTGGGTCCGGTTATCGACAGCAATGCAAAAAATAAACTCCTTGCTCACCTAGAGCACATGACAAGCACGCAAACCAAAGTTGCACAGCTGCAATTGGATGAAGCGTGTCAG
Source organism: Vibrio sp. SCSIO 43153 (assembly GCF_023716625.1). Lineage (NCBI taxonomy): Bacteria > Pseudomonadati > Pseudomonadota > Gammaproteobacteria > Vibrionales > Vibrionaceae > Vibrio > Vibrio sp. SCSIO 43153. Next base: position 1,082,704 of record NZ_CP071856.1, read on the forward strand.
CACGGTGATTTTGTGTCGCCAAGTGCATTCGAAATCTCGGGCATTGATGTTCTGAAAGAAGAGCAATTTGGTCCTATCTTGCACATTGTTCGCTTTAAAGCGTCTGAGTTGCCAAACGTGGTTGAGCAAATCAACCAAACCGGTTTTGGTCTCACAATGGGCATCCACAGCCGTAACGAAACCACTTATCGTTGGATTGAAAAACACGCTCGTGTGGGTAACTGCTACATCAACCGCGATCAGGTTGGTGCGGTCGTTGGCGTTCAGCCATTCGGTGGTCAAGGCTTGTCGGGTACGGGGCCGAAGGCAGGTGGTCCTCACTACCTATACCGCTTCACTCAACAACATCTTGTTCAAGCAGAGAAAGCATAAGGAGTCGCATTATGGTTCATCAAATCACGTATTTTAAAGATGCATTCTCTGCGTGGGAGCAGTGGAATCTGACCGATTTTGATTACAAATGTGAGCATTTGCTGGCATTTAAATCTGCGATTGAAGAGCAGCATAGCGTGGTGGGCAAAGTGGTGTCTTACCACTTGCAGCAAGCGTCTGCTCTGTTGGCAGAAACTCATCAGTTAGTGGGGCCTACGGGCGAAACTAACGAGCTGTACGCAGCGGGTCGCGGTGTGGCTTTGGTCGTTTGTGAGAACAACCTAGCAAATACCGAGAACGCTCTGTACAGCACCTTTGCAATGATCACCTGTGCTCTGATTGCAGGCAACAGCGTGGTGATTTGCAGTGACAATACAGAGCTTACTCAATTGGTTAAGCAGGCTGTAGCGTCAGCAAACTTCCCATCTAACTTAGTCCAAGTGGTTGCGTACGATGCGTCTTCCCCGTTGTTAGACAGCGACGTACGTAGTGTGGGTTATGTTGGGCATTCACAGGTTGAGCATGCGCTTAACCTGCAACTGGCTAAGCGTGACGGTGCTATCGTCGGCTTAGTTTCTGAAACGGATTTAGAGTCACCGACATTGACTCATGATCCTCATCTATCGTTGCGCTTTATTACTGAGCGTACACGAACGATAAATATTACAGCGGTGGGCGGTAACGCGACTCTACTCGAGTTGGGAAGCGACTCCCACTAACCTGACTTGTGATGCCAACCTAATCACAAAGAGTCGTAGAGCTCATTTGGGTTGGTATCTCTTGCTTTGATGTATTGCTGCGATGGCAAAATATCAAAGAGGGCAAGGAAGGAAATAATTATAACGAGGACTATCAAATGATAGAAAATAGCTTTGCTATCACGACCACTTTTGTGGCGTATTTACTAATTATGGTTGCCATTGGCGTTTACGCGTATAAGAGGACTTCCAATTCATCTGACTACTTCCTAGGTGGTCGTAGCCTTGGTCCATGGCCAGCGGCACTTTCTGCGGGCGCATCAGACATGAGTGGCTGGTTGCTACTTGGTCTTCCGGGGTATGCGTATGCAGCAGGTATTGAAGCGTTCTGGCTAGCAGGTGGTCTGCTTGTGGGTACATGGCTAAACTGGTTAATCAGTGCAAAACGTCTACGTACTTACAGCATCCAAACTGATGCGCTAACGCTGCCTGAGTTCCTGTCGCGTCGCTTTAACGATAAGTCGAAACTGATTCAGACAATCTCTGCGTTCTTCATTCTTCTATTCTTCCTTTTCTATACCAGCTCAGGCTTGGTAGCAGGGGGTAAATTGTTTGAGACCGTATTCGGCTTGGATTACAGCATTGCCGTTATCATTGGCACGGTGTGTGTGGTTTCGTACACGCTATTCGGTGGTTTCTTAGCGGTATCTTGGACGGACTTGGTGCAAGGTCTACTGATGGCGGCAGCACTAATGATCGTGCCCGTTGCAGTAATGGACGGTGGTCTAGGTCAACTAGCGACGGACATGCACAACATTAACCCAGAACTATTAACGCTATGGAACGACGTGAAAGGCGAGCCTCTATCGGCTATCGCAATCATCTCGTTGGTAGCATGGGGGCTAGGTTACTTTGGTCAGCCACACATCCTAGCGCGTTTTAAAGCTTCTCGTTCAAACAAAGACCTAACAACAGCGCGTCGTATCGCTGTGGGTTGGACTGCGCTTTCTATGGCGGGTGCAATGCTAGTTGGTCTTGTTGGTCTAGTGTGGGTAACGGGTCACCCAGGCACGCAACTAGAAGATGGCGAAAAAATCTTCATGCTATTGGTGAACACGGTATTCCACCCAGTGATTGCAGGTATCCTATTGGCGGCAATCCTAGCTGCGGTAATGAGTACTGCGGATTCACAACTTCTTGTGTCTTCATCTGCTTTAGCTGAAGATTTCTACAAGCAAGTGATTAAGCCGGATGCGACGTCTGAAGAAATCGTGATGATTGGTCGTATTGGCGTTATCGTGATTTCTCTTATCGCGCTATTCCTAGCAATGACACCAGACAGCTCTGTTCTAGGTCTTGTATCTTACGCATGGGCAGGCTTTGGTGCTGCGTTTGGTCCGGCAGTTGTACTTAGCCTTTACTGGAGCGGTATGAACCGTAACGGTGCACTAGCAGGTATCCTAATCGGTGGTGTGACTATCGTGGTTTGGAAACAGCTATCAGGTGGTTGGTTCGATGTGTACGAAATCGTACCGGGCATCATCTTCTCAACGATTGCGATTATTGTCGTAAGTAAGTTGACTGGCGGTGCAGCACAAGAAGTACTTGAGCAACACAAAGAATACGAGAAGAAGTTGGTTGAACTAGACTAATTTCTCTCAAGTGAAAACAAAGCCCGCGTTTATCGCGGGCTTTTTTGTGTTTGTTCGATAGCAATTTGAATGATGCACCAATACCTCAATGAAAGAGTTTCTGAGGTATAGTGAAAAACGTGTTGACCCGTCTATCAGTGTAGGGCTGATGCTATGCCTGTAGCGACAAAAGGAGCCATTATGCTAACCGTAACCCAACTGGCCAGAGAGTGTGGACTCTCTCGTACTACGATTCTCTACTATGAACGCGAAGGCTTGCTAGCGCCTGCGCATCGCTCAGAAAACGGTTATCGCTGGTATGGAGAAAACGAGATTCAGCGTTTAAAAACCATCTCGTCATATCGCTCTTACGGGTTACCGATTTCCAGCATACGCACTTTGTTGGCACAGAAAGGCAAATCTCAAGCGGAGATCTTGAAAGACCATTTCAATGAACTCGAACGCGAGATTCAGAATCTGCGAGCGCAACAAAAAGCGATCGTGGTGCTACTACAAGAACCACAACTGATAGAGGATAATATTGTGACTAAAGAACGTTGGGTACAAATCATGCAGGCGGCGGGTTTTTCTGAAAATGACATGGTGACATGGCACCAGAAATTCGAAGAGATGGAGCCTGCTGAACACCAAAAGTTCCTTGAATCTTTGGGTATTGAGCAAGACGAAATTGGGCGCATTCGCGCTCTATAATTAGCGTTTAAACAGCGTCTTAAAAACCGGTTAAATAAAAATAAGCCTCTTTGTGAGGCTTATTTTTTGTGGCGCTATATTTAATAAAAAAGTTTAATAACAAACTGCCTAGTTACGGATTTTTGAGTAAACCACAGTGTTACTCAATTCCCCTGAAGTAGAGAGGCGGTCGTGTCTCAACTCGCCTTCAAAGTCATAACCACAACGCTCTGCGACGGCGCGGCTTTTTAGGTTGGTTGAATCTGCGGTAATCGCAATGCGTCTTGCGCCGAGGTCTTCAAACGCGTAACGCTCTAGTTCAAGCACCGCTTCGGAAATATAGCCGTTGCCCACCGCTGCATCATCCAGCCAGTAGCCGATTTCAAACGATGGCACTTCTTGATCACGAATCATTAAGCCTACCGCACCAATTAAGTGGTCGCTTTCTTTCTCAATGATGAAGTAACGTAACTCCCCTTCAAAACTCTCAAAGTTGGCGATGGCTTTTTCTGTCCCCTCAATCATGGCTTCTAGTGTGAGCACATGTGGCACCCAAGGAAGATACACTTCGAGTGTCTTCTGGCTACGCAATACTGCATGGTGCGCTTCTTCTGCACGATCTAAACAAGCAGGGATTAGCTTAAGACGTTTCGTTTCCATATCGACTCTCCTTTGGGTGAAAAATGAACGAAAAATCATTTAAACAGATGTACTTAGAATGATCTAGCTGTTCGTATACCCAAATAACCTCGAGATGCTAGGTTCAGCGAGAATGACTTGGTTTGTATACGCGGCGGCGATTTAAAGGTCTAGTGGGTCTAAATCAAGAATCGGCAACAAAGTATACAAGCCAAGGCAGCTCGCCCTTTGGGAGCGTGTTATTGACTCGATTGCTACGTCAAACAACTTGGAAAGAGCTAGCTATTACGCTGCGTTATTTTCCTTGACCTCGAATCAATGACAACGCTCTGAATCCTGCATCTTGAAGTCATTTGGGTATACAATATTATTCACTTGGTTCGTTTTGAAGAACCTGAGAGAATTGTATGGTTATTCAAACCACTAGGTTCACTATGAAACTTTTAGTAAGAAACTTGGCTCGTCAAACGACTGAGCAAGACATGCGTGCACTGTTCTCTGCACACGGCAAAGTAGAGCTTTGTACATTGGTTCTTGATCAAGAAACCGGTTTATCAAAAGGCTTCGGTTTTGTGATCATGCCAGATGAAGCAGAAGCGATTGCTGCACTGGAAGCGCTGAACTTGAGCAACGTAGCGAAAAGCAAGATTCGTGTGAAAGTCGCTCAAGACTAAGATAGAGAAAAGCCAGCCTCACTGCTGGCTTTTTTGTATTTCAAGAGAGGAAGGGAGAGCTAATCGCATTGGCACATAACGAATTCCTTCTTTCTCGCAGAGATCATCGGTGCGTTCAAAACCGTGCTTTTGATAAAACGACACTGCGTTGGGTGCTGAGCGAAGACGCACATAACTTCTTGGTTTATCTTGGGTTGAGCCCAATATCGTATCGAGAAGTTGTTTACCCAAGCCATGACCTTGAACTTCGGTTGCTACGAACAAGTGGGTGAGATCGTTATCTTCTTTTAAAGCGGCAAAGCCAACCACCTTACTGTCGCGGAATGCCGCTAAGGCAAAGAAGTCTGGATGCGTTATTGCTTGGGTCACATCTTGTCCGATTCTTGCGAGAAAGCGCCGTTTTCCTTCTTCGGTAAAGTGCTCAAGGATGTGGCGTTGCGTGATTCTGGAAACGAGTTCAGCCACCTCTATGGTGCTCTTCACATCTGCTTTGACTATTTCAATCATCAATCATCAATCATCTCTTCGAGCTGTCTCATTAATTGCGCTAATTGCAGTTTATCGAAGTTGTTGGAATTTGGAACCTGATAAGAATCTTTAGCGGTGTAGAGCATCAAGCAGTTACCATTGAAAGGTTCTTTCTCAATTTGAACCTTGCTGATTTCATTCAATGGAATACGAAAATACACAGTAGAATCTTGATGGTACTTCAAACTATTAGAAGCGGACTCAATGCTGATCGATTTTGGCGTAAACCACTTACGCTTAGATAGATGTAATACGAACAGCAATAGGGCAAATACAGCCATTCCGGCCCCTATTAACCATAGGTAACCGCCTATATAAGCAAAGTAGGTGAGTGATAGAAACCAAATGCTGAATAAGAACGGATTGTTCTTTGGCAGGTTTTGTGAGGTCTCATGAATGATCACTTCGAATTTCCTCGCTGCTTATGTTCGACAGCTTACGCAGAGCTTGTGTAAGCGGCTGAGATTTCACTTCAATTAAAATCAGGTTTATTAGCCCACCAACTGAGATAGCCGCAAGGACCGCGCTGATGCCACTTCCTTTGGTCACTAAGCCATACAGACCGGTACTCAGCATAAGGATAAACGTCGCCATTTTGATGGTTAAATGGCGCTGAACCAAATAGTGACCTGTTTGGTAGTCCTTAATCACGTAAACGTATTGCCCAAAGCTACCGAGTTCTACTCTGACTTTTCTATCTAGCGCATGACAGCGGAACCCTTGTTGATTGAGAGATTTTGCGAGGCTTTCCATGCCAATGACTCCATGTTCTATCTAGTTATCTTTTGCACATCATAATGTCACGATGAGAGCCTCTTAGTTTCGCTTAACTACAAATCTAAGAGGCAAGTCCCACCGTACACTCAATGCTTTCTTTAGTTTGCGGAACGCTTTCAGGTTTAGTTATTCGCATCAAATCTGCGTTGGTAGACGCAAACTTCACGTTCTGCTCCTTGCATGCCGAGGGTTTTGTTTCCTACATAAGGCACATTTAATTTTTGTATCACGGATTTTGAGCGTTGGTTTTCTACCAAGTGCATCACTCGAATACCGATGAGTTGGAAATAAGATTTAGTAAACTCAATCAGCGCTTGAGATGCTTCGAATGCATAACCTTTCCCCCAATAAGGCACGCCAATCCAATAACCTAGAGTGCCATAACCGTCCTCAATTCTTGGTAAACTTACCGCGCCAAGCAGTTCTCCGGTGCTACGTAGCGTTATGGCATACGCTATGCCTCTTTGCTCATTAAACATAGGACCATGCCCATCTATCCATGTTTTCGCCATAGTCAGTTCATAAGGATGCGGAATGTTCGCGGTCATATCTGCAATGATTTTTTCTCCGGCGAGCAACGCGACGCGTTCACTATCTTCATGCTGGAAAGGTCGCAGAATGAGTCGTTCAGTAAAGAGTTTTGGTTGTGTTGGCATAACGGAGTCACCTTACAGATTGAATGACCCAAACATCCAAGTCTGGTCGGTAAGTAGTGTCGAAGTAGCCCAAATCATCGAACGCAAATCGGACGCCAGTTTCGTTGGCTCTTGGTTGGTTGCCACAAATCACATTAAACATCGTGCTGAGGAAGCGTCCGTGAGACACCACCAAGTAGCGGCCACTGCCACGTCTGATGATAGATTGAAGGGCAAGGCTTGCTCGGGCGTAAAGCTCAACACCGCTTTCCCCTTCATTGGCAGAGACAACGCAAGGTTGATATGGGTTGACGAAATCAGCCATAGGATATTTGTGCTTAGATTCACTAAATGGCAAACCTTGTAATGGTCCGTTGTCACGCTCCATCAACTCATCATGAGTCGTTATGCTGACATTTAGCTGTTCAGAAAAGATCTCGGCGACGTGTCGCGCCCGCTGCATTGGGCTGCTCAAGATTGCGTCGTACTGGCGCCCTTCTTCAATAAACTGTTTTGCTCTATTTTGTGCTTGCTGAATACCTACTTCAGTCAATGGGCTGTCGAATCGTCCTTCGTGTACTTTCAGGTCGTCGGCTTGTGAACGCCCATGACGGACAAAGGTGATATGAATCATCTAACTTCCTTGTTTTGTATTAGTTTCCTCAACCCGATACGTGCTTACTATGCATCTATCGGCATCGTGGCGAAATACTTGCAGCTAATGAAAGTATTTGCGTAGTCACTGATAGCGTCATATTACATACGTTTGTATTATTTTTGCACAAGTGGTGCCACAAAATGAGACCGACTTAGGTCTCAGTTTTCAGGCATATATGCAGAAATTTTTGGAGGAAGAGCACAAAAAACAAAGGGCATTTATTATTGTGGAATTTTTTTGAACAAAATATGTCAACTGTCAGTAGTCCAGTAAAAACAGGGAGAGGAAGCATGCCGGAGATTTATTGCTCAGCCTGCAGAAGAACAACGCAGCACAAAGTGATCATGAAGCGTTGTGAACCTGATCAAATCGAAACACTGACTGGAAAAGTGGTAAGCTTTACGCAGTTGATGGCAAAGTTTGTGACAGGTGAGCACTACTATGAAATGGAACCTCAATACTATTGTCGATGCTGTAATCATCGCGCTATAGGTGAAGTTATTCAACATCCAGCGCGACAGACGTCAGCGATCATGTGATCGAGATTTATTAAGCAGCAAGTTCTTTTTGCGTAGCGAACGGTAATCCATCAATCATTACTGGCCAACCATATGAGGCATACTCTGCGGCTAATGATTTTGCGACTTCGTGTGATACTGTCGTGTAAGTCCACTCTCCAAGACCGAACGGCTTGTACGCAAGTTGTAGGGTTAACATTGCTTTCTCCTAATTATTTTTCCTCATTATTGCCTTAGAATTTGGCTCGGTTCTTTCCTATTTGGCTCATTTTATTCTCTGCAGAGTTCAGGGATAAGTTTTTTCATTAACATTATTATCTCGCCTATAAACTCATAGAAAAATTTCCAAATTTTATAAATCAAAGTTATGTAGATTTAGCCATCTTGTTTTTGTCGCTGAATTTTTGTGCTACGCAAACGTTAAAATAATGACAGATTCACACGTTGTTGATTTGTCTGTTTGCAAAACAAATGGTAACGATTAAGGTAGTGGACGCTTAAGTTGTTGCGAGGATGTAATTGATGAGTTATCACATGGATAGGATTGACTTGCAGATATTAAGTATTTTGCATTCTAAGGGGCGCATACCTGTTGTGGAGTTAGCCAAGCTGGTTAATCTCACGACGTCACCATGCTCAGAACGAGTCAAAAGGTTGGAAAAAAGTGGCTATATTAATGGTTACCATGCAGAGCTTAATGCTGAAAAACTAGGGCTAGATGTCCAAGTATTTATTCATATTCGTTTAGACCAAACCAGTTTCTCTATCTTTGAAAAGTTTGCGAAGGCGGTCGAGTTGATGCCAGAAATAGAGGAATGTTATTCGCTGTCAGGGGATTTCGATACCATGATAAAAGTGCGAGTCAAAAGTATGAAAGCTTATCAGGAGTTTATGTCGAGTAAGCTAGGGACTCTGCCTGGTGTTATTCAAACCCGAAGTGAAGTCGTAATAGAAGAACATAAAGTAGGTCGAGGTGTTAACCCAGATCTCCTAGGGACACTTTAGTGTTGTCGGGCCATGAGTAAAGACGCTGAAACTCAGCGCCTTGGAACAATGGTCTTCTCGATGCTGTTGGGCTAGAACTCGCACTCCGCTTTAAAGCACATGCGTTCCTTACTATATGGATGGTCCAACTCCAACATCTCTGCGTGCAAATGCAGACGGTTGGCTTTTTCGCCATACAAGCCGTCGCCAACCATTGCCATGTTCAACCCCATGTGGTGCGCGCTGTGTACACGTAGCTGGTGGGTTCGTCCTGTTTTCGGGTACATGTACACCTTGCTGCGTCCGTCTTTCACTTCAATCAGCTGCCAGTAAGTTTCTGCAGGTTTACCGTGCTCAAAGCACACCAGTTGACGTGGGCGGTCATCTGGATCACCACGCATCGGGAGTGAGATTTTACCTTCAGGCTCGGTTAACACTCCTTCAAGCAGCGCCATATAGCGCTTTTGTACGCCGCGGGTGATGAACTGCTTCTGCAGGCTTTTGTTCGCTCGTTTGGTTAAAGCAAATACTAAAATGCCTGATGTCGCCATATCGAGGCGATGAATCACAAATGGCCCTTCGACATCCGGGAACATTGTTTGAAGTCGTGTGTACGCCGAATCCTTGATGGTTTTGCCCGGAACGGAAAGCAGACCCGAAGGCTTGTTGACGATCACCATGGCTTCGTCTTGGAAGAGAATTTCCAGCTCTTTATCTTCCGCCCAGTTCTCTGCTAATGGGTTTGGTTCCACATCCAAGCCTTGCAGCATGTGCCCCAAAATCGGTTGGCATTTGCTGTTGCAAGATGGGTAGAACTTCTTGTGCTGACGCACTTCAGATTTCGGCGATACGCCCCACCAAAATTCAGCCAACGCAAGCGGTTGATAGCCATGTTTGTATGCGAACTGAAGCAGTTTCGGCGCTGCACATTCACCTGCACCTGCTGGTGGTACTGGGTTGGTAGTAGGAGCAAAAATGTCCACCAAATCGCGCTCTGCGCTGTGGTTATCCAAGAAGCGGTATTGCTTATGCAGTTTGTGCTGCAGAGCATTAGACAGATCTTTGCGCTGCTCTTTTAGCTCTGCCAATCTTTGCTCTAGCTCAGCAAGGCGTGCTTCTTTTACTGCCAGCTTTTCATCCCACGCTTGCTTGAGGTACTTGAGCACATTCTTTTCAGCGACACTTTGTTTGCCTAAATCATCCAGTAGCACTTTTAGATCTTCGGGACTTAGCGTTTGTTCGCCTTGCTTACGTTGCTGTTTACGCTCTGCACGCCCCGCAATCATCACTTGGCGCTGGGTATTTTCTTCTTGTTGATACGCTTCACGGTCTGCTTTGATTTCTGCTTTCAGTTGTGCCAGTTCAGGGTTGGCAGCAAAGGCTTTGTATTCCGCGTTCGCAGCATTAATGGCATCCGTCTCTCCACGGAAGAAGCCCTCTTCTGTCAGCATGTCGAATACAGGTGGAACAAAACCAGGTAGTAAATTTTGATCGGCAATCTTGCCTGAGAAAGCGCTGAAGTAGCCAAGCTCACCTTGTGGGCTACGCACCAATAAAACGCCGAACATTTTGCCACGTCCACTTTGCTCATCCTCAAGACCAAAATCATGTTCGAAGTCGGTTTGTGTTGTGAGGTGCTGCTGTAATTGCTCGGCAGCCAACACACACAATGGGTGAGGTGTGTAGTAGAACGGAAACGTAAACTGCGCCGGTAAATTATAACCAGAAATGTCTGCAGTAAAACGAGTAAAGCAATGTTCAGGCGAGTGCATAATTGTGAGTCCGCATGAAATAAAAATCGAGCACGGATTGTACCTGTTTTAAAGTGGATTGCTATCTTGAACCTAGTTCACCCTGCTCATTTCAGCTTGAGATTCACTCAAGATCCTGTACCTTACCAAGATTGTTTTTTGCAGCCTGTTTTCATTCACAGAGTGACCTGTGCTGCTTCATTTTTTGAGTTAAAGTCATGTCACAAGCTAGCATCAAGTTCATTGCCACCGATATGGATGGCACCTTGCTTGACCAATATGGTCGTTTAGATCCTGAATTCTTTGATCTGTTCTTACAGCTCGAAGAGAAGGGCATTTTGTTCTCGGCAGCATCAGGTCGTCAGTACTACAGTTTGCGCGATACGTTTGCGCCGATCCAAGATCGCATGATTTATGTGGCGGAAAATGGCACCTTGGTTATGTACCAAGACAAAGAGCTCTACAGCTGTACCATTCCAAAATCGGAAATTGATGAAATTATAAAAGCGGCTCGTGCAGTAGAAGGTACCCACTTAGTATTGTGTGGTAAGCGTTCGGCTTACATCGAAACCAAAGATCCTAAAGCCTTAGAAGAGTTCCAGAAGTACTACCACCGCTGTGAATATGTGCCTGACTTGTTAGAAGTGGAAGATGAGTTCATCAAGGTCGCAATTTGTCACTTTGGTGGCTCAGAAGAGTTGGTTTATCCAACCATGAAAGCAAGGTTTGATGATACGCATCAGGTTGTGGTGAGTGCGAAGATTTGGTTGGATGTGATGAACGCAGAAGCGTCAAAAGGCTCGGCAATCAAGCACCTTCAAGAGACTATGGGCTTTGGACCTGAAGAGACGATGACATTTGGCGACTACTTAAATGATCTCGAAATGCTACAAGTGAGCGAGCACTCATATGCAATGGAAAACGCGCATGAAGCAGTGAAGAAAATCGCTCGTTTCTCAGCACCAAGCAACCGCGACTCTGGAGTGATGAAAGTGATCAGAGAGAAAGTGCTTTAATCGCTTTTTTGCTCATCATGTGAACATAAAAGCCCCGCCATGTGATGAGCGGGGCTTTTGTTCATTTGAAACTTAGTGAGTCTAAACGTAGAGGCAAATTAGCGTACGTACTTAGCCGTTGCGCTAACAAGCCAATGTTGCAGTTTACCATTAGGGTTTTCTACCCACAGGTCGTTATGGTAGCGGTAGATGCGGCCATTCACGGTTAGAGCAAGCGTATTCTCACTCGTTTGTTCCATGCGAATAAACTGGTCAGAAGTTACCAAAAATGGCTCTAGGTCTTCTGTACTTGCACCCTTGTACACTAGGAAGTAACCAAACATGTTACCTGCGTCAGGGTCAGTAGAGTGAATGCGGTGCCCAACCAGCGTGTAATCGTCGTTGAGTGCTTCTTCGAGGGTTTGTGCACCTACAGTTTCGTGAGATGGGATGAACACCCAAGCCAACACACCTATCGCGATCACTAGCAGTAATAGCACTGCTCGCATGAAGTTTTTCATCATGGTTATCCGTTTATTGTTGGAATTTCATTTTGTACATGCGCTTATCCGCTAAATTGATCAGGAAGTCAATGTTGTCGCCGTCATTAGGGTAGCTTGCTGCACCTAAGCTGGTTGAAAGTGTTTGCGGTTCATTAGACACCATTATTGGTCGCTCAAAAACGGCGTGAATGCGATGTTCTGCATCTTTGATTTCACAGTCCTCATTCGACTCAATAATGACAGCGAACTCGTCTCCGCCCATTCGGTACGTTGAGAACTGATGTAACTCCATTAGTTTCAATCTATTCGCCACCTCTTTTAACGCAATATCGCCCGCTTGATGGCCTTTGGTATCGTTGATGGTTTTGAAGCCATTGAGATCAAGCAGAAGCAATGAAAATGGCAGCTTGGCGCTCTCAAGACGGCGTAGCTCGAAAAACATCGCACTGCGGTTAGGGAGGGCAGTTAAACTATCACTTAATGCCATCTTCTTGTGGTATTTGGATTCACTTTGATAGAAGTACGCCAGAAGGGCTACGGTCATAACGAATATCGTTAACAGAACGTATTGTGCAAACATTAGCTGTTTAGCTTGATTTTGCTGTTTTTGATAGAGGGGGCTAGCAACCCTAAAATTTTGAGTTACATAGTCAATCATTTCTAAATATAGGTTTTGTGCACCTCGGTAAAATTGGTTCGCCGCTATACTGCTGCCAGTTTTTGCTTCAACAAGCGTTGGTTCTAGTTTTTGGAAGCGGGTAAACAACCCAGAGAAATAGCGTCTGACTTCATGTCTAGAGAGAAAGGAGTCAGCCTCACGGTTGTTTATCAATAAGTCAAAACGGCTCCATGCGAGCTCATATTGCAACTCTGCACCATCAATATTCATGACGCTTTCGTTGAGTCTTCTTGCTTCACTGACAAGCTCTGATAGTTCTTTAGATAAATGAAATAGGAACCAAGTAGCTTGGTTTTGTTGATCGGAGTATGAGCGAGCTAGATCCCGAGTTTGCTTAAACAAAGCGAGATTTGCCAGTAGCAAAGTCGTGGCAACCGCGATGAGCAAGACTTTACTTCTCAATGAAAAAGGTCCCGTTTTCGGGGGAGATATATCTGAATTCATTATTTTTCTTCTATTTTCACACTATTAAGTTGCCATACCATTTGTGAATGGTAGTGGCTAACATCGATCTCAGGAAAACGAGAGATAGGATAAATTAACCAAAATGGTCCTTTATCTCTTATCTTTATGTATTTCTTGTCTTTTTTATAGGCGACGATAGGTTCGTAACGCAGAATATCTTCACGATTTAGATTGGCATGATAGTCATTTAAAGCTCGTAATTCGACACGCTTTGGGACCTCTCCGAATGCTTGTCGAAGAAGCGTACTGAGAGTTACTCCCTCAAACACCGCCGGACTATCTAACCAAGGTAATTCAGTAACATAGGAGGTAATAGGCAGTGTTTCTATATCTTCGAGTGCAATAACGAGGTTGGTTTTTTCCGGACTGCTAAACTGTATTGTGTTCGCGAAAAGTGTCGGTGCAAACAAAAACAAAGTGAGTGCTACTATTTTTCTCATCTTGTGCCCTTTTGAGTTGTTCCCCTAGTCTCAGATAGCGCATTAATCGCTATCTAAAGCTATGGTTATATATTTATTAATAATAGAGCCAACTTGATGATTTTATATAATATGTTTTGAGTGAAAAGTAACCGCTGGTGAAATATACGTCAAGGTTAATAACACAGTTAACACTGCAACAAGTGGGTGAATGCATTATTTAGCTCATTTTGTGTGCATTTCGCTTCAGCTTGTCTAACTTTCGTGACACTTTCAGCCAATTAAGAGAGGGAATATGTTCGACTGGTATTACAAGGTTATCCTCAATTACACCAACTTTAATGGCAGAGCGAGACGCCAAGAGTATTGGTACTTTACGCTGGTGAATGTGTTGGTCAATTTGGTGATGGGGATCATCGATCGGGTCATTGGCAGCGTGATGCAAATGGACAATTTTGGCTTCTTCGGTGTGATTTATGCGCTGTTTATTATGATTCCTTCGATTGCGGTTACTGTGCGTCGCTTGCACGATTCAGGAAGAACAGGTTGGTGGGCTCTGATAGCCTTTGTGCCAGTTATCGGTATTTTGGTTCTGTTGTACTTCTTGATTCAAGACAGTGAAGAGGGCTCGAACCAATACGGCGCGAACCCTAAATATCAGTCGTGATAATGACAACCGTGATGGTTTGAATCGAGTGGGTTTAGATGCCTGAACCCACTTGGAAATAGACCGCGTTATCCTCATCACTGAAAGCGAAGTCCATACCTGCTTGCAAGCCATACCGACGTGCGATGAGGTAACGAAAGCCCACGCCGTAAGCGTATTCTGCATCGTTTTCAAATAGCGATTCTTCTGTTGAAGCTTAACCAAAGCCACCGAAGAGGTTGGTCGACCAACGAGTGTTCCATTGGTAGGTCAGTTGAGATTCCACCGAGAGTGTTTCATCCCCCTGGTATCGGTTTCTTGCTACACCACGTAGCTCGATATCTGGGTAGGACGCAGGCGGTAAAAAGCGCTCGTCAGTATAAAGCGACTTGTATTGTCCGCGCAGAGCCAGCGACCAATCATCGGCTAATTCCCAGTAATTGATGCCCTCAACGTCCAGTTGTTCGTATTCGTAATCACTACCAATGGCGTCGTTGTACCATAAGAACTCGGCTTTGTAGTTGTAGCCTTGAGTGGGACTAAAGAAGTTGTTTCGGTTGTCCCATTCCAGTGTTAGTCCGAGCCCTGAAATGGTCGGAGCGGTATTGGTCAGGGTTTGCAACAACTTATCGGCCACTGGTGAGTTAGTGGTTTTTTGGTCGGTGACGAAATAGAGCTGTTTCACACCAACAAACAGCGGTGCATCAATAATGCGGTATTGAAGATGGTTGAGCATGCCGCCGCCAGTAATCTCGAAATCTAATCCCTGACCATTGAATACGCCGTCTAAGCCCGGCAGCGCGGACTGCGGGTAGAAGGTCATGTTGAAGTCGCCATAACCGATGCCACCAAGGTAACGAACCGTGTCTTGTGCCCAAGTGCGGCGATGGCCAGCAAACCCCATCCAAGTGCCGTTTTCGGTTGCGAAGCCACCCACAGCGGTAATAGCAGGAGTCAAAAGTTGGGCGCCACCATCGAGTGATGTTTCCGCCAGTTTGCGTCTTTTCTCTCGTTGCTCATCGGATTCATGCAAAAACACGCCAGTAAAACCCAAGCCGTAGCCAACAGCAGGCTCGGTAATCACAATCGGGACGGGTAGAAAGCCGTAGGCGTTTTCAGCAAGGTATTCGCCCATATCCAATTGCCCATCGATGGGATCGAAAAAGCTTATCGCCTCGGCAATAGGAGAGGTCGCTAACAACCCGAAGCAAGTCGAGGTTAGCAGGACTGACGTTGGTTTTTTCATAGCGTACTAGCAGTAATTGAATGATGTTCAATTACAAGTTAGACGCCATTTCGGTAAATTTCAATGGGGTTATGTAAAGGTAAAGTGAGTGTTTTTAGAACACAAAAAGCCACCCAATAATTGGATGGCTTTGTCATAGAGAAGATTATTAAACCGTTTGGTTTTCCGGGCTCTTCTATTTGCTTGCGGTGTTAAAATCGGCCTTAAGCAAATAAGTACTTGGCGTGGAAGTTCAAGTGATCAGCGATAAAGCTCGAGATAAAGAAGTAGCTGTGGTCGTAACCCGGCTGCATACGCAGTTCGACTTCTGAATCGTGGGCTTTCGCTGCAGCCAGTAATGCATCAGGCTTCAATTGTTCAGCAAGGAAGTTATCAGCATCACCTTGGTCGACTAGGATAGGTAATGGTGATTTCGCTTGTTTTAGCAACTCACTTGCGTCGTACTGTTTCCAGCTTTCGATATCAGTGCCTAGGTAAGCGGTAAACGCTTTTTGGCCCCAAGGACATTGCATTGGGTTACTGATTGGGCTGAATGCTGAAATTGAACGGTACTGATCTGAGTTTTTCAGACCAATGGTGATTGCACCGTGACCACCCATGCTGTGACCCGAGATCGACTTCACGTCAGAGACTGGGAAGTTACTCTCGATGAGCGCAGGCAATTCTTTGGTGATGTAATCGTACATATGGTAGTGACGTGACCATGGCTCTTGAGTGGCGTTTAGGTAGAAACCTGCACCTTTACCCAGATCGTAGTTTTCGTCGTCTGCAACGTCGTCACCACGTGGGCTGGTATCCGGTGCCACAATGGCGATACCTAACTCAGCAGCCATGCGAAACGCACCGGCTTTCTGCATGAAGTTCTCATCGGTACACGTCAAGCCAGATAACCAGTAAACCACAGGCACTGGGTTTGATTTGGTTGCGTTAGGTGGCAAGAAGATCGCGAAGCGCATGTTGCAGTTCAAAGCGCGAGATTCGTGAGTGTACTGTTTATGCCAACCACCGAATACTTTGGCTTGGCTTAGGCTTTCAATGGTCATGGATAATCTCTCGATAAAACAATGATTTTCTAACGGCGGACAAGACCGTTAAAGACAGCGGATGACTCTCTTCCCAAAAGAAAACGTGTTCAAGAGAGAAGAGAGTTTATTTCAAATTTTCAAATAATCAGTCACATTACGTGAACCGTTATCTTGGATTATTTATCCATGTGAAGAACAGTACGGATAGATTCACCTTTGTGCATCAATTCGAACGCTTCGTTCACGTCTTGTAGACCCATAGTGTGAGTGATGAATTCTTGTAGACCGAACTCACCAGCCATGTAACGGTTTACGATTTCTGGAAGCTCTGAGCGGCCTTTAACGCCACCGAAAGCTGAACCACGCCATACGCGACCAGTTACTAGTTGGAATGGACGAGTTGAGATCTCTTGACCTGCACCAGCAACACCAATGATTACTGACTCACCCCAACCTTTGTGACAACATTCAAGTGCTTGACGCATCACGTTTACGTTACCGATACATTCGAATGAGTAGTCAACACCACCGTCTGTCATCTCAACGATAACGTCTTGGATTGGCTTATCGAACTTCATTGGGTTGATGACGTCTGTAGCACCAAGTTGTTTCGCTAGGTCGAATTTGCTTTCGTTGATGTCTACACCGATGATGCGGCTTGCACCAGCCATACGAGCACCGATGATTGCAGAAAGACCGATACCGCCTAGACCGAATACAGCAACTGTGTCGCCTTTTTCAACTTTAGCTGTGTTTAGTACCGCACCCATACCGGTGGTTACGCCACAACCTAGAAGACAAACTTCTTCAAGTGGTGCTTCTTTGTTTACTTTTGCTAGTGAGATTTCTGGAAGTACTGTGTACTCAGAGAAAGTAGAACAACCCATGTAGTGGAAGATTGTCTCACCGTTTACAGAGAAGCGGCTTGTGCCGTCTGGCATTAGGCCTTTACCTTGAGTTTCACGAACTGCCTGACATAGGTTTGTTTTGCCAGATTTACAGAACTTACACTCACCACATTCTGCTGTGTAAAGCGGAATTACGTGGTCGCCAACTTCAACGCTTGTTACGCCTTCGCCAACCATTTCAACGATACCGCCGCCTTCGTGGCCAAGGATTGAAGGGAAGATACCTTCTGGATCGTCACCTGATAGAGTGAATGCGTCAGTGTGACAAACACCAGTAGCAACGATGCGCACAAGTACTTCGCCAGCTTTAGGAAGTTGTACATCAACTTCTTCCATTTTTAGTGGCTCGCCTGCAGCCCATGCAACCATTGCCTTTGATTTAATGTGAGTTTGACCTGGTTTGATTTCAAGTGCCATTGGATGTTTCCTTTATATTCTCAGTATATGGAGTGACGCCATAAGCGTAGTTGAGGTTTGTTCACTGCGCTGCGTCGTTTTGTTGGTGCCCATTTTAGGTGTTTCACAAAAAATGATAATCCGGCTAAATTGAAAATGATTTTTACGTATGCGTAATAATCAATGTAATAACGTGATTGTTAGTGCGAGTGAGATTAAGAAGCACGAGAAAAATTATATTGGGGGTTTGACCTTAAGTGCGGTTGAGGGTTTAGTGTACCTGTCAATGCAAAATACTGAATTAGGATTGGTATGAACCAAAATCATTTACAGGCTTACTTAGATAAAATGGGCGTCACCCAATCACTGGATGTCAGCAGTGGTACCTTGTTAATGCTGCATAATGCTCAGCATCGTCGTTTGCCTTTTGAGAACTTTGATATTGCGCTTGGTCGCGGCATTTCTATTTCAGAGCAAGAGATTATCGACAAATTGATTTATCAAGAGCGTGGAGGCTACTGCTTTGAGTTGAATGCGCTGTTGTTGAAGGTGTTGCAGACCATCGGCTTTGATGCGCGACCGTTATTGGGGCGTGTTCATTTGTCTGGCACGCCATCGGGCAGAACTCATCAGTTCACTTTGGTTGCTATGGGAGAAGATAAGTGGATCGTTGATGTAGGGTTCGGTTCGAACACGCCACGTGCACCGCTGCCATTTGTACTAAATCAAGCCATTCATACTGACTTACAAACGTTCCGTTTTGTCGAACATGAGTTAGTCGGCTACATGTTGCAAGTTCAATCCTATGACGACGCGGAACAATGGATTGATTTATACAGCTTAGACTTTGAACACGTATTCGATGGCGACATCGTGTGTGGCAATCATTACACCTCCACATCGCCTAACTCACATTTTACTTCCAGCCGAGTGGCAGCGCTGGCGACAGATAGCGGAATCATTACTTTGCTCAATTACAGTTTAAAGTACCGATCAAATGGTGAAGTGGTTGAAATTGAGTTAGAAGCCGGACAAACGTATCTATCTGCGCTCAAAACCCACTTTGGTATCGATCTTGATGCGGATTACGCATCTTTAAAACCATTGAAAGAGTCGTAGCTGTGGCGAATCGCACTCTAATTGAGACTTCAAACATCGCGTTAGCTCCAATTTCCTTACTTAGTGGCTCAAAAATGTAAAGCACAGCTCAGTCTGTGCTTTTTTATTTGCGCTGCCTCTCGGTAAGGCACAAATCAAAAGTTTACCTTTAACTATGCGAAATAAATGAGGTAAATCATGCGCTTTGAATACTTGCTTGATGATGAAGTCACCCAAGAACTCGATGCTAAGTTAAGAGCTTTGCTGTCCACTTGCTTCACCAAGGAGCAAGACAAAATCTTTCAAACCCAACGCTATTTTAATGAAATGCCTCGCCACCGCTACCTACTTTGGGATGGCGATAGACTTGCCGCCCATGTTGCTGTGCATGAAAAGCAAGTCATGATTGATGACCAATCCTTTCCTATTTGTGGTATTGCTGAAGTCTGCGTCGATCCGGGTTCACGGGGGCAGGGGCTAGTAAAAATATTGCTTGAGGCTGTTCATAAGGACGCGTTAGAAAGAGGCGATGCGTTTTCAGTTCTGTTTGGTCTCACCTCGGTTTATCAATCCAGTGGTTATCAGCCCATCAATAACTTGAAGATGGAAGTTACCGCGAATCATTGGGTCTGTACTGATGAGACCATGGTATGCTCTCTCAAAATCATTTGGCCACAACAGACAGTTCATTTAGTCGGCTATCCTTTTTAAACAGGTTTTCTCCACATTTCAGTTTGTGTGAGAATACACAATAAGTAGAATTCCATAGGATCAAAACCATGGCGAATTGGGAAGGCGTCAGCGAGTTTGTCGCCGTCGCAGAAACCAACAGCTTCACTGGCGCAGCCAATAAGCTGAAAACATCGGTCGCACAAATCAGCCGTCGTGTATCAGCACTGGAAGAGCGTCTTGCTGTGAAATTGCTTCACCGTACTACGCGTAAAGTGTCGCTAACTGAAGCGGGGCAGCTTTATTATCAACAGTGTAAGCATCTTGTCGAAGGCTTAGAGCTAGCAGAGTTAGCGGTAACGCAGATGCAGGCAGAACCGAAAGGTCTGCTTAAAGTCACTGCACCTGTGACCTATGGAGAAATGAATCTTGCTCCCTTGCTGCACCAATTTTTAGAAAAGTACCCGCAAGTGAATTTGGATTTGAATCTGACTAACCAAAAGTTAGATTTGATTGAGCAAGGCGTCGATGTGGCGATTCGTCTGGGACGTTTGCAAGATTCAAGTTTGATCGCCAAGCGACTATCATCGCGTCAGCTGTATGTGTGTGCCAGCCCCGCTTACTTAGAGCGATCTGGTGAGCCGCATACCTTGTCTGAACTGAGTCATCACCAATGCTTGGTGGGTACCGCTGATTATTGGCACTTCAAAGAGCAGAAGCGTGAGAAGTCTCTTCGTGTTTCTGGTCGTATTAAGTGCAACAGTGGTTTTGCTTTGGTTGATGCGGCAAAGCGTGGTTTGGGCTTGGTACAGTTGCCGGACTACTACGTACAAGAAGCGTTAGACAATGGCGAGCTGGTGGAAGTGTTAACCGATTACCGAGACGATCGCGAAGGTATTTGGGCGCTGTATCCACAAAACCGAAACCTGTCGCCAAAAGTACGCTTACTGATTGATTTCTTAGCTGAAAATATGAGCTGAGTGATGAATTCAATGCATTGAAAAAAGCCAAGTTTGCATGTAGCAACTTGGCTTTATTTTTTGTGGCAAGTGGAAGTTACTGCTCGTTTAATTCCGCATCTTCGCGTTTGATGACCTTGTGGCCATCTTCTGATACGCCTTGTTTCCAGTAACTGCTGAGGTAAAGGTTTTCACGTTCCACTTCTTTTTCATTACGGAAGTATTGGCGTAGCGCGCGCATTGAGTCGAACTCACAAGCACACCACACAGCGGCTTCACCTTGTTGCCATTCAAGTTCACGAACTTTGTCTGCGAGAGGTTGCTCAGTAACCCAATGTAGCTCCATGCCTGCCGGCGCTTCGAGAGTTTGAATATCCGCCTCAGAAATCACGCTGATCACGGCATAGCCTTTTGCGTCTTCCGGCAGGGTGCGAATCTTCGCTGATAGCGCTGGCAACGCCGTCATATCCGCAGCCATAAAGAACCAATTCGCTTCAGTGTTTAGGTTCGAAATGCTGCCAGGGCCTGCGATGTTAATGGTGTCGCCTTCTTTGGCGGACATTGCCCAACGCGCGGCAAAACCACATTGTAAGTCTTTAGTAATGTGGCGCACGAAATCGACCTCAATCGTGCACGCTTGTGGATCGAAGCGACGAATGGTGTAAGTACGCATAACCGGACGGTTCTCTTCAGAGAAGCCTTGAATGTCCGTGCCACCGGTTTCGTTGAACAGCAGCTTGATGTAGCTGCCTTCACAATCTTGTGGGAAGTTGCCTAGTGCCTCACCTTGCAGGGTAATGCGCTGCATGTTCGGTGTTACCGCTTGTGTGTTGATGACAACGAGGCTTTTTGGTTGTGGTTTCTTTTTCATTTTAATTCACATTTCACTACGTTTGATAACTATTCTCTTTCTCATCTAAGATTAACAGTATCTCAACAAGGCAGATAGTGTCTTTATCTAAATTTACACTCTGATCTGAGAATCGGCGATTTAATTTCGGTACGCCTCGCTCAAATGAACACTTCGTCGTCCCGCTTTATAAGATAGTGGTGGGAGAATAAAAAAGGGCACCGAAGTGCCCTTGATAGAAGAATGGAGCTTGTTTACTGCGTTTGCTCTAACAAATGTGTTTTCAGGAATCGATCCATCGCTTGGTAACCATCAAGACGATTTTCAAGAGAGCGGAAGCCATGACCTTCGTTCTCTTTGACGATGTACTCCACCTCAACACCGCGGTCGCGCAGAGCATTAACGATCTGATCAGATTCACTCTTCACTACGCGTGGGTCTTTCGCACCTTGTAGAACCAATAGAGGAGCTTTGATTTGGTCGACATGGAACACTGGTGAGTAGGCTTTCATCATCTTCGCATCTTCAGGATCTTCTGGGTTACCCACTTGCTCATGCAGCATAGCTAGGAAAGGTGCCCAGTATGGTGGAATAGAATCCATGAAGGTGAACAGGTTAGAAACGCCAACATAGTCGATACCACATTTGTATAGGTCTGGTGTGAACGTCACACCAGCCAATGTGGCGTAACCACCATATGATGCACCGTAGATACAGACTTCACCATCTCGTGCGTAGCCTTGGTCAATCGTCCACTTAACACCATCAGTGATGTCATCTTGCATTGATTGACCCCATTGCTTAAATGATTTCTCCCAGAATTCACGGCCGTAACCGGTTGAACCACGGAAGTTCATTTGTAGGACGGCGATACCACGGTTTGCAAACAACTGAACTTCAGGTTGGAAGCCCCAATGATCACGAGCCCAAGGACCACCATGCGGCAACACAAGCAGTGGTAAGTCTTTTGCCTCACGACCTTTTGGCAGCGTTAAGTAACCGTGAATGGTTTCGCCATCACGAGCGGTGTAAGTGATTGGCTTCATCTGTGCCATGTGTTCTGGTTTATGCCAAGGAGCATTTGCTGCCAGTTTCTCGAGCGTATCCGTATTACGATCGTAGTAATAGTAATTTGGACGGTCGACATCGCTGTAGGTTACAACGATCATTTTACTTTCATCTCGAGTTGAGTTGTTTACTGAGATTTCAACCCCAGGTAACTTCTCTTGTAGACGCTCAAAAGTCTCTTCATAGCTCTTATCTAGGAAGTGATACTGACGCTTGTCCGTTACATAAGAGATCGTCGTGAGCTTGTTAAGTGCATTGGAGTAACTCGCATTAGTGACGTCTACTTCTGGATGAGAGAAGATCTCGCGTACTTCTTTATTTGCCTTCACATCGTATTCGATGATCGCAGACTTATCGCGTGTGATGCGCGAGGCGACATATAGATTCTTGTTGTCGGGTGTGAAGGAAATCGGTGAGAAGCTTTCTTTGAAAGTGAGGTTCTTTAATGGGCGGAACTCTTCATCCACGCTATCACGATACAGTACCGCAGTATTGACACCGTCAGAGGTTGAAATGACACGGATATTACCATCGTGGTCGGTACCCCAGTAACGGACATTGCCCGGGTTTTGCGCCACCAGTGTATTCTCGCCAGTTTTTAAATTATGGCGGTAAACATCGAACACTTGCGGGTTACGTTCGTTAGTCGTGATAAGAATGTCGTCTGGCTGGCTTTCTAAAGTGTCAATGACATAAGCCACAACACCAGATGTTGGTGTGATGGTTTTCTCTTCACCTGTTTTAACGTTCACCGTGACGAGGTAGAAGTTCTCATCACCGCCAGTATCACGTGAGTAAATTACGGTGTCATCACCAACCCAATAGTAGTAAGCGATGTCACGACCAGTGATTGACGTAATGCGTTTAACATCCTCTGGCTTGCCTACAGGATGTACAAAGACGTTTTTACGGTCTTGCCATGGCTTCATCATTGAAATGTAATCACCAGCTGGAGAGATTTGGTAGCTAGAGACTTCAGCATTACGGAAGAAGTAATCTACAGGATATTCCGGTGGGATAACTTCGGCAGTCGTCGTGGTCGAAGTTTGGCTACAACCCGCGAGTAGTAGGCCAAAAGCGGTAGCAAGAATAAGCTTGCGAGTACGCATTGTATAACGCTCCTTGTGTGACGGACCAGTCAGCATCGTGCTTGTCGGTCAGAGTGAATCGATAGTCGCTATTAAAGAATGAAAGCGACAAAGCAGTGAAAGAGAAGCCAAAATCGAATATATCGATAGGGTTTATGTTTGAGGGTTTTTAATATTCTTGTCACTGCTGTTGCTACTATGACCCAATCTATCCATGGAAGTGGCGATTATTTGTACTTACCGAACAAAGGACTAGCCAAAACTTGGTATCAATCACATTTATCCGTGCTTTTTATCATTTATATCATTGGGATAGTCGATAAAAGCAAAAGCGCAGCCATGCCATAGTTGAAGCCTTTTACCCGTTTTGGTGTGGTGAGCCAGCGTTGAAGTTGGATACCAGCGGCGGTCCAAAAAGTCACAGAAGGTAGGTTTGCTAAGCAGAAGATGCCAGCGATGAAAGCCAGTTCTAGCCAAGATCCACCACTGCTGTATACGGTGATGGCGGTAAGTGCCATTGACCAGCCTTTCGGATTCACCCATTGGAATGCAACGGCACCTAAAAAGCTCATTGGGCGGTAATCATCTTTGACTTCTGTTTTGCTGCTGGTGGCAATTTTGTAAGTGAGGTACACCAAGTATGTCAGGCTCAAAACCTTAAGAATCTTATGCGTGATCGGATACGTGTGAAACAAGCTCATAAGACCAATGCCAACCAAAATCAGCATCGCACCAAAGCCCAGAGTGATACCTAACATGTGTGGGATAGTGCGCTTAAAGCCGACGTTTGCGCCAGAAGTCATAAGCATGATGTTGTTTGGTCCCGGAGTGAAAGTCGAGACAAACGCAAACAGTGCCAGCGCACCAAGTTGATGGTATTCCATAGTGTGTTCCTGCATTTTTGTTTTGCCTGCGTGCACTCAGGCGAAAGATGGTTGTCTTGACTAGTCGAGAACAATGATAGGTAGAAGTGCCATCAATTTTGTGCTTTTATTTGATGAAAATACGCCAGATAAACAACAAAAGGTCATCATGGATAGATTTGACGAAAGAATATTGCAAGCACTGAAATCAGACGGAAGAATCTCCAACGTGGAGCTGTCTGAGCGAGTTGGATTATCGCCATCCGCGACTTTGCGTCGTGTGCAAGATTTGGAGCGTAAGGGCGTGATAAAAGGCTATCGGGCGGTGTTGGATAATCAGAAAATGGGCGTCGGTTTTATTGCTTATGTGTCGATTGGTCTAGCTTCTCACTCTAAACAGGCCCAGCTTGGTTTTGAAGACCACGTGCGCTTTGTTGACGAGGTAGTGGAGTGCCACAACATCACTGGTGCCAACGAGTACTTATTAAGGGTCGAAACCCAAGATCTTGCAGCATACAAAGCCTTCCATGCCGATGTGTTGGGAGAATGCGAACACGTCAAAGCCATCACGACCATGGTGGTGATGGACACGCCAAAAGACGAGCGTTAATTCTTTAGCCTACGATTTTGTAGCACGCCAATTTTGAAGTGACTCGAAAGAGTCAGTCGAGTGTGAGTAAAGTCCACATAAAATGCTGGAAAGCAGTCGTCAATCTGACAATTCCAGCATTTATTCTCACCTTCTAAATAATCGCATCCTGCTAATTTTTCTAAGTCGCTGCCCGGTCCGTGAGCAGTGAGTCAGAAATTTTAAGGATGAATGATGAAATCATACGTAACCCTTCCTCTTGCAAGCTTGGGCGCAATTGTTGCCTTAAGCTCTTTTAACGTCAGTGCCCACGGTTGGGTCGAGTTTCCAAGCGCACGCCAAAACACCTGTTATTTAGACGGTGGATTCTGGACCAATGAAATTCCAAACCAAGCATGTCAGGCCGCTTATGACGAGTCTGGTGCTTACCCTTTCGTACAACGTAGTGAGATTGCTGCCAACGTGCCGAACTACCGCGATATGGAACACGTGAAAGCCATTGTTCGTGATGGCGAACTTTGTTCTGCAGGTGATGCCGCCAAGAAAGGTTTGAATATCCCATCGCCAAATTGGCAGCGTACTAACGTGACGCCAGATGCGAACAACCAAATCGAATTGGTGTTCTTTGGTAAAGCGCCGCACAACCCTTCTTATTGGGAGTTCTATCTTTCTAAATCCACTTATGACGATACGCAGCCACTGACTTGGGACGATTTAGAACTGATCGATACTGCTGGTGACGTGTATGTAGATGCTGAGAAGCGCTACCGCATGCAGGTAACTTTCCCTGCAGAGCGCTCGGGTGATGCGATTCTTTACACTCGTTGGCAACGTATCGATGTGGCTGGTGAAGGCTTCTACAACTGTAGTGACATTACGCTAAACGGCAATGGCACCACACCACCAACTGATCCAGTTGACCCTACCGATCCCGCAAACAACCTGACTTCTCTTGGCTACTTTGTGGCACAAGGCTTTGGCCCAGTAGAGTCGGGTGATACGGTGCGTTTCCGCACCTTCAATGCAACAGGTAGCGAGATCGTCGATCTGTCACTGCCAATCAGTACTAACAACACCACGACGTGGGCTGCAGAGCTAGCGGATCAATTTAACTCACAACAAACCGGTGATTGGTATGTAGGTATTTGGCATGAAGCGATGAAGCACTACATGTTCGATAGCAGTAATATCTACGCAAACCAAGTACTGGCTCCGAATGCCAACTTTAGCTATGCGTTATCATTGATTAAAGGTGATACCCAACCACCGGTTGATCCAACCAACTTGTGGAACAAAGATGCGGTGTACAACCAAGGCGATGTCGTGACGCACAGCGGCCGTGAATGGACTGCGCAGTGGTGGACAACTGGTGAAGAGCCAGGAACCACAGGAGAATGGGGCGTTTGGCGTTAGTCATGAGCCGCTCTATATAAACAAAACCCTTCTCTGGTGAGAAGGGTTTCTTGTTTTAGCCGACGGAGCTATTTTGGGACCAAGGTTGCCAATTCATCGTGGCATGATCTGCCAATTTGAGCATGGGGATATCTTCATGGGTATCACCATAAGCGTAGATAGCTTGATGTTGGCTCAAGTCAAAAGCCGCTTGAACACGTTCTACCTTTCTTTCCAAGCTGCAATCTCTACTGTGATAGAGGCCGGTAATGCGTTCGCTACTACCGAGTAACTCACTGCAAAGTAAGTGATAACCATGAGTATCACACCAAGGTTTTAAGTAGGCGTTAAGTGAAGCAGAAACGACTACGATAGTATCACCTTGAGTATGATGCCAATCTAGTTTGGTTTTGGCTTCGGGGCGAATGTGTTGAACGATCACTTCTCGTGCAAACCGTGCTCCTAATGTTTTCACGTCGTTGGTTTTTCGTCCCGAAAAGGCGATAAAACTGGCGATTGGGCGCATTCGTTTCGCAGGGAGGAGCCCGGATTTGTATAGTGCATAAAATGGCGAGATTAAGATGTTGCCCAGCCACTTGCGTGGACCAGAAACCGAGTAGTGAAGGAACAGGCTAAACATATCCTCATCGGTGATGGTGCCATCAAAATCAAACAGTGCTAAAGCGGGCTTCCGAGAATCTGACAATCTGTTTCCTTAGAGTTTAATGTGCATGTCCGTGGGAGAAGTTTATCACCATCACGCCTGCTGCGATAAGCGCCATGCCAATCCAAAGGCTGGTGTCCATATGCTGACGATACACCAATTGAGAAATTAAGGTCACCGACACAATAGCCAACCCGGCCCACAGTGCGTGAACAATACCCACGGGCATACCGCCTTTCATTGCCTGTGCTAAACAGACGAATGCTGCCAAGTGACCAAGTAAAACAAGTGTTGCAGGCAGTGGTTTGCTGAAACCGTCAGTGGCTTTGAGTGCAACATGTGAAAGGGCTTCTGCGCCCACGCCTAAAAGTAAGAAAAACCAGCTCATTGTTATCATTCGTCTTCGGTTGTTGTGGAGTGCGGCTAGTATATTGGTGTTAAATGAAATGATAATCCCGTCGACTATCAAATTACTTTTACTCATTTGTAATAATTGGCATTACATACGCTTACAACTCAATATGAGCTCAGCAGATACACTCTCGTCCTGCTTTAATCCGTTATAGGGTAGAAATGGATGCGAAAACTACTGTTCTCCATTATATGTGCGTTGGGTTTGATCGGTTGTGATGACGATGGTTTTACCACAGAGAGACTCGACGACTTTCAAGACCCTAGAGCAGAATACGAAATTCAATCGGTGGATTTTCTTGCGACTGCAATTACCGATGCGATTAGCCTTGATGTTCGAGGTTGGGACGTTGAAAATCTATCGAGAAAAATTACATTTACGATTGATCAGATTACGACCAATATTCTCTGGTCTTTCAATGCGAGAGATCTTGTCCATTTAGGGCAGCTAGCTCCAGAGGTTGGCGATACGTTAACGGCTCCCATAATGGGCTATCAACTGATGCGTATTTCCCCTGACGCCTTCGTTGTATCGACAAGTCATCAAGTGGCACATTTGCAATACTCGGCAAATATCCTGGAGTCTAGGAAAGGAATTAGTGAGTACTATCTGAGTGAATCCGATACTGATATCGCTTTAGCCGTTTACCCTGAAGGGATTTCTCTGGAGATTTTTGGTGAACTCTACCGGGCGCATTACTTCAAAGAGAGTGATTCTTACCAACTTCGTTTTGAAAGCAAGGACGTTGACGGAAAAAGTCAGCTTGAACAAATTTCCATTGAGCTAAATGGGGATGCTGTACGACTTGAGAAAGGGAGCAGCGCTTATGATGGATGGCAGAGTCATGATGTTATCTCTCATCGCGAACTATTTGAATACAACCGCAAACAGAACACCCTCTCAATCCAATAGTTTTTTATGAATTATTGAAGTCATGGTCAGATCTATTTCTGAGTAACAGTTGGGAGACTCGCTCAGAGGCCATGACTTCAATTTCTTTTGCGCCTCACCTAGACCCTTTATTGCGCACATGGGGAAAGTTAGGGTTTCTTTCCCCCGTTTTTCTTTACCTGCTCATCGGAATAACAACAAAGTCGACAATCTAGCGGTAGAAAACCGCCAACCAAATTGTCTCTTGTTCTGGGGCTGTCCAACTGACGCGATGCTTTGTATGCGCCGGAATGTTGATGTGGTCACCGGCTTCTAAACGTTTTAAAGATCCATCTTCATAAGTCAGTTCACCTGCGCCTTGCAGCACCAACACCCACTCATGTTCTTCTTGATCGTACCATTCGCCCTCTGGCGTGGTTTGCCCTTTTGAGACAATACGCTCGATGCGCAGCTGTTTATGTGTGAGTAAGTCTTCGAACACTTCTTCATTCAGATCACTGGGTAGGTCTTTAAACAGATTCATAATGCTTCCTAAATAACGATCAGTCCAAATGGTGCGAGCAGTTGTTCTTGCTGCCAGTCGCAGATCTTAACACCGTATAAAGAGACGCGGCGAATGTCCAAACCTTCTAAATCGACGTGGGTAAGATCGCTCTCTTCTATATTAAAGCTGCCCCATTGTTCTCGACTGAATTCTCCTCTCGATAAGTCAGAGCCTTTAAAGCTCGCGCCCATCAAGTTTGCGCCGTTCCATCGGTTCTCAAATAGATCACATTTCTCTAGCAGTGCGCGCTCAAAGTTGGTGTAAGCCAAGTTGCAGCCCGTGATGTAGGCGATACAAAAGAACACAGTGTTGCTGACACGATTAGCGAAGTTGGTACTTTGAAAGTTTGCGCCCTTCAAATCGCATTTGCGCAGCTCGATGCCGACGCAATCCGCACCATTGAACTGAGACATGGCCAACATGCAGTTGCTAAAGCTGGCGTCTTTGAGCTTGGCATAACGGAAACTGCAGCCTTCTATGTCGCTCGGCTGGATAAAACGGCAGTCAATGAACTTTGCATCACTCAGATCGGCGTGGTCGAAATTGCATTGATAAAAGCGGCAGTTTTCAAAAGTGGTGTTTTGCAAATCGTGATGAGAAAAGTCTTCGTGTTCGAAAGTGAGATCGGTCTTAATCATGGCTTTTTATCTTTTCTTTGTTCGTTGGAAGCAGACTACCACTCTAAGTGACTGATTTTCCAGAAATATAACTTGTTGTATTTCAATGCCTTACAAAGGCCGAAAATCGCCAATTTAAGCGGTCAAACTGGCTTTTTGAGGGCGGTGTTTTTTGAAAATAATCCGAGCATATCGAGAAAATAGTTTTGTTGAATACAGAGGCGTACATAGGAGGGGGAATGAGAACTGCGACGCACTCTTCTCACACGCACAGTTTGCATTACAGAATTGTGTCCTATTTGCATAATTTGTTGATCAGTATGGCGATTTTGTATGCGAAAAAGTGATATTTTTTACAAATTGATTTCCATCAAAAAAGTAGGGTTTCTATGTGCTAGATTGCGCGCAGCTCAAGAATATAAAAACTATTAAGCCCTACAAAAGGAAATAACAATGAAAAAAACAATCTGCAGTCTAGCAGTGGTTGCTGCGCTAGTATCACCTCAAGTTTTAGCTCACAAAGAAGGTGATTTTGTATTACGTGTCGGTGCGGCTTCAGTTGTGCCAAATGACAGCAGTGACAAGATCTTAGGTTCTCAAGAAGAGCTTAAAGTGGATTCCAACACTCAGCTCGGTTTGACGTTTGGTTACATGTTTACTGACAACATCAGCTTAGAGGTGCTTGCAGCAACTCCATTTAGTCACGACATTTCAACAGACCTTCTTGGCTTGGGTGATATTGCAGATACTAAACACCTACCACCAACCGTAATGGTTCAGTACTACTTTGGCGACGCACAAAGCAAGTTCCGCCCATACGTGGGTGCCGGTCTGAACTACACCATCTTCTTCGATGAAGGCTTTAACGGTAAAGCGAAAGATGTAGGCCTTACAGATCTAAAACTGGATGACTCGTTTGGTCTAGCGGCTAACGTGGGTGTCGATTACATGATTGATGACAAGTGGTTTGTAAACGCTTCTGCCTGGTATGCAAATATTGAAACTGAAGCGACGTACAAGTTTGGTGGTGCAGCACAAAAAACTGATGTGAAGATCAACCCTTGGGTATTCATGATCAGTGGCGGTTACAAGTTCTAAGAAAAAGCAGTAGTAAAAGAGCAATAAGATTATTGGCATGACTTTTAGGGGCAGTTGCGGGGATTGCCCCTCTTTTTTTATGTCATTTTCTTGCGCAACATTTCCTTCCTATTTTCTCTCATTCGACCAATCTTCCTGTTTGTAAATGTATCGCTTAAAAAATGAATTTTCTGTTAATTCTCGATTGTTGAGAAAAGCGAAAATTTACTATAGCTAGGTTTTGAATTTGTTCTGATAAATTCGATTGCAAGTGCTCGGTTAAATATTAATCGAATACGGGAATAAAAATTACAAAATGAAGCTAAGGATTAGCTGACTAAGGAAAATTGCTCGTGAAGCGTGGAATTTTTACACGAGTATTTTTCGGTTTTGCTGTCTTTAGCTGAGAAAAATATCTTTATTTTTCAATCGATAGACAGGAAGAACTTAAAATGAAAGGAACCACACTCATTGCAGTATTTGCTTCGGCAGTTTTACTGTTCTCATACAGTGAGAAAATAAGTGCGGCAGAGAAATTTATTACTATCGGCACCGGTGGCCAAACGGGCGTTTATTACGTCGCTGGACAGTCGATCTGCCGTTTCGTAAACCGTGGTGCTGCAGACCACAGCATTAAATGTAATGCACCTGCCAGTGGTGGTGGCGTGGCAAACGTCAATGGTTTGCGCAGTGGCGAGTATAACTTTGGCATCATGCAGTCAGACCACCAATATAAAGCCTTAGAAGGTGTGGCTCCTTTCCAAAACAACCAACCAATGACGGACATTCGTGCTGTTTTCTCACTACAAAGTGAAGTGTTCACAATTCTTGCGCGTAAAGACGCGGGCATCACCAATTTCGACGATTTGAAAGGCAAGCGAGTCAACATTGGTAACCCTGGTTCTGGTCAACGTGATACGTTTGAGCAAGTGATGCAAGCAAAAGGCTGGTCGCAAGATGTGTTCAGCTTGGTATCGGATCTGAAACCTGCAGAACAAGCTTCCGCAATGAGTGACAACAACATCGATGCAATGAGCTACTTTGTTGGTCACCCAAACGGCGCGATTCAAGAAGCCTCGACCACAACGGATGCGGTGTTAGTGCCAGTAACTGGTCCGGAAATCGACAAGCTACTTGCCGAGCGTGCTTACTTCACCAAAGCAACCATTCCGGGGGGAATGTACCGTGGTAACCCTAACGATACGCAATCTATCGGCGGCAAAGCGGTACTCTCAACCACAGCAGAGACGGATCCTGAGTTGGTGTACCAACTGACGAAATCTGTGTTCGACAACCTAGACCGCTTCAAGCGTCTGCACCCAGCATTTAAAGACCTGAAAGAATCAGA
Source organism: Vibrio sp. SCSIO 43153 (assembly GCF_023716625.1). Lineage (NCBI taxonomy): Bacteria > Pseudomonadati > Pseudomonadota > Gammaproteobacteria > Vibrionales > Vibrionaceae > Vibrio > Vibrio sp. SCSIO 43153. The sequence goes on from NZ_CP071856.1 coordinate 1,114,670, forward strand.
AATGATTGAAGTGGGTCTGTCTGCATCACTGCATGAAGGTGCGGTGCGCTACTACAAAGAGCGCGGCTGGTTGTAATTCTTAGAACCTTCGATTTTTAGCAAGCGCTGTGATGGATTCGCGGCGCTTGCTTCTCTGTTGTTTGTGAGAAAATTATGGATAAGACGATCTCCACGTCCCATGCTGACACGCATCCGAGTGAGCTGTCGGCAGAAGAACTGATTGCCCAAGATGTGGGTGCTCGCTTGCCAACCGGAATCATGGAAAAGCTGATTGCCGGCTTGGCGTTACTTTGGTCTTTGTTTCAACTTTGGATCGCGTCTCCGCTGCCCTTTATTGTCGGTTTCGGTGTAATGAACGACACCGAAACGCGCGCCATTCACCTTGGCTTTGCCTTGTTGCTTGCCTTCCTTGTCTTCCCTGCTTTTAAGCGCTCCCCACGCGACCGTGTTCCTGCCTTCGACATCATGTTGGGTTTGATTGCTTGTGCGTCTTCGTTGTACTTGTTTGTTATGTACGAAGCACTAGCACAACGTCCGGGCAGCTTAACCACTGAAGACTTTATTACCGCATTGATTGGTTTGCCTCTGCTTTTAGAAGCGGCGCGTCGAGTGTTGGGCCCAGCATTGCCTGTGATTGCGTTGGTGTTTATCGGCTACAGCTTGGCAGGCCCATACATGCCGGGGTTGTTGTCCCACCGCGGCGTGCAGTTGGATGCGTTGGCTAACCACCAGTGGATCACTACGGAAGGTGTGTTTGGTATTGCGCTTGGCGTATCGACCAGCTTTGTATTCTTGTTTGTTCTGTTTGGTGCGTTGTTGGAACGCGCTGGAGCAGGGCACTACTTCATTCAATTGGCATTTAGCATGTTGGGGCACTTGCGTGGTGGTCCTGCAAAAGCGGCCGTCGTTGCTTCTGGCTTAACGGGTTTGATTTCGGGATCGTCTATCGCCAACGTAGTGACTACAGGTACGTTCACCATTCCGATGATGCGCAAAGTCGGCTTCTCTGCAGAGAAAGCGGGTGCGGTGGAAGTAGCTTCATCGGTGAATGGGCAAATCATGCCTCCTGTTATGGGCGCTGCGGCATTTTTGATGGTGGAATACGTTGGCATTCCTTATGTTGAGATCATCAAACATGCCTTCTTACCTGCCGCAATTTCTTACATCGCACTGCTTTATATTGTCCATCTAGAAGCGCTCAAGTTGGGCATGCAGCCAATTGATGCCGTACGCTCAAAACCTTGGCTAGCAAGGCTAACGGGATTTGCATTTGGCGCGGCGTTGATTTCTGGATTGTCGATGGCGGTCTACTATGGTTTAGGATGGTTGAAGCCAGTATTGGTTGACTTTGTACTACCGGGGATGGCGTTGATTCTGGCAATGGTTTACTTGGCGCTGCTAAAAGTCGCCGCAAGTAATGAGCCGCTATCAGAAGAAGATCCAGATGCTCCGCTAGAACAGTTACCAAATACGCGTGCAGTCTTGCTGTCTGGCTTGCACTACTTACTGCCTGTGGTGGTTTTGGTGTGGTGTTTGATGATCGAGCGCTTGTCTCCAGGGTTGTCTGCTTTTTGGGGCAGCGTGATTCTGGTGGTGATCGTTCTGACTCAACGTCCTCTGCTGACTTGGTTGCGTAAAGACGGCAAACACGATTACGGTAACTTCAAAGACGGTTGTATCGATTTGCGTGAAGGCTTGATTGCTGGCGCGCGCAATATGATCGGCATTGGCATCGCGACCGCCACCGCAGGCGTAATTGTTGGTGCGGTATCGCAAACGGGGGTTGGCTTAGTATTGGCTGATTTGGTTGAGATGCTGTCGATGGGCAACTTGCTACTAATGCTGATGCTCACGGCGGTATTGAGCTTGATTCTAGGCATGGGCTTACCAACCACGGCGAACTACATTGTGGTATCAAGTTTGTTGGCGCCTGTTATCGTCACGCTAGGTCAACAACATGGGTTGATCGTACCGTTGATTGCGGTGCACTTGTTTGTGTTTTACTTCGGCATCATGGCGGATGTAACGCCGCCAGTGGGTCTGGCTTCGTTTGCTGCTGCGGCGGTGTCGAAAGGGGATCCAATCAAGACGGGCTTAACCGCGTTTTACTACAGTTTGAGAACCGCGGCTTTGCCGTTCTTGTTTATCTTCAATACGGATTTGTTGTTGATTGACGTGGATTGGGCGCACGGTATCGCCATCTTTGTTATCTCTACTATTGCGATGTTGATATTCGCTGCGGCGACGCAAGGTTGGTTCCTGACTCGTAACCGTTGGTACGAAGGCGTTCTGCTATTGCTGGTGGCCTTTACCCTGTTCCGTCCAGGGTTCTGGATCGACATGGTGGTGGATCCGTACCAATCGAGCAATCCTTCCCAGTTGGCACAAACGCTTGAGCCGCTTGAAGAAGGCAGTGTGCTTAGAATGCGTATCAGCGGTGAAGATGCGGTAGGTAAGATGCGTGAATTCTCGGTGCTGTTTTCGGTTCCTGAAGGGGAAACCGGACAAGATAAGCTGGACGCACTTGGCATAGCGACTTATCAGCAAGGTGAACAAACTCTGATTGATATCGTTAGTTTTGCTAGCCCAGCAGAGGCGGCAGGATTGCAGTTCGACCAACAGATTGTCGATGTGCGTGTGCCAGTTGAGCGTTATCGCAAAGAGTGGATGTGGATTCCAGCAATGGTGTTGTTTGGTGTCGTGATTTGGCTGCAACGTCGAAGGGTAACTGCGCAGCTTGCTTCAGCTAATTGATAGTTAAAGATAAATAACCATAAAGCCCCGTTAGAGTTAAGACTAACGGGGCTTTTTTTGTCTGGAATATTCGTCATTTTTATTTCCATGTTATGGAATGATTAGCGTTCCCTATACTTTATGTACGTTAATAGCCAAGCATTTCGAGGTTGCTTGGCTATTAAAGAGTGTGAATATCTTTGCGCACCTTCTGAACAAATTATCAACGCTCAAAATCGGATCTTAACCTTGCAGATCATCTTATTGTCCGAAGATAGAAAAATCCTACACTGATCACAAAATTGAACACTTGGACAATATAAATGAGCGACGATATCGCGAAGAACTCCTCTTCGAAATCCAAACTGACCAAAATCCTTTTCCTTCTCGTTTGTGCTATCGCTTTTGGTGCGATGTACTGGTCTTGGCAATATTCCGACGGTCACCCGAGTACGGAAGATGCGTATGTAAGAGCAAAAATCCTATCGGTCGCTCCACAGGTTCAGGGTCAGGTGGTATCAGTAGAAGCGAAAGATTTCCAAGTCATCAACAAAGGTGACTTACTGCTTAAGATTGATTCTCGCCCTTACTTATTGGCAGTGAAACAAGCGAAAGCCGCTTATCAGTTGGCCGTTCAACAACACGATGTGGCAGACAAACAAGTGACCGAAGCGGTGGCGGGATTGGATGCGGCGCGTTCTAACCTGACCGAAGCGCAGTTGGAATACAAACGTACTAACTCGTTAGTGAAACGCAAACTAGCGTCTGACCAAGATTTGGATACTGCGAAGAACAAACTCGCTAACGCTCAAGCAAGCTTAGAACAAGCACGCGCAACGGTTGAAAAAGCAATCGCAAACCGCGGTGAAGAAGGCGCAGAAGCAGCGGTTGTTCAACAAGCGGCGGCGCAACTTGCACAAGCTGAATTGAACCTTAGCTACACCGACATCACTTCTCCTGTCGATGGTATCGCGGGTGAAATCAACACACATACTGGTTCTGTTGTTGGCATTGGCCAAACTCTGTTCCCTGTGATTGTGAAAGACAGCTATTGGGTACGCGCAAACTTCAAAGAAACTGACCTAACACACATCAAAGCAGGCATGCATGCTGAAGTCGTGATCGACATGTACCCAGACGTAGTTTGGGATGCGAAAGTGGAAGAACTGTCGCCAGCAAGTGGTACCTCTTTCTCTTTGATGCCACCAGAGAACGCAACCGGTAACTGGGTAAAAATCAAACAACGTTTCCCTGTGCGTTTGACGCTTGAAGTGCCTGAAGGTGCGCCACAATTACGCGTGGGTGCAAGTTCTGAAGTGACTGTTGATCTGAAAAGTAACGCACAATGAGTAACGAGATTACGGCCGACAAACGGGGAATAGCCACCGTCGCCGTGATGCTTTCGGCCATCATGGTGCTGATAGACATGACCGTTGCTAACGTGTCGCTTTCACACATGATGGGCGCGTTGGGCGCAACGGCAGACCAAATCACTTGGGTGCTAACTGGCTACAGCATGGCTGAGGCGATCTTCATTCCGATGACCAGTTTCTGGGTATCGCGATTTGGTGAGCGTAAAGTCATGCTGGTGGCGGTGATCGGCTTTGTGATTGCCAGTGCTTTCTGTGGGCAAGCGGGTTCACTCGAAGAGATGGTGGTGTTCCGTATTATCCAAGGTGCGTTTGGTGCCTCGGTTATTCCACTGGCGCAATCGACATTGGTTCAGATTTACCCTTCTGAGCAAAAAGGCAAGGCGATGGCGATCTTCTCCATCGGTATCTTGCTTGGTCCTATCTTAGGTCCAGTAGTGGGCGGTGTGATTACTGACAACATCAACTGGCGTTGGATCTTCTACGTCAACTTGCCATTTGGCTTGGTGTGTACTGCGCTGATTTATCGCTACATCCACATCAGCAACAAATCCAAACCGAACTTCGACTGGTGGATCATTGGTTATATGGCCCTCGGGGTCGGTGCGTTGCAGTTCGTGCTCGACAAAGGTAACGACGAAGACTGGTTCAACTCTCGCATTATCCAAACCGCAGTGCTGCTGGCGATCATGGGCTTAATCATGTGGATCTACCGCAGTTGGAAGACCAAGAGCCCCATTGCGCCTCTGTGGCTCCTTAAGGACAAAAACCTCATGGTCTCGTCCTTAATGATGGCGGTGGTGTCGATGGCCATGTTTGGCTTGACTACTCAACAACCGATGTTGCTCGAAAGCTTATTGAACTATCCAGTGTCCACCACGGGTATGTTAATGGCACCGCGGGGCTTGGCGTCTGCGTGTATGCTGATATTGGTGATTGTGATTAACCCACAATTCGATCCAAGGTTGAAGATTGTCTTTGGCCTAACCTGTATCGGTATTGGTAGTTACCTCATGACCTTGTACTCCATGGAAATCGATACCTTCTGGATCGTGATGCCAAGTATGATTCAAGGTATGGGCTTAGGTTTGACCTTCTCGACCTTATCGACACTGGCGTACATGACATTGCCAAAAGAGCAGTCGGTGGCAGGGGCGAGTATTTTTAACCTGTTCCGCACCATTGGTAGTTCGTTTGGTATCTCGATTGCGACTACATACCAATACCGCGATAGCCAACAGCAATGGCACGCTTTGGGAGAAGGCTTTAATCCTTATAACCCAGTGTTGCATGACTGGGCTGCGAAGCAGGGGTTATCGATTACCGATCCTGCGGCATTGGAGCAATATCAGAACATGCTCCATCAGCAATCGCAAATGGTGGCCTTTGTGCACACCTTCCAATTGGTCGGGGTGATGTTCGTTATCATGATGCCGATGCTGGTGTTTATCCGCTCAAGGTAGCGTTGAAACTGAAGCTAAACAAAAGCGCCTTTAACTCTTCTGGTTGAAGGCGCTTTTTTCTATTTGACGTCTGCGTATGAGAATAGGCAATTAACTGAAAGTTACTTCGCTGAAATGTGGGTTTTCGGTGAGTGCTCTCATTGCGATCAACTGCTCGGTTGGGAACGAAGTCCGCTCACCTGCAACATCCAAAAATAAGCATTCTTGTCGCTCCATATCGTAACCGGTATCGAATGCGCTACCTTGGTGTGTCTCACCATTCTTCAAGGTAATCTCAACTGGTAACTTAAACATACAGGCGATTTCAATAAAATCATATTGACTACATGTCACCATAACTTTCTCCTTTCGTTCTCTTTTATCAGACCGATAAAGGGTAAGAACTCATCTATGAAGCCTACTCTCTATTTTACGCCTAATTGGAGGACTTCCCAAGTAAACCAAAACATACCAGCCTATCTTTAAGATCACCGTTTCTCCTTTACAAGTAGGAGTCGATGCGTTGAAAGAGAACTTAATGTTGCATATGGAGTGAAAAAATTAGCCGTAGAAAAATATGTGAGCAAGATAGAAAAATAAAGGTATAATATGATGACGCTTCAATAATATTCCTCTCTCTTTAACCAACTCTCTTGCTCCTTATAACAAGAATTTTACTGGTCATTTATTTATTATAATTCCAGTAAGTCGTTATTTTTCTGTGATCTCTCGCGTGACTAAATTTCTAAGTACAATTTTTTGATACTTGCCACCTAATAAAGTAGCCTTTCAATAGAAAACTTTTACTAAAAAACCTAGCGAACTTAATTTTACGCATCAAAACAATTATACTCATCGCATACTGATAAGGCTTGCAATAACTGGTTGAAGCTTAATCTATATGGGTAAAAATCCATCGGTTAACGCTTAGTAAAAAGTCTCATCATTGAAACACATTTAATAGATAGAAATTGCTGGAATTATTTGGAACCGGCATCACAAGAGTAGGACTCTCTTGAATATATCATCAGGGATGCTGAAAAATTAAAAAGGCATTGTTAGATGAATAATTCTGCAACGTATTTACTTGCTGCTTTACGAGAAAAAATAAAAGAGAAAGGGATTTGCTATTCCGATCTCTCTGCTGGAATGGGGATTCCGCTATCAACTATCAAAAGACAACTTCATAACACGTCTCTTGGATTGGATAAAATACTCTCGTTTGCTACTCATTTAGATACGGATTTGGTTGAATTATCTATGCGAGCGAAACAGCTTCAACAAGAGAATGAACAATTCATTACTGAAATTAATAGCGAGATATTTAATCAGTATCCATATTTGTTTGATTTCTTATATTTGTTGCGTCGTAAAGAGTGGTCACTACAAGATATTTTGAGTAAATACCAACTTACTCATACATCTCTTACCTTGTATTTAAGAGCCTTGGAAATGATGGGTTACATTGAGTTAAAAGGTGATGATCAATACCGTTTTAAAGACCAAGGTCGTTTTATTTTTGAAGAGGGTTCCAAGCTCGATACTTTGTTTGCTAAGCGTTTTCGAGACGAAGTGTTTAGCCATGACGTACGACCACCAATCTGCATGGGACGCATAGCCATTACTGAGGAACAAGAAGAGAAACTGGCTAACGAGGTATACAACAAGCTGATTGAGTTTGATGTACAGAACAAGAGTGGGGAAGGCAGCAAGCGACTCCGAAACGTGTTGATGACCTATACGCCAGGTAAGCAAATTTTTCTCTCAGATACCATTCCAAACATTGACGGTGAGTTATTAAAAGCCATATCGATGGCGAATGAAAAATAGTGAATATTTAATCACAAAATAAAGAATTTATATGAAGTGGGTGTGTTTGATAATGAATGCATCAAAGACCCACTATTACCCAAAATTAATGACCTGTTATTTAAATAGGCCAAACGAAGAAGAGACAAATTAACCGATCTCTTCTCAAATCCAAAAGTGAAATAAATAAGGCTGAATCTTCATCATCGAAACTCGGCAGGGCACGTCTCGACCTTTTTTCGCCTGATCAGGACCAAAAGCCAATAAATGAGGGATATAACATGCACTTTAAGACTTCTTTGTGTGCGATTGCTGTCGGGGTTGCTCTAACACTTAGTGGATGCAACAGTAGTGATAATGATTCTAACGTGGATGCACCATTGAAAGCGGCTGAATTCCATAACACCATTGATCGTGCTGGTGTGCCAGTGGCACTGCGTGATTTGCATGGTGGTCACCTTCGCTACATTCCAATGTTCGATAACGGTTCTTGGCATGGACACACGCTAGACACCAAGGGTGGTGAAATTACTCTAGGTGGTACGGCGTTGTTAACTGAAGAGTACGTGTCATTCATGGCAGCACGTTTCGACCGTTTGGCGCTAACGGTGGATGGTGAAGCTATGCCGCTTAAGCTGACAGAAGCGTATTCACAACCTGGCGCGCTGATTCAAAAGTATACGGGTGATGATGGCATCGAAGCAGAATTAGAAATGCGTTTTGTAACAGATCGTACGTCTCTTGTGAAAACGACGATCAAGAACCCGAACAAGCTGGCTATTCAAGGTGAGTGGGACGGTGAGTTGATGGCGGATTACCGCGCTGACGATGGTGAACTATACAAAAACAGCGACAGCACAGTACGCAGTGTTGAAGATGCATACCCTACTTACTCACGTGAAATTGCCGCGACAGAAAATGGCGTAGCAGTGTCTTTTGGCGCGGTTCGTGACTCTTGGTCTCTACTGACTTCGGGCGACTCTAAGTTTGAAGTGACACGCTCTGTTAAGCCAGAAACATCTACCATTGATGATGATAAGAAAGGCTTCGTCCAAACGGCTGAGCTAGGAAATGGCGAAGAAATCACGCTATATACGGCTTACACGCACGTTCAAAACACCCAAGAGCAAGCGTCTGAGTTTGCGAAATTAGACGACGTGATGGCCGATCCAAAAGGCTACATGCATGAGTCGGCAATGCGTTGGGAAGAGTACTTAGAAAATGGTTTGACCAACGATGCTGCTTCTAAAGAGCATGAGTTCGTTGCAGTAAAAGCGATGGAAACACTTAATGCAAACTGGCGTGGCGCAGCGGGTGCAATTGACCATGACACGGTGACACCATCGGTAACCGCTCCTTATTTCTCAGGTAACATGACTTGGCCGTGGGATACGTGGAAGCAAGCTTATGCAATGTCACATTTCAACCCTGATGTGGCGATGGAAAACATCCGTACTGTGTTCCAATATCAAGTACAGTCTGATGATCCTGTTCGTCCTTGGGATGAAGGTTACCTGCTTGACGTAGTGACATACAACTTACCAGCAGAGCGCTGGGAGGGTATGTCGGCGGAATACAAAAAAGTATTCCCTCAAGCTACCGATGGCCTGAACTGGAATGAGCGTAATACTAAACCATCACTTGCTGCATGGGCTGTTTGGGAAGTGTATACCGCGCTAAAAGATGAGCATAACCGTCCCGAAGAAGCTAAAAAGTGGCTAGAAGAGATGTATCCGAAGTTGGTGGCATTCCATGATTGGTGGCTACGCGCTCGCGATACAAACAAAAACGGCATCCCTGAATACGGTGCAGCGAAAGACCCAATTCATACCGTATTTGAAGAGGATCTGAACGACGGCTCTTGGGGACCAGATGCTTCGATCGATGATATGAAGTTCTATTACAAAGATGAAGCGAGTGGTTCTGACTGGATTAGCGAAACAGGTATCGAGAAGTACAACGAGCTACTAACATCCGGCGATTACACCGCAATGAGCATCCCTGCAAAAGTAGCGGCAGGTTGGGAATCGGGTCGTGACAATGCAGGCGTATTCGGTTTTATCGATACCATCGATGACCTACAAGGTAAATCTGCGTTGCCAACGCAAGAAGAAGCTGAAGTGATCGACCAAATGGGGCGCTACGCACACAATACCAACGGTTTCGACAACACCTACGATATGGTGATGGGTACAGATGGTTCTGTTGTGACTTACCGCGATGATTCAGCTGTGAACATGGATAAACTGGCTCAGGCGAAGAAAGACTGGGAAGTGAAATTCAACGAGAACACGGATGAGTCAAACAATCTATCTGGTTACTCGCTGATGCAAGAATCAGTTGACCAAGCGTCTTACTGGTACTCTGACAACCTGTACCTATCGCAAATTGCAGAAGTTCTGGGTAAAGCAGACAAAGCTTCTGAGTTTAAAGCGAAAGCGGATGACACTAAAGAGTACATCAATCGCTGTATGTTCGATGACGCGACAGGGTTCTACTATGACATTGAAGTGGTACCGGGCGGTCTAAGCAACCAGTGTGCTGGTCCAATGCTAGTGAAGCGCGGTATGGGCCCTGAAGGTTGGTCGCCACTATTCAACAATGCAGCGACGCAAGAGCACGCAGACAAGGTTGTGAAGAACATGCTCGATACCAGCAAGTTTAACTCACCTAAGATCCCGCTAGGTACTGCATCAATGGATAACCCAGCATATGGTCCGGATATTTACTGGCGTGGTCGTGTGTGGCTGGATCAGTTCTACTTTGGCGTACGTGGTATGGACAACTACGGTTACGGTGTAGAAGCGCGTCAAATGGTTGATAAGCTATTCCAAAACGCACAAGGTCTAACGGAAACAACGCCGATTCAGGAAAACTACAACCCTGAAACGGGTGCTGTACAGGGTGCAAACAACTTCTCTTGGAGTGCGGCGCACTTATACATGTTGTACAACGGCTTTGTTGGCAAGTAAGACTCGCTTGTTACTTACAGCGTGAAGATTTGAGCGTTGCAGATGACCCCCCTAGCATCTGCAACTGCTTAATTCTCTTCAATTAGGCTCAATAAGATCAAACCGGACAGTGAAAACTGCCCGGTTTTTATAGAGTTAAAGCACTACTTTTTTCTGTTTTTCTAAAAGTTGTATGCGATAAAAACTGCGCTACAACACCACTTCTCTTTAAAACCTAATGGCTTATCTCCCCGCATTTCGTTCTGTCTATTTTCAATAAATAACATTTATAAAATGATCGTTTAACCGTCTTGTAACAATGCATATGCTGCAAGTATTAGTGAGGTCATTTACATTCATGCAAAAGTATTAGAGTTACTTCCAATCTCGCCGTTATTCAATGGTACTGAGCCAACGTCTTTCCAACACTCTATTCTGTCCCTTGAATCTTCCTCACCCTTAAGAGCGTATTGATAAATACCTCACTTTCTACGTTGTCAGCATGACGTGTTGCGATGCAACACCATCCAGGAAGGTGACATGAACTGTTTACAGACCAGCCTTTATAACTTGCTAGAAGATAATAACTTTGTGCCATCTAATGAGTACAAAGCCTCTATTGCAAGCTATCTTTATTCGGATACTTCCCTTACGCCAAAAGCGATGAATGAGCTCACGCAAGAGATTTTTCAGAGCAAGCAAACCATGGCGTATTATCTGTTGCACAACGCGATCAACGAGGAAGAAGGGGCTGAGCGCCTCAAGATGATTGCCAATCGTTATGCGCAAGGAGAAATGAAGCAACAGATCATGCTCCACTACCAAAACGACAGAAATCACTCCGCGATGTATGCCAGCTTAATTCCGTTGACGGGCTATCAAACCGAAGTCTATCAAGAGGCCAAATCGAGCGATTTTAGTAATGTGAGCCACTTTCATGATGATATTAAAATCCACCTTTTCCGAGCTCACTCTGTCGAACTTCGTTCTTGGTGTTTATTGGTTTCTCAACTGAGTTTTATCGATCAATCCGATGTGCCTTACCTGAAAGAGATGCGCCCAACGATCCAGAAGATACTGGATGATGAGATGAAGCAGGTCTCCTACACGGCTCAACATGTTAGTCAGTGGCTGGAAGAAGATCCTTCACTGTGCCAAGCCTTCACTCAATGCATGAACCACACTTATCGAGAAACTTGGGACTATCTAGCTTCGATGGCTGAGTTTATGCGTGATAGTGCGCCGTATTTTATGGTTTAAGCACATCGCATTTGAAATTTAAGAGAGACTCAACGTTGTTTGTACTGCGTTGGGCAATAACCTCTGTTCACACCTGGTGAGCACAGTTTTAAGTGCTTGGTCTTCCTGCCGGTGACTCGATGTCGCCAAAGCTTAAAACTGTTCGGTTGTAAGTGGCGGCGCATTAAGTTGATCACCCCTTTCTCGTCCAAACCAAATTGATGCTCGATGGCTTCAAATGGGGTTCTATCTTCCCATGCCATCTCAATAATTCTTGATAGCATGTCATCGCTAAAGGTCATTCGCTAATCCTGTTTTGCTGTTGGACATACACATACGTAACGCGCAGCGATTCGGGTTCATTGAGGGGGATTTTTAGTAGAAAACTGATGGCTTTCTGGTGCGTTATTTCTGTGGTTTTAGCTCGACCACATTGCCTTCTGGATCTTCCAAGTAGACAGATCGCCCGAAGCCTTGAGCACCATATCTTTCAGTAAACTCTGCAACATGCACATTGTTTTGGTGTAAGTAAGACAGCAGCTCTTTTTCTTCGAAAGGTGCAATCTGAAGGCAAAAGTGGTCAAGGTTACGACCATTTTGGCTGGGCGACTTTCCGCCTAGTTTCCCAAGTTCACTATCGACCGTTACCAAATCAATGATCGCCATTCCTGCGCGAAGCTGAGTTAACCCTAAGTCTGGTAACTCACGCTCTATTGGGCATCCTAATATATCTCGATAAAAGTGCAGCATCGCGTCGAGATTGTCTGTTCTGAGTACCACGTGGTCGAGCGCTTTTACTTCAATTGGATTTCTCGGATTTGCCATGACGTTGTCCTTTTGTCCTTGATGACAAAAGTATACGCACTAAATCAATAAGCTGATCGCCAGAGCAAGCATGACAAAGCCAATGATGAATTCCAAAATCTGCCAAGAACGCGCATGTTTGAAGATGGGGATAAGCAGTTTGGCGCCATAGCCTAGGCTGAAAAAGAACACGAAAGAGGCACAAACAGCACCTATCGCAAACTGCCATTTATGCGGTTCATATTGAGTGGAAATAGAGCCCAGCAATACCACTGTATCAAGGTAAACATGCGGGTTTAACCATGTGAATGCCAAGCAAATCAGTGCTGTCTGCCATGCACTTTTTGAGGTATCACCTTCAGGGTTCATTACGTGTCTTTGTGTGAATGCAGAGCGTAAGCTACTGATGCCGTACCAGGTTAAGAACGCTGCGCCAGCGTAACGCGCAATTGTCTCGATCAAAGGAAACTGAGTTACCAAGTAACCGAAACCCGCGACACCAAGAGAAATTAAAATGGCGTCAGACAAGGCGCATAAGAAGCACACTAAGAATACATGATGCTGTTTGATGCCTTGCTTTAAAACAAAGGCATTTTGCGCTCCAATAGCCAGAATTAAGGAAATGCCCAGCGTAAAGCCCGCAAGATAGGTGGTCATTTTCTCTTCCTTGAATTGTGACCAAATCAGGTTTCAAACCATAACCTTGTCGGAAAATTGCTGCAAGGCACAGAACAGAGACTTACTAAAATTGTTTGATGGCGTTGAGGCGTCGTAATTGTGAGAGTTGCGATCAATTTGCATCGTGTATTTACCCTAATTTGGTGTTACCAGTTACAATATGCACGACTATATGAATAAGGGAAAAACGATGAAAGCAGTTTGGTTAGCTGCCGGTGCAATGGCACTGAGCGGATGTTCTGCAATGAATTCAGCAAATGATGTATCTCGCCCATCAGCAGAGATGTTTCCAGAAATGGAGAACATGACAAAGCATGTTTTCTATGTAGACCCAGCAATCAACGAAGCAGATAAGCGCGTAGAGCTGGTGGTTGGTAAAATGATGGAAACAGACTGTAACCGTGTATCTTTAGGCGGCTCTGTAACTGAACATACATTGGAAGGTTGGGGCTACACCTATTACCAAGTAGATTCTTCAGCGGGTGGTGCTATTTCAACGCTAATGGCTTGTCCTGAAGATATGGAGAAGGTAGAAACGTTCGTGCAAATGCCGACTCGTGATTTGTACCGTTACAACAGCAAGCTACCAGTCGTGGTTTACGCTCCAGCTGATTTGGATGTCGATATTCGCGTATGGGCTCCCGAAGAGTGATCTTGAAGCCTAGCAAAGCGGCTCTGATTTTAAGTGGCTTGTTAGTGTTAGCGGGTTGTTCATCGTCTTCGCCTGAACTCCAATATCAATGTAATGATGGTCAACAGTTCGCTGCTAGCTTTACGGAGGATGCAGCGCTGATCAAAACCAACAATGGAAGCGTTATAGAGCTAAAACAGGTTCGCTCTGCTTCTGGCGCGAGGTACCTATCCGATGATCATATGTTGGTCCTTCACACCAAAGGTGACGAAGCCATTTTGATCGTCAACGAGATATCTCAAAGTACTTGCCGCATTAAAAAGTAATCGCGTTAGTGAAAGGCTTGGTTCAGGACCAAGCCTTTTTTCATGTGCCGTTTGAAGATGGGTTTAGCCTTAGAGAGTGAGTTTGTTGTTTCGTGTTCACAACCCCCTCCAGCTCCCCCTTGTATTGAAATGGTTTGCTTGGCATTGAAGTTTCGCTTTTAAGGGGGAGGGCTTGTTTATGGAGTGCCCCATTTTTCCCGTCATTCCGAGGAGCCTAGGCGACATCAGGAATCTCTTTTTAACGCGCTCAAACAGTTCTTATGTGTTTTGCTCTTCGAAGCTGAAACCAATGGACGCTAGGGAGGGGGCTCATAAAAATTAACAAAAAAAGGTTGGTACTAGGCCAACCCTTTTTGATGCTTAAGCATTCAATTGTTCCAACTGGATGCGTAAGTTTCTTAGCGACAACAGAGTTAAAGAGTAATTGTCTGATCAGTAAACTGAATTTTCTCTATATTTGATAGGATATTAGAGCCATCGCGGTTATCGATGCGATCGACAAGTTGAGTTCTGTTATTTCCTAATTTTTCTATTGTGTACTCAGTTTTTGGGCCATGTACTATGACGGTGTTTGACCCAGAGTTGCCAGTAATGGTGTTATCGTGATGGTTGATTTCAATATTGCTGCTTTTCGTACCTGACAGCGTCAATTTCGTCAGATATTGTGAATGATAGGTATAGGGTGTTGTAGCATCGAGGATCATCTTAAACGTCCCTTCAAACGAATCTGAGATATAAGCATCGTACGTTAACACTGGCGAGAAGATTTGCTCCGTGATGTATTGAGCGTTCGGATCATCAGTCACAAAGTCTTGACGGTGTTTAACGTTGTACATCCCCCACATACCAGCGCCATCGTATGCTCCCCAAAGTCCGTAATAGCTATCAATCACCGCTGCGAAATACTCTTGATCCACACTGACTTCTTGTTGCCATTCTTCTAATGTCTCAGCGGATGGATTATATGCGTTGTGCAACGACTGCTTTTGAATTGCGTTTAACTCTCTCTGGAACTCGGGTAAAGCAGCAACACCACCCTCGGGAGCATTGAGTACTCCGATGCCGTAATCGTGTACCAAGTGAAGAATCTCTTCATAAGAAGCATCGCGGTGGTTCGCATAATCTTGGTTCACGTACCAAGCTCCTCCCTCGACCTGGATCTCCTCTTCAAACAATGGTTGCCCATCTAAGTCATCGTTGTATTTTGGCTCGTCGTGATAGTTCATCAGTTTAAGAATGGCACCATTGTTTGCCATCGCGTTTGCGATCTTGTGTTTTTGTTCGACTGTTCCGTATTTGCTGCCTTCGACGGGTGTTAGGTAGTGATTCAAGACATTGACGGCTTTGACTATCTGATAATTTGATAATCGATTCATGATCAATATATGGATTGATTTTCCGTTCGGCGCCTTGACCGAAACATATCGGTTGTAACCCGCTTTTGAGTAAGCAGAAAATTGACTTGGAACAGGCTCAACCTTGATACCATGAACAACAGAAGAGGATGGTCCAGTAGTAGGGGGAGTTGTTGGCGTCGTATTGTCTGAGCTGTTACAGCCGGAAAGTAATATGGTTGAAGCTAAAATGGTGAGAGGTATTGTTTTCATCATTAGTCTCGCTTTTTTACATTGAACCACCAATGTAATTGAACATCGTTTTATTTTGTTTGATAGCGAGTGGTATTGGACAGTTCAATACAATCTCTTACAAGGTATGAGGAGAGAAGGTTATGAGAAGCAGATTCACTAACATGTGCCAACAAAAAAGGGTTGGCACTAGGCCAACCCTTTTTCATTCTTAGACGTTTAATTATTCGTAATCAGACGCGTAAGTTTCTTCGTAAGTGTGTGAGTAAAGCTCGAACAAGTTACCAAACGGGTCTTCCATGTAGATCATTTGAGCTTGTTTGCTGTCGTCTTCTGGGTGGTATCGCATGATGTCCATGCGAGCTTTACCACCAAACTCTTCAATACGTTTGATTGTGTGTGGGAACTGCTCTTTCGCTACTTGTAGACAGAAGTGGAAGATGCCTAGACGAGAGAAATCTACTTCGTGACGCTCTTGACGCTCTTTCATTTCAAACAGCTCAACACCGATGCCGTCAGATGTCACAAGGTGAGCGATGTTGAAGCCTTTAAAGCCTTCACCGAATACGGCTATACACATACGACCGATTGCCGATTCGCGCTCTTCGATAACTTCTGTGTTGTTCATTACGATGCGAAGACCAAGCGCTTTAGTGTAGAACTCTACTGCTTTGTCCATATCGCCAACCATGATGCCTACGTGATTCATTTTCATAATTCTGCTCCAAAAACTGTGATGATTAATTCGTGTTTCGTTTCGATGGAGGAGAGTATATGGAGAATTTCTGATTACATGAAATTATCAATAATTTTCAAGATAATAACTTTTTGTTATTAACATCTCTTAGGCATCACTCGTTTTATTTTTAGTTAGGCATAAGACTGACTGACGATGAGCTCTCTTAGCCATTTATGGCTTGGGTCGTTATCAAGCTGTTTGTTCCAGAGCAAGAAGAATGCCCCAGGCTCTAGTTCGAATGGTAGCGGTTTGATGACAATATCAGAGGCTTCCTCAAAGATGCGGATGCATCTATACGGGTAGGTGAGTAATAAGTCACTTTTTTCGCAGAGTTTTATCGCACTGGATACGTCAGACATGTTGACGGCATTATTGATATGAAGACGCTGCATTTCTAGTACTTCATGCAATAACCAACGAGAAATCCCCCCGGTGATCACTAGAATGTGTCGGTACTTTAAAAAAGTGTCGAGGCTCCACTCCTCCTCTAATGCTGGATGTCCTTTTCTCATAATACACACAGGAGTATCACGCATTAATTCCGTATAGCTAAGCGAATCAGGTATCGTCTCCACGTGCTTTTTAGCACGGCTGTCGAACTCAAAAATGCCCACCCCAAAATCGACCTCTCTTCTCTGCAGTCGTGCGATACTATTGCTGCTCCAATCATTACTCTTGAGAGTGATGTTAGGCGCACAAGATAAAGCTTGAGGTAGAAAACGTGGATAGATGGTAGTGTAAGCCGTTTCGATCAGATCGATATGGAAAACACGTGTTGAGTTTTCTGGATCGAACTCCTCAGGTTCACGAAGCTGATCAATTTGCATCAGGATTTGTTGCAGCTTGCTTTCTAATGCCAACGCTTTTGGGGTCGGCAATAAACCTTTGGATTCTCGCTCGAATAAGGGGTCATCAAACTCCTGGCGCAATTTAGTAAGCTGTTTACTGACGGCCGATTGAGATAAGAATAGCTTTTCTGCGGTTCTGCTCACGCTGCGCTCTTGCAGTAAAACGTACAGACAAATCAGCAGGTTCATATCATTTTTGATTAAGTGGGATAGATTTATCATGATATTCCTATCATTCAACTTACAAATTGAGGGGTATGAATAGAAACTATATCACTTAATTGAATTGAGCCAGAAATACTGGCTCGTTGCCCACTTAATGAATCAAACTGTTGAGGTATTGGCTAAGCTCTTTCCTAATCTCTAGCTCTGCTTCTGACAGGTATTTCGGTATGTGTTTATCAACCACGGCAGTGTTTTGTTCGCGAGCAGAGTTTCACAAGTCAATCAGCTAACGCTTCAATCGCTTGCTGCACCGACACAAAATGGATTTTGATGATGCAACGTTGTGCTTGAGCAAACTCGTGTTTTTGAATCAGCTCTGTCACTTGTTGTACGTTTAACGTTTTTGGCAAAAGGTTTAATTCCACCACGTTGTCAGATCCCGTTTGTAATGCAAAGCAGTGACCTTGCGTATCTATCACTATGTCATCCTGCCCCCAAATTAACGCTTGGCATTCTGCATTTAGCTGTTTTGGTGAAGCCAAATACACTAATTCATCGTCGCCATCGAGTTTAAGTAAACAAGGCCATGCGATCATTGCGTTACCTTAGGTATTGAGAGTGAATTATCTGGATCTGCGCGTAAGTCGAGTAAGTCAGCGTAAGACAAGTACGATACACAAAGCCTTAAGAGAGCAAAAGGCTTTCTGTCTTATCGCAAATCTGCAGGTTTTCTGAGGCTAAGCGTACTTGCCAATGATGCTGAGCAAGTCTTCTACTTGATGTGCCACATAATCTGGCTGGGCGTTCCAACGCTCCGGTTGAGCGCCACTATACGCTGCTGCTACGGCAATCACTTTGCAGCTACCACCTAACTGTTGCTCAATGTTGCGTGCAAACTGCGTGTCTGCTTCGTGATCACCAATGTACATCAGCAGTTGCTTATCGGTGTGTCCAAAGATGGATTCAATGCATTTGATGCCACCAAAAGGATCCGGCTTCTGATGTCCATTGGATACATCATCGTAGCCCACGATAGCTTTGAATGGCGCGTTAATTTGATTGGTGCTGAGTACGTTGCGAATATTGGATTGTGAGTTCTGGGAGCAGACTCCGTGTGGCAAGCGTGCGAATTCATTCACTACATTGGCAATGCCATTGAATAGATCCACTGGTGTTTGGTTTTGTTCTTGGTGCTCTGCCCACATGGTGCCGGCTACGAGCATTTCATCATGGGACATTCCATAGTAGTTAACGTACAGTTCTTGCCAGTTTTTCGCTGCGTGATTGGCATGATGATAATCTTTTTCACTGCGTAGGTATTTTGGCAAGTTATCCCCGGTCAGATGCGGTGCTACAACGGACAATATCGCTTTGGTGATGTCGATATTTTTCGGTACAGAATTTACTAGGGTGCCATCGTAATCCCACAGTACGGCGTCTAACTTCATGCAAAACCTTTTGATACAACGAAGGGTGATTGGCTTTAAATCTTGCCAGTCTTAGTGTGAAGATAATCAGATCTTGCTCATGTTTTCATAAGCTTGCTTCCACTTGCATAGCAAGACATAGAAGAGATAAACAATAAGCCAGCAAGGTGATGGTTGCTGGCTTTCTAATCTGTGCTGTGCGAGATCTTTATCAAAGTGAAGGGGGCTACCGCGCTTTCGGGTATCAAATATCAATTGATAATCGTTATGTAATCTTGTGCTTTCCGTATTTAAAAACTTGATCCCGGCTGCTGTAAGAATTCCACTTCTTCTGCGGTGCTATCTCGGCCTAGAATCGTATTGCGGTGTGGGTAGCGACCAAAGCGATCGATGATCACTTTATGCTTTAGCTCGAACTCGTAATTAGATTCTCGCCCCAGAGCTTTGAACAGCTTCTCTGCCTCTTCATGAATCCGCTTAGACTCACTGTGCATAAATGGCATGTACAAGAAGCTGCGTTCAACGTCCGTCAATTCTTGGTCTAAGCCTAGACGAATTGCCTCTTGTGCCAAGGCAAGCGCGAGAGCATCTTGAGCGAACGCTTTTGGCGTATTGCGGTAAACGTTGCGAGAGAATTGGTCGAGCACGATGATCTCAGCCAGACGGCCTTGCGCTGTGTCTCGCCAGTCAAACAATTCAGATTGAGCGGCTTGTTCTAAGGTGGTGAGAAAGCGTGTTTCGATTTGTTTATCGACGTCGGCATTACTCACAAACCAGTCTTTTGGTTCCAGTTCTTCAAACCAGAAAGTCAGGATATCTTTGTACATGGTTGCTTCCCTGATAGAAAAAGAGCTAGGAGTATAACCCCTAGCTCTTGGTTTCGCTTATCGACCGTAAGTCTCTTGGATGTAGCGCTCAAACTGCTCGCACATCTGCTCGTCTGAGACCGTATTGCTCGCAAGCTCTTTACTGCCATCCACCACCTTGATGCTGGCATTTAACGATGCCACAGGCGCGCGTTCACGAGTTTGCAACGAGGCAATTTTTTTCTGCTGAACTTCCCATGCTTGTTCTGGCGATAGGTTACACACGTCTGCCAGATACTTAGCGTTAAAGCCTTCACCCGTTAGGCTAACGATAGTCTCGTTGTGCGATAGGTGATTACCCGCATGCCAGTAATGTTTTGCCAGTAGCGGACCAATCTCTGGGTTGTCAGTCAGGTAGCCAAACTTGTCGAGGAAGTAAGCGCGAGTCTGGTAAACCGCCATGTGTGCTAGCAAGTAACCGTGGTAGGCACACGCTGCTTCATCAGACAAAAGGTGTGGAATTGCCATCAATGGGCGTGGGCTGCATTCCAAACCAAGGATTTGCTTTTCGCAATCGCGCGCCAGTTTAGTGATGCGCTCTGGCGTCAGCTCTTTATCGCTTAATTGGTAAAGTGCACGTTCAAAATACGGCACGACCAAAATGCTGCGCTCTTCGTACGCTTTGAATGGCTGACGGCTGTTGATCATCGCTTGGATGATCTCATCCGGTACTGGGTTACCTTCTGCGTCCAACGCGTATTGTTTTAGCCAATCGGCATCGGTCAACAGGCTGTCACAGAACATGGATTGTGTTTCTGCGTATGCCATGGAAGTTGGTGCGAATTCTTGAGAGAAACACGGCGCGTTCATCTTCACGTTAGCGAAGTGCGCAGCGTGACCCCCTTCGTGGAACAGAGTATTGATGCCATCGTAGCCGCTGCCCACTTGGTCTGGCTTCGCGTTACTGGTGAAGTTCACTTGCGCGGCAACCCATTCGCCTTGGTTGTAGAACGATGGGATAGGACCATGACAGAAACCGTTCGGGTATTTGCCTTTACGATCAAGCAGGTCTAGCGTCAGTTCTGCGCCTGAATATTCGATGTTAAGACGACCGAACGATTCCACCCAACGACGTAGCGACTTTGAGAACGGTACGTACGGGTCAAGGTCACGCATGACGTCACCCGCGAACGAGTACACAAAGTTGTAGCCTGTCAGTGCGCTTTGACCTTTCTGCTCAGCAAGGTTTGCCAAGCTGCTTAGGTGGGCATCACGCGTGCGTTGTTCAAAGTCATCCAAGATGCTGAACAGCTGCTCTGAGCTCATCTTTTCTGTCTTCTTCACTGAGTAATCAAAGAAGGTTTCGTAGCCCAAAGAACGTGCGAATTGATTACGCAGTTTGATCAGCTCAATAAAGCCGTTTTGCAGCAACCATTGCTCAAGATCGAGCAGGGTTTGGTGTGCTGATTGACGCACTTCTTCGTGATTG
This sequence comes from Vibrio sp. SCSIO 43153, assembly GCF_023716625.1. Taxonomy (NCBI): domain Bacteria; kingdom Pseudomonadati; phylum Pseudomonadota; class Gammaproteobacteria; order Vibrionales; family Vibrionaceae; genus Vibrio; species Vibrio sp. SCSIO 43153. Next base: position 1,135,713 of record NZ_CP071856.1, read on the forward strand.
TTGGCACGAATGGTCGAAGACAATACTGGCAAAGAGCCCTCGGTTTGTTCACCGTTTTCATTGGTAAACGTCAGAACGTGGTTTTGCTTTTTCTCGAACAACTCGGCTTCAAATGCAATCAGAGCATTCTTTTGTGCTTGAGCTTGCTCGCCTTCAATCGCATGCGATTCAAATGTTGCCAGCCATCCTTGCAGACCAATTTGCGTTTGCTGTTTCTCTTGTGGATCAGCAATCGTTTCAGCCGCTTCAAGTTGCGCTTTGATAGCAGAGATTTGTTCGGCGTTGCTTAAGAAATTCGTCCAAGCGGTTTGTGCTTTTGTCGAACCATCGTGGTCGTCGCTGATGCCCATGTACGTCTCCCAAAAGAAATCTTCTTTGGTGCGATGGATAGCGAGGTAACGTTGGTTTAGGTCGTTTAGGTATTCCGTTGCAGTCATTTTGATCCTTCAAATGTTTGCTTTATTGAGGTTTTTATCGTCGTTGATTATGGCACGTCTAAGTAGCAGAAAGGAATGCGAAATCCATTTGTCTTCTTTATGGCTTGTAAACAGTAATTTACCGCACTTTTTACATGTGCAGACGTCAGTCACAAAGTTTTTCCGTTTTTGATTAGAAATCGTGGAGCGCAGTTTATAAAATTCGGTCTTTCGCAGTGATGCTGAAAGTAAGGGAAACAATAATGAAAACAAGAGTAGCAGTGGGTTTGATGGGGCTGATTTTAGCGGGATGTTCAACGACGACACCAACTAATGTTCAAGTTCAAAATATCGAAACGAACTGTACTGTCATCATGAGTGAAGGTGTGACGCCGGAGCAGCGTTGGAATGCTTATAATAAGCTTATTGAAAGTTATGGGGACTATTATGTGGACAACAATAATCGTCTTGAACTGGCGCGTTGGAACTCCTTTCGTCAAAAAGTGATACATGATGAAAGTGGTCAACTAATAAAGGAATTTGTTGAAGTGAGTGACTGGGGCTGCGCAAACGGTAATTACCTAGAAGAGATGTATTTGTTTGTAAAGGAAACTCAAGCTTCGAATAAATAAATGAACAAGCCGAGTGTAGAACCACTCGGCTTGAAGTGTGATCTTCTATACAGTTGGGTACTATTCCTCTGGGTATTCACCCATGCCTTGAGTTTTTCCTTCTGCTTTCCAATGTTCGTTTGGATCAAATGCTTCGTCACATAAATCGACGGTATAACCCATTTCAGTCAGCTCTTTAAGGGTGAGGTTATCTGCAATTTTTGCAGTATCCCCTGCTTTGTTGCGTAGTTCCATAAGTCTCCCTCCGGTACCAGTTTCAGTAGTAAGTATATATCCCTTTATCGAGGGTGATGCTTTAAAGCCATATAAATATTATGGATATAAAGAAGGTGGATTAATCCCTATTATGAAATGTGGTTTAACGTCATGATTATAGTATGCAAAGGGTGACGAATTAAGCTCCTACCCGTTAAGGTTTAACAAAGTAGGAGGATGCCGTGTTCGCAGGAGATTGAAATGAAAGTTGTGATTGCCCCAGATTCGTTTAAAGAGAGCTTGACCGCCAAACAAGTGAGTGACGCGATCAAGAGCGGTTTGTCTCGTGTTTGGCACGATGCTGAATTCGTCACGGTACCTGTTGCTGATGGCGGTGAAGGGACAGTTCAATCTTTGATTGATGCGACTGAGGGTGAGCAGGTTTTCGTGACCGTAAAAGGCCCACTTGGCAATGATGTCGAGGCGTTTTATGGCATTCTAGGTGACGGTGAAACCGCAGTAATCGAAATGGCAGAGGCCAGTGGTTTGCACCTTGTGCCAAGTGAGCAACGTGACCCGAAAAACACCAGCAGCTTTGGTACTGGCCAGTTAATTTTGAATGCGCTTGATCGTGGTATTCAACGCTTGATCATCGGCTTGGGTGGTAGCGCAACTAATGATGGTGGCACGGGTATGCTGGCGGCGTTGGGTGTTAAGTTTCTAGACCATTCCGGCCACTCAATCACTCCTAATGGTGGCGGCATAGTTGAGCTAGCAAGCATTGATGTATCTGGTCTCGACGCTCGCTTAGCGGACTGCGAAGTGCTGGTGGCATGCGATGTGGACAACCCATTGTGTGGCGAGAAAGGTGCGTCAGCGATTTTTGGCCCACAGAAGGGCGCGACGCCAGCGGATGTAGAGCTGTTAGATTCTGCTCTAAGCAAATTCGGTGCACTGACAGAGCAGGTGACAGGCAAGCATGTGCTGACTCAAAATGGCGCGGGCGCCGCAGGTGGTATGGGCGCAGCGTTGCTTGGTTACCTACCAGCACGACTGAAGCCGGGTATCGAGATTGTGCTAGAAACCGTAAAGCTCGCAGAGCACGTAGTAGACGCTGATATTGTCTTTACTGGTGAAGGTCGTATTGATCATCAAACCGTGCATGGCAAGACACCAATGGGTGTGGCGAAAGTGGCGAAAGAATATGGTTTGCCTGTCATTGCCCTAGCAGGTTGCACAGGTGATAACTTCCAAGCAGTCTATGAGTGCGGCATTGACGCAGTATTTGTATGTGTACCACGCGCAATGAGTTTGCCAGAAGCTATGGAAGAAGCCGACGTGAACCTTGCGAACTTGGCTGAAAACGTAGCCAGATTGTGGCAATTACCTCGCTAACACTCTGTGTTTGGTTGAGCAGATAGCTCAGAGAACTCATATCAAAGCCTCCCAATTGCGGAGGCTTTGTTGTTTCTGGTGCTGAATGTTTGGAACGGAATGCTTAGAACGAAATGTCTGGAGCGACTATTTGGCGTGTTGAGCAATCAGTGCTGCAAGCGTTTCCATCGCAGGGAGCCAGTTTTTCTCCGCTCCAAAGTTTGCCACGCTGAGACGAATGCAGTTTTGATACTGTCCCTGAGTGCCAAATACCGAGCCGGGCAGGATACTGATTTTGTGTTCGTTACAGGCTTGATAAAGCGCATAGCTGTCAGTTTTGGGTGGTAAGCGTAACCAAAGCAAGAATGAACCTTGTACTGCATTGATTTGATAGCGATTCTTTAGCTCAAAGTGTGCATCCAAGCATTGATTGAGCATCTGCAAATATCGTCTTACGTTGGATTGGTAAACACGGCACATACGCGCAGTGTGAGTTCGGTACTTACCTGAGGTTAGGAAAGTGCCCACCGCCGATTGCATCAAGTTCAAACTGCCCATGTTTTCACACAACAGGTATTGCTCGACTTGAGCGCGATAACGCCCCGCCAACGTCCAACCAATACGAAGGCGTGAATCGAGCGTTTTCGATAACGAGTTGACGTAAATTACTCGTTGTTTCTCGTCCAATTTGCGCAAGCTTGGCAACGGCTTGTCGTAACTCAACGCACCAAAGACGTCATCTTCAATGATTGGAATATCTCCAGAAACCTTAAGCAGTCGCTCGCGCCTTTCAAGGGGCATCATTGAGCCTGTTGGGTTGGTGAAGTTTGGCGTGACAATAATGACTTTGATCTCCCACGTTGCCATGGCTTTTTCTAGAGCGTCTGGATCCATACCATCACGAGGACAACTAGGGATCTCGACCACCTGCAAACCGAGGGATTCGAGCATCAACAAGTTACCGAAATAGCAGGGCGATTCCACCGCAACAATGTCTCCAGTCTGTGTTGTTGCTCTAAGGGCAAGACTGATCGCTTGCTGTGCACCATGGGTGACCAAAAGATCATCCACGTTTGCCGGCGTTCCCAGATCTTGGGTGATCTTTGCCAGCTGTTTGACCAACAAGTCATCACCCGGTGGCAGTTGATAATGGCTGGAAATATGGCTTTGTTGGCGACTCTGGCGGCCAATTTCGGCATACAGGCTTTTGATGGCTGGCGCGTCAATGTTCGGGTGTGCTGAGCCAGTCGGAAGCCGCTCTTGATACTCGGGGTAGGTAAGGATTTGTTTGCACACTGAGAGCAAATCCACGCGCGTAGGCTTAGCGATATTGACTTCATGTCGCTCGGTTGGCTTTACTCGATAACCGGATTTTGGCACCGAATAAACCATGCTTTGTGCTTCTAGTTCCTGATAAGCGCGGATCACCGTGTTCTTGCTTACCTTGAGTTCAGTGCTCAATTGACGGATGGAAGGCAACTTGTCGTTCGGCTGATAAACCCCATTGCTGATCGCTTGTTTGAGATGCTTCTCGACGATCAAATACTTATTGACATCAAGTGTACTTGCTAAATCTGTACCCATAAAAACACTTCCATCTGTCACTTTTTGAAAACACTGTACCTAACTACATTAGCAACATTCGAGATTAAAAACATTCAAGATTTAAAAGCAAGTAGAGTGAGGGCGAATCATGTTAATCAGAGCCATTCCTTTTGTATTTGTGATCCTTTGGGCTTCTGGATTTGTTGGTGCGCGATTTGGTTTGCAGTACGCCGAGCCTGCGACCTTGTTGTCGATTCGCATGGCGTTTAATGTCCTGCTGTTTCTGGTGATTGTGGCTTTTCTGCGTCGTCGCATTCCAACGGGAAAAGACTTTTGGCACAGCTGCGTTGTCGGGATATTGATTCACGGCTTTTACCTTGGTGGAACGTACTTCGCCATCAGTTTGGGAATGCCGGCGGGCTTAAGTTCGCTACTCGTCGGAATACAACCTATTTTGACGGCCGTATTGCTGGTGGCGTTCGCTTCTGAGCAGTTCAAACCATCACAGTGGATTGGTTTGTCCTTGGGGTTTGTCGGTATTGCTATGGTGCTCATGGGCAAGATGGAGTGGCAATCCGATTTGCACAAAACCTTAGCCATTGGTGTGTGCTTGTCGTCGTTGTTTGGTATTACGCTTGGCACTTTGTATCAAAAGAAATATTGCCAACAAGTGGATATGGTAGGCGGCGCGACCGTGCAGTATTTAGCGGCGTTGGCCATGTTCTTACCAATCGCGATGCAGTTTGAAACCATGCAGGTGCAGTGGACGACGGAATTCATTCTTACCTTAATCTGGCTTGTGGTCGTGCTGTCTTGTGTGGCGATTCTGTTGCTGCTGTACATGGTGAAGAATGGCGCGGCATCGAGTGTTGCTTCTGTGTTCTACCTTGTGCCTCCGACCACGGCGCTTCAAGCTTGGTTTGCCTTCGGTGAGTCGTTTGATTGGATGGGCATTATTGGCTTTGTATTAGCGGCGACGGCGGTCTACTTAGTGGTGAAAAAGCCTGAGCTACCAATGTTTAAATCAAAGGTTGCAAAGCAGAAACGTAAAATATACCTAAATTAGGTAGGGACATTTGCGTGCCAGAGAGTACAATCCGGCTCCTTGAATCTTTGTGGAGTCGGATGATGACCGTCAAGCCAGATCGAATGAGCGCTATGCGCAATATCATTGAACAAGTGAAAGCAGAATTGCCGATTTATGAATCGGAGACCTTTGTTTGTGGCCCTGAGGGTAAATGCATCGGTTGCCCAAAAAAACTGTTGGAAATGGTCGATTCTGAACTGAGCTATTGGGAATCTGCAATGGATCGCGGTATCACGCCTCAGTTTGATGAAATCCGCCGATTCGGCAAGATGTGCACCAGCGTACGCCGAGGTTTAATCCGCAATAACGTGCCGTTGCTCAACGCCTAATCAACACTTTTTCGACATATCCCTCGTTACCTTGTCTTCATTGATTAAGCGAAGACAAGGGGCTCTCATGCGCAAATTCTTTTTCTCTGCTGTTTTGTTATTACTGGCTTCCAGTTCTGGTTTTGCGGGTTACAAATGGTTCACTGACAATCAATATGGCGAAGCGGATCTTGCTGCGGGTCAGCAGTATTTTGAATCTTACTGTGTCTCTTGTCATGGTGATAAAGGGCATGGAGATGGATTGGTGGCCAAGGCGACGAACATCAAGCCTGATAATATTTTTGATGAACTGACCAATCCATTCGGAACAAAAGTGGAGTTGATAGGGACGGTATTGGAAGGGGAGAATGGTCAAAGCGGTGCAATGCCACTATTCAAATCTGTGCTGAGTGAAAAGCAAGTAAATGACATTTTTGAATACATCAAAAGTATTAACTGAGCTAAATTCTTATTTTATAAACAGTTGCTTACTAGTCTTTTGTGTGCTTCAAGGTTTTGAGTTCTGTCGAATTTTTACGTTACTTTAGCCGCTCGTTTCAATGTAATTTGGCGGTCACTCTCAAGTTCTCGATTCCCTCGTTTTTTCTTATCATTTGCGCGTTTCTCTGTGTAATTTCAGCGATATATTGGCTCGGTTCTCACATGGATGTGGGAGCGAACCCCTATCATCTGTCTGTATGCTGAGAGTCGAAAGTGAAAACAAAAGGATTTACGTTGATGGAAATCACCATCGTCTTAGCAACCTTGGGTTCCATCGCTCTCGCGGCATTGCCAATTCTGCTCGATATTAACCGTCAAGCTTATGTCTCTATGCTGCACAGTTCGCAGTCTTCTCTGGGGACGTCTCTTAAGTTCTTCCATGCCAAAGTGATGATTGATGATGCGCAGGAGCGCAGACAAATGACGTACATTGATCATCAAGTGAACATGCTCAGTGGGATGCCAGAAGCCAGTGCAAATAGCATACGAGCATTGTTAGAGATTGGTCTGCCTGCCAAAGGCAATTCACCGATTGATAAGCCGTGTAAAGGCAGCGATTTTTGCATTATGGGGAATCAATTCCCAAACAGTGCTTATTTTGTTGCGATTCCTGAGTATGAGTTCGCTGATCGTTCTGGCTTAGATCGTGTGGTGTATATTTGGCCGCAAGGGTACACCTTGGAACGTGAAGCTTGCTATTTCTATTACGTTAATCAAGCGTCGACGCGCTCGGTGGTGAGAGGGCATGTTACAGAAGGTTGCTAGACATCAAGCAACCTGGCGCGAGCAGAAAAGTACAAAGCCCCAAGCGCAGAACTTGGGGCTTTGTTTATTCTTAGGTTGGAAAAACTTAGCGAAGCGCTAAATCTCTGCGACCAACTTTTTTAGCAAGCGAAGCATCTCTTTTTGCTCTGCTGGCTCTAGCGGACTCATCAGCTCTTTATTAACAGCCAGTGGGATTGGCACCAAGGTTTCTTTAAGGCTTCGTCCCTCTTCCGTTAGATAAATACGGAACGAGCGGCGGCTGTTTGGATCGGGATGGCGCTCTACCAAACCTAACTTCTCCAACTTGTCTAAGGTACGAGTCGTGGTTGAGTTTTCTACCTTAGATTTCGCTGCGATATCGCGCTGCGTCACGCCTTCTTCTTCCCACAAACACATCATGGTCGGCCAAAGTGCAACGGTAAGTCCGTGCTTTTTGAGCTCGGCTTCAAATCGCTTCGCTGCATCGTGTGCAACGACATTGATCATCCAGCCAAAGCTGTCTTGTCTGTCAAACTGTTCGCTCATTTTCTTACTCTTATGATAAAGCAACGATTGCCATGGTAACCAATGTTGCAGCAACTAGCACCCCTAAAGCACGGCTTTGCGGCGCGAGATAGACAATTTTCTGTTCCGTGATAAGCGCTTGCTTGTTCATTTGGGTTTGTTTACCTGTGATCATCGCTTTCAACAAGGGTTTACCTCTTAGTTTATAGAAAAGGATCGCACCAACATGTAAGGCGATCAGTAAAGGCAAAAGATCGGCCAAGGTCAGGTGTAACCACTCAAGCCCTGCAAACACGTTGTCGTTAAGCCAAACATCGGAATATGGCCACGTATCGAATAAGCCGCCAAGCGCCATTCCCGAGATACATTGAAGCAGCAATGTCGTCAGTAATGTCGCCACCATCCAGCCGCCTGCAGGATTATGACCCACAGTCGCCGCCGATTTACCTTTTAAGTAAGTAATGACACCTTTAGGCGAGCGGAGAAACTGTCGAAACAAACTGGTTTCGCTGCCGATAACTCCCCAAGTCAATCGCCATAACAACAAAGTGAATAACGCTAACCCCAATTGAACATGAGGCCCATTGCCAGACAATCCAGATGCCATCAAGGCTATAAACAGTAAGGCTTGAGCCCAGTGATAAAGTCGCGTTGCTAAATCCCAAATTTTCATAGTTACCTCGATCTTTTCTCGGTGTGATGATCTTCTTTACTGTAATTTACACAACAATAGTTGCGTACGCAATGATTGTTGTGTAAATTTATTTGCAACCACACAGCAATAACGAAAAACCAGGAGAACGAAATGAAAAAGACATTGGCACTGATTGCACTTTTACCGACCATCTTTGTATCAACAACAGTGTTTGCCCAAGACTTCAGCGCTCAAATCGAAACGCGTCAGAATGCATTTGAGCAAATAGAGTCCCTGTCGAAGCAAGCCGATAAAACATTGAAAGGCAGCAATACCGATTGGCACGCGCTAGAGCAGATTGGTGTTGAGCTCACTCGCCACAGCGCACAACTGCAACAAGCGTTTCCTGAGGGAAGCCAAGTTGATAGCAAAGCGAAGAAAGAAGTGTGGAGCAAACCAGATAACTTCAATCGCTTGATGCTTCAAATGGACGAAGGGTTTGCACAGTTGTATCAAGCTGCGCAGAACCAACAAGTTTCATCGGCTGAGGCAGGACTTAAGCAAGCTCAGAGTACTTGCCGAAGCTGTCATCGTGCATACCGCAGTCGTTGGTAATCAAGCGATCCACAACATTGAATTTATATTGAAGCAAAAAAGAAAATCGTTAAGTGAAAGGTAACCTTATGAAAAAAATCATTCTATTAAGCACGCTTACTGTGGCTTCTTTCTCTAGCTTTGCTGCTGATTACGGTGTGGAACTGGCTTGGAACACCAATGATTCGGAACAGGTTCTCAAAACATTGCCAGAACAGAAAGCGGCCTTTAGCCAACTGATCGAACAAGGTGATGTGAAAGACATGTTTGTTTTACCAAGCAGTATCGATGGTAAACCAGTACAGATTCTGCGTTTCGTGTTGTCGGCTGATAACGAGGCGGAAGTTGCCACTAAATTGCAGGACTTACCTATGTACCAGCAAGACTTGGTGAAGATCGCGAGCATTCAACCACTAGGCGCCAAATGGTTAGATAACACGCCAGAAAGTGATAACTACAGTGTGACGTTACGTTGGAAAGAGGGCATCGAGGCGTTAGAAATGGACCGTGTATTGGGTGTCGATCTGCAGCGAGTGATCAGCTTGAACAACTCCGGCTTAGTCACGTCGTCTTACATCAATACCCAAGTGTTGGACAATGGTGTTGAGCGTCCGATTTACTCCGTCGCCGTATTGGCGAAAGATGCCCAACAGGCGCAAAACCTTGTGTACTCTTTTGAAGCGGTACAGCTTGGGTATGCGACTTTTGAAATTGAATACTTGGGTAAAAAGCTAGATATGAAAAGCTAACTAAGCCTTTATGTTTAAAGGTCTAGATACAGACGCAACATGTCTTTGTGCTGGATACCGTTCTCCCAAATTGGTTCTGGGTAGTGGAGTAAGAAGTGATCTTTATCCACGCTCTCTACCCTGAAACCCAAGCGTTGATAGTAAGTCAGTTGGTAACCAAACGTCCCCGTTCCCAATATCAACTTTTGAAAAGATTGGCCTTTTAACTGTTCAATGGCAAATCGCAATAAATTTGAGCCAATACCACGTTGTTGATGCGTAGGTGCGACTGAGACGTTCATGATTTCAGCCTGCGTTTCTGAAAGCGGTAACACCACACATGCACCGACGATCTGGTTCTCTTCCACCGCCGCAAAGCTCAATGAATTGGCAAGATAGCGATTAACATTATCTTGGTCTGGATCGGCTTCTAATAGCAAAGCCATCGGGATTTGATTTGGCGATAAGGATTTATATTCAATCATCACAAGTACGCGGTAAATATTGAGTTCCGATCAGTATATCGCAAAGGCAATGTGGTCTTGCTACTAGAATCAACTTACGGGTGCTTTAAGACCATTTTCTGACTCATCAGATATTTGCCGTTGGGCAACAGCACTTCACCTAACTCGCCACAATGCTCGAAGCCAAACTGCTCATACAAAGCAATCGCAGGGTGGTTGGTCTTGTAAACATTCAACGCAATAGTGTCATAGCCATATTGCCAACCGCTTTGAATGGCGGTGGTGAGTAGCTTTTTTCCTAACCCTTGGTTTCGATAGTGGCGGTCAATATGAATGCCGAGAATGCCCGTTTTAGCAAACTCTCCTCCTTCGTAGCCACACATTTCGGCCGGGAAGATTTCGATACTGCCGACTAGGCGTTTTCCATCAAAGGCCACAAATTGGGGAATGGATTCTTTTTCCACACGAGTTATTACCTCACTCAGCATCGTTTTGTCTGGCGCTGGCGAGCGTAAGTATTCTCCTTCCTCATAAACGCGATTCCAGAGCGAAATAAAGTGGTCAATGTCGTTGACGGTAATCGGTCTAATCTGCATTCATCTTCCTTGATTGGTGCATAAAGTTTAGTGGCTCAACTGTATTTGTGCGTATGTCGGTTAGATGCGTAGCAACTCAGACAAACAACGTATTTGATTTGGGATGGGTTTGCTTGGCGCAGGGAGGTCTTGAGGATTGAACCAAATGACGTTTAACCCTGCGTCCATTGCTGGGTAAATGTCTTTTTCTGGTAAGTCGCCAACCATGGTGAGTTGGCTCGGTTCAACGCTCAATTGTTTTGCTACCGCAAGATAAAAATCAGGCTGATTCTTGGCAATACCAAGGTTTGCAAAGCAAAAGTAGCCAGAAAGGTATTGGTCGAGCCCGACTCGTTGAAAGGCTTTTTGCACATCTTCCATCGCGGAATCTGATGCGCTAGTCGCGATATAAACTTGGTGATGTTGTGTGAGCTCCGCCAGAGTCTCTTTGGCTTGAGGAACGGTTTCAACGTGTTCCCAATCGCACATTTTTCCTTGTGCGTGAGGAAAATCGACCATCAAGGTGTTTCCCCAATCGAAAAGATAAATCATGTTCGAATCTCCTTTATACCCAAGTCAACTCGCCCTGAATCCTGCATCTTGAAGTCACTTGGGGATATCCGTACATCATATCGTCTTTTCGAAAAGGGAAGGAAAGCGCGAAAGATAAATGCGATTCACGTTAGCTTTAACGCTGAAATTCGCTTAAATGCCGTGATCGTTACAAACATTTCATCATAAGACGGGAGTTGGGAACAAAGCCCAGTTTGTCGTAAAACTGCTGCGCATTGTGGTTAAACTCCATGACTTCCAAGCGGACTTGAGTTGCACCTGACTCGCGTGCCCATTGTTCAACGGCCGTCATTAAGGCTCGGCCAACGCCTTTTGACTTCTGATTTTCATCGACGACGATAGTGCCAATGCGGCAAATCGGGTCTTTGATTAAAAAGCTGATGGTTTCATTTTGGGTAATGGTCGCAGTGATAAAGCCAAGTGCTTGTTGACCTTCTTCGGCTATGAGCACCAATCGGGCATCATCGGCCAGCGCATCTGCTAGAAAGGTTCTGTCTTCTTCAGAAGGTGGAACAAAAGTTTGTGGCGCATGACGAAAGTGAAGTTCGCTAATTTGCGTGTTTAATACAAATAGCGCATTGAGATCGTCGGGTGTCGCTGATCTGATTTTCATTACTGTTCCTTAATTTCCGCCAGCTAGATCGATAAACGAGCCTGTGACATAAGACGCTTCATCACTGAGTAGCCACGCGATGGCATTGGCCACTTCATCTACCGTGCCTCCTCGCTTAAGAGGGATTTTTTCACTGAGCCTGTCGACTCGATTCGGCTCGCCGCCATCGGCATGGATATCGGTATAAATGCAGCCGGGGCGAACCCCGTTTACGCGGATGTTTTGCTCCGCTAACTCTAACGATAATCCCTTGGTGAGCGAGTCCATTGCACCTTTAGAAGCGGCGTAATCAACGTACTCAAACGGCGCACCAGAGCGGGATGCGGCAGAAGAAACATTAACAATCGCATTGCCAGATTCAAATCGTTTTGCTGCTTCTCTACAACAGAGAAAACAGCTCGTCACATTAACGTTCATCACAGCTTGGAATCGCTCAAGGCTCATGTCCGCAAGACGAGACTGGGTGAACAAGATGCCAACATTGTTGACGAGGTGGGTGACCTTTCCCAGTGCTTGTTCGGTTTGTTCAAACAATGAGAGTACCTGTTGCTCATCGGAAACATCCGCTTTGATGGCGATGGCTTTACCGCCAACCTCTTCAATCTCACGAACAACTTGCGCGGCAGCCTCGGCTTGTGCGCGATAGTTAACGCATACGGCATAGCCTTGTTTGGCGAGTAATTTGGCGGTTGCGGCTCCGATGCCTCGGCTTGCGCCTGTGATGATGACTACTTTCTGCAAAACACGTCCTTATTTTTGTCGTGAATATTATTTTTGTAATAAATAGAGCTTATCTGCGTACTTTTTCCCACCTATTTCATAGGCTTCGGGGATGGTCTCGGTGAGCTTGAAGCCACATTTTTCCAGCACTCGCTCAGATCCAATATTGCCCTCTGTGACCGTGGCGGAAAACTGAGAAATCTTGTGCTGCTCAAACGCCCACTCAATCACACCGGTAAGGGATTCCGTACCAAACTGTTGGCCATAAAATTCTGGCAGTAACAAATACCCGACTTCAGCAATACCATCTTGCAACACAAAGCCAGTGATGCCGATTGGTCGTGTGCTTTGTTTTTCATAAATCACCAAACATAACCAATGCTCGCTTTGCGGTGTCCATGCAGGTAACCGCGATTCGAACTTTTGGCGCATTTCCTCATCGGTCGGCGGGTCAAAACAAAGCGCGATTATTTGTGGTTCGCTACTCAAGCGGCGATACAGATCCCAATCACTTTTCGTTAGCGGTTTAAGCTCAGTTCTTGGGGTGGAAATGGGTAGAGATAACACGTTTGAATCGCCTCCATGTGATCGAGTTTTCATATCTCACACAAACATATCAAAAGAGCTTTGATAAACAATAGCTTTTGTTTCATAAACTGCTTTTTCAGGCCCGGATAAAGAAGAAGCCAGCAATTGCTGGCTTCTTCTTACCTGTGATTAGGAGGCCTTATTTCGCGGCTAGCGATATAAAAGGTGCTTTCTTTGTCACTTTGAATACTGGAAGTAAACTAAACACGATGGCGACGAATACCACGGAACCAACCAAATCCTCAATTCTGTGCATACCGAGCCACAAGCGACTGTACGCCACGCCCATTGCCCAAACCCATAAGGTAGCAGCAGAGAAATAGCACTTGTTCTGCAAAAATAACCCACCAAAGAAGGCCAAGCAGATAGAAACGAAAATCGTATGACCAGATGGGAAGGAATAGTCTTTTTCACCTTGCCAGTGACGAGTGCGCCATTCACTGACTTTTTCGGAGATCTCACCAATCACACTCGCTTGTTGTTCAGTCTCCAATTGATAAAACGCTTCTGGGTGCTCAATCAATTGCTCTGCGGCAAGCAGTTCGGTGTAGGGACGCGGGCTTTCTGTCATCAACTTTAAGCCTGTTTTGCTGGCAAAACCAATCACCAGTAGCAACCCCAGCATCGACAGTTTTTGCATCCAGTCGGTGCGAGATGGTTTAAAGCGGTAAAGGGACAGCACCAACAACGCCAAGGTAATTAAAAAGCCTTTGCTGCCTGCAGAGTCTGTCAGCAAGGTGAATAGGATGCCAGTACCATCAGAAACGTGAGAAGTAAGATCGTGGAACGAGGCAAACAGCGAAAGCGGGATGATGCCAAGAATGAACAAGGCGAGCATCATCAAACCATATTTTTTTGTTTTCATGAAAAGTCATACAGCAGTCGAAAATAGGCGGCTATCTTACGACAGTCGATGTGAAAAACTTATCAACGCTCTGTCAATTCGAGTGTGAAAGTGACATCGCAGGTCTTCGTTGTGAAAGGAGGGACTGTTGAAAGTTTTGAGAGGCGAACGCGCTCATCCATAAGCGCTTTGTTCTGGCGTGAATAAGGTTAGCTCATCAACCCTAACAGATATTCCGATGCGGCTTTTGGATCTTCTGCGTGGCAAATCGCTGAAACCAAAGCCAAGCCATGAACACCAGTGGCGCTAAGCTGCGGAATGTTACTTTCGTTAATGCCGCCAATGGCAACAATCGGTAGAGAGGTCGTCTCTAACGCCATCTTCAAACCATCAGTACCCCAATGTTTTTTGGTGTTGGTTTTGGTTGGCGTCGCGAAGATCGCGCTCAAACCGATGTAATCAATCGGCAGAGAGTCCGCTTCTGCAAGCTGCTCTTCATTTTCGATAGATAAGCCGAGGATTTTGTTTGGTCCAATCAACTCACGGGCGATAGTTGCTGGCATGTCTGATTGCCCGAGGTGGACACCATCAGCATCGACAGCCAGTGCGACATCTACGCGGTCATTGATGATTAAAGGCACATCGGTATCTTTAAGGATGTCTTTCACGGCTTGAGCACGTTCGATAAACGCACGCACATCGCCGTGTTTTTCGCGGACTTGAACCATGGTCACGCCACCTTCCACGGCTTTTCTCACAACACGCTTTAGTGTGGCTAAATCTTGTTGGTCATCGGTGACCAAATATAAACGATAGGCGTTCATTTTGTTTCCTTTTGGCCTCTCATCTAGATGGAATGAGAGGCCGGTATTTGTTAGAGAAAAGCTTAGCTCACTTGCAGTTTTAGGCGTTTTGCCAGCGTTTCTTCATCCAACTGGTAAAGCTCATCCAACAAGTTCATTTGCAGACTGCCAGGGCCGCGAGCTTTTTCCGCTGCAATCTCGCCAACAACGCCTAGTACCGCCGCCGCAGCAAGTCCGGTGTTATCACCAACAGCAGCAAAAGCGCCTGTAAGAGCCGTGAGCGTACAACCCATTCCGGTTACGTATGGCATCATCTCGTGACCGTTGTTTAGCTGTACGGTCTGCTCTTTTGTGACGATGTAATCGGTCTCGCCAGAAATCACCACGCTCGCGCCGTACTCTGCTACTAAGAAGTTGGCTACGCCAAGTGCTGCGTCACTACTGTCTAATGCATCGACGCCTTTGCTTTGTGCTTGCTCGCCAGCGAGTGCAATGATTTCTGAAGCGTTACCACGAATGATCAGCTTGTTTGCAAGTCGTGCGATCTCACGTGATGTCTCGGTACGTAGTGAGCTTGCTCCACAACCGACAGGATCGAGCACAACGATTTTGCCATTGGCATTGGCTTGCTCTACGGCATAGCTCATACGCGGTGTCCAAACGCTATCTAGGGTACCGATGTTGATAACCAGTGCGCCAGCGAACGACATCATCTCGGCCATTTCTTGCTTGGAGTGCGCCATGATTGGAGAAGCGCCGATGGCCAATAGCGCGTTTGCCGTGTTGTTCATCACCACGTAGTTAGTGATGTTGACGACTAACGGCTTTTGCTGGCGTACTGCGGTTAATGCTTGGGTGATTTGTTCAATTAACATGAGACTCTCCGATTAATCTTACTGATCGTTCAGACCTTGTTGCCAGAATGCCACTTCCATACGCGTTGCGGTTTTGAATACCTGAATCAGGTTTTGACCACGCTGGCTATTGATATCGATTTCCGCCAATAACTGATTAAAGTGTTCTGCACCTTTTGCGACACCAGATTGGAACTCTTCACCACCGTAGAGGTTGATCCAACTTGCGTATGGGTTGCCTTCGATTACTGTCTTTTCATCTTCAATCAGCATCTTACCGATTACGGCATAACCGATAGAGCATGGTGCCAGTGCTGCATATAAATCAACAAGATCACCCGTCATGCCTGCATCCAACACGTAGCGGGTGTAAGCCACAGTGCCGAAATCTTCTGGCTCGTTTTCTAGGTCGGATTCTGTCAACCCCCATTGCTCACAGTAAGTCACGTGATGGGCGATTTCAGAATCGAGCAATGCATGTACGCTTGGTAGGGCGCGGCGCATGTCATCCAAAGTACGCGCTTTGTAGATCGCTAATGCGTAAGCTCGTGCGTACTGCTTTAGGAAAAGAAAATCCTGCTTTAGATAGTGCAGAAAACAAGGCTGAGCCAGAGTGCCTCGCGCCAATTGCTGCACGAAAGCATGCTCAGTGTATTCTTGCCAATCTTGGCGGCAAGCGTCGATCAAATCTTGGTATTTCATTATGGGTATCTCGTTATCAAAAGACCCTAGGCTTTGAGCCTAAGGTCAGTAGAATTAGTCAAAGTTCGGCACGTAATCTTTCGCTTTTGGCAGTGTTTCGATGATTTTTTGTGAATACATAAACTCGGCGTAATCATCGTAGCGTTTCAGATCTACTGCAGATGGACGAAGAGCGAAACGAGTTAGCGTGTCATTCCAAGCGCGCTGGTTAAGCTCGTTGTTGAGGGTGTCTGGTGAATAAGCCACAAACTCTTTCCAAGATTCTTTTGGATGGTTAACGATGTAAGTGGTCGCTTGCTCCAGTGCTTTGTTGAATGCCTTGATGGCTTCTTTGTCGTAGGTTTTTGCATTGGCTACGAAGACTAACTCGTCATACGCTGGCACGCCGTGTTCTTCAGGGAAGAAGGCTTTAGCTTTATAACCTTCTAGTGCCAGTTGGTTGGTTTCGAAGTTACGTAGACCGCCCCAAATCGCATCCACCTTGCCAGACGCAAGAGACGAAGATAGCGCCCAACCTACGTTGATGATTTGTACGTCAGAAAACTTCACGTTCTCTTGAGCTAACATAGTGCCGATTGTTGCTTCTTCGTTGCCTGCGATCGCAATACCGATCTTCTTGCCTTTTAAGTCGCCAAGGTTTTCATTCTTACCGTTATCCAACACCATCAGAGTGTTGAGTGGCGTAGCAATCAAAGTCGCAGAGCGGATTAGTGGCAAACCAGCTGCGACATCGATGGTCAGGCTTGGTTGGTAAGAAATCGCCATGTCGACTTTACCCGCCGCGACCAACTTAGGTGGCGTGCTTGGATCTGCCGGCTCTTGAATGTTGACCTTCAAACCTTGCTCTTTGAAGTAACCACGCTCTTTGGCAATAACGATAGGACCATGGTTTGGATTGACGAACCAATCCAACATCAGTGTCATCTCTTTTTCAGCTGCAAGCACGTTGGTTGATACCACTGAAGCGAGTAGAGCAACAGCGCTCATAAGTTTGTTTTTATTCACGGGGTTCTTCCTTTTCTTTCCCAATTTCCTTTGGTTACTTTCGGCAATTACTTGCTTTCCCAAGGGATGGCTTTTTTCAATAATTTATCGGTGATGAAGTAGAGTGAGATAGACAGCACGGCGAGGATAAACAGCGCCGCAAACATCTCATCAATGATCATGCGAGCGTTAGCTTGGAGCATCAGATAACCCAAGCCTTCACTTGAACCTACCCACTCACCGACCACTGCTCCAATTGGCGCAATAACGACGGCAACACGAATACCTGAAGCTAAAGTTGGTAGTGCGGCTGGCAATTGAATATGACGAAGTAGCTGCCATTTAGACGCGCCCATGGTCTTGGCAAGGTCGAGGTAACCTGTTGGCGTATTGCGCAAGCCGTCATAGCAACATGTCGTGACCGGGAAAAAGATGATGATCGCCGCCATAACAACTTTTGAAGCAATGCCGTAACCGAGCCAAAGCATGAGCACTGGCGCGATGGCGAACACAGGGATCGCTTGGCTAGCAATCAGAATTGGCAGTAACCAACGCTTCAGCGGCTCGAACATCAGCATTTGCAATGCGAACAGCAAACCCATCGATAATCCAAGCGCCAAGCCAAGTAAAATCTCTTGCGCGGTAACCCAAGTATGTTTGAGCAATACATCGTAACGAGTGACCAATCTATCCAGCACTTCAATAGGTGAAGGTAAGATGAAGCTTGGCATATCGAATATCACCACGACCAACTGCCACAATCCCAAGATCACCGCAGTGCTTATGACTAAGCGCAGAGCCGGATGGGTCACGCGTTCTTTTTTACTAATGCGTGCCGAAACGGAGTTGTACTGAGTCATATCACTCATAGTCTTTCTCCAATTGATCCAAAATCGCTTGTTGTAGCGCCGCGCACTCTCCATCGAGAGCTCGGGGCGGCTTGGAGTCTGGAACGACCAAGTGCTGAGCTTGCGCAGGTGTGCCTTGCAACACATAGAGTTGGTGAGCTAATCGCACCGCTTCTTGTGGGTCGTGGGTAATCAGAACAACCGTCTTATCTTTCAGTAATTCGGCAGACAAGGTTTGCAACTTATGACGAGTAACCGCGTCCAGTGCAGAGAAAGGCTCATCCATCAGAACTAGAGGCTTGTCTTGCATCAGAGTGCGAGCAAGGGCAACGCGCTGTCTCATGCCCCCAGAGAGCTGAGCAGGCTTAGCATCAGCGTAATCGGCGAGTCCTACTTGGTTTAGTAAAGTCAGTGCGCGTTGTTTATTTTGCTCTGGTGATTGGTCTTGAGAAAATCGAGAACTGAGGCAGACGTTGTCTAACACATTTAACCACGGCAACAACAAGTCTTGTTGTGCCATGTAGGCGATACGTTCTTGTAGGGCGATGCCATCCGTGGTAGTTAATTCACCATGCCATTCGACTTTGTCGTCTAACAACCCGGCTAGATAACGAAGGATCGTCGTTTTTCCGCAACCACTGCGACCAAGTAACACAGTCCATTGATTGGCAGGGATGGTCATACTCAACCCTGCTAATGTTGGTGTTTGGCTGTCTTTGTATTGCAGACTTGCCTCGTTAAGCTGAATGCCGAGTGCATTAGCGCACATGCGTGTGACCTGCAAAAAAGTGGTTCACAGGGCCGTGACCTTTACCGACATCCAATTCGTCTGCGTGCGCGATAGCTTGGCTAATGTACTGCTTACCAAGGTGCACCGCTTTGTGCAGGTTGTTGCCTTGGCCAAGGTAGGACGCTATAGCAGAAGACAGCGTGCAGCCTGTGCCATGGGTGTTTTTGGTTGGAAAGCGTTTAGCGCTGATTAACTCGGCGCTGTCTTGCATGATCAGCAGATCGTTGCTGTTTTCATCTTTTTCCAAGTGGCCGCCTTTTAACAGCACCGCTTTTGCACCGAGTGCGCGTAAATCAGCAATCATATCGTTCATTTCAGATTCTGATTGAGGCACTGGCTTACCCGTCAAGGCTGCGCCTTCTGGTAGGTTAGGGGTAATGATGTCTGCGAGCGGAATCAATTCTTCTTTTAAAGTGCTGATTGCCGACTGTTCCAGTAATAGATCACCGCTGGTGGCCACCATTACAGGGTCAATCACGAGGTGTTTTGGTTGGTATTGTTTAATTTTGTTGGCAACGACTTTGATGATGTCGGAATCGGCCAGCATGCCTACTTTGACTGCAACGATGTTGAGGTCGGTAAATACCGCATCGAGTTGGCTCTCTACATGGTCGAGAGGAATGGGGAAAATCGCAGAAACGCCTTGGGTATTTTGCGAAGTAATCGCCGTGATTACCGAGCAAGCAAAACTGCCGGTTGCGGACATCGCTTTGATGTCGGCTTGAATGCCTGCGCCGCCGCCACTATCAGAACCTGCAATCGTCAACACAATTGGTGTGTCTGTTGAAGTTGCTGCTTGTGGCTGTATTGATGGTTTTTCTTGGCTTGACTGCTGCGCCATGGTCGCTCCTATTACAGACGTACAGGAACTGACTTGGCCAAGCAAGGGAAGATCGGTGATCGGATCCATTGGGCTAGTTGCACTGGTAGAGACTCAAGGCAAGCTAGTGGCAAAGTGATGATAGTTCCCTACGTCAGTGCTAACTGAATCAGGTTCAACGGGTCTCGAATTTCGATCTCAGCCGATGCATAAACTGCAAGGGCCCCCCGACTATTTCGTCAAGATAATAGCAGTTCACTCAGTTACGGTGCACGTGTTTTTTCCGGCTAAGAGGGGGCAATCGATTAAATATGAGACTTGAGAGCAGTAATGAGAGAACCAAATTTAGAGTAAATAACGTGCTGCATTGAAACTGGCAGTTCAAGACACTATCTAATAGTGAGATGTCGACATAATACGTAACGATTCGTTCTTTGATTTAGCAAGGATTAGTATAAAACAAGGTTAAAAAAGTGTTAATATTTAACGCGTTGCCAATATCCTTTTGAGTCATCCAATTTAGGTTATGACTGTAATAAACAGAGTCTAACTCAAAGGTGGGGAAGGCTAGGACGATCAACGAGCAAGGAGATTTCATGCTTAATTCTGTAACAGCGAAAGCGGTGATCGATCATGCCCTCTTTTTAGGGGCTGATTTCGCTGAGCTATTCGTTGAACACCATCAAACCAACACTGTCCAGATCGCATCTGGTGAGGTGGACAAGGTGAACTCGGGTATCGATTTTGGTATCGGTATTCGTCTCTTCTTCGGTCATAAAGTGCTTTACGGTTACACCAACAGCACCGATGAAGCTGAACTTAAACGCGTAACCTCACTGCTTGCTGCAAAAGATAAGCGTGAGCAAATCGCGTCAGCAGGTTCTCTCAATCTGAACCGCTACCCAATTCAACATAGTTGTCGTATGCCACTTGGCAAAGACGCTAACCTAGATTCTAAAATCGCTTTCCTATTGCAAGTTGACCAAGCTGCACGCGCAGAGAGTGAACATATCAGCCAGTTCATTGGCAGCGTACTTCAGCGCGAACAACAAGTGTCTATCTTCAACTCAGAAGGTCTACACGTTGACGATACTCGTCACTACATCCGAGTTGCTGGTAATACTGTTGCGCAAAAAGGTAATGAGCAGTCTTCTGGTATGGAAGGTCCGGGCGCTCTTGCTGGTTGGGAGTTCAGTGAACAGCTTGATGCGAAAGAGCTAGGTCAAACTATCGCGCAGCAAGCGTTAGTAAAACTTGGCGCGGATGCGTGTCCATCGGGTGAAATGCCGGTGGTAATTGGCAATGGTTTTGGCGGCGTAATCTTCCACGAAGCTTGTGGCCACTTACTAGAAACTACTTCGGTTGCGAAAAAAGCGTCCGTATTCCACGACAAGATGGGCGAAATGATTGCTCACACCGCAGTGAATGCTGTCGATGATGGCACCATGACCAACGAATGGGGTTCGATTCATGTTGATGATGAAGGCATGAAGACTCAGCGCACTCAGTTGATCAAAGACGGTAAGCTAACCAGCTTTATGGTCGATAAAATGGGTGGCATGAAGACGGGTTACGAACCTACGGGATCTGGTCGTCGTCAAAACTACAAGTTCGCACCAACCTCACGCATGCGTAACACCTTTATCGAAGAAGGCGAGCATTCACTTGATGATATGCTGGCAGGCATCGAACGTGGCATCTATGCGAAGAAGATGGGCGGCGGCTCGGTTCAACCGGGCACGGGTGAGTTCAACTTTGCCGTTCGTGAAGCTTACCTCATTGAAAATGGCAAAATCACCAAACCTTTGAAAACTGCAACGCTGATCAGCACGGGTCCAAAAGTGTTGAAAGAAATCAGCATGGTCGGCAAAGACATGGCACTTGCGCCGGGCATGTGTGGTTCCGTGAGTGGTTCAGTACCAACAACAGTCGGTCAGCCAACGCTGAAAGTCGATAACATTCTGGTAGGAGGCGGTAACTAATGAGCCAAGAACAACAACTTCTTAATGCGGTTGATTACGTCCTATCAGAAGCAAAACGCCAAGGTGCAGAAGCGGACGTCATTGTAAACCGCAACAGCAGCTTTTCTCTGAAAGCGAACCAAGGAAAGCTGGATGAGTACAAAGTAAGCTCAAGCCAAGTTCTGGGTGTTCGTGTTGTGAAAGATGCGCGCGTTGCAACAAGCTATTCTGAGTCGTTAGAGCAACCAAGCTTAGATTTGATGCTGACCAACGCACTGCAAAGCGCTCGCTTTTCCAAGCAAGATGAACATCAGACTATTAGCTGCGTGAACAGCCAAATCGCGACTGATGTTGCTGAGATTGCGCAAGAAGATACAACTTCTGTTGACGAAAAAATAGAACTGTCTCTCGCACTTGAGCAATGCGTAGTCGCTTTGCCTCACGCTTCTAGCGCACCTTACAATGGTTATAGTGATGGCGAAACGCAATTAATCATCGCCAATACACAAGGCTCGTTGTGCCAACACTTCGAACGCTCGTTTACTTGTTACGCGTACACCTTGTTTGAAAAAGACGGTAAACAGTCGATGGCGGGTAGAATGTCACTGGGTCGCCGTTTTGATGAGTTGAATCCAGCTTACTGTATCGAAGGTGGCTACAACCTTGCTCGCGATCTTCTTGAAGGCGCACCGGTTGCTACGGGTAACTACCCTGCTATCTTCCACATCAATGCGCTAGCAAGTTTATTCGGTGCTTTCGGCAGTGCTTTCTCTGGCGTAAGCGCGATGAAAGGCATTACGCCACTGGGTGACAAGCTTGGCCAACGTGTTGCGAGTGATTTGATTACCTTTACTGATACGGCTTACATGCCAAATGGTATGGCAATCGCGAGTTTTGATAGTGAAGGCTTTGCTACTCAAGACAACGTGATGATTGCTAATGGTGAGTTGAAAACCTTGCTGCACAACAGCCAGACTGCAAGTTACTTGGGCGCAGTCTCGACAGCAAGTGCCGCTCGCGGTGCAAAATCGAGCCTAGACGTATCAGCCAATCACAAAGTGATTGCGACAGGTAACAGCAGTGCGTCAGAAGTAAAAGCGGGTGAGTACCTAGAGTTAGTCGAACTTCAAGGTGTTCATTCTGGTGCGGATGCAGTGAGTGGTGATTTCTCTTTTGGTGCGAGTGGCTTCTTGTGCCGTGATGGTGAGCGCATTCAACCAGTGCGTGGTATCACTGTAGCGGGTAACTTCTACAAGATGCTGCAAGAAGTTGAGGCTGTGGGTGATACTCAGTTAATTAACGATAGCCGCACGTTCTTCTCGCCAGACGTTCGCTTTGCACGCTTGAGCATTGGTGGTAAGTAAACTTAGCATTCCTATAGAAACAAAAAAGAGGACTCAATGGAGTCCTCTTTCTTTTATAGAGTGATTAACTCGTGAGAATTAAAATTCGCGAATGTCCAACTCATTGTGGATCAATACCACACACTGAGAAGCGAAAAGCATCTTAGGACCTAAGCTGATCTTCTCTGTGCCAAGGCGCTTCAAGCTGTTATAAGACTTCTTCGGCATCGGAATATGGTCAGTTAGCAAGAAACATGGGTTACCACCGATTTCTGCATCACGAACAAATTCGCCTTTTTTATCCAACATATATAGTTGGTGATCTTCTGCCAGTTCTTGCACTAGGCGTTCAAAGCTGACGGTACGAACGGTGATGCCTGGTTCGACTTCACGAAGCTGCTCTTTACCCATACCAACCGAAGCGTCTAAAGCGCGAGCCACTGCTGCAATCAAGGTTGACTCATGGAAGCCGCCAATGTTGGTGATGTCGTTGGAGCGAATGGTAATAGTACGTGAGAAATCTTTTGTGCTTTCTAAAACCAAGTGCACAACCACATCTTCACGGTGCGATTGAGCAACGAACATAGTGTTCATCATGGTATGAGCAAGAATTTCTGTATGCGCTTCATTACCAACACCTTCTAACAGTGCTTTGCTGGTGGTTGGTGCCGCGCGAGCTCGTAAAACAAAAGAGCGCATGAATTTAGCCTCTATATAGGAAGAGTGAATGCGCGGAAGTATATACCCAAGCAGGGAAGGGATGCGAGTTTAATAGCAAATGTGAACTTACTTACAAAGCTTCGATTGTCGTACGGAGTGTGCTGGTTAGAATAGAGGCAACCTGTTAGGAGCGGTATATGGAAATCAAAAAAATAAACAAACAAGTCTATAGAAAGAAGGTCAACCTAGTGATTGGTGGCTTTGTTGCCTTGCTTGCTATCTCTTCTCTTGCTTTTAGTACTTTATTAATTGTCTTGTTCGGTAATACAGATGTAGTACCTGAACAATCGACGGGGAACTTTCATTGGAACTTAATTGGTGTAGTGCTCGCCTTAGCCACTTCACTGTCTTTGTTGAACCAATTCAAAACACGCCCTTATATGGAAGAAGTGTTGTATGTCTGGAAACTCAAGCAGCTTCACAACAAGATCTTTCGCAAACTGAAAAGCATTAAAGCTGCTTCTGCTGAGCACGATGTAAAAGCGCTGACGATACTTAAGTTCTACTATACGACTCAAAGTCAGGTGTTTGAGTTAGACAACAACACATTAACGATGAGCAGTGTAAGTAAAGAATTAGAGGCAATTGAAAAAATAGAAGCGGCGCAATCACTGGATCTGGATATCACGCGCTTTGAAGAGTCTTGGATAGACACATATTGATTGCCTATTTGCTACTTGAAGTTAACAACTAAGTGCTAAAAATAAGCGTTTGAGTGAGATTTCATCACTCGACGCTTTTTTTTGAGTTTTTTTCTAAAAAAGGGTTGCCAAGAAAAATCATCTCCCTATAATGCGCCTCCGTTGTCAGGGCAAAGCGGAAACGCAAAAGCGGTTGGCAATGAGGCGAAAGAAAAGCTTCTAAAAATTAATTTAAAAAAGTGTTTGACACTAAGAATTAATTCCTTAGAATACGCCTCCGCTTCGATAGCAAAGCTTACGAAGCAAGCTCTTTAAAAATATAGACCTATCAATCTGTGTGGGCACTCGTTGATGATAATCCAATTAGAAATTTCTCTTAATAAAGAGCGGTTTCAAATTAGGTTTCAATGATACGAAGTGACCATTGAATCGAAAGATTCAGCACAGTCAATTCAAACATTACTTATGTAATGTTCAGTATTCATTGAGCCGAACAAAATCTTAAATTGAAGAGTTTGATCATGGCTCAGATTGAACGCTGGCGGCAGGCCTAACACATGCAAGTCGAGCGGAAACGAGTTATCTGAACCTTCGGGGGACGATAACGGCGTCGAGCGGCGGACGGGTGAGTAATGCCTAGGAAATTGCCCTGATGTGGGGGATAACCATTGGAAACGATGGCTAATACCGCATAATGCCTACGGGCCAAAGAGGGGGACCTTCGGGCCTCTCGCGTCAGGATATGCCTAGGTGGGATTAGCTAGTTGGTGAGGTAATGGCTCACCAAGGCGACGATCCCTAGCTGGTCTGAGAGGATGATCAGCCACACTGGAACTGAGACACGGTCCAGACTCCTACGGGAGGCAGCAGTGGGGAATATTGCACAATGGGCGCAAGCCTGATGCAGCCATGCCGCGTGTGTGAAGAAGGCCTTCGGGTTGTAAAGCACTTTCAGTCGTGAGGAAGGTAGTGTAGTTAATAGCTGCATTATTTGACGTTAGCGACAGAAGAAGCACCGGCTAACTCCGTGCCAGCAGCCGCGGTAATACGGAGGGTGCGAGCGTTAATCGGAATTACTGGGCGTAAAGCGCATGCAGGTGGTTTGTTAAGTCAGATGTGAAAGCCCGGGGCTCAACCTCGGAATTGCATTTGAAACTGGCAGGCTAGAGTACTGTAGAGGGGGGTAGAATTTCAGGTGTAGCGGTGAAATGCGTAGAGATCTGAAGGAATACCGGTGGCGAAGGCGGCCCCCTGGACAGATACTGACACTCAGATGCGAAAGCGTGGGGAGCAAACAGGATTAGATACCCTGGTAGTCCACGCCGTAAACGATGTCTACTTGGAGGTTGTGGCCTTGAGCCGTGGCTTTCGGAGCTAACGCGTTAAGTAGACCGCCTGGGGAGTACGGTCGCAAGATTAAAACTCAAATGAATTGACGGGGGCCCGCACAAGCGGTGGAGCATGTGGTTTAATTCGATGCAACGCGAAGAACCTTACCTACTCTTGACATCCAGAGAACTTTCCAGAGATGGATTGGTGCCTTCGGGAACTCTGAGACAGGTGCTGCATGGCTGTCGTCAGCTCGTGTTGTGAAATGTTGGGTTAAGTCCCGCAACGAGCGCAACCCTTATCCTTGTTTGCCAGCGAGTAATGTCGGGAACTCCAGGGAGACTGCCGGTGATAAACCGGAGGAAGGTGGGGACGACGTCAAGTCATCATGGCCCTTACGAGTAGGGCTACACACGTGCTACAATGGCGCATACAGAGGGCAGCCAACTTGCGAGAGTGAGCGAATCCCAAAAAGTGCGTCGTAGTCCGGATCGGAGTCTGCAACTCGACTCCGTGAAGTCGGAATCGCTAGTAATCGTGGATCAGAATGCCACGGTGAATACGTTCCCGGGCCTTGTACACACCGCCCGTCACACCATGGGAGTGGGCTGCAAAAGAAGTAGGTAGTTTAACCTTCGGGAGGACGCTTACCACTTTGTGGTTCATGACTGGGGTGAAGTCGTAACAAGGTAGCGCTAGGGGAACCTGGCGCTGGATCACCTCCTTATACGATGATTACTCACGATGAGTGTCCACACAGATTGATACGGTTTATAAGTAAAAGAGACGAAGATATCCCAATATCTTCAATCCAGTGTCCCGTTCGTCTAGAGGCCTAGGACACCGCCCTTTCACGGCGGTAACAGGGGTTCGACTCCCCTACGGGATACCATTGGGTCGTTAGCTCAGTTGGTAGAGCAGTTGACTTTTAATCAATTGGTCGCAGGTTCGAATCCTGCACGACCCACCATTTCAAGCTGGGGCTATAGCTCAGCTGGGAGAGCGCCTGCCTTGCACGCAGGAGGTCTGCGGTTCGATCCCGCATAGCTCCACCATCTTGAAAACCATCTTCCACAAGAAGTAAAACTAATGTGGGCGATTAGCTCAGTTGGGAGAGCACCTGCCTTACAAGCAGGGGGTCACTGGTTCGAGCCCGGTATCGCCCACCATCTTTAAACATTCTCTCTTGAGAGTTTTTAAAAATGGTTTTCATTAGAAAATCTGCTCTTTAACAATTTGGAAAGCTGACAAATCAACAATTTATTGTTGATTGTAAAGTTCTCAATGTTTGTCTTTATGACAAACACCAACTGTTTGTTTTCATTTTTCAAAAATGAAAGTAAACGAGCACATTCAAGTGTTCTTGGCTTTTGTCTTACTTTTTCAAAGTAAGGTAGAAGAAAAATTGAGTCCGGCAAAATCGAGTCTGCATCATGTATAAAAATTGCAGACAACTTTGGTGATTTGACCGTTTGTTTTCACTTTTTAAAGTGAAAGTAAATTGGCAACTCGAAACTCCTTCGGGTTGTATGGTTAAGTGACTAAGCGTACACGGTGGATGCCTTGGCAGTCAGAGGCGATGAAGGACGTATTAACTTGCGATAAGCCCAGATTAGGTAGTAAAAACCATTTGAGTCTGGGATTTCCGAATGGGGAAACCCACTTGCATAAGCAAGTATCCTGTTGTGAATACATAGCAGCAGGAGGCGAACCGGGGGAACTGAAACATCTAAGTACCTCGAGGAAAAGAAATCAACCGAGATTCCGAAAGTAGCGGCGAGCGAAATTGGACTAGCCCTTAAGCTTTATATGCGTTAGACGAACGGTCTGGAAAGTCCGGCGATACAGGGTGATAGCCCCGTAGTTGACAACGCACATTCAGTGAAATCGAGTAGGGCGGGACACGTGATATCCTGTCTGAATATGGGGGGACCATCCTCCAAGGCTAAATACTACTGACTGACCGATAGTGAACCAGTACCGTGAGGGAAAGGCGAAAAGAACCCCTGTGAGGGGAGTGAAATAGAACCTGAAACCGTGTACGTACAAGCAGTAGGAGCACCTTCGTGGTGTGACTGCGTACCTTTTGTATAATGGGTCAGCGACTTATATTCAGTGGCAAGGTTAACCATCTAGGGGAGCCGTAGGGAAACCGAGTCTTAACTGGGCGTTCAGTCTCTGGATATAGACCCGAAACCAGGTGATCTAGCCATGGGCAGGTTGAAGGTTGAGTAACATCAACTGGAGGACCGAACCGACTAATGTTGAAAAATTAGCGGATGACTTGTGGCTAGGGGTGAAAGGCCAATCAAACCTGGAGATAGCTGGTTCTCCCCGAAAGCTATTTAGGTAGCGCCTCGGACGAATACTACTGGGGGTAGAGCACTGTTAAGGCTAGGGGGTCATCCCGACTTACCAACCCTTTGCAAACTCCGAATACCAGTAAGTACTATCCGGGAGACACACGGCGGGTGCTAACGTCCGTCGTGGAGAGGGAAACAACCCAGACCGCCAGCTAAGGTCCCAAATTATAGCTAAGTGGGAAACGATGTGGGAAGGCTTAGACAGCTAGGATGTTGGCTTAGAAGCAGCCATCATTTAAAGAAAGCGTAATAGCTCACTAGTCGAGTCGGCCTGC
Organism: Vibrio sp. SCSIO 43153; assembly: GCF_023716625.1. Classification (NCBI taxonomy): domain Bacteria; kingdom Pseudomonadati; phylum Pseudomonadota; class Gammaproteobacteria; order Vibrionales; family Vibrionaceae; genus Vibrio; species Vibrio sp. SCSIO 43153. Next base: position 1,163,806 of record NZ_CP071856.1, read on the forward strand.
GCGGAAGATGTAACGGGGCTAAGCTATAAACCGAAGCTGCGGCAATGAAGTTTACTTCATTGGGTAGGGGAGCGTTCTGTAAGCCGTTGAAGGTGAGTTGTAAAGCTTGCTGGAGGTATCAGAAGTGCGAATGCTGACATGAGTAACGATAAAGGGGGTGAAAAACCTCCTCGCCGGAAGACCAAGGGTTCCTGTCCAACGTTAATCGGGGCAGGGTAAGTCGACCCCTAAGGCGAGGCCGAAAGGCGTAGTCGATGGGAAACGGGTTAATATTCCCGTACTTCTTACAATTGCGATGGGGGGACGGAGAAGGCTAGGTGGGCCTGGCGACGGTTGTCCAGGTTCAAGTGCGTAGGCTGAAGAGTTAGGTAAATCCGGCTCTTCTTAAGGCTGAGACACGACGTCGAGCTACTACGGTAGTGAAGTCATTGATGCCATGCTTCCAGGAAAAGCCTCTAAGCTTCAGATTGTAAGGAATCGTACCCCAAACCGACACAGGTGGTCGGGTAGAGAATACCAAGGCGCTTGAGAGAACTCGGGTGAAGGAACTAGGCAAAATGGTACCGTAACTTCGGGAGAAGGTACGCTCTCGACGGTGAAGTCCCTTGCGGATGGAGCTATTGAGAGTCGCAGATACCAGGTGGCTGCAACTGTTTATTAAAAACACAGCACTGTGCAAAATCGTAAGATGACGTATACGGTGTGACGCCTGCCCGGTGCCGGAAGGTTAATTGATGGGGTTAGACTTCGGTCGAAGCTCTTGATCGAAGCCCCGGTAAACGGCGGCCGTAACTATAACGGTCCTAAGGTAGCGAAATTCCTTGTCGGGTAAGTTCCGACCTGCACGAATGGCGTAATGATGGCCACGCTGTCTCCACCCGAGACTCAGTGAAATTGAAATCGCTGTGAAGATGCAGTGTACCCGCGGCTAGACGGAAAGACCCCGTGAACCTTTACTACAGCTTGGCACTGAACATTGACCCTACATGTGTAGGATAGGTGGGAGGCTTTGAAACCAGCACGCCAGTGTTGGTGGAGCCGTCCTTGAAATACCACCCTTGTAGTGTTGATGTTCTAACGTCGACCCCTTATCGGGGTTACGGACAGTGCCTGGTGGGTAGTTTGACTGGGGCGGTCTCCTCCCAAAGCGTAACGGAGGAGCACGAAGGTGGGCTAATCACGGTTGGACATCGTGAGGTTAGTGCAATGGCATAAGCCCGCTTGACTGCGAGAATGACAATTCGAGCAGGTGCGAAAGCAGGTCATAGTGATCCGGTGGTTCTGAATGGAAGGGCCATCGCTCAACGGATAAAAGGTACTCCGGGGATAACAGGCTGATACCGCCCAAGAGTTCATATCGACGGCGGTGTTTGGCACCTCGATGTCGGCTCATCACATCCTGGGGCTGAAGTCGGTCCCAAGGGTATGGCTGTTCGCCATTTAAAGTGGTACGCGAGCTGGGTTTAGAACGTCGTGAGACAGTTCGGTCCCTATCTGCCGTGGGCGTTGGAAGATTGAAGGGGGCTGCTCCTAGTACGAGAGGACCGGAGTGGACGAACCTCTGGTGTTCGGGTTGTGTCGCCAGACGCATTGCCCGGTAGCTAAGTTCGGAATCGATAACCGCTGAAAGCATCTAAGCGGGAAGCGAGCCCTGAGATGAGTCTTCCCTGATACTTTAAGTATCCTAAAGGGTTGTTCGAGACTAGAACGTTGATAGGCAGGGTGTGTAAGCGTTGTGAGGCGTTGAGCTAACCTGTACTAATTGCCCGTGAGGCTTAACCATACAACACCCAAGGGGTTTTGATGGACTCAATGTAAGAACATTGAATGTGTTAAGAACGAAAAACAGCTTTCCGAATTAAAGAATTTGCTTGGCGACCATAGCGATTTGGACCCACCTGACTTCCATTCCGAACTCAGAAGTGAAACGAATTAGCGCCGATGGTAGTGTGGGGCTTCCCCATGTGAGAGTAGGACATCGCCAGGCTTTAATATCGCTTTTAGATAAATCTAAAGGCAAAACTGAGATTTAGCATTATTTAAGTAAGACTAAATTTTAGTAACAATTTGTGGAGAGATGGCTGAGTGGTTGAAAGCACCGGTCTTGAAAACCGGCATACGTTAATAGCGTATCTAGGGTTCAAATCCCTATCTCTCCGCCACTACACAGAAAGCCCGTTGAGAAATCAACGGGCTTTCGTCATTTCTGACGTTTGAGAATTAGACGGGATTTGCATCAAATCTCTAGTCGATCGAGTCCCAACTCTCAGAACGATTAAGAAGCCTCGCTAGAAATAGCGGGGTTTTGTCGTTTTCAGTATTTGAAAATTAGCTAAAGCCTTACCATAACGGGAATTTGAAAACGAACAGGTTGCAGTGTCACCTATTATCTATAATGGTGGTTGCCCTAAGCTTAACTTTATGAATTTTAGGTACAAAAAAGCCCAAGCTAACAGCTCGGGCTTTTCAGTAATTGTTGCTTGGTCGAGTTATTAGAACTCTTTTGGAGCAAAACCTGTCATTACGTCTAGGCGAAGCTCTTTACCAACTTTAGTCAGTGGGTGAACGATAACAAGACCTTTCACACGCTTCTTAAGTTTGCCGATATCCGCTTGTTCCGCTTTAGTGATTTCACGAGAGAATGGCATATCAAGCAGGCTCTTACGCTCTTTGTTTAGCTCGTAAGTTTGCTTATGCTTAAGTTGGTTCAGTTTCTTTGTTAGATCTTCAACTTCATTCGTGAACTTAGTAATCATTTCGTGATCACCACGAGAGCGAGCCGCATCAAGTTTACGTTGGCAAGTATCTAAACGGTTGTGCAGCTTTTGAATATCAGTTTTTATGCTCATGGTAATTAGGCTCAAATTTTTATTGGTCGAGGAGTATAGCATAGCTGAAATTCAACGCTCTACTATACTGCTCGATCAAAGGATTTAGTTGATCAGTTCATTGCCTGACGCATTGCCCGCAAAGAAAGCATCAACGTTGTTTAAAGTTACTGAAGCTATGTTGTTCAGCGCTTCATGAGTCAAGAAGGCTTGGTGCCCTGTGAACAATACGTTGTGACAAGCGGATAGGCGGCGGAACACGTCATCGACAATTACGTCGTTTGATTTGTCTTGGAAGAATAGGTCTTTTTCATTGTCATACACGTCTAAACCTAGTGCGCCAATTTTGCCCTGTTTTAGTGCTTCAATAGCGGCGACTGAATCAAGCAATTCACCACGGCTAGTATTAATGATCATGACGCCATCTTTCATTTGAGAGAAGGCTTGCTCATTCAATAAGTGGTAGTTTTCTTCGCTCATAGGGCAATGGAGAGAAATGACGTCTGCGTTGGCGTAAATTTCTTCGAGAGAACAGTAGCGAGCGCCCATTTCTAGTGCAAGTGGGTTTTCATAAGGGTCATAGCAAAGCAGTTCCATGCCTAAGCCTTTGAAGATACGCATAGTCGCGATACCAATTTTACCGGTGCCAACAATGCCTACGGTTTTTCCATAGAAGTTGAAACCGACCAAGCCTTCTAGGTTGAAGTTTGCATCACGTGTACGCTGATACGCTTTATGTAGTCGGCGATTCAGGCACATCATCATACCGACCGTATGCTCAGCGACGGCTTCTGGGGAATAGGCTGGAACGCGAACTACTTGCAGGCCTAGCTCCTTTGCAGCCTCTAAATCTACTTTGTCAAAACCAGCACAGCGCATAGCGATAAGCTTAGTACCGTTTAGAGAAAGCTGTTTAAGTACAGGTGCAGATAAGTCATCGTTAACGAAGGCACATACCACTTCACAACCTTGCGCCATTTTCGCTGTTTTAGAGGTCAATCGAAAATCGTGATAGTGGAACTCGAAGTCCCGATGATTTTTGATTTTATTGAAAGAGGCTTCGTCATAGGATTTTGCACTGAAAAAAGCGATGTTAAGCATAATACCCTCTCTATTTGTGCTGAATTTATAAAGTAATCTCCTTATAAAGTAATATAACTTGGTTGCAATAAGTAGTGATATTTGTACATATTAAGTTTGCTTTGGTATTACCTTATGATTAGCATGGCTGCTCTTTGGTGTTCCCTTAAGTTGTAAGAGTTAGGCGTTCTGGCGATGTCAGTAAAATGGTTGTCTTTAATCTTGTGTTGTTTTTTTATCCCTCTTACGCAGGCTGCTGTAGATTTGGTCAAAGTAGACAAATCTAAGCGCAGAATGTACCTAATGGAAAATGGCGAGGTGGTGAAAGAATACCGAATTGCGTTAGGCGCTAATCCCAAAGGACACAAACAGCAAGAAGGGGATAATAGAACCCCAGAAGGTGATTACACCCTAGATTATGTGATTAATGATTCTGCTTTCTATCGTTCTGTCCACATCAGTTACCCAGATGCGATTGACCGTTTGGAGGCCCATCGACGAGGTGTATCTCCTGGTGGAGACATAAAGGTTCATGGTCTCAAGAATGGTGAGACGCAATCCCCTCAGTTTATTCAAAGCTTTGATTGGACCAATGGTTGTATCGCTATTACCAACGAAGAGATGGATGAGTTTATCAAGTTGGTCAAAATGGGAACCCCAATTACCATTGAATGGTAATGAAGTTCCAGATTCCAATATTATGAATTAGACATGAATCGGCTAGGGTGATCGCTAAAGATGCCATCCAAGGCTGGTAAGTGTTTTAGCTTATTTGGGTTGTTGACCGTATAGCACATCACCTTATAGCCCGCTTGTTGTAGTTTATTGATTTGGCGTGAACGCACCCAGTTAATATTGAGGTTGCAGCTGTAAGCATTTACCTCTTCCAGCAACAGCTTATCTTGACGAGTAAAGAACTCACTTAATACTCCTAACCGATAGCCAGTACAGTGCTTGTGTAGTGCTCTAATCACATCATGACTAAAGCTTGATAAAAGGATGCGCTCATGAGCTAATGGACTTTCAGAGAGCGTTTGAGCGACTATTTGAGCAACATCTTCTGCGGAATGGTGATCGACTTTTACTTCAATATTGAGGTTCAGGTTATTTTCTGCTGCGAGCTCTAGCAGCTCTGATAATGTCATGATGGATTCATTGACAAACTCATCGCTAAACCAGCGACCAAAATCCAACGTTCGAAGTTCTGATAAGGTCATTTGGTCAACTCGACCTCGACCATTGCTACAACGGTTTACTGTGTGATCATGACAAACTACCAGTACGTTGTCTTTGGTTGGTTGAACATCTACTTCAACCCAATGCAGTCCCATATCAATGGCGGCTTGAATACTGGCTTTCGTGTTTTCTGGATACTTACCTGCCACACCTCGGTGGCCAATCAATAGCGTTGTCATATACGTCTATTCTCAATAAGAAACTGCAAAGAATTGTACTCCTTTTTCGTTTCTAGAGTCGAAATGTATGGGATTATTTTTTATTTATGAACACAAAGACGAAATTGCCATCATTCAAACTCGATCGAATAGAGAAAGACTAGCTTAGATAAGTATTCTAGGTATCATAAAGTAATTGGACTTTTATGCTCTCGCATCCCACGCTTTTAGGGTGAATATTAAGAGAGGGTGTAACTATATTTTCAGGGAGAGAAGTATGAAGATTGGTGTAATTGGCGCTGGTGCCGTGGGTGTCGGAGTATGTAATTACTTACTGACCATGGGTAGCGTAAGTGAATTGGTTCTACTGGATCAAAACTTAGAGCGTGCCGAAGGGGAGGTTTTCGACTTCCGTCATACTGCTGCACTTACGTTCTCTAAAAACACCCACATTATTCCTACCGATGATTATCTAGATCTCCTAGGTGCTGATATTGCTGTGATTACTGCAGGCGCGCAGATTAAACAAGGCCAGACTCGAATCGATATTGCAGAAATTAACGCTAAGATTGGTGTTGAAATTGCTCGAAAGATTGAGCGAGTTGCTCCTAATGCAACATTGATTGTTGTTTCTAATCCTTCTGATATTGTCGCACACTTCATCGCGGCTAATACTGGTTTCGATCACAACAGAGTCATTAGCAGTGGCTGTGTGATTGATACGGCACGTTTGATGAGTATCGTCGCAAATCGTGTTGATTTGGATCCTAAGAACATTTTTGGCTACGTTCTTGGTGAACACGGTAGTAACTGCTTCACGCCTAAAAGTCTCATTTCCATTGCAGGGCAACCCGCAGACTACTATTGTGATACACACCATATAGCGCGTATTGATGCCGATGAATTACTCGAAGCTGTCAAACAAGCTGGTTACGAGATCTTTCGCCGTAAACAAAATACGGTTCATGGTATTGCCGCGAGTGTATTTCGTATTATTCAGGCTATTAAGATTAATGAGCGCTCCGTCCTTCCTGTCGGTACTATGATGACCGGGCAATATGGGGTAGAAGGTGTGGTGCTCAGCTTACCGACAATTGTTGGTAAAAAAGGTGCAGAGTCAGTACTTACTCACCCATTTACAGATGAAGAATTGGACACCTTGCATTCCATTGGTAGCAACTTGCGCGGTATCGTAGAAGATGTTGCTAAAGTGACAGGTCTAAAGTGCTGATTTAGCAGATATTATATATAACGAACAAATCTTGAATTAGCTCACTGAAAAGTGGGCTTTTTTTGTGCTGTTTTTCGAAATAAAAACCACAAAAACTATGGTTGTTTAATGTGTAAATGAGTAATAGAATGCGAACCATTTTTATTTGAGTGGTGATTGAACATGTCTCGAGTTTTGATCGTAGATGACGACGTTCCGTTGTGTGAATTGTTAGAGGCAGTATTGCAAGAAGAGGGTTATACCGTTTCTTCTGTGCATTGCGGTGAAAATGCGTTGCAGTATATGGAAAAAACACCAGTTGACTTGGTTCTTCTTGATGTGATGCTGCCAAACCTAAATGGTATGCAAGTTGCTCGTCGTATTTGTCAACGCTTTGCCACTCCGATTCTGATGCTCACCGCGCTAAATGATGAGAATTCAATGTTAGATGGCTATCAAGCTGGGGCCGACCAGTACATCGGTAAGCCATTTAATGTCGCTGAGCTGTTGATGCGCATAAAAGCGATTCTTCGCCGAGTAGGTTTGGAACGTCAGCGACAAGCGATGTGCAGCACTGTACAAAGTATTAGTGGTCAACTAAACAGCTTGCCATTGACAGGTACTGAAGCTGATTTGCTTGGTTATCTGGTTAAAAATCAGGGTATTGTGGTCTCTAAAGCTGAGCTGCAAACCGAAGTTTTAAAGAAAGAACTAAGCCCGTTTGATCGTAATCTGGATATGCATATCAGTAATATACGTCGAAAACTGGTGGAAGCTGGTTTGTCTAAACAGCATATTAAAACGTTTCGTGGTAAAGGTTATAGCTACCTAGAGGCTGTGACGAGCTAATGAAGTTTGTGTGCCCATCCTACATCGCTAAGCGCAGAGACAGCCTTGCATTTCAACTTTTTAGTTATATGACGGCCATCGTCATTAGCATTTTGGCCGTCCAAGCTGTTGCTGAGCAAGCATTGGTTAAAGCGATGCTTAAAGTGCCAGCAGCAGTCAAAACTGAAATGCTGGATTTGGCTCATCAAGCCAACGTGTTGATTGAAGAGGGGGACATGGATGAATTGGCGGATTGGGCCAATGCTCAGCATTTTTATTTGTTCGTTTTAAATGAAAACCAACACCCAATAACGCATCGCCTAATGCATCCTCATTTTGAGTTTAAGTTGAAATTCAAAAGGAGTTTAGACGAGCAGCTAGAAGGTAAAGTCAGTAGACCTATTTTCAGTATTCCTCTTATTGGTAACAATAGCTTAGTCATTCAGCTACCGCACCGTTTGCACCCAGCCCATGATTTCATTCTCTACTTTTCAATACTTAAGGTAATCATTGCTGCGGTCATTTTAGCTCTCTTTTCGCTGTTGATGGCAAGGAATCTACAACAGCCTTTGGATCGACTTAGAGAAGCCAGCAAGAAGCTGTCGGCTGGTGATTTCAACGTGAGCGTGGTTGCTGAACTGAAATCAAACACGCGCGAATTCAATGAACTGGCTCGAGACTTTGATCACATGACCAAAGAGATCCACTCGTTGGCGGAAAAGCAACGTCGTCTAATCCGCGACGTGTCTCATGAGTTACGTACGCCTCTTGCCCGTCAGAATTTGGTATTACACCTGTTAAGAAAGCGTGTCGGTGATAGCGAACAGAGTCTAGTGAATCGTATGGAAGAAGAAGCCAATGAGCTTAATCACCTTATAGGAGAGATTCTGGAGTTCAGTCGGTTAGAAAATGCACGCTATGATACGGAGTTAAAACGCAGTGACTTGGAGCTCTTGCTTGCCCCTCAAGTAGAGCGTTGCAAAATAGATTTGAAAGCTGGGCAGAAGCTTTCATTTGATTGTGAAGCAACAAGAACAAAGGCACAGTGTGATGACACTTTAGTGGTTCGATGTTTAAACAATCTGATTGGTAATGCGATCAAGTACGCAGGGGATACTGCTCAGATTGATGTTTCGTTATCGAATAAAACCGCCGATAAGCATAGTTATTTGGCGGTGACCATTTCTGATGATGGTCCAGGTATCCCCATAGATAAACTGTCAGATATATTTGACCCATTTACCCGCTTAGATGCATCTCGCGACAAAAAGCTCGGTGGTTATGGCCTGGGGCTAGCGATAGTAAAAGAGTCGATGAGAATGATGGGGGGCAAAGTCATTGCATCTAATCGTCCTGAAGGTGGACTTGCCGTTACCTTGCTGTTCAGACAGTAGGCTAAATCATAGTAAAGGGAAAATGTGATTTACATCTAGTTCACGAAGCAAATTGAACACGAGCTCTTTACAAACCTTTACGAATGCAAAGAATGTAAATTTAATGCAAATAGTAATAGTTATCACTTATATTCTCCTGAAAAATAACTATTAAGGAATCACGTAAGGTATATGTGAATTCCGAAACACAGTCGGAGTAAAAGGATATGTTTACTAAGAGCCAATTGGCATTAGTGATTGGTGCGGTGTTAGCAGCGCCTGCAGTGGCAGAAGTTCAAGCAACAGATGAACACCTCGTAGTTGAAGGTCGTGAATTTGGTTACAAAGCGGATACCAACACAACAGCAATGCGTATGGAAATGACGCAACTGGAAACTCCAGGGCAAGTTGCTGTTATTGATGAAGCAGTAATCGATGAGCAACGTGCAAGCACACTAGGTGAAGTCCTACAAAATGACGCGAGTGTTAGTGCGGGCGGTACAAGCCGTAACCGTGAGCGCTTCTCACTACGTGGTTTTGAACTAAGCAGCTCAGATGGCTTTCTTCGCGATGGTCGTCAGCACTGGTCTCACTACCGTCAACCAATTGAGCTTTTAGAGCGAGTTGAAGTTCTTAAGGGTCCTTCAGGCCTACTTTACGGCAAGTCTGAGCCGGGTGGCCTTGTGAACATGGTTTCGAAGAAGCCAACAACAGAAACGCAAGCAAGCTTGAGCCAAGATATCGGTTCAAACGATCATTCTCGTACAGTACTAGACGTGAGTGGTGCATTGAATGAAGAAGAGACGCTACGTGCTCGCGCCATTCTTGCAAAAGAAAGCTACGGCTCATGGCGCGAATACGGTGACGGTACCGAGCCAGAAACGGACCGTGCTGTTGGTGGTTTAGTTGTGGAGTACGACATCACTGAAAACGTGATGGTTTCTGCACATTATGACCGTACCAAAGATGAAGGCAGTGTGGATTCAGGTGCTTACATCGTAGACGGTAAGCCTGTGCTTGGAGACAAGTATATTTGGGATGCACAATGGTCGAAGATCGATAACGATGTAGAAAACTACGGTATCGACATTAACGCGCAAGTTACAGATAACGTAAATGTGAAAGCGGGTTATAACCGTCAAGATTTCAAACGTTTTGATGTGGAGTCTTACCCGAAATTCGATATGTACGAAAAAGACGGTACGGTTAAGCACAAAGGTAACGAGCGTTCTGATAACTGGGTATTTGATACTGCGTACGTAGATGTGACGACAGATTTTTCACTATTTGGCACAGAAAACACGCTTTTAGTTGGCGCAAACTATCTGGATTACAGCTACGACCGTTTTATGGCATTCCATGAGCAAGCGTACGTCCCTGCGGGCGAAACCGTTGTTAAGCCAGAGCCAACAAGCTCTAAAAAGTGGCCGACCAGCGAATATGATACTTGGGGTATCTACGCGCAAAACATGATGACAATCAACGATTATTGGCAAGTACTAGCGGGTGTTCGTTACGATGAAAAGCGTAGTGATACATTAACTGAGAGCCAAGTATCACCAAAGCTAGGCGTTATCTTTCATCCTGCGAGCAACGGTTCAATCTATGTCCAGTACTCTGAAAGCTTTATGCCACAAGGTGCAGTGAGTGATACTGACTTTACCAATGATGGTGAGGAGCTAGAGGCTGAGCGCGGTATATCTTACGAAGTAGGTACTAAATGGGAACTGTTTGATGAGCGTTTATACCTAACTGGTGCGTTGTTTGACATTACTTTGGAAAATGTTCGAATAGATGTTAACGATCCAAACAACCCTGGCATGGAGCTAGCGACGCAAGATGGTGAGCAAGTGCACCGAGGTGCGGAGATCCTAGCGCAAGGTTTCGTTACTGATGAGCTATCTCTGACTGCTTCTGCAATGTACTTGGATGCAGAATTGACCAGAAGTAAGTACTACCAAGGTAACCGTCCGGCAGACGTTCCGGAGTTTTCAGCAAGTGTTTGGTCGAGCTACAAAGTTCAGAACAACACCAACGTAAACCTGGGATTGATTTATGAAGGTGAGCGCTACGGCGACGCGGCGAACACATTTAAGAAAGATGGGTATGCACGTATTGATATGGGCGTGTCATACACACACAAGTATGATGAGAAGTTGGACATAGTAACTCGATTCAACGTGGAAAACCTATTCGATACTGACTACTTAGCAGGTGGCGGTAGCACAAATGGTGATCAAGCGGGAGCGAGTAATGTAGTGATAGGTGAGGGCCGAAACTACATGGCGACAATCCAGTTCAAATACTGATAACAATCTGATTTTTAAAGGGGAAGAAGAGTCTTCCCCTTTAGTCGTTTTTGGAAAACAGAAATATAACTCGTATGAATCTAATGAAATCAAGTATCGCTCTGTTGATCTCATCGGTTTTGATTCCCGTTCACGCGGAAAATCTTAACGATGCACAAGCAGTGCAGAGTAAAACAAACCAAGCGTCGGCAGTGAGCCAAAAGCGCATTGATGCAAGTGCAGAGAAGTCTTTGTCTCTAGAAGCTGAAATTGAGCAGCTACAAGAAGAAGTCAGCAACTTGAAGATTTATCGTGATCACCTGTCAAATCTTGTCGATAGTCAGAATGACGAAGTAGCAAGTTTGAATGAGCAAATTGAGCAGATCGCTCAGACTCGTCAAGGCGTAGTGCCTTTGATGTACCACATGCTCGATGGCCTTAAAACGATCGTGGCTAATGATAAGCCTATTCGCAAAGCACAGCGTGAAGAGCGTATTGCTAAACTCGATGCCATGATGACCCGTGCGGACGTCGCGGATGCTGAGAAATTCCGTCGAATTCTAGAAGCGTACCAAATTGAAATGGACTATGGCACTAAGATCGGTGTTTACCAAGGTAAGATTGCTTTGGACAGCAACGATCAAGTTGAAGCCGATATTCTTTACCTAGGCCGTGTGTCGCTTATTGCGCGCAGCCTGTCAGGTGAACATTTCTGGAGTTGGTCTCAGCAACAAAAAGCATGGCAAGCCGTTGGAACGGAACAGAAAGCAGAACTCGATAACGCATTCGCGATGGCGAACAAACAGATTGCACCGAGCATGCTTACTTTGCCTGTGTCTCTAAACGTTGCGGAGGGCAAATAAATGATGAAGAAATGGCTATCAGTCGCATTGATTTCTAGCGCTGCGCTTCTACCGCACACCACATTTGCAAGCGATACTTTGCTGCAGAAAGCACAGCAAGAGAACCGCCAACAGCAGTCACACAACGTGGCTCGTGAGTCTGGCTTTAAGCAAACTCAACAAGAGCTGCAAGCAATGAAAAACAAGCTTGTAGCAGAGCGTGTAGCGTTACAGGCAGAAGCTGACACGCTTGGCGTGACGTTCAGTGAAAATGAAGCAGAGCTTGCACAGCTAGAAGAAAAACTGCGCCTTGAAACAGGCAGCTTAGGTGAGTTGTTTGGTGTGGTTCGCCAAAATGCAAAAGAACTGGAAGCAGAACTTAAGCACTCTGTTACTGGTGTAGACGCAAACTCTTACCAGCAAAATATCGCCGACATTGTTGCCGCTAAATCACTACCAACATTGCCACAGCTTCAAGCAATGTGGCGCAGCATGGAAGAGCAAGTCAAAGCAAGTGGCGAGATAGCGAACGTGTCCTTCTCATTGCTTGATGGTGAAGGGCGTGAGCAAACCGTTGATGGTGTCCGCCTTGGCTCAATGGCGCTGTTGAACGATGCGGGTTACGTAAAATGGAATGGTCAACGCGGTGATGCAGTTAGCTATCTCCGCCAACCAGAGAATGGTCCAACGGCAAGCAGCGTAAAGGCTGGTGAAATCGATGCCGTAGTGATTGACCCATCTCGTGGCATTCTACTTGAGCAATTAGCAAATTCACCAACCATGGCCGATCGCCTGAACGCAGGTGGTGTGGTTGGTAAGATCATTCTTGGCTTGTTAGCGATTGGTTTGATCATCGCGTTGGTTCGCGGTGTGTCACTAATGATTGCTCGTCAGAAAATCGCCAAACAGCTTAAGAATCCAGCTCAACCAGAAGATAACCCACTCGGTCGTATCTTAGCGGTTTACCACAAAGACAAGCACCGCAGTGTAGAAGCGCTTGAGCTTCGTCTACTAGAAGCTGTCGTGGATGAGCAAACGCACCTTGAGAAAGGCCTATCAATGCTGAAACTGCTTGCGGCTCTGGCGCCGATGCTTGGTCTACTGGGTACAGTAACAGGCATGATCGAAACGTTCCAAGTGATCACTCAGTTTGGTAACGGTGACCCGAAAGTGATGGCTGGTGGTATCTCAATGGCATTGGTGACCACTGTACTTGGTCTCGTTGCAGCAATGCCGTTGCTTCTGGCACACAACGTATTAAGCTCTCAAGCAGAGAACATTCGCAATATTCTTGAGAAGCAAGGCATTGGCCTTGTGGCAGAACAAGCTGAGCGTGATATGCCAAAAGGCCAAAAAGCACCGAATACAGTAGCGGAGAACGCAGCGTAATGGAGCAGATCCTACTCAACACATTGGGTTTGATCAGTGAGGATTGGGCCTCAACCTTGATGCGCTTTATGCAGCAAGGTGGCCAAATCCTATGGTGGTTGGCAGCCGTAGTTGCGGTGTGCTGGTTACTGGTTATGGAGCGTGTTCTTTACCTAACAATGGAATTTCCAAAGGTGAAGAAACAGCTTTGTGCGCAGTGGTTAGCAAGAGCCGATCATCACTCTTGGTACGCGCATCAAATCCGCGAAGGATGGATAGCTAAAGCGCACATTGAACTGCGTCAAAACCTATCAACGATTAAAGTCCTTGTGGCCATTTGTCCAATGCTAGGTCTATTAGGAACGGTAACAGGTATGATTACGGTTTTTGATGTGATGGCCACACAAGGCAGCAGCAATCCTAAATTGATGGCTTCTGGTATTTCACTTGCGACGTTGCCAACCATGGCAGGTATGGTCGCAGCACTTGCTGGCATGTTTGTGCATGCGCGCTTAAGCAAAGTGTGTGAACGCAAAGCCCTCCAGTTAGAACAATCTTTAAGGAGTCAGAAGTGAGACTCGGACGTAGAACCAATCGACAGGATGAAGCACAGATCGACTTAACCTCGATGCTGGATATTGTCTTCATCATGTTGATCTTCTTCATTGTGACTAGCTCATTTGTGCGTGAGTCTGGTGTGGAAGTGAATCGCCCTCAAGCATCGAATGTCGTTAGTCAAAAAGATGCGGGCATTTTTATTGCGGTAACTGCTGCAAATGATGTGTACATCGATAAACGTTTGGTGGATATCGAGCGTGTGGAAGCCACCATCGAGCACCTATTGCTTGAGCAGCCAGATGCATCGCTTGTGATTCAAGCTGATGAGCATGCTTACAATGGTACGGTTGTGAAAGTCATGGATGCGGCGAAGGGCGCTGGTGTGAAGAACATTGCTTTGGCGGCGGAGAAACCTTAATGAAAAGGCTATTACTCGCGCTACCAGCATCAGTTTTGATCGCGGTGAGCTTGTTTAGCTTTATGGCGTGGATGGTCGATAAGGGCAATCAACGTGCACCTAAACCTTCGGAGGCGGTGCGCTTTGATATGGTGATGGTAGAGAATGATGCTGATGTTCAACGTCGTCAACGCTCTGTACCTGAGCAGCCTGAACCACCAGAATCGCCAGAGCCGATGGACGTGTCTCAAGCGGAAACCCAAGTAGAGCCAATGAGCCAAGTAACGCCAATCAGCGCATTGGGTTTGAATACTGCGCTGGATGGTATCGCGATCAGTGCGCCGAACTTAAAAGGCAGCATGGGCAACCAACAGGCGATAATGCTTTACAGCCCAGAGCCTCGTTACCCAAGTAAAGCGGTTAAGCGGAAGATCGAAGGCTACGTGACGATGCGCTTTACTATTGATGCGACAGGCCGTCCTAAAGACATTGAAGTGATAGATGCTAAACCTAAGAGAATGTTCGAGAAAGAAGCCATTCGTGCATTGAAAAAGTCGAAGTATCAGCCGAAGGTTGAAAATGGTGTAGCGGTCGAGCGCTTTGGGCAAACCAGAAGAGTGGAGTTCAAGTTAGCTAAATGATGAAGCAATTCTTAATCGGAGCGGTATTAAGCCTGAGCGCTTTTACCACTGTCGCGAATGAACTGAGTCAGTACACGGCGACTCGTGTTCAACGTGCTCACAACCTGGCGCAAGAAGAAAAGCTGCAAGAAGCCATTTCCACGCTCGAAGGTCTCGACTTATCTCGTGAGTATGATCAAGCGTTTGTTGCTCGCATGCTGGGTATTTTCTACTGGCAGAATGAGCAAGTTAAGCCTGCTATCAAGCAATTGGAGATCGCAGTAAATAGCGGTCTTTTGAATGACGAGCAAGCTTGGCAAACACGAAAAATGTTAGCGGATATGCTGTTAAATGAGCAGCAGTTTTCTAAAGCTCTGCCTCACTACTACGACTTGAGCAAATCGGTGCCAAAGACTCAAAAAGCGCACGATATTTGGTTGCGCATCGCGCAGTCTCACTATCAGTTGAGTCAATGGAACAAAGTGCTCTCTGCAATGGCTCGTTATGAGAAACTGGGCCAGCCAGATGAGATGGCGCCTCTGTCGATCAAATTGTCTGCAGAGCTTGAGCTGAAAAAGTGGAAACCTGCCATTGTTACGATTAAACGCCTGATTGCGATTGAGCCTGAGCGTGTGGAATGGTGGCGACAGCTTGTTGCTCTGTATTTACGTGTTGGTGATGACAAGCGTGCTCTGGATTCTCTCGCTCTTGCAAAATTGCAAGGTGTCGCGTTGAACCAAGGTGATTTGAGGCTTCTCGCTCAGTTGTATGGCAAGCGTGGTATTCCAGAGCGAGCTGCACAAATATTAGGTGAGCTGAATGACATAAACTCAGACAGCAAACTTAAAGCACAACAAGCAACGTACTGGCAGATGGCCAAGGAATGGGATAAGTCGATTGCAAGTTGGCGCGTGGCTGCAAAGTTGGACCGTCAATATTACTGGAACTTGTCTCAACTGCTTGTTCAAGAGGGGCAATACAAAAATGCGCTAGTTGCCTTGGACGAGGTTTCTGGGCGTAAAGCTGATGTGGCATTAGTGAAGACTCGTGCTTACTATAAGCTGAAACGTCTAGAAGATGCGTTAGCGAATGCCAAGCGCGCGAACGAGATTGAGCCATCAACCCAAGCAGAGAGTTGGGTGAAATACTTGTCTCAACTGCGCAAAGCAAAAGCGAGCCAGAATAGCTAAGTCCAATTGTAAATAGGCACGTATTGGTGCTCGAAAGACCCGGGATAACTCTCGGGTCTTTTTGTTTGTAAACAGTGAATCTGGTTCGATCTGTTTTTAAATATCATAACGTTATATTACCTCCATTCAGCGTTAAGACTGGAACGTCAGTTTTTCTTATAAGGACAGTACTATGAATCTCGATTCTGCTATCTGGCTATGGGGCCCACTTATACTAGCGATAGGTGCGGTGTTTTTTCGGCAAAAGGTGGTTGCTCTGGTTTTACTTGGACTCACTTTGCTGAGTGCTCTGTTTATCGGTCGGATAGAGCTCACCGCATTCGTAAGTACTTTAGTGGTTTTGGGTGTTGCGTATCGACTGCCCATGTTGGCGTCGAACCAAAAAACGAAGCCCGTTTATTATTTGGGCTGGAGCGTTGTGATTATTTGGTGTGTGATGCTCTTTGTGCATGTCATTCCGGGTTTCAATAATCTGCAAGTTCTTGACAAAGTGACGGCAGGTCCACTGAGCGCACCTTTCTCGATGTATCTGAATTTAGACAAGCCGCTGGCTCTCTTTGCTCTCTTTCTCGCTTATCCTTTTTTGCTGGGCGGAGAGGCTAAAGGCAGAGTAAAGCCTGCATTGCTGGTGATGATTCTGCTGCTTTCGCTGCTGCCTATTGCCGCTATGCTTGGTGCATTAAAGCCGGAGTTGAGTCTGCCATCATGGTGGTGGCTATTTGCGTTGAACAACCTAATACTTACTTGTGTGGCTGAAGAAGCGCTGTTCCGAGGGTTTGTACAGCAATCATTTTCCCGCCGTTTTGATTGGCGACTAGGTTTGGTCATCGCTAGCATCTTGTTCGGCTTGGCTCACTTTGCTGCTGGTCCTCTACTTATTGTATTCGCAACGTTGACGGGACTGGGCTACGGACTGGTATTTCATTTCACTGGCCGTTTATGGTGCGCGGTGTTAGCCCATTTCTTATTTAACTTCTGCCATTTGGTGTTCTTCACTTATCCCATTTTAGCTCGATAAACTTCTCTTTATCTGCTCCCGTTGTTTTTAGCGGGAGCCTGACGTTTACTCTAAACGTAAACAATGTAAATTAAATGCCAATACGAATGATTATCACCTAAATTGAGCCCTCATTTATTGGTGATGATTGTTTCCTATGTTGCTCAAAAGCAAAGGTGTGCAAACTTGGGCCCGCCGTCTGCACATTTACATTTCTATGGCTCTTTTATTGGTGACGCTGTTCTTTGCGATAACTGGCATCACACTAAATCGCCCAGAACTGTTCGAGCGCAGTGAACCCATCATTCAGCAACACACGCTGACCATTCCGAATGAACAACTCTTTGCTAACGAGGGAAGTTTTCAACCTAATCGAGCAGCACTACTGAGTTTCCTCACCCAAGAAACAGACTTACGAGGCACGCCATCAGCACTTGATGTGTACACCGAGGTTGAGGACGGCGAGCTGCTCATTGGTGAGCTTTCTTTGGATTTCAAAGGTCCAGGTTACAACGCGACGGTATTTGTTGATATGACGACCGGTGAAGCTGAAGTAGAAACCACCAATTACGGCATTGTCGCACTATTAAACGACCTACATAAAGGTCGCAATAGCGGAGATGTTTGGAAGTGGTTTATTGATATCACAGCTTTGCTGATGGTCTTTTTTGTTTTGACTGGTGTGTGTCTGCTACTTCCAAAGAAGAAGACTTTTAGAACCTCAATGCAGTGGATGTCTTTTGGCACTGTGTTGTCACTTATTATTTATTTTGCTGCTGTGCCATAGCGGCCTATTCAGAGAAAATCCGATGTTAAACAAAGGTCGATTCTTTCGTCACAACTCCTTTTGCAAAGTAGCTTTGATTGCTGCCTTAGCACCTTTGCCTCTGCTGGCAGCTCCTTTTCCTGATAATGCCAAAGTCGATTTTGAGTTTGAGTTACCAAAGATTGATACCTCGATGTATGCAAGACCTTATGTCGCAGTGTGGATCGAAGATGAAAAGCGTAAACCAGTCAAAACCATTCAACTTTGGGTAGGTAAAGATGAGTGGTTAAAAGATCTTCGTAGCTGGTGGCGCAAAGTGGGTCGTTATGATCGTGAACTCGTCGATGCTGTAACGTCAGCCACCCGTCCAGCAGGCCAATACCGATTCGTTTGGGATGGTACTAATGATGATGGCCAACGCCTTGAGCAAGGTAACTACACGCTGCACGTAGAAGTGGTACGTGAACACGGTGGCCGCAATTATGTACGTCAAAAAATGCAGTTGGCGGACAGTGAAGTGCGCTACCAAATCAAACCAACGGAAGAGACGGGCGTAATCACCGTCAATTACCAAGTTAAGTGATAGAGAAGGAATAATAATGAAAGCAAAAATGAAAGCGGTGGCACTCGCAAGCGTAATGGCGATGGGGTTAGCAGCGGCGACAACAGCACAAGCGCACCCACGTTGGGTTCTACCTTCTCATTTCACGGTATCGAAAGAAGGTGGTGATTGGCTCACGTTCGATGTGACCGCATCTCATGGGACGTTTGTTTTTGATAAACCAGCAGGCAGTGAGCAAGCGTTTGTGATCATGCCGGATGGCCGTTCTGAGCGTCCTAACTTTGTTGTGCGTGGCAAACGCCGCTCGATGTTTGACTTCTATTTCGAAGAGGAAGGCACACACAAGGTCGCGATCAACAATCAACCTAGCTACTACACCCAATATAAAGCAGGACGTCGTGACACGGTTAAATGGGCAAAAGCGAGTAAAGCTGACCGTGCGAGCGTTATTCCGGAAAAAGCGCGTGATGTGGTGACTCAGCTAAGCTACACCCGTGCGGAAAGCTACGTAACAGTGGGCATGCCAACAGAAAAAGCATTGGAAATTGAAGGCAAATTGCTTGAGATGAAGCCGCTTACGCACCCTTCAGACATCATTGAAGGTGAAGAAGTGATCTTCCAATTTTTCTTTAATGGGGAACCTCAACAAGGTGTGACTGCGGAAATTACTCGTGAAGGTACGCTTTACCGCAACCATCAAGAGCAAATCGATGTAGTGAGTGATAAAGACGGCAAAATTACATTCACGCCGGAAGTGGCGGGCCGTTACCTGATGAAAGCCAACCACAAAGGTGAGCTGAAAAACGACCCACTAGCAGATAAAGCCAGTGTGAATGTTCATCTGACTTTTGAAACGCAACTTAACTAATCAAAGCTTGGCTCAGTGAAACACTGAGCCATTTTGGATACACCATGAAAAACCTTTCAATTCTTAAAGTCTCAGCTATTTTTGCTGGTT
This sequence comes from Vibrio sp. SCSIO 43153, assembly GCF_023716625.1. Lineage (NCBI taxonomy): Bacteria > Pseudomonadati > Pseudomonadota > Gammaproteobacteria > Vibrionales > Vibrionaceae > Vibrio > Vibrio sp. SCSIO 43153. The sequence goes on from NZ_CP071856.1 coordinate 1,183,065, forward strand.
TTATTTCCTTTCAAGCAGCGGCGCATTTTCCATTGATGAGTTGCCATCTAGAGCAAGAAAAAGTGATATGCGAAGCGGGCTACTCTGATGGTTCAACTGCAGTGGATTACGATGTTGAGATGTACGATTACGATGACAACTTGATAGCCAAAGTAACCACAGACAAGCGTTCGATTGCTGAATTTACTCATCCTCAAACGGACTTCTACCTTGTCTTCGATGCTGGTCATGAAAACCCAGTAGAAGTGGATGTGGTTGAGTTAAAAGAGAAATGATTACGCAGAAAGTTCGCCCAGATAATGGCAGTCGTGAAGGCAAATGGGTTGCTCTGACCATTGCTGGCATTCTCGCCATATCAACGCTTTTGCTGCCTTATCATCAAACCGAATCAGAGCATACTGAAGCACTCGCACATCAAGTATTGATTACCGATCTTGAACAAGAAGAGCTTGCCATGATTGCTGATCTCAAACTTGCACATGAGGAAATCCGTGATCTTCGTATTGATGAAGGCCAATGGCCAGAAATCAGTGAGCTGGAAGAGTTTTGGGTTGCTCCATTTGTTAAAGACCAAAGCTGGCAGCGCAAAGGCTCTCATGAGTGGCAAAAACTGGATGCAGGTCTTTACATTGGTGTGAGACAAGGTGAAAAGGGCTCGGCTTCGATGCTCTTAGATAGTCGTCATGAGCAAGCCGATATCTGGCTCTCTGCATCAGAGTCACTGGGGCAATTGAGTCACCTTATCCAGCAAGACGAGCGAAAGCAAAATGGCTGGTATCAGGTTGTCTTAATGCCTTCATCCACTGCTACGCATGCCCACTAAGTCGTTATGAACCATCAATATTGCGATCAATAAGCCATCACGTTCAATAAGTAACCATCAATATGATAACAACTATGAAGAAACGCGCCTTCTTACGTCGAATTCTAACGGCATGTACATTACTGGCCGTATCCACTTCAACCTTCGCAGAGAAGCTGAACATAGGTATTACCTTGCAGCCTTACTACAGCTATGTCAAAGCGGTGGTCGGAGATAAAGCGGAGATCATTCCTTTGGTCGATGCAGGCTTTAATCCTCATAACTACTTGCCACAACCGAATGATCTTAAGCGTTTGAACCAAATGGATGTGATTGTCGTGAATGGGATTGGCCATGACGATTTTGCACTAAAAGTGATCCAAGCGGCTCAACGTGATGACCTAGTGGTGATAGAAGCAAACAAAGAAGTACCGCTGTTACCAGCAATGGGGCAATCAGTCGGCAAAGGCGCGGTGAATCCACATACGTTTGTTGGCCTATCGACTACGATTCAAAAGGTTTACACCATTGCGAGTGAGCTGAGCAAACTTGACCCAGAAAATGCCGCTTTTTACCGTAAAAATGCGCGAAAGTACGCCAAAGCGTTTCGCCTTCTAAAGCGTGATGCCATGTTGTCACTTGGGCAGTTAGATACGGCAGGCATGAAGGTTGCGACCACACACAATGCTTACGGTTATATCTTGCAAGAGTTTGGTGTCGATGTTGCAGCGGTGATTGAACCAGCACACGGTGTTGAGCCAAGTGCTAGCCAACTTCAAGAAACCATCGAGAAGATCCGTCAATCTGGCATTGATGTGCTGTTTTACGAACTCAATATGCCTAACCGCTTTGTCGATACGATCGAAGAAGCGACTGGCGTACAGCTTTACCGTTTTTCTCATATGACCCATGGCGAGTACGAAGCCAATAAGGTTGAAGTTGAAATGCGTGAAAACGTCGCGACGCTTATTGAAGCAATGAAGTTCGTCGCAAGCAAACACGCGCAGGAGAAAGCGTGATGCCAGGTCCTTCTATTTCTCTTAACGGGGTAGGCCTGAAATATGGTGACAACCTCATTCTGCAAGGTATTCAAACCCAGTTCGAGGCGGGGCAATGCCACGTCATTATGGGGCCTAACGGTGGTGGTAAGACATCCCTTTTGCGTTCAGTGTTGGGCTTAACGCCTTTTACGGGTGATATCTCGGTACATTGGCCAGATCCAAAGCAGACGCAACAAGCAGGACAAATTGGTTATGTGCCTCAAAAGGCTGTGTTTGAAGCCAGTCTGCCACTGACAGTCATGGACTTTGTATTGCTGAATCAAACACGCGTTCCGCTGTTTTGGCGACGTAAGTCTAAGCAAACTCAACAAGCACTGGCTCAGTTAGAGCGAGTGGGGATGGCAGCGCGCAGTGACCGTCGCATGGGACAACTATCAGGTGGTGAACAACAGCGGGTATTGTTTGCTCAAGCTTTGCTAGACGACCCAAGTTTACTTGTCCTAGATGAGCCAACAACAGGTATGGACGAGCAAGGGGTTCGTTACCTAGAGGGTTTGATTCATGAAGTGGTTGCAGAGGGGAAAACAGTTCTCGCTGTACATCATGATGTAACGGCTGTGCGTCGTTTGGATGCCCAAGTCCATGTTGTGAATCGTCAGATAGTCGCGTCAGGACATCACTCTGAAGTGTTAAGCCCAGAGCGAATTGAGTCTCTGTTTAAGCACTACACCGCGAAAGTGGAGGCTGCATAATGGATTGGTTAAGAGAACTGGCCCTGCATGGCGTTGAAGCGGGTTGGTTAAGCGACAGTTTTGCTTATGCGTTTATGGTTAACGCGATTGTCGCTGCGTTAATTTTGGGGCCTTTGTTGGGCGGTTTGGGCACGTTGGTGATTGCCAAGCGTTTGGCGTTCTTTTCTGAAGCCGTCGGTCACGCAGCTCTGACTGGTATTGCGATTGGTGTCCTGCTGGGCGAGCCACCAGAAAATCCATTTATTGGACTGTTTAGTTTCTGCATGATCTTCGCTTTATTGCTGCATTTCGTGCGAAATCGAACCAATGTTCCATACGATACACTCGTCGGGGTATTCCTCGCGCTGGCTTTGGCAGTTGGTGCTGCCTTGCTGATGTATGTGGCACGAAAAATCAATATCCACATGTTAGAGAACGTTCTGTTTGGCTCAATCCTGACGGTGACAGACAGAGATATTACGATTTTGGCGGTGAGTTGCTTGATCATTTTATTGTTGCTGATCCCGACATTTAACCGCATTTTGTTGACTTGCATCAGCCCAGATATTGCTCGTGTTCGAGGCTTTAATACCAGCTTCTACGACTACCTGTTCGTTATGATGATCACGCTTGTCACCATTGCGGCAGTGAAGATCATTGGTGCCGTGTTAGTGGGCGCGCTGCTACTTATCCCAGGGGCTACAGCACGTCTACTTACTAAGAGAATGGGTAGCTTTGTGTTGCTGTCATCCTTACTCGCAACCATCGCATGCTTGGTGGGGACGGTCTTACCGATGGAGTTGGAACTTCCGGTGCCATCTGGCGCTTCGATCATTATCGTTTCTGCCATTTTCTTTTTAACCGCAACGATGTACCGCATCGTACGTAAAGCCTAGTCAGGTATCTAAATATGAATACGAAAAAGCTAATCATCGGGTTGGGCATAATAGTAGCGAGCGCATATACGCCACTTACTGTTGCTAAAGACATTCTCACCAGTACCCCTGTCACTTACATGCTGTCACAGCAGTTGATGCAAGGCACAGGCATTGAAACTAGTTACTTACCACCTAAGCGATATGGCATTGAGCGTTTAGTTAACTGGTTTGGGAGCAAGGGTCAGCAACAAGTGATTAAAGCGGGACAGGATGCAACAGTTGCGATCACGTTGGGGGCTATTTGGCATCAAGATCCTACCTTTGTTTATGCTCGACAGGGGAATGTTCGCCTAATTGAGGTTGATGCTTCCCAAGCTATTTCTCCAAGGGCGCAAGGGGTTGCGGCGTTGAAACTAGAAAACGGCGAAACGTCTAAATTTGCCTGGATGAACCCGACCAACTTGATTCGGATGGCTGCGATTGTCGGTGAGGATCTGCAAAAAATATACCCTCAATATCAAGAGCGAATTGAGAAGAACCAACAAGCATTGATGTTGAATGTACGAGAGCTTATTAATCAACAACAAGAAGTCATTTTCGAAAAAGAGATCGATTCGGTGGTATTGTTGGGAAAATCGTTAGAAGATTTCGCATCAGGTAATCAATTGTTTGTTGTCGATCGTCAATTCAAACCTGAATTGGAATGGACTGACAAAGAGAAACTATCTTTAAAAGCTCAATTTGAGGAAGATAAAACTCTGTGGTTGATCACAGATAAGCGACCGTCAAAAACACTGATTTCATTAGTAGCACAGGATCGCATACTGCAAATTGACGTTATTGACCGTTGGGGAAGCAAAGGTATCAAAACTGAGAAGCCACTCGCACGCTGGCAGTTGTAACACGCAAAACTCCACACAAATTATGAAGGGAACTGAAAAGTTCCCTTTTTTTATGTGATCTTGCTTAAGAATTAACCACAAATACCACCAATTGCATAAGAAAGTATTTGTTTCATTTATGTTTCATTACTACTTTGTTATCTGTTCGTTGCGATCTGGTTGCTGATTTTGCTGTCGGGACGAACCAGTACAAACAACTATACGGATGTTAACAATGAAAATGAAAACTCTAGCCGTTGCAGTGGCGGCACTAGCATGTGGTTCTCAAGCTTTCGCAGCAGAAGTTTATAACAGCGATGGCACATCAATGTCGATTGGTGGTCACGTATCGGTAGGCTTAGGTGAGTACTTTGAAGATGAAGTAAAAGTTCACCAAGTTTCTCCTCGAATCAACGTTGCTGGTAAAAAAGATATTGGCAATGGCTTCACCGTCGACGTGAAAGGTGAATGGGCTTTAAATTACTTGAAAGGTGGTGAGAATTCATTTTCTACACGTCTTGGTTACATCGGTGCGACACATGAACAGTTTGGTCGTGTTGTTGCGGGTACGCAATGGGCACCTTACTACGACGTAGCGGGCGTAGCGGATTTACCAATCGCGTTTGCTAACGATTTCTTGTACGACAATCACAACAACCTAGGTACAGGTCGTGCGGAAAAAATGCTTAGCTACCGTAAAAGCTTTGAGTTTGGTGAAGGCTTTGGTTTTAACCTTGGCCTAGGTTGGCAAGGTAACAATGATGATGTGAAAGAAGTACTTAAGAAGAGCCCAATTACAGGCCTACCGGTATACGTAACGACAGGTGCGGAATACGATCAACGAGGTCAAATTGCACTTAGTACTGAACTAGCTGGCTTTGGTTTAGGTTACGTGTATAGCGGCGGTGACGTTACTGTCGGCAATATGACAGAAAATGCGACTTCTCATGTCTTGGCTGCAAATTACGGAAAATATGGTTCGGGCGTGTATGCTGCGATCGTCTACGGTATGAATGAGTACTTCTTTGGTGGTTATGAAGAAACCATTCAGCTAGAAGGTCTATTAGCGTATGGCGTAAATGATTGGACGTTCAGTGTGAACTACGAATCTGTAGAAGATGATAAAGCAAGCAAAACACTTTATAGCGAAGCTGCACTTCAGGCAGAGTATGCAGTTACACCAGCATTCTACACGTTCGCAGGTTACCAGTTTGACCTAGGTAACGATATTGGTAAAGAAGAAAATGATTGGTGGACTGTAGGTGCACGTTACTACTTCTAACCAATAGGACAGTTTCTACTGCCTAAACACATTTATTGTGTTAACGCCTACTCGTTGTGAGTAGGCGTTTTTCTTTCTGTTAAGCTCGAAAGGACGACATAGCTTGTGTTTGGATTAAAAATGCCCGCATTAAGCGGGCATTGAATTTTGTGAGTACTGCTATTTACGCTGGCACTATTTCGTTTCTAGTAAATCTAAGAAGAATGCGTATTCTAATGCGTCTTCTTTCAATCGTTTAAATCGACCTGATGCGCCACCATGGCCTGCTTCCATATCAGTTTTGAACAGCAGTACATTGTCATCGGTCTTCATTTCACGAAGTTTAGCGATCCACTTCATCGGCTCAAAGTATTGCACCTGTGAGTCATGCAAACCTGTTGTCACCAACATGTTCGGGTAGTTCTGAGCTTTCACATTATCGTATGGTGAGTAGCTCAGCATGTAATCGTAGTAGGTTTTATCGTTCGGGTTACCCCATTCGTCGTATTCGTTGGTGGTGAGAGGTATTGACTCATCCAGCATGGTTGTTACAACGTCTACAAAAGGCACGTGCGCACCAATACCACGGTAAAGCTCTGGTGCTTGGTTGATGATGGCGCCCATCAGTAGACCGCCCGCAGAGCCACCAACCGCAAATACTTTATCTTCTGCCCCGTAGCCTTCTTCCACAAGTCCCTTAGTCACATCGATGAAGTCATTGAAGGTATTCTGCTTAGTCAGCTTTTTACCATCTTCATACCAAGGGCGACCAAGCATTTCTGAGCCACGAATATGAGCGATTGCGTACACGAAACCGCGATCAAGTAGGCTGAGGCGAGTTGAGCGGAACGTTGGCTCGATGGTGGAACCGTAAGAGCCGTAACCGTATTGGTAGATTGGGTTGGTGCCGTCTTTCTTAAAGAGGTCTTTGCGGTAAACCAATGAGACTGGCACTTGCTTACCATCACGAGCAGTAACCATGATACGCTCTGATTGATAGTTATCAGCATCAAAATCACCCAGTACTGGCGTTTGCTTCATGATTTCAGATTCACCAGTAGTCAGGTCGAAATCATAGTAAGTTCCCGGTGTGGTCAAGCTGCTGTAATAGATGCGAACTTTTGAGTTATCTAATTCATAGTTGCCTGTTAGGTAAGCCGCAAACGCGCTGTCATTAAATTCAAGTGGGAACTCTTTGCCCGTCGATAGTTGGCGAACCTTAACGGTAGATAAGCCGTTAGCGCGTTGCTCGTAGACAAGGTGGTCGTCGAACAAGTCGAAATCGACAAGCTGAGTGTTATCGTCGGCAGCAATGACATCAACCCATTTAGAGCGGTCGTGCATCTCTTCCGTTTTCACTTTCATCAAGCGGAAGTTTACGGCTTGGTAGTTAGTGTAGATGTAATACCAATCACCCAGTTTAGCGATGCTGTATTCAATGCCAGTCTCTCTAGGATAGAAAGCTTCGGCTTTAGCGTTCGGATTGTTGGCATCAATCACGGAAACGCCACTTGTCTCTGTACTTGAGTGCCAAATGTAAACTTGCTGACCGTCTTTACTCTTACTTAAGAAGGTGTAGTAAGCGCTGTCGGTTTCTTCGTAGATTAGCTCATCGCTAGTCTGAGGAGTGCCCAATACATGGCGATAAACTTGATAACCCAACAGTGTTTGAGGGTCTTTTTTGATGTAGTAGAAGGCTTGGTTATCGTTTTGCCACGCAATTGCACTTGATGCGCCTTCAATCTCATCTTTTAGATATTTGCCTGTCGTGAGGTCTTTGATCTTGATGGTGTAAATACGGCGACTCAGTGTGTCTTCACCGTAGGCCAGCATGTTTTCATTTGGGCTTAAGTATAGGCCGCCAATACTGAAGAACTCATGCTCTTTTGCCAGCTCGTTAACATCCAAGATGACTTGCTTATCTGTACCAGCAAAGTCTTTTGCACGCAAGTGTACTTCGTATTCGTTGTCGCCCGTCACTTCATTCGAGTAGTAGTAACTGCCTTTACGAACTGGAACCGAATTGTCATCTTTCGCAATGCGACCTTTGATCTCTTCAAATAGCTGTTCTTGCAGTGCTTCGGTGTGTTTTAAAACGGTTTCTGCGTACTGATTCTCTTGCTCAAGGTGTTGCAAGATTTCTGGATCTTGGCGCTCATCATCACGCATCCAGTAGTAATTATCGATTCGTGTATCACCATGAATATTCATTGCATGAGGGACTTTTTTTGCAACGGGTGCTTGGGTTTGTTGAGCAACGAGTTGCGATTGGGAGTAATGGTTCATGGTTGGTAATCCTTGATTGCTGCATCCGGCGACTAGCGCGACCGATACGGCCAACGTGGTTAAAGTGAAACGCATCTGTGTATCCTTATTGTGTACTCTTCTCGTGTTTTTTTCGCCATTCATTTATCTTGCGAGTAAAAGTACGTTTGTGTTCTTCCAGTGAATGTATTTATATCGAATGGCAAACGAATAATTCCTGTATAAGCAACTGTTCTTTTTAGCAAAGATTGGATGGGATGTTAAATGCAATTGCTGGTGGATGAGAGCTAAAGGGTAAGATGTGTGCAACAAAAAAGGGACACACTTTTCAGCATGTCCCTTTTGGGTGATGAGAGTCAGATTTTAGATCGCCAATGGCATTTCGTTTGAGTGATCGTGCTTGCGATTAACCCAACGCAAACCAAACATAGCAATGATCGACATTGCCATCATCAAACAACCTAGCGGCATTTGGTCTTGTGCCGGGAAGAACGAAGCCAGCAGTGTCGCGATACCCGCACCTAGGTTTTGCATGCCACCCAAAATCGCACCGCCAGTGCCGGCGTGGTATGGGAACGGTGACAGTGCACCTGTTGTTGCCGCTGGGAACAAAATACCCGCACCCAAGAAGTAAATGGTTGCACCGCCAATCAGAGTCAACGCCGTTGTTAGACCAAACAAACCCGGAATCAATACCACTGCTGAGCCAACTAAGATAGCGACTAGACCAACGTTTAGAGCACGGCGCTCAGAGCGACGTTGTGCGATGTAGCTAGATAAACCTGCACCGACTAGGTAACCCGGAATCGGCAAGACAAACAGCAAGCTTACTGTGGTTGCGGGTAAACCAAGTACGCCACCTAGTAGTACACCGGCTGCCGCTTCAAATACTGCAACGCCTGCGAAGGTAGCAACCAACACCAATAAGAAACCTTGGAAGCGTTTGTCTGAAAGTACGAACTTGTAGCTCTTCGCAACAGATTCATGTTTGCGACGCTCTTTCGGCAAAGTTTCCATCATGCTTGTCATCATGGTGATCACTACCGCGATACCAAACAGTGCAAGGAATAAGTAGCTAGAACGCCAGCCAAAAGCTTCTGTTAGGTAACCGCCAAGTACTGGTGCGATCAAAGGTGAGAAAATCACGCACATGCTGATCAAGCTGTTTGCACGGTGTAGTTCTGCGCCTTCAAAGCAGTCACGAGTCAGTGTGCGAGACATTGCACCACCACAGCCGATACCTAAACCTTGGATAAAGCTACCTGCTAGGAACCATTCGTACTCATGAGCGAACAACGCCACCAAGGTACCAAGAATGTAGATGATCAAGCCTGCAACGATGATTGGTTTGCGACCAAGACGATCAGAAAGCGTACCGTACACAAATTGTGATAAACCGTAAGGGATCAGGTAACACGCCATCACAGCTTGAAGTGAAGACGCTGATACCAAGAACTCACCCGCCATATGACCGATAGAAGGCACGTACATCGTTTGAGTCATTTGACCTACGGCAGTCAGAATTGCGATTAAAAAGGTAAGTTTCGCTAATGGAAACGAGGCAGACATTTGCGTATCTCTCCAGAAATTTAAGACGTAAAAAGCCTTAGCGCTCCATATAGGAGAGCCAAATAAACAAAGTAATTAGGGAATCTAGGCGCGAGATATTAGAGCTTGAGTGCCGACTTAGCAATCAAAAAATGTGAAGTTGAGCAAGATAAAAATCTATGATTTGGATTAGAAAAACTAATCCATTTTTTGTGAGGAGTAGAGCACAAAAAAGGGAGCTGAAGCTCCCTTTTAAATACCGTGATGACTTTGAACAAACTTACGTTATTCGCGACCTGACGCGTAGGCGTAAAGTAGTTCAAGTGCGATGGTCGCACCAGCCAATGCTGTTACATCGCTGTGGTCGTAAGGAGGAGAGACTTCTACCACATCCATACCCACGATGTTCATGCCAGCGAAACCACGAATGATCTTCAGAATTTTATCTGAGTTCAAGCCGCCGCAAACAGGCGTACCTGTACCTGGTGCAAACGCAGGATCCAGACAGTCGATGTCAAAAGTGACATACACAGGCTTATCCGCAACCGTGCGACGAATCTCTGCCAGAATCTCTTCTACCGACATGTCGTTCGCTTGCATCGCGTTGATCACATTGAAGCCGTGATCTTGTTGGTCATATTCAGTACGAATACCAATTTGAACTGAGTTCTTCGCAGAAATCAGACCTTCTTTTGGCGCATGGTAGAACATAGTACCGTGGTCGTAAGAACTGCCGTTTGCGTATGTGTCAGTGTGCGCATCGAAGTGAATCAGTGCCATTTGACCATGGTGTTTTGCGTATGCACGTAGGATTGGTAGCGTGATGAAGTGATCACCACCTAAGCCTAGCATTGTCTTACCGCTCTTTAGAATCTCACTTGTTGCCGCTTCTAGGCGGTATGTGAAATCTTCAGCATCACCACAATCGAACACAAGGTCACCTGCGTCGATCACTTTCAATTTATCAAATACGTTGAAGTCCCAAGGGAACTTCTTGCCTTCCCAAGCAAGGTTTACTGATGCACGACGGATCGCATCTGGACCCATACGTGCACCAGGACGACCAGAAGTCGCCATGTCCAGAGGAACCCCTAGCACTACAACGTCTGCGTCTGCCGATACTGGATTTTTGATGTACGGTCGACGTAGAAACGACATAGAGTTGGAGTAAAGCGAATAATCGGTTTTAGTAAACAAATCATTCATATCAGAAGTCCTCTAAATAGGTGTAGCCTGCCAAACCTTGTTCTAGTTCAGCTAGGATTTGTTCTTGTTCACTGGCTTCAACACGTGCTGAAACCAATTGTTTGTAATTGTCACGAATCGCATCTACGTCGATGTGAACGTAGCGCATCATGTCTTCTACGCTATCACCTTCGTTGATGTAGCTGATCTCAAATTGACCTTCTTCATCAACATTGACTACTGCACTGTGGGTATCACCAAATAGGTTGTGCATGTCACCAAGGATCTCTTGGTATGCGCCTACTAGGAAGAAGCCCATTAGGTACGGTTTGTCGTTGCTCCATGCTGGTACTGGTAGTGTGCTCTCAATGCCTTGACCATCAACGTAATGGTCAATTGCGCCATCGGAGTCACAAGTGATGTCCAACATCACCGCACGACGCTCTTCCACATCACCAAGACCAGAAAGCGGCAGAACAGGGAATACCTGATCAATACCCCATGCATCTGGCAGGGATTGGAAAAGAGAGAAGTTCACGAAGAACTTGTCTGCAAGACGTTCGCTCAACTCATCCAAAATAGGACGGTGGAAACGGTTCTTCGTACTCATTTGACGACTTAGCTCGAAGTAAATGCGCAGCGACAGTTGCTCTGCCCACGCACGTTGTTCAAGGTTCAGTACGCCTGTAGCGAATTGTGAGTGCACCTCAGCCAAATCGCTTTGGGTATCGTTGTAAATTTCAATTAATGCACGCGCATCCGTACCATCTTGCAGGTTCTCCCAGTTTCGCCACATGTTTTGTAGCAAGAATGGAGCGTCTGCTGCTGGCTCGAACACTTCTTCCGGTTGGTATGTTTCAGTACCAATAACGTTAGAGATAAGTACAGCGTGGTGTGCAGTCAATGAGCGACCCGATTCAGAGATGATCACTGGCATCGGTTGTTCGTACTGCTGACACACATCACCGACGGTATTTACGATGTTGCGCGCATATTCTGCAAGGCCGTAGTTCATCGAGTTCGAAGATTGGCTACGTGTGCCGTCGTAGTCTACTGCTAAACCGCCGCCAACATCGAAGTAATCAATGTTTGCACCCATGGCACGTAATTCACAGTAGAAACGTGCTGATTCGTTTACACCATTACGAACGTCACGGATGTTTGCCATCTGTGAGCCAAGGTGGAAGTGAACCAACTGCATGGTGTCCAGTTTGTCTTCGCGTTTTAGACGATCAATCACGCTCAATACTTGAGACGCAGATAGACCAAACTTCGATTTTTCACCGCCGCTCGCTTGCCATTTACCCGCACCTTGAGATGCAAGGCGGATACGCAAGCCAAGACGTGGTGTTACGCCCAAGCTTTTTGCTTCTTCAAGTACTAGATCAAGCTCAGATAGCTTCTCTAGTACGATAAATACTTTGTGACCTAGCTTTTCACCGATCAGTGCAAGACGCACGTATTCACGGTCTTTGTAGCCATTACACACGATCACGGAGCTGCCTTGTTGAGCTAGTGCAAGTACTGCCAATAGCTCTGGCTTACTGCCTGCTTCAAGACCCAGCTGTTTATTTTCTAGCTGTGCTTGGCTTGCTAAGATCTCATCAACCACTTCACGCTGTTGGTTTACTTTAATTGGGTACACCAGCAGGTATTTGTTTGGATATTGGTATTCTTCAATTGCTTGGTTGAAAGCTTGGCAAATGCCATGCACGCGTTGGTGTACGATTTGTGGGAAGCGCACTAACACAGGCAGGTTCAACTGCTTAGCTTCTAGTTCATTTACAATCGCACTGAAAGGGATTTGGTGTGCACGGTCACTACGAGGAGATACGTATACCTCGCCTTGGTCATCAATTCCGTAGAAGCCTTGGCTCCAGTAGTGAACGTTGTAGTCCGCGCGGATGCGGTCTAATTTAGTTGCTTTTTCCAACTCGATTCTCACAAAAATGTATTTAAGCCCTCATTGGAAATAGAGGAGAAAATACAAAAAAGCAAATCATGAGGCGCTAACCTCATACCCTGACACGAACTCCGTGTGCGCGCATTAACGGATAAAACCCAACCAGAGTCTAATGATTAAAATTTGTGCTTTCGATTAACAACTGTTGTTGATGGCTGGTGTAAACATTTATTTAACAGACTGTCCATTCTGCTGTTATAGTTGGTCTGACCAGTAAGGATTTGGTCGAAGAAAAATAAGAACAAAGACTCAACAAAACAAGGACATGTTTTGCAGCTGCACAGAATTCAAGGATACATCCAAACCATGTATCTCGCCGAGTATCCAGACAAATTGATGCTGCTTGATGGCGCAAGTCGAGCGGATATTCCTCACCTCAAAGATTTTATCGAGCACCAGCTCAATCGCCCATTCACCGACCTAAAACTAGTTGTCGTTACTCACATGCACCCAGACCATGCTGGTGCGGCGCACAAACTAAGAGATTTTACGGGCTGCAAGCTATTGGCAGCCAAACGAGATACACATTGGTATGGCGGTTTTGATGGCTGGCTAATGCATCTTACGGATTTGATTTTGGCACGTTGGATGGCGAACCGAATGCGCAAACCCAAGCGCAACTTATGGTATTCGCGAAAACTAAAGCCAGATATTGAGCTGGTGGATGGAGAGGTGATTCCCGGTTTTGCTGATTGGCAGATATTGGAAACACCGGGGCATACCGACAGGGATTTATCGGTTTATCACGCCGAACAGAGTGTGTTGTACGTAGCGGATTTAATGGTGCAGGTGAAAAGCCATTTGATCGCGCCATTTCCTATCTTTCATCCCAACCAATATCGCAGTTCGTTAAAACGCGTTTTTGAGATGAAACCAAGCTGTTTATTGGCGGCACATGGGGGAGAGGTTGAGTTTGATGAAGACGCGTATCAACACATCATCAATACCGCACCGGTTAGACCCATTACGCATTGGCGAGTAACGAAGATAAAGCTGAAAGGATTAATGCGTTCTGTTCTGAAAAGGAAGAACGATAGACAGGAGAAGGGCAGCTAGAAAATCAGAGAAGAGCCAGATGAGCGACCACGGAGTTCGCTCATCTGAAGCTACGGGGATTATGGAGCCAATAAGTGAGATTGGCTCGGGTCTACCAGAACTTTGTCTGCCATACCCTGACGACCTAACAACATCATGTAAGTCATCTTTTCACGGTTAGTTAGCGTGATGTCGATTGGCCACTCTTGGTCGCCCATGCGCAGCATCGTTGTGATCACGCAGCGGTGTTCGAAAGTACCGTTTGATGATTTCACTTTGCGGTTCGCCTTCAGTGGAGCTTTACAGCGAACGACTTGCTCTAAGTGGTAAACATCTGGGTGTAGATCGAACTCTACGTATGACTGACCGTCTTGTTCAGTGCACTCTAGGTTATCTACGTGCAGAGAAGAAGTCTGTGCGCCTGTATCAATACGCGCTTCAAGGTGAGTAATCCCTAACTCAGGTAAGCAAATTGCTTCGGCGTTCCCAATGATCATTTTCTGATTCATAGTGTCATCCTAGCGATGAGTTAAAAGAGAGCCATTTATCAGACTCTCACTCAAACAATTATCAGCCTTTACCGCGAGTACGGTTAGCGTTTGGTTTTGCGTTCTTCTCGATGAAGTCGAAGATCATGCCCGCAACGTCTTTTTCTGTTGCTGATTCGATACCTTCAAGGCCTGGAGAAGAGTTCACTTCCATTACCACAGGGCCGTTCTTCGATTGAAGAATATCAACACCACATAGGTTTAGACCCATCACTTTTGCTGCGTTGATTGCTGTTGCACGCTCTTCTTTGCTTAGTTTCACTAGCTGAGCAGAACCACCACGGTGAAGGTTAGAGCGGAACTCGCCTTCTTTTGCTTGGCGTTTCATAGCTGCGATAACTTTGTTACCCACTACGAAACAACGGATGTCTGCGCCGTTTGCTTCTTCAATGAACTCTTGCACCATGATGTTTGCTTTTAGGCCCATGAATGCTTCGATCACGCTTTCTGCTGCTTTCGTTGTCTCAGCAAGAACAACACCGATACCTTGAGTACCTTCAAGTAGCTTGATAACCAATGGTGCGCCGCCAACGTTTTTGATCACGTCCTGAATGTTGTCAGGGTGGTGAGCAAAACCTGTGCGAGGTAGACCAATGCCTTTACGTGATAGCAGCTGCATAGAGCGTAGCTTGTCACGAGAGCGGCTGATTGCTACTGACTCGTTCACACAGAATGTGCCCATCATTTCAAACTGACGTACAACCGCTGTACCGTAGAAAGTGATAGATGCACCGATGCGTGGAATAACCGCGTCGTACTTTGGCAATTCTTCACCCATGTAACGGATCTTAGGGTTGTTACTCGTAATATCCATATAACAGTGCAGAGTATCGATAACATCAACTTGATGTCCGCGCTCTTCACCCGCCTGCTTTAGGCGCATGGTTGAATATAGATTCTCATTACGAGAAAGAATAGCAATACGCATGGCAATTCCTTAGTAAGTCAGTACCAAATTAAAAATGTAAGTATAGAGTATAGTGAGTGGGTGTAATTGATGTGACAGAATCCACTCTCTTCAGCGACTTAGAATTGTGGTTGGACAACCACGTCGTCAGAGGTGCGAACCTTAGGGCGTTTTCTCAGTAGATGAAAACGAAAAAATATCGTCGATACGACAAAAATAATTTATCGAACTCTCACGCCTTGCTGCATGCGACTGTCAAGGGAATGAAAAAGAAAAATGAGTCAAAATTTCATCAATTTACTATGGCACAAATCACAAAAAAGCGGCCATTCAGCCGCTTTTTGTTATTGAACTAAGTAATGACTTAAGAAGAGTTCAGCCGTTTGGGTGGCTAAAACCCTAGATTCTTCCAAGGTTAGCGAAGCTCGCATCCCCATCAATTGTGGCCAGAATGCGCTGCCTTTAATTAAGTTGTGCAATTGAATGCTTGCCACGTCCACATCATCAACCTTCAATGTATTTTTTTCTGATTGCTGAGTGAGCCAACGGTACAAGGCCGTTTCTTGCTTCGACATGTGTTCCGCTTGTTCTTTGAGATCTTCCGGCTTAAACAAGAAATGTCCGAAAGCCACTTTCGCCAGTTCAATATAATCAGGTGCGGTTACAACGATAATTTCGCTGTACAACAATTCGACCAGTTGATCTTTGAGAGGGAGTGTTGGTAAACGTTCAATGTCGCTATCCATCATTGAAGAACGCCATAGTTCCGTTAGTAACTCTGTCACGATCGCTTCTTTAGAAGGGAAGTGGTTGTAGACCGTGCGCTTAGAGACTTGCGCGATAGCAGAGAGCTTATCCATGCTGGTGTTTTGCACCCCAAACTCTTGGAACGCTTGCTTTGCTGCGCACAGGATGGCTTCTCTTTTGGTCTCACTGCGACCTTTTCTTTTTACATTCATAAACTTGCCGAGTTAAGAAGATCTTTTCTGGATCTATTTTACACTAAGTAGTTTACTTTTGATAATTAGAATGTAAACTGCACCGTGTAGTTTACTTTTGTTCGGGTTAACTTTTTATGAAAAAAACTTTGCTAGCCACAGTAGGAGCGTTCGCGATGGGTACATCAATGATTTCTTGTTCTAATGTTGATACTGAAAAAGCGCCAACATACCCGGACAAATTTGCAAACACAGAGTTGGAATACAAAAGCAGCTTGGGTGACATGTTCGGCATCATGAAAGCCTACTTTACGACTGAGCGCCTCAATCCAACGCCAACAATTGAAATTCCGGTTCATGCCATGACTGCGAATCAACTGTTAGAAGAGCAAGATGACGTTATCTACCGTTTAGGTCATTCAAGCGTGTTAATGAAGCTCGATGGCAAACTGGTGATGACTGACCCTGTATTCAGTGATCGCGCGTCTCCTGTGCAATGGGCAGGGCCAAAACGTTTTCACCAAACACCAATTACGCTAGAAGATTTACCAAGCATCGATGTGGTGGTGATCAGCCATGACCATTACGATCACCTAGATAAAGCTTCTATTAAAGTGCTAGGCGACAAAGTGGGCACTTTCTTGGTGCCGTTAAAAGTGGGGCAATTACTGGTTAACTGGGGCGTGCCCAAGGAGAAAGTGGTCGAGCTAGATTGGTGGGAGTCACATTCTGTCGACGGTATTGAATATACACTGACTCCGACTCAGCATTTCTCTGGTCGAGGTTTGACAGACCGCGATACGACACTGTGGGGCAGTTGGGTTATTAATGCACAACAACACAAAGTGTTCTTCAGTGGTGACTCTGGTTACTTCAATGGCTTTAAAGAGATTGGTGAAAAGTACGGTCCGTTTGATTTCACTATGATCGAAACCGGCGCATACAATGAACTTTGGTCAGACATTCACATGTTCCCAGAGCAAAGCGTTCAAGCACACATTGATGTGCAGGGTAAAGTGATGATGCCGATTCACAACAGTACGTTTGATCTGTCGATGCACGATTGGAATGAACCGATGCAACGCGCGTTAGACATCAGTGAAGAGCGCGGTGTAACGTTAGTGAGCCCTGAGATTGGTCAACGCTTGGCGATTGCGGAGCCTCAGTCTGCGAAGGCATGGTGGCAATAATTGCTGAGCTAAACGGCCAAACACCAGAATAGTTAAGTCACTTATTAGTAGTTACTTGGTATTAGTTACTTGCTATTAGTTACGTGGTCAGGGATAAGGATAAAGGTGCGATGAAAGCAAAGTGGACGTTGTTACTTACATTAAGCATTCTGCCTACCTTTGCACTAGCAGGGGTAGAGCAAGATATCTCGACGTTGATAAAACGAGTTGAGCAATCCTCTTGCACCTTTATCCGCAACGGCAAGGCGTACACTAATCAAGAAGCAGCAGAACACATGCGCAATAAATGGGATTACGCCAAAGATGACGTTGATTCTGTGGATGTGTTTATAAAAGAGGTCGCGTCAAAGAGCTGGTTATCTGGCAAACCCTATTGGGTGGATT
Source organism: Vibrio sp. SCSIO 43153 (assembly GCF_023716625.1). Classification (NCBI taxonomy): domain Bacteria; kingdom Pseudomonadati; phylum Pseudomonadota; class Gammaproteobacteria; order Vibrionales; family Vibrionaceae; genus Vibrio; species Vibrio sp. SCSIO 43153. Next base: position 1,200,582 of record NZ_CP071856.1, read on the forward strand.
GCCAAGATAAACGCATTACCAGCGAAGAGTGGCTAACATCATTGATGAGCCCCGCCAATCACATCCAATAATACTTCTTTGATGGTCTGGTATCGCAGCGGCAGAGTGCGGCTGCGTTTTCTCACCAAAAACAAATCTTCGTATACCGGTTGTTTTAACTCAGCCACATACAACTCTTCTCTTAATGGAAAACTTTCCACCGCACTATAGGGCAAAACGGTAAACCCCAGTCCTTTGCTGACTGGCAATAGAATCTGACTGAGTTGGTTGACGTAGCCCGATAATGGCATGTCACTGACCTTGATCTCTTTGAGTAAAGGTTCTGCACATTGGTCGAAAAACAACGTCATATAATGCTCAGCATCCGGGTGACCAATCACGCCGCAACTTCGAAGTAGCTCAGGTGTTAACGTTTTTCCATGATAGGACTTTGGTAAGATCAGACACAGCGCTTCTCTGCCAATTTGTTCACTTTGGAAAACACTCTTATTGGGAGAGTAAGTCACGATGCCCATATCAATACGGCCGTCAGCGACCCCATTTAGAATCGACTGATTCGGCGCCGCTTCCAAGTGAATCGATAGTCCGCGATGCTGGGTTTGTTTTTCAAGCAGTGGATCAAACAGCATCAAGGCAAGTGCTCCGGAACAAGCCAGCTTGCAATGACCTGCAAAGGGGTCATCGAAGCTCAGATCTTCCAGTAAGTTTTTCTCTTTCTCTTCCAACTCTAACGCGTAGGCATACACCATTCGGCCTTGCTCTGTCAGTTCAAAGCTTTTGTTCTCGCGCTTAATCAATGGGTGCTGACAAGCTTGCTCTAGCTTTTTTATGTGCTGACTGACTCCGGGCTGGGTCATATAGAGCTTTTCTGCTGTCTGAGTAAAGTGGCCGACTTCGACAAGAGTTTTGAATGTGTGTAACCAAACTGGATTAAGCATAGGACGTTGTTTGCTCAGCGTTTATTAAAGAAAGCGTTTCGAGAGAAAGTGTAGAAATAATAGCATGATGCGTGGAATAACGCAGAGGAGGATGATAAATGACAGGCAAAATAAAACCCCGCCTGGTTTCCCAGACGGGGCTTATTCTTTTTCGCAGCAATCCGGCTACTAATAGGTGCTCCCTGCATCTATCCTTGATTGTGGCTAAGTCCTTTAACCGAGTTCCTTGTTCATCGCCTTCCTAGCGGTGTCCATTCTTGCCTATCATCCTGACGGGCGAACTCTATCCTAGAGCTTAACTACATCCTTGCTGATAACTCATCCTAAGCTACCAAATCTTCATCCTGAAGATACCCAATCCTTTAGGCTTTTTTCCTGTTCCCGCCAACATCCTGTCGACACACTTAGTATTGTTGTTTTGCTGATTACTCTCAATCAGCTAGGTAAAAAAACTTTGGCAGCGAATATTGCTTAAAAAAGGATAATTATTAATTTTCAGTTAGTTAGGTTTGTTGTTCGATTTGTTCTTAGTCAAAAATGGTCGTTTTGCTTACATCGCTTGTGAGAGATCTCGCACAAGATACCGAGCGAATGTACGAATCGGCGTCTTTTTCGTCTTGTTTAAGAGTTTGCTCAAGATCACAACTCGACTTGTAGCCATAGGATTTGGCGATGGCTTTAGATGAAATTCCCATTTCCTTTATCGCAAACGCAGCCCACTCATCACGAGTTTTTTGCATGATCTGGCGCAGCTTGGTTTTAAAGTTACTCATAACAGCTCCTTAGTTAGCTTGTCTTTACAAGAGAAGAATAAGGAGCGTGATGAGGCTTAGTTGATAGTATGCCGCTCAATATCAATACTATTGAGGCGTGATGAAGAATATGTCGGTAATACTGATATTATTTGCGCGTGAAACAATACTATCTTGTGGAGTGGCAAATGGCGCACATCGAAAAAGTACCGCAAAGGCCTGGCTTTTCTTGGCGCTACCGTCGTATTGATGAACCAGCGAAAGAATACGATTTTCATTTTCACGATGACGTTTTTGAGTTGGTCATCCACCGTCACTTTACGGGGACTTTGCACATTGGGCATCACGAGCTAGAGGTGACCCACAACCAAATGCTGTTAATTGCGCCGGGTGTGCCTCACTCTATTCACTCCACGTCGGTAGAAAGCAACTGCGAGACTCATGTGATTTGGTTTAAGCGTGAGTGGATCGCGAACCTAATGTTCTATTGTACTGAGTTACGCAAACTGGACCCGTTATTGAAAGCTGCAAATAAAGGAGTGGTGTTCTCTGAGCGAACGGCTCAGCAAGTCGTGGATCTTCTGCAAGAGTTGATGAAAGTGCCCGCGATGGAGCAATTGTCGAGATTCATTCATATCCTATCTTTGGTTGCCCATGACGAAGCGGCGAAAACCTTGATGACCCATTCATACCTTTCGATGAGTGAACACGAGCAACAAGAAAGAGAGCGCGTCGCAAGTGTGAATGCGTATCTTGAGCAGCATTTTGCCAACAAGGTGACATTGGCCGATTTAGCCAATTACTTGTCGTTGAGTGAAAGTGCGGTCACACGGTTGTTTCAAAAGCACTTTAAAGAGCCCTTTAGCCAACGCTTGATGAAGCTACGAATCAACCATGCCGCGGATTTGTTGCAATCGACTGAGCTACCAATAGGGATCGTGTTTGAACGAGTAGGTTATCGCAATCAAGCTTTGTTTAATCGTCATTTCAAGACCTACAAGGGACTGACTCCGAGAGATTACCGACAGCATTACCAGCAGCGAATCCAACCTTAGTTTGAGCATGTGCGTGCTTTTGTTGTGTACTGAGCTGGAATTTATGTGCAACTGGTATATTATTTGCTAGGTTATCTAAGAATCGTTATTAAGATTCGATGACAGGTTAAATAGGGAACTTGATTGCCATATTTCTGTCATAAGTGATGAGTAAGTTGACCGTATCAACAAGATAAAAGCAGTTTTACTGGTCAAAAAATGACTGCAACGCTTCTACTTTTATCATTATGTTGTGAAATTAGTCACGGTTAATTGATTCGTTCCTCGATAGATTGAAGGGGAATACAACCTTAGACAATAAGCTCAAGATGAGCGTTACCTATATAGATGAGGGAGATTGCTATGAAAAAGATGAGAAGAGCTCAGCTACATCGTGTTCGTATCCAATACTGGAAAGACACAAAGACTGAGACTGCTAAAAAAGCATAGTAAACCATACTCAATGGCACTGAGCTGGCAATGGACGGATAACCTTCCATAAAATGCCAGCTCTAAAATTATCTAGCACATCCATACTCTCCAAGACTCCTGCTTTCCTAAACTAAGCTTCCAAAACAACCAAACACTCCACTCTTTCTAGATTCAACATTTCAGCACAAAACCATAGCCTTAAATGCAAAAAAGCCAGTCCGAAGACCAGCTTTCTCATTACTTGCTCAACCCTGTTTATTCCAGAGTGATTCTGTAATTACAGGTAGTTTGCGTCAACCAATTCGCCAGCTTTTGCGCTGCTTACTTCTGGGCGAGCTTGTAGCCAAGCTAGAACCTGTGCTTTTTGTTCTTCAGTTGCGCTTTCGTAACGTTCTGTTGAACATAGGAAGCCTTCAAACAGCTCTAGACCGCCGCCACCAAAGCATAGGTTTAGACCATCAATGTAGTCGATAAACTCATCAACGAATGCATCGTAACGGTCGAAGTCGTTGATGTCTGTTTCGCAGCTGATTTCAAAGCCTAGGATCGCGAATTCACCTAGGAATAGCTTCTTACGCAGACGACGATTTTTGTTATCGATTTTATCTAGTTTCATGATTATCTCTCGTGGATGATTTGAGTACACCTTATACCCCCAAATCTGGCTTAGCCCAAGTAAAATCGGGAGTACATAGAATAGATGGGTGCTTTATAACATTTTCTAAACACAAAGTTCATAAAGATAGACTAGTTCTGTCACTTTTCTCTTCCAAACTTCCCTCGCTCACAAACCTATAATTCAACCTAACACTGGGAAAGCAACACCATGAGTAAGGAAACCTTCGACGCGACGCGTTACAACCAGAGTAATAACAAGCCTTTTGAAGAAGTACTGGAAGCGAGCCTATCTCGACGCAGTATCCTGAAAGGTGGCCTAGGTATCAGTGCGATGACCGCTTTTGGCGCATTTGGTCTATCTGGGTGCAATTCTTCTAGTTCAGGCACTTCTGCTGGTGGCGGCTCTGGCGTTTCAAGTGCAGTCCTCAATTTTGATTCGATTCCAGGCTCACTGACGGATGCAGTTTCGATTCCGCAAGGCTACGTCGCACAAGTGTTGGTGCCTTGGGGGACGCCTTTAAATGCACAAGGTAATGCTTGGAAAGACGATGGCAGCAACACGAGTACCGATCAGCTTAATGCGCTTGGTATGCACCATGACGGAATGCACTTTTTCTCACTAAACGACAGCGACACGGACGGCTTGTTGTGTATTAACCATGAGTACATTGATACCGCTGCTCTGCACCCAAGCGGTCCAACAGCTGTGGGCGGTGTGCGTACTATCGTCGACGAAGTTCGTAAAGAAATTAATGCACATGGTGTGTCTGTGGTTCGCGTTCAACTTGAAGACAACATGTGGAAATTGGTAGATACCGATCCATTAAACCGCCGTTACACTGGCGCGACAGTCATGGACCTTTCTGGGCCTGTCGCGAATACAGAATTGACCGTAACTCGCTTCTCACAAGATGGCAGCCAAGCGCGCGGCACACTGAACAACTGTGGTAATGGTTTCACGCCTTGGGGGACTTACCTAACGTGTGAAGAGAACTGGCCGGGTTACTTCGTTAACGCTGGCGTTCGTACTGAAGAACAAGATCGTATTGGTGTTGATGACACGAGCACTCGTTACCTATGGGAAACGTTAGCGGGGAATGCCGAAGAGCGTTTGGACGAATTCACGCGATTCAATGTAGAACCAACAGGCGCAAGCGCATTGGACGATTACCGTAACGAGGCGAACGGCCATGGTTACATTGTTGAAATCGACCCTTATACGCAAAACTCACGTGCGAAGAAGCGTACTGCACTAGGTCGTTTCCGCCATGAAGGCTGTACATTCGGCAAGCTTGAAGAAGGCAAACCAGTGGTATTCTACTCTGGTCACGACTCTCGCTTTGAGTATCTATACAAATTTGAATCTGCGGAAGCGTGGGATCCTGCGGATGCTAACCCTGATAACCGCTTGGCGATGGGTGACAAGTACATGGATGAAGGCACATTGTATGTGGCACGCTTCAATGAAGACAGCTCTGGTACTTGGCTACCATTGACACTAGACAGCACGACAGTTTCTGGTGGCACACTTGCAGACAGCTTCAATTCTCTAGCAGAAATCATCCTGAACACGGCTGGCGCTGCCGACCTTGTTGGTGCGACGCCAATGGACCGCCCTGAGTGGTGTACCGTTGACCCATTTACAGGCTCGGTTTACCTGACGCTAACGAATAACACTAAGCGTACAGAGGAAACTAACCCTGCAAATCCACGTTTGAACAACAAGTTTGGTCACGTAATCCGTTGGGATGAAGGCGAAGCAGCAACAGACTTCACGTGGGATATCTTCGTGTTTGGTTCTCCAGCAAACGGTGATGCGGACACTAACCGTTCGAGCTTAACCGAGCTTAACCAGTTTGCGAGCCCAGACGGCTTAGCGTTTGACCCTCGCGGTATTCTGTGGATTCAAACAGACAACGGTGCAGACGAAGTGACGTCTTACACCAATGACCAAATGCTTGCGGTTGTACCTTCTAAGCTGACGGATGAAAACGGCACACAAGAAGTGATCGGTGCAGAAAACCAAGCTGAGTTGAAACGTTTCTTTGTTGGCCCTAACGGCTGTGAAGTGACGGGCTTTACCATTAGCCCAGACTACAAGTCTCTGTTCGTGAACATTCAGCACCCAGGCAACTGGCCTTACAGCGACAATGCAGCAGAAGAAACACCTGCGGGGATGACACTGCGTCCACGTGCCGCGACGGTGGTTATTCGCCGTGAAGACGGTGGTGAAATTGGTGTTTAACCAATAGGTCATACGACTGAATATCGGGAATAAGAAAAGCCCTGCGTTTGCAGGGCTTTGTTTTTTCTATCTAAATACACATGCACTTTGTGTCTAGGCTTGTATCTAGATAATAAGCTTAGTTTTTGAGCGAGCCGCCCGCAGTGCGAATCACATCTTGATACCAGAAGAAGCTCTTCTTACGTTTACGTTCTAACGTACCTTGACCATCGTTGTGGCGATCAACGTAGATGTAACCGTAACGTTTGCTCATTTCAGCGGTTGAGTTCGCGACCAAATCGATTGGTCCCCAACTGGTGAAGCCCATCAGCTCAACGCCATCCAAAATTGCTTCATGTGCTTGTACAAGATGGTCGTTCAAGTAAGCGATGCGGTAATCATCTTGAATCTCACCGTTTTCATCGATTTCATCACGCGCACCTAGGCCGTTTTCTACGACGAACAGTGGCTTTTGGTAGCGGTCGTGAAGGAAGTTCAGCAGAACACGCAGGCCTTTTGGATCGATCAGCCAGCCCCATTGGCTCTTTTCAAGGTATGGGTTTGGTACGCTATCGACGATGTTACCCACTTCTTTCTGTTTCGGATCCGCACTTGCACAGCCGCTTGCGTAGTAGCTGAATGAGATGAAATCGACACTCGCAGACGCAATTTCTTCTAAGTCGCCTGCTTCCATCTGAATTTCAATGCCGTTTTCGCGGAAGTAACGCTTCATGTAGCCAGGGTACTGACCACGTGTTTGTACATCACCGAAGAACAACCACTTGTTGTTTTCATGCATGGCAGCAAGCACGTCATCAGGGTTACAGGTGTATGGGTAGTTGATTGCGCCAAGCAGCATATTACCAATCTTGCCGTTTGGTACGATTTGCTGACACAGTTTTACCGCTTTCGCATTTGCGACTAGCTGGTGGTGAATCGCTTGATAAATCTCTTGTTCGTTAGCGTCTTCTTGCAAGCCGACACCAGTAAATGGCGCATGCAGAGACATATTGATTTCGTTGAACGTTAACCACAGCTTCACTTTGTCTTTGTAGCGTTCAAGCACGGTGCGAGCATAACGTTCGAAGAACTCGATCACGCGACGATCGCCCCAACCGCCGTAGTTTTCAACCAGTGCGTAAGGCATTTCGTAGTGAGATAAGGTCACGAAAGGTTGGATATCGTGCTTCGCTAGCTCATCAAAAATTTTATCGTAGAACGCCAAACCTTCTTCGTTTGGTTCTAGCTCGTCACCATTCGGGAAGATGCGGCTCCACGCCAAAGACAGGCGTAGACAGTTAAATCCCATCTCTTTGAACAGCGCAATGTCTTCTGGGTAGCGATTGTAGAAGTCAATTGCCAGGTCTTTGATACCCGGCGTACGCTCTTCACGGGTTTGATGCGGACTCAAAATACCGTTTGGCAGCATGTCCGAAGTCGATAACCCTTTACCCCCAAGGTTGTACGACCCTTCTACTTGGTTAGCAGCAATGGCACCGCCCCAAAGAAAATGTTCAGGAAACTTAATCATGTTTCTCACTCTTTATTGTTCTGAAATATGTGTTTTCTGTATTTGAGAATAGTGTAGGTCAAAGAGGGATTCTGATATTGAGATCGTGTTTTTCTCAAGCTTCGGGAGAATATGGCTCAACTGGTATTTTTTTAATCGGAAGGGGGGTAAATCAGAATAGTTGGAAATAGAGTTCCAGCCCCGCTTATGCAAGGCTGGAGATAACATTTAGAAAGTAAATGCTAGGTTTGCTGCTGCACCTAGTTGGTTTTCACCAGCATAAGAGCCTGCGATGTCTAAGCTAACGACATCAAATGGGCTGATGCCAATACCTGCAGTAATTGAGTTTTCTAAAGTATCTTCTAGATCCATCTCATAACCTGCTCGTAGTTGTGCCCAACCCCAAGCATTGCCTTCAATACCAACTCGAACAAATTGAGTGTCGTCTGCTAGTTCTTTGAAACGTTTTTGCTTGGTTAAGTCGGCATCAATGCTAAATGAAACGTAGTCGCTTGCATAACCAAGACCTACAGTTGCTTGAGGGGTGAGTTCGTAAGTGTACCCACCAAGTTCTGTATCGATGTCTTGTTTGAACAGATCTTTAATAGTGATACCAGCGCGGAATGCATTTTTGTGCCACGCCATGCCTAGATCCATGTTGAAGGCACTCTTTGATACTTCACTCTTATCGTAATCTTCGACATCAAAATCATCTAGAGAAGTGCGCTGAGAGTAGGTCATCAATTGTTGGTATTTAGGAGAGATACCAAACGCGATGTTTTGGCCGCCTAGCTCAAAGTTGCGCGCAAATGAAACGCCGTATTCAGCAGTGCCAAATGCCACTAGCTCAACGTTTGAGTTCAGGTAGCGCTGCTCTACCGTACCAGAATCAGCAATGTCTGGAGCCGCGATCACTTCAACGTAACCTGTACTAAATAGGTTGATTGAAACATGGCGAGTCGGGATTGCGATAGCCAGACTTAGACCACCGTTGATTGCTACTGGAGCACTATCATCGAGCTTATCTAGTAAGCGAGACATTTCTGCCTCATCTGCAGGTGTTGGCATGCCTTTAATGCGATCGTACAGGTCTTGCGCATCTTCGACAGTGGTAAGCGCTTCATCTTTGTCATTCGCATTGATACCAAATGCAGGCAGAAGTAGGCCGACATCATCGTTTTCACGGTATAACGCACCAAGAGCAGGGTTGTGAAGTGGGGCTGTTAGGTAATCTGCTGAAACCACACCAGTGTTACCCATCGCATGGCTGCGAGCATCTGCGACGTATGGTGCCGCAATTGATTGTGTTGAAAGCACGGTTAGTGCACTAGCCACTGCAAAAGCTAATTTGTTCATAACGTTTCCATTGTTACTTTATATTTTTGTTGCCGAAGCAATTGAATAGATCGGATTTACAGTTGCATTGTTATAGGTGTGCAGACGTTGGTCTCTGTCTGCTTATGCAACCTATGTAAATTGTCTCATTATTTAGACGCTCTTATCAATTATCTTGTAAATATATTTGAGCAAAAATATGTGGTTATTGATTGCTTTCTAGGCAGCTATAAAAATAAGCTCAAATGAAAGGCCTTTGGAGTGGTTTATGCGCACAGAAATACTGCCACCCATGTCACGCATATTATTAGCCGTGATCGCTAAACCGAGTCCTAAACCTTTACCAATTTTCTTTGAGGTTTGGAATGGCTCGAACATGGATTCAAGCATCTCATCCGATACGCCGCAGCCATTATCACTGACAAGCAGTTCAACTTGATTTTCTGTTGGATTGACGATCAAACTCAGCTGCGGATTGTCGGTTTGGTCCATTGCATCCAATGCGTTTGACACAAGATTGCCGAGCACTTGAAGCAGTCGTTGTTCTTCACCCATGATGTTAGGTAAATCGTGAGGAACGCGCACACGTACGTCCACGTTCTCTAATTGAGATTGATAGACTCGTAGGGTTTCTTCTAAAGCGGTTGTGAGGGAAATCTCTTGTAGTCTTTCAGGCTTGTTGTAAGCAAATGTCTTTAGCTGACTGGTCATGCTTGCCATGCGATCAATCAGTTTCTGTACTAAGACATTGTTGGCTTTCATCATCTCGGTTTCGCCACGTTCCGCTAGCAGCTCGTTTGTAGTGAGCAGGGTTCGCAAGCCTGTTAGTGGCTGATTGAGCTCATGAGTGAGTGCGCTCGACATGCGACCTAGGGCTGCCATTTTGCTCGATTCAATTAATTGGCTTTGCGCTTCTTTTAGCGCTTGAGTTCGCTCTTCTACCCGCTGCGCCAGTTCTTGGTTTACCTGTTGCAGTGATTGCTCGGCTTTTTTCCGCTTGCTGATATCGATGATCGTCGCAAGGAAATACTGCTCGCCATGCCATGGAAAACTGGTCAGAGAAAATAGGACAGGAAAGACGCTTCCATCGCTGCGTCTGGCAATGGTTTCGACGGTACTGATCTCTGCGAGCTCTTTATGTTTAGGCAGGTCCTTCAGTAACTTAAGTGTGGTGGAATTGGGATTGCCTGCGTCGAATAACTCCCAAGCAAAAGCGTGTCGATTGACGCTTTCCGGTAAACAGAACAAACGCTTCGCCATTGGGTTGAGATCGAACAGTTGCCCTTGTTCATCAATCAATAGCAAACCTACGTGGGTCTTATTGATCATCTGTTTCAAGCGGCGTTGGGATTCTTCCAACAGGGCTTGAATTCGTTGTTGGTTGATGTGCTTTTGGCGACGTTGTAGACCAATGATGACGAGTAATACAACCAATAAGAGCAGCACCGCCACGCTCCAACCAATCACGTTTATGGTTTGTTGAATCGGCTTAGAAGGGGTGAGGTAGCTTACGTACCAATTCAAATCATCCAATTTAACGGTGTGCGCAAAGTAGCGTTGTTGGTTGAGCGTCCACACACTGATATTGGTGTTGTCGTATAAGCGCTGCGTTTCTAACTGAACGGTGTTGCTCGGTTCGTTAAACCAGTCTGCGTTATAGAGCGAGCTGCTTGATAGGAAAAAGCGTTGCTGGCGATTTTGCAACGTAATGATGTCTTGGCTAGTAATGGTCTGTTCGGTCAACAAGCTGAGGTTGATCTGCACCACCACAATGCCTGCGATATCCAGACCGTCGTAGATAGGGGCTGCAAGGTAATACAACGGACTCGAACCTTTGGTTTTGTTCACCAAGGAAACACCGCCGCCTTGATTGTGAATTTGTTCCACAATGGCTTTTCGGTCAGACAAGCTAAAGCGCTCTTCTATCAAACTCGACACCAATACTTCACCAAAGTTAGACAGAATTAACCACCCTTCTGTATTGGCAGCTTTATCGAGTTGAGTCAGTTGGGTTTGCAACGGTTCGTAATAAGTTCGGTTTCCTTTCACAAACGCGATGGTTTCTGGGTTATTGGTGACGAGGTAAGGTAAGTGGTAGAAGCGTTTGAGTGCACGGCGAACTTCACCAATATAGTCGAGTAGTTTTTGTTGAGCTTCGGTTTGAGTTTGTACACTCAACCACTGACGGGCAACCTCTCTGCTGGCGCTATAGCAAGACAACATAAGCACTGCCGCAATTGCGACCACAAGCCATGTTTTGCCATTCCTTTTGCGCTGCATACCGACTCCATTCAGCTAGTGCGTTCTCACCAACAGTCATTAAAGAGTGCGCCTAACTGGTTGGATGTTAAAGACTTGTAAGCAAGAAGTGAGATCTAGCTCCTTTTCTCCTCAGTGGTTTTTGCTACCGTTAATAAAGATCTATTTCTTTCCCACCCCATAAAGCAGGCAGTAACTCATGGCTTTTGACGACATCCCTAAAATTGCACTTATCGAAGACGATGACATTGTTCGTCAGGCTACCCGTCAGTGGCTGCAACTGGCGGGGTTCGACGTGAACGCGTTCAGTTTGGGGGAGGAGGGCAAAGCCGCCATTCTTAGCCAAGAATTTGATGCGATTGTAAGTGATGTTCGCCTGCCGGACACCGATGGTTTGTCGATACTAGAAAGCCTGATTGCCAATCACATTCCAACGCCGATTATCTTGATCACCGGACATGGTGACGTTGATATGGCGGTAGGCGCATTACAAAACGGTGCGTTCGATTTTATCGAGAAACCTTTTCAACCTGAGCGCTTATCCCAACGAGTGACCGAAGCGGTCGAGAGTTATCGCGCACAAACGTCTACTCAAGATCGCCAAGAGTACCTTTCTAGCGTTAGTGGTTTAGAAGAAGTGTTGATTGGGCGAAGCCGAGTGATGCAACAGCTTAGAGAACAAGTTGCCAAGTTAGCACGCATTGATACTAACGTGATTATTTACGGTGAAACAGGTTGTGGTAAAGAGCTGGTAGCGACCAGTTTGCACAATGAAAGCCAACGCAGAACCCATCATTTTGTGCCAATCAACTGTGGTGCAATTCCTGAGAATCTGTTTGAAAGTGAGCTGTTTGGGCATGAAGCAGGGGCATTTACCGGAGCGGGTAAAAAGCGCATTGGTAAATTGGAATTCGCGGATAAAGGCACCTTATTCTTTGATGAAATCGAGAGTATGCCGCTGTCCATGCAAGTGAAAGTGCTGCGTTCATTACAGGAACATACAGTAGAGCGCGTTGGAGGTAATCAACAGATCTCAGTTGATTTGAGAGTGATCGCCGCCGCGAAAGAAGATCTCAATGATCATGATGAGTTTCGTCAGGATTTGTACTATCGACTCAATGTCGCGCAGATCTATTTGCCACCGCTACGTGAGCGAGAAGAAGACGCGTTGATCTTGTTCGAACATTTTGCGCTGAAAAGTAATCCTGAGAGTCGTCCGCTGAGTGAAGCCGATAGAAAAGCCATTCTTGCTTACGCTTGGCCCGGGAACGTGCGCGAGCTAAGGAATGTCGCGATGCGTTTTGCACTGGATGAGACCGTTTCCGTAATGGAAATTCTCTCCAGCCGACCGTCTTCTACAACCGAAGAGACACAAGCAGGCGTTCCGTTGGCGATTCAGCTCCACAACTTTGAACGTAAGGTGCTGCATGACTCGCTAGTTCGACATCAAGGACGAATTACGGATGTGATGGTCGAGTTAGATTTACCGCGCCGAACCCTTAACCAAAAGATGCAGAAATTTGGTTTGAATCGCTCTGATTACACATAGAAAAAACGGCTTCTGAGGAAGCCGTTTTAGGTTAGTACTTAAAGCGAGCAATCTGCCCAGAGAGTTCTTGGGTTTGACCCAGAATATCTTCTGCGAGAGACTGCAGATTACCATTTACAGTTTGCATTTGGCCTGCGCTAGAGTCTAGTAGGTTCATATCATCTGCAACGGTTGAGCTAACGTTCGACTGTTCCTCACAGGCTGAAGCAACTGAGTCAACCATTTCATTGATAGATGACACAGAGCTGATGATACTGGTAAGTGCTTGTTGAATTTCATCAGAGCTTTCTTTAGTGCGCTCAATAAGCTGCTTTGATTTCTGTGTTGCATTAAAAGATGCTGAAGATTCAATTTGTAAACGCTCGATGATGCTCTCAATTTCGTTGGTTGAGTCATGAGTTTTTGATGCAAGAGCACGGACTTCGTCTGCTACTACAGCAAAACCGCGGCCACTTTCACCCGCGCGTGCCGCCTCAATTGCTGCGTTGAGCGCGAGTAAATTAGTTTGTTCGGCAATAGCTTTAATAACCTCAATAACTCGGCCTATGTCATCACTGCTCAATTTTAAAGAGTTTGCGCAATCGGCAGCACTCTCTAAACTTGAAACCAGTTCATCGATGTTGTGGGCGTTTACTTTAATCGTTTCGCCGCTGCGATGGCTTAGCTGCAATGCATCGTTTGATTGGTGCAATGTGTTCTCTGTATGAGCCGCGATTTCCTTCGTCGCAAGGTTGAACTGTTCTATTTTGCTCAAACTTTCATGGGTAAGGGAGGACTGCTGTGTTGTTTGTATGTTCATTTCATCTCGCAGTTGTGCAATAGCATGCCCATTTCTAGTTAACTGTTCTGTAGTTTTTGCAGTATCTACGATAATACTTTGAACAGTTGCGACGAACTTATTGAATGCGGAAGCAAGCTCTGTTACTTCATCATTGCCTTGCTCTACCACTCGCGATGTCAAATCCCCACCGCCAGCGGCAATATCATTCATGCTCTCTGACATTTGTTTAATTGGTGTCACCACTTTACGGTCTAGAACAAGGGAAATGAGTACTAAGTTGATCACGAAAACCAAAAACATAATTAAGGAAGAAATTGCCATAGCGTCAGAGAGTTTTTCACGAGCTGTTTCTTGATTAAATCCGATCGTCACGTTTCCTACAGGTAAGTTGTCCCAAGTAATTTTTACATTTGATGTACTTTCTATAGGAAGTGATTGTACTTCAGCCAGAGGCTTTCCGTTTTGGTCTGATACTAAAATAGAAGCAATAGAGTTTTTCTGTGCATAAGCATCGATGATGTTTTGTATTAGAGGCTTGTCATATACGTAAACGGGCTCTTGCAGAATGACTTCGAGTTCTGTAGTTACTTCGACAGCATTTTGGGCAGCTTCGGTTTCTACAGCGTTTTTACTGATTAAGTATTGAGCGGGTAAAGCCACAGCAGCAACGACAATCATGACTGCAGAGACCATCAGTATCATTTTTTGGGTGAGTTTATTCATGTGTCTAATCTCGTTTTGCTAATGGATCAAAGAAGTACTCTTGTGGCATCGACTTTGTCTCTTCTGTCAAATATGGGTTTTCAAGATCGATGATTGTGCGTTGTTCCAGTTTTGCTAAAGAAAGTGCCATTTTGACTTCGCGATCTGCAAAGAACATTTGCTCATAAGTACCATCGGCAAAGATCTCATCGATAATTGTGAAAATGTGTTCTTGAAGCTCTTCATTACCTTTTTGTACAAATAGCATATAAGGCATGCGGTAACGCAACATCAGATGGCTGTCTACTGCGAGTGGCAATTCAGGTTGAGATTCCACTTCTGCAAATGGCTCCATTACCCCACGGGCGAAGAAATGGCAACGGTTTCCAGCGAGCATCATTTCAAATATATTTGGGTATTTTAATGACTTCGCGGTTTTGATGTCGTTGGCATCAATAATGAACGTGTCAGGCCATGTTTTTCCTGAACAGACTGTGTATTTTTGAAGATCGGCTTTGTTACGTACCGTTGCTAACAGTTGGTGGTCTTTTTCGTGGATGAGCCCGATACGCATGCCTAACATTCCACGATATATTGGAAAGTAGATAGGTGTGAAGCGCTGCTCCATATCAGTACTTGTGGCGGTCCACATGATATCTAGCTTTCCGTTCTCTAGGTCTGCCATGATACGAGAACCTGCTGGTTCACCAGTCTTTGCGTAAATAAACTCGATGCTATCAAAGCGATTTGAGCGCTTTACAACTTCTTGAATTAGAGTCAAATGTAGCTTTTTATCGTCTGGTTTCCCTGCAACTTTTAACGACTCAGCGTGTATAGACGCTGATGTAATACCAGCCATTATTGCCGCAACTATAGTTGCTTTCTTCATTACTCCTCCCCCTTGGAGCATAAAATATTACGGCGATATTACTTTAAACGGCACTATGTTCTGTATTTTAATTTGATTGATATGTGAACATGATCACTAGACGTGTTGATAGCCCTATAAATTGAGCAAGTGGTGGCTACTCATTATGGAATTGTATATTTATGTAAATTCAAGTTTGGCTGTTGAAGTAGTTAGTTTCAACAGAGCATGGATTTAAACTTTCCTTTTTCAGAGTGTGCTTATTATCCTAAATTGTATCTGTGTGGCACTAAAAAACATCGTTATCGATTGTTGAACTCCTTCAATGTTATTTATATCGGTAACAGATGCACGTATTTTTCATGCATCCAAGCCACTTAAAGTGGCTTGGAACGAGCAGGGTAGGGATTAATTTTGTTTTTAGTCTGTCGCAAACGCAGTCTTAGAGTGAGTACTCTTAGCAGATACACTCAAGAAAACCATCGCAATCGTCGGAACAATCCAGCTTGCAAAGTAGTGGTACAGTGGCATGTTGCTGTCTAACCATTGGTTTGTGGCTTCTGGCATGTAACCTAGGATGTGCAACGCATCAACACAACCAAACGCTAGAGCAGTGAAAGCCGTCGCAACGACCATGATTTGCGACATCATGTTGCGCACAGGTGCCATGATCATCAACGCAATCGCTACTGGGTGAAGCGCCACAACCGCTGGTAATGTGATAGCCAATAGTTGCTCCAGACCTACGTTGGCGATCAAACCAGCCAATACCATGGTCGTGATAACGCAGCCTTTGTAGTTCACTTTGCTGAAAGTGTTGTCGTAGAACTCACTGCCTGCTGTGGTTACGCCGATAGCAGTAGTCAAACACGCCAATACCATCACGGCACCTAGTAATAGTGAACCAAATGCGCCGAAGTGGCTGAAGGTGAATGCCGTTAAAATGTCGCCACCATTGCTGAACTCAGAACCCAAGTATGAGCTTGTCGAGCCAATGTAAGCCAATGAGATGTAAACAAATGCCATGGCAACAGCGTACATCAAAGCTGCAATTAGCGTGTATTTTGCGGTGGTTTTCGGGCAATCCACACCCATGCTGCGAATCGCGCGGAAGATGATCCAACCAAAACCGATAGAACCTAGCGCATCCATGGTCATGTAGCCTTGGGTCAAGCCTTCAGCAAATGCGCCAGATACATATGGTCCCGTTGCAGTAGTAAGCTCGCCGGCTGGGTAAACCAGAGCGGTTACAGACATGATCACTAAAATAGCCATCAATGCAGGGGTTAAGATTTTGCCTAGGTTGTCGACCAATTTGCCCGGGTATAGCGCAAACAGGATAGTGATAACACAGAAAGCAATTGTGAAAGGCACCAAAGCGGCATCACCAAACATTGGTGCAAAGCTAAATTGGTAAGCGACGGTAATCGCACGTGGTATTACGAATGCAGGACCAATCACGATAAATACCATTACCCAAAAACTGGTCGCCAAAGGTTTAGGTAGGGCAGCGGTTAATTTGTCTGAACCGTTTACGATAGCCACCATCACCAGTGCCATTGCAGGCAGACCTACGCCCGTTAAGAGGAAGCCAGACATCCCGCTCAGAAAGTTTTCACCTGCTTGGTAACCCAAAAATGGAGGGAAGATCAGGTTACCCGCGCCTAAGTACATGGCGAAAGTCATGAAGCCCAAAGCGGCGATATTGCGTGCGCTTAACATTGTTATTCCTCTTATGTTTCGCTTGGAAGAAACTGAAAGGAATGGGAGGAGTATGTGGTGTTCCCGTCAGCTTCTTCTCAAGCTGACAGAAAGTTAAGGTATAGCCTGTCAGCTCTGAATCAGTTCCAGAGAGAGCAGGAGGATCGCAGCAGCAACGCCAGATGGGCGTTTTAAAGCGAATTGTAGTTGCGCAGTTGCTGACATGAGTGATCCTTAATGACGAAAAAATACCAAGGAATACGTTTGCCTTGGCGTGTAGTTACCCTAACGAACATGAGGCTATTGGCACAACCCCGAAGTAGAAAATAAGTTGATACGGTCAATGTTTGTTTCTGAACTGGTGGATCGAACTGGTTTTTAAGTTCAAAATTAGAATAAATGACTTTTCATTTCGTTAACATGGCTTGTTTTGCTGTATTTTTGTGCTATTTGTAGTCGTTTAGGCTATAAGCCTCCGCTGATAAAGTGAGCAGTTTAGAATGATGCGCTTTTTATTCTTATTGTTAAGACGCTCATTAGTTGCAGTTCAATCCAAAATTGCATCGGCAAAATATTGCTTATTAGCGAATCGTGCATTTATTTTGTCTTGATCACATTTTATTAACCTTTTGCGATCTAGGCGTGCAACCTTCTTCTCTTGAATAAGCAAGATCTTGCTCATTGCTTTGCTATCAAATCAGCAGAATTTTGCTCATTTTTGATGTATTTCTGTGCTTAGGTCAACAAATACAATGACTTAAAAGTTGGCATTTCAATTGCTCTAGGGAATTTATTGTTAATAAAGATTTAACATGATGTAAATCCCCAATCGTGAAACGACTACACGGAGAGTAATAATGAAAATGAATAAGCTGGTAAAAGCTTTGGCTGTCGCTGTGACTTCTTTTGGTATTGCTGCTAACGCTGCGGCAGAAGATCGTAGTTACATTCTTGCAACGGCATCGACAGGTGGTACTTACTACCCTGTGGGCGTAGCGTTGGCGACGTTAAGCAAAGTGAAATTGGCACCAAAGCACCACTTCTCCCTTTCTGCAATCAGCTCTGCGGGCTCTGGTGAAAACGTCAAACTGCTGAACGAAAACGAAGCACAGTTCGCGATTCTACAAGGTCTTTATGGTGCGTGGGCTTGGTCTGGTGAAGGTCCTTATGAGAAGAGCGGTCGCCAAGAGCAGCTGCGTTCAGTCTCTATGCTGTGGCAAAACGTTGAGCACTTTATTGTTCGCTCTGACTTAGCAAAAACTGGCACGGTGACAGATCTGAACAACCTAGACGGTAAAAAGTTCTCTATCGGTAAGAAGAACTCTGGTACTGAGAACTCGGGTCGCCAAATCATGAAAGGTCTGAAGGTAGACCCTGATAAATTCAATCTTGCTTACATGGGCTACGGCGGCAGTGCGAGCGCACTTCAAAACGGTACCATTGACGGCATGAACACGCCTGCGGGTGTGCCAGTTGGTGCAGTAACCCAAGCTTTTGCTGCGCTAGGCAAAGATATTTCGATTCTTTCGTTTACCGATGAGCAGATTAAAGAGGCGAATGGCAATTACAACCTATGGACGAAGTACGAGATCCCAGCGAACACGTACCCGGGTCTAGATAAGCCGATCACCACCATTGCACAGCCAAACTTCTTGGCAGTTCGTGAAGATATCTCGGAAGAAGACGTTTACCAGCTAACCAAAGCGATCTACGAGAACCTGCCTTTCCTACAAGGTATCCACAAAGCAACCAAAGCAATGGCGATTGAGAAAGCGATTGCTGGTTTGCCAGTGCCTCTTCACCCAGGTGCGGCGCGTTACTACAAAGAAATGGGCATCGAAATCCCATCAGACTTAATGGCGAAATAACGCCAACTTGGCCCCGAGTTTTGGCTCGGGGCATTTTATCCCTACCGATTTCTAAGATGGAAAAAGCCGCCAGAGCTTGGAGTATGAGATGAGCGACTCAATAGAAAAGGAATTGCAGAAGTTTGAGCTGCCCACGCGCACTGATTTTCCGTGGGTAACCACCACAATCACAGTGTTTGGCGTGGTGTTGTCTGCTTTGCACATTTGGTTTAATACCTTATCGACGTTACCAGAGTTATGGATTTCCGCGACCCACTTTGCTGGCTTTGCGGTGATTTGTGCGCTTTGGTATCCGGCTCATATCTCTCTCAAGCAGAGTAAGATTGCACTCGGTATCGATGTGTTAATTGCCATGGGCGCGGTCGCATGTTTACTCTATATTCCCTATGCCGAAGATGCGCTGTATGAACGTGGTGTTAAGTTCGTGACCAGCGATTGGGTCTTCGCCATCATGGCAATTCTGATTGTGATTGAGCTGATCCGACGCACCATGGGCTGGTTTATTCCAGTGCTGATTGTGGTGTGTTTAAGCTACGTTGTGCTTTGGGGTAAGTGGGCGACAGGTATTTTCCATTTCCCGGGTTTGAGCATGGAAACTTTGCTCTACCGTAGCTTTTATTCTTCTGAGGGCATGTTTGGCTCTATCTCGCGCATCAGTTGGACTTTCGTATTCATGTTCATTCTGTTTGGTGCGTTTCTCGTTCGCTCTGGTGTCGGTGATTACATCATCAATGTGGCACGTGCTGCGGCTGGCAAAATCATTGGTGGTCCGGGTTTTATTGCGGTGATTGGCTCCGGTTTGATGGGCTCAGTATCTGGCTCTAGTGTGGCAAATACGGTTTCCACCGGTGTTATCAGTATTCCTTTAATGCAAAAAGCAGGTTTTCCTTCGCGCTTTGCGGCGGGGGTTGAAGCTGCAGCGTCGACAGGTGGTCAGTTGATGCCACCAGTGATGGGGGCGGGTGCTTTCATCATGGCGTCTTACACGCAAATTCCTTACGTCGATATCATCGCAGTGTCTTTTATTCCTGCTCTTATCTATTTCTTGTCTGTGGCGTTCTTTGTGCGTATCGAAGCCAAACGCAGCGGCGTTCAAAAAATCACGACCAGCGATGAATCTCTATTAAAAGTGTTGATCAGCGGTTGGCACAACCTTATCCCGCTGGCGGTATTGGTTACTTTGTTGGTTCAAGGCTTTACGCCAACTTATGCTGCGGGCTTGTCGATCATTTCTGTGGTGGTGGCTTCTTGGTTCTCGAAAGATCACAAGATGGGACCAAAAGCGATCATCGAAGCACTTTCACAAGGTGCGAAAAACATGGCGACAACCGCCGTATTGCTGGTGGGTATTGGTTTGGTGATCAACGTGATCAGCACAACGGGCATCGGCAACACGTTCTCATTGATGATTGACGGTTGGGCAAATGGTGACTTGTTCATCATGATCGTTCTGATTGCGCTCGCTTCTCTTGTTTTGGGTATGGGTTTACCTGTGACAGCGGCGTATATTGTATTGGGTACACTGTCTGCCCCTGCGCTTTACAAATTGATTGCGGAAAATCAATTGCTTGAATTGATGGTGTCAGGTCAATTGCCTGAACAAGCAAAAGCCATCTTTATGTTGGCGGCGCCAGAAAAGCTGGAACTGCTTAATGCACCAATGGCGTTGGAAACGGCGAAAGAAATGGTGGCGCTAGTACCTGCGGACTTTATGGAAACCCTATTAGAGCAAAGTCTGGGTATGGAAGCGGTAGGTTTGGCATTGCTGGCTGCACACCTCATCATCTTCTGGTTATCGCAAGACAGTAACGTCACGCCACCAGTGTGTTTGACTGCATTTGCGGCGGCAACCATCGCCAAAACACCACCGATGCGTACCGGTCTGATGGCGTGGAAAATTGCCAAAGGTTTGTATCTTGTGCCGTTGTTGATTGCTTACACAGGCTTAGTCAGTTGGGATGTGACGTCAGTGATTACTGCAGGCTTCTTTGCCATCATCGGTACCTATGCATTGATTGGTGCGATTGAAGGCTACTTGGAAGGTCCTCTAAACATTCTGACGCGTCTCTTGTTGGTAGTGGTGGGTACATTGCTGGTTTGGCACGACATCCCAATGTTGGTTCGTGTGGCAAGCTGCGCGGTATTTGTCGCGGTGTTCATTTACAGTGGTCGCAAGTTCAAATTGCAACAATCTCAACTATCGGTTTTATAAGAGGTCGTATGAAATCAGTCTATGACTACATCATTGTTGGTGGCGGTATCGTTGGTGTGTCGACAGCATGGCAACTGCAGCAACGCCACCCAGACAAGTCCATTTTATTGGTTGAGAAAGAGTCCGGTTTTGCGAAGCACCAAACCGGACACAATAGCGGCGTGATTCATGCTGGAGTGTACTACGCACCGGGCAGCCTAAAAGCCGACTTTTGTAAGCGTGGGGTAGAGCGAACCATTTCGTTCTGTGCTCAGCACGATATTCCGGTGGAGAACTGTGGCAAGTTACTGGTTGCGACCAATGAGCAAGAAGTCGAACGCATGAATGCCCTCTATGAGCGCTGCCATGTCAACGGCATCGACGTAAAGCTACTCGATGAAGTTCAACTTAAACTGGCTGAGCCAAACATCACGGGATTGGGCGCGATTTATGTCAAAACCACCAGTATTGTCGATTATCGTTTGGTCACTGAGCAGATGGCGGAAGAGTTCAAAAAGCTCGGCGGTCAAATCAGTTTGAGAACCAAAGTTGTGGCTGCCGAAGAGAAGGACGAAGAAGTCCAACTGACCTGCACTTCAGACGGTCAAACCATGCAGCTCAATGCCAAATTCTTGGTCACTTGCAGCGGCTTGATGGCGGATCGCATGACTAAGATGATGTCTATTCCGACCGATTTCCAAATCATTCCTTATCGTGGTGAATACTACCGTTTAGATAGCAAACACGACCAAGTGGTGAATCATCTCATTTATCCAATTCCAGACCCCGATTTGCCATTCTTGGGCGTCCACCTGACCCGCATGATTGATGGCAGTGTGACCGTAGGTCCAAATGCCGTGCAAGGCTGGAAGCGAGAAGGGTACGACAAGGTTAACTTCAGCTTGCAAGATACCATGCAAATGCTCAGTTTCTCCGGCTTTTGGAAGGTGACACAAAAGCATCTAAAAACCGGATTGGATGAGTTTAAGAACTCGTGGTGGAAGCCGGGCTACCTCAAGTTGGTCAACAAATATTGCCCAAGCATCAAAGTCGACGATCTCAAACCATATCCTGCGGGTATTCGTGCGCAAGCAGTGTTATCCGACGGAACCTTGGTTCATGACTTCTTGTTTGCCGAGAGCGCAAGAAGCTTACACGTTTGCAACGCCCCCTCTCCTGCAGCGACATCTGCAATACCGATTGGGGAATACATTTGCGATAAAGTGAATGAGAAGATAGAAGCGAAAACCGAGACGGTTTAACAGTAAAAAGCCAAACTAGAAGTACACCAGAAAAATTATTACTCTTTTTGTTGGGTTATTAGTGTCGGGTGTGCCGGAAGTTTGGCTTTTACTTTGGTGGTTGGGTAACTTCCTTTTTATGATACTCGGGTTTATCAGGAGAGGGATGGATGAAATTAGGTTTAGCCAATCATAAAGTAGACGTCGTTAAACATGACCCTGCATGGCGACAGGAGTTTGTTGATATCGTGCGCTATTCTTCGAGTGTGGATTGTATCGCAAGATAACGTAATTTATATGTATAAAGCGATTTAAAGGTGACGTATGGCAGCGTTTAACTTACATTTTTAAGATGTTTTCTAGCTCTTTCTATTTAAATTTGTATTTATTGGAGGAGTTATGATTACGAAGCAACATCTTAGGAAAGTTTGGAAGAATGAAGCGAGAGTTTCAGATGAATATTTACTAGTTATAAGCGAAGAACTTTCATCAAAGCTAGTTGAGTGTAAGTTAGATAGCGAATTACGAATATCGCACTTCATTGCTCAATTGGTAAAAGAGGTAGGTCCTTATATCACGCTTGAAGAGAATTTCAATTATTCAGTTCAGGGGTTAAAAAATACATTCAAAACCTATCGTAAAAATCCAGAGCTAGCAGAAAAACATGGAAGAAACGCCGCAATCAATCAAAAAGCCAATCAACAAGCAATAGCAAACAATGCGTATGCTATGAGAATAGGGAATGGAAGTGAAAGCACTGGTGATGGCTGGAAGTACCGCGGTAGAGGAATGATACAGCTTACAGGTAAGGGGAATTATGCTGCAATAGAGGGAGTGCATGCCAACATCTGGGATGAAGATGTGAGTTTTGTTTCCTCCCCAAACCTTGTGGCTAAACCAAAATATGCAGTAAGGACTGCGATGATTTTTTGGTTAAATAACAAGTTATATTTGAAAGCTGATAAAGGAGCCTCTCGTACTGTCACGGATAGTATTACAGCGGTAGTTAATAAAAATACAGATTCATATGGACAACGACATGAGATTTTTGAAAGGCTGTATAAAAAAGGTACATTCAAAGATATTTTTAGGTAGTTTTTTTTTGACGATGTTGTTGGTACCTACTCCATCTTTAAGTTTTCAAATCTTGAGTTTTAATGATGCATATCTGTTATCAGGTCACGAGTTGGAGTCAGATTATATGGTCTACGTGCCAGGCTCTATGGAAGCAGAAATTACCAATGTGTTTAAATTTGATTGTGAAGGCCGCCGTGTTGAAGCGGTGAAAATTGGTAGCGAGATTAACAACGCAGCGACGTATGGCGAACATCTCCAATACTATTTCTTTCTCGTGAGAGATCATCAGTTTCACGTTCCTCTAAGAATTGTTGAATCTTTTCAAACGGTTGATAAAGAGTCCAAAGAGGTTCTATCGGAACATTTACCAATTACCAAGCATGATGCTTCTGATTTAGCATGCGATTTGATTCGACCTCAGATTATGAGTTATCAGTTTACACAAGCGTTTGAAGCCGTTGCTAAACCAGAAAAGAACAAAGGCGACTAAACTGTCGCCTTTGCTGTATTTGGAAGAGCCGTTAGGACTGTCCACCTTTAGGGCAAAGTTCGCCTTTCTTGGCGTGTCTTTCAATCATGTAATCGCCTCGGGCACTGTGCAAAACAATCGCATTCCACACTTGCCCGTCTTTGAGTTCAAACTCCATCGCATAGTGTATACCGCCGACAACTTGGGTTCTCACATCATTGATTTGTTTTAGCTTATCCGTCGCATTCATTTGATGCAGAATCATACTGAGAGAGCGCTCAGCATCTGGGGTGACTTTCGCCACTTGCCAACCTCCCGGGACGTCACCTTGCGCATCGCATATCGCTTGCATTTTCTTTTTCAAAGCTGGTGACATTTGTTTGTCGACTGCCAGTGCAATGTTAGCAAATGGAAGCGCGGTAATAGCCACAATGGTTGTCCACATCATCCTTAACTTCATAATTCACTCCGTTGTTTTGTTATTGATTGAGTATAAGCACGACTTTCACGGTTTACATAATCACAGGATATAGATACGGAACAGAAGAGTGAAAGGGTAAAAAACGATCGCTTTTGAGTAGCACTCGTAACACTGTTTAGAGGAGGAGACGTTATGAGTCTGAAGCATTATTTTGAAAAGGTCTCACCAAAGTTTGAACCAGGAGGCCAGTACCACAAGTTCTACCCACTCTTTGAAGCTGTTGAAACCCTTTTTTATACGCCGGGTAAAGTGAATCATGGCACTACACACGTTCGAGACAGTATCGATTTAAAGCGCATCATGATTATGGTGTGGCTAGCCGTATTTCCTGCGATGTTTTGGGGTATGTACAACATTGGTCAGCAATCCAGTGACGCTTTGCTCTATGGCCTTGACCAGGCGGCAGCGCAGCGAGCTATTGATGCCTCTTGGGGGCTAAGCTGGCTTTGGGGTTCGGTAGAAGCCGCGAGCCAAGCAGGTTGGGCAAGCAAAATGCTTGTTGGCGCGACCTATTTTCTGCCTGTCTACGCGACGGTGTTCATCGTCGGTGGTTTTTGGGAGGTTCTGTTTGCTATCGTCCGCAAACATGAAGTGAATGAAGGCTTCTTCGTGAGCTCCATTCTGTTCTCATTGATTCTGCCGCCAACCATTCCACTGTGGCAAGCCGCCTTAGGTATCACTTTTGGTATCGTGGTAGCGAAAGAAATCTTCGGTGGCACGGGGCGAAACTTCTTAAACCCGGCACTAGCAGGGCGAGCCTTCTTGTACTTCGCTTATCCCGCTAACATGTCTGGCGGTGCGGTTTGGGTTGCGGCAGATGGTTACTCCGGCGCGACACCGCTGAGCCAATGGTATGAAGGTGGTCAGAGTGCCTTGACTAACAACATGACGGGGCAGCCTATCTCATTGATGGACGCGTTTGTTGGCAATCTGCCCGGTTCGATGGGGGAAGTATCCACCTTACTGATCGCGCTAACAGGTCTGGTGCTGATCTTTATGAAGATCGCTTCGTGGCGAATCGTTGCGGGTGTCTTTGTTGGCTTAGCTGTGACGTCGCTACTGCTTAATGCGATTGGCTCGAATACCAATCCTATGTTCTCTATGCCGTTTTACTGGCACTTTGTGATTGGTGGTGTTGCGTTTGGTACCTTCTTTATGGCGACAGACCCAGTATCGGCTGCCTTCACAAATGGCGGTAAATGGGCTTACGGTATTTTGATTGGCGTGATGACGATATTTATCCGAGTGCTTAACCCGGCTTATCCGGAAGGCATCATGTTAGCGATTCTGTTTGCCAACTTATTCGCACCGCTGTTCGACTACATGGTCAAAGAGAACAACATCAAACGCAGAATGAAAAGGGCAAGACCTTCGTAAAATGAGGTAAGCTTCACTGAAATTTGATTGAAAACTGCACTATATTGAAAAGGTCAGAGACATGGGGTTTCTGGCTTTTCTTTTTATCAGGAGGACGAAGACGATGAGAATTAAGGATATTCTCGATAGCCGTTTGGTGCTGTCGTTCTGGTACAACCTAGACTACTGCTTGTCTCTTCTTAGCAAAATCTCTGCACGTTAATTTCCTCAATGCTTCCGCATTGAAAAGCAATTTATCAGTTTGTTTTTAATCTTACGCTTAAGTGCGTAGGGTCGTGCGTATAAGGAAATTAACAATGAAACGTATCCCAGAACCGTTCCGTATCAAAATGGTTGAGCCAATCAAAATGACGACCTTGGCTGACCGAGAAGTTGCCCTCAAGCAAGCGGGCTTTAACCCATTTCTTCTTCGTAGTGATGATGTTTATATCGATCTGCTGACCGACTCTGGCACTGGTGCTATGAGTGACAATCAGTGGGCAGGCATCATGATGGGTGATGAGTCCTATGCTGGCAGTCGCAACTACTACAACTTGTGTGATGCCGTAGAGCATTTCTTTGGTTACAAGCTGACAGTACCTGCGCACCAAGGCCGTGGGGCGGAGCAAATCTTATTCCCTGCTTTGATTGAGCGCATGCGTCAGGTGCGTGGTGGTGAAACGCCCGTGTTTATCTCGAATTACCACTTCGATACCACAGCGGGCCACATTGAACTCAATGGCGGTAAAGCGATTAACGTGGTAACGGAAGAAGCGTTCGATACCACAACGCCATATGACTGGAAGGGTAACTTTGACCTTAATAAGCTGGTAGCAACGATTGAAGAACATGGTTCTCAAAACATCTGTGCAATCATCACAACGGTCACGTGTAATAGTTCAGGCGGTCAGCCAGTGTCGATGGAAAACATGCGCAGCGTGTACGAGATCGCAACCAAGTACGACATTCCTGTGGTGATTGATTCGGCTCGTTACTGTGAGAACGCTTACTTTATCAAGCAGCGTGAAGCGGGTTATGAGAACAAGTCGATCCTCGAAATCATTCGTGAGATGTACCAATATGGTGACATGCTCACCATGTCTGCGAAGAAAGATCCGATGGTGAATATTGGTGGTATGTGTTGTATTCGCGATCATCAAGAGCTTTTCCAAGCGGTTCAAACACGATGTGTACCGATGGAAGGCTTTGTCACTTACGGTGGTATGGCAGGTCGTGATATGGAAGCCTTGGCTCGCGGGTTGTATGAAGGTGCGGATGAAGACTATCTTCACTACCGTATTAGCCAAGTACAATATTTGGGTGAACGTCTACGCGAAGGGGGTATTCCAATTCAATACCCAACAGGTGGTCATGCTGTCTTCGTTGATGCGGCGAAGATCTTACCGCATATCCCCGCGGATCAATTCCCTGCACAGGTACTGTGTAATGCCTTGTATTTAGAGGCAGGCATTCGTGCGGTAGAGATTGGCTCACTGTTGCTTGGTCGAGATCCGGAAACGGGTAAACAAAAAGCTTCAGAACTTGAGTTGATGCGTTTGACCATTCCACGTCGTGTCTACACCAACGATCACATGGATTACATCGCCGATGCGATCATCGAGTTGAAGAATCGTGCTGATGAACTAAAAGGATTGACGTTTGAATACGAACCACCAGTACTTCGCCACTTCACGGCTCGTTTCCGCGAACTGGATTGATAGCTCTGAGGGTCGATAATCCAGACATTGATAGCGTTAATTAAGCAAAAAGCCGCGAACTTCGCGGCTTTTTTCAATTCATCTGAGTGTCGAGTTACGCTAAATCTAGCGTGATTCGCACAAACTGCTCGTCTTGGTACAACACTTCGTAATTGAAGGTGTTGCTGGCATAAATACTACCAAGGAACAGAGAGCGTTGACTCATAGGTCCACGGAAAAGCATCGAAATAGGTGCGATTAAGGCGTTATTATCGTCGAAGTGTTGGTTTAAGTTATCAGACAGAACACATAGCAAACAACCATGTTGGTCGTGGGATAAATCGACATCTTCAGGACGAGAAAGCAGAACCGTCGTACCTAATTTCTTTTCGACTTCGTTGATCAGCAGTAGGTAGCTATCGAGGTGAGGTTGTGGGTTACTAGGTTTATCGGCACCTACACAACGTTCAAGTAAAGCTTCTAGATTGCCATTTTCCCCTTTTGCTTGTTGAGTCAGAGACTTTAATGGCTTTTTAATCAGTTTGTAGCGATTACTTTTGAGCTTAGGCTTAAGCCATTTTTGCAGTAGGTCGTTACGTTCTTTAAGAGGAAGAATTCGCGATGATGCGTGGATTTTGAAGTGCAGGTGTAATAAGGCGTGCACCGCAAGCTCGCTAAGTAATTGATTAGCGTCAGCGGACTGTTTTGCCTGTTTAGAACTTTGCATTACACTCTAAATTCTTTGAAAGAAAGGAATGGTGCCGAGAGAGGGACTCGAACCCTCACACCTAAGGCACTAGCACCTCATGCTAGCGTGTCTACCAATTTCACCATCTCGGCATCATGATGCTCTGAATACACAGAGGCTTCGAAATGAAGCGTGCCAAATTGTATATCCAAAATCCATAGATTGGCGAGAGCAAAATTGCTCATTTTTGGTCTTTGGTGTTCGATTGGACATTTATTGTTCATTTTTGGTGATTTCACTATTCGTCACCCTCCTAATACCCCTATTTTCCCTACAAGTATGACCACAAAATAGCATCTTTGCTTAAATTATGAGCGCTTGAACGTTTGCGTAAATAAATGTGATGAATATCTCTTTTTGTTGGCTATACTTGCGACCCGTTTAAGCGGGAATTAGGGTTCGTTGTTCAGGACCCTTACCCATACAAGCCGTCACATGGAGCAGGAAGAGTCGAGAGCTCTCCAGCAGTGAATGACCCCACGGACCGGACCAGCTACGTTCAATTGCTTGTATAAGGTAAAAATAAGATGTCGAACTATCCGTTCTTCCTTCAATTTGGATCTACGAGTGCGTTGTCACTCGATGCGTTGTCCCTTTCTTCTGCCAATGCTTTTGGCATTCCTTTCTTTTTCAACGTTCAGTAGGTCCGATTCATGAGTGTTCTATTTAGTCTATTTGGTATTGTTGCACTATTAGGTTGTGCGTTCCTGCTGTCAGAGAGCCGTTCTTCAATCAATTGGAAAACCGTGTCTCGAGCATTGCTGCTTCAAATGGGTTTCGCAGCCTTGGTGCTCTACTTCCCTTGGGGACAAGCGGCGTTAGCCAGTTTGAGCAATGGTGTCGCTGGGTTATTGAGTTTTGCCGATGAAGGCATCAAGTTCCTCTTCGGTGACCTCGCTTCTACTGGTTTCATCTTCGCGGTTCGCGTTCTTCCTATCATCATCTTCTTCAGCGCTCTTATCTCTGCCCTTTACTACTTGGGTATCATGCAAAAAGTGATTCAATTTATCGGTGGTGCCATCCAAAAGTTCTTGGGGACCAGCAAAGCAGAATCTCTTGTTGCAACCGGTAACATCTTCCTCTCTCAAGGCGAATCGCCACTTCTTATCCGTCCTTTCTTGCAAAACATGACTCGTTCAGAACTGTTCGCGGTAATGGCTGGTGGTATGGCGTCAGTCGCAGGTAGTGTACTAGGTGGTTACGCAGGTCTAGGTGTAGAGCTGAAATACCTAATCGCAGCGAGCTTCATGGCTGCTCCAGGTAGCCTGTTGATGGCAAAAATCATTGTGCCAGAGCGTCAAACGCCAAGCGATTACAACAACATCGAATTGGATAAGTCTGAAGAGAGCAACGTGATCGACGCGCTAGCAAGCGGCGCGATGGGCGGTATGAAAGTCGCGGTTGCGGTAGGTACTATGCTGATCGCATTTGTGAGTGTGATTGCGATGGTGAACACTGGGTTAGAAAACTTAGGTGAGGTGTTCGGCTTTGCGGGTATTACGCTACAAGCCATTTTTGGTTACCTATTTGCGCCTCTAGCTTGGCTAATTGGTGTGCCTAGTCACGAAGTTCTAGCGGCTGGTTCCTACATTGGTCAGAAGGTTGTAATGAACGAGTTTGTTGCGTTTATTGACTTTGTACAGCACAAAGCAACGCTGAGTGAGCACACTCAAGTGATCATCACTTTTGCACTGTGTGGCTTTGCGAACATCGGCTCTATTGCGATCCAGCTTGGTTCTATCGGTGTGATGGCTCCAGAGCGTCGTAAAGACGTAGCGAACATGGGGCTGAAAGCGGTAGCAGCTGGTACGTTAGCGAACTTAATGAGTGCATGTTTGGCGGGTATCTTTATTTCGCTATAATTGATTGTCACTATGTAAAAGCCCGCTATGATGCGGGCTTTTTTATTAGCTATTGTTTGTTTACGTATTCTTTAAAGCGAGCTTTAGTTTCTGCGTCCGCTTTTTGGTACCAGAAATGCAGCATTTCTTCAGCGGTTGAATCTGCTTTCATTGTCGCAGGCTTTGTTTGCTTCATGTCTGCTGGGATTTTTGCAGGAAGTGTTACAGGTTGAACTACCGCTGCGGTTGCAACGCCAATCGCAGCAACCCCGCCAGCTCGGTTGTAATCTTCAACTTCACGAACGTAATCGCGGCCGATCTGCATACCTGGTTTGATAAGCTTGTCTTGCTCTACGGTAATTGCATTGCCAGAAGCATCAACCAGTTTCCAATCGAGGTCTTTGATGTTTGCTTCAGCTTGGCGAAGATCTCGGTATTCAGGAACCTGTAGGCTTAGCTCCGCATCGGCTGCGTCGAAACGAGTTACGATCACATCGCTATCAACGCTGACGCGATCATTGCCTTTACTAAAGAAAGGCGAGAATCGAAATACTACCTGATTTACACCATCAGGAAGCGTAAAGCTCTTCTCTGAAGCAAAGAAGCCACCAGAAAGCTTAACCTTTTCACCGTTAGCGGCCAAAACTGAAACGTCGTCAGGAACATGGATTGTCACATCAGCGAATGCCATTCCGCTCATTGCAAGAGCAAGCGCGCAAGTTAAAGGCTTGATCAATTTCATTGTTTTTATCCTAAGCTCTGTCATTTGTGGTCATCGAGAGTGCATCGTTAAATGCTTGATTGCAACCGTCGAATGTAAGAAGTATGAAAATTTAACAAGAACGTCATTTTAATCGGATATCAAACAATGAAACTGTGAGCTTAGTTGCGCAAACCGCTGCAAAGGCAGCGGTTTGTTTCAAGTGGTGAGGTGACTGATGAAGGTTAGATACCTGCGCCGTGGCCTGATTCGGCTTGTGTCTCTTCCTTCTCTTCTAGTAAGTCTTCTTTTTGCTGCTGTGCCTTCTCGATGCTCAACCACCAAACGAATAGCTCGTACCAAATCGCTAAGATAACCGCACCCAAGAACAGGCCTACAATGCCATAGAACAACATACCACCGATTGCACCCAGCAGAATCACTGGCATTGGTACATCAACACCACGGCCCATCAGCATTGGTTTGAACAAGTTCTCAGACAGTGCTGCAACCACTACCCATACGGTAAACATCGTTGCTGTGCTTGTGTCGTTAGTCATGTACATGTAACCCACGATAGGTAGAACCGCGAGCAGAGCAGGAAGCTGAGCAATACAAAGAATCATCAGAATCAGAGTGAGTAGGCCTGCTGCCGGAACGCCAAAGATAAAGAAGCCCGCACCAATCAATAGAGCCTGAATCGCAGCAACACCAACCACGCCCAGTAGAACACTTTTAATGGTTGCGGCAATAAGCGTTGTCCAACTCTTCGCGTTATCACCTGCCGTACGTACAGCGACGGTTCGCAAGCCAGAGGCAATTGACTCTGAATAAGTCATAAAGCCGGCAGCAATCGCCAGTGAAATGATAGAAAGAAGCAGGCTACCTAGAGCTCCACCGACCATGCCAAGTAGAGACGTTAGACCCGACTTGATTTGCGGCATGAAGGTTTGAATCGCTTTTTCTAAGTTGGTCGCAAACAGCGTCCATACTTCGTAAAGCTTATCACCGATAAGTGGCCATTCGGCGACAGAAGGTTTTGGACCAGGGATTTTGATGTCGCCGTTTTGCAGAACTTCTAGCGCGTGGGTTGCACCATCAACAATTGAGCCCGAAACCATGACTAGAGGTGCCACTAGAAGTGCGATACCCAGCAATGCAATCGTCGTTGCAGCCAGACCACGTTTACCACCGTACACTCTTTCCAGCTTCTTACAGATTGGCATCAATGCTACCGCGATGATGGCACCCCAAATCACAGGAAGAATGAAAGGTTTGATGATGTCGTACGTAAACATCAGCAAGATTAAAATCAAGCCGATTCGTATAGCAGATTCCACCATGTTACTGATGAAAATCTTACTCTCATTTTTTTCCGATTGTTTATCCATTTTTGTTTACCTGATGTTCAATGTTGGAACTGACGAGACTTGAAACAACAATCGCCATATAAAACACGCCTACAATAGCCTCTAAATACACAACGACTTGTGCCAATGGCGTTAGAGGGCTGATGTCGCCATAACCTAACGTGGTTAAGGTGACGAAACTGAAATACGCTGCATTTGAGAAGTTTTGACCCCAAGAGATGGCTTCCATCCCTGTGAATGAGTTTGGGGAGAACTCAAGAAGAATGAGGTAAGCAATTGCCCACATCAGACCCAGCAGCAAAAATAGAGCAACAGAGCCAATCACTTTGTTAGTGTTCACGTGCCCAGTGAACAGAATCTGTCTTGCGATGGATTTGAATGTCCCGAAGAAGAAGGCGAAGGTGAGGGCTAGCATCACGACATCCATCTCTTTAATACCTAGCGCGGTCTTGATGACGATCACCAAGACCCAGGTACCAAGCAAGGTGTAGAGAAAGCGCGACCAGTTTTTGTCAAAGCGCAAGCTCGCCATACAGACGATGAAGGTGATGATGGTGAAACCTTGCAACAGATGCTCCATTGCACCTTCTCCAACGACCTGCACAAACGCACCACCGATTAATAGTCCGATAAGCGCTAAGGTCAGATAGAAGAAGTTGTTTTCTTCATTGATGTTTTTGAGTTTTTTTCCAATAGCCATGGGTCAGTCTCTTTCACTCCTATTTTTGCTATTGTGATGAGTCTTTCATCACCATGATGGAAGCAGAAAGCCCAAATCGCAGGTCGACGCCTTCTGGTAATTCATGCAATGACACGCGAACGGGAATACGTTGCGCTAAGCGAACCCACTGGAATACAGGGTTTACATTAGGAAGAAGGTTGTAGCCCACTGTGCCATCTTTAGGGGCGATACCCCAACCGATGGAGTCCACCGTAGCGTCGATAGGCGCATCTGGGTGAGACATCAAAGTCACCCGAGCATCGTTACCAGGAGCAATTTGAGCTAATTGGTTTTCACGGAAGAAACCAAATACCCAGAAGCTGTTTTTATCGATAAGTGCTACTAATGGTTGGTTTGCTACCGCTTGAGTACCGTTGCGGATATCAAGGTTAGAAACAAACCCATCGACCGATGCGTAAACTTTTGTGTAGCTAAGATTTAGTCGTGCTGACTTAAGTTGCTCTTCTGCAGATTTGATTTGCAGTAGGGACTCTTCGTAGGTGATTTCACGACGAATGAGATCTTTGTGAGAAACGGCGCCGCGGTCTTTAGCTCGAATGTCTTTTAAACGATCGTATTCGATCTTTTTACCGCGAGAGCTAACGATGGCTTTTTCTAACGCTACTTCCGCTTGTGATAGGGCAACTTCATAAGTGGTTGGGTCGATCTCAAACAACAGATCGCCTTGTTTTACTTCTTGGTTATCTATGACGGTGACATTAACGATTGGCCCTGATACACGAGGTGCGACCTTGATAACGTTCGCACGTACCTGACCATCGCGGGTCCATGGGTTATTAAAATACTCTTCGAATTTCTGATAGCCGAACCATGCCGCGCCACCAAGAATGACAAGATTGAGTGCAATAACGAGTAGTTTTTTCATCTTGTTGGGCACCTAAAACTGTATATAAAAACTGTCGATGGCCACCACGTAGAAAACCATGATGGCAATGAATGTCAGAGACGGAAACGCAATGAAACGAGACAAACGTGTCTTGTTCAAAATGATCACCGTTATCCATGTAGCGGTGACCGCTAGAATCAGCACCAAGAGCAGCGGTGAGAAGTAAACGTCACCCCAAGAGAGTTCGTGTGGCATTACTGCACCTCCTCATCTTGTTCGGTACTTATTTGCTCGGTACTGTCCGTTTGCGCTTTGTCTGATGGTTGCTCAAGAAGCAGTGGCGGCAGAACGCGTTCTTCTTCGTCCAACAAACCATCCCAATCGCTTCGGTCTTGCATCTGCTTGGCAGTGGTTTCAGATAAGAATGGCTTGCCAGTTTGGGTTTCCCATCCACCGCCAAGTGCTTTGTAGAGCGCCACAACCTGGTTGGCGACGTTACCTTTGATGGTGGCGTAGCTGTCTTCTGCGCGGGTCATCTTTTCTACTGAGTTCAGCAGACGCTCAAAAGAAATCTGACCGTTTTCGTACTGCGTCATCGAGATATTAAATGCGCGAATCGATGAGTTGACTGATTGCAGACGCAGTGATTTTTGCTCCAAGTACAAGTCGTAGGCCTCCAGTGCGTTGGTCACTTCATTAACCGCTTGCAGCACCTTCTTGTTGTAGTTGGTGAGCGTTTCTTGGAAGCGTGCATCTTCAAAGCGGATGTTGTTCTTCACTCGTCCATATTGGAAGATGTTCCAACTGAATGTTGGGCCCACTACCATGGTCAGTGAGTCGCTGAAACTGAAGCTGCTACCATCTGGCACTGTGCTGTCGATACCGATTGAGCCGAACAGTGAAAAACTTGGATAAAGTGCGGTTTCTGCGACACCAACCTTGGCGCTTTGTGCACGAGCCTGCATCTCTGATACTTGAAGATCAGGTCGGCGCATGACTAAGTTTGCATCCACTTTGTTATCCAGTAGCGGTGGGCTAGGTACGATAGAACGCTCGTCACTGCCAGACAAAGCTGGCTTTCTACCGGATGACTTAAACTGGTTTTCATAATCCGCCATACGCTGGGCGAAACCATTAGATTGCAGCAGGCTCTCCACCTCTTCCGGTAGCACACCTAAAAGCAATGCCAATGCTGTACGCGACTGCTTCATTGCGATTTCAAGAGAAGGCTGTGCCGCTTTGGTGTTGAAGAGCTGGTTTTTTGCTTGCTGAACGTCGAGTTCGGTTACGTTGCCTGAATCGAACTGTACTTGGGTGATGTTCACAACGCGCTCTTGGATCTCGATGTTGCGGCGTGAGAGCAAAATACGCTCTTGGAACGTGCGGTAGTTGATGTAGTTGCGTGCCACCTCAGAGGTGATGGTCACCATGATGTCGTGGTATGACGCAATCGATGCGTAGAAACCAGCCTCAGCCGATTCAATGCCACGAGCGTATTTGCCCCAGATGTCCATTTCCCAACCAGCATCAAACGACAGCGCAGCGTTATTCAAGCCTTGGTCGTTCACATAAGCTCGGGCTAAGTTACCGGAGACGGTTTGCACTTGTGGGTATTGCAATCCAGTTGAGATGCCCAATAGCGAACGTGCTTGGACGATACGCAAACCCGCCGCCTCAAGGTCGAGGTTTTGTTGGCTCGCCATCTCAACCAGTTGGTTCAGTGTTGGATCGTTGAACTGCTGCCACCACTGCTGCAGTTTTTGCTCGGATTGTTGTGTGTCTTGCGCCGCTTTTTCTACCGACCAATCACTTGGCAAGGCGGTTTGCTCTGGATGGACGTAGTCCGGACCCAAAGTTGTACACGCACTCAATCCGAGTACAGAGAGTATGGCGAGGCTTGGTTTAGTTAGTTTTAGAAGCATCATATCCTCACCTTTAAAACCGCTTCTGACGTAAGTTCACCCAATCGATATCCTCGTAGGTTTGCTTGCATTGGTTGATCGCTTCGAACACGTTTCGTTTTAAATTCAGCAAGATATAAAAACCGGCAATCTCTGAATAAGCGTAGTCAGATAAATCCAACTCACTAAAGAAATCTTCCAGTTTATTTTCAAAGGATTGGTAATCCTGGCTGTATTTTTCGAACACAGAATCGAGTTCGTCGGTCGCCTGATGGCTTGCTAGTGCGCCAGCCATCAGAGGTAATATGGAATCGGTGTGCTTGCTGCGTAACTGTTTAATAAGTGGGTTACTTAATAGCTTTTGTTCAGCAGCAATCAAGATGTTGACGTGATTGCTCAAGGTGTCACAAGACTTGCTGAATGCACCAATCGCTTCTGGCGGTGTCTTGTCGAACAGCTTGTGGTTGATCTTCGCCCCCCACACTTTGAGCTTTTTAGAGGAAACGTTCAGCGTCACCAAGTGCAGTGAGCGTTTCATCTTATTAAATGTGGATTCAGACTGTTCATGATAGCGGGTAAATAGGCCGCCAACGTGCCTGAAATAGCGCTCTTTCAGTGTTAAAAACAAGTGTTCTGGACGAGAACTGAAAGGGAAGTAGTGCGCAAAAATAATCATGAACACCACCATGTAGAACAAGGTCATGATTGTCATCAGAATGCCAAAGTGATAGGTCATGTTGTTGTCGAGACCGAGGACAAATAAGCCAATCATATAGAAGATGGTCACCGGCCCTTTAAACAGGTAAAAGCCGATAAAGGTGTAGATGAAGATGAACAAGCCCAATTCGCCTCCGAGTTCCAAGCCCGGCAAGATGAAGACGTACGAAGGGACCGCAAACAAGAAGCCAAACGTAAACAAGATCAGCAACATAAATGGGTGAACCGGAACAAACGACAGCAGTGACATGAAAATGGTGGAGAAGGTAACAAACGAGTAGCCACCCGGTGGATTGAAGTAAATCCAAATCAACCCTGCCACCCAGTAGGTGGTGAAGGTTTTCACTGCGGTTTTGAAGTTTTCGGCATCCCACCAAAGGAACTTGCTCTTCTGCTTCGGCAGATCTTGTTTGAACGAGACATTATTGGTGACCGAATCAATACAGCTGATGCTCTCTGCAAGGCGAGATAAGCTCTGATGCATTAGCTTGAGTAAGTGGCCCAGTGTCAGGGCAGAGCCTTTGACTAAATGGGGAGCGTCTGACAAAGCTTGTTGGTTGTAATCAACCTTAAATTCCTGAGCGCGGTAAGCTGGCCCCTCGTTGTTCCACATTTCTTGGCAGGTTTTGAACAGCGTTTGAATTTCTTCGATGGCTTGATCGAAGTTGTTGATGCAGCTTCGGTCTTGCTGATGGCTAAAGTGGCTGTGTGCTGCCACGCTGAGTTCTTGGGTGATTTGTTTGTTGAAGTGAACGGCGAGTTGCCACTCTTTCATGTAGGCTGATACGTCACTGCATTCCACACTAACTGTTGCAAAGCGTTGCTCTAGCGCGTTTTGTGCGGCGAATACTTTGTCTAGCAGGTTTTCAATGGTGGGCTTAGGTTCTTCGTCTTCCTCACCTTCTTGCGTGCCTGAAGCAGGGACTAATCCTTGTTGGTGAGCTTGTTTTTCCTCGAAGTTTTGCAAAATAGCTTTAAATAGGGCTTGTTGAGCTTGGTTCAGTTGCTCAACGAGTTGACGCAGGTTTTGTTCTGTCTTCGTCGGCCATAAGAAAGTACCCACCAAGGTGTAAAGCACCACGCCAAAGATAGTCATGTAGGCGCGATCGACGCCATACATGAACGCGCCTTCTGCATCGCCACCATTAGACATCATCAAGACCATTACGCCAGTTAAGGCAAGTAAGGTAGGGTCTTTTTGGTACGCGTTGCGGAAATAGAAAATAAAGGAAACAATCACCGAAACGCTGAGCATGTATAGCAAGCGATCTTGGGCGAACATGCCGACAAGCAATAAGCCGATCACCGCGCCTACTAAAGTGCCGAGTACGCGCAGTGTGCCTTTGGCTAGAGATTCACGCCGACTGCCGGTAGAAGCGATCAACATGACCGTCGTAGCCGCTGTAGAAGCTTGTGGCCAACCCATCGAAAACGGGATCAGATAAGCCAGAGTCAGGCTAAGCGCTACTTTTGTGGCGAATTTGATTTTCTCGTTCATAGTGTCAACGTTAGCTCAGGCTTATGCTTGTAAGTGGATGAATTTATTCAATCAATAATCAGAATTTCATTCTGAAAAAGATTAGGAGGCGGAATATAGCGATTGAAACGAGATGGTTTGTAAATCCTTTGTCAAAATCAAACTGGGTCAAAATGCTCAAATCACCTTAGATCCCCCATTGCTTATGGTGTGAGGCAAAAATAAGCAAGAAAACGTTTAACTAGAAAGTCTCACTATTGAGACGGGCTTGTCGGAATTACTAAACCAAATCTTTAATCGATATTCACCGCCATTGCGTCAGGCGTTGCTCGTTTCCACAGTACGGTGAAAACAAATGCCTAACAAAAAGCATAGATGATGGTAGATAAGTTGAGAGGAAAGTTATTATTTTTTATTGGCTTGCGGGGTTGGTTTTGGATTTTTGAGAGCGAGATAAAAATACCAATGCAATGCCGCCAAGAATAACAGCGCTGGTAATCAACGAATGTAGGGTAAGGGTTTCACCCAATAACACATTGCCCAAAATCACAGCAATGGCTGGTACAGAAAGTTGGCTTATTGCTGCTTGCAGCAATGTGAGTTTTTGCATCACCTGATACCAAAGCACATAGCCACAACCTGAAGCGATGGCACCAGATGCGACGGCTAACAACACGCCTTGTTCAGTAAAGTGAACAGATTCCAGTAAGAAAGGCGAGAGTATAAGCCCAAGAATTGAAGCGGCAATAAACCCCGAAGTAATGCCACTGCTTGGTGTTGGTGCTTGCTTACCCAAAGCCGTAAAGCCTGCCCAACAAATACCAGAAAGCGCCATTAATATCGCTGACCAAACATCTGGACGCGTTGCTGATGGCAGCATTAACCAAGCAAATCCAACCAGAGAAACGATGATGCCGACCAGTTCGAGGGCTTTAAAGCGCTCCCCTTGCCACCAATAAAGTGCAAGTAGAGTCAGCTGTACAGCACCAAAAAGTAGCAGTGCTCCAGTTCCAGCTGCTAGTTTTACATAAGCAAAAGAGAATAGCGCTGCATAGCCAAATAAGGCTATGCCAGCGAGCAGGCTGAATCGAGTTGTTGGGATTTGGCCGCGCCAGTTTCCACGTAAAAGCATGATGGCGATGAGAGTAACTGCGCCAGAGAGTAAACGGATAAGAGTGAAGCTGCCCGCGTCAATTGAACCTGCTGCCAATGCCAAACGGCACAACAGCGAATTGGCGGCAAACGCCAACATGGCAATCGTGGTCAGTAAAAATGTTGGCATTCCTTATCCTCAAATCTCATTAAGAGTCGCAGTGTAGCGTTAAATCGAAAGGGCCAATTAGTTGATAAAGTGATTAGTTATAGCTGAAACCATAGCGCAACACAGAGCAGAAAGAACATCACTTTGCGAAATTGAGTGAGCGCGGTAAGTGTTATAACATAACATTTGATTTTAAGGCTCAACATAGAATGAGGAATTCAGATTGAATCTATTTGTTAACGATCTCACGGTTATTGATGCATCGTACCTGTGTGAAACACGAGGCATGGTCGGCGAGAGTTGGATTCTGGACGTAGTAATGCACGGTGATCTCAATGAGATGAGCATGGTGCTGGATTTCTCTAAAGTGAAAAAACAAATCAAACAACTGGTCGATCAATATGTTGATCACCGTTTGCTCATACCTGTGAAGAGCTCAGCGGTGGAAGTAGCGAGTATCAAAACAGGGTATTCCCAAGTCGATCTTATGCGTGGTGAAAAGAGCATCCACTTACATTGTCCTGATGAAGCGTTTTGTTTTGTTGATGCTGAAGATATTTCGATGGAGAGCGTGACTCAGCACATCCACAAAGTATTACAGGGCAATCTACCAAGTAACGTGGCATCGATTGATTTGACCTTGCGTCACGAAAAACTTGATGGCGCTTACTATCACTATACCCACGGTTTAAAAAAACACGACGGCAACTGTCAACGCATTGCGCATGGTCATCGCTCGCCGATTCAAATTCTGGTCGATGGTCAGCATGATACCGCTCGTGAACATGCTTTTGCACAGCGTTGGCAAGACATTTACCTTGCTTCAATCGAAGATCTTGTCGAGATTGGTCATCTGGAATTGAGCGAGCATGCCACACTCATCAACAGCGATACGCACTTTGGCTTCCGATACACTACTTCACAAGGTGACTTCCAACTCGCTATCGCGCACAGCGAAACCGAGGTATTGAACACCGATACAACGGTAGAACTGCTGGCTGTATTTATCGCTAACGAAATTGCCTCTTCATTGGATGAAGGACAGTCGTTACAAGTCATCGCTTATGAAGGGGTAGGGAAAGGAGCAATGGCGTTTCGTTAAGAGGGCGCAGCTCAATCTCAATCAAAACTCACTTTTACTCAATATTTGGAATATCACGTTTATGGACAAACTTAATCGTGTTCTGCTCGTAGCAGGTACGCATGGTAATGAGCTTTCTGGCATTTATCTTCAAAAGCTCATCAAAGATCGTCTTTATGTTGCTGATCGTTCGACGTTCAGTACTCAGTGTGTGCTTGGCAACCCTGAAGCGGTAAAGCAAAACGTTCGTTATGTTGAAACGGATCTCAACCGTGAATTTGCCTTGGCGAATCAATCATCGCCTGCGACTCAGCAAGAAACTGAAATCGCGCAGCAATTCACGCAACTACATGCTCGCCAAGAGAATCAATTGATTATCGATCTGCACAACACCACTAGTAACATGGGCGCTACCTTGATTTTGGTTTCTAACGACGTGTTCTCTCGCAAGATGGGGGCTTATGTGAAGCAACGTATGCCAGAAGCTAATATTCTGTTTGAAGACAGAAAAGCGTGGGATGATCAACCTTATTTGTGCACCACAGGGCAGCATGGTGTGATGATCGAAGTTGGAGCTCAAGCGCATGGCTCACTGAAGTACGACACTCTAGAG
This sequence comes from Vibrio sp. SCSIO 43153, assembly GCF_023716625.1. Lineage (NCBI taxonomy): Bacteria > Pseudomonadati > Pseudomonadota > Gammaproteobacteria > Vibrionales > Vibrionaceae > Vibrio > Vibrio sp. SCSIO 43153. Next base: position 1,240,942 of record NZ_CP071856.1, read on the forward strand.
TTAATGAAAAAGATGCTGACTATGGTATTAGATTACCTTGAGCAGCATAATCTTGGTCAAGTTGGTGAGTTGAATGACTACGACGCGTATTTTTACACCGAAGAAGTCATGATCCCTGTCGACCACGATGGTATGCGTGTCGCGACAGTACATCCTATGATCTGTGGACGAGATTTCGAGGTAGTCAAACCGGGCGAACCACTACTCGCGACCTTCTTTGGTTACGATATTTTCTGGGAAGGCAAACAGGATATCTATCCGCATTTCATCAACGAGAGTGCGTACAGCAAAGCCAATATCGCTATGGCACTTGCTGAGAAAAAGGTTGTGAGCGCGGAATAAGTATCAAAGAGAAAGCGAATAGTGAGACACGAAAAAAGGGGCGAGAATATCGCCCCTTTTACTATTGGTAGCAGTGTCGCTCTAGCTTGGATTGGTCATTATTTATGACGAATCACCACCGCCATTTCGTCACCATCTGCGAACGGCTTTCCGCGCAAGTCGCTGTAGGTTGCTTGAACTTCTAAACCATGCGGCGCAAGCTCTGCTGTAAGCATGTCTAAAGTGAAATGTTGCAGCCAGTTATAGACTGTCCATTCTCGTTGCGCTTCAGTTATCACGTACTTGTCTAGCGTGACAAGGTCAGTTTCGTATTTGAATGAAGACTGAATACACCAGTAATCTTCTGCACTCCAAAAACCGTTCATGGCATTTTGATTGAGTGTCAGCGCTTCAGCTTGCTTGCTAAAACGTGTTTGCGTGTACACGTCTAATGCAATCGCACCATTCTCAGCCAACAGTGTTTTGAACTTAGCAAACAACGTCGCACGTTGAGTTGGATTGAGCGCGCAAAGGTCACACATAACAAGCGTGATCAAATCAAACTGTCGTGTGTCACTGAACTCTAGGTAATTGTCTAAGTGATACTCAATAGCGAGGTTAGAAGACGCTGCTTGTTGAGTCGCATATTCCAGTGAGTTTTGCGAGAAATCCAATCCGAGCACTGTGCCTACACCACGCGTTTTTAAACGTTGGGTGTAAAGGCCAGGGCCGCAACCAAAATCGATGGTTTTTGAATCTTGGTTGAGACCAAATTCAGTCACCAGCCAGTCAACAGATTCATCAATGAAGTTGAATGAGCGCGACGCGGCTTCGATTTCTTGGTTTAGATGGAAGCTGAGCATCTGTTTCGCAATGTGGTTATCTGTCCACAGTACGTCTGCGGTGTATGCTGACCAAACGACTGGTTTAGCGGTTGCTTCATTCAGTTTTTTAAACATAGTTGTAATTCCGACAATAAGTTAGCTTGTCGTCCTTACTTGAATTTAGGGGTTTTAGTTATCCTAAAACAACGTAAGGACGTTGATTAAAATGAGTGTGTTGAAAACGAATCATTGGAAATACCTCCTTGAAAATAGGGTTAAAAACGCGCGAAATTTATCAGTAATGTGTGGAAGAAGCAATCACGTATTGCTGCCACTCTTCTCCCCATAAAGCGACTTGATGGTGTTTCTCAACCATACAAGTTTGGGGTTGTACGCATTACGTTTGTGCCAAATCATGGTGAACGGGATTAGCAGCTTCTCTTGCTGTGGCTGTTCTAAAGGAATGGGTAAGCACACCAAATCTGGATGCAGCTTCTTGGTGTAACTTTCACAGTATTGCGGCGCTGTGGTCAGCATATTGTGGTGTGGTTGCGCGGCTATAAACAGAGACTGTTCGAAGCTCGACATGGTTAAACCAATGGAGCGCTGTAAGCCAAGTTCACTCAACACTTCGTCCAGTGCCCACGTCTCACTCTTTTCCCAAACAATGTTGATGTGTTGGTAACTCAAAAAGGTCTCAAGGTTCCATTCCTGCTCCAAAGCGGGGTGATCTTTGTGTAGGTACACCATAGGTAAATCTGAGAACAGCACTTCGAAATCAAGAAAGTAAGGAAGCAGGTTGAGTGACTCTTTTGAGCGGGGATGACTCTCTCTGCCGGTGAAGCCGATGTCTGCCTCGCCACGCACAATCGCATCGAGTGAATCGTAATCCCAGTTACTGGTTTTGACTTTCGCATCTGGGTAGCGCTGGTGGATTGCAACAAGAAGATCATCAAGAATCGTCAGCACTAACGGGGATTCAATGGTCAGATCAAAGCGCACGCCTTTGGGGGCTATATCGCTGCGCTTCTCGGCAATTTGGCTGCCAATTTGTAGCCATTCTGCCAGATCTTGCTCCATGCTTTGCGCTAAAGGAGTCGGTGCTAATCCTTTCGGTGTTTTCACAAACAGAGGATCATCAAACCAGTCACGAAGCTTATTAAGCGATTTACTTACCGTTGACGGCGTGACGTTTAACTTCTTCGACGCTTTGGAAACACTCTGCTCTTGCAGCAGCAATTGCAGAGTGAACAGCAGGTTGAGATCAAGACGGGCTAGTGATTTCTTCATAGTGGCTTTCATGAGCAGGCTTAGGAATAAATAGTATTAGAGCCAAGCTGATTGCGCCACCTATAGCTAACACAAACACCAACATATTCAGCGCATTAACGCCGATGAACCCCATAAACCAGATGTAGAGGGCAGAGCAACACACTTGAGCGATGCCCAGTAGGGAGCTTGCTACACCAGCACGGAGAGAGAAAGGGCTGAGCGCTTGACTCATAGCCACGCCAAAGCCAATCGAGAAGCCAGCGCAAATCAGCCCAAATCCGAATAAGTAAAATGGGATTCCCCATTGGTTTAGATGAGCAAAACCAATCACCATCGCGGCACTGACAAACAAGGTTTGCGAAGTCAGCATCAGAGTGCGTTGCTTAAAGTAGGACAAAGCCAATGGCGCAGAGAAAGAAGTGATCATACTGACGAGCGCAGTGCCTGCCATGACAGAAGAATAGCCACCACGATCAAAACCAAGTTCGCCCATCACCAGCATTGGAGAGACGTTGACGTAGGTAAGAATTGTGGTCACGCCGATGGCCGTATTGATGAGTCGGCTGATGAAAAAGCGCTCCGCGAACGTTTCTTGGTTAGAAGCTGAAGCGGTGCTTTGTTGTGGTATGACGCTAGGTTTTGACTCTTTGAGTACCAAAATAGAAAGCAAACAAACCATCATCCCCATGCCTGCCATTGTGGTGAACAGACTTTGCCAAGGGAATTTAAGCATAATGAGATGGCCGACAACGGGGGCTATCACTGGAATGATGCAAGTAATGCCGTTAAGCATGGAGAGAACTTTGGCGCGGCGTTTATCGTCCAATGTGTCTCGTAGAATAGCAAACGCAACTACATAGCAAGAGCCAGCCCCAATGCCTTGCGCAAAGCGTGCGATTAAAAATGTAGTGGATTGCTCAGCCGTACCGCCTAGCAATGATGCAGTAATAAAGATGGCTGCGCCCACTACAGCAACGGGTTTGCGACCAATGGAATCGGCGATCTTTCCTGCAAACAGCATGGTGGTTGCCATACCTGCAAGATAGATAGAGAAGGCAATGTGTAACTGTGATTCACTGGCGTTTAGATCGGCTGCAATTTGTGGCAAACCTACAAGGTAAAGATCAATCGCAGTAGGATAGAGTAAAACAAGAGAGAAACTACAAAGCAGAAAACGAAACATGACAACCTCACTAACAATTGGTAAGGATAATAGTGTGCTAAACGTTTGCCTGCGAGTGGGAATTACGACCGCAGGTATTTCCATTTACGACATACCCTGTATAAATCGAACGGAAGTTCAACAAGGATGACCATGATTACCATTGAAAAGTACACGCCATGCCGTCATGAGCAAACCATTGAGCTACAAGTCTTGGAAGAGCAAGCTCAGTTTACGATTGAGGATATTGGTAAGAAATTGGAAAGTCTTAAACCGACAGAGCTGCCCCATTTGATCCTAGAAAATGATCGTGTGGTCGGGTTCTTTTTGTTCGATGCTGCGTACAGTGAAGATTATGACTTTTGCCCTCAAGGAAGTATAGGTGTTCGCTCACTGCTGGTGGATCATCGCCATCAAGGTAAAGGCATCGCCAAGCAAGCAATTCGCTTGTTTGGGGACTTTGTTAAATTGCACTATCCAACGTTTGAGTTTCTCTACCTAACGGTTAACTGCCGAAATGTGCCAGCTTATCAGTGTTACCTCAAAGCTGGTTTTGAAGATACTCATGAGCTCTATCATGGTGGTCCAGTTGGACCCCAACACATCATGCGTCAGGCGCTGTAAAAAGGGCTTAGTAAAGATTGTATCCACTCAGCTTTTGCAATAAATTCGATGCAATTAAATGAATAAATCAAGGAAGATATGTGAAGATTGAAGTCGATAATTTAGAAAGACCAGAAGTCATCGCGCTGTTAGAAGAACACTTACAAGATATGTATGCCACGTCACCGCCAGAGAGCGTACATGCGTTAGACCTGGATAAACTAAAACTACCAGCCGTAACGTTCTGGACTGGATGGAAAGATGAGCAGCTGTTGGGGTGTGCTGCAATTAAAGAGTTGGATAACCAACACGCGGAGCTTAAATCCATGCGCACCACACCAGCAGCAAGAAACCAAGGTGTGGCGTCTCAATTATTGATTCATGTGATTGAGCAAGCGAAGCAAAAAGGTTTGCAGCGCTTAAGTTTAGAAACTGGCTCGATGGAATTTTTTAAACCTGCGCGCCTGTTGTATGAAAAGCATGGCTTTGTGTATTGCGATCCGTTTGGTGACTACGAACTCGATCCGAACAGCCAATTTATGACCCTAGAACTGAGCTAGGGTCACGTATTTCTAGCGAGTTAAGGTTAAGTTCCTTAGAAGTTCAAATTGAAATTGATGGTTGGCATTAGCAACTGTGAACGTTCATCTGCCAGCCTTTTTCTCTTCTCTTTTAGGCGCTTGGCATTATCTTTATCTGGATTATTATCCAGTTGGTTGTCGATCACCGAAATTTGAGTATCGAGCTCTTGGATACGTTGCTGGCGCTGATATTCCTGATGACCTAACTGGTAGTTTTCAATGAATTGTTTATTACTGCACACGCCATAATATGTTTTACCTTCTACTCCTACCGTATAACCATTATCCGGAGAGCAGTAGAGAATCGTGCCTTTATCGAAGCCTTCTTGCCATTCCTTTCTGTCCGGCGTAACGCCAGCTTCACTGCAGTCTTCTGTATAGCTGTTGATGATGCTTGGGTTGTCACCCTCTCGACCGTCTTGGTAGCCTACCTTGTACCAATTAGCCGTCTTACACTCATCGGGAGACATACTGGTACAACCGGAGAGCAAAGTGAGTAAAGCAAGCGGAATAAGTGCTCTTTTCATCAGTAAATGTCCTTAAAAGAAATCAAATTGACCATTAGAATATAAATTGAACGGTGTTCATTTTTATGGGTGGAATCATAGTGCTCATAAATACATGTAATTGCAAATTGAAAACAATTAAGGCCATAGCCCCCCAGTTCAGGAGGCTATGGGGGGCTAACTAGTAGTTGTCAAAGGGAGAGGGGCAGGTTTCCATGTGCTCGCTTAAGTCACCAAATACGTTTGCGCCAACATATTCCGTATTAGTGGATTGAGCGTTGATGACTAAAGTTCTTTGCGGCTCGCGCAAGTCGCGCTTTAATTCTACCCAGTTATGGGCCATGGTTGATGAATTAACGGTATGGTAGCAAAGGTTGTTGTGATCGATGATGCTACACCAAAGCGTAGTCGCAGAGGGTGGTGACTTAGGCTTTTGCTCAAAGTGACAACCAAGTGGTGTTGCGCACGTTGCCATCAATGCTCTTGTTTGGCTAAGCACCTCGGTTTGCTCTGCTGCTGGTTGGGAAAACTTATAGTAATAACTTGCTCGAGCGAACCTTTGATGAGTTGCTGTGCCACCTGGAACGTCGAAGAGAGTGAGTCCAACGAAGTTCTTAGGATGGTTCCATTTTTCTAACCATGGTTTTAATAACAGCTGCTGAATCTCAAAACGCGGTGTAACGGTCGCGACATTATAGCTTTCACTTTCGTTTACACTGAAACGTCCACCTCTCAGTTCAATAATTGCAGAATTACCACTTGTATCAGAGAGTGTTAAATGCAATTTAGTCGGTGTTTCGTTCTTTCCATCTGGAACATATTCACTGACGATGTATAGATTGTCAGGGTTATTTCTGAAATAGTCCGCCGCTTCGCGAACACTTTCAAAATTGTCTAATGTGAATTGTACCCAGCGAAGTGAGCTGATGATGGCGACGCCATCTGGAATGATTTGTGTTGGTGTATGTTCTTTCTCGTCTTGCTCTAGCATCTCGAGTATTAGTTTCGAGACTGAATCTTTACTCTTTATGATCTCTGTCGCATTTTCAAAGTACGCTAGCAAGTCTTCCAACCCATTCACGGCGAGACCTTTTTCATTTACCCCATCAATAGACGCCAGGCCAATATTATCGCTGCCTAGATAGGTACAAACACTCGAGTACTGGGCTGTCCAATGGTGTGCCTTTTGTGCTTCTGGGTGACGATCATTGATTCCAAGCCGGATTGAATCTCCGGCAGGTAGTCGGTATAAATAAGTTGTTAATGGATTGTGCCAATCAAAGTTTCGACCAGTCATAGGAAGCGATGGGTTTAAACTATTGAAAATACGTGTACACATGAAATTTGAGTTCCCTCTCTATCTATATTGATGAGTTACTTTATATGTTAATAGTTTGATATCATTATGTACGTTATCAATAAAAGTATCTGAAGTGGATTCTGTGATACGCGTTTTATATTTTGAAGTTGCATGGAAAAGGATTTATGAGTGTCGAGAACTTGGAATATACGGAGAGGATACGCAATAGAGTTTTAAGTGCGGTTACCCTTATTTTTACGTTTGTGATGCTTGCTTTGGTCACATTTAATGTTTTTTACAACTCGCAATATTTATTGGCATTTATAGAAGGGCTATTTGCTTTTTTGTCTCTCTATATTTTTTTTAAATGTCGAAAGGGGCACTGCCACCCCTATCTGGTGTTTTTCTATTTATTGAGTATTGCGCTGCTTATCCTCACTGCTAATTTGCTCCTTCCTTTGACGGATGTTGTTTTTTTGTGGGCTTTTTTCTTCCCGACGATTTCCTATTTATTGCTAGGGGGAGCGTTGGGCTTTAAATTGACCACAATTGTCTTTGTTTCAGTTGGAGCGGTGTTATTAGCTAGGCTCTTTGATAATCAGATATTTGACTACGGGCCTGTTACGATAAACTTCGCTACTTGCTACATTACGATCTGGTGTGTCACTCACTTTTTTGAATTAAGCCGCGCTAAAGCCAATACTTCTCTCTCTAAGCTGGCGTTGACTGATGCCCTTACGGGTACAAGTAACCGTCTTGCTTTTACGAGTTCTTTTGCCAGTTTCGTTGGTGACTATCTACTGATGTTTGATATTGATGATTTCAAGCATATTAATGATGAGTATGGTCATGATATTGGCGACAAGGCTCTATCTGAAATCGGGGGCTGTTTGAAGGCAGAGGTCGGTAATGAGAGAGTGTTCCGTGTTGGTGGTGAGGAGTTTTGTGTCTGGATTTCCGCAAAACATATGTCTGAAGCCATCACTAAAGCGAATAGGCTGAGAGAAGCGATTTCAAATATCCAATTGAAAGCGGATAGTCGTGATGTCTACCTGACACTGAGTGGTGGACTTGTGAAGAACGAGTATCATACTGAATCTGATTTGCTTAAGTATGCAGACCAACTCATGTATCAAGCTAAGATGAATGGTAAAGATCAAATTACTCACTGTGCTGAAGCTGCGTAGACACGCTTAAAGTATTTGTTATGACCAAAACCTTTATAAAGTTGAAAAAGGGAATCTTAAACTCACCGGCGCACAGGGTGAGTTCAGATTCCCTTATTGTTGACTAAAATATTGAGTTCTTACTTTTAATTAGCTTTCAAATGAAAGTTTATCGCCAAACGTCTCTTTCCAGTCTTTATCGAACTGCTCAACCGCCGGTTTTACTGCTGGGTGAGCGAACATTTGTGCCGCCACATCGGTTGGCAATGTAATGGCTTCGATGCCCAGTTTCATCACCTCCATCGCTTGTTGAGTGTTCTTGAAGCTGGCTGCCAAAATCTTCGCTGGTAGTTGGTTTTGATCGAGCAACAATTGAAGATCCGCGACCACTTCAACACCGTTGCCGTTCATCGCATCAATGCGGTTTACGTAAGGTGCTAGGTAGTCTGCACCGCACAGTGCCGCAAGGAAACCCTGTTGAGCTGAATAGATAGCGGTAGCAAGAACCTGAATTCCCTCTTTTTTCATTAGCTTAATTGCCGCTAAGCCGGTTTCTGTTGCTGGCACTTTTACCACCATATCGTAAGGCAATTCATTCAGTTGGCGCGCTTCTGCCAGCATACCTTCGACGGTTGAACTCACGACTTGAGCGTGAAAGCGAGGTGTACCGCCAAGTGCTTCTTGCATGCCTGCTAGGGTTTCATTCAGTCCCTGTTTTGACTTCGCCAAAATGCTTGGGTTTGTCGTCACGCCTTTTAGCGGTAGGCATTGGTTAAAGCGTTTTACTTCTGCCACATCAGCAGTATCTAAATAAAGTTCGATCATGGTTTCTACCTTAAACAAAATCTTCGTTTTGATGATGGGATCACTATAGATCTGACAATCGAACGAGATCTTGATTTTGATCAATTGAAATTTCATTTGAAACTATAATAATTTCATTAAATGAAAGTTAGGTAAAACTTGTAAACGCTCAAATGAAGCTTTCAGTTCGAACAAAGAAAAGCTGTTTATAAGACTTAACCAGCAAGAAACGGATTAAGTACACAGCGGTAGCACAGACCAAGAGGCAAGCAGAGATGTATTTCAATATTCAACGATTCTCTACCCATGATGGCGATGGCATTCGTTCCATTCTTTTTCTTAAAGGATGCAGCTTGTCTTGCCCTTGGTGTCAAAACCCAGAAAGTCGCAGCGAAAAGCATTCACTGTTGTTTGATCAGCGAAGCTGCATGGAAGATTGCCAGCTGTGCGTTTCTGCTTATCAAGCTACAACTCAATCTACTGCGGGTAGTGAAACGGTGAGCGATGGTATTCAACGCATCGACAACCAGATCATCATCAATCGCAAAGCCATCAAAGAAGACCAACTGATCGCGCTGCGAAACGTCTGTCCTACGCAAGCACTGACCGTCTGCGGTGAAGAAGCGAAATCAGACATGTTGTTCGACACCTTGATGAAAGACAAACCTTTCTACGACCAAAGCCAAGGTGGTGTGACCTTCTCCGGTGGTGAGCCACTCATGCAAGCCGATTTGGTGGCAGAACTCGCGCAGCGTCTGCATGACAACCAAGTCTCTACGGCTATTGAATCGTGCATGCATGTGCCGTGGAAGAACGTCGAAAAAGCCGCGCCGCACATTGATTGCTGGTTGGCGGATTTAAAACACACCGATGAAGAGAAGTTTCTTAGCTGGGCGAAAGGTTCACTAAAACGCATCAAAGACAATTTCCGAAAACTGGCACCTATCGCGAAACGCATTGTGATTCGCGTTCCCGTGGTGCCGGGGTTCAATGACACCATCGAAGAGTTGAAAGACATCATCGATTTTGCGGCTTCACTAGAAAGCTGCCAAGAACTTCACTTGCTGCCGTACCACACGCTCGGCATCAATAAATACCGTTTGCTCGATATGCCTTACGAGTGTTCTGACAAGCCATTAAACAAACCAGAACTACTAGAAAGCGCGATGCAATACGCAAGCGAAAACACCCAACTTAACGTGATTGTAAGAGGTTAACTATGGACCTGAATTACCTTCCTGAGCGTATCAAAGCGCACAAATCGGCACTGGTAAATATCGTAACGCCACCTGTCTGTACCGAGCGCGCAGAGGCATACACTCATGCTTATCAAGCAAACGAAGACAAACCTGTGATTGTTCAACGTGCGCTAGCACTGCAAGAGCACTTACGCACTCGTACTATTTGGATTAAACACGATGAGCTAATCGTCGGTAACCAAGCGAGCAAAGTACGCGCTGCGCCTATTTTCCCAGAATACACAGTGCGTTGGATTGAAGCGGAAATTGATGAGCTAGCCGACCGTCCTGGTGCAGGTTTTGCGGTCACTGAAGAAGATAAGCAAAGCATCCACAGCATCACACCATATTGGCGCGGTAAAACCGTTCAAGACCGTTGTTATGGTTTGTTTACTGATGAGCAGCAAGAGATCTTAGCCAGCACCATCATTAAAGCTGAAGGCAACATGACTTCTGGTGATGCGCACCTTGCGGTGGATAACGAGAAAATTCTTAAACTAGGCATGAACGGTTTGTTAGAGGATGTTCGTCAGCACCGTGCTAACAATGATGTTTCGACCTTTGAAGGCTTGAAGAAAGAGCAGTTCTATAAATCAGTCGAAATCGTGCTGCTTGCGATTCAAGATCACATGGTGAGCTACGCTGAATTGGCGGCAAAAATGGCGCTTGAAGAGACGCGCCCGCTGCGCAAAGCTGAGTTAGAAAGCATTGCGGCAAACTGTCGTCATGTAGCAAGTCACGCACCAGAAAACTTCTGGCAAGCACTGCAATTGAGCTACTTTGTTCAATTGATGCTACAAATCGAATCGAACGGTCACTCGGTTTCTTTCGGTCGTATGGACCAGTTCCTCAACGAGTTTTATGTTCGTGATATCGAAAACGGCACAATTGAGAAAGATTTTGCATTAGAGCTTTTACAAAGCTGTTGGTTGAAGCTGCTTGAAGTAAACAAGATCCGCTCTGGTGCGCACTCGAAAGCATCGGCAGGTTCTCCGCTGTATCAAAACGTGTGTATCGGTGGTCAGAAGTTGAATGAAAAGAGTGAGCCTGAAGACGCAGTAAATCCCCTTTCTTGGGCGATTCTGGAATCTTGTGGTCAGTTGCGTTCGACGCAACCTAACCTGAGTGTGCGTTACCACGAAGGTTTGAACCAAGAGTTCTTAATGGGTTGTATCGAAGTGATTAAATGCGGCTTCGGTATGCCTGCGTTCAACAACGATGAGATTGTCATCCCTGAATTCATCAAGCTTGGCGTAGAGAAAGAAGACGCTTACAACTACGCCTCTATCGGCTGTATCGAGACTGCGGTTCCCGGCAAATGGGGTTACCGTTGTACGGGCATGAGCTTCATTAACTTCGCTCGTATCCTGCTCGCTTCATTGAACGAAGGTGTGGATGCAACAACGGGTAAAGCCTTCTTGCCGCACGATAAGTCATTAGCAAAAGGTAACTTTGAGAACTTTGAGCAAGTGACGGCTTCTTGGGCAGAGCAAATCCGCTACTACACCCGTAAATCGATTGAGATTGATACGGTAGTCGACAGTGTGCTTGAACAGCAGGCACAAGACATCTTCTGTTCAACGCTGGTGGATGACTGTTTGGCTCGCGGTAAAACCGTGAAAGAAGGTGGCGCGAAATACGATTGGGTATCTGGCTTGCAAGTCGGTATCGCGAACTTGGGTAACAGCCTAGCAGCCATCAAGCACCTTGTTTTCGATGACGCGCAGATTACTCAGCCTGAGCTAGCAAAAGCATTGGCTGAAGATTTCGACGGAATGGAGAACGAGCAGCTTCGCCAACGTCTTATCAACTTTGCACCAAAATACGGTAACGATGATGACGCAGTAGACCAACTACTGTCAGATGCGTACCAAGTGTACATTGATGAGCTAGAGCAGTTTGTTAATACGCGTCATGGTCGAGGTCCAATTGGCGGCGGTTACTACGCTGGTACATCAAGTATTTCGGCAAACGTCCCATTCGGAGCCTCAACCATGGCAACGCCGGACGGTCGTAAAGCGAAAACGCCATTGGCAGAAGGTGCAAGCCCATCGTCTGGCTCAGACCGTTTAGGTCCAACGGCAGTGTACAACTCGGTCGGTAAGATCCAAGCGAATAAGATTCTTGGTGGCGTGCTGCTTAACCAGAAGTTAAGCCCAGCAGCGGTTGAGTCTGAAGGGGATAAGCTCAAGCTTTCTATGTTGATCCGTACCTTCTTCAACCACCACAAAGGTTGGCACGTGCAGTACAACATCGTCTCTCGTGAGACCTTGTTAGCCGCGAAGAAGAACCCGGAGCAATATCGTGATCTTGTTGTGCGAGTTGCAGGCTACTCAGCCTTCTTCACCGCGCTATCACCAGATGCACAAGACGACATCATCGCACGTACTGAGCACGAACTGTAAGTACACTCACTAAGTAAAACAAAAGGCACCGATTGGTGCCTTTTTACTGATTAACAAACTAATAGATCTAATTTTGCATTGATTAGATGAGTTAAAAGAGAAACTTATTCTGATAGGCCAGGACAATGCTTCGTATCATTTTAAGCGGTTAAAGTGTCAGAAGACACCATTTGCGTTCTCGATATCGCCCCCACTTAGTAAAGAATAAACTCGCATCGAAAAGTCTAAGGCTTGAATTGAATCCCAGTGCTCTACAATTCTGCCGTCTTCGACTCGCCATGTATCGATGATATTCAGCCCTTTTTGATCATTTCCTCTATCGTCTCTATCTAACGTTGCATGGGAATGAAAAATTACATAGTCACCATCAACATAGATGTGTTTAACGTCGTAGGTATAATCTGGATACTCCTCTACAAACTCCCTAAGAAAGTTGACTAGACCTGTCACTTTGTCAGGTAAATTTCTATTGTGCTGCATATAAGTACTTTCGTCGTAGTTTTTCAATATGTAGTCAAAGTCGTGGTTGTTCATCAGGTTTTGCACAAAATCAGTGACTAGTTCTGCGTTTTTCCGTTCTTGCTCCGTCCAGTTCGCCTTCTCTAATGAGGGTAAATCAATGGCTAATATCTCTTTTGACTGTGCGTATACAGTTGAACTTAACAACAGGAAAATAAATGGTATTACGACTCTAAACATAAATAACTCCAATGGCTGATTTAGGTATACATTGATAACCATAGTAATTAATAGTAACCTGCATAACAAGAAGGCACTAGATCCTCGGTTAGGCACATTTTGGTAACTGGCAATGAATGGATAGAAGAATGAGGAATAAAAAATGACAAACGCACAGAGCACAACTAGAAGGGTTTTCCATAACAATACTGATTGCCCTGTACGCAACGTAGTTGCACAGATAGGCGACAAGTGGTCTTTACTTATTCTTTTTGCACTTGTTGATGGCCCTGAGCGGTTTAATGCACTGAAAGCAAGAATAGAGGGGATCTCTCAGCGTATGCTTACTCAGACTTTGCGTGATTTGGAGAGGGAAGGGTATGTGGATAGAACCGTATACCCTGAAGTACCAGTGAGAGTTGAGTATGCACTTACCCTTTTAGGTAGTGAACTTGTTAAGCCTGTCTACGCTCTAGTTTGTTGGGCTGATGATCATCGAGAAGAGATCGAACTCGCTCGCAGAAATTACGATGAAAATCACTAGACTGTTTTGGTGGCTAATTATTCAATTCATATGAGTTATGTTTTATATTTGTGGTGTGTCACATTTTGAACGTTATTAATCGAGTTCTCACTCACCATTTAATCACTATACTCTACCATTAATTATGCAATCTAATGAATATTTGGAAATGCATTTTTATGGGGAATGAATATGAGAGAAATGGAATATGACTATCCTTCTAACTATAACTTAATTTCTATTACCGACCCGTCTAGTTACATCAAGTATGCGAGCGCTAACTTCAATGAAGTCGCGGGCTTTGATGATGGCGAGTTAATTGGTCAACCTCATAATGTTGTTCGGCATCCCGATATGCCAAAACAGGCTTTTAAAGATTTATGGTTGCACCTGAAAAGTGGCAAACACTGGATGGGGATGGTTAAAAACAAGAGAAAGAATGGCGGGTATTATTGGGTGGATGCGTTTGCCTCCCCAGTAAAGAGCAACGGAAAAACAGTAGAATATCAATCTGTTAGATTTAAACCAGAACGGGCATATGTAAAAAGAGCAGAAAAGGCGTACTCAAAGCTAAATGCAGGTTCTAAACCAATTCAAATGTATTTTCCAAGAACGCGCCTTTGGATGAGAGCCGCGTTTTTTATTTTAGTATCTAGTGCTTTAGGTATGACGCTCGAAACGTTAGGTCAGCCCTCTTGGGTGGCTTTCATGGCGGTTTCTTTGTTGTCAATCTTAGCGATTTATGTTTTGACACGATCATTAGAAAAGCTAGCAAAACAATCAAGAAAGGATTTTGATAATCCTCTAATGGAGTACATTTATTGCAATAAAATTAATGATATAGCAGAGATTGAGCTAGCAATGAAAATGAGAAAGCAATACGCAAATGCTTTGCTCGGAAGAATTAGTATTTCAGTCAAAGATTCATGTGACTCGACTCAGCAAAACGCGGATAAAGCTGCAGTCAACAGCGAAAGCGTTACTGAAAATCTCAGCGCACAGAAAGTCCAAATTGATTCCGTATCGGTCGCTGTGAATGAAATGCAAGCATCTTCATCTGAAATATCGGTGAATGCTCAAGCGACGGCAGATACGACATTAAAAGCCCAGCACACAATGACAGAAAGCCGCACTGTGATTGATGGAGTTAACCTTTCAGTTCTTGATCTCGTGGATGAGCTAGGACAAATATCTGAGGTGGTCACGCGTTTAAACAACCAAACAGAACAAGTAGGTTCAGTTGTGGAAGTAATCAGTGATATTGCTGAACAAACCAACCTATTAGCATTGAATGCCGCTATAGAAGCAGCCAGAGCGGGTGAGCAAGGTCGAGGTTTTGCTGTTGTTGCTGATGAAGTAAGAACATTGGCTAAACGGACTCAAGAGTCGACGACGTCAATAAAGACAGTAATAGAGAATATTCAGCAAGGTAGTCAATCAGCAGTACTCGCGCTCAAGAAAGGGAACGAGAAATCAACGGGTACAGTATCTTTGCTAAATTCGTCTTTAGATTGTATTCAACAGCTTGAAGACCTTGTGCAGGATGTGGTTGAACGCAATCAACAAATAGCAGTTGCAATTGAAGAGCAAGTATATGTAACTGATGAAATTAATGAAAATATTCAAACCATAAACCTTAAGTACAATGAGTCTTATGAGTTAATGACAGAAACAAACAAAATGAATGAAACAGTAAGAAAAAGTACAGAGGACTTGGCAGAAATGATTCAAAAGTTCGCTTAACTATAGTAGCAAAGGCTAAAAGTAGTGAGGGGATCAATTATCTGGAGTTTGTTGGTTTTATAAACATGCGCAATGATAAAAATGTTGGATTGATTCAGACAAAAAGGCACCGATCGGTGCCTTTTGCGTTTTGGCGTGCGTCTATTTACCCATATGTTCGTGGCGCATTCTACCGCAAGATCGACTGCACCATTTGTAATGGAAGAAAATTAGCGAGTCTTAAGATTAGCTTTCTTGTTGTTTGACGAATTGTCCCGGTGTCATGCCGAAATGGTTTTTGAACGCTCTAGTAAAATGGGATTGGTCATTAAAGCCAAGCTCGTGCGCCGTTAAAGCGATATTGACTGAGCTAGAAGAGAGTGCCACTCGTGCTTGCTCCAAACGCTTGTTCATCAGGTACTGATAAGGCGTAACGCCGATGAGCTTTTTGAATTCCCTCAGGAAGTAAAATTTACTACACCCAAGCAAGTCTGCGAGGTCATCAACCGCGATGTTGTTGCCGATGTTTTCTTCGATGTATTGGTCAATCTTATCGACTTGGTATTGGTCGAACTTAGAGGCTGCAATCTGGTTGTTCTTAAGGTCAAAGTAGTTGGAGTAGTTTTGAATGTAGTGAGTTGCCAGCAGTGAAACCAAGTTATTGAGGTAGATTTTGCCATTTCGCCCTTTGGCTTTCGCTTCCAACATAAACAGCTCAATGATGCCTTTGATGGTCTCATCCAACACGTTGTAGTTGTTCAAAAATTGCAGCTCAATTCCCTCTAAATTTAGCGGGCAGTGTGAGAAAAACTCTTGTTCTTCAATCGCCAAAATCACGAAGTAACAAGGCTCTGCCACATCATGGGTAAACGGGGTTTTAGGTGGATTAATCCAAATGTTGCCCGGGCTGGTTTTCAGATCGGCGAACGTGCCATCCTTTTCGACGCTCCAGTTCAAATCTTTTTCTAGTGCCAATGCAAAGTAGAAGTAAGGGGTGTAGACATTCTTCGGGTAGAAATAAGGGGACGTGCCTTTTTCTACCAATACGCCCGACCAATCTAATCCATGGTTTGAAAACTCAATATCCAGCACGTCGCCACAGCTTGATAGCGCATTAGATTCAGAGTCATAAAACTTAAGCTCGGACTTCATTTTCTTTCCTTTGTTCTCTTCCACTTGCTAGCTGAAATTAGCCGAGTTTTGCACATTTCGTCAACTCATTGAGGGGGCAATAAAGTACAAAAATTTGGGCAGGAATGTTCAATCTTCTCTCGCGGTGCAGCGCTAATCTATACCCAAGTTAGCCGGACAGCTCAGGCAAAATATAAGACAGAGAGGATGCCATGTTTAAGAAATCGCTTTTACTACTATTAGGTAGTTTGCCGTTCACCACCTTTGCTCACTCAGTTTCTGGAAATGACAACAACACGAACCTAGCTTTAGAGGACACCACCATGAAACACATCGAACTCAATACTCAAGTTGGTCAACTAGCTGCAAACCTTTACCTACCAAAAGGTGCGAAAAATGCCCCAGTTGTTATCGTGACGGGTGCGTGGACAACGGTGAAAGAGCAGATGCCAGCGGTGTATGCTCAAGCATTGGCAGAGCGAGGTTATGCTGCATTGACGTTTGATTTCCGTGGTTGGGGTGAAAGCAAAGACCAAGTGATGTACTTAGAAGATCCTGCACATAAAACTGCAGATATTCGCGCAGTGATTGAAGCGATGAGCCAACTCGATGGCGTTGATGCATCACGCATCGGTGGTTTGGGTATCTGTGCATCGGCGGGCTACATGCTAGATGCGGTTGCCGGTAATGACAAAGTAAAAGCCGCGGCAGTGGTTGCTCCTTGGCTGCACGATAAAGCGATGGCGACTGAAATTTATGGTGGCGAAGAAAGCGCTAAAAACTTACTCGCAGCAGCGGAAGAGGCAGCACATTCAGCGACTCCCGTTTACATCGAAGCGGCAAGCACAACCAATGAGAACGCACTGATGTTCCAAGCGCCTTACTACACAGAGACTGACCGCGGTTTGATTCCTGAATATGACAACCAATACAACGTTGCATCATGGAGTGGTTGGTTGAACTACGATGCTCAAGCAAGTGCAGCAACACAAGATAAACCAGTGCTAATGGTGGCATCTGAAGCCATGGCTCTGCCTGCTGGTGCGCATCGTTACATCGAGAATGCCGGTAGCAACGTTAACGCAGTATGGTTATACGACATCAATCAATTCGATTTCTACGACCAACCAGAAGCGGTAAAACTGGCTGTCGATGAAGTTGTAGAGCACTTCGAAGCGAACCTATAAGGAATCGTATGATGAAACTTAAACAACTGTGGTTGATGTTTATCGGAGTGATTGCCATGAATGTGAATGCTCAAACCATGTCTTTGGACGAAGCGAAAATTCGTAGCAACATTAACAGCTTCTCAGCTTTGGCAGACCAAGGTGCATTTGAATACTTAGGTCGATTGTTCGCTCCAGTATTGACGGTGGATTACACCACGCTGTTTGGTGGTGAAGCTCAGCAAGTCAAACGCCAAGACTTAATGCAGCAGTGGGCGGGGTTCCTACCTGGGTTTGATGCGACATTCCATGACTTGAGCAATTTGAACGTCTCTATTGATGGTGATACGGCGAGCGCGACGGTGGATTTCACTGCAAGTCATTGGCTCGGTGCAGAGGGTTTCTGGGCAGTGTCGGGTGAATACGAGTTTGGGTTGCAACGAGCAGGCGATAACTGGCAAATCACCTCAGTGAAACTGAATCGAAAAGCAGAGCAAGGCAGCCGAGATATCCTGGCAGAAGCGCCCAAGCATGCGGCGCAAAACCTAAAAGCGCGCGAAGCACTGAAAGTGACATACTAATAAACGCGTCAGAGCGTCACAAAGGCACCAATTGGTGCCTTTTCTGTTTGAGCTTTATCGTGTTTGGCAACATAACCATTTGATTAATTGAGTGGTTTCAATAGGGTAGGAGGCAGTTTCAAAAAGAAGGGTAGAAGAACGGATGTTTTTACTCATCGCAATATTTGCAGGGGTAGCGGCGTTAATTTGGTTTTATCGAGAAGGGCAAGTCATTGGCTTAAACCGGATCCTCGGCATACTTTATTTTATTACTTACGCTGTGGTGTATTTGTACGTTCCACCATTTCTCGAAATGGGGCATCAATACATTGGCAAAACTTACGAGTTGCTCCCCATTGCCTGCCTTTATGGCATTTTGCACCCAGATCCTGAGGAAGCAACGACTGAACAGAAGGCGATAAGCTTTTTTTCATGGTGTGGCTTGATCTTTATCAGCTGTTTCTTGTTGTATTTCAAAATGAATGTCTGGTGAGGAGAGCGAGCATGCAAATAGTCAAAGCCAATCTCAGTCATTTAGAGGCGTTTAAGCAGTATGTTGAAAAGTGTGCTCAGGTGGGAATGGAAATGTACGTCGCCGCCCAAAGCGACAGTGAAGCGCTGCTGGAAAAACGAATTGGATACGCGAAAGGCGAAGGTTTGCCGGAAGGTTGGACGCCGTCTTTGACATACTTCTGTATCGAGCAAGGTGTAATACTTGGTTCGATTCGGGTTCGTGATGGTAATAACGACTACCTTGAAAATGTGATTGGGCACATTGGTTACGAAACTGCGCCAGATGCTCAAGGCAAAGGCATCGCTACATTCATGTTGAACTGGGTGAAAGCCGAGGTTCTTGAAGGCAGCGCTATCGTGACTTGTGATGTGAACAATATCGCATCAAGACGCGTGATCGAAAAGGCGGGTGGCGAGTTTCTCAATACATTTTATTCAGAACAAGACCAATACGAAGTGCGCCGCTATCGAGTCATAGCTGGGTGATACCTCGTTGTCCCTACTTAACAACGTAAGGATTACGGAGTGATTGAAAGAAAGCGCGGTATCTATAGCTAAGTAACCTCGAGGTTCTTGGAGCTGCGACAACAAGAATTAAATGAATCTGGTTAAAAGTGCTTTCGGCCTGCTCTACAAGAACAATCAGGGCATGCATTGTCGCTTTACCATGAAACCGATAAGCTGTTTAGCATCTTGCCAAAATAGCAGTATTAGGAAGCGCATCATGGATCTCGATATCTACCAAGTGGACTCTTTCACCACTGAACCTTTTAAAGGAAACCCTGCTGGAGTCTGCCTCTCACAAGAACCGTTACCAGAGGCATTGATGTTCTCTATCGCTGAAGAAATGGCGGTATCAGAAACCGCTTTTCTCTGTTTGAAAGACATGAGACTGCGTTGGTTCACACCTAAAGTCGAAGTGGCGCTATGTGGTCATGGAACATTAGCCACAGCGCAAATCTTAAAAGAACAAGGATTAGCGAAGGTTGGCGATACCATTGCCTTTCAAACTCTCTCTGGTGAGCTTCATGCAAAAGTAAACGAGTCGACAATTGAGCTCGACTTTCCTTCGACTCAGCTTGAAATGGATGTTGAGCAAGATGCTACATTGCTAGCGGCGCTTGGATTGAAAGCAGAGCAGGTGGTTTCTTACGCTCAGTTTGACAGCAAAGGCTTTATTGAAGTCGACAGTGAACAAACCGTGCTGGATCTCGAGCCTAACTTTGATGCATTAAAGAACATTCAAGGGCGCGGCGTGGTGGTAACTGCTCAATCGAATTCTCCGGATCTCGACTTTATCTCGCGCTACTTCGCCCCCTGGGTGGGCGTGAATGAAGATCCTGTCACAGGCTCTGCCCACTGCGCACTGACTCAGTTTTGGTCGCAAAAACTCGGTCAAAATCAGTTCCGCGCTTATCAAGCCTCAGCCCGCGGTGGACATTTACAAACCGAGCTGTTAGAAAACGGACGCATTAAACTGATTGGCTCCGCAAAGACGGTAATCAGCGGAAAACTAAAGGTATAACGCGATGAAACAATCCATTATCCATATTGCTTTGGTTGTAAGAGATTACGATGAAGCGATAGACTTTTATGTGAATAAGCTGAAATTTGAGCTGGTGGAAGATACGTACCAACCAGAGCAAGATAAGCGTTGGGTTGTGGTTTCTCCACCGGGTTCTAATGGTGTGACATTATTGCTAGCCAAAGCGTCTAAGCCAGAGCAGCATGACTTTATCGGTAACCAAACTGGTGGACGTGTATTCCTATTTTTGAATACTGATGACTTCTGGCGTGATTACAACCGAATGGTAGAGCAGGGTATTAAGTTTGTTCGCCCGCCAGCGGAGCAAGACTACGGCACAGTTGCGGTATTTGAAGATCTCTATGGCAACCTGTGGGACTTACTAGAGATGAGTCCAAGCCACCCAATGGCTTCGCGTTCATAGATTCATACTAATTGATATTAACAGCGTCTTTCGGGGCGCTTTTTTTGATAAAAATCCTTAGCAACATTAGCGTGATCTATATCACCTATTGAGCGAATCAGATAGAATGGCGGCCACTTTCAATATGCCCTTGTCTCACCGTATCTCGAAAGTGAATTAACAAACTGTTATTAAAAGAAATTTCCTTCGAGGACGCCGCTATCATTAGTACAAACAATATCACCATGCAATTTGGTGCCGAGCCACTGTTCGAAAATATCTCTGCTAAATTTGGCAACGGTAACCGTTATGGTCTGATTGGCGCAAACGGCTGTGGTAAATCGACATTTATGAAAATCCTGAGCGGAGAACTAGCGCCAAGCTCGGGCAACGTTTCTATTACTCCGGGGCTGAAACTGGGCGTATTGAGCCAAGATCAGTTTGCGTTCGAGCAATACAGCGTGATTGACGCTGTGATCATGGGCGACCGCAAGCTTTGGGAAGTGAAGCAGGAACGTGACCGTATCTATTCATTACCTGAAATGAGCGAAGAAGACGGCATGAAAGTCGCTGAGCTTGAAAGTGAGTTCGCAGAGATGGACGGCTACACAGCAGAAAGCCGTGCTGGCGATATTTTGCTTCAAGCGGGTATTGAAGAAGAGCTGCATTTTGGTTTGATGCAACAAGTTGCTCCGGGCTGGAAACTGCGTGTGCTTTTGGCGCAAGCTCTGTTTGCAAACCCAGATATTTTGCTGCTTGATGAACCAACCAACAACTTGGACATTCACACCATCAACTGGTTGGCAGAAGAGTTGAACCAACGTAAGTGTACGATGATCATCATCTCGCACGACCGTCACTTCTTAAACTCTGTGTGTACTCACATGGCAGACATCGATTACGGCGAACTGCGCATTTACCCTGGTAACTATGAATATTTCCTTGAAGCATCTGGTCTTCGTCGTGAGCAGTTATTGGCTTCTAACGCGAAGAAAACTGCTGAGATCAACGAACTTCAAGAATTCGTAAACCGTTTTGGTGCGAATGCATCGAAAGCGAAACAAGCCAGCTCTCGCGCTAAGAAGATGGAAAAAATCCAACTCGACGAAGTGAAAGCAAGTAGCCGTGTTAGCCCATCGATTGATTTCGGTGAGGGCAAAAAACTGCATCGTTTAGCGTTGGAACTGCAAGACCTTGGTCACTCGTTTGGTGATGAGCTGTTGTTTGAAAAAGGCAACTTGTTACTTGAAGCAGGTACTCGCCTTGCGATCATCGGTGAAAACGGTGTGGGTAAAACGACTTTGCTACGTTGCCTAGTGAACGAACTAGAGCAAACTCAGGGCGTAGTAAAATGGTCTGAAAACGCTTCGATTGGTTACTGCCCACAGGACAGCAGTGCGGATTTTGATAATGATCTGACCATCTTTGAGTGGATCTCACAATGGCGTACCGTGAAGCACAATGACCTTATGGTGCGAGGCATTCTAGGTCGCTTGCTTTTTACTGCTGACGATGCCAACAAAAAGGCGAAAAACTGCTCGGGTGGTGAGAAGAACCGCCTGCTGTTTGGTAAGCTAATGATGCAAGACATCAACGTGCTGATCATGGATGAGCCAACCAACCACATGGATATGGAAGCGATTGAAGCGTTAAATAGCGCATTAAAAGACTACACTGGTACTTTGATCTTCGTTAGTCATGACCGTGAGTTCGTATCGTCTTTGGCGACGTCGATCATTGATGTGAAAGACAAACAGCTAGTGAGTTTCCAAGGTACGTTTGAAGAGTACATGGCACATCAGCAAAAAGTGTTGAGCGCCGCGTAACCAACGTAGCTAAGCCATATAAGTGTGAACAAGCCAATAAGATATATCTGTTAAACAGAGACTTTGATGGCTTGTTCACTATGATGAATTAATCTAAACCTAATAGAGGTAAGGTGGTGAGTACCATGCTCGCTACCCATAATTAAGGAGCCGTTCATGAGCCATGAATTTATGACCGACGAAGAACGTATTGAACTGCAGAAGAACAACCCTCTGCACGGTCTTAAATTAGAAGACATGTTGCAGCAGCTTGTTGACCATTACGGTTGGGAAATCCTCGACACGGCAATGCGTATGAACTGTTTCAACACTAAGCCAAGCATTGCGAGCAGTGTTAAATACCTGAAGAAAACAGAATGGGCTCGTGAGCGTGTAGAAAACTTCTACCTATACCGCTACAAGCGTATGCCAAAGGCGTCTGAATACGAGTACAACCTGCCACCACGTGCACGTACTTTCCGTCATGGATTGGAACCGCGTGAGCCAATGGAACTGACGGTTGAATCGATTCTGGCTTCACAAGCGAAGGCTGCGTCTGCACACAAAGAGCGTTCGTCTAAACAGCGTGCTGATCGTGCTCGTTTTAACAACCGCCGTCGATAAACTTTCAATTCTCTTGTTCTTGTCTAGGTACAAGAGTGATTTTGACGAAAAGCCAAACTATCCGGTTTGGCTTTTTTATTGTCTTTTCTTTGGCTAAACCTTGTTATCAAGACCCTAGCTTAATAATCGAAGAGTACATCTGTTGCGGGTCTGACTGACGGCTGAATCGCGCTTGGAAGCTCTCTACGACATAATCAATAAAGGCACGTAACTTTTGTGATTGCTCTTTGTGGTAAGGGTAGACGATATACAGCGCGTGCTTTTCCATCTGCCATTCAGGAGTAATTTCAACCAATTCACCTGAAGTTAATTGAGGCTCAACAAAGAAGTCTGGCAACAAGGCAACCCCACGTCCGGCACATGCCGCTTGGGTGAGCGCCAAACCACTGTTGACAGTGTAAACACTCGCAGGCAGATCAACTTCCAATACCTCACTGCCATTTTGAAATGTCCAACGGCGAGACGTTGAAGAGAGACTATAGCTAAGTAGGCGATGGTTTATAACGTCACGTGGAGATTTAAACGGCTGCGACTCTTCAAGGTATTGAGGGGAAGCGCAAAGTACACGGCGGATATCCAATAGTTTGCGCGAGCGTAGGCTAGAGTTACCCAATTCGCCTCCGCCACGAATGGCAATATCGACCCCTTGCTCAATCAAATCGATATGTTCATCACTCATCACTACTTCGATGGATAGCTCTGGATGCAGCTTCATAAATTCACAGATGATGGGGTTTAGCTCTATCAAGCCTAATGACATCGGCATGCTGATTTTTAGTGTGCCCTTTAATGTGTGGGAAGACTCAATCACTGAGCGGTCTGCATTGTTGAGTGCATCGAGAACCTGACACACTTGCTGATAATAGAGCTGACCATTATCGGTAATGTGCAAGTTGCGCGTCGTGCGGTTAATCAAAGGGCTTTTTAAATAGCTCTCTAATTCATTGATGTTCTTACTGATGGCGGCTTTTGAGAGATTTAAATCTTCTGCTGCCGCGACGAAGCTACCTAGCTCCACCACTCGACGAAATACGGTTAATGCTCTGATCTTATCCACGCATTAGTTTCCTCATGTTTTTATTGTTCACTTTTGGTGAACTATATAGCCACTATTATAGTGTTTATTCACTGTTGGGAGTTAATTAATATCACCTCATTCACTGAGTGCCCGACATAAGTAGGGGCAAACGTAATTAGGATTCCACTATGAAAAAGATCGTCGCATTTACTGGTAGCAATAACAGCCAATCAATCCACAGCCTATTGGTTCAAGCGTTGGCAAACCAAGCTACACAAACAGAAGTAAACACCATTGACCTAAACGACTTTGAATTGCCAATGTACGGTTTGGACGTTGAAGGTCAGGGCATCCCAGAAAACGCACACAAACTGCGTGCAACGTTAAACGAATACGATGCGATCATCATTGCATCACCAGAGCACAACGGCTCAATGCCAGCATTCCTGAAAAATGCGATCGATTGGCTATCACGTGTTGCACCTCAAGGCACGTCTTTCTTTGGTGACACTAAGAAACCAGTTCTACTGGTGAGCACATCTCCGGGTGCAAACGGCGGCGCAACTAACATCAAAACCATGGCTGAATTGATGCCTTGGTGGGGTGGCGATGTAAAAGGCACATATAGCTTAGGCGGCTTCTACGACAAGTTCCAAGATGGCAAATTTAATGCTGCGACCTCAGCGGAATTGAGTGAGCTAATGACCTCTTTCGAGAAGTCTCTGTAAGTTATCTATACTCGCATAAGTAGTGATTCATCAGGGTAGCTAATTAAGAAAGGTAGGTAAGGTATGGCGGTATTAGAACAAGGCGTTTGGTATCCAAACAAAGACGCAAGTGAGCTGACAGCAGAAGATCAATTCGCGTTACCAAGTCAGATCGAAGTGGGTCGCTATCACTTGTATATGTCGTTGGCTTGTCCATTTGCCCATCGCCCTTACCTAGTGATCAAGTACCTTGGTTTGGATGCGGTCATTTCCATCTCTTCCGTTGCAGCAAAGCGTTACAACAATGGTTGGGAGTTTGATGATGCACATCCTGATCCTCTATACAATGCGGATAATCTAGCTGCGTTGTATGTGAAAGCGAAAAGCGATTACACCGGACGCGTGACAGTTCCTTTGCTGTGGGATAAGCAAAACCATGTAATTGTGGGTAATGATTCAGCCGCAATGGCAATGGACCTCGCTACGCGTTGGCTACCTTTGGCAAAACATCCGGTGGAGTTGGTACCAGCCGCATTGCGTGAAGAGATTGAAAGCCTAAATCGATGGCTTCACAGCAATGTGAATGGCAAGGTGTATCAAGTCGGCTTTGCAACCTCGCAAGCGCACTATGACCAAGCGAGTGAAACCTTGTTTGATGCGC
This sequence comes from Vibrio sp. SCSIO 43153, assembly GCF_023716625.1. Taxonomy (NCBI): domain Bacteria; kingdom Pseudomonadati; phylum Pseudomonadota; class Gammaproteobacteria; order Vibrionales; family Vibrionaceae; genus Vibrio; species Vibrio sp. SCSIO 43153. The sequence goes on from NZ_CP071856.1 coordinate 1,266,160, forward strand.
TAGAGCAACTGGATCAGCGTTTGGGGCAGTCGCGCTACTTGCATGGCGAGGACGTTACCCTGTCTGACTTGTTCTTGCTGCCAACATTGGTGCGTTTCGAGGCGGTGTACGAGGTGCACTTCAAAGCTAACAAAAAGCCCCTAAAGGCGCACCCAAACTTATATCGTTACATGCTGGATTTGGTTGCTGATGAGCGCATTCGCAGCACAATCGATATTGATTACATGAAGCTGCATTACTTCTTCTCGCACAAGCACATCAATCCAAATGGGATTGTGCCTGCAGGACCTGAGATTGAGTGGATCTAATTCGAAGCCAATAAGAAAGCCGGAGATTACCCCCGGCTTTGTTTTTATAGCTGCGCCGTAATTTCCTCTATCTCTTGCTGCCATTGCTTTTGCATCGCTGGTTTTTGATGTTTGGGTTTTCGCCCCAAATCAGCTTCCAGCAAGCTTTCCAGCTCCAACAGTCTTTCCAGCATTTGCTCTTCGGATTGCTCATCAGACGCGGTGTTTGTTTCCATCGACATTACTTCATTGCAATGATGCGAGATGGCTGATTTCGGTGCTGTATCAGTTACGCGTTGATACACCTCTTCCGCGCTTAAATACTCCGTCAGTAAGCCATTTTCAATAAACCAGAATCGATTACAGCTTTGCTCTATCAGGCTTCGGTCGTGACTCACCAATAAGGCGGCACCTTCGAAGTTTTGCAGAGTTTCAATCAGCTCTTCTTTGCCTTCCATATCCAAATGGTTGGTCGGTTCATCTAAAAACAACATGTGATAACGAGCGAGGGTTAAGCCCACAAACAGCAGCCTTGCTCGCTCCCCACCACTTAGACTGACGACTTTCTGCTCGTGTCTTGCGTACTCGAATCCTGCACCAATTAGCGAACGTTTTGCCTGTTCACTGCTGATGCTGGCAAACGACTGCAACGCATCCGTGATGGATTGATGATCGTCGAGTTGCCTTAGAGATTGATCGTAGTAACCCAAGCGACAGCGATCGTGGAAAGTCACACTCTCATGTTGGTTGCCTTGGTCGGTTTGGATGGCTTCATACTGACGATAAAGCAGATTCAACAAAGTCGATTTGCCGCAACCATTACTGCCTAGAACGGCAATTCGGTCGCCACTTTTGACGCGCATTTCTGCCATATCAAACAAGTGATAATCACTGTTTGGTGGCGTTACCGAGAAAGGCAAAACCTCTAACAGTCGATTTGCTGGCATTGACTCACCTTGAAGTTGTAGCGCCCACGGTGTGCCTTCTGTCAGTTCGGTTTGTTCTTCCTCTAAACGTTCTTTGCGCGCAAACATCGTCTTGGCTTTTCGAGCAAGATCTTCGTTGTCGTAGACTTTGCCCCAAGTGGCTAAACGCTTGGCGCTTTTTTCGATTCGGTCGATCTCTTTCTGCTCGCTGGCATGGCGAAGTTGATCGGTTTCATCTTTCTCTTTCAATGCTTGTCTTGCTTGAGAACAAGGCAGAGAGAAATGATGCAGAGATCGATCTCGCATGACCCAAGTGGTGTTGGTGACGCGATCGAGTAAGGTTTGATCGTGAGATACCAAAACGAATGAGCCTTTCCAGTTTGATAGGAATTGCTCTAACCAAAGGAGCGATGGCAAGTCCAAGTGGTTGCTTGGTTCATCCAGAAGCAGTAAGTCAGGTTGATGGATAATCGCACGAGCAAGCAGGAGTCGCATTTGCTGACCACCACTGCAATTCTCAACCGGCATGTGTCGTTCTGTGTTTGAAAATCCGAGTTCATCCAATAAGAGTTCGGCGCGCCAAATCTCATCATCGGATAAGGATTCCGCTAACGCATCTAAGACAGAATGTGTGCTTAAAGACTCAGGTAAATGCTGCTCAACATAACGCATCAAACATGAACTGGCTTTGGCAACCGTGCCTTGGCTTGGTTCAAATTGACCGCTAAGCAGTTTGAGTAGGGAGCTTTTACCACAGCCGTTATGACCGATAAGACCAATTTTGTCGCCACGATGAATCGTAAACGTTAGATCTTTGAAGATTGGTGTTGCTGTGTGAGAAAGGGTTAATGATTGTGCAGTTAAAAAAGTACTCATAGTGTTCTCAAGAATTTTGGGCGTAAAACGCCATTGTCATAGCTGACAATAATTCTTCGAGCTTGAGGGAAAGTACTCGGGTGACGTGTTTTCGTCGAAAGGTAATTATTCGCTCAAGTCGAGATTATCGCAGCGCGAAATCTGAAACTCTTGAGCGGTCCTTCATGCCATAAAAACGTGGGTTGATTGAACACCACAAAGACATAAATTCCTCCTTAATTTCGTTGTAAGTGTTGCCACTTTTGGTTGATAGATGCGCTAGATTCTAACCCTAAAAGTGGCAATGTACAGATAGCTTGATGAAAAAATGATGAGAGGATCACCAAGGTATCACGCGCTTTTAGCGATATAAGCTGAACTTCTTGGTCAATTCTCGAAGAGTTTCAGTCTCGCCGAACAAGCAAATACCCAAGTATTCTAATTCAGCTTCCGGCGTGTTTTTGGTGGTTTGCTGTTGTACTTCAGAGCCGCCCTCTACCATGGTGTGAGTAAAATCGGAGAAGGGGATGCCTTTCTCGAGTGCTTCTTGGCGAAGCTTTCTGATTTTGTTGGAGTTGTCCGTTCTCAAGACGATAAACGGATAGTGCGAGATATTTGGATGAACATTGCCGTCGAGGTCGTAATAGTCGGTATAGACTGCGTCGCCATCAGAAAGTTGATTCGCAAGGCTTACACTCAAGTGTCCTAATACGTTAACGGCGCGTCCCACTTTTACTGATTACGGCAACAAATCGTTTTTGGTTTTCGTCGGGAAGTTGATTCATGGAGGACCTCGTTTATCTAATAATCTGGCTATTGTTTAACTGTCTCCATTGTATTTCCTCGCACGCGCAATTTTGTTTCTAACATTGCTGTTGATAAGCCAAGTTTGCAATAAACGAATGATTTAATCGTTTTTCATGCAATAAGATTTCCCGAGTTTTCTAATAGACAAGGCACCAACGGACTGTCGGTGCCTAAGTAGATGATGAACCAAGTTCTATTGTTTGTTTAGCTCAGCCGCTGTATCAACAAAGATGCCTTGGATGTCTTTCGCTTCACGCTCTGTTTGACCACCATGTTTTAGGAACGCGTCGATGATTGCTGCGGTTTTTTGCTCTTTTGCGCGCTCTAAGAAGTAACGCAATTCTAGCTCTGCACCTGCGTCTTCATCTTTGATAGAGGTTGCGATGATCTCTTTGTACATTACGATGTCACGCACTTCTAGTTGGCTAATCACGCCTAATGTTGCCGCTAAGAACCCATCTAACTCTGCTTTAGGAACAAACTGAGTAATGATGTTTAACTGCTCTGCTTGTTGTGCCGTAAAGTCGTTACCAAGTAGCAGTGCTTGAAGCGCTTTGTCTTTGCCCATGCGACGAGCGAACTGTACCGCACCTTGACCACCCGTTGGGATGTTGACGTGAATCTCTGGCTGAGCAAATGCTGCGTTTTCAGTGCCGTATGCCAAGTCACACGCCATCACAAACTCATTACCGCCGCCACGAGCCACGCCATCAACCACAGCAACCGATACTTGTTTCATCGATTTGATGTTGGCAATCATGTGGTTGAATTCAATTGATGCTGCCTGACCACCTTGTGTGCCGTTGATTACGTTCAAATCTAAATGCGCCAAGAAGAAAGACTCATGAAGTGATTTGAATACCACTACTTTCGTATCGCGGTCATCTTTAAGCGATAGGACAAATTCGTTGATTTCATTAATCAAATCGATAGTCAGTACATTCACTGGTGGGTTGTTGATTTCAACAGTAGCGATGCCATTTTGTTGTGTGATTGATAGAGTTTTCATAGCTGTTTCCTTAGCGTTAGTAAGATCAGTAGACCTCGGTAACGCGAATTTATTGGTTTGGTATTGGGGAGGTTTGTGTCTCTCCCGTTGTGTGCAGCTACTATAGATTTGTTATAAGATGAGAAAAATAAGCTAAATGGCATATAATTGGTGCCATAATAGCAACAATAGTTTTTTAGGTAAGACGTTATGGATTTCTCTAGTCGTTTATTGCTGCTACTTGAAGTGGTCGAGCTTGGTTCGTTTACTAAGGTATCAGAACAGAAGAATGTGGATCGTTCGGTGATCTCAAAGCAGATCAGCCGTTTGGAAGAGGAGTTGGGTGTTCGATTGCTCAACCGAACCACGCGCTCCTTATCATTGACGGCTGCTGGGAATGAAATGGTCAACCAAGCCAAATCCCTTCGTACACTTCTCAGTGATACTCACCGTTTGGCGCAGAATTATCACGAAGAGCCTCGCGGTGTCTTGCGCATTACCAGCTCGACCATGTTCGGGCGTCAATACGTTCAAGATGCGATTTCGGTGTTTCAACAACAATACCCAGATGTGGAGTTTGAACTGCGCTTAGAAGATCGCATGGTTGATATGGTACAAGAGGGCTTTGATATTGGCTTCCGAATTGGGCGACCTAAAAACTCGAGCTTGATTACCCGTAAGATTGCGCGAAGTCGTCTGTTGATTGTTGCCGCCCCTGCGTTTTTAGAAAAGCATGGTGAGGTGAACAGTCTTGAGAAGTTGGAATCTTTACCCGCCACTATTTACGCCGCTCCAGGGTTGTTATTCGATAAATTCGGCTATCAAGATGAGCAAGGTAAACAACAGCACTTTCAGCTTAATGTCGCTTATAAAGTGAATGATGTGGAAATGTTGGCAAGAAGTGCAGCAGGAGGAAATACGCTTGCTGTAGTGACCGCACAGATGGTTCAAGACGAAATCAAACAAGGCAAGCTAGTGCCAATCATGACGCACTTGAACATTGATGATTTCGGTACCTTTTATGCCGTGTATCCGCACCGAGATGCACCGATTAAAACCAAGTTATTTATCGACACACTCAAATCTATTGTGGGAGAAGAGACGCCCATTTGGGAAAAGAACATTCCAAACTTCGACAAGATGTACGGGCGAGGGAAGTAGAGAACATCAGTAGTACTTATTCTCGGTAAACTCAATCCACTCATCAAACACTTGTTCCAGCGGTTTATCGGTCACTTTAGAGATGTCACCATTGGTTTGAATAAGGGTGATTAACCCATCCGAACCATAACTTTGCTGGATAAACTCACCAATGCTATAACCGATACGGTACACGGCTCCTTGGCTATCCCAACCGTTACCTTCTTTAAGAATTTTTGCGTATTGTCTAAATTCCTCTTTTGTTGATGGTTTACGCCAGCCATATTCTTTTTCGGCTTCATAACAAGCGATCGCTTCCCAGAGCCATCTTGGATTGTTGATAATATTAGGGTTTATTGCAGTCGTTACTAGATGTACATATTCATGGTATGCGGTGTCCATTGTACTTTGGGAACCTGTATCGCGGAGTAATATTTCATTCTCGCTTATATAGCCCGTAGACCAAGGGTAACTCTGACCTAAAAGGTGTTTTTGATAGGCTAAATATTGGTTTCGGTCTTTCCAGATCCTTACCGTAATCGCTGGCATTTCTTTTACTTTAAAATCAGTAATTAGCTGAGGAGTTTTACTCGTAAGTCGATGATTAATATGTTCGACAATGGAATCATCTACGCCAGAATAAAGCACATACTTAAACTGGCCTTTATCAATGAAAGACTCTTTTGTTGCAGCGTTAGAGAAAAATGAAAGCAGAGCCAAAAGAACGACAATACATCTCATAATCACCCTTCCTTAAGAATTTATAAAACCCTATTGGTAGATGAAGTGAGGCATATTTACCAGCAAGAAACCTGAATATGCGACGCTCTTCTAGTTAACACACAAACAGTATGGATTAGCATGTGGAAGATTAGCCAAGTATCCGTTCGACCTGCTCAATAACATAAGCCTCTTCTAGCGCTTTACCCAACATCAACTGATGGTTCAGCAGCCCTAGTATTAGGGTATAAAGCGATTCTTTGTGCTTCGCTGAAACGTAGTTTTCTAGCATCGTTATGTACTTTTGATTCGCAAGCAACATGCATGGATCGGTGGCAATGTTTTCTTGTCCAATCACATCAATGTAATCAGAGACAAGCTTCATTTCTTGGAAGAAACGCGGAGCCATTTGTAGGAAGATCAATACGAAGTTTTCGACTTGTTGCTCTGTACTCGCTTTACTTGAGTTTGGTCTGTCTGCTAGCACTTCTGCGTCAAAGTTGACGATGGCCTCTGTTGTGGCTTTGAATAGTTCATCCTTACTTTTGTAATAGTGATAAACCGCACTTTTGCTCATTCCTAACTGTTCGCACAGCTGTCTCATACCAATATTTTTGTAACCGAACTCAAGGAACACTTCGGTTGCTTTTAAGGCAATTTCTCTACGTCTGCTTTCATGATCGACGATCTTCGGCATGGTTTTCTTCTCAGTTTTTGTTACCGCAATGCCTCGCAGTATAACACAAGATCTTTTATTTAGACCAACTGGACAAAAAAATCTTTACCTGTCACTCAAAGCGTACTAATTTAAAAAGACCGACTGGTCTAAATAAGGTTTTAGTATGAAAATTGATTGGAGTGTTCCTCAAGCAAGAGCGGGTTTCTGGGGTGGAATTGACAAGCTGATTGGTCCGGGCGCAACGAAAGCAGAAAAGAATTTACAGCTGTATGTCCCTTTTGCTGCTGGTTTTGTCGTGGTGATTTATGCGTACTTTGCACAACTGGGTTGGACTACTACTCAATATGTTATCGCGGGTTTGCTCACAGTGGATATCATCGGCGGCATTATTACCAATGCGACGTCTACGGCAAAGCGCTGGTTTCATCGTGAAGGGCAAGGCTTTAAGCAGCACATGAGCTTTATTCTGACTCATTTCGTGCAGCTTTCTCTCTACAGCTGGGCGTTCTTGAACTTCGATATCATGTGGATTGTTGTGATCGGTGGTTACATGGTCTTGGCATGTAGTCTAGTCATGAAAACACCGTTGTATTTACAACGCCCTGTGGCGCTAACCCTGTATTCTCTGAGTGTGATTATTTCGATTTACTGGGCACAAGCACCACAAAGTTTGGAATGGTTTTTACCACTGTTCTACCTAAAGTTATTGGTGAGCCACGTATTGCGTGAAGAACCATACCGACCAGAACAAGAATAGGACATCATATTATGAAAACGCACCCTCGAATTTTAATTGCGGGCTCAACGGGGTACTTAGGCTCGAATATTGTTGGGCTACTCCTCTCTGAGCGCATTGATTTTAAAGCCATTGCGAGAAACAAAACCAAGTTACTCGCAATGGGTGTGGAAGAGTCACAAGTGATAGAGGCGCAGGTGACTCACCCCGATGAGCTAAAAGGAGTTTGCGAGGGTGTGGACGTTGTTATCTCATGCTTGGGCATTACTCGTCAGCAAGATGGATTAGGTTATTTGGATGTCGACTACCAAGCAAACTTGAACTTACTCGAAGAAGCAGAGCGAGCAGGTGTTGGTAAATTCATCTACATCTCTGCGTTTAATGCTCGGAAATATCCTCAAGTTCGTCTTTTAGAGGCGAAAGAGCGCTTTGCGAGTCGACTTTTGCAATCAACAAAATTAACCCCTTGTGTGATTCGTCCGAATGGTTTTTTCTCTGATATTACCGAGGTGTACAACATGGCGAAATCGGGTCGAGTGTTTACTTTTGGCGATGGTGAAAACTTGCTTAATCCCATTCACGGAAAAGATTTGGCGAGATTTTGTGTTGAGGCTATCGATAGCACTGAAACGGAGATTAACGTAGGCGGACCGAATGTGTTTTCAGTGAACCAAATTGCTCAGCTTGCATTCAAATCTCAGAATAAGCCGGAGAAAAATACGCATTTGCCGGATTTGTTGCGCAGAGCCGCACTCGTAATAGTAAGCCACCTACCAGAGAAATGGGGCGGTCCCGCTGAGTTCTTCCTGACCATGTTGGGTGGAGATAACATCGCGCCGATTTATGGTCATCATCGACTGGAAGACTACTTTCGCAAGCTCTCTGAAGATGACAACATCTGAGTCAGTTCATCGATTTAAACGGGACTCCACCCAAGTACTCAACCATGACTTTGGTCAGAAAGGGGGAGGTCATGTGCTTCATTGTCGATAAAGTAAACAATATCTGAATCGTTAGCAGGGAGCACTTCATGAACCAACGCCAATTACAGCAGCAAGTATTTGACTTAAGTGATCAAAACTTAATTGTCGGCAATGTGGATCAATGTCCATTGCCACCAGAAATCTTGGCGTTTACGACAGCGAACTCAGAGTATGTTGTCGAAACGTTTGAAAGTGGTTTGACGGCGCAGGTATTTCATATTCGTGTCGGCGGACGAGACTATACGCTCAAGAAAAAACGCCCACAGGCGAAAGTGCAAAACCCTGATGGTCAGTACTCCTTTCTGAATGAAGTTCAACGCCGTCTTGATTTTCAAACTCAAAAAGACAATCCGAATTTAACTGAGGATTTTAAACACATTGTTGAGACTGTTTATGCTGATTATCGTTTAGGAATCATTGTTTCAGATTGGATTGAAGGTTCGCCAATTCAAGCCCTAACTGAGGACTTATTAGGGCAGCTATTCTCGACTCTATTTGTCTGTGAGCGAAGTGGGTTGTTTGAATGGGATTTGTGTTCAGGGAACTTGCTGGTGGATAAACAAGGTCAGCTAAAGTTGTTCGATTTTGGTTATATGTATCGGTTTGACCCGTTAAGAGAGTTCAACAGCAATGGTATGCATGACCCTATGTTTGATGCTTGTGAGCGATTTGAAACGCGCTTCTTCTCTGGTTGGTTATTGGAGCAAAATTATTCCCGAAAAGAGGCAATGCAGCTATTCAAAAACGTGAAACAACAAGGCTTTAAGATGCTTGAATACAAGCGGGACTGGTTAGTTCAAAACGATGCCGTGCCAGAAATCGTAGAGCGAGTGCAAACGTCGATGGAAAAGATACAAACAGCGCTAAAATCTGACGTTCAGTTGGAACATCTTTTTACGCTTGAGATGTTTCGTTCGCATGTGCTCGATATTGAAGATGATTTGGATGGTAAGAGTTGCACGCCAACCACAATTAAACGTGTGCAGTTTGTTTTAGATATGCTGCAGCAACATTATGATTTGTTGGTTGAAGGAGGTGCGTTGTTTTATCAAAATGCCGCTAAGAGTAAAGCCGAACTGATTCAAACCTACCAAGAGAAACACGAACTGGTGCTGCAGTACCAACTTTAGTTTTCGGCGTCGAGAAAACAAAAAAAGCACACGAGCGGTGTGCTTTCCACGCCATTGCCTAGGCAGGTGCTAAGTGGCATTACTTCGCTTGTTGCATCTCAGCCAAGCCACCCGCGTTATGAAGGTTGGTAAATCCTTGCGATTGTAGGTACTGATACGCTTGCCCTGAGCGATTACCACTGCGGCAATAAAGCACGATTTGTGTATCTTTATCGACATTAGCAAAGTGTTTATCCAACTCAGAAAGCGGAAAGTTAATCGCATTGTCTAAGTGACCATCGGCAAACTCTTGCGGTGTGCGCACATCGACAATCATTGCGCCTTGCTCAATCCATTGCCAACCTTGCTCTGCACGTTCAGAAGCAAATACCGATGGTGCGCTGAAAGCTAAGCTCAAACAAGTGAAAATGATCGGGAGTAGTTTTTTCATTGAGTTCCTTTCCTCAAGGTCAATTGCCCTTAATCGTTCTGATGAAGATTATACGTGTGATTATCAAACTTCGATGTGGCATTGGTCGAAATGTCGTAATTCAGCGTGTTATGACTTTAACCCTAACATGGCACCAAACACCAATAATCCAGCGCCACAAGCTTGGTTCAACCTGTGTTTAACGCGCAGTAATAAGCTCTGTAATCGCGGTGAGGTAAATAAGATGGCAACCATAGAAAACCAAATCCCGTGTAGCGCAATCATGTAGACACCGTAACCCAAAGCTAGGTGCTGCGATTCTGTATTCGGGTCGATGACTTGGCTAAAGATACTCAAGAAGAACAACATGGTTTTTGGGTTAAGTACATTGCACAAAAAGCCTTGGAAAAAGAACTGCCAAATGGAGATGCTTCCTTGTGTTTCCCCCTCTATTTTCTGCTGAGAATCAGCCCCAAAAATCCCTTTCAATCCGAGATAGATCAGATAAGCCGCGCCTAGGTAGCGAATCAAACTGAACAACCATTCGTTCTGTGAGATTAAGTAACTGATACCAAGCAATGAATAGGTAATGTGCACCGAAATCGCAAGACTAATGCCCACGGCACTCCAAATTCCCGCGTGTCTGCCATTGTTGAGGCTGTTTCTAAGAACCAATACAAAATCAGCTCCAGGACTGATAACGATGAGTATGCCTAATAAGGCAAGGCTGAAAAGCTCCATGGTGTTTCCTATTTCTTCGTTGTTATGAATGGGGCAATTGTAGGTCGAGAGTTCGGAGACTATAATCGAAACAAATTCTGCTAAGTGTGAGAAAAAGTCACAGATGAGGCATCTTAAATCCTTTCATGTTTTCCATGTCGCAGCATCGTCTGCGAGTTTTAGCGAGGCAGCAAATAAGCTCAGTATTACGCATGGCGCAGTGAGTAAGCAGATCAAAGTGTTGGAAACCTATCTGGCTCAACCTCTGTTCTACAAACAAGGGCGCAATATGTTGCTCACTAAAGAGGGGGAGATGCTGAAAAGCTATACCGAACAAGCATTCCAAGCGTTGGAAACTGGCGTGAACAAGCTGGTGCAGGAAAAGCATCAATACCTTGAAGTCTCTTGTGAACCAACGTTAACCATGCGTTGGTTGATGCCGAGGCTTTCCGCGTTTAATGATGGTTGTGACGCAGACGTTCGGCTTTCGACTGCGGGAGGACCTGTAACGCTTGGCTCGACGGGGCTTGCTATGGCGATTCGTCGAGATGACTTTGAGCCTTTGTATCACTACCCAAAAACCAAGTTAGTGGAAGAGTGGGTAGGTCCAGTGTTTTCACCTGACTATTGGCAGCAAGTGAAAAGTGATTTGAACTCCGTGAAGCTATTACACAGCCAAACCAGACCTGAAGCTTGGCACGAATGGATGCAGCGCTTTGGTGAAGCGTCGATGAACAGAAAAGCAGAACAGTCTTTTGCACACTTCTATTTCTGCATTCAAGCTGCAGTCGACGGTTTAGGCGCGGCGATGGGCTCTTATCCTCTAGTGATGGACGACCTCGAACGCGGCAACCTTGTTGCGCCATTTGGTTTTGTGCCGTCAGGGCATGACTATGTCTTATTGACTCAAGACAAAGCACGTTCTGAACTGGAGCAAAAATTTGTCCATTGGCTGCAAAACCAAATGGCGGAGTGTGTGCCTTGCACCTAAGAAACAAAGAGAGACCCTAGTCAGGGCGCGCTGAGTTACTTAAAGTGGTTGAATACGTGCTACACAATGGAAACTTAGGAAATGGAAAACCTCAATATTGTTGAAATTAAATCTTTTGTCCCGGCGAAAGATTATGAGTTATCAAAGCGTTTTTATCAGGCGTTGGGTTTTGAGATGCCTTCGGATTTTGGTGGTGTGGCGTACTTCTTCAAGGGCAGTTGCTCATTCTTGCTGCAAGATTTTTATGAGCCAAAACACGGCAATAATTTCATGATGCATTTGCTGGTGGAAGATGTTGCCAGTTGGCATGAACATGTTTCGAGTGTCGCTCTGGACTCATTCGGAGCCAAGATGACGGAACTGGTTGATCAACCTTGGAAGATGCGAGAGTTCTGTTTGCACGATCCTAGTGGCGTGCTGTGGCGCATTGGTCAGAATATCTAGCGTAGAATTAAAGCCCATTTGGAGTCATCTAAACGTGACACCATATTGCATCAGTTTCTTTTTCCTCCGCGCTGAACATTTACTTCGGCAGGAGGGTAACCGAATGTTTTTTTGAATGCATTGGTAAAGTTGGAAGGGTGTTTATAGCCCGCATTGTAAGCTGCTTCCGTAATCGTTGCCGCACCGATTTCTAGATTCAAACGGGCAACCTCCAATTTTCTCCTCCTAATATAGCTTTGAACACTGCAGCCGAGCGTGGTCTTGAATTTGCGCTGTAGGTTAGATTCGCTCATGGCTGCAAATTCAATGAGCTCTTTAGCTGATAGTTCCCTATCGAGATTTGCTTCAATATAGCTCACTAGGTGGTCTAGTGCGTGATCACTTTGAGAGTTTCCTTTCGCACCTTTTTCCGAGAGCCCCCCTTCATTCGGCAAAGAGCAGAGGACTTGCTCAAATACATTGAGCAATAATCTTTGGGTCAAAGTTTCAATGTGAAGTTTTTCTAATAAACCTTCTGGCGTGCCCCTATTCGTTATGTCGTAAGCGAGTTGAAGGATCGCTTCATTAATTTCTATCGGGCAATTCGCCATATGTTGCCCCGTGAACGCTTCTATAACCGAGTTTTTCTCTGACCTTTCTGCTACCCATGTAACTGGAGTGACGATATTGAGTTTAGTTACGGTGTTGTTTTTATGAAGTATTCGCCTAAAAGTGACCGGTTTAGTGAGGTTAACAAGGACACCTTGCGGTGAATGAGTTGCATCAAGGGTAAATCTCAAGTTGTCGTAGCCAAAATTCAGTTTCCCTTCAAGCAAAAGGACCAATATTAAAGACTTTCTAGCAGTTGAGATGACTTGATAGTCCGCGAGTTCTGTCGTCGTCCCTCCATTGATAGAAAAGCCATCTTTAACTTTGTAACGGGTACACTCTCCTTCGATCAAATGCTCTGAAGAGGTTGCAGTATCAGACACCAATACGTGGGTACGATCGTAATTCTTCCAACGAATCAAAGCGTTCTTGGGAAAAGAAGAAAGTCGTTTAGCCATGTTTTCTACCAATTTTTCATAAAAATACGTTGGTGATGAATAACAGAATGACTGTTTTGCATAACCAAATTTGCTGTTACAAAGTTCAAAAAAACTTATCATTAATGAGAATCAATATCATTAAAAATATGACGCATGATGAACTTTATTGTATTGGCCGCACTGCTATCTACATCAAATGCATTGGAAAGTAATGAGACTCTGAGCATAAATTCAGAGCAGCGATTAACCGTAGATAGTCAGGATACTTTTCCCTTACGCGTTGAAAAAACGAGTTATTTTCGTGGGTACATTAAAAGTGAAAAAGCGCTCGATAGTGTCGTTGTTAAGGACGAAAACGGAGAGGTAGTCAAAACTCTAATTAGTGTTCCAACTGCAGAGTTAGACCTGTTTTGGTATGTAGAGAAACCGGGAATCTACCATATCGAGATCGTTGCTGCTAAGAAGTGTGCGGTGGGAGTATCAATATTGCTGAACGCCTTGGATCTAAAAGACAATCAGTATGTTTCTCCGGATATCCCTATTATCAGTCCAATAATCGCGCATACCTCACAGCAGTTAGAGCAGGGGAACTTTGCAGCTGAACAAGAGTTCTGGCAACAAGTTTTTCAGCAAGGCGGTGCTCCTTTGATTGAGCACAGCGATGACGATTCTACTCTGATTACATTTTTGTACAGAGGCCATGTTGATAACGTTAGAGTGCTGGGGACACCCTATGGTGGGCACGCTCATTTGAGTCAACTCGGCGATACAGATATCTGGTTTCGCTCTTATCAAGTTCCTAATAGCACTCGCTTATCTTATCGAATTGCCCCTAATGTTCCCCAATTGTTGGATGGTGAAAGCAGAGAACAGCGACGTGCCGTTCTAGCGACAATAAAACCAGATCCATTGAACTTTAAGCCAATGCTTGGAAAAGGCGATAATTTATCCAGCTCCGCGTCGACAGTAACTCTTAAGACTTGGAGTAATGATGTGTTTACCCAACAGAGTGGGAATCCAAAGGGGACGATTGCCGATCATACATATGTAAGTCCGAAAAATGCTCGCACGAGAAAGATCAGCATATATCAACCAAACGAAATCTATTCAATCAGTCGTGATTCTCCAGTCTTAATTTTGTTTGATGGCGATGCTTATTTAGAACGAGTACCAACGCCTCTCATTCTCGATAATTTGATTGCTAATGAGAAGGTTCCCGCGATGAGAGCGATCTTTGTTAATACCCCGATGCCGAGTATGCGTGCGGCAGAGCTCACACCTAACAAAGCCTACGCTGACTTTCTCGCTGATGAGCTTATGCCATGGCTTTGTGATACCCAGAATATCTGTCCTGATGCCAAAAATACGGTGCTTTCAGGATCAAGCTTCGGAGGTTTAGCCTCTATGTACATTGCACTCCAGCACCCTGACCGTTTTGGCAAAGTATTGAGCCAATCTGGTTCTTTCTGGTGGGCTCCTCAAGCGACTGAAATACAAAGTAGCCATAGCAACTGGATGGCGGATGTTGTCGGGGCAGAAGCCAAAAAAGATCTTGAGATATACCTAACAGTTGGGCAATTCGAAGTCGAACCTGAGTCAAACAGTATTCTCGCTACTAACCAACAGCTTTATCAGGCACTTAAGAGTAAGGGATACAAAGTTGCTATTGAGAAAGGAGCAAGTGGACACGATTACTTTAGCTGGCGCGCGATGCTAGCTGGTGGGCTGATAGCCCTGTTTAACACAGAAAAATAGAAACCTATAAAAGGACTAATAATGAGACGTTATAATTTAAGCCTCGCAGTGGCGTTAGCGCTATCCACAGCGCCATCACTTACACACGCCAATGATAATGACATGGAAGTGATGGTAGTTACCGCAGCTCAACATGAGACATCGATTAAGGATGCTCCCGCTTCTATTTCTGTCATTACCTCAGAGGAACTGAACCGAATTCCAGCGACAGATATTACGACTGCGTTAGAAAATGTCGCTGGTGTGCATATATTAAGAAATACGGGTAGCGAGCCTAAAGTTGTTATTCGTGGTTTGCATAACCAAAACTCTTCAAATGGCAATTACACACTGTTCTTAATCAATGGTCGTCGTACGAGTTCAAGTGAGACAGTGATTCGCGGTGCTTCTTTTGATTTATCAAGCATACCTTTAAGTGCGATTGAACAAGTTGAAGTTGTTCGAGGCCCTATGTCATCTCTGTATGGTAGCGAAGCTATTGGTGGTGTGGTCAACGTAATTCTAAAGAAACCGGAAGAAGAGACTACGGTCTCTGGTAGCCTTTCTTATAGCCTTCCACAGGATAACAATGCCTCCTCTTTGGTTAACGACGCCGATGGTGAACTCGCGATTGGTAATGTGTTTGCTAGAGGAGCCCTCGTTCCCAATTCGTTGTTTTACACGCTCTCATTGGATATGAGTAAAAAGAATGCGTGGTTCCCTGATGATGCGGGCGATAATTTCTCGCCCCAAGCTGAGCAAGATAGAAAAACTGTTCGTGGTGGTTTAAGTTGGCTCCCGACCGATCACGATGAGGTTTACTTAGATGTCGCATATGCTTTGGATGATAGAGTTGAATATAGTTACTTTAGTCAAAGAAACGCGGTGTATAAGAGCCAGTATGATAGTGAAAAGCTAACCTCTACATTGGGCCATAATCGTAATTGGAGCTGGGGACAGTCAGATTTTTCTTATTTCTATGAAACATCAAAAGTAAATGAGGACAACTTCCATCCACTGGTTAAAAAAGCGGAAATGACACAAGATAACCACACTGTCGATGGTCGTTTCGTTCTAGAAAACGTAGAGAATCAACTTATCTCAGTGGGTGGTCAATTTTCTTACACGAGTGTAGAGAACAAACGTGACTATTCTAGTGACCGCTCCGTGACGCAAAACGCTGTTTATGTGCAAGACGAATACTCAGTGAATGATGATTTAATTGCGACAATTAGTGGTCGTTTAACGCACAACAACCAGTTTGGTAATAACTTTAGTCCGAGAGCGTATTTGGTTTACAACGGTATCGAGAACTTTACTTTTAAAGGTGGATATGGGGAAGGATTTAAAGCTCCAACTATTTTCCAGTCTTCAGAAGATTTTTCGCTAGTAAGCTGTGGTGGGCGATGTACTTTAGTCGGTAACCCTGATCTTAAACCTCAAACGTCGAAAACTTATGAATTCTCGACTCTTTACTATGCGACTCGTGGCTACGTACAAGCAACGATATTCTTCAATGATGTTAAGAATCTAATTGATCGCGACTTAGAGCCTTTCTTCAACGGGACTTCAAATATCATCAAGTATGAAAACATCGATAGAGTCGAAACTAAAGGGGTAGAGTTAGAAGGCGAGTTAGATATCTTTGATAGCTTATCTTTAGTCTCGAATGCTACCTATACCGACTCAAAAAACAAAGAAAATGGCATGGATATTTCGTATACACCAGAGTGGTTGGCGAATGTGAATCTAAACTTGCAAGGTACTGAAAATCTGCTGCTATTTGCGACAGTGAACTACACGGGCAAGCAAAAGGATGGCCAAGACAACACGCTAGATGATTACTCAATCTTATCTCTTGGTGGGGCGTACACGATTAATGATAACTTCACCATCAAGACTGGTGTGACAAACTTGACGGATGAACGTCTAGATAAAACAGACTTAGATTATGAAGATACAGAAATGGGACGTACTTACTATCTAACCGTTGACTTTGAATTCTGATCACAGGTTTTATGCTTGTGTCTTGAGAGCTTTCTAAAACTTCTCAAATAGACATACCAATGGAATCGAGCGCGTAAGTATGACATTCAACCTCTTACGCGCTTTATTTTGCTGGAGTGTCTTAGCGGCAAACTCTATGCTCCTTCAGTGCCCCCATCTTCAAACGATGTATTTCCCCCTAAATATTTGGCGAGTTTCGCTGGGGGACTCTCCAAATAAGTTTTTGTATAAACGGCTAAATTGACTCAAGTGGAAGAAACCGAAGGCAAACGCTATTTCAGAGATGGTTTTGTCCAATTCAGAGTTCTGTAGCATCCTGCGTACTTGGTTAAGCCGAATGTTTAATAAAAACTGTTTTGGTGATAAGTCGCAGCAAGCTTCAAATACATATTGTAATGTCCTTCGACTGACATGCACGGATTGGGATAGCTCACCTATGGTTATGGGATAAGAGGGATCCATGGCTTCTACTTGCTCCAAGACTCGCGTCATGATCTTCTGACGATGAGACGGATTTATAGCTATTTCCATACTGGAGGTATTGCAATCTACCAGAGCAAGTAATAGGTCAGTTAGAATTACCTCGTGTGTCTTGCAGGACCATTTGGTTGGTTTGTTGCTGAGTAGTATTCGTAAGTAAGCTTTGAGATGTTCTATCTCGCGCGTAGGTAAAGATTTAAAGCCTTGGGAAATACATTTAGTACTAGGTCGTTGAGTGTTTAGGTAGGCGTTATTTTCGCTGTTATGAAAAACCAAACCATAAATAGAGAAAGCTTCAGGAGTGAGTAGTTCAAAGTCCTGACCGCCTGTTTGGATAAGTACCTGCTCTGCATCTGCTCTTTGGTGATTTAAATGTGCTAGTTGATCGTCTGCACTCAGTCCTATCCAAACTCCGCCTTCATCAACCCGGCAATGCTGTTTCAAGATTCGATTACTATCTTCACGGAAAACATGGATATTTTTAAATCGCCGCTCCCTGATCTGCCCTCTAAAACAGCCACCACTAAGTTGATCATATTCTTGTTGCCAGTTTACTAAGCTTGCTGCCTGCTGGTTTGCATCTTTTGTGAGATGTACGCACAAATCTGGTGCGTCATCGTGAGGAGTTTTTTTCATTCTAACCAAACCTAGTCTTGTAATATTGAATCAATTTAGAGCATTGGCACTATAACTATCTGTTTAAAGATAACTTTTTATGTTTGCCGATTTTTGATAATCCGTCGGAACGTATTTCGCAACGCTTAGTTTATGAATGCTCATTTACGCTTGAGCAAAAACTGAACCAAGTGAATTCGAGGTATAGGGATGACAGGGATGTTTCGTCGACAGGTGGGAAGTAGAGTTTACCACTTCAACTCGCTCGCGGAGCTTATGGCAAAAGCGACCCCTGAGCGTTCGGGTGATGTATTAGCAGGCGTTTGTGCTGATTCGGCAGCTGAACGAGTTGTCGCCCAAATGACGTTGGCTGAGTTGCCATTAAAGACGTTTCTCAATGATGTCGTCATCCCATATGAAAAGGATGAAGTTACTAGGCTTATCATCGATCAGCATGACCAAACGGCTTTTACTTTGATAGAGCACCTCACTGTGGGGGACTTCAGGGATTGGCTAGTGAGTGATCAGGCTGTTCCTGAGACTTTGCAGGCCATACAAAGAGGGCTAACGCCGGAGATGGTCGCAGCAGTCAGCAAAATCATGCGCAATCAAGATCTCATTCTAGTAGCAAAAAAGTGTCATGTGATTACGGCTTTTCGAAATACCATAGGCTTACCGAATCGTTTATCTACTCGCTTACAGCCCAACCATCCGACCGACTCGTTGAATGGTATCGCAGCTACTATCTTTGATGGCCTTATGTACGGCAATGGTGATGCTGTTATTGGTATTAACCCTGCAACGGATAATGTCCCCCAAGCTGTCAAATTGATGAACTTGATGGATGAAGTCATTCAACACTATCAGATTCCCACTCAGTCCTGCGTTTTGACTCACGTTACTAATACGATTGAAGCGATAGAAATGGGCGCACCAGTTGATTTGGTTTTTCAATCTATAGGTGGGACTCAGGGTACTAATGACACATTCGGCATCGACTTAGCATTATTGAAAGAAGCGCAAGAGGCGGCGCTTTCCCTCAATCGAGGCACTGTAGGAAATAACGTAATGTATTTTGAAACAGGCCAAGGCACTGCTTTGTCGGCAAATGCGTACCACGGTGTTGACCAACAGACTTGTGAAGCTCGCGCTTATGCCGTAGCGAGACACTTTGACCCTCTGCTGGTTAACACTGTGGTGGGCTTTATAGGGCCAGAATATTTGTTCGATGGAAAGCAGATCATAAGGGCGGGCCTCGAAGATCATTTTTGCGGAAAATTGTTAGGTTTACCAATGGGTTGTGATATTTGCTACACCAACCACGCTTATGCTGACCAGAACGATATGGATAACCTATTGACACTATTAGGCGTCGCAGAATGCTCTTTCATCATGGGTATTCCCGGTTCTGATGACATCATGCTCAACTACCAAACAACTTCATTTCATGATGCTCTCTACGCACGCAAAGTGCTCGGTTTAAAGCCTGCTCCTGAGTTCGAACGTTGGTTGACCGAAATGCAGATCTTTAACGATGTTACTAACGTTCGTTTGAATGATCGAATGTCTGATTCGTTTATGGGTGCACTTGCCCACATTAATCATTGGTGAGTTTATGGGGCAAGTGATTTCAATCAAGAAAGTGAAAAAACAAAGTGTAGTGATTCAAAACCCTTGGCATCGACTACGTGAATTTACTTCTGCAAGAATTGCCTTGGGAAGGAGTGGAACCAGTGTACCAACAAGTGAGTTGCTTAAATTTCAACTTGACCATGCCAAAGCAATGGACGCCGTGCATTGTGACCTTGATACAGACTGCTTATTGGCAAGTTTATGCAGTAGTTGCTCAACCCTTCAGCATACGCCAGAGCCTCCGATGGTTTTGGAAAGTGAAGTCTCTGACAGGCTGATGTATTTGCAACGGCCCGACTTAGGACGTCGATTGAGCTCTAAATCGTGGCGAGAGTTAAAGAGTGTTGAGAAGGAACTGATTCAGGATACGGATCTGGTCATTGCGATCGCCGATGGACTATCGTCTGTTGCGATTCAGACACATGCTATCCCGGTCGTAAATCAACTGCTTTCTATGTTGAGCGAGGATGATGAGCATAGATGGAATCTCGCCCCGATAGTCATTATCAAACAAGGAAGGGTTGCGGCTGGTGATGATGTTGCCGAGTGCTTAAATGCAAAAATGGTACTACTCCTGATCGGAGAAAGACCGGGATTAACGTCACCAGACAGTATGGGTATGTATCTCACGTGGGGAGCAAGGAGAGGTTCAAGGGACTCCCAGCGTAACTGTATTTCAAATGTTAGGCCAGAAGGACAACCTTACGAAGAGGCATGTCATCGGGCTATGTACTTACTTAAGGAAGCCAGGAAACTACAGCTATCAGGGGTTGGGCTAAAAGATCGCTCTTCGATGGACGAAGGTTCACCTGAATCTGTTGAAGATAACGCTAGTGAGAATTTTTTAATATCATCAAAGTAGAAGGATTTACTATGTCAAAGCATCAGGAATACCTCTCTAAGAGGCAGTTAAAAAGAGGGAGCGCAGGTTGGATACTGCTTGCTGGTTTGGGCGTGTCTTATGTGATATCTGGAGATTTTGCAGGTTGGAACTTTGGTATCGCTCAAGCCGGTTGGGGCGGGTTCTTAATTGCAGCAATTGCCATGGCTGTGATGTATTTTGCGTTGGTGCTGTCATTGGCAGAAATGTCAGCGGCGATTCCAACAGCGGGTGGAGGATACAGTTTTGCTCGTCAAGCAATGGGACCTACGGGGGGCTTTATGACAGGGCTTTCTGTTCTTATTGAGTATGCCCTTGCTCCTGCCGCGATCGTCATTTTTATCGGTTCTGCGGTAAATGAACTCATCGGTATTGATGGCCCTATTGTTTACGCTCTTTTTTATGCTGTCTTTATTGGTATCCATTTGGCTGGTGTCGGAGAAGCACTGAAAGTTATGATGATCATCAGTGGCTTAGCGGTGGTTGCAATACTTGCAACTGCGGCTGTATTAGTTGGCCATTTCGATGTGAATAACTTGTTTGATATTGCCCCGGCAACTGCACAGGCCTCTGAGCTACTTCCATTTGGCTGGTATGGTGTTTGGGCAGCACTGCCATTTGCAATGTGGTTATTTTTAGCCGTTGAAGGTGTGCCTTTGGCTGCGGAAGAAGCGAAAGATCCTGCGAAAGATGTTCCGAAAGGGATCATAGGCGCAATGTTGTTTTTGTTGCTGACGGCTACTTTGGTTGTTGTCTTACTTGCTGGTGCTGTTGGCTCTGAGGTAATTGGTAATAGCGCTGTGCCATTGGTTGATGCTTTGAAACTGACAGGAAATCCAACTGTAGCAACATTGGTAAACATACTAGGCTTAGCTGGCCTTGTAGCTTCATTTTTCTCGATCATTTATGGTTACAGCCGCTTGGTTTTTGCCCTTTCTCGTGCCGGATATTTACCACAAAGTTTATCTTTAACGAGCGACAACAAAGTACCGACGCGAGCGCTGATTGTCCCAGGCTTTTTCGGGTTTGTGGTTTCACTAACTGGTGAAGGCGATTTGATTTTAGCAATGGCGGTTGTCGGAGCAACAGTGTCTTACGCGTTAATGTCACTAAGCCACATCATGTTGAGGATCAAACAACCAGAGTTACAAAGACCGTATAAAACGCCAGGAGGTATTCTGACTTCTAGTATCGCCCTCGTCCTATCATTAGTGGCGATGACCGGAGTCTATGCCTTTGAACCATCCGCTTTCTTTATGACCATGGGATTGTTTTTGATTGGCGCAGTTTATTACGGGTTATACAGTCGCAATAAGTTAGTCGCAAACAGCGCGGAAGAAGAATTTGCGATGTTATCGTTGGCGGAGCAAGAGTTAGAGGCAGAGGCCATTCGTTAGACAAACAGAAGCAATGGTATTGTGAGGGAGCCCTAGTTGCTCCCTTTGTTATTTCTATCAAAAGTGCATAGCGCACAACTATGGGGTTTCCGTTTGTCTAATATTTGCTCAATATGAAACTCTAATACTCTCTTTAGACAAATATGACTGCCAGTGTCTGCACATGCAAGGAGAGCAAATGAAGGCATTTACAATTAAAGATCTTATCGATGTCGAGTTACCCATAATTCAAGCGCCAATGGCCGGGGTGCAGGACAGTGAATTGACCATTGCAGTTTGCGAGGCGGGCGGTTTAGGGTCATTACCATGTGGTATGTTGAGTATTGATGTAATGATTGAGCAAATTAGAGCAATCAGGAAAGCGACAAGTCGACCATACAACTTGAATTTCTTTTGTCACGAAATGCCAGCGTTTGATCCTCATCAGCAAGACATGTGGAAACAACAGCTTCAGCCATATTACAAGGAGTTAGGTCTCGATATTGAAGGGGTGAGTGTAGGGACATCTAGGAAACCATTCAACCATGAAATGGCAGATGCGATAGAGCCATTTTCCCCTGAGTTTATTAGTTTTCACTTTGGCCTACCTTCGTTAGATTTAATGCAACGTATTTGGCAATGGGGTGGCAAAATTGTATCTTCGGCTACAACAGTTGAAGAAGCAGTTTGGCTTGAGAAGAACAAAGTGGATGGCATTATCGTTCAAGGAAGAGAAGCAGGTGGACATAGAGGAATGTTCTTAACTGATGACTTGGCGAGTCAACAAAGCCTAAGTGTTTTGTTGCCTAAGATCGTTGAACAAGTAAGCGTTCCTGTTATTGCCGCTGGTGGAATAGCATGTCATGGCGATTTTCTTAAAGTGAGGGCTATGGGGGCATGTGCGGCCCAAGTAGGGACAACATACTTATTGTGTCCGGAGAGCAAAGCAACTCACTTGCATAAAAATGCGATAAAGCAGAAAGCAAAGGATAATACGAAAATAACTAATGTTTTTTCAGGAAGGCCTGCGAGAGGTATCTTTAATCGAGCAATGAAAGTGCTAGGAGAGATGAACTCTACGGCCCCTACCTTTCCTTATGCTTCGATAGAGATGACTCCATTACGCTCTAAAGCCGAGCTGTTGGGTAAGGATGATTTTACGCCGTTATGGTGTGGTGAAAATACATCAGGCTGCTCGGAGCAATCTGCATTCGATGTGACATTATCACTTGCTGGCTTGAGAAATAATAAGAGCCCTTAAGGAAAGGGCTCTTAGGGGGAGGAGCTTAAGGTTTAAGCTTTCACAAGAGTCGCTGCGTTACGCATCGCTTCTTTCGTTGAACACTCAACAACGTTTGCTTTTGCAAAGCGGTGAGCGTCTTTTACTTGGATATCGTGAGCTAGAATAACCAGCTTCGCGTTTGCTACATCTAGGTCAGTGATTCGGTTCTGGATACCGTTTTGACCTTGAGTTTCTACTTTGATTTTTAGACCCGCTGCCGCACCAGCTTTCTCTAGTGCTTTCGCTGCCATGAATGTGTGTGCTACGCCAGATGGGCAACATGTTACTGCTACGATGTCGTACTCGCCTTCGCCTGCTGCTGGAGCCGCTTGAGCTTGTGCAGGTGCTGCTTCTGCGATTTCGTCTTCTGCTTCTTCTTCAGCAACTGGTTTCCAGAAGCCAACGATAACTGCTGTTGTTAGTGAGCCTAGTGCGATACCCACAACGTACATTGGGATGTTGCTTGATACAGGAGCTGTGATTAGACCGCCCCATGGTGCGTGTAGTAGTACGTCTGTTAGGAAGCCGAACACACAGCCAACGATACCACCAGCAACGATTGAAGGAAGAACGCGTACAGGGTCGTTTGCTGCGAATGGGATAGCACCTTCAGAGATACCGATAGAACCCATGATTGCTGCTGCTTTACCTGCTTCTTGTTCTTGCTTAGTGAACTTCTTCTTGAATAGGAATGTTGCTAGTGCCATACCTAGAGGAGGCGTACAGATTGCGATACCAACACCACCCATTAGCCATGGTTGAGTATCAACTTGAGTTTGAGCGAATAGCGTTGCTACTTTGTTGATTGGACCGCCCATATCGAATGCAGTCATACCACCAAGAATCGTACCTAGAACCACTTTAGAAGCGCCAGCCATAGAAGCTAGGAATTCGTTCATAGACGCCATGAAGATCTTGATTGGCTCACCGATACCCCATAGAACGATACCTGCAGAGATAAGCGTACCTAGTAGAGGGTAGATGAAGTAAGCGCCCAACGCAGTCATGTTAGCAGAAAGAGGGATCTTCTTAAGTTGGAATACCACACCACCTGCGATGAAACCCGCTACGATACAACCAAGGAAGCCGCCGCCCATGTCAGCCATGATGCCAGAAGAGATCATCGCTGGTGCTAGAGCTGGTTTGTCTGCAATTGAGTAACCGATGAAGCCACCAAGAATAATTGGGAACAGCACCAGACCTTTAATACCGATATTAGAAATATCAGCCAATAAACCGTCCGCAGGAACCGCACCTTTACCTGATGCCATTACCGCTAGCGCCAGTAGTACACCACCCGCAACGATAAATGGAAGCATGTGAGAAGTACCGAATAAAAGGTGACCTTTCATGGTACTTAGGATTTTTTTGAAATCGCTATTATTACTAGCTTGAGCTGTGATTGTACTCATAATTTCACGCCTTATGAATTAATTAAAATATTTAGTATTTGTTTTTCGTCTTTTGCGTTATGAATATCTTCAATAAACTCTTCGCTAAATTTGCCGAATAATTCTTGAAGAACATAAATATGGTGGTCGGCACCGTTATCTGGTGAGGCAATCATGAAGAATACGGTCGGTTTGACTCCCTCTTCGTCGCCATACTCGATGCCTTCGCGCTTTACGCCAACAGCGATTGCAGGCTCTGTAACCGCTTTGCTTTTTGCGTGTGGGTAAGCGATGCCGTCCATTGAAGTCACGCTTAATGCTTCACGTGCTTCGATGTCGGTTAAAAAAGCCTCTTTGCTGCTGATTCGATTATTTTCGAATAGCATTTGCGCTAGCTCTTCAAAGACTTCTTTTTTATTATTTGCTTGAAGGTTGCCTTTAATTAAATTGACGTTTGTTAGTTCTGTAATCATTTTTTGACTCATTGGTACTGAAGTAATGAGGAAAATTTAATTAATGTTACGGTTTTCTGAAATAGTAAAAAAAATCCAATAACTATATTTTTGTATCACTGAGAGCTAAGTGTGATAGAAGTCATTAATATCAATGAGCTAGAAGGGAATTAGTATTGTGACTTATATTCCATTTATTTTGAAATTAATAATGAAGCTTGAAAATAAACGAGAAGGGAATCAAATATGGTTCAATTTTGCTATAAAAAAGAGGCTTTGTGCTACTCCCCTTGATACACATTGGCTAATTTAAGCTCCGAAGTTGAAGTCAAGGGGAGGTTAGGAGGGGTTGTTACGCTGGATTTGAAGAGCCTATTAAGACTGATTCTTGTACTTATGCAGCAAATCTAACGGGATATGGCAGTAGTCATTGGGAAAGCGCGTGAGTCTATCTTGGTGCTCATCATCACTTGGTACATAGTTTGTGAGTGGCAGCACTTCTACGGCGATCTTATCGGCATCTGGTCTTGCTGCGATAAACGCTTTAGCAATCGCTAGGTGTTGTTCGTTTTGGCTATAGACACCAGTACGGTACTTCTCACCTACGTCTTCACCTTGCTTGTTAACACTGTGCGGGTCGATGATTTCAAACAGATACCCCATTAAAGTTTCAACCGAAACTTGCTCAGGGCCGAACTGGGTTTTCACGCATTCTGCGTAGCCATCGTATTCGGATTGAGTGTTATCCGTTAAGCCATTTGCTCGTCCTGCTTCGGTGCTGATTACGCCCGGAAGGTGGCGCATAAATTCTTGAACGCCCCAAAGGCAGCCGCCTGCGAAATAAATTTCTTCCATCATTCTGTCCTGAAAAACTTTGCGTCATTATGGGCATCACTTTCACTCAAACACAACTCCAACCATAAAACAGGAATAACTCGGTGGTGATTTGCTCTCTTTTTTGTGCTGCGTTTCCTCGTTAGATTGAACGCAGTTAAGAGCTAGGGGGAATCCTAATGAAAATTGAACATATCGCGATTTGGACTGAACGTTTGGAAGAGCTAAAAGCCTTCTATGAGAAATACTTTAACGCGGTGTCTAACGATAAATATCACAATCCAACTAAGCAATTTTCATCTTACTTTCTTTCGTTTGAAAGTGGTGCACGATTGGAGTTAATGTCGATGGAAGGTGTTACCGCCCGTGAAAAATCTCATGTGATGCAGGTAACGGGGTTGGCACACTTTGCCTTCGCCTTAGGATCAGAGCAGGCGGTGGACCAACTAACCAAAACCTTAGTAGATGATGGCTACCAATGGATCGACGGTCCGAGACAAACAGGTGACGGTTACTACGAAAGCTGCGTGTTAGATCCGGATGGCAACCGTCTTGAGCTTACGGTGTAACGTAGCTTAGCTTATTTCTATTGTTCACAGGCTGCTTTCATATGAAAGTGTTCGGGCGTATACTGCAAGCTCATCAAAAAGGAGCGAGCCTGTGAACTCAAGACAAAATGAAATCCTGCAATTGGTTAATGACCGCAAACGCGTTCAAGTGACGGAGCTTTCTGACATCATTGGCGTGTCGGGCGTGACCATCAGGCAGGATTTGAACTTCCTTGAGCAACAAGGTTATTTAAAGCGTGTACACGGCGCTGCTACGGCGCTACAAAGTGACGATATTGATACGCGACTCGAAGTGCGCTTCGACATCAAACAAGCATTAGCCAACAAAGCGGCAGACTTGGTATCACCAAACGAAACCGTATTAATCGAAGGCGGTAGTGCTAATGCGCTCTTGGCTCGCACGTTAGCTGAACGCGGTGATGTCACCATCATTACCCCATCGGCGTACATCGCCCACCTCATCCGTAACACCTCAGCTAACATCATCTTGCTCGGTGGTGTGTATCAGCATCAAGGCGAGAGCTTAGTTGGACCGTTAACCAAGCTATGTATCGAGAACATTCATTTCAGCACGGCTTTCTTGGGTATTGACGGCTTTCATCAAGACACAGGCTTTACTAGCCGAGACATGATGCGTGCAGAAATCGCTGAAACCATCATTGCGAAAAAGCGTCTTAACATCGTGCTGACGGACTCAAGTAAGTTTGGGCAAATCTACCCATCTTCGATTGGTAAAACGAGCGAAATCTCGGTGCTGTTAACTGACGAAGCCGCTCCGAAAAGCGACCTCGAACAGTTGAGAAAGCAAGGTGTGGAAGTGGTGTTGGGTTAACTAAGCCATTTTTTCTTTTCGCTTTGCAAGAATCGCGGCGGGAGAGAAGCCGGTCACCAACATTGTTCCACTTAGTACCAGAATGGTCCCTATGATGGTATTGAAGCCGATTGGTTCATCTAGAATCAGATAGCCCCATAAGATTCCGAAGACTGGAATGAGAAAGGTAACCGAAAGCGCCGATGCTGGGCCTACTTCTGATACCAAACGGAAGTAAAGCAAATACGCCAAACCAGTACAAACCACGCCGAGAGCAACCACAGAGCTCCACTCTATACTAGTTGGCTCTGCACGCATTGGTAAAAACGGCAGTAGCGGAAGTACCCAAATTACCGCTGCCCACATACTACCGTGTGCATTATTGAAAGCCGGTATCTGAGGTGCATTCTTAGTGTAGTTGGTCGCGATTCCATAGCTACACGCGGCCAACAAGCTAGCAATGATCGGGAGAATGGCCTCCTCACCAATCTTCACCGCACTCCAACCGACTAATACAGCGACGCCAGTGATACCAATCGCCATGCCAAGAATCGCTTTCTTGGTCAGCGGGCTGCGATACCAGATAAAGCCAATCAATGCGCCCCAAATAGGAGCCGTTGAGTTAAGTATCGATAAAGTCGACGCATTGAGTGTTTGTGCCGCGTAGGCGAAAAATAGAAACGGTGCTGCAGTGTTAAACAATCCAATAATAAAGAAATGTTTGGTATGCGCGGTGAAGGAGAGTCTCTTTTTGAGATAAATGGAGATGAGCAACAAGGCTATCGCTGCAAACCCCACTCGAAATTCAATTAAGTAAGCTGGCCCGAACGTATTGGCGGCGACTCGCATAAATAGAAACGAGCCACCCCAAATAGCAGCGAGACAAAGTAAGCGAAGAAAACTGCCTGCGGTCATGTTACATCCTTGGTCGAGGTCTAGCGCCTCATTGATTAATTGTTGCGCTAACAGTGGATTAAACCAAGGATGAGATCAACCAGAAATGTAACGCCAGTTCCGGATTTGGCTACCGCTTACTTATTATGATGATCTTAAATTTCTTCTTTTGGAAACAAGATTGGCAGGCTGTCTCTATAGGTGTGATACCACATTACGCCATGGTGTAATCCGTTGTAGTGAATCAAAGGGGGTAAAGTGAACCCTTGATACTCTTTCGATTTAATATGGCTGTAGAAGATATCTACCCAATAAAAATTCCCTGTCATCCCAGATGTCGCGCTAAAAACCGCGGTGACGTCAAGCCAAGGAGAAATAAGGTAGCGATCTTCCTCTATCGTGTAGATGGTGTCTTCAATTCGCCAAAAAGAACCATCAGAGATGATAAAGTTTGAGAAAAACTCGGCACCAACATCTTCCGTTAGCATCACATAAGCGGATTTCGCACCGCCAAACGAATGACCAGCCAGTGTACGCTGAGTCGGATCGATATCATACTCTGCTTCAACAATTGGAATTAGTTCCTGCGTAAGAAAGAGATAGTAGTCATCTACGCCCGGAGGCAAGTAATCGATGTCTCTGCGACCAGGAGGGCCTTCGTGAACGGCAACGAGAATGACTTCAGCACCGTAGTCATCAATAAGTTCTGCGAAGCTCAATCCCGTTCCTCCGCCATCCGAGACAAAAATGACGGGCAAAGAACTGAGTCTGTCGTCGTAGTTCTCAGGCAAATAAACATCATACGGGTAGGTGACGCCCGTGATGTTGGAAAAGATGCTTCCCTGTATTTGATTGAAGTTGTTATCCGATGTTGAGGAGTCCACACCGGAACCATCACCACCTCCGCATGCCGATAACGCTAATCCTAAGGAAAAGGCGATGAGCCAACGCTTCAAAACTTCCATTTTTTACCTTTGCTTTTGATTTAAAAAATAAAAGTAACTGTATAAGATTTGAGCAATCAAAAAGCCCCGCATCATCAATAAATGAAAAGGCGGGGCGCACGGGTTTGTAACTCTTCGAGTCAATTATCGAATGAGGTGGTTCGTTGTTGTTTTACTTGTCATTAATTATTGGCTTTCAGACCAGACCGCGAACTCGTTGCCACTTGGTTCAGTGAAATGGAAACGACAACCTCCGGGGAATTCAAAGATCGGGCGGATGACTTGCCCTCCGAACTGCACAACTTTTGCTAACGTGGCACGAATATCTGAGCTATAAAACACTAGCAACGCAGCCCCATTTGTTGTTTGGCTGACTTGCTCCGCTACATAAAAACCACCGTCTAAACCTTGGCCTGTAAATGCGCTGTACTCAGGGCCGTAATCAACGAAGCTCCACCCAAAAGCCTGCTCGAAAAACTGTTTAGTTGCGCTGATGTTGGTTGTCCCAAACTCAACGTAGTTTAACTTTTCATGTTGGTGCATCATGGCGTCCTTTCTGCTCAGATCATTACTATTAGTGTAATAATTCCTGAGGTGATGTTCTCCAATCTAGCACTCGTTTTTGCTGTTTCTGAATGCAAATATCACAAACGAAAAACGGTCCAGATAAGCTGGACCGTTTTGTTTTATTGATTATACCCAAGTAACCTCTAGACGCTTGGTTCAGCGAGAATATCTTGGTTTGTAGACGCAAATTACGCGAAGTTTTCTACGATGATGTCATCTGCGTTGTTAACAAACACTGCGCCTTTCTCTTCCATCTCGGCAATCACTGCATCGATAGTATCTGGCAAGACTGCGCGGCTAGAGGCTAAGTTCACAATCACTTTGAAACCTAAATCGAGTGCTTGAGTGACGGACTTTTTCACACAAAAATCAAGTGCTAAGCCACCAACAACCACCGTGTCGATGTGGTTGAATTTTAGGAACTCATTTGCACCTGTGGTTTTGGTGTCAGCCACGTCGTGGAAAAAGATGCCGTAAGGATGTGCGTCTGGGTCCATGCCTTTGTTCACTTGGAAATCGTACTCCAGAACAGGTGGTAGACCATCCAGCAGTTCAACGCCCGTAGTACCAAGTACGCAGTGGCGGTTCCACTTAATATCCACGTTTGGTAGGCCTACTGGTTCAAGCATGTTTGCAGGCGTTTCCGCATCCCAAGCTGCTTTTGGTGGGTGCAAGTCGCGGCTGACTAGTTTCAAACGACCTTTAGTGTGATTCTTTAGAAGCTCTGGAACGATGTCTAATGCGCCAGTAACTGGCAATTCGTCAGGGCAAAGTTCGGTAAACCCTTTCTCTGGATCAACGTCGATCACAGCGGTGGTTTGGTAATTAACTCGAACTGTCATGGCAGACTCCTTGTCTGTCTTTATGCTTACGTTAGCCACGCAAGCAGTTTTGGAAAAAGGTCACTTCGTCGCTTGCTAGGGTGTACACCATAGCTGGCTTACCGCCTTTGCCTTTATTGGTGGAAGCGACTTTGTTGGTTGGCTTGAGCACACCCGAATCAATCAAACGTCGTTTGATCGTCATGCGGCTGATGTCGATGCCAAATTCTTGATAGGCCGCGATGATGTCTGCAACCAGAAACTCTTTATCAAGTGCGAACAGCAGGACAGAGGTGTATTCGATAGAGGCGCGCAGTTTCTGCCATGCTTTTTCAATCATTTTTTGGTGATCAAAAGCGAGAGTTTCATCACCATCAAGGATTGCTTGTAGTGGGAACCACTTTAGATGACATTCTGGTACGCCAGCGTTATCGATTTGCTCTTTGTTGTTGCGGTCAACCAAGGCATAGTGAGTGATGTTCAGGCTCCAATCTTCAGGATCGCGCTTTGGGTCCCCATCGACAAAGGCTTCACTAAAGTGACGAGGGTAGGTGTGGATTTTTTCACGGCAAATACGGCGTCGTGCTGCTTCGAAGTTCTCGTCTGCTGGGCGTCCACCTTCGTGGGTCATGTCTTTATCAAATACAAATCCGCCGGGTAGAGCCCATACGCCATGGTAAGGGCGCTCTGGATTTGAACGTTTGATCAGCAACACTTCCAACCCTTTATCGGCGCAGCCAGATAGTCTGAATGGAATGATGTCGACGGTTACGATCATGATTTGGTCCTGAGAATAATTTGTAAGTAATCTAGCGCATAACAAGTAGTCAATCAATGGGTAAGTAACCGATTGTTAGAAACATGGCGGCCACCACAGAATAATTGGCCTTAGGTATGGATGCGCTTATTTATTTGGGTTATCCACAATAACTGTCGGAATTTTGCGCGTAAAAACCTTATAAAAATGAGTGGTTAGTAACAAAAGTTGACAAACTATAAGCGGGTGTTTATTGTTTACGCAATTTAGTTAGTAACAACAAGTTATATACCCAAGTTTACCTTGTGGACAACTTCCCGCCAACTTCGTTGGAAAAACAATAAGATGCGGTTTACACCGTACTGAGGGAATTTGGGTATAAACGAAAAAGGGCATGTAGAAGGGCTCCGAATGACCACCAATTTATTTTCGTCTCGCATCATCCAAAGTGCGTTAGATTTTGACGTATACAAAGTGAATATGATGAGTGCTGCTGCTGCGCTCTATCCTGATGCGATGGTGTCCTACAAATTCATCGTGCGTAGTGAAGAAGACTTGTCTGAATTACTGCCAGAGGTGAAAGCGGAAGTTCTTAAACTGCAAGACATCACCTTCTCTGCTGAAGAAATTGAATACATGAAGGGCGTTGCGCCTTATCTAAAACCAGAATTTGTTGATGCTCTGCACGCGTTTCGTTTTAACCCTCAACGCGATGTTTCTTTCAATATTAAAACCATGGCGGATGGTACAAGCCAATTACGCATCACCATCAATGGTCTTTGGACAGAAACCATTCTCTACGAAACCATCATCATGAGCATTGTGTCTGAAGTGCGCAGCCGTGCTCGTTGGGCAGATATTCCAGTTGAGCAGTTCCAATCTGTTTTAGAAGAGAAAGTTCGTCATCTCAAAGCAGAACTGAAACGTCGCAATATCACCAACTTTAAGTTTGCCGATATGTCGACCCGTCGTCGTTTCTCGTTCCAAGCACAACGTTCAATGTTGCAGTACCTGAGCAAAGAGTTGCCTGACTGCTTAACAGGAACCAGCAACTACCACTTGGCGAAAGAGCTTGGCTTGACACCGATTGGGACGGTGGCACACGAATGGTTTATGGGGCATCAAGCTCTGGTGAATGTGCGTGATTCGCAAAAGGTGGCTTTGCAGCGTTGGCAAGAGATGTTTAATGGTGCGTTAGGTATTGCGTTAACCGATACCATTGGTATTGATGCTTTCTTAAAAGATTTCGATGAAGAACTCAGTAATGCGTACGTGGGTGTTCGTCATGATAGTGGTTGCCCTTACACATGGGGCGAGAAGATGATCGAGCATTACCAATCACTTGGCATCGACCCAATGACGAAAACCTTAGTGTTTACCGATGGCTTAAACTTCGAGCAAGCACTGGATATTTGTGAGCGCTTCCAAGGTCGTATTCAAGTGAGTTTTGGTATTGGGACGTCGCTAGCAAACGATATGGGTGATTACATCAACGCACAAGGTACTGCTTACAAGCCACTGTCTATCGTTATTAAGATGGTGTCATGCAATGGTTCACCTGTAGCGAAAATCAGTGATGAGCCAGAGAAAGCGATGTGCGAAGACATCTTCTTTTTGATGAATTTGAAGCGTCGTTTTGAGCAGCCGCTTGATCTCGATGAGTGTCGCGTACTGATAGACCGTCTAGAAAACGAAGGTGATAACTACCTGATCGACGCTTAGCAAGAAGCACGGGCTTCACCAATAGCAAACAATCATCGCCCTCTATGGTTTCGATAAATTATTATCGGCATACCTAGAGGGCGATTTGGTTATAGTACAACCAGTGACTTTCCTAGGGATAAATGATGAATCTGGTTGTGCATCTGCAAAAAAAAGCGATCAACAAACACGGCTATGAGTGGGCTACGCGCCAAGCATGGAAGTGCGGAATAAAAGCAAACCTTGTTAAACGAGTGATTGGCATTTTCAAAGGTCAGATCGTGTGTGTTGTTGAAGGTTGCCGTGCTGAGCTGACGACACCAATTAACAACCCTCTGCATGACGATGAAAAACAAGGCCGTTACGTGTTTGTTGGTGGTATTTTCTGGGAGCCAAACAACATCATTGCTCCAGGTTTTCCTGACTTTATGTTTATGCACTTGCGTAGCCTTAGCCATCGTCATAAGTACCTAACGGATGATGAGCTGTTTCTAAGTTTGGCCTAACCGCTTTGGCGAAAACTGATGACAAGTCTTTTTCTTAAATCTTTACTCGGTGCAGTTGCGGTGTTGATCATTGCTATGCTATCGAAGTCGAAAAGTTTTTATATCGCAGGTTTGGTGCCTTTGTTTCCGACTTTTGCTTTGATTGCTCACTTTATTGTAGGGAGTGAGCGAGACATGGAAGCACTACGTCAAACTGCACTGTTTGGTATCTATTCTCTTATCCCATACGCGGCGTATTTGATTTCGGTTTTCTATTTTAGTTATCGCTTGAGCTTGGTTGGCACATTAACAGCGGCGACGCTTGTTTGGGTAATGTTCGCTTCGATGTTGCTTGCTTTCTGGACGCGATGGATGGTTCCTGCGTAATTATTACTCATCCTAGCAATGTAGTTAGTCGAATACTCATAGCTCATCTTGATGTGATCTAGCTCTGATTTACCTTAGCTTGCTCATTTGCTGACGTAACTATAATAAAACAACGTTTTTTAACCTGCTAATGACAGAAGGCTCAATTTCGCCTGATGTGAATTTCAGTCCGCGATTTACTATACCGCCAAGCAAAGATAACTGTACTGGGAAGTAATCCATGAATATGAAATCTATCGCAATCGCTACAGCTGTTGTTGCTGTATTAGCAGGCTGTAAAGATAAGACGCCACCAGCCCCAACAGAAGCGAACATCACGCTTGTTGAAGCGGTAACTGAAACAGTGGAGAACCCACACCAAGTTTGTAAGGACGTGGTTGTTACTCACCAAGTAGAACCAAAGGATAACAACAAGATCCTTGGGACTGTAGGTGGTGCAGCAGCAGGTGCTGCGCTAGGTAACCAAATTGGTGGTGGTTCAGGTAAAGTGATTGCTACTGCAGCTGGCACGATTGCGGGTGCTATGGCTGGCCGAGAGATTCAAGACAATGTTCAGAAGGGGGACGTTGTGACATCGACCGAGAAGCAATGCCACACTGAATACACGACTTCTGAGAAAGTAGTCGGTTACGATGTCACTTATGAAGTGGCAGGCGCCTCAGCTACTGTGCGCATGAAGAGCAAGCCTGCAGGTAAGACATTCCCAATCCAAGATGGAAAAGTGGTTCTTCCTCAATAATTGCCAACGAATTTGAATACAAAACAAAGCCCTTTTGTTCACTGAACTTAAGGGCTTTTTTAATTTTAGGATTTGGTGTTAAGGGCTACTTATCCGCGAAATAGTCAACCAGCGTTTTACGCCATTTTCGTGATTCACGAATTTGTAGTAGAGCACGATTGATCTCTTCTTCGTAAGGATTGTTTTCCGTAATGATAAAGCCGTAGTTCTGCTTTTCTAGTTGGTATGGCAACACCTCCAAATCTTCAAATTTTCCTGATAATTTGCCACTACCAATCATATATTTGAGTACCACGTCGTCAGCAACGATAGCTTCGACTTCGCCGTTATCTAACGCGGTTAAAAGTGTCGTCATATCTGGATAGTCTTTGTGACGAATACCAAAGCTGGTAAGCAGTAAAGAAGATGTGGTTGCGGTTTTGGTACCGACTTCAACATTGGCAAGATCATTGATGCCCTTAATTTGTGAGGAACCTTGGCTAAGGGTGAGTTTACTGGCTAGTACTGCAGTAATACTGGCGATGAAAAGCATGCTGAAAACGCCAATAAATACTGTAGCGATTCGTCCAGTTAAGCTCTTAAATTCGAAGTAGTTGAAAGGCCCCCGAGTGATGAAGAGTAGGCCAAGAATAAAACTTTCAATCCAGCGACCAGTTTTGCTTTTCATTGAATAGAGTTTTTCATTTTTTCCTTCTTCTATCGCATAGAAAAACGCCCCGACTAACCCAGCTACCAGCACTATAGCAGCAACGATAAACCACAATGCGGGGTTCAAAAAGATAGATTGCAAGGTATGCAGATAACCCTGATTTTTTACAGCTATCGCGAGGTGGGTTTCAAAGAAAGAATGAGAAAAGTCGGCAAACAGCTCACGTTCAGGGGTGATTGAGATGCAAGAAACACCAATATCGATTGTTTCTGTTTCTATCGCATTGAGTAGGTCACCCAAAGGATGATTTTCAAAACTAAATTCGACATCCATTTCTTTGGCGATCTGCTCCCACAACTCAATACTGAGGCCGTTTAGGTTATTATCGACAGAGCCTATAACGAAGGGAGGGCAGGAGTAAGTGCCCACTTTAAGTGTAGAAGCGTTTGAGGGAGTGCTGAGTAAGAAAAGGAGAAAAAATATTGAAATTACAAAAGATTGAAGATTCGATTTAAAACTACTTAGCATGCGCAGATCCTCAAAAAGAGGCAGCGGTGAACTGAATCGATAGCGAAGACTCGCTAGAAATTGCAGAGTGTTGAGAACTTTCGAGAGGTGATGACGAATTCAATACTGCCCTAATTTTATTATTTACTGTTTTAACTATAGCAGTTGATGTCCAGTGTACTTCTTAACCTTGCTACTTATGAGCTTCGTTCTGTGCCGCTTGCTTACAAAAGTAAAGAAAATGATGGTTTCTTAAGCATCTGTAAGCGCACGTAAGAACCAACATAAAATGGGATTTTTTTGTTTATCATTCCTAGTGATTTTGAACGGTGTTTTATTGAGGTAAGGAATGAAGAAACAAATATTAACCATGAGTATTCTAATCGCGTTAACAGGCTGTGGCTCGGAAGGAAAGAGCAACGACTCGACGGTAACGAATAACTCGAACGTGTTCACTTCTCAATGTGGAGATCAGCTTTCGCCACAAGAGCCCGGTTTATCATTCGTCGTAAAGGGGGATGTCGCGGAACTGAAAGGGGTTATTTGTCAGGGATCACCAAAGGCATTTGAACAAATGATGGCAAAGCATCGCAATATCAAGCTGCTCAAGTTTGTGAGCATTGATGGCTCTGTTGATGATGAGTCAAACCTTGAACTGGCGTATCAAGTGCGCGCTAAACAGCTAGATTCTTACATTGCCGCGAATGGGTCAATTGCCTCGGGAGGTACGGATTTATTCTTGGCGGGAGCCAACCGAACTATTGAAAGGGGCGCAACGATAGGTGTTCATTCATGGGCAACCGAAGACCAAGTTGCAACGGATTTTCCTGTTGGCCACAAATACCATCAACCATACATTGATTACTACAAGAAGATGGGCTTACCTGATCCAGAAGGTTTCTACTACTTCACGATTAACGCTGCGTCAGCACAAGACATACACAATATGACAGCGCAAGAAATCACGAAGTATGGCTTAGGTAAGCTTGTATCAGCTGGGGGAGAAACGGCTTTGACGAGCGAGGTTGATAGCAAGCTTCTTGAGCAAGTTAATGCCTCTGTCAATGCTCTAAAATTCCGATCCGTTTGGGGTGGTTACGGAGACTACTTGTCAGAGACTCCAGCCTACTTATTGCACTTGGATGAAAACAATGACACGCCTGTCACCGCCTATTTGGTCAATCCTCCCAAAGTGCCGGAAGATGCACAAAAGTTAGGAGTCAATGAAAGTGGGGCTCTGGACATCTACAAATACGAAACGAACATGCACATCTTCCATGATGCGATAAATAGAGGTAACGGGGCGTACGAAAGGCAATATACGTTTAATGGAGCGAAGTACTATCTACAAGTGTATAAGCCCTCAGAGACCTTTATAAAAGGCGAGCATCAACGTAATACTATTGCATTAGCCGTGCATGAGATGTTCCATGATTATCAGGATGAACACTTTAAATATCCTGCCAACCACTTCAATGAGCTTACTGGCTATCCAGTGAATGTAGAGCAGATTACATATAAGCTTGCGGTACTCAATTTGTTCAAGTCTTTGCCTAAAGTTATGACGCAAGATGAAGCCAAATCCATGCTAAAACAATATATTGCCCTAACTCAAGAGCAGATCAATATTGATAACAGCAGCAAGCAATATGCGAAGAATATGGGGTTAGGGCAAGAGCTGTTTGAAGGTAGCGCTTGGTATGTGGAAGTGATGGCTTTGAGAAATGCGTTGCCAAACTTTTCCGACTTAAAATTTGTAGAGCCCTATGCATTTACCACAAATTACCAGAATCGAGAGAGTGTGGAATCTCAATTTGGGTGGGGCTATTTTTACCCAAGTGGTGGAGCAGCAATTTATGCGTTAAAAGCGGCAGGCTACGACATTCTTCAATTAGAAAAAGGCGTGACTCCCTTTGAGGCAGCGAAGCAGGTGGTTGGGATGTTCGATGTAACAGACACCTTGAATCAGATTAAGCAGAGCGATGAGTTTAAAACCATGGAACAGAGTGCGGCTACTATCAATGCGATTAGGTAGTAGCGAGAGGTCGTTAGCGAGGGACGATGTTCGTCTCTCGTTGCATTCTTTTGCCTCCAAAAACTGTGCACTCTAATCGGACAGAGTTAGTTTGGCTAGATAAAATTGCCCGCCTTTGGAAGGAGAATGTATGGAAGATTTCTATCTCAATCAACGAGGGCTAGCGAGTTACTATGAGGCTCAGTGGCTTGATCATCTTTTAGAAAAAGGATTGATTGGAGAGCTGACTAGTCAATCAAAGAAAGTGCCTTTTTCATTTATTCAGTCTTCGCACTGTATTGAAGTTGCTAGCTTTATTGAACATGCTGCGATAAAAGCGGGAATAATGCCGAAAAGCCTGCTTGAGGTTGGCGCTGCATTAGGCCGAAACTTTTATGAGACCACCTCTAGACTGAACTCTATCCAAAAAGCGACGTTGGTTGAGCCTTCCAATTTGTTGCTGTCAGGGTTAAAGCAAATATTATTTACCCCTCCACTGGCGGCCTTCAATTACATCTATAGCTTAGATGAGATGAAGTCGTTCGAGTTCGAGAATCAACATTTGGTAGGAGATTGTCAGCGTTTAGATGTTGAGTTTGTGGATCAGCCATTTAGTAGCGGGACGATCAATACTAAACATGATTTAGTGGTTTGTTTAAACGTACTCGATCAGTGCGACTCTCCACTAGAAATGGTGAATGCGCTAAAAAGTGCAACGAATGTTGGCGGTATACTGGTTGCTTCTTGTACCTACCAGTGGAACAAAAAACACATCCAGAACATGGACGAAGCTGTAGATGATATCAATGATTACTTTGACCAGAACTGGCAGCGAGTTTCAGAAGCTAATCACGAGTATCGGGTTCGCTTCAATGATCGCTTTTCTCGTCTGTTTCTATCCCATGCGGTAGCGTACATTAGAAAAGCTCAGAGCTTGAATTTTTGACTTTAAAATACAAAAGCCGAGCGATGAGTGCTCGGCTTTTTTAGATGACTTACGCTGCTGGCGCTTGATGGTGCTGTTGCTCTTCTGCAAGTTTTGCGGCTTGCGCTTGTTTTTGCTTTCTGCGCTCGCGTTTGGATAGCCAAATCAGAGGCACCACAATCATTATCGTGCCAATTGCCATAAAGATATCCGGTACTTCACCAAACCAAATCAAACCAACGATTACTGCACCAATCAAGCCGCTGTATTCTGCGCTGGCAATCTTATTGCTGTCGATAGAACGATAAGCTAATACACAGGTAGCTGCGTAAATCATGATGAACAAGCTTGAACCTGCTGCTACAGGGAATGAGCTCCAATCCCATGCTTCACCTTCAATAAATACTAACAACAGTGATACCGGCATACCTGCTAGGTTGGTCATCAAAAGCGTGTGTGGTACGGATTGATTCTTTGGCAGCTTGCGGATCAACAGGTTGTTGATCGCGAGCGTTAGCGCCACGACTAATGCAGACAACGCGGCCCAATCAATTTGGTCTGGGCGTATAATCACAAGCACACCAGCAAAGCCCATTACCGCTGCTGCGATTGATTGAGTGGAGAGTTTTTCTCCGAAGAAGATCGCCGCCAGTGGCAGCATGATCAAAGGCGCGGCATAGAAGATTGCGTTCGCGGTTGCGAGTGGCATCGACGAGATGGCAAACACCATGAAAATTGCGCCTGTTAGCCAGACATGCGCACGAACTGCATGCCACTTAAAACCTTCCATTAATGGCGCTTGCTTTGTGAACAGGTATACGGGTAACAACATCATCACAGCTGAAAGTTGTCGGTAAAACACAAACTGAAAAACCGGCACCTCATTACCGACACTTTTGATCAAAGCGTCTGAGAGCACCGCAACTAGGTTACCAACAATTAATAGCAGCATCGCTGCACCGACAGATGTGACTTTCACGTTATTCCTCTCCTCATTCTTTGCCAAAGAGTAGGTGATGTCATAGGATGAAGTGAAATGATATTTATTAGTTTAAGTATGAGTTTTTTAGATAATGAAGTTACCACCTCTTAGAGCGGTCCACTGTTTTGAATCCGTTGCGCGTAATTTGAGCTTTTCCCTTGCCGCGGAAGAGCTCAATGTAACCCAAAGTGCAGTGAGCCATCAGATTCGAGTATTAGAAGACTATCTTGGTGAAGCCTTGTTTATTCGCCAGGGGCGTAAGTTGTCACTCTCAGATACTGGCTTTCGTTACCTCGAAGATATCAGCCCTGCTATTAGTGCCATTGCTATGGCCAGTCAGAAGGTACGTGAAGGAGAAAAGGGCAGTTTACGCTTGGCGATTTACAGTTCGCTAGCCGTGAAATGGTTGATACCTAGATTGGCAGATTTTAAGCGTCAACACCCCGAAATTGATCTAACACTTAACATGGTTGCTGGAGATCCAGAGCAAACTGACAGTGTGGGTGATTGCTTTATCACGGTACAAAAGCCAAAGCGCAACTACATGGCGGTTCGCCTGTATGATGAGACGTTGTATCCGGTGTGCAGCCTCAACATCTGGAAGGAAATTCAGGACCAACCTATGCCCGATGCACTTTGGCACTATCCAATTCTTTCCACTGATTCTATTTATCGTGAGCGGGGTAAAGATTGGGCGGAATGGTGTAAAGCCGGCGGGTTTGAGTTGCCGAAAGACATCGATATGCAACACTTTAGCCATATGCTTCTGGCGATCGAAGCGGCGCGCTACGACCAAGGCATCACATTCGCCAATGACTTTATGTTGAATGAACGCGACAAGGCTCAGGATCTGGTTTATATCCCCTCCCACGGATTGGAAACCGGGGACAGTTTTTACTTTGTGCATAAGAAGAATCGAGCACGCCAACCAGAAATCATAAAGTTGACCAACTGGCTTAAACAACAATGTTTATAATTGTAAGTTATGCATCAGGAGTGAATAAATTAGAGAAAAATAGCGCTAATGATTTTCGTGTTTTACTTTGTTTTTCTTTATTAATATGCGAACGGATTTGAACAGTGTTTTATATGGATGGTTTCAAATACCTAAGGAAGGGGCATAAGTAAACTAAACGAAATACAGGTAAATAAAATGATTAACAGGTCTCTCATTGCTCTAACTCTTCTCGCAGCTTTTTCTAGTGCAAACGCAAACGCAAACGCATACATTGGAGCATCTGTTGGTAAGGCTGGGTTTGATGACGCTAGCACAACTGGTCACACTAGCGGTTACAGTGCAAGTGCACAGCTAGAATTAGAAGATGATGAAAGTCTATCTGGAAAATTATACGGCGGTTACCAATTTAACGAGTACCTTTCATTGGAAGGTTCTATTGGTGGCTTTGACGCGCTAGATGGCTCCATTGTGACCGTTGGAGATATGAAATATGCTGCAATTCAGCCTAGGCTAAGCCTTCCTTTAGGTGACCGAATGAACCTATTTGCAAAAGCTGGGATCTCATACTTCAATGCAGAGTTTAATGTAAGTAACGCGTTGTTTGGTGGTACAGGGTATACGACTTTTTCTGATAGCACTGTTACTGGAATTTATGGCTTAGGTGCAGAGTTTGCCATCGCCAGCAACTTTATGCTGCTTATGGAGTGGGAGTATATGAAACCCGAGCTTGAAATTGCCAAGGTTGGTAATGATAAAGCTACCATAGAAGCTGAGATAAGTACTTTTTCAGTTGGCATGCGCTATAAATTTTGAGTGAGTAACTCAGCCTAGCAAGCCAAATAGCCTTCTGGGATTTTTTATGTGAGACTTTCCGGAAGGCTCATAACTTTAGTGGAACTGTCGTGAATGATGTCAATCTTAGATATCTAGATTTGTTATCGAAAGTCTATGCAAAAGATACTGACTACTTAGTAAGCTTGAGCGAGCTAGAAGAGGTGTTGTGCACGTCTAGGCGAAACACATCTATTATAATGAAAAAACTATCTAGTTTTGAATGGATAGACTGGAAACCGTCGGTAGGAAGAGGGAAGTTAAGCCTCTTTAAAATAAAAATATCTCTGCAACAAGCTATAGTAGAGTTTTTAATTCTAGAGCTCACACAAGGAAGGACTAAACCAATCTCAAAACTACTAGATTGGTTTGGGCAAACCGCCGTAAGGGCGTTGAATATTGCTTCTGAGGCCGTTAGCTTGGTCAATGAGTCCAATAACTCAGTCTTGATATCTTCTTATCCTTGGGTTTCTAAAATTGACCCAGTAAAAACATTTCGGCACACCGAGCTACATATTTCAAAAAGTGTTTACGATGTTCTACTCCGTCAGGATTCTCATGGTGAAATCTGTGCTGGGTTGGCCCACTCATGGGAAGTGGAAGGAAAGACGGTAAAGTTGTGGCTTCGACCGGATATATATCGTCATGATGGTGAGCTATTAGAGCTCGAGGATGTAGTGTGGAGCTTATCGCGATTGAAGGAGTTGTCTGGTCCGGTTCAAGCGATCTGGCGGTGTGTAGACCATGTCAAAGCTGAGAAGCCAAATATCGTAACTATCACACTGAAGTATGCAAACCCGTTCTTCACCTACATGTTGACGACGCCCCACGCCTCTATTTTGAGTCGAAAAATTAAATGTTTTGAGACAGGTTTTTCTTACTATTTAGGCACTGGCCCTTTCAAAATCTCAGATTGGAGTAAGGAGAGGCTAATACTGAAAGTACATAAGGAATACTTTTCTACAAGGGCATTGCTGGATCAAATAATTCTCTCTCATGGAGATCTTCAAACCCAGAACATGCTGAGCTTTAATGAAAAAGTTCAAACGGAGAATGCGGAAAAGATTAGTGCCTTATCTTACTTAACCTATAGAAAGCGAGCTAATTCTGGCATCTCGACTAGGGATTGGCATGAACTGGCAAACTACATAAGTTTCAAAAAAAGACAGTTTGACCCAGAAAACTCGGTTGATAGCGTTCGTTTAGTAAAGGGGCAAGAGGTGAGTAAATCGATAGTTGTCCCTCAGTTAATGGGGACAATCGTATTAGCTGAGCCGATGTGGACTATTCCCAGTTTAGCTCGTTACTCTAAATGGTTGCATGATGTCATTGTTGCGACAGGGTTACAGCTTGAAATAGTTAGGGTAAACGACGTGAGCTCTCCAGAGAGCGCCTCTGAGTTCGCTGATATTTTTTTCATCGAAGATGTCATTGAGGCACCTTTTAGTTATGGCGTGTTTGAGTGGCTATCTACTTCAACGGGGCTTCGTTTTGCATATACGAATAAGATGCATAATGAGCATTGTGAAGAAATTAAGGCTGCTATCGAGTGTCATGAACCGCATAAAAAGCTTCTTGACCTTGAGCAGAAGTTAAGAACTAACTATACATACTTACCACTTTTTGTGGGTAGCGAAAACGTCTTTAAAACAACTCGAGTTAAAGGTGTTCAAGTAAAAAGTACAGGTTATAGTGACTTGCATCTTTTGTGGGTGGATAGCCATTCATAACCAAGAAAGCGTAGTGAACCACTGATTAAATTCATTAGGCTTTATTTTAAGAACTAAGGCATCTTGCTTAGGTTGTAGAATGATGCAAGATCGCCTGTCGCTTTTTCGCCGTTCATATCCAGCTTCATTAACATGTTTTCACCAACGAAGTATTGGTTTGGTGCGGCTTCGTCAACCAGTGTGATAGTGTTACCTGACTCGTTCCAAGTGAACTGGCCTTCAGATTTAAATTCGCCATCCTCTTTGCCTTTATATACTTGAACCAATGTATAGCTGCCATCTGGTTTTAAGGTTAGAGTTGTATCAATACTCGCACAGTCGGCACATGGCAATTTACCTGTGTACGTACCATTCCAATCTAGTGCATTTTGCGCGTTGTGTGTTGAGTCGACAAATGTTTCTGTTGTGATCACTTGCTCTTCTTCAATTGGTGTCGCATCAACCGTGCTTTCAACTTCAGTGGCTTGAGGAACGTCAACCGCAGTTGTCTCCGCTGGTTTCTCATCCTGACAGCCTGCTAGAATAATGACCGCACCTGTGAGTGCTAATAATGTCTTTTTCATTTTATTCCTCTCTAAATCAATAAGTTGACATACCAAAGTAATCTCGTTGCATGTATGCTAAGGTCACTTAGGTATACCGTGATAATAATAGACTTGTTTCCTAGACCTGCGTCAGAACAAAGCAAACCATTGAACAGCCTCTGTTAGAAAAACTCTTTAACGTCAGTGATTTGCAAAGAAGAAGGAAAAGGAAAGAAAATGGAAGAATTAGTTATAGGTGCGCTTAGGGTATTGGGAGCACTTATTCGTTGGTTTTTGATCGAAATTTTTTTAGACAGGGTTGCTTACAGTATCGGTTACGCAGGATTGTATATTCTGACGTTAGGTAAAAGACCGCATCGTCCCGTCTCGACAGAAATGCAGGGGCGGATTGCTCTGCTTGGTATCGTGTTGAGTCTGTTGATCTTTGCACTGCTTATATGGCTGTATCGATAGCAATAACACCAATATTGAAGAGACAACAAACCAAACAAAAAGGCTCATTAGATGATGAGCCTTTTGCGTATTAGGATGCCTTATCCATTGCTGGTGGCGTTTTGACCTCCTTTGACGGAGATTCCTCTTCGGTATTATCCGTGAAGATTTCAGCGACGGCGCTGCGTTCTAACTCGCCTTGCAGGTTACCTTCATCATCCACAACAGGCAGTGAGTAGTCACAAGACATGGTGTCTGGTAGCACTTCTTCAATGACAGAGTCAGGCGAAACAACCGGCACTTCTTCATAGATCTCTTCTGCCAGCTCTTGCGCAGCATCCATCTTCGCGGCATCTAGTAAGCTTTCTTTGGTGACGACACCTTGGTAGCCTTCGTCCGTTACGTGGTATGCATAGTCTTGCTTCACGCGTTTCATTTCGATAAGAGCTTCTTCAATGGTCGTAGCGGTAATACGATACGCTGGTGGTTGCATCACGGTTTCTACCGTCAGAGCCCGTGCTCGGTTTACGTCCTTAACGAAGGCTTCTACATAGTCATCGGCAGGGTGGAGCAGAATCTCGTCTGGAGAACCTTGCTGAACTAGTTCGCCATCTTTCAAGATAGCGATACGGTCACCCAAACGAAGTGCTTCGTCCAAGTCGTGGGTAATAAAGATGATGGTTTTGTGTAGCTTCTCTTGCAGTTCGATAAGCTGATCTTGCATCTCACTACGGATCAATGGATCGAGTGCGGAGAAAGCTTCATCCATTAGTAGGATTTCGGCATCAGTAGCTAAAGCGCGAGCCAAGCCGACACGCTGTTGCTGGCCGCCAGAAAGCTGTGCAGGGTATTGATTCTCGTAGCCTTTAAGTCCAACCGTTTCCAACCACTCATTAGCTTTCGCAAGACGCGCTTCTTTTTTGATACCTTGGATCTCCAAGCCGTACGCGACGTTGTCAACCACAGTGCGGTGAGGCAATAGACCAAAACGTTGGAATACCATCGACATCTTATGACGACGAAACTCCTCCAGTTCGGTCGCTGAAAGCTGCATTACGTCCACGCCCTCAACCAATATTTGCCCCATGGTCGGGTCAATCAGACGGTTGAAGTGGCGAATCATGGTTGACTTACCAGAGCCTGACAGCCCCATAATGACAAAGATTTCGCCTTTGTTAATTTGCAGATTGATGTCTTTCAAACCAACAGT
Organism: Vibrio sp. SCSIO 43153; assembly: GCF_023716625.1. Taxonomy (NCBI): domain Bacteria; kingdom Pseudomonadati; phylum Pseudomonadota; class Gammaproteobacteria; order Vibrionales; family Vibrionaceae; genus Vibrio; species Vibrio sp. SCSIO 43153. Next base: position 1,311,144 of record NZ_CP071856.1, read on the forward strand.
ATGGCCTGTATCAGCAAGAATTTGGTCTTTGCTCTGCCCTTGCTTTACTCGCTCAATGACGGTTTTTGGCTTTGGTCCGAAGATCTTATACAGCCCGCTGATTTCAATAAGTGGCTTAGTCATGTTTCAGATCTCCTAAGTGCGCTTGCGTTCGTTTCGCGTAAGCTTGCGATGCACGGTCAAACAGAATAGCCAATGCAACGATCGCTAAGCCGTTAAGCAGACCAAGCGTGAAGTACTGGTTGGTGATTGACTTTAATACAGGCTGACCTAAGCCTTTCACGCCAATCATAGAAGCAATAACAACCATAGAAAGCGCCATCATGATGGTTTGGTTAATTCCAGCCATGATGGTTGGCATTGCCAAAGGTAATTGCACGCCAACTAAGCGCTGTTTTTTACTGGCACCAAAGGCGGTAGCAGCTTCAAGTACTTCTTTGTCTACCAGTCGAATGCCTAAGTTGGTCAAACGAATCACAGGTGGGATTGCGTAGATAACAACCGCAATTAAGCCAGGGATCTTACCGATACCAAGAAGCATAACGACAGGTATTAAATAGACAAACGCGGGCATGGTTTGCATCACGTCAAGCAGTGGTGTCACGACCGATTGCACGCGATTCGAGCGGGCCATGGCAATACCAATCGGAATGCCGAGTGCAATGGCGAGCATGGTACACACAGTGATGATGCTGAGTGTCCGCATCGTGTCTTCCCACATACCGAAATAGCCGATCAGTATCAAAGAGCCAAAGCAGGCAACAGCCAGCTTCCAGGAACGACTCGCTGCATATACTAAGGCGACGCAGACGCCAAGGATGATCATCCATGGTGTTGAAATGAGTAGTTTTTCAAACCAAACGAGAAATGAGAGAAGAGGGTCGAAGAATGATTCAATGAGGTCGCCGTATTCACGAGAGAAATCGCGGTAGGCGCCATCTAAGGTTTTGCGGATGGCTCTAAGATCTGAGCGATCCATTTCTGGGAATTCGCTAAGCCAATTCGAGTCAGACATGTTTACTTCCTTTTCTTGCCGAGACTCAAGTGAGCCTCGGCATACAACAATGCGGTATTCCTCTACCGTTTACGAAACGTCTAAGTCTTACAGTGCACTTTGCACTTTTTTAGCTACGTCTTGAGGAACCCATGCAGTCCAGATCTGTGGGTAGTTTTCTAGGAAATGGAACATGGTTTCTTCACCGTCAGCTTGGTTGTCTTCCATCCATGCCAATAGCTGGTTCATGTCCGCGTTGGTGAAACCACGTTTAGTGAAGTAGTCGTAAGCGGCTGGAGAGCGTGAAGCAAACTCTTCAGTCGTAATCGTATGAACTGGTGAAGGTGGGTACATAGTTGGTTTTGGCGCATCACACTCTGCTTGAGTGGTACAGTTTACAAACTCATCCAAGTTTACACCGCTACCGAAATCCACTTTTACCATGTCGTACTTACCTAGAACCGCAGTTGGTGCCCAGTAGTAACCGAACCACGCTTCTTCACGCTCGTAAGCTTTTGCAATCGAGCCTGATAGACCGGCACTTGAGCCTGGATCGATGATGTCAAAACCTGAGTCAGCAAGATCCATTGCTTTGAACAGGTTGCCAGCACTGATTTGACAGTTCCAACCGGCAGGGCAGCTGTAAAATGCCGATTTTGCTTTGTCCTCTGGGTGAGAGAAAAGCTTCGCGTGTTTTTTCACACCTTCGATGGTTTTCATTTCAGGGTATTGCTTAACAAGGTAGGCTGGGATCCAGAAACCCTCTTCGCCACCATCGACTAACGCTTTGCCTGCAAAACGAAGGCGTTTTTCTTCAACACCTTTGTCTAGCGCATCTTTAAGGCTATTACTCCAAAGTTCTGGTGCCACATCTGGCTGCCCTTTTTCGATCATTGAGGTGCCAGTTGGCATGGTGTCGCCAGGGATGAGTTCGGCATCACAGCCGTAGCCGTGCTCAAGAATAAAACGGTCCACATTGGCAATCAGTGTTGCAGAATTCCAGTTCATATCTGCAATGGTAACCGTTCCACACTCACTTGCGTTTACGTTGGTCGCTGCTAGCGCACCAATCGCTAGTAGTAAGGGAGTTTTGTACGTCATATTGAGTTTCCTTTCTCTAAATAGCTCACTTAGGGTAACGAATTAATCATTAGTGTTCAAACTAATGTATTAGATGAATTATAGCTTTATTTGTTAACGGGTGTGAAAATAATGGTGAATATTTGATTAAAATACCCTCATAAATGAGAGGTTTTTTATCGACGTATGTCAATGAATCGTATGGTGGTTTGTATGTGCTGTTGCATTATTATTAGATGTCTAACGAATATTTCGCTGTAAACGTTATTTTTGCAAACTAAGATATTGTCATATGCCAAAAACTATAATTGGCATATGCCATAAATGGGCGTAAGGTGAAGGCGTTTTGTAGAGAGGATGTGATGGCGAGACCAAAAATAGAAAGACGCATATGTGGACGTGCAGCACACCATTGTTTTAAGCCCAATGGCGTGCCGTTTTATGACTTAGAAAAAGTCGACATATTGCCAGAAGAACTGGAAGCATTGCGTTTGGCCGATCTAGAAGGTTTAAGCCAACAGCAAGCTGCCGACCAAATGGGAGTCTCTCGCCAGACCTTTGGTAATACGGTTAAGAGCGCGCGTTTTAAAGTTGCGAAAAGCCTAGTTGAGGGTCATGCACTTGTTTTTCCTGACCAGGAGTCAAACTCATGATTTATGCCATTCCAAATGACGGCGAACGCGTCGCCAATCACTTTGTTAAAGCCCCATATATTGCTATTTACTCCGATACGGAAGGGTTGTTGAAGAACCTCGCTAATATTGCTGCTATGCCGCAAGCTGGCTGCAAAGCCAAGTCACAACTCATTCAATCTCTACAAGAGTATAAAGTCGATGCGGTGTTGGTTCGTAATATAGGCGAGCGTGCGCTTGGCAAGCTTCTAAGTAGCGGTAAGCAGGTGTTTAAGCTCTCAACACGCAGTTCACTGGATGATGTGATGGGTGTTCCTCGTTCAGCGTTAACTGTAGCGACACAAGGGCGTCCTTCTATCAACCATGCCAAAAAAGGTGGTTGCGGCGGTTGTGGTAGTAAAAAAGCGCTTTCGGTATTGCTAAATCCCAAATCTCAATCAAAAAACGCGCTTATGACGCTTCGGCCGACTAAGCTTAAAGCATTAGTTTCTTCTTACGTAAAAGAGGTGAAGTAATGGTTTGGCTGTTCACTTTTGTTGGGTTCTTAGCCATCATTTTGTTGATGTCGCTTGGTGTGATCTTTCATAACAAGCGCATTCAAGGCAGTTGCGGTGGCTTGAACAACGTAGGCGTCGATAAAGTGTGTAATTGCGAGACCACTTGTGCAGAGAACGAACGCCGCCTTTATCAGATCCAAGAGCCAAGCCCAAAAAGATAACGCTTAGCTCAAACTATCCTCTAACGCCACTGGCTCACACCAGTTTGGTAATGTTTGTCGAAACCATTCTATGTATTTGCTGGCTTGCGGATTGTTTCTGGAAACCAGCAGATTTGTTACCTCAATTACGATCCAGGCTTTTGCTAACAAGATAGCAGTAGTGAGCTCTGACTCTACGCCTTTACCGCCAAGCCCTATATATCGTTTTGCTACTTGTTCATAGTCTTTGAGAGTACCCATTCCCGCAACTAACGGCGAAAGATCAATCGCCGGATGCCCGATAGAAAAACGTTCCCAATCGAAAAGTACCAAGTCACCATTGTCCCTTAGCCCTCAGTTGCCAGCATTACTGTCTCCGGAGAGTAGCGTTTGGGACTTGAAAAGGTATTGTGCTTTGGTTTGAAAATGGTGCAAGCAAGCCTCGGTGCGCGCATCTAGTTGGAGAGTTTCAAGTGCAGAGGTGGTTGCTTGTTCTGTCCAGTTATGGGTTTTAAATATTACGTTATCGCTTGGTGGTGATGTCTGATGAATTTGCACAAGGCGGCTTAGGATTCTTGGATCTTGCAGGAGGAAGTCTTGCTCGATTTGGTGAGGAATATACTCAATCCACAATGTATCTTGCTCAGTATCAAACTCTACAAACTCGGGAACGAGAATACCTAGCTGGTTGAACGTTGCAGAATGTTGTTGATAAAAGGCCACTTCAACTTGTGTCGGGTTGCGCTTCTCAATGACTTTGCGACCTTCCATTTCGACCAGATAAACTTGGGCACTGCCCATTTGGCTGAGCTCTTTTCGTGACATCAATCTGCTTTCCTTGCTGAGTGAAACTCCAAGATAAACATGGGGAAGCCAATTGCCAACTTCAAAATGCGCTGTTGCTCGCAAATACATCTTGAACTGATGCGAATAGTTAGCACTTAACTGGCTGAATTTAGGATTATTTATTGACGTACTCTATGTTCTTAAGAGGTTGTCGATGAGCAGTAAACTGGTTGATTTTTCGGTGCATATTCCCATTACTCCTGAGCTGTTTGAGTTTCAAACTGAAGTAAAGGAGAAGCTGTATGACTTTAATCATGCACGACCTTCCGAGCATTTGAAGAAGGCTGAGATCATCGAGTCACTGCTTGGCAGTGCGAACGGTGTGAATATTGTGCCGCCTTTCTATTGTGACATGGGTAACAACATCCACTTTACTCAAGGTGGCTTTCTGAATGCAGGTGTCACTATTCTCGATCTTGCGCCTGTTCACATTGGTGAGTACGTGCAAATTGGTCCGAATGTCGTGATCAGTACGGCGGGGCACCCATTTGAGCTTGCCGAACGTGTTCGCCCCATAGCAACGGGCAACCCAATTACCATCGGTGATAGTGTGTGGATTGGTGCTGGTGCCATCATTTTGGATGGCGTGACAATTGGTGACCGTGCGATCATTGGGGCAGGCAGCGTGGTGACCAAAGACATTCCTGCTGATTGCGTTGCGGTGGGGAATCCATGCCGCGTAGTGAAATCCATCGAGCAAAGCGAAATGCCATCCGAAGAAGAGATTATCGAAATGTGGCGTCCTTTGATGGAAATGAAGTTGGATTGATATTGTCAAGAAGATCAAATTTTCAACGGTTAGCTTTTGCGCATTTTTTGTTCGCTTCTACACTTAAGGTTCGTCTTAATAAAGGAGAACTAAAATGGCATTTATGAAGCAGGATATCCCAAACCGTGTAACGGTGTACCATGACAATGTCGATCAGGAACAAGAACTAAAGAATGCGATGTTGCCAGAGAAGCCACGCTACTTTAACGGTTCTCCTACCTATAAAGCCGACAGTGTAGAACAGTTTCAAACGAAGCTCGATCAGATTGGTATGTCGTTAGACAAATAAAGACCAAGAGAATACAACAACGCCCCCAAGCTTTGAGGGCGTTTGTTTTTTTAGGGGATAAATGAGAGAGGTTAGTTTTGCTGCGTCGCTTCATTGCACACTTGTTTTTGCACCGCTGGTGGTGCTGGTTCGTAGTGGCTGAGCGTCATATTAAAGCTGCCTTCACCGCCAGTAATTGATCGTAGACGACGAGCATAATCTTGTAACTCGTTCACTGGAGATTTCGCTCTTAGCATAGTGAAGTTAGCATCGATTGGCTCAGTCCCTTCAATCAGTCCACGATTGCCAGATAGGTCGCCGGAGACATCACCCACATTCGCAGTTGGAATGTGAAGCTCCATTTGAACAATCGGTTCGAGCACAATAGGATCTGCATTGTTGATCGCATCTAAGAAGGCTTTCTTACCGGCGATGACAAACGCGATTTCTTTTGAGTCGACCGAATGATACTTCCCGTCGTAAACCGTGACTTCCACGTCTTTGATTGGATTGCCAGAAATTGCCCCTTCTTCTAGTGCTTGAACAATACCTTTTTCTACGGCTGGTATCAGTGCAGTCGGAATGGAGCCGCCCACGACTTTATTTATGAACTTAAAGCCTGAGCCACGCTCAAGTGGACGCACCTTTAGTTGTACTTCGCCAAACTGTCCCGCGCCACCGCTTTGTTTTTTATGGCGGTAGTGACCTTCTGCTGGCTTGGTAATGGTCTCAAAATACTCAACGCTTGGTTGGCTGGTTTCCACTTCCAGTTTGTAGACCGAAGACATTTTCTCAAGCGCGACTTTTAGATGGAATTCACCCTGACCACTGATGATGGTTTCGTTAGTGCGTGCGCGATGTTCGATTCGAAGAGAAGGATCTTCACTGGCGATTTTGTTCAGTACGTCACCGAGTTTTTGTTCGTCCCCACGTTTGACTGGTTTGAGGCATAACGAGTACATCGAGTCCGGGAAGTTGAGGGTTTTGAGTTGTACGCCATCTTCTTCATGAGAGTCATGGACAATAGAGTCAAACTCTAGCTCATCGACTTTAGCCAGTACGCAGAAATCGCCAGCAAGTGCTCTGGGGATTTCGGTTCTATCTTTGCCTTGCAATTGGTAGAGATGACCGACTTTAAATGCTTTGTTGCTCTCACCAATGTAGAGCTGGCTGCCTGCGTTGATTTCGCCTTGGTAAACGCGTAAATAGGCGAGCTTGCCCATGTAGGGGTCGACGCTTATTTTGTACACATGCGCCACACTGTGCTCTAGAGTTTCACAGTTTACTTTGACCTTCTTACCGTTTTTCTCAAGCAGTGGCGGGTTACCTTCGTTTGGCATCGGCATGATTTCCGCTAGGGTTCTGAGCAGCAGTTCCACCCCGGCGCCTGTCTCGGAAGACACAAAGCAGATTGGGATCACGTGCCCGGTTCTTAATGCTTCTTCAAATGGATCATGCAGTTGCTCTGGTGTCAGTTCGGAACCCTGTTCGAGATACAGTTCCATCAACTCTTCATCGACTTCGATGACTTGGTCAATCAAGGTTTCATGAGCTTCATCGACTTGAGAAAGTAAGGTTTCGAGCTCGATTTCTGGCTCAAAGTAGCAATCTACAACCGATTGACCATCGGCAGCAGGTAAGTTGATCGGTAAGCAGTTATCCCCGAAATGCTCGATGATGTTTTCCATCACAGCCTCGAGTTGGTTACCGTGATTGTCGAGCTTGTTAATGATGATCATCTGGCACTTTTGCTGCTCTTTAGCAAAGGCGAATAAACGGTCAGAAGTTTGGTTGATGGGCATTTGTGGGTCGATGATCAGTGCTGAGGTTTCAACGGCAGGGAACACGCTGAGCGTGCGTCCGAGCAGTTCACTCTGTCCGGGAGTGTCGATGATATTGAGGCGGTGTTTGTTCCAGCTGAGGGTGACTGGAGTGGCTTCGATGCTGTGTTGATATTGGATGGATTGTTGGTCGAAATCGGTGACGGTATCGCCTTTTTCCACACAACCTAAATGGTTGGTGGCTTGGCAGGTGTAGAGCAGTTTTTCTATCAGAGTGGTTTTGCCGGTACCCGTTTGACCGACAAAAGCGACGTTGCGGATCTTATTGATAGGCATAGAGCCTCCTTGCAAATGACTTGCGAAACCGAACATGTCTTTGTAGACATCAACGATTCCAAAGCAAACCTGATATCAGGCCATGAACTGCATTGGAGTAGGGCGGGTTTACCGCCTTTTCGTCTTCCATGTCATTTTTCGGATGACTCTATACATACAACCACCACCTTGCTGAAATAAGATAAGGGGTTACTACAACACTAGCATGCCGTAATAGCAGTATAATTTATGTGACTTATTTCATGCTGGAAGTGATTGTTTTTTAACCTGGATCATGAAATGGGGAATGCGATGATCGCCTACTCATTAGAGAATAATTTTACCCTGTTCATAAACCAGAGCTGAGTCGACGTCTTGACCAAGTAAGACTGGGCCATCTAAGTCGACCACTTTCGATTGTACCGCTATGGGTAGCGCTGCACGCATTGCTAATGAAGTGCCTAGCATGCAGCCAGACATCAAGGTAAAGCCAAGGCGTTTCGCCTCTTCTGCAAGCAGCAGGGCTTCAGTCAAGCCTCCGGTTTTGTCGAGCTTGATGTTCACCATTTCGTATTTACCCACTAACTCATGCAATTGCTGACGTGTATGACAACTTTCGTCAGAACAAAGTGGAATAGGATGCAAAATGTCTTTCAGCTTATCATCGTCACTCGAGGGCAAAGGTTGCTCAATCATTGCAATATTCAGTGGCGCTAGCGCAGCAAAAGTGGCACCTAAGTCGAGATCTTGCCACGCTTCGTTTGCATCCAGCACTATCATCGCCTCGCCAGCTGCTTCGCGAACAGCGCTCACACGCTCAATCACTTGTTCGCCATCAAGCTTCACTTTAAGCAATCTAGCGCCCTGTTCGATGTAACTGCGGGTCTGGCTTGCCATTGCTTTTGGGGTGTTAATCGACACGGTCATCGCCGTGACAATCGACGTCGGTAACTCAAACAATTCTTGAGCATGTTGCTTGCCCGCTAGTTTAGCTTGTAAGTTCCACATCGCGCAGTCGAGTGCATTACGCGCAGCGCCACTAGGGAGAAGGGTTTGCAGCTTTTCTCTTAGGGAGGCAATGTTAATGCCCCCTTGGGTAAACAGAGCTTGTAGCTCATTAGCCGTTTGAGAAATGGCTTTGAGAACCGATTCCACTGACTCGCCGTAACGTGGGTATGGCGTACATTCACCTTGGGCACTGATGCCACTCTGCTCTATGGTTACTCGCACCACATGACATTCGGCTCGACTGCCACGGGAGATACGGAAAGGTGTCGCCATCGCAATGGTGACGGGCTCTACATGAATTTTCATCGCGTCTACAATCCTTAAATCGCAACTTATATCGCAATAATGTGTTGAGCAATTTGCTCTACGCCAAAACGCACAGGATCGGTGACAGGTACTTGGTATTTCTCAGTCCAGTCTTGGCAAAGCTGTGCGGCATCATCTTCACTGATTGCAGAAGTATTCAAGCAGATTCCGACAAGACGTGTGTCAGAGTTTGTTAAACGTGCCGCTTGTAAATTCGCTTCGATGGTTTGTTCAATCGTTGGCAACTTAGCATGAGGAAGGTTGCGAATGTGCGGGCGACCGATCTCGTGACACAATACCAAAGCGTCTGCTTGTGCACCGTGAAGCAAGCCTAAACTCACCCCCGCAAAAGAGGGGTTAAACAGCGAACCTTGCCCTTCAATGATGTCCCATTCGTGGTCAGTAAAGTCAGGGCTGATAGTTTCAACCGCGCCAGAGATAAAGTCCGCGATGACCGCATCAATGGAAATACCGCTGCCAGCGACTAAGATGCCAGTTTGACCTGTGGCTTTGAATTCGGCTCTACAGCCAGATTGTTGCAGTGCTTTCTCGATCGCGAGGGCTGAGAACATCTTGCCAACCGAGCAGTCAGTACCCACAGTAAGCAGGCGTTTACCCGAGCGTGCATTTCCATTGCCCACTTTAAGTGGCTCATCATAATGGCGTACATCGTGTAACTTGGTTAAGCCACGTTGCTGCAAGTCATTCAAAGGTGCAAGTTCCGAAAGACGTTGGTGCATACCCGAGGCAATTTCAAACCCCATTTCCGCCGCTTCCAGTAACGTCGCCTGCCATGATTCAGGAATAACACCACCTGGGTTTGCGGTACCGATGATGAGCGTTTTCGCGCCTAGCTGCTGAGCCTGTTGCAGCGTCATGTCAGTTAAACCCAATGAAACGGTTTCTGACGTGAGGCGAAGCTGCCCTAAGCAAATCTCCGGGCGCCATTGATGGATTCCGCGCGCAGTTTTTGCCGCGAGTGGGTCGGTGACGTCGCCAAGAAAAAGTAGGTAAGGTTGAGCGATTTGCATGATGGTTCCCTTATTCATTCAATACGTTTTCAGACAATGTAGTCAGTTTGAAGAGGGAAGCCGAATGCCTATTTATTGTACGCCTATAACTTGAAGTTATAGGTGAGCATGAGTGCTAACTTACTGATTCACATGCTGCTTTAGAGAATCAATAAACAGCTTGGTCGAAATGGATTGCGGCGTGTGCTCCGCAAACATGATAGAGATAGAAAATGATAGCGCTGGAGAAAGTGAGCGCACGCTTACTGATGTATCATTTTGATATTGTTTTGCTGTCCATGGATCGACAATCGCAAAGCCGGAGTGGTGCTTGACGAGTTCAGCGGCTGCGGCGTAACTGCGTACTGTGATCCCATGGTGATAATGCTCATTACGTGCAGAGAGTGTTTGATGAAGCAATAAACCGAGCGGGTCACGACTGTCCAAGCCGATGATTGGCAATTCGTGCTGAATCAAGTCATCAAACGAAATCGTGTCGTCATTCGAATTGAGCGCCTCTTTTGGCGCAATCAGGACAAGTTGCTGCTTGAGTAAAACTTCACTCAAAATCGCGGGTGGGGCTTCTTCACCAAAAGCAATAGCCACATCGAGTTCGTGCTTAAGTAAGCCAGAACACAGCTCATCACGGTTTGCAGTTAACAGTTCAAATGAGATGCCTTGCTGCTTAGACAGTTTCGCAACCGTTGGAACAAGTAACTGGGAAGCCAATACTGGCGGAGCTCCGACTCTCAAGTGCTGAGTGCCTTGTTTCACCTTATTGGTGAGAGAGCGAAATTGCCCAAGCTGTTGATAGACTTTCTCTGCTTCTGGAAGCAGAGCTTTGGCTTCTTGGGTCGGTACTAAGCGGCCTTTGATGCGCTCAAATAGTGCGAAGCTAAGTTGCTGTTCCGTATGGGCAAGTACCCGAGTGACATTGGGTTGCGAGACATGCAGTAGACGTGCGGCACCAGAAACAGTTCCGGTTTGCATGATTGCGTAAAAGACTTCCAACTGTCTTAAATTCACTGCGGTTTCCTTCGCTGTTTGAGATTGAGGAGAGCCTCTAATTTACTTCATTGCAGTCTCTAACTCTATACCCATATATATTGTCTTGTTGGTTTAGTTTTCCTTGCAAATGCCACATAAAGAAGACTGCTAACAATACGGTGGCAGCCGCGAGCGTGAAACCGTACTGGGTTAAGCCATAGTGACTTAGCATCGCAATGAGGACATAGCTAAGAGATTGTACTGTCGTTGCAAACATACTGATGCCACCATCCACTCGTCCTCTTTGGTGTACAGATACGGAATGGTGCATCCAATTGATTCTTGCTATTCGATTGAGTGCATTAAAGGTGCCAAATAGTGCCGTAAACATCAGGATGGTGACTGGACTTGCGGATAAGCTCATACCAATCAAGGCAAATGCTAAAACACTCATCGATACGACAATGATGTTGGTATGAGAAAACTGACGCAGTATCTTGGTGACGATAAGCCCGGTAAGTAGGGAGCCTAATCCAAAGCTGATGTTAAACCCGGCGTACCAATCGCCGGAGATACCTTGTTGTGAGAACCAAATCGGTACCAGTTTTCCAAGATAAGTTAAGATCGGATACGACAAGCAAGATAGCAGAATAAAGGCGTAAAACGTTGGTTCTCTGGCAAAGATCTGTTTGCTCTCTTTCAATTGAGTCATGAATGCAATTGAGTGGGATTCTCTGATTTGCTGTACGTAAGGCGTTACCATGTAGAAAAGTGCTGCGATGGAAGAGGCTGAGGCAGCAAATAAGGCGAACTCCAACATTCCCCACATCTCTAGCAATATGATACCCAACGCCCCAGCGCCTAAAGTGGTTGATTGCATGATGATTTCTTGCTGACCTGAAATCTTAGCGTATTCATGAGTTTGGTAGTTTTCTTGGGTGAATGCGTTGTTGGTTGTCCATGCGAAATTACTGGATACCCAATAAACCATTTGCGCAAAAGCTAAAAGCCAATGTGAGCCAAGTTCAAGCCAGTAAGCGATAAAAATGACAAATGCCATGCCCGCTTGTAGCCATTGATTGAGTACCAGGAGCTGCTTTCTTGAATGGCGGTCGATAAAAGTGGAAAAGAAAGGGGTCGCCAAGAAGGAAATAGCGGTACAAGAGAGAGCGACCAATGCGACGAAGGTCCCCATGTCTGGTTCAGCCAACATAACCCATGGCAGCGTCATCATAAATAATCCGGAAGAAATGCCATCAAAGAAGCGTCCAGCCAAGTAGGGGATTGTTTTATTTTTCATCGTTTTTATCTGCTTAATTTGTTAACGTGGTGTAACTTTAAAACCTCAAGTAAACTTGAGGTAAAGCACTTTATTGGATAAAAGAGGCTAGAAATGGAAATCAGCGTAGGTGAGGTAGCAAAGCGTTCTGGAGTGAAGGTATCGGCATTGCACTTTTATGAACAGAAGGGATTGATTTCAAGTTGGCGGAATCAAGGTAATCAACGTCGTTATCATCGCAGTGTGCTTCGCCGTGTTGCGGTGATCAAAGCTGCGCAGCAAGTCGGTTTATCATTAGAAGAGATCAAATTGGCACTAGAAGAACTGCCCAAGCATCAAGCGCCAAACAAGCTGCAATGGGAAACCATGGCCAGTCATTGGCATGAGCAGTTAGAACAAAAGATTCAAAAGCTCAAAGCGCTACAAAACGATTTAGGAGGTTGTATTGGTTGCGGGTGTCTCTCACTAGAAACTTGTGCATTAAGAAACCCTGAAGATGTGCTTGGTAAAGATCATGCTGGTTCGAATCTGACTCTCGACGAACAAGAGTCATAACAACGGCTGAGTTGGTTATTCCTTATCGAAACTATCCACCACAATCGCGCCCATTGAAGCGGGCATAGTAATCACAATCACCCGTTTGAGGGCGATTAGTGGGTCGGTGAATAAAGGAAGTTTGTTGATGCAGAAAAGTACTAAAGCAACCACTACTGCGGCAATGAAGTAAGCGATCACAACACGAAAGATGAACACGGCAACCCGCGTTTTTATGTTACTTTGAAATACGCTTTGGTAAGCGAAAAAACCTAAGAAGAGCACCGACAGGCTGAATAGCATCAGCAAATTCACCATTGGTAAGCTTTCACCTAAGCGCCAAGCTTCTTCCGAGAAAGAAATTGGGACTGCGAGAGCAAAAGCGCCAACCAAAACTTGGCTGGCATCTTCGAGGTTAAAGTGGCTGCTCATGCTTAAGACTCAGGCGTGCTGCTTGCTAAGAGCTGCTCAAAGCGCTCATTGCCGTGAAGAAGTTCAAGGTCTTGTTCTTCCGCTAACAAATCGCGAATAGAAGGGCTGGTATCAATCGCACGCTCTAAGTCTTCAATCGCTTGCTCTTCAATCCCTAAACGAGAGTAGGCACAAGCGCGTTGGTAAAGGGCTGGGCCGTTCGTATCGTCCACTTCCAGAACTCTGTTACATAAGCTCAGTGCCCAGTGGTACTCTTTGATCTCCATAGCGGCGTCGGCTTTGTAAGTCAGCGCTTCTAAATCACCAGGGCGAACAAGCAAAATTTCATCGTAGATATCGATGCGTTGTTCCGGAGTTTGTGAGCTTTGTGCACGAAGCCATAAGTTATGGATTTCGTTGATCTTCTCAATCTCTTTGTTGTTCTCGCTGATGATGCGGGTTTTACGTTTCAAGTCACGCTCCAACGCCACGAACTTTTTCTCATATTCCTGAGCTATCTTTTCTAATCGCTTGTCTGCCATCTCTTTGGTGTTGTGCTTAAACTCGCGCAGGGATTGCCAACCAACAAAAGCAATGAGTGAGGCGACACCAGCAATGATGTAGAAGAAGTAAGTGACGGTGACATTGGCATAGTTCAGTGACTTATCGGCCACCGTTAACTCACGGTCAGTGATTTCAACAATCATTCTACGCTCTAGGTCTTGTTGCTCCTGACGAAGTGATTTCAACTCATCAAGGATATAACGCTCCATTAGTGGTCTGTCTAAAAGGTCGGATTCTGAATACTTTTCTTCTGATGCTAGAGTAGGAAAGGAGAGCAGAGCAGCGAAGAAGATGCCGATGATTAAGCGCATAGAACGTCCTTTTGCGTCGAGAGTGGATGAATCTCTGAAACCATAGCAAATAGAGGCAAGGTTTAGCAAAAAACTCATGAAAAATGATTGTTTTATAAAGTGTTCTGATGTGCTTTTGCGTTGCTCTTTTTGTGGTGAATAGATACTCTTTTCTCCACTGGAAACCAATGGCAAGCAATATGGACGCAAAATCACAAGCCTACCTCGAACAATACCTTCAATTACTGTCTCAGCAAGAAAAAGACGCAATCCCGTCAGTGAGTGCGGATTACTACTGTGCAGATGAGTACAACGCCAACAATTGTGCTGAGTTGGTACGAATTGGTCAGAAAACCGCATCTTGCAGCATGGAACTTTGGTATAGCCAACAAGGAGAAGTAACGCCGCAAGTAGGTCACTTACAAGTTGTGACAAACTGGGATGGAGAGCCTGTGTGCATCATTCGAATCACGGATGTTAGTACTTGTCGATATGCAGACGTGAGTGAGGATTTTGCTCACGCAGAAGGGGAAGGTGACCGCACCATGGCTTGGTGGCGAGACGCACACACTCGGTTTTTCAAAGTCGAGTGTGATGAGTTAGGCATTGAGTGGCACGAGCAGCGATTATTGCTGCTAGAGCGGTTTGAAGTGGTGTATCCTCGCCTTGGAGAAACCTCGCGATAGTGCCAAGAAATGTTAAGGTAGCCCTAGCTGTTTAAGGTCAGATATAAACAGCAGGGTGTTGATTACTCGTAATGTTGACTCGTCTGGTTTCATCGCGTAAGCGCGTTTGTATGATGTTGCTGCTAAGTAGGTTTTGCCCTCAACTTCAGCGATTTTGCCAGCAATGATGTTACTGAACCAAGACTCTCGTATATTGACAGCTTTTGCTAACAAAGTTTTAGTGTTGCTCAAGTCATCTCTATCGAAGGAGCAGACCGCAAGAGCTTCGTAATATATAGGAGCATGGAGTTCATCTCTTATACTCAACAAACTATCATACATTTCATTTAGCTCGTTATCTGGAACTGCGAACGGCTGAATTGAGTTCAGAATTTTAGCGGAAATCAGTCTTTCAGCTGAAGCGATCTCTAAGTTTGGGTTCTGCTTTAGAACTTCATCGTATAATTTTATCGCGGAATATAGTGAGCGCGTCGTTATTATGCTCGATGCATAATGGGCTTGATGCATTAAATTGAACGTTTTTGAGTCTCGTGGGTACTGGCGATCTAGCTTGTCTATGATGGCGTGATCGAAAGATGTTTCCATCACGGCTTCAAGGTCCGTCAATATGTTTTGAGCCACGAGGACTATGACGCTGTCATCGAGAGAGTATTCACGAGAAAATAATTTTTTATCCGAGATGTTGTCGTATATATAAAACTCTAAGACAGGGCTATGACTTTCTTCTGTAATGCTGCCGGACATAACAAGAGCCGCTCTTTCAGAAAGGTCATTATCTTGCTCATAGAGCAAAGAGGAGCGGTATCTTCCTTGTTGATTGACGCGGTAGTTGATTAAGTCACTTAAACCAAAGGCAAGATGTTGGTATTTGTCTGGAGATGAAAAGGTAACAAAAGCGACATTATATGGGTTAATAGTTGCCTTGCTGTTTGTTTTCTTAGGGAACCAATTAAATGCCATTAGCACAGCAAATAGCAAGAGTGTGACAAAAGAAACGAATGCCAACTTAAAGGTTGTAGATTTGCTAATCATGTTAGACGAAGGCTGTCCAGAATGTGGAGTTGTGCCTTCAACCCGACTGACATTAGCCTCCAATACATACCCCGCTTTGGGTCTTGTTACTATGAGTTTTTTGTATTCAGTGCCCAGTTCTGATAACGCTTTTCTTAAGTCACTCACTGCTTGTGTTAGTGAGTGATCACTGACAAAATCGCGACTCCAAACAGAGGTTAGGATCTCTTCTCGAGAAAGAGTTTGATTTGGATGTTGAACCATGAACAGCAACAACTGATTTGCTTTAGGCGTGAGCAGAATACTTTTCTCCTCATGGCAAATCGTTTGTTCGATACTGTTGAAATGGATGCCATTTATAATGTACACGCGCTGTTCCTTACTACCAATCGCGTATTGCCTGAACGTTACTCCTGTTTCGTGAGTGAACTAAATCCCTTTCTCAAACAATGTGCCAAATACGTACTCTGTTCCCAGATCAAATGCGAAGAAAAACTGGTTATCATTTTTTTTCACTAGCGTCGCAGCGAGAAAGTGACCGATAACTGGAATGTCTAATTTTTCTTGTGAGCGAATTTGCTCCAACCAAGTCGTGGTTCTGTCTCGGACCGTAAATAGGTACTCACTTCCGGTGTGCTCTTCGTATTTTAGGTCGAGTCTAAACGCGAACTTGGCGTTATCTTGCGCTTGTGCAACTAGTGATAGTGTCATTGACTCATTTTGAATGAGCGCATTAACGTCATAATTGATAGGGCCAGTATTCGTTTCCAGCTTAGAATGCCCTGTCCAAACGCCCACGATACTTCGCAGTGGTGAATTCAGTTTATTATGCAGCTCATATCCAGCCCAGAAAAAAAGACATGCGGAGACAAATAATGTGATGCTAGTGATTACATAACGTTTTTGCATAACATAACTCCATCATTTAATACACAAATTCGGTACCCACGCTCTGTTCTCTTAAGAAATGTTTCTTGGTTTGGTCGCGTGGAGGCGAAGCGCGCTTGCTCTATATTATCTGGCTCAAAAAGATAATGAGTGTCTCCATTGGATAAGGTAATTCCTGCCACCGACGGAGAGCCAAATTGATAGCCAACAACGAGAAAAAACAAGCTGAATATTAACCAAAAAACAAAGTAAGGCAGATATTGTAAGCGGGAGGAACTATTTGTCTGACCGACCTCAATTTGATAGCGAACGAACTTAGGGCTTGCCCCCAA
This sequence comes from Vibrio sp. SCSIO 43153, assembly GCF_023716625.1. Taxonomy (NCBI): domain Bacteria; kingdom Pseudomonadati; phylum Pseudomonadota; class Gammaproteobacteria; order Vibrionales; family Vibrionaceae; genus Vibrio; species Vibrio sp. SCSIO 43153. The sequence continues at coordinate 1,327,832 of NZ_CP071856.1, forward strand.
TATATAGCCTGTTTTCGGTATGGTGCGGACCAAAGTTCGGTCAGTATCGACTAAATCATCTCTCAAGGTTCTTACTGCTTGGTTGATTGTAGAGTCCGTAGCATAGGAGTTACTCCATAATGCATGTTGAATAGCATCTCTAGTTGCGGGTAAAGGGTGCTGTTTTACCAAAATGTGCAGAAGTTCGTTTTCACGTGCTTTCAATACAACTCGTCGATCTTTAGTGATGAGTACCCCTTCAGTGGGTGAATAGCGAAACTGATCAAACTGATAATGGTCACTGTGCAGAGCTGAGTTCATCTGTTGCCCAACCTATCTATCTTACCTATCAAGTCATTTTAAGATCTAACTGATTTAGTGATATTGCTAAACTTCACAATAACCTTTGTCTTGAGGTTTTTTTGATAAAAATAAGGATTTGTACCTGCCTCACCTAGATATATTCACCAGTTTGACTTCATTTGAAAGAATAAAAATATCAAATTGAGGTTTTCTTGAGGTCTATGATCTGCCAAGCCCGCATTCTATCTCCACCGGCTTGAGGCCAACTACATTGTTGAGCTGGTGTATTTGCTCAACGCAATTGCTGTTTTCGGAGATAGAGAATGAAAACGAATCACTACTTAATTACTGCAGGCGCTTTCTTACTTGCTTCGCCCTGTATGGCTATTGAGATTGCTAAACATGACTCTGCGACGTTGGAGTTTGGCGGCTGGATTGCTGCTGAGTACAGCCATAACTTTGATGACAGTCCCTATGATTTGGGTTTCAACTCCAACGCATCTCGTTTGTTCTTTGCAGGAGAGAATCAAATTAATGATGACATTACTGCATTTGGCAAGTTGGAGTATGCCGTTGCCTTTAGTGACATGACCGATACCGAGTTCAATACCCGTTTGGGTTACATCGGGATGCGCACCCAATATGGCTCTATTGAAGCGGGTAAGGTCTGGTCACCTTTTTATGATATCGCAATGTATTCAGACACCGTTTTCAGTAACAAGGACACAGCGACAGGGGCATTTTTTGCCCCAGCGTCTGAGGTAGGCGGCTTTGGGCGTGCGGATAATTCCGTTAAGTACTACAACAAGTTTGGCTTTGGGGATGGAAAGATTTTGGTTGGCTTAATAGTTGGAGACCAAAGTGACCAATCCATTACAGATACTGTAACGGTTAACACCACCTATGGAGGTTCGCTTCGTTACGCACAGGGCGGTTTTCAGTTTGGAGTTGCCCATCAAGTAGCAAATACAGGCGGACTAACAAATGGTGATGATTCTATCAGTGCAACGATTGTCGGAGCGTTTTATAACAGCGAAAAATGGATGCTTGGTGGAAACTATACATTTGGCAAAAATAACCAAAAAGAATTTGGTGCTGATCCAGTAGCCTCAAACCTTGTTGACTCTGACGGTATCGAGTTTTTTGGCCACTACCGTTTCTCCGATAGCTGGAAAGCATTTGTTGGCTACAACCGTTTGACCACAGAAACGGACACCTACACAACAGAATTTTCTAACATTGGTGTAGTAAAGAACTTTGATCAGAAGCTCGCTCTCTACTCTGAATATCGTATTGACCATGATTCAACCAAAAACAGCCTATTTCACGGTGATGCTTGGTCGATTGGCATTATCTATTTCTTCTCTGAATACCCTCAATATTTCTAGATTGCTAGAAGGAAAAAACTATGGATGTAGCAATTAAAAACCAAAACAAATCTGGGATGGCCATGTGGTTCCCTTTACTTGTTGTTTGTTTCGCTCAAGTCGGAACCTCCGGTGACAACTCTGTTTTATCGATGTCAACCAATGAGTTCATCTCACAATTGAATGCGACTATGAACCAAGTCCAGCTGGCCAATATCGTATACAGCTTATTGGCCGGTGCTCTGATGGTGTTTGGCGGTATGTTAGGTATCGCAAAAGGTTTTAAACAAGTATTTATGGCGGGTGCTGCATTGTGTGCTGCTGGTGAAGCGCTTGCTGTGGTCGCACCGAACATGGAAGTACTAATTTGGGGGGCTCGCTCCTTAACAGGGTTCGGTGCTGCGCTGATGATTCCATCGGTATTAGGGATCATCGTTTCTCTCTATGAGGGCAAAGAACGCGCCGTAGCATTCGGCGGTGTCGGCGCCGCCACAGGTGTCGCTGCGGTAGTGATGCCAATTGGTGCGGGTGTCATTATGGATGCATCAGGTTATCAAGCTGCTTTCTCTACCATGTCTGGTTGGTTTGTGTTGGTATTTCTAGCGGCTTGGAAACTCATTCCAAATATTAAACCTGCTCAAATGCGTGTTGACTATGTGGGTACGGTGATGGCGTCACTTGGTCTGCTAGCTTTCATCATTGGTTGCTCGAAAGTCTCGGAGTGGGGGTTAATTGAGCCAATGTCTGCACCCTTTACTGTTATGGGTATGTCCCCAGCTTTACCTCTAGCGATTCTTGGTATTGCAATCATGGTCGTGACCATGATGGTAGAAAAGCAGATCGAGCAGAAGCATGGTGCGGCACTTATTCCCCAGTCATTTATTAAAACGCGACAAGTGCGTAATGGTCTTTATGTTACTGGCCTAATCTTTGCGGTGTTTGGTGCGGCATTCTTTGTAACCCTTTCATGGATCATGGTAGTTGCAGGGCTTGGCGGGGCAGCAACAGGAGTTGCGATGGCTACTATGGCGGCTCCGATGATTATCTTCTCTCTGGGTATTCCTAAAAAATACAGTCATTGGTCACCTCGAATGGTGGTGTTAGCGTCATCTGCAGCAGTCTGTCTGGGCGCGATTTCAATGGCTTATTCTCTACAGGCTGACGGCTTTAACCCAGTGTTTATGTATACGGGCTTGCTACTTCTAGGCTGTGGTCAAGGTGGTTACGCATCTCAATCGGCAATGATTGTAGCTTCTGCACTAAACCCTCGAGACGCGGCACAATCCGGTGGTATTCAGTGTTCCACTCGCAACGTGTGGCAGGCTGCAGGCGTTGCAATCATTGGTGCAGTTTTGCTGTTCAGTTCGACCGCAATATATAAATCAGAAATTGCTCAAAGTGACGTAGCACCGATAGTTAAAACTTACGTAGCAGAAACGCCAGTTCATGGCTTTATGTCGAACCAAGTTTTGCTAGAAAAACTCACCCAAGCAGGCGCTGACATGCCTCAAGCGGAAGCCGCATTGACTATCTACAAAGATGTTCGTATCGAGTCAGCACAATATTCATTTTGGGCTCTGACATTGTTTGTACTGCTTCACCTACCAGGCTTCATGGGCATTCCAACGCAAGGTTGGACTCAAAAACAGTAATTATTTGAATTAAATCTACTGCCTTGTTTTTCCAAGTATTTCACCGTCAATAAGAAGAACAAGGCAAACCCTACAAATTAATAAGAAGAGACTATTTTATGAACTATCAAGCTCTATGCATGCGTCTAATAGATGTTAAGAAACCTGTGACAGTATTTACAGCTCAAAAAGTGATTACGATGAATCCAGAGCAACCAGAAGCAGAATCGGTTGCGGTCCAAAATGGCGTAATTGTCGGAGTTGGTGAGACAGAGACTATTCGCTCCTTGCTGAACGTTCACCGAATTGAAGCTCAGTTCAACAATACATTTGAAGAAAGCTACATCTATGCCGGCTTCGCAGAACATCACATGCATCCACATATTTTAGGGGCATACCTTAAAGATTCTCATTATGTCGGTTATGTTGACCGCAAAGCGGCCGATGGTTCTGTAATGAAAGGGATTCAATCGGTTGAACAACTTACAGAACACCTAAAAGTACTAATTGAAAAAGACCGTGTGCGTTTGGAGTCAGACTCTGAGCAGTGGCTAAATTGTTGGGGGTTTGATCCGCTGCTATTGGCGGGTGCAGATGTAACACGAAATGTACTTGATGAAGTGAGTAAAGAGTTCCCTATCTGTTTGGGGCACGCCTCTGGTCACGTTATCAATATTAACTCGGTAGCAATCGAGTTATGTGGCTACGAGAACATGGAAGAGGATCCAAACTTGTTCCGTTACGAAAGTGGTCAAGTGAATGGCACGGTGGCAGAGCCAGAATTAATGCAGTTTGCTTTCTCCAAAGGTGCCGCAAGAATGGATTTTTCAGAAGAGGGCATTATTGAAGCTGGTGAACTGGCGACAAAAGTTGCTCGTATCAATGGCTGTACCAGTGTGACTGACAAAGGAACAAACTTTCCATTGACTCCTGGCAATGTCGCAGCCGAGGGGTGGTTGAAAGCGCAAGCGCAAGGTCGTTTACATACGCGAGTCAATATGGAACCTTGGTTTAGTTCAATTGATCGTTGGGTATACGGTGATAAGCATGGTTGGGATGCGGTCCATGCGATTCGTGATGAGAAGAACCCATATCTCTCTGTTGGTAACTTTAAGATGCTTACGGATGGTTCAATCCAAGGCTTCACTGCTCACTTACTTCCGGATCAAAACTATGTAACTGAGGGCAAACCAAATGGTCATCTGTTGATGTCCAAAGAGAAATTGATCGAACAAATCTCTATTGGTGAAGCTCATGGTATGTCTTGCTCAATTCATACTAATGGTAATGGCGCTACCGAGGTCGCAATTCAAGCAATTGAAGAAATTCGTAAAACTAAACCAAATCTTGGTTTCCGCCACTCACTGGAACACTGTCAATTGGCGACTGAGAACCAGTTCTACCGAATGAAACAAGTAGGTATTACGCCTAACTTGTTCACGAACCACTTGTACTACTGGGGAGATGTGCACGCGAGGTACACAGTGGGTGAACATGGCGTAAGACGAATGGATGCGTGTCGCTCAGCAACAAACCACGGACTCATGCATGGTGTCCACTCTGATGACATGGTGACGGAAGTGAGTCCATTGTTCTCTGCTTGGTGTGCCGTGAACCGTCGTTCTCTGAGTGGTGTTGTTTATGGAGAAGACCAATGTTTAACCGTTGCGGAAGCTATGCGAGTTATCACTTACAACCATGCATGGCTTGCGCATCAAGAAGATGTTCGCGGGTCAATTGAAGTGGGTAAATGGGCTGATTTTACTGTCTTGGCCGAAGAAGCGACGGAAGAGAAACGTGAGACCCTTAAAGATATTCGTATTGTCGGAACCGTTATTGGTGGTGATGACATTTTCTTGAACTAATGTGGGGGCGGGAAGGTGAAATGCCTTCCCGTTTTACGTTATGGATACATTACGAGCATCGTGGCGACAGATAGAACCTTGGTATATTTTTATGGTGATACTTGGCGCGTTTAACGTCGGGTTCTGCATTATGTTGGTTCCACAGTTTGTCGTACTCTCATTCGACTCAGGTTTAGCCAAGATAGGTTTGATCATGGCGGCTTGGACCGCAGGGCCGCTTGTGGGGCCGTGGTTTTCAAAATACATTGATAAGTGGGGGACACCAAAAGTCTGGCTTTCTGGCTTATTTCTCGTCAATGCATGTTTGGCGTTTGCGGTTCAGTACTCACAAAGCGTATTGAGTTTGTTCTTCAACATGTTTATTCAGGGACTTATCTATGCGATAGGGTACTCAATTCTCAATTTACTCATAGTTCGTCGCTATGAAGAAAAAGAGTGGCACGGAAGAACAGGCATGTTGATCGCTGCATTTATCATAGGGGAGGTGATAGGCTTTGGGGTTGCAGGGCGAATTGAAATGCCCGCAGCTGGATTTGTCGGTGCTAGCATTGTTATGGTGCTGAGTAGTTTACTAGCGCTAGTTCTGGTTCCTGATTTCAACAAATCTTTTATTCGTACCCGTAGTCCGGAGCAACGATCCCAACAAGTGAAAAAGCTTCTACATTCTCCTTTTGGAATTATGGCCTTAGGGTGGGGGCTGCTTTGCTTTGCCGCACAGATTCTGTTTTTACCTTTTCCTGTATTGATGCGAGAAGTCTTCCAAATAATGCCAGAACATTCGAGCTCAGTGGTCAGTATCAGTGGAATTATTGCGCTCAGTTTCTACCCGATTGTAGGTAAGTTAACGGAACGTTTCGGGGCTGATAACGTGCTTATCACCTCTAGCGCAGTAAAAGCAATGGTATTTGTTGTGTTGGCATACTGTGCTTTTTACTACCAGCCAGAACTGATGTTGATTGTGCTGTGTATGGTTTTCGTTAATCGCTGTACGTGGCCTTTTATGATGGCCAGTTCTCAAATTCAAGCAGCACAACTTTCCGGTGAGTGCTCAAAATCTATGGCGTTAACCATTTTCATGGCGATCGCTGGTATCGGCAACTTTCTCTCTGGCGTAATTAACTCCATGGTAACGGCGTCGCTAGGTATGAGTTATATCCCTCTTGTCGCAGCTATAACGGCTTCGGTAGGTGTTGTTTTACTGTTTGGCAACAAGTACCGCGAGCTAAGGCATGACCAACACATAGATCAACCTAAACATTACCCTTAAAGGAAATATTATGAACAATACGGATAAAGCAGTCCTTATAGGAGTGCTGGCTTTCCTTAGCCCTTTTTTTGTGTTTGATTCAGTTTATCAAGCGTTTATTACCATTACCGACCAACATGGCTTTGCTATGTCTGGGGTTAAATTCGCAATATTGGCCACATTTGGTGAAGTGTTGGGACAGCGAATTCGAACAGGTTCATGGTCTATTAAAGGTTTTGGTGTTATCCCAAAAATGATTGTGTGGTATGTACTTGGGGTGCTGATTAAAGCTGCATTTGTTGTATTTGCGGTGGGAGACCCGGTGGTATTGAACAAGTTCTTGCCTGATGCGGGACCTTTGTTAACTGCTTTCTCAATTAGCTTGGGGCTCAACTTAATATTTGCACCAATATTTATGACGTTACACAAAATCACTGATTTACACATTGCCGATCATCATGGTTCGATGGGTGCGTTAATTAAACCAATCAATATGGCTCAGAAATTTAGTCAAATAGATTGGAATACTCAGTATGGTTTCGTATTTAAAAAAACCATTCCGTTGTTTTGGATTCCGGCTCACACGATTACGTTTTTACTACCTCCTGCGTTCCAAGTGGTGTTTGCGGCAAGTTTAGGCGTCGCTCTTGGCGTTATTTTGGCTCTGGCCGGTGGGAGACCTAAGACTGGGGCATTAACGGTTTGATATTAGCGTTCAAAGCAACAGGCTTTTAATGTCCTTACAAGCAATCTTGAGGTTACAAACCGCTGTTAAATCCATACGCACGGGGCATTGAGAATGCTTTGATGTGATTCACCTAGCATCGAATTAATACAAACAAATAAGGCTTGGTTAAACACTAAGCCTGTTCTTTTATGCACAATGACTTAAGCTAACTGTTCTTGACTATACAGTTGCTGGATAAGAGTTTGCCACTCTTCTCTTAATACACCGTATTTGATCGAGTCGTAGTATTCGCCTTGGTAATAGCGTACCTTACGAATGCGAGCTTCTTGCTGCATGCCAAGCTTTTCAGCACAGCGCATCATTCTTGGATTACCCGACCAGGTTGTTAACCCGACTCGTTCGATTTCTTGAGTATCAAATATGTGGCTTATCCAAGGCACTAGCGCGCAAAAGCCCAGACCTTTGTTCCAGTAGTTGGAATCGTAGATGACGATGCCTGCTTCTAACCAACGTGTGCTTTCACATTCCCAATACCAACTGACAGAGCCGACAGGTTTGCCCTCGAACTCAATCAACAACATGTCTTCGCCTTTCATTAGTCGTTGTAAGGTGTTGTTGCGAAAGCCCTCTAGTGTTGGTGTCTGATATGGAAAGTAAGGGCCATTGAACTCAGCCCATCGTTCATCTTCAGTGAGCAACTGATAAAGTGCCTTTGCTTCTTCGGGAATCGCTCTTCTTAATGTAACACCTTGAAAATGGTACATAACACTCCTTGTTATAATGCACTAACGTTTAATTGCAGTGATACTGAACATATGCCAATGCTTTGTACTACCAACGGCTGTGCTGCCATCTTCATCCCTCTCATAAAAGTGGACGATCTCGTAATCCTCAAATAATGCTTCCACTTCTTCCTTCGTAAACGCACTGATATTTGGATGTGTGTCTGCGTCAACCCAAGAATCGTGAGTCCCCAGTAAATCTCCGCAAAATATACCACCCGGCTGTAATGTTTCGTTGATTCTCTGCCATACGCTTTCGAAGCGTTCGCTAGGGCAAAAGAACAAGCTGGCACTGGCAATGAACAAGCTGCATTGCGGGTAATGAAAATCACTAAAGCAAGACTGCGATATGAAAAAGTTAGGATTGCCTTCGAAACGCGTCAAGCAAGTTTCCACCGCATCTTGATGAGTGTCGAACGCGTAGACGGTAAAGCCTTGTTTGAGAAGATAGTTGGAATCTCGACCGATACCGCATCCTGCATCAATGGCGATTTTGTGTTTGAGCGTAAGCAGATTGGCGGCTCGTTCTACGTTTGGTCGGTGAGGTTGGCTCGCAACCTTCTGATAGTATTCGTTCCATGTTACTGACATTGCGATTCCTTTCTAGTTATAAAAAACGCTACTCAACCATGAATAGCGCTATGATTTTTCGAAGGTTAACCAATTTCTTCGAGTAAAGAACTTTTAATTTACCATAGTGTGAGTGACTTAAAGTTGGTCTTCGATTGGAAGAATTCCCGAAAACCAAGCGCCCATTTTTCGCCACACACTCGCTTCTGGTTCTGAATTGAATTCTTCGCCAGTCTCTTTATCTAGCCATGCGATATCACCATCTTTAATGGCTATTTGATAAGCACTTTCTTTGAGTTGCTCAGGCAATAGTGCTAGAGATTTCTGTACGTACTCTGGTTGCTCTATAACCACTGCCATTTCGGTGTTGAGCTCTGCAGAGCGAGGATCCCAGTTCATCGAACCGACAAATAAGGTTTTACCATCGATCATCATGGCTTTGGCGTGTAGACTTGCTCGGCTGCTACCCGTTAAGCTCCACTTACTTTTGATGTTCGCACTTGCTTTGACCTCCCACAGTTTAATGCCTGCTTTGACGAGATCTTCACGATATTTAGCATACCAACCATGAACGGCGAAGACATCGTTAGATGCTAAGCTGTTTGTCACAATAGTGATATCAATGCCGCGCTTCGCTGCTTTGACAAGTGCTTTGGTTCCCGATTCTGTTGGTACAAAGTAAGGGGAAATCAGTACAAACGAATCTTCAACGCTTTCTAATAGCTCACTTAAGTTGGCAACAAGTTGGCTTTCTTGAGTTTCGATTTTATCGGGTAAGTCAAACCAGACATTACCTTGACCCCAATACAATTTCAGTTGACCTTGTTGTAGTTTTTCGTACAGATCCAACTTTTTGAAGTTATACCGACCGGTTGAGAACTTCGCTTCTAACCCCAACTTTTTAACTTGGTCTTGAATTTCGTCATCATCAACTTTGTTGGAGTTTGGGACAATCCATTCCATCGGAACGGCGTAAAGGCTATTCCAGTAAAGATCAAATTGGTCTGCTGTTTGTGTTACTACTTCACCAAATAGCATCACATCAAAATCCCCAAACTCTACATTGGATTCAAAAGAGAAGTACTCATTACCAATGTTTCTGCCGCCCACTATGGCAGAGACGCTATCTGAAATTAGAGATTTGTTATGCATGCGTCGATTTAGTCGACCGAAATCGCTTGCAAAAGCAAAGACCCGGGCATCGCGATAATGATGGGGATTGAATAGACGAATCTCTATATTTGGATGAGCGTTCAGCTCCGCCATACCTGCATCATTACGTTTTTGCATGTCATCTAATAATAAACGAACTCGGACACCACGCTGAGCGGCTTCATATAAACGCCAAGTGATAAGTTGGCTAGTCTCGTCACTGCGATAAATATAGTACTGCAGATCTATGCTTTTCTCTGCAGATTCAATCAGTGCGATTCGAGCCAAAAGCGCATCATTCCCTTGATTGAGAGGATAGAAAGCAGTGTCTGAATCAGGAGCTTTATCGTAGCCTTCAAAAAATTCAGCCAGTGCGGAGTCTGCTTGGTAGCCAAACTGAAAGCTGGTGGACTTCTCACTAGGATCTCTTGGCTGGATCGACGAACATGCTGAGATCAGGACAAGCATAGAGCCAAGAAAGGCTTTAGAGAGATAACGTAGCAATACACACTTCCTTGTTAATACACGACGCAACCCTTTGATTATATATCAAGCTTCGAAGACTGGTAACGTGCATGCTTGTCGCAAAGTCGCAGATTTTTCAATAGACCACTGAGTCCGGTTTGGATGATAGCCATTTTGGAAACGATATTATTCGGGCGGACAATATCATGTTTTTGGGTGATGTTTTCGGTGTAATTGGTCAATATCACTAATATCTGGTGGTTATTGCCAACACTGAACTGTGAAAAATAACACTTTCAAAGTAAGTTGTTGATATTTAATGGTTAATGCTTTGGCGTGCTCATTGCATATAAAGAGTGAGCGAGAGAGGCTGTAACTTGCGAAGATGGTTAACTTTTTGTTAATTTTATTAACTTGCCATGGATAGTTTACTTGTGATGGATATTTGCAAAAACAACGCAAGCACGGCTCTCTTATAAAGTTGTCTATTTCAGATGCAAAACCTCACTGTTTGTCCGCGGGGAGCAGGTAGCAAGGTTATTGAGCAATTGGCTTTTTAACTCGGCTTTAAGGCAAGGCCTAATGGGGACAAATGGAAGAATACAAAAATAAAAAGGATTTTCGATGTTAGCAAAACCAGTATTACGTTGGCTTTTACCTTTCGCTGTCATTGGTGGCTCTTATGCGGGTTATGCCGCAATCGCTGCAACGGCGCCGGAAAAAGAGTCAATCAAAGACACCATCAGTGAACCGACAGTACAAATATCTTCACTCTTTCCTACCGATCATAAAGTTGTTATTACTAGCCATGGCGAAATGGTTCCGTTTGAAAAGACACACCTAGCTGCTCAAGTTAGCGGTGAGGTGGTGAGTTGGCATCCAAACTTCGTAACGGGTGGTATTGTTAAGCGTGGTGAGGTTCTTTTCACGATAGAGAGTGATAACTATGAGGCGGCTGTTCTACAAGCTGAAGCGGGACTAGCGAGTGCGCGTGCTTCGCTGATTGAAGAGCAGGCAAAAGCGGAAGTGGCGAAGCGTCAGGCGAAGAAACTAAGCGACAAGCAAGTGACCGATCTTTACCTACGTAAGCCGCAAGTACTTAGTGCGCAAGCGCAAGTTAAGTCTGCTCAAGCTGCGTTGAAACGAGCGAAACGCGATCTAGAAAACTGCAAGGTAGTGGCGCCTTATGATGCGCTAGTGGTTGAGCGTGAAATTGGGGTCGGGCAGTTTGTCTCTTCAGGTTCTCGCGTTGCAACGTTGAACAATATCGAAGTGGCAGAGATTCACGTGCCTATCGCAGGCTTTGACAGTGCGTTCTTACCTGAATCATTGAAAGAGCTACATGCTACGGTGACCCAACAAGGGATTCTCTCTACCACTCGTGAAGGTAAAGTCGTTCGAGATCTTGGCATGATCGATAGTGCGACGCGCATGATTAACATGGTGATCCAAGTTAGAGACCCATATGGCCTAGACAACAATCAGCCACCGATTAAGTTTGGTTCGTATGTTGAAGTGAGCTTTACTGGTAAAGAGCTCAAACACATTTACCGCCTTCCTCAAGAGTTAGTGAAAAATCGCACAGTTTGGGTTGTGAACGGTGAAAATGAACTGCAACCAAGAACCGTTAATGTGCTTCGTGCAGAAGGTGAGTTTCTCCTCGTCGGTGAGGGCCTAGAGCAATCGGACAAGCTGGTTCTAACTTTGCCTGAGTACCCACAACAGGGCATGGCAGTTCAAGTCGCAAAAAAGAATGACGACTCCGAAACCGTCGTACAGTAGTTAGGAGTCAAACATGGAAGATAATCAACAAAAAGGCATCATCGCCTATTTTGCGAATAACTCAGTTGCCGCAAACCTAATGATGGTGTTCATCATTGTGATGGGTATCGTGAGCTTCATGTTCATTCAACGCCAGATGTTTCCAAACGTTGAAGTCAACTACATCAATATTCGGGCGGCTTATCCTGGTGCCTCTCCGCAAGAGATTGAAGAGAGCATCTTGGTTAAAGTCGAAGAATCTATCAAAGACGTTACTGGCATCAAAAAGACCGTGGCACGAGCTTCTCGAGGCAGCGCTTATGTATCGATAGAAGTGGATGTGAATGCCGACATCAAACGCGTATTGGACGATGTAAAGCAACGGGTAGACACCTTATCCAATTTGCCGGCAGGCATGGAACCCATCAACGTTTATCAGGTGGAATGGCGACAAGAGGTGATAGAAATGGGCTTGGTGGGCGATAGACCACTGGAAGAACTCAAACCTATCGCTAAACAAGTCGAAGACGAATTACTCCAACTGAAAAATGTCATGCTGGTGGATCTCAATGCACCAGAAGAAGAGATTGCTATAGAAGTCGATCCGCTGATTCTTCGTAAATATGACTTAACGCTAAGTGATGTGAGCAACGCGATTCGTCGTTACTCAGCGAACTTTTCTGCTGGTGAAGTAAAAACCAACGCAGGCATGATCGCAGTTCGTATTGAAAACCAATACTACCGCGGTGATGAGTTTCGCAATATTCCAGTTAAGCTGGGAGCGAATGGGGCAAAAGTTCTGCTACAAGACATCGCAACGATTAAAGACGGCTTCACCGAAGAAGATCGTTACTTCGAATACTCGGGTCAAAACGCGATCTACATGGCGGTTCAAGCCACGCGTGATCAAAACATCATCCCGGTGGCTGAATCCGTTCGTAACTACATCGAAGCAAAGAACAAAACCTTACCTGATGACATTCAACTGAAAGTTCTCGTCGATATGACTTACTACCTAAATGGTCGTCTCGACATGATGCTGAAGAACCTTCTTCAAGGTGCCGCATTGGTTGCTATCATGCTCTCGGTATTCCTTCGTTTCCGCTTAGCAATGTGGGTAATGTTGGGGCTACCAGTGTGTTTCTTAGGCGCAGTGATGATGATGCCAATGCTGGGTATCACCGTGAACATTGTGTCTTTGTTCGCCTTTATCATGGTGCTCGGTATCGTGGTGGATGACGCCATCGTAACCGGGGAAAGTGCCTACAGTGAGATCGAAGAGAAGGGTGGTGGTGTTGAGAACGTTGTGACGGGTGTTAAGCGTGTCGCGACTCCGGCGACCTTTGGTGTATTAACTACGATAGCGGTGTTTGCCCCATTTCTACTCTCAAGTGGGATCGATAGTGCCTTCTTCTACGGCATTGCGGGTGTCGTGATCCTGTGCCTTATCTTTAGCTTGATAGAATCTAAGCTGATCCTTCCAGCTCACTTAGCACACACCAACTTTACACCAATCAAAGCAGGCGGTTGGCGTGATAATTTCAACAAGCGTTTCTTCGGCTTTGTTAATGGTCCTTACCGCAGCTTCGTTAAGGCTTGTACCCATTGGCGTTGGACCGTTTTTGCCTTCTTCTGTGGTCTGTTACTGATTAGTGCTGCTTTAGTTAGCTCGAACTACGTGCGTGTGATTCCAAACCCGAAAGTTCCAACGGATTATCCGGCGATTACGATTGAGATGAATGACACTGTATCGAGCGAGCAAACCATCAATGCGTTAAAAACCATTGAAGGCGTGATGCAGAAAATCGAAAACCAGATCATTGATGAGCATGGTCAGGGGATGATTCGTGATGTGCTTTCTTACAACCGCAGCCGTACTGAAGGTCGTATTCTTGTACCGCTTGTGGATGAAGAACTGCGCCCATTCAATACCTTTGAACTTGCACGTCGCTGGCGTGAGGCAATGCCAGTTATTCCGGGCATGAAGAGCTTTAAGATCCGTGAACAAAGTGCAGGTGGCGGTGACCGTGATGAATTTGGTTACTTGCTGTTTGGTTCGGACATTAACGAGCTAAACGAAGCAGGTCGCTACCTGATTGGCCGCCTCCAGCAAGAGGAAGGCCTGTACGATATCTCTTCCTCTATCGATTCTGGTAGTAAAGAGGTACTGCTATCACTAGCTCCTGTTGCTTATGATTTGGGCTTGGATCTCACCATGATCGCAGAGCAAGTAGGTGGCAGTTTCTACGGTGGTGAAGCGCAGCGCATTATTCGTGATGGCGAAGAAATTAAGGTTATGGTGCGTTACCCGCAACTGACGCGTGAAGCCTTCTCATCACTGCGTTACGCTGTGATTACCACACCAGCAGGCAAAAAGGTCATGCTTGGTGATGTGGTGAAAATCAACGAGCAACCGGGCGTGACTACCATTCGACGTGAAGGCGGTTATCAAACCGTTTATGTCTATGGCTCTATAGATGAAGAGTTGGTTGAACCTCAAGAAGTCGTGAAAGTTATCGACGACAACATCTTACCGGACATGAAGCAAGCCTTCCCAAGTGTGAAAACGGAATTGGGTGGTGACATCGAAGAGCAAGCTGCGCAGCGTAACGAGCAAATCATGTTCTTCATTGCAGGCATGATCATCGTATACATCTTGCTAGCTGTGCCACTTAAGAGTTACACCCAACCGCTTATCGTCATGTCGGTGATTCCATTTAGCTTAACGGGGGCGATTTGGGGACACTTCTGGCTGGATATGGACATCAGCATGATGTCGACATTTGGTTTAATTGCGGCAGCGGGGGTGGTTATCAACGATTCCTTGGTGATGACGGATTACGTTAACCAAGTGCGAGAAAAAGGCATGAGTATTAAGCAGGCGGTCGTTGAAGCTGGTTGCGCACGTTTTCGAGCGATAACGTTGACGTCGATTACCACCTTCGCAGGTGTTCTACCTATCATGTTTGAAACCAGTTTGCAGGCTCGTTTTGTTATCCCTATGGCGGTCGCACTTGGTTTTGCCGTTCTGTTTGCAACTGTCCTTACCTTGATTCTTGTACCTTGTTTGTACCTGATGCTAGAGGACATTAAAAACATCTTCCGCATTGTTAAACGATTCTTTGGTCGTTTGATAGGTAAGTTCAAATCACGGTCATCAAATACTGTCGGTAACGAAAGTACGCAAAGCTAGTTTCACCTAAAACGAAAATCTAAAGCAGCCTTCGGGCTGCTTTTTTTATGCCTTAAGCGAACTGGAATAGACTCTCTATACTATAAGCTGAGTGGATGATTAAATATTCATAAATTTACTTGGTTAATTTAACACTGTGTGTGTGAAATTCACCATTCAGCAGATGGTAGGAAAATTAACTAAAATTTAAGTTGTTGATATTTAAGGTTTAAAAAGTTGGCATCCTATGTGCAATGTATAAAGTGCAACCCAATGAACTGCTAATCCTTAAGGAGCTTATTATGCAAAGCGTATTTCTATCTACTCTAGGTCTTATTGCTGTAATGTCATCACCAATCGCTGCTGCTAACACTCTAGACAAAGAAGAGTGGAGTGCGGATCTACGTCAAGAATTTACAACAATGAAGCATGAGGCAGTAGCGGACATCGAACAAATGAACATGGACGCAATTGATGAACGCGATGACCGTATTGTTAAACACATCAAAGAACAACAAGCTCAACTGGTAAAGATCAAATGCCAGAAGACAGGGGCAACCAAGTCATAACCTCTGACCACAAAGATTCCGTGTTAGTCACAAGGATGAGTGATTAACCAGAGTGCATCCGATACAAGTGTGGCGCTAGTGAGCAGTCTGTGTCAACCTTGTTGCTCTGTTTGCCAACCTATCAATTGGGTTGGCTTTTTTATGCCTGTTGATTAAGAAGGGGGCGCTAAAACTGGGAATTGAGTAGGAGAAACACGGCAGATAGAAAAAAGCCCGCGAAGAATACCTTCACGGGCGAAAAAAGGGCACCAAATTGGTGTCTATTCATTTTGGAGGTGGTCGAACGTCCATATCATACTGACAATAGGCTTGGTGAGAGGCTTACCACCAGTGCGACCAACGTAGGTAAAGTTAACATTGTTTAAATCATTGTTAAAATGTTAATTGTTAAAACAATGATTCCATTATCGTTAGTTATCGGGGTGGTTTTGTGTGTTTTGTGTAATGTTGAAGCGTATTGTTGCTGCCTCATATAAATAAATGTTCGGCGTTTCTTTTTTCTTATAACTTTAAAATAAATCTTAATCTGAAATCATTTTCAATATAAGTTCATATCTATATGCAATAAGATGTATTTGTTGCGCAATTGTTGTTTGTTTGTGGTGTTGTCCTTGTTTTGTTCACCAAGCATATTATTCGTTATATGATATTGAAATTGTCCGCTGATGTTTAGAAGTTACAATGCAAAAACTATATGACGTTGGATTTTGTAAGATTGCCCTAGTTAGGCTTTTCTCCACAGTTGTTGTTTTTTCGGTCTTCTCTCTGGTGTCATTTTCTTCATGGGCTGAAGTCCCTAAGGCTTTAGAGAGAGCTATAAATGAATGGAACAAAAGTGAGCCACATCAAACGATAGCGCCGCACTGTACGTTAGCAGTGAAGCAGACGGGCTCGAGCCTCAATGTCGTGACAAGAGAAAAATGTCGCATTGATCAGTTGGCCGTATACATTCTTGCAAATGAATGTGAGTTAAAGCGAGAAGTAAAGAGTGTTTCTATCTTGAATGGGACAAATGAACCTCTGTTGTTTCCAATAAATGAAGACTCTTGTTCTTTGCTGACTCAAGATTCGGATAAGCCAAAAGTTAACGAATCTAATATTTCGACACAAAGGAAAATCAAAACTTCAATAGCTAATGAATCTGCAATGGTAACAGTGAATATCGTGCAGTTTTATGCAGGGAAAACAAAACCGAATATTGAAGAGTTTAATTGCGCGGGAATTCCACTAGATGTTCATCATATCCAAGGTGTGTACTATGTTTTTAGCGAGGTGTTCCTTAGTCTCAATGAAGCAAAAAATATAGTACAGTTGTCAAAAAAGCGTTGCCCTCGAATGAAACCATGGGTAAAGCCGATACCAATCAAAAAGAAAGTAAAGTCTTAACATCAGCCAGCCTTTGTCTCAATTGTCCTATTTTGGAAATGTGTCAACCTTATTTAGGACGGTACAGCATCATGAAAAAAGGCGCTGTTTTAGCGCCTTTCTCATTAGATTTCTTCGTGTTTATGGACTAGGCCGAAGTCAGCTAAAATGGCATACGCGGCAGGGATCATAAACAACACCAGCAGAGTGGATGCAAAAATACCAAACACGATGGAGATAACCAGCGGTTGGATAACCTGTGCTTGCAGGCTGGTTTCAGTCAGTAACGGAAGCAAACCTGCTGCAGTGGTCATTGATGTCAGGAATACTGCTCTAAAGCGCTCTCGACTGGCTTTGACTACCGAGTCGTGCACATTATCCCCTTCATCGACATGATGGCGTATGTACTGAACTAACAGAATCGAGTCATTCACCACAATCCCCGCTAGTGAGACGAAGCCCATCATACTTGGCATACTTAATGAGTGACCAAGTAGGATGTGTCCCCATACCACGCCAATAAAGGCGAGGGGAATCGCAAGCATGACGACGAATGGTTCCAAATAACTGCGGAATTGGTAACTCAGAATCGCAAACACGCCAAACAAACCAAGCAAGAAGCCTTTACCCATTGATGCCCCGGTTTCAGCGGTATCTTTGGCTTCGCCTTCAAAATCAAAGCGAAGACCAGGATACTTTTGCATCAACTTTGGCGCTTCATCCTGTTGGAACTGAAGAATAATGGCGGTTGAGTTGGCTTTCGTATTGTCGATATCGCCGAATACGCTCACAGTGCGCAAGCCATCGACGCGCTGGATTCTTACGTAATTACGTTGGAAATCCAAAGTCGCAATGGTCGCGAGTGGAATTTGACTGCCATCGGACAAGATAATTGGGAAGTTTGCCAATTGCTGTAAGTCACCAGCTTGCGCTTTATCAAGGCGAACTTCGATGGAAATGTTTTCAACCCCAACTTGGATTTCGTCTGCGGTTTGGCCAAAGAAAGCCGCGCGCAATTGATTGGCGATGAGTTGCCCGTTAATCCCATAAGCTTCTGCCCCCGGACGCAGTTTAACCAAGACTTCTTCTTTACCCATACGCATGTCATCCAACACGCCATGAACACCGTCAAACTCATTCAAGTATTGCTGAATGTCGATAGAGGCCGCTTTGAGCGCATCCAGATCATCATGTTTCGCTCGAATTTCAATCGCTCGTCCACCCGGCCCCATGGTCGGTTGTTTAAATACCAGTGAGATAGGATCGGCAAGTTCACCAATGTCTTCGCGCCATGCGTCGATAAATTCATCGATGAGTGTGTTACGACTCTCGGCGCCCAGCAAATCCAGACGTACCGTGGCAATGTGAGGGCCAGATTCATTCGCGTCGGCGTTAGCATTGAATTGACTGGTGATGTGCAGAACCAATGGATTGCCGTCTTCCACTTTTTCTGTCCATTCTTTATCTAGCTTTTGAGCGGAAGCGACGATCTTATCGACGACAGCTTCCGTTTGAGACAGAGAAGAACCCGGAGGAAGAATAATGCGCGCTTCTGCAATATCACCATCCAACTCAGGGAAGGGTTGGAACTTGAGCAAACCGCCAACTAACGTGGCAGCGGAGATAAGAAGCAAGGCAACCACGCCACCCATAAAGGCATAGCGATACTCGACCACTTTATCGACTGCGTTGACCAAGGTGGTGTTGCGGAAGTTTTCAAAAGAAGCGAGCAGCTTTTGTTTGAACTTCGGTGTCTTTCGCTCTTGCTTTTGTTTATGCAGGGAATGAGAAAGGTGGTTAGGTAAGATCAAGAAGGCTTCCACCAAACTCAAACTCAATACGAGGATCAGAACTTGAGGAACCGCTTTAAGTACAGCACCCATTTCACCTTGCAAGAATAACAAGCTACCGAAAATACACACCGTGGTTAGGAAGGAAGAAATCACCCCCGGCAGTACCTTTTTCACCCCTTTAATTACGGCATCATCTATCTCTTCTCCTCGGTCGAGGTGAGCGGCAATCGATTCAGCAATAACGATGGCGTCATCCATCATGATACCGATGGCCATGAGTAACCCGACCAAAGACATGATGTTGATGGACAGGCCAAGTTGCGCCATCAAAAATAAGCCACCTAAGAAGGCTACGGGTAAACCAGCCGCGACCCAAAAAGAGTAGCGAAAACTAAAGAACAACCACATGGTGGCGAAGACCAAAATGATACCTTGCCAGCCGTTTTTGACCATCATGGTCAGGCGATCCCAAAGCACGGATGAAAGGTCATTAGTCATTTGTAGCATCACACCATCTGGTGCAATGGCTTGTTGTTCTTCGACAAATTGAGCAACACGTTCTTTAATGCGCAGTGCATCGTCTTCTTTGTTTTTGCTGACTTTTAGTAGGGCAGAAGGGTGACCATCAAAGAGGACTTTCTGTTCGTCCAATTCAAATCGGTCGGTAATCGTCGCAATGTCTCTTAGACGGATGATTGACCCATTTGGACCAGAGCCCACGACGATAGTCTTAAGCTCTTCTGGCGTCACGCGTCGTTCGTCAAAGCGGATCAGAAAGTTCTTATCTGGCGTTTCGACATTACCACTTGGCAACTTGACGTTCTGACGACCAATCTGCTCAGCAATATCACCAACACTCAAGCCAAGTTGTCGAATAGCTTGAGTATCTAACTCTACTCGGTATTGGTGGTCAGAGAAGCCTGCAACTTCAACTAAAGACACATCGTAATCGAGCTTTAATGTGCGCTTAAGTTGTTCTGCGTAAGCTTTTAACTCTGGCCATGTGGTATCTGCGGTGATGGCGACATCCACAACTGGCTCATTCCAATCCAACTCTTGTACCACAGGAGATTCAATCTCTTGCGGGAAGTCATTAATTGAGTTGATCTGAGTTTGAACGTCGACCAGCATGCGCCCGATGTCGGCTTCTTCATTCAGTTTTAAGATAAGACGCGCAGAGCCTTCAATCGCTTCACATTGCGTTTCTTCAATGTTAGTAAGGCCATCAACAGCATCTTCCATTCGGACACAGATACTCTCTTCGACTTCTTGCGGGGAAGCGCCAGGGTAAACCACACCGGCTAGGATGTAGGGCGGATCAAACTCAGGAAAGGTTTCCCGCTTAATCGTGGAAAGCGAAGAAATCCCCAATATCAGCAGCGTTAGCATCAACAAGTTGGCTGCTGTTGGGTGCTTGGCGAAGAATCGGATCATGAATCAGACTCCTCAACAGTGGCTTCTGACTGTTCAGGTGATTCTTTCAATAGCATGCCATTAATCGCAGGCAGCAAATCGTTGATGATCAGTTTCTGACCTTGCTCCAATTCGCCATCGATCACCACTTGGTTATTTCGGCGATATAACACTTCAACCGTCACCACTTGTAGACGATTGTCATCGCCCATCAGGTAAATCTTATCGCCATGGAGTGCACGCTCTGGGATGACCCAACTCGGATTTTCTTGCCCCTCAATCAAGGCTCGCACAAACATGCCGTTCACCAATGGAGGCGCAGAGGTTGGGTTTAATGCACGGTAGTCTTGTTCAATTTCCAGAATCACACCGGCCGTCGCTTGACTTGGATCAACCGTTTCACTGATGCGTGCAACTTTCGCTGGCCAGCTTGCAGAGAGGTTACCGCTGCTGAGTTCAATGTTGGCATGAATCGCATTCATATCAGGTTGTGGAATACCAGATTCATCACGGACAAACTCACCGATACTCGCTGCCAAAGTTTGCATGTCATGTATGGACAGTTGAGCTTCCACTTCCATGACATCAATACCATGTCCGGTCACCATGGTCTGTTGTAGATTCACCACTTGGTTTTGCTCAATTTCGACTTCTGCAATACGCAAGTCGTAAGGAAGGGTGATAATGGTTTTATCAAGCGAACGTTTCGCTTCATCCACTTTTGATGCATTGACCTTAACTAGGGCTTCTGCGACGCGCTTTTCATCCGGCATCAAACCTATTTGGTTTTCGATATCCAAAACTAACTTACGTTGAGAGAGCGCGCTTTGCTCTTGCTGATCTACATCTGATTGAGACGTTAGACCTTTCTTGCGCAGGTTTTGTTTACGGTCTAACTCTTTGTTGGCGATAACCAGACGGTTGGCTTCTATCTTGAGGGTGCTTTTGAGATTCGCTTCTTCTTGGTTCAGCTTAGCCAGAGAGGTTTGGGCAGATTTGAGATCGGCTTGAGCTTGAACCAGTTTCAATTCGTAATCGAGTGGATCGATGCGCAAGATTTCCGTTCCTGCTTGCAGCACTTGTCCTTTTTCCAGTTGCGGATGACGGTAAACCACCTTACCGGTCACTTCGGCTATCGCTTTCCATTCAACTTTCGGTGCGATTTTACCAAAGCCAATAGCAACAGGTGCAATCGCTTTCAGCTCAAGAGGGATCGTCTCGACTAACCTTGCACGATCACCCGCAGGCTTGACGGGCAAATCTGGCTTGAGGCTAATGGCCAAAAATAGAATGACGACCCCAACAGCAAGGGCAGGAAAGAACAGCAGCTTTTTATTCATTTTCATATTGGTCGCCCGAGTCTAAAAATCCATGTTTCATCAGTTGTATGTTGTGTTCGAATAATCGGTTCAAGAAGGCTTCTGAGAGCTCGATACCATGAAGGGCGAGCAAAGAGGGTGGAGCCATAAAAGGAAACACCATTAAGCTGATGTAAGAAACGCGACAAAGTTGAGGGTCGGCGTCTTTTCGTAAAACGCCACTGTCGATCAACTTATCAAAGATCACGCCTTGCATCGGCTTGCTGATATCAGCGATAACTTTTTCGAGCAGCTTGCGTTGGGTTTCTGAAGGAGGCATATGCATGACTTGTGCAATCAAACGCGGGAACTGTGGCGCTTTGATCATTTCGCGGTAGTAGGTGCGCATTAAGTCGAGGAAGTTTTTTTCGTTACTGTCTGACATCAATGCCTGCATCTGCTTTTGCATCGGCGACAGGGTTTCGCGCAACATGGTCTCGAACAAGCCCTCTTTGTTGCCAAAGTAGTAGCGAATCATCGCTACGTTCACGCCTGCTTTCTGCGCGACTAAGCGAGTAGATACCTTGTCATAAGCCATAATAGTGAAGAGTTCGCGCGCATGGAAAATCAGCTTCTCCCGTGCGTCGATTTTGTCTGTGGGTCTTCCTGCCTTTCGATGAGCTTCCGTCACAATCGTCTCTCAAGATATTAAACATTTGATTAATTATAAGACGCTGATTTCTTATACGACATGCGAAAAATTAATCAGTATTTAATCAAGTGATTAATTTTTACTAAGAAAGTAAACGATACATTACGACTGATACTTTCTATATGAGATTACTTGCAATTGGGATTGTATTTGGGGCTTGTTGTCGCATATGTCACTGAATATGTTATTCGTTGTACAAATAAATTGACTGTATCTTATTGGTTCAATAGAGTTCATTACTCAAAATTTTTTATAAATTTCTATAATAATCATACGGTAGTGGATAATATGAAGAAAATTTTTCTTGCAGTGGTATTAATCGCATTCGCAACACCCTCTCTTGCTTCAAACCTCTGGAAAGACTGTGGTATAGGTCACTGGATAGCTGGCCCAACTCTGAAAGGATTCCCAGCACTAACAACCAACATTGTTTGGGATTTAGGAACGACGGCGACGACCTCACATGTTTCTACACCTGAAATTTGTGCTGGCCCATTTTGGGCTGCAGCAAAATTTATTAATGATACTTACCCGCTAATCGAGCAGGATACAGTTCAGGGAAGTGGTGAACATATGATGGCGATGCTAGATATCTTTGAGTGTGATAACTCAGTACGCCCAGAAATCGTTAATGGAATTCGTCAGGATTTCGGCAAAATGATTCAAGATGCAAACTATGTAGGATCTACTCAAACTGAGAAAGCGCAAAACTACTACAACGTTGTAGTGAAAGAAGTTAGCCAGTTTGCAAATCAATGTAACGTTGCATAGCGTTTACTTTCTTTTTTAAAGGAGCGCCACGAAAGCGCTCCTTTTCTTTTTATAATTTCAGTTTACTAGACCCCATGCTCAAACCTTTGTCATCTATTGCCTACTTATCTTTTGTTGCTTTTCTCCCTGTCAACGCTAGCGCTTCACCTATCGATAGCCAAAAAGCTGCAATTGTCGAACAGCTAGGAAACCACCCACAATGGTTAAAGCTCCTGCACTTTCAAAGGGGCGAAAGTTTGATTGAGTCGGATGCGTTTTTCTTTGCGCTTGAAGGTCGCGTGAACCCAAAGGCCGAGTTGCTTGCAACATTAGAAGAATTTGAAAACGACGCCAATCGAACAAATCAGGAGCTTGCTCAATGCCGTTTCCCTGCACGATATCTATGGTTGAAAAAGCAATTAGGATCTCAATTCTCTGCGCCAAAAGTGCGCTGCGAAAAGCTCGAAGGTTGGCAGGAAGAGAATCAACTAGATTCGATTAGCTTGATTTTTGTGACGGGGTATATGGGAAACCCTGCGTCTTTCTTTGGTCATTTATTGATGAAGTTGAACAAAGAAGGACAATATTACAGCTCAAAAACACCTCTACTCGATAGTAGCGTTAACTTTGGTGCAAATACGGGGCATAGAGACAATCCAATCAAATATGTGACCTATGGACTTTTGGGAGGCTACAGTGCGAGTTTTAGCCAAGAGGATTATTATCGGTATGAGTTTGGGTATGCTGAAGGAGAGCAGCGTGAGCTTTGGGAATATGAACTAAACCTAACGGAAGATGAGCTCAAATTACTGGAATCTCACCTTTGGGAGTTGCAAGGCAAAGAGTTTCGCTATTACTTCTTAGATGGGAACTGCGCGACTTACATGGCTAGTTTCATAAGTATTGTTCTGGATGAACCTTTACTTAAAAATGTTCAACCTTGGGATATGCCTCTAGATATCTTCAAGGCGCTGCCAAATAAGCAACATAACAACTTGCCTTTAGTGAAGTCGATCGACAAAAGAGAGTCGAAGTACTCTCGCATTAAAGATAAATATTTAGCACTCACAGGGCGTGAGCAAGAAGCTGCTAAAAGTTTGACGATTGATAAAGTGCTCTTTGCTAACAATTCTTACGCCCAGCTCTCATCTTATGAGAAAAGCCGAGTGCTAAACGTGATGTTTGATTATTATGAACTGACGATAGTTGATGGTAGTGAAGATGAAGCGAATCTTGCCAAAAGTCGAAAAATTAAGCTGATGCAAGAAAGGCTTAAACTGCCAGCTTTAGATCTGGAGTGGGAAATGTCCAAATCTGCACCGCCACATCTCGCACAAAATCCGATGAAAATAGGTTTATCTACAGGCTACAACTCAGAATTGGGTGGATTTGGTCAACTCAATTTTAGGGCCGCATATTATGATTATCTTTATCTCGAGACTTCGCGTTTTAATGATTCAAATGCTACATTTTTTGACGGAAATGTAAGGTTTTCGAATCAAGACATTTGGTTAGATAAATTTGATGTATTCAATGTTTCAACATTGAATATCCGACAAGTTGACTTGTTTGAAGATAGTCAATTTGCATGGAGTACCCGTTTCACGATTGAACAGAAAGACTTAAGCTGCAATGACTGCGAGCGTGCTCGTTGGTTTGGATCGTTAGGAAAGGCTACGAAACTCAAGGGCGTCATTTCTTTTTACGCCATGCCAGGAGTAAATGTCGACCTATCAAACTATAAAGACTCAGAGCTAAACATAACGTTTGGTGCGTTGTATACCGCTAGTGAATATTGGAAAACACATTTGAAATTGATGCCTGCTTCTAGCTTGGGGGCTGATTCAGAACAGAAATTATTGATAGATTGGGAAAGCAGGTTTGGGAATGAAATGGACTGGGATGTGAGACTAAATGTTAAGCATAATAAGAGCAGTGAAGTTAGCATGAGTTATGCTCGCTACTTTTGATAGAAATGAGTATTTAAAAATACAACCTCAGTTTAGTTATAATGAAACTGATTTGTCTATCATTAGTCTACTTTATTATAGTAAACCAAAGAAATAACACTATCACCATTTAGAAAACTCTAATTCGACTCTATATCAATTACCATTCTGTATTATCGTATTCATGAGATAACAAAATTACTTGGGAATTTATAGAAAGAAAAGATGGATTCGATTACATAACAGTAAATAATAAATCAGCTAACGAACTGGAAAAGTTTCTTTGTAAAAGAATTAGTTTCCCTGTTTCGTTATTTAATACAAAAAAGATAAATATCTCGAGACAGGCACTTGTTATGCTCTCCTCTCTAAACGAGTATGATCAAAAGCAAGTAGTAAAAGAAATATATTTTGTCTCAGCCAATCCAAACGCTAAATCTGTTGTTAGACACAAGCGAAATCCGTTGCTAAGGATTTTTCGTACGACCTATCCATTCAAAAACTACCACTATCTAATAACGTGCGTCCTAAAGGATGGAAAGGTTGTTATTCATGATATTGCGTTCGATGAAACGTTGCATGGGGCAAACGTTAGTGTGCATTCAAAGCAAAGAACTCAAATGTACCACGTTCAGAAGAAATTCGGTGCAAATGGGAAATATGACGGAACTCAAAACGTAAATGAGGCTGAAGCACTTATGGCTGAGTGGGATAGCGCGGGTTCGAGGTTTACTCAAAACATAAATACTCTACATGCCACTGTAAATGGAATGCTCAACCAATATGATAAAGCTGCCAGATTAATGGGGATTCATACTCAAGTCGCCTATAACGAAGATAACCCTAGAGAGTATACACTCTTTCACAACCCTACTGATGGCTCTAAACTAGATCTTATAGAGTGTACATTCGATAAGACTTGGAAAACTTCCCATAATGCACAACATCTTGCAGCAGTGATGAAACAGTGTGCTAAAAATGGTCAACCAGTAAAGTGGACTGTACATAGTCAAGGTGCGATTATATTCAACTCAGCGTTGGTTCATGTGAGGAAAAACAATCCTAGTTTGAAGCTAAGCAATCAAGAGCTTGTTGTTCATGCTGGAGGAACAAATACCAAGACGTTGGGACGAAACGCGGAGCGTATAGGCTTAAGAATCAACAGCGCTAAAACACGTACAAATCCATTTGATATCGTCCCAAATATTGCTGCAAGAGAGAATAAATTGACATGTAGTAGTTTGGTAAGGTGTTGTAAGTTTCTAGGGTTAGTTATGAATGGGGAGATTACAGAAAGTCCTCATACGTTGCCTTACTTTGGTGTTGAATCTTACCGAAAGCAGTTAATAATGTCTGGAAACAAAAATACCTTAAAAAGGTTAAAATGTGTCAATGAATATATGAAAATTCGGAGCGTTTAATGAGTTTTTATCAGTTGCTCAAGGATGGATTTCGGGGTAAACCTGATTTTTCTAAATCTCTACCAATACACTTTAGCATTGACTATATGGTAGTTTCATTTGAATGCCCGAGTAATGTTAAAGAATATGAGATATTTTATAACTCTTTTATTTTATCTAATTTTCCTAAGGTTTTATCTATAGAAGAGCACGAGAAATTAGTTCAAATTGCTTATTTTTACTTTTCATTTGGTAACATTTTTCCTAAATTTATAATAAGCAATCTAACAAATGAAGGCGTTTTTATTAGACTAAAGATTAAAAACTTTGATAATAACGTAGAAAATATAGAAATTTTATCTGAAGAATTGGAAAAGAACTACATAAACTATTATCATGATCCCAGTCCAAGTGAAACTTCATTGAGGGGCAAGCATACATCGATTATGAGTGAAGCTATAGATTATGCCAATAGTCGATGGGGAAATAATCCAAAAGATATAGATTTTAAGAAAAAAAGAGACGATTATTTATTAGTAAGACTACTAAGAGGATTTCCTCCGATTAAATGTGAACTTGTAAATATAGGTCAGCATACTTACTCTAAATACTCAGAAGGTGATCTTGAAAGAAAGCTGAGATATATGAGGTCTTATAATACTCCAATTAGGGATGGTTATTTTTTAAGTATAGAATTCATATATATTTCTGAAGGTAGTCTTTCAAAAAGAAAATTGTTAGATTGGATCAATCAATCAGATAATGGTTTTGAAAAAGACTTTCTAGAGAAGCTTGAAATCTCTGATTTTATGGAATCTTGTTCTGAAGATAAGTTGAAAATTGTATTTGAAAATATTGAGATAATTAAAAATTAATTTATATTCACTACTGATAACTTTAAACATATACTGCTTGGGTTAATTATATTTAGCCTCAATGCTAATTTTGTATTTAGTTGTTGTGAAATTTCACAAATCAAGTGTTAAATAAATACTATGGTATTATTTAGCACGAGCAACAGTCTTTTGACATATTAACCCCAGCTCAACACTCGCCAATTCGGTCTATCAGCGTGCTCTTTCAGGCGAAGGCATGGATTAACCAGGTAAGCGTAATCCGCATACTCGCACAGTGGTAAGTCGTTGACCGAATCCGTGTAGAAATGTATTTCTGAGTAGTTGTCAGGCTGAGTTTCTAACCACTGTTTTAAGCGCGTTACTTTGCCTTCTCGGTAACTAGGGATTCCGTCGATTTCTGCGCTATAACGGTTATCAGCCACCACTAAGTCAATCCCGAGAGCGTTAGGAATACCGATGCGTTGACCAACCGCTTCTACCAAAAAAGTGACGCTGGCCGAGATGATGACCATATCTATCTCATCACCAGACAGTTGTTCAATCAGTGTCTTGGCTTGAGGGAACTGTTTAGTCAGAATATGGTTTTCAACGCACTCTTCTACCAAGGCGTTTACCTGTTCAATAGGTATGTTTTCTAGCGGCTTCATGGAGAACGTGAGGTAATCTTCCATGTCCATATTGCCTTCTGCGTACAAGCCCATTAGACGCTTATCTTCCTCAATAAAGTTAGTCGCAGTGGCGATGCCTTTCTCCACCAAAAATTCATTCCAAATCATTGTACAATCAGCGTTGATTAAGGTTTCATCCATATCAAATACATACAAAGGCTTGGACATAGTTCAGTTCTCACTGGTTGGGTTGAGTTCGATGTTACTTGTCGCTCAGTATAGAGCGAGGCTTATGAGTGTGTGAGGTATGCTAACGACAAACTGTGACGGTTTCGTTGCATTTTCTCGGACTATCACAAAACTTAGTTTCAATGATTAGGGGTGAAGCATTTCTGAGTTGGGGTTAGAGAGCTACAATAGAACTTTCGAATCTAATCTCATTCTTGTGTACTGAATACAGTAACGCTTTTGAGCGATAATAGAGTCACTCGCAAAGCGAACGTTAAGAAAAATACAAAAAGAAACCCCGATATGAACCAGTATGTAAATGATCCATCCAATTATCAGTTACTCATTAAAAACTTGCTGTTTTCCCCAGTAGCTTTCAACCCCGAGCAAGAAATCGTCTATGCGAACCACCGTCGTCACAGCTACAAAACGTTTCATGACCGTGTGAGACAGTTTGCTAACGCGCTGACCAAAATGGGTGTGAAGAAAGGTGATACGGTAGCGGTCATGGATTATGACTCTCACCGTTATCTTGAATGCTACTTTGCTATCCCAATGATTGGTGCCAAGCTGCACATGATCAACGTACGTTTGTCTCCGGAGCAGATCCTTTACACTATCGACCATGCGGAAGATGACATTCTCCTTATTAACGAAGAGTTTCTGCCAATTCTGGATCAGATCAAAGGCCGCATTGATACGGTCACGCGTTACGTGGTTTTGCGCGATAACGATGAATGTGAATACGAGCGCCTTCTGGAGCAAGAAAGCACCGAATACAACTTCCCTGATTTCGATGAAAATACCATCGCGACCACCTTCTACACCACGGGTACGACGGGCTTCCCTAAAGGTGTGTTCTTTACTCACCGCCAACTGGTTCTGCACACCATGGGGATATTGAGCACCATCGGCACTAATGCGTCGCAAGGTCGACTGCATCAAGGTGATATCTACATGCCGATTACGCCAATGTTCCACGTCCACGCCTGGGGACTTCCGTACATGGCAACCATGCTTGGTGTTAAACAGGTTTACCCGGGCAAATATGTTCCAGATGTTCTGCTTAACTTGATTGAGCAGGAGAAGGTGACGTTCTCGCACTGTGTGCCAACCATCCTGCATCTGCTATTGAGCTCGCCAAAATCTAAATCGATTGATTTCTCTGGTTGGAAAGTTGTGATTGGTGGTGCTGCACTGCCAAAAGCATTGTGTAAAGCGGCACTCGAACGCGATATCGACGTGTTTGCGGGTTATGGTATGAGCGAAACAGGACCAATTTTGTCTATTGTTCAACTTACTCCAGAACAGCTTGAACTTGACCTCGATCAGCAAGCGGAATACCGCTCTAAGACTGGAAAGAAAGTCGCGCTGGTGGAAGCTCATATTGTCGATGATGAAATGAACAGGCTTCCTCACGATGGTGAAACCGCAGGGGAAATTGTTGTTCGTGCACCTTGGCTCACGCCAAGCTACTACAAAGACAACAAGAACTCTAAAGCATTGTGGCGTGGTGGCTATCTGCACACTGGTGATGTCGCGCATATCGATAATGAAGGCTTTATCAAGATCACTGACCGCGTAAAAGACATGATTAAGATTTCTGGTGAGTGGGTAAGCTCTCTAGAACTAGAAGACATTCTGCATCAACACCAAGCGGTTTCCGAAGTTGCAGTGATAGGTATGCCTCATGATAAGTGGGGCGAGGTGCCACTAGCGTTGGTGACGTTGAAAGAAGATGCTGAAGTGACAGAGAAAGCGTTGTTAGGCTTTGCGAAAGACTTTATCACGAAAGGCATCCTTGCCAGAGAAGCGCTACTACTCAAAGTGAAGCTGGTGGACGAGATTGCCAAGACCAGTGTAGGTAAAGTGGATAAGAAAGAGCTGCGTAAACTTCATCTGTAAAGTAGTGACGCTGTTTGAGTCCAACCCATAATATTCGGCCCCGACACAGGTTATGTGTCGGGGCCGTTTTCTTATCTAATTAAGAGAAAGACTTGGGTTACGTCGTTAAACCAAGCCTTGCTCTCTAGCCATGTGGTTGGCGATGCTTGGCGCTTTCCAAATGCTTGGTAGCAGAATGAAAGACACTGGTACGGCAGTAATCACGATGAAAGATTGCAATGCGGAGATACCGCCTGAGCCCATCGAGATAAGCGCAATAGCCACGACACCCATCATTAAGCCCCAGAATGAGCGAATCACGGCATTGGGTTCAGTAGAGCCTGTCATTACCACACTGATGGTGTACGTCATCGAGTCACCGGTTGTCACGATGAAGGTCGTAGTCAAGATCAAGAACAATACCGAAATCACCATTGGGAAAGGCAGCTCAGAAGTAATCGCAAGCAGAACCGCAGGCAGGTTAAAGCCTTCAAATGCCGATGAGATCAAGCCTGGATTTTCTAGCTCGAATGCCAAACCACTACCGCCAACAATGCTGAACCAGAAGCAGGTGATCAAAGGCGCTCCGATGCTGATAGACAGGATCAACTGACGGATGGTACGGCCACGTGAGATACGCGCGATGAAGATTGCCATCATCGGGCCGTAACCAATGAACCAGCCCCAGAAGAACACGGTCCACCAACTTAGCCATTCCGTGTCACCACGATACAGTGCCATCGGGAAGAAGTTGTCCACCATGCGGCCAATGCCTTGCACGTAACCATCGACAATAAAGCTGGTTGGGCCGAAGAACAGGATGTAACCGATCAGAGCTACAGACAAAATGATGTTGTAACGGCTCACAAGCTGGATGCCTTTGCTCACACCGCTTAGCGCTGACAAGGTGTACATTAGAATTGCAGCCACAATCACCATGCTTTGAGTGATGAAGGTATCTGGCAAGCCGAATAGCGAGTTCAACGCGTAACTGATCTGCAGGCCTAAGAAACCAATTGGACCAATAGTACCAGCGGCTACGGCGATAATGCTGCAGGCGTCAGCCACGTCACCAATCCAACCGTTAATGGCCTTGTCGCCAAATACAGGGTATAGCAGAGTACGTGGTTTAAGTGGTAAGCCCTTATCGTAGTGAAGGTGCATCAAAACCACAGAAGAAAGACAACCTAAGATTGCCCAAGCAAGGAAGCCCCAGTGCATGAAAGACTGAGAAAGTGCATTGATTGCAGATGCTTTTGGTGATGCCTCACCGTAAAGAGGCGGCGCAGAAACAAAGTGCGCGATAGGCTCAGCTGCGGCCCAGAAAACACCGCCACCCGCGAGTAGGGTACAAAGTACAATCGATAACCATTTAAAAGTATCGATATCTGGTCTCGCTAAACCACCCAAGCGCACGTAACCCGTACGACCTAGCGCAATAGCCAAACCAATAAGGAAATTCAGAAGGAGTAATACTTGCCAGAAGGCACCGAAGTATTGAGTCGCAAACCCGAAGCCTGCGTTAACCATTGCGGTCAGAGAGTCTGTATTCGTCAGAGCAAGTAATACAAACACGGTGAGGAAGCTACCACTTAGCCAGAATACTGGGTTAGTGAGTTCAAGGCGCTTTAGAAGGGAAGGAGGATGGATCGCAGAATAGTCTGCCTCCTGAATAGGAGCATGAGAGGCGGCGTTCGTCATATTTGACATAATTACTTCGCTTTTTAGGGCTCGGAAGCCGTGCATTTCCCTCACACCAATAGCTCGAAAAGTGTGAGGATGATCAAAAAGCCGCTGATACTAGCACGTTGAGAACCTCAATATAACCGCAGAGCGCGATTAATTGTCGATCTCTAAAGTAAATAACTGATTTATGGAATGAGATTATTTTCGTGAAGTGCGCCGCATTTCATACGTAAATGACATTCCCCTTATTCTTGTAAGGACACCTCAGGATTACATTGAGCCAACCTGTTCTAATAAAAATTAAAGGTCTTACCCTATGGCTCAAATCGAACTCAACGGGACGTGGCAGCTTACCTCGCCACATCGTCCAGATATCGATATTCCTATGACTTTGCCCGGTGACAATGTATCCGCATTATTGCAAGCAGAGCTCATCCCGAATCCCTATTTTGCTGATAATGAAGCGAAAGTTCGTTGGATTGAAACTTGCGATTGGCACATTTCACGCGAGTTTGATGTCGATGGTTCTGTGCTCTCTGCCAAACAAGTGTGGATGACGCTCACCCGTGTAGACACCTTAGCGAACTTTTATATCAATGGTGAGCAAGCACTAACTAGCAGCAACATGTTTGCCCAGCAACGTATTGATATCAAACCTTACTTAAAACAAGGCACTAACACGATTCGAGTTGAGTTTGCCCGTGTGGATATAGAAGGGCTAGAACGTGCGAAGAAATTACCATTCCCTATTCCTTCGGCGATGGGGAACAACCAGATCCCGCACATGAACTTGATTCGCAAAACACAATGTCACTCGGGATGGGACTGGGGCATTTGTTTGATGGTGTCTGGCATTTATGACCTGATTCAAATTGATGTAATAAACGATGTGTGGCTCAAAGGATTCTCTACAGAGCAACAATGGCAAGCTGATGGTAGCGTGCTAGTTGATGTATTAACCGAAGTAGAAACCGATACTCAACCTCATGAAATCACGATTGAATTTGATGGTCAGCGCCAATCGATTCAAACCGAAGGAAGTGGTCACTATCACTGCCAGTTCCATATTACCGAGCCAAAACGCTGGTGGCCTGCGGGTTATGGCGAAGCACATCTATATCCGATAACAGTCATTTGTGGTGAGCAATCACTGTCACGCACGATTGGTTTGCGAGAGCTGAGTCTAAACAACCAAGCTGATGAACATGGCTCGGCGATGGAGTTTGTCGTCAATGGCGTGCCAATCAATGCGAAGGGTGCAAACTGGATTCCTGTGGATGCCATGCCGGGGCGTGAGTGTGAAAGCCGCTATCGTGCACTTTTGCAAAGCGCGGTCGATGCCAATATGAACATGATTCGTGTCTGGGGTGGCGGCCAATATGAAAGCGAAACTTTCTACAACCTGTGTGATGAATTAGGTCTGTTGGTTTGGCAAGACATGATGTTCGCTTGCTCACTGTATCCATCTGATGATGATTTCTTGAAAGATGTGGAACAAGAGTTGCGATTCCAAATCTCACGTTTGAAAGAGCACCCGTCGATTGCACTGTGGTGTGGTGATAACGAAGTGATTGGTGCGATTGGTTGGTACGACGAATCCAAGCACAACAAAGTCAAATACACGGTGAATTATGATCGCCTGAATCGAATGATAGAGCAGGTGATTGGCCAGCAAGATGATTCACGCCGTTTTTGGCCAAGCTCTCCTTGTAACGGTGAGTTGGATTTTGGCGATGCATGGCATGATGACAGCAAAGGCGACATGCATTTCTGGGACGTTTGGCACTCAGGCAAATCGTTTAATGCTTATCTAAACATCAACCCGCGTTTTTGTTCCGAGTTTGGTTTCCAATCTTGGCCTTCGTTTGCCGAAGCAAAACAGTTCGTTCCAGAGCAAGACTGGAACGTCACCTCACCAACCTTTGAGCAGCACCAAAAGAACCCCCGCGGTAACAGTATTATCACGGAGATGTTTACTCGTTATTTCCGTTTCCCTTCCGGCTTTGAGCAAATGTTGTACCTTAGCCAAGTGCAACAGGCGATGGCAATCAAGACCGCTTGTGACCACTGGCGTGCGATCTCTCCAATATGTCGTGGCATGTTGTATTGGCAACTCAACGACAACTGGCCAGTGAGTTCTTGGTCTAGTTTGGAGTACAGTGGTCGTTGGAAGCAATTGCATTACCACGCGAAACGTTTCTTTGCGCCTCAGTATTTGGTGTTCTCAGAACATACGGGCAAGCTGAGCCTTCATCTGCTCAACGATGCCAAAGAACCCGTTGATGTGAGTGCGCAATTGCATTGGGTGAACTGGCAAGGTGAAGTGAAGCAAACTTGGTCTCTAGAGCACACGGTTTCTAGCGACAGCAATACCGTCGTTTGGCAGTTGGATGAGGCATTTGATTCGTCTGAATTGAAATCAGGTTTCTTCTACGTAGAAGGGCAAGTAGGGCAAGAGACAATCGCCAATACTTGGTTTAGTACTCACGAGCTAAAAACATTGCCAATGGAAAGCGCCAAGATTGACGTAACGATTGAAGCTAACAAAGTCACGCTCGTTGCCGATAAGCCAGCGTTCTTTGTTCATCTTGAATGTGATACAGCTGGACGCTTTGAGGACTCAAGCATCACGCTATTGGCGAATCAACCTGTCACCGTGGAGTTCTTTGGTGAAGATTTAGCAATGATGGCGGAATCGCTACGCGTCTACCATCTAATGCAATAGCGTTGATTCAGAACCAAATAAGGGGCGCAGTGTCGCGCCCCTTATCATACATTTTTAAATATATTCACGGTTTCGAATTCTAGGCTGCATGAACTCATTACCGACTTGATGGAATCGATATAGAACCAAATCGAGTAGCCCATCAAAACAGTATTCCACCATTGGGTTTTTGAATATTATTGTCGCTGGCGCTTTGAAAAAAGTGACTTTTCTATGGTGATAGAAGTCTCTAATGAATATATCTATTAGCAGTTGTTTGATTACTGGTTCATGTACCGGGAGGTGAATGATAGCATTCCCGGTAAGTTGGATAATGTCTTGAACGAGAAACTTTAAAATCGAGCGGCCTAGTTGCCATAAGCTAAGAATTCGAAACTCCCCGCCTAACTCTTGGTAAATAAGATGCCCAACTAACATTCCTTCACAGTAATAAAGACGAGCTTTACTTGTCTCTGCATTAAACTGTTTGATGGTGTCTTGTAACCCACCCGGAGTAATGAGCTGTTTATGCACAGTATTGATTTGCTCATACTCTGATGGGCTAACTTGGCTAAGAAAACAGCTCTTTACATCGGTAACTTGGTACTGATACACAATGTCTTTAAAGCTCAGATAGATGTTTTTACTTTGAGATGCCTTAACTTGTTTATATTCATTTGAAGTGTATTGATATTTTTCACCAAGGTAATGAGCAAAGGCTAACCGCTTTAGAAGGCTAGGAGTGACTTTACCACTTTCCCACTGGCTAAGCGTCGACTGATTTAAGCTTTCAAAAAGGCTATAACTTCTTGCTAGTTCATCTGCTAATTGTCCTTGTGTTATTTCCCTCTCTCGTCGAATCGCAGTCACAGCATGCGAAAATTCTAATTTACTGATCATACACCTATGTCCTGAACTCATTATATTTGTACTTGTTATAGGGGCTGCTCCTTGATGAGCCTAAGCCTTATGTTCTTGATTTCTTGGTGAGATACATCATTTCATCGGCACGATGAATTAAGCTTTGGTGGTTATCGCCATCGTGTGGATAACGCGCAATACCAATGCTCAGACCAATTTCAACTTCGTGGAAGTCAAGCAAAATGGGTGCACTACAAACCTGAAGAAGTAGAGCTTTGAAACGTTCTATCTCTTCAAAGTTATCTATGTTTGGTAGGCAGAGAATGAATTCGTCCCCTCCGTTTCTAATTGCAAACTGCGTGTCTGATAACAGGCCTAAGATACGATGAGCCGTGATTTTAAGAACTTCATCGCCATAGACGTGCCCATATGAGTCATTAATTTGTTTAAAGCCGTCTAGGTCGATATAGAGGAGTGCGAAAGTCTCATTGTGTAGCTTCGCTTGTTCAAACTGTTGATCGAGAAGTTGATTCCCTTTAAATCGAGATAAACAGTCGGTGAGTTCATCTATCTCTAGTAGCCTAAGGAGCCTCTGTTGAACTTCATTTTGTTGGCTTCGGTAGCTGTTGAATGCTTTTTCTATGGCTTTGAGCCCCTGAAACACGAAGAAGTTAAAAAGGTATAGCATGCTGTATTGAAAAACAAATGAATAGGTATCTATTTCTCTCGATGGATTTTTAACTATCGCGGATAGATCTATGTGAAAATAGATAAGTGATGCCAGACCATAAATGAATAAGGACCAAATGAAGCCTAGCTCCATCAGGACAAACAACAAATTTACGGTTAACAAAGAAGAGAAGACGAGTTGGCTGCCCCAAAAATAATAGACATAGAAGCTAAGCGAGAAGCCAAAAATTAGAGCTATGATGATTAGCTTTTGATTCGGGGAGGTGTTTAAGGCTTGTCCAAACCAAATATACAAGCTGCAGATAAATGCTGATAGCAGGTAAGGAATGTAAGTGATAGTCGGTTCATTCCTGTACACACTCACCACTAAGGTAACAGCAATCCCCAAGCTCGTTAAGCAAACATAGTAAAACGCAAATACCCTATCTAAGGAAGTTCTTTCCATACAAACATCTCTGAGGAGCAACGAAGGCGAAGTAGAGGTCGATTTTATCTAGTATCGATGTTTGTTTTTTTCCAATGAAACAAGGAAATACGCTGGTAATTCTATCTTTAAGGGTAGCCAAAGGTTTGTATTAACACTTCATTTTCCCAAGCACACTACACCGACCTTTATAGAATTACTCGATACAAACCGCCGTTTTTATAAACCATTTTATTGTTCGAAGTTGCATAACACTATTCGGTTTTCGGGAAAATGGCTCGATCTCAATATGCTTATAGAAAAAGTGAGCGGCTATACTGGTGCCAATGTAACCTTGAGCTCGGCCCGAGTGCCTTTAGGAAGGAGATGGCGGCTGTTTTAAAGCCACTATCTTTAGTTAGGTATATATGGGGGAGGTGCTTATCTTATCTTGTTGAAAATGCGAGAGCCGATTGCGTATCCAATGTAAAAGAGCGCTGCTAGCGTGATGAATGCTGAGACGTAAGCAAAGAAGTGATTCAAACCCAACCCAAAAGCTAGGGTGAAGGCAATGCCATTCACAGCTTCCAACGGAATTTTGTACCATGCTGAGTGCACGGTAGAACCGAATAGAATAAGAGTGCCGATTAAAAAGAGGGTGCCAACCATAAGGCCTGCCCATCTGCTGCTGTTCATGTGTTTTCTCAAGGGTGAACGAGTACGTAACAAAATATTTCAGAGATGCCATTATACAACTGAGTACGGGGAGAGGTGGTAGCGATATTTATGCAAATAAAGTAAGAGGCCACTGAAGTGACCTCTTTTTAACCGTTTGGTGTTTTAATTAGCCAATCCATTTAATGAAGTAGGGGATGATGAGCGCGTTCGCTAAATCGATAAAGAAAGCGCACACCAGTGGCACGATGATAAAGGCTTGGTGTGAATTACCGTACTTTTGCGCTACCGCAGACATATTGGCCATCGCAGTTGGCGTCGAGCCTAAAGATATTCCACCAAAACCAGAACACACTACCGCCGCATCGTAGTTTTTCCCCATCAATGGGAACACAACGAAGATTGCGATGCAGATTGCCACCAAAAATTGCGCGCCAAGAATAATAAAGATAGGCCCCGCCAAATCAACCAGATCCCAAAGTTGCATGCTCATTAATGACATTGCCAGGAATGCTCCAAGCGCCATATCGGCAATTAATGCAACAGCAGGTTTCCTTGCTGGCCAACGTGTGCCTGTAATACGAGGGTACGATGCTGGAATAACGTTAGAAATCAAAATACCGGCGAACAAACAGGTTACAAATAGCGGAAGCTCGAGACCTAAGCTACTGATCCCTTCATTCAAAATCGCACCCAATATGATACAAACATGAATCGCGAGCATCGCATCTAAGAAGTCGTAAGCATTGATGGATGGCTGAGGTTCATTTTTCGCGGTGCCAACGTCCATCTCTTCTACTGTGGTGGGTTTGAGGTTGTGCTTGTTTATGAGGTATTTCGCAATTGGGCCCCCCATCAAACTTGCTAAAATTAGACCAAATGTTGCGCTGGCAATACCGATTTCCATTGCGGTATTGAGATCGAAGATCTCAGCAATTCTTGGTGACCAAGCTATGGCTGTTCCATGGCCACCAATTAACGATACAGTACCACTTAACAAGCCGACTGCTTCTGGTTGTCCAAGCATGGTAGCAATACCAATCCCTGTTAGGTTCTGAACTAGCATATAGCCGATGGTCACTGAAAGCAGAATCAATAGAGGCTTACCGCCTTTGAACAAGTCTTGCAGGCTGGCGTTGATGCCGATAGTGGTAAAGAAGTAAACCAAAAGTAAGTCTCGAGTTGCTAGATCGAACTGTACATCTATCTGAGTGACGTAGTGGAGAATAGTGAATAGCACAGAGACCAAAATGCCTCCGGACACAGGTTCTGGAATGCTAAACTCTTTGAGAAATGAGCTTGCCTGAGTTAAGCGCCTGCCCAAAAATAAAACGACGATCCCAAGGGTCACCGCGAGAAAAGATTCGACTTGTAATACGCCGTCGACAAAATTCATAATCACTCCTGTTGAGGTGAATACACACGATATGAGAATCAATCCGTATGCTCATCTTTTAAACATACTGACATGTTTACATTTCATCCAGTTACATAGCGACGAATTTGAACTTAGTCGGATTGCTATGGATAAAAAAGGGGAGCGGTTGAATTCTTGGTCCCCTATGAATTCGTAACTCGCTCCCCAAAATCAAAAACTGTTCATTTAATTTTGTTGAATTGTCGTTTTTTCCAACTCCCAATCGCCACCCAATGATTTGTAGAGTGAGACAGTGACCTGAGCCGTTTGCAATTTGGCTGCGATTTGTCGGTCTTGCATCATGCGTTGCTGGCGCTGAGCATCCAGTACCGACAAGTGGTCAATCAACCCAGCACGGTAGAGGGATTTGGCTTTCCCCACAGCTTTATCTGTCGCAACCAGAGCATCATCAATACGACGTTGATTCTCTTGGCTTCTGCCATATGCAAATAGGGTGGAATCCACTTCAGCAAAAGCCGAATCTACAGCGTGTTGGTAAGTCAGTGTTGCTGCTTCAAAACGAGCTTGGTTGATGTCCTCTAAAGCATCGCCACGACCACCATCAAAGACATTCCAACTGATGCCTGCCGCGCCAACCCAACCGAAAGAATCACTGCTAAACAAATCATCAAAGCTAGAAGCAGACACGCCCGGAGCGCCGGTTAAGAAGAACTTCGGATATTGATTGGCAATACTTGCCGCAAGTTCTTCATTGATGGCTGCCATTTCTCGCTCTGCTAAGCGGATATCAGGGCGACGCTGGAGTAAGTCTGAAGGTAATCCGATTGGCACGACATTCTGCATTGCTGGTACACCTTGAGTTTCTGCAAGTCGCACTTCGACTTTCGATAAAGGCTCACCAAGCAGTACCGCGATACGATGTTTGTGTACTTGCTGCGCGATTTCCAATTGAGGAATGATTGATTCCATCGCTGCAAGCGTCGCTTTGGCTTGCGCTAAATCGAGATCCGAGCCATAACCGCTACGAACCACTTTCTCGACCAAGTCCATGGTTTTCCTTTGGTCTTCAAGGTTTGATTTGGCTAAGTCGAGACGCTCGCTTGCTCCTCGATACTGCAAGTAGTTATGAATCAAATCCGCAGTAAGCAAAGTCGTCAGCCCGCTTTGATAGATTTCTGCTTGCTCAACACGTATTTGCGCGGCATTGGATTGACGATCAATACGACCGAACAAATCCAATTCCCAAGCGATACTTGCTCCGGCAAATACACCATCATGCTGGTTGTCCAACAAGGTTGTATTGCTAATTTGTGGTGGCAGACCTGCAGCGGAATCACCAATTGGGTTCAGCGCCGGGCCAAGCAGTGAGTCGTTCTTACTCAGCTGATAATTGACGTATCCGGCACCAACATTGATGGTCGGCACCTTGAATGACTCAACAACGCTCTTATAGCTGTCTGCCATTTTGATGCGCTCTGCCGCGACCTTAAGCGGGATGTTTTGGCTTTGCATATCAAGCACCAAATCGTTCAACGTTGGGTCGTTAAACTCTGTCCACCAAAATGGTTCTGTCTCAGCATTGCGGCTGACACCATTTTGGTCAGCATACAAATAAGTTTCTGCCATGCTGGTGGTTGGCGTTTGATAGTCTGGCCCAACGGCACAACCGGATAAACTCATTGCCAATACCAGTGGCGCGATAACGAACTTTCTCATGATTACGCCTCCTTCAATTCAGCGTCAGTTTGCGTGGTTGGTGATGTTTCTTTGTATGCCAAGCGATACAGTGCCGGCATGATGAACAGTGACAGCACGGTCGCCGCGGCCAGACCGCCGATGATGGTGGCTGCCATTTGGTCGAACAGGAGATCCGATAGCAGCGGGATCATGCCGAGTGCGGTTGTTAGTGCACCCATCGAAATCGCCATGGTGCGGTTAACGGTGGCTTCTTTGATGGCATCCGATAATGGGCGGCCGTTCGCACGTTCCAACTCAATTTGGTCCATCAACACAATGCCGTTTTTAATGATCATGCCTGTCAAGGTGATGGCACCAATCAACGCCATAAAGCCGAATGGTTTATCAAAACCAAGCAGAGCAAAGGTGGCACCGGTAGCCGCCAAAGGTAGCGTGGCTAGAATGATGATTGGTTGCTTAAAGCCGTTAAACATTGCGACCAGAATGATCACCATGATCAGCATGGCTTTTGGTAGCTGTTTAAAGATGTCAGTAACCGCTTTGTGTTCATCGTAGTATTCGCCGCCCCATTCCAAGCTGTAGCCGACTGGCAGAGGAATCGCTTCGATTTGATCTTTCACCGCGTTGCGTACTCTTGCTGGTGTGGTTGAACGCTCAACACCTGCTTGTGCTGTGATGGTTTTGACGCGATTGCGGCGCCAGATCATGCTCTCTTCTGGTACTAGCTCAAAGCCATCGACCACTTGGCCGAGAGGCACACTGTGCATGCCAAGCAGCGAACGTACTGGCAGAGTTTCCAGTGAGGCCATATTTTGAGACGTGCCACGCAGCTGAATTGGAACCAACTCATCATTGAGGTTCATTTGGCCTAGTGGCATGCCATCAGAAGCGCGTTTCAGAGCAAAGGCGATGTCCGCACGGTTAATGCCAGCTTGGCGCATCTTGTCTTGATTGATGATGGGTTTCAGCACCTTGCTTTCTTGACGCCAGTCATCACGAACGTATTTGGCATCGGGATGCGTGGCAAAAATCGCTTTCGCTTGATCCGCCAGTTGGTGCAACACCGCTTCATCAGGGCCAGAGAAGCGAGCTTCTACCGCATACTTGTCTGAGGTCGCCAGTTTTAGTGCTCTAAAGCGAGGTTCGGCATCTGGGAAAGTGTTTTGCAACCACTTGTCACCACGTTCAACAAGTTGGCTGATGCTTTCGTAATCCTTGGTGTTTATCAAGATCTGCCCGTATGCAGGATCAAGCGGCTCTGGTTCTACGGTCACCGAGAAGCGCGGTGCACTTGCGCCCATGTAGCTAGAGATGCTTTCTACTTCTGGTTGCTTGAGTAGCCACTGCTCGACTTTGCGCATGTCAGCTGAGGTTTGTTCGATCTTGGCGCCATTCGGTAGCCAGTAATCAAGGAACACGATAGGGCGATCCGATTGCGGGATAAAGTTCACCGCCACGTAAGGCACAGCAACAGCAGTCACCAAAAGCAGAGGAATCAATGCTGTCAGCGCTTTCATTGGGTTATCAACCGTCCAAAACACCAATTGCTTGTAACGGCTTGGTTTTGCGTCTTCGTCGATATGTGTTGGTTTGATGAACATCCAACACATCAGCACGGTAAAGGTCATCGCGACCAACCAAGACAGAAGAAGCGAAGACGCTACGATGTAGAACACTGAACCCGCAAATTCGGCTGAGTCGGTTTTGGAGAACAGAACCGGACTTGCACCCATGATGGCAATGACGGTTGCGCCAAGCAGAGGGACGGCGGTTTCCTTGACCGAATCAATAGCAGCACGTGTGCGTTCGATGCCTTTGCCCAGTTTTACGATCATCATGTCAGTGATCACGATGGCGTTGTCGACCAACATACCTAAAGCAAGGATGAAGGTACCTAACGAGACTCGATGCAAATCTATGCCCGCGATATTCATGTAGATCAGCGTGAGCAGGATAGTCAGCAATAAGCTTGAACCAACAATTGTCGCGCTCTTAAAGCCCATGAAGACCAACAGCACCACAAACACAATGCCGACACTTTCCAGTAGGTTGCCGACGAAGTCATCAATCGCTTTTTGCACCTCTTCAGGTTGGTAAGCCACAGTAGAAATATCAACGCCAAGTGGCAGTGTTTGTTGGTAGTT
This sequence comes from Vibrio sp. SCSIO 43153, assembly GCF_023716625.1. Taxonomy (NCBI): domain Bacteria; kingdom Pseudomonadati; phylum Pseudomonadota; class Gammaproteobacteria; order Vibrionales; family Vibrionaceae; genus Vibrio; species Vibrio sp. SCSIO 43153. Next base: position 1,369,878 of record NZ_CP071856.1, read on the forward strand.
TTGGATGATGTCGCGAATCGTGTCGCCGAGTGAGACCACATTAATGCCTTCAACAGGGCTGACCGCTAGCGTCACCGCAGGCTCACCATTAAATCGGCTTTCTGTTAGTGCTGGTGTTTGGTAGCCCATGGATACATCGGCGATGTCACCTAAGCGAATCAAGCCTGTACCTAGCTCACTTACGCCACCTTTGATGACCAAGTTACGGATATCATCTAATGATTGAAATTCACTGGTTTGAGTGATGCGAATGCGCTCGGTGCCAGCATCGAACTTGCCTACTTCAAAGGTCATGTTCTGTGTGCTGAGTTGGTTCCATACCTGCGCGACAGACAAGCCATATTGAGCCAGACGTTCGTCGGGCATATCAATGTAAACCACTCGCGGTTGCACGCCGTGTAGCTCAATCTTTTTGATGCCTTTTACGGCTTTGATTTGGCGTTGCAACTCTTCCGCATAACGGCGTAACTCTTCTGGTGCGGCGTCTTGGCTATGGATAGAGAAAAGCATGCCATACACTTCAGAGAACTCATCCTGAACAATGCTGATTTGCGCTGTAGACGGCAGTTGCAGTTTTACGTCGTCGACTTTGCGGCGCAGTAAATCCCATTGCTGCGGAAGCGCTTTGGAATTGAGGCTCTCTTTCAAGTCGACAAACACCATCGACATCCCCGGACGAGACAATGAGCGCAGGCGATTCAACTCGGCCATTTCTTGCAGCTTGGTCTCAATGGTATCGGTGACTTGTTGCTCTACTTCTTGTGCTGAGGCGCCCGGATACAAGGTGACAACGACGGCGGTTTTAACCGTAAAGCTTGGGTCTTCCAACTTGCCTAAATCGAAGTAAGAATACAGCCCTGCCACCACACTCAAGGCGATAAAGAACAACACGAAAGTGCGCTGTCTTATCGCGAATTCAGCTAAATTGATCATGATTCGAACCTATAGCGTTTTGATGGTTAAGTTCGGCGTGTTGTCGCCAGCTTGAAGATAATGAGTGCCGCTGATGACCACATAGTCACCTTGGTGGAAAGCGCCAGAGACACAAGCCTGATGAGAGTCGATGGATTGCAATGTCACTGGCTCGGTATGCACGATAGCGTCACGAACGACATTGACGTGTAGCGATTTCTTTTCACCTAAAATGGCAGAATAGGGGAAGCAATGACTGGATTGATCGGGCTGAAATGAGGTTGTGACCGTAACGGCTTTGCCATTGAACAGGTCGTTAGAAATTGAATCGATAGCTAGAGTGACAGGGTAAGTTTGTTTGATGAGATGCTTTTTAGGTGCGATTTCAGCGACGTTAGCACGGTATGTTTGCTCTGAACCATACCAAGACAGTGCCGCTGTTTGCCCAAGATTAAACTGACGAATCATGTTCTCAGGCACATCGATATCCACTTCCCACTGACCGTCTTGTTGAAGAGTAGCGACGCTAACGCCCGGCAGTGTCTGCTCGAATGCGTCGATTTGTACCTCGCCAATGCTGCCAGAAAATGGTGCACGCAGTGTGGTGTAAGCCAAGGCATCTTCCGCGCGTTGGATATTCTTCTCTACTACTTTTACGGCAGACAAACTACGCTCATAACCGCTGATGGCACGATCTAAATTGACGCTGGCAATCGCGTCGTCTGCCGTCGCTTGCTTCACGCGTTTTAGCTCAGCCTTTGCGAGTTTATGCGCGGACTTCGCTTCTAACATACGTGCTTGGAGTTCTTCCAAAGAAACTTGGTAATCGTGAGGATCAAGCGTTGCAATGATCTGTCCTTTCTCGACATGATCGCCTTTCTTCACCAAAACGCGGTCAACGGTGCCTGGAACGCGAAAAGAAAGGGATGCGGTCTCTTTTGCTTGAACAATGCCACTAAACGATTTGTTCAATGCCGCGTTTTCACCCGTGACTTCAACAACTTGAATTGGGCGAGGGGACTCTGGTTCGGTGAACGTGTTTTGGCTTTGATTACAGCCAAACAGTGCCAATGTTGCGGCACCTAATGCAGTAGTTTTGAATAGACGATTCATACGATGGCTCCATAATTTTGGTGCCATCATACAATTGTACAATGTTCAGATAATCACTCGGCAATGAGACTCACTGTCTCAAAAAACGATACAATGCATTCAGCTAAACGAGTTTTGGGACTTCTTTAATGAGGTGGTCAATAAGTAGGCGGCTCGCCTGACTCAATGTCTTAGGTTGCGGGTAGAGCAACCAACCCGATTCTTCAGTGACAGAATATTGTGACAATAGCTGCACCAAGCTGCCGGATTCCAACTCACGCTTCACCAGTAGCTTGGGCATAAAGGTGATACCACGATCTAAAATCGTCGCGTTCTTAATAAAGCCAATGTTGTTGGAAATAAGCTTCGGGTGCAGTTGTACACTTTGCTCTTGAAAGTGCCATACATTATCGACGTCACCATTTGGCCAGCGAAAACATACGCATTTATGCTCGGTTAGTTGTTCGAGAGTCTCCGGCGTACCATAGGTTTGAAGGTAGTTCGGGGAAGCGACTAAGCAGCGGTCGAGCGTCAGTAACTTGCGTGCGACGATATCGGAATCAAACAAAGCACCGCCATGAAAGGCGATGTCTAGCCCTTGCTGGAACATGTCATGAAAGCCGTTGTTAATGTTGCGGATATCTAACTCAACATGAGGGTATTGGTCGTGGAAATCGAACAAAATTGGACGAACCAGTTCGTCAGTTTCTGGTAGCAATCCAAGCTTGATACGACCACGAACTTCGTTGGTGTTATTGCTGACTTGTTCGTTCGCAGAGTCGAGCATCGTGAGCGCTTTTAGTAAGTTCTCATAATAGGCTTCGCCGTTGTTGGTCAGCGATAAACTGCGCGTGGTGCGATGAAACAGCTGGGCTCCAAGGGACTGCTCTAATTCACCGATTCGTCGACTCACATTCGCGCGCGGCAGATCTAATGCGTTTGCCGCGGCGGTAAAGCTTCCTAGCTCTACCACTTTAATGAAGAGTTTAAGATCGTCGATTTTCACAATGGCGCTCCATGCTTATTGAACACTGTATTAAACCGTGACACTCTAAAGCATCATAACGTTATGCACAAAATATAACGTCAATTTTGCTATAAGAAAAATAGGGTATTAATGTGCTTAGAGTCATTCAACGCCGCCGAATTAAGAAGGTCATCAAGCTGCTCTCCGGCCGATTGATTAAGGGCTATGGAAGCCGCGAGTACTTTTCCATCGGTCAAGTACAAAGCAGCACAAGCGAGTTGAGCAAGCGCCAACAGCAAATTGCTTTAGCGCTTTATGCCAATCCTGAAGAACTTAACTCAGGAGAAGCAGTTCAAATTCAGTCTCTGCGTGCTGATGTTGCCAACGATTTCTTCGATGGTGGTGATTACACCGCACAAGATGTTTTGAATCTACTGGGCTCTGGCGGCTGGAAAGGTGGACGTATGGATGATGATATGTCACACCGATTCGGAATGAATAGCCGATACTAAACCTCGTAATCAAACACGATGATGTCTTCAAGCAGTGGTCTAAACACCTCTTTCAACGCATCGTGCTCTGGGTGAGGCAGATAATTCTGACGACCTGCTTCATTGGCAAACGTCATCATCACGGCGTGTGTGTAGTCTTTGTTCTTTCCTTCTGGGCTGTTGTTTAAGCCCCATTCAACGTCGGTTACACCTTCCACTTTCGTTGGCATGGCTTCGAAGAGCTCTCGAAGTTGTTGGATTTTTTCGCTGGTGGCAGATGTTTTAAATTTGATGAGTAGAATGTGTCTGATCATGGTTTTGTGTTGTTATATTTTGTTGTGTTTGAAGAACAACACTATAACGGGCATCCATTCTAAAGTTAGCTTTTGGCTTCACAAAATAGGGAAACAAAAACGCGAGCACAGTGGCTCGTGCTTTAGTTAAGTTAGCTAGATTATCGGTAGTTAGTGTGAGCGATTAACCTTCGAGACGCTTCACCAAGCAGAAGTGCTTTTTACCGCGTTGAAGCAACCAGTACTGGTCGAACAGTGGGAAGTTCAAGCTTGGTTTTTCTGTATCGATTTTTTCGCCGTTCACACTGATGGCGTTGTTGCCAATTAGCTCACGAGCAACGCGTTTTGAGCTGGCTAGACCGGATTCAACCAGAAGCTCAACCAAGTCTTGCTCAGCACTTTGCATGCTCGGTAAGCCATCGAGTTCCAACTGTTTTAGCTCGCTCAAGCTCAATTGCTGCACATCACCGCTAAATAGCGCTTGAGTGATTCGTTCTGCACTTGCTAATCCTCTTTCGCCATGAACAAAGCTTGTCATTTGTTCCGCTAAGATACGCTGTGCTTGCGGTTTGCCTTTACTCTCTTTGTCTTGTGTTTCAATTGCTGCAATCTCATCGCAACTCAAGAAGGTGTAGTAGCGTAGGAAGTGGTAAACATCGGCATCTTCCGCGGATAACCAGAATTGGTAGAAGGCGTAAGGCGAGGTTTTACTTGGATCCAGCCACACTGCACCTCCTTCGGTTTTACCAAATTTAGTGCCATCGGATTTGGTGATCAAAGGTAAGGTTAAGCCAAATACTTGTTCACCATTTTGACGGCGAGTAAGGTCAATGCCGCTAACAATGTTGCCCCACTGGTCGTTACCACCGATTTGTAAGCGACAGCCGTACTGACGGTTTAATTCTGCAAAGTCGTAAGATTGCAGCAGTGCGTAACTGAACTCGGTGAATGAAATCCCTTGGTCTGGGCGTTGTAAGCGTTGCTTAACCGACTCTCGGCTGATCATGGTATTCACGGAGAAGTGTTTACCCACATCGCGGAAGAAGTCGATCACGTTAATTTGCTTCACCCAATCTGCGTTGTTTACCATGATCATTGGCTTGCTGACTTGGTTATTCATCAATTGTTGAATTTGGTTCGACAGATCTTTTACCCAGCCTGTTACGGTTTCTTCTGAGTTTAAGCTGCGCTCTGTAGCTTTAAAACTTGGATCGCCGATCATACCCGTTGCCCCACCAATCAGGGCGATGGCTTGGTGTCCTGCATCTTGAAAGCGTTTGAGCATAATAAGTGGAACAAGGTGACCGATGTGCAAGCTACCTGCGGTTGGATCGAAGCCGCAGTACAAGGTTTGTGGCTCAGAAAGCAGTTGTTGAACTTGGTCTAAATCACTCGCTTGGGCAATCAAGCCGCGAGTTTGTAAATCTTCAATCAGTGTCATCGTCTTATCTTTATCTGGTTCGGTTGTATTCAGATTAAAAGGCGATGCGGAATCGAGATATATCCCTAAAGGGACAGTTTGTTACCTTGATTGAGTGATCAGGTGGTTGAGAAACAACTGAAAGAACTCGCTTAAAGATGCCACATTCAGTTGTGCGTAGATGCGTTTACGGTGATTCTTGACTGTGCCTTCTACGACATCTAGCTGCGTTGCAATCTCTTTGCTGTCATAGCCTTGCGCGATTAATGCGGCAATTTCTTGTTCTCGATTAGTGAGGACAGTTTCGCCAAAAGATGCCAGAGCGGATTCAATTGCAGTACGCATTTGTCCCGAGTAGGTGGTAGGACTGAAAACTGGCTCGGCGAGTGTAAACTCGGTTTGTTTCCAGTGCTGTCGGCACAAAGACTGAATAATGGCAAAGTAAGATTTGAGCTTGGCTACTTGAGGCTTGGTGAAGCGCTTATCGTCCTGCATAAAACCGAAGTAGAACATCACCCAACGTGTCGGTTCGATTTCGACCAACATGCTGAGTTCATCTTTCCAGCCAGTTTGATGGTAGAACTGCTCGCAGTAGGCTTGATAATCGAGATCGTTGCGCGCGACATCTTTTCTCACCACGTCTTTGAGCGTAAAGATACCTTGTTCTTTGTTAGCGTTAAGTTTTTGATAAAACGGGTCATTTTGAAAAGAAGTCGTGAGATAACGCTGGAACAGTAGCTCGCGTTCATTTTCAATCGAATCATACAGATAGATAGGGTGTTTGCCTTCGCGGTAGCCGAGGATCACTGCGCAATCAAAACTCAGTAGTGAAGCTATCACGCGCATGAGTTTAGGCGTAAAGCTTGGTGAGTTAAGGGCAGATATTGTTTCTGCAAGCTGAGTGTTGAATGCGTCGCTGGGCATGGTGATTCGGGAGTTCGATAAAGGTTGGGGTAAGCATAACGCAATAGGCTGATATCCCAAAGTGATCAGAAAGGGGAGCGTTGTGCTCCCCCTCAATAAATCATTGTCACTAAGAGATTACTGTGAATCGGTTAGCTCTTTATTCACCCAGTATTTTGAGCCAGAAACGTTTGCATCAACTAATAACCCTGTGGTGTTTAGCTGATATACTGCTACGCCGCTGTTGAATTGCGCTGTCATTTCTTCGCCGTCCTCACCAGCGACTAAAGAAGCTTCGCTTGATGCTTCCCAACCTTCTTCGACAAAGGTGTTAAAGTCTTTTTCTTTTTCAAACAGTACGACCTGTTGGTAGAACTTACCACCAACGCCAAGAGCGACGCCCGCACCAAACATATTCATATAAGTACGTTGATCTGTGGACTTGTTGACCGCAACCCCAGAGCCCGAGTTGGTATGGAACATCAGCGATAGTTTGCGTGAATCAAAAACCGCGTAGCCGTATGCCTTGTCGTACAGTGCTTTGGCTTTAGGCTCTTCATTGAACAGTTTGAGAAGTGTGCTATCCGCCATAAGATCAATCGCTTGGCGTGCTTCTTCAGGTGTATCGCCTTCCATCAGTTCGGTGATCTTCTTGTCCGCTTCATCGATCCAACCTTTACTGGTTTCAATGCTTGCGTCGGTCCACTCGCCAGCGGTGTTAATCGCATCTTCTGACCAATCGGTGAAATCCTTCCAAGCTTGTTTGGAGAAGGCTTTGGTGCTGTCCCAAGTTTCTTTAGCGGTGTCAGAGACGGCATCTCCTAGGTCTGAAAGGCTGTTTGAAATGTCATCCCAGTCGGCATAAGCGGGAGAAGCAAGAAGCGTTAATGCGGTAATGAGAGCAAGAGGCTTTTTCATAGGTCCGTTCTTTTATGAAATCATATCCTTTTATTCTAGGTGAAAATTTAAACAGGGAGAATTGATCAGCTTATTGGGTTGGGATTGCTGTCACGAACTCACGTAGGTTTGACATAATTAAGACACAGTAAATGTATGGTCCGCCCCGTTATTGCAACTACAATTAAGTCATAACGGAGTTGGTTTGCGCTAATGTATTCGGAGTCCTTGTTGGGAGCACTAGCTTCCCAGCTCCACGATGATATCTGCGCCAGATTATCCTTAAAAAGCCCAAAGCGTTTAACGCTATTTTTTGTGTCAGGTTCTTAATCTGGTCGATTGACCGTTTTTGTCATCACGTTCATTGGCGTTGCAAACTTGGTTATAGCTATACAGCCTTAAAAGCTTGGCGGTGGTATAACACCGCCCAAGCTATTCTTGCTAGCTTGTTGGCAAGTGCTACGACCACAACATTAAATGGCTTCGTCGCCCGGAGCTTGATGAGCCACTCTCCAAACACTTTCCCTGTCGTTTCTAGCCTTGAGAGAACTGCTCTTGCTCCATGGATAAACAGAGTTCTGAGATGTTTATTGCCTCGTTTACTCATGCCAAGTAGCTTGGTCTTTCCTCCCGTAGAGAACTGTCTCGGCACAAGCCCTAACCATGCAGCCATTTCCCGACCATTGGTGAAGTTACTTGGGGAACTTACATCGGCAACACACAACGTCGATGTGAGGTCGCCAACGCCAGGGATAGTTTTCAGCAATTGTGCACTTTCGTTATTGTTAACAACGGCTTGAAGCTTACTGTCTTGAACTTTGACTCGTTCATTAAGGTATTTGTAATGCTCGTGGATAGACACTAATTCAACGAGTAAGCTTTCTGGTAAAGACGCTTTTTGCTCTGCTAGCCATTGGAAGAGAGCCTTCATCTTTGCATGCCCCTTTGGAAAACTTAGGCCGAACTCAAGCAAGATAGCCCCAATTCGAGACATGGCGGCCGTTCTCTCCTTGATATAACCATCTCTGACACGATGAATCGCTGCGATAACTTGGGCTTCTTCACTTTTTACCGCGATAAACCTCATTGTTGGTCGACCAGCGGCTTCTGCGATTGCTGATGCATCTATGAAATCATTTTTGTTGCCTTTGACATAAGGCTTAACGTACTGGGGAGGAATAAGTCGAACTTGATGACCGTATTCACCACTCTTGCGAGCAAGCCAATGAGCACCGCCACAAGCTTCGAAAGCAATGGTTGTTGGTTCGATTTTACAAAGGAAACGTTGGAGTTGGTTTCGACTAAACTTACGACGTAATACTTCTGCACCTGAACGGTTATGAGCGATAGCGTGGAAACAGTGCTTGCCTAGGTCGATACCTAAAATATGAATAGAAGACATATGGTTCACCTCATTCTGAGAGCCTACTCTAAGCTTAAGGGCTTGAGAGTGGGGCGGACCATATAATTAAGCCCTCAAACTCAGGAGCGTGAGGGCTCTATTATCGACAGAGTAGAGTGGCTTATTTGCTCACTTTACCCAGCTTCAACCAGGTATCGATAACCGTATCTGGGTTCAATGACACAGAGCTGATGCCTTGTTCCATTAACCATTCTGCAAGGTCATCGTGGTCTGATGGACCTTGACCACAGATACCAACGTATTTGCCTGCTTTAGTGGCCGCATCGATCGCCATTTGTAGCATGGCTTTCACCGCTGGGTTACGCTCATCGAATAGGTGTGCAACATCGCCAGAGTCACGGTCAAGACCAAGTGTAAGCTGAGTCATGTCGTTTGAACCGATAGAGAAGCCATCGAAGTACTTCAAAAATTCGTCAGCAAGTACCGCATTTGATGGCAGTTCACACATCATGATGACTTTTAGACCTTGGTCGCCACGGCGTAGGTCGAACTTAGCAAGTAAGTCGATAACCGATGCTGCTTCGCTCGGTGTACGAACGAACGGGATCATGATTTCAACGTTTTTCAGACCCATCTCGTTACGAACGCGCTTGATTGCCTGAGTTTCTAGCTCAAAGCAGTCTTCAAACACTGGAGAAATGTAGCGAGATGCACCACGGAAGCCCAGCATAGGGTTTTCTTCATGTGGTTCGTAACCTTTACCGCCGACCAAGTTGCTGTACTCGTTGGATTTGAAGTCAGACATACGTACGATGACGCGTTTTGGCCAGAATGCTGACGCGATGGTCGCAATGCCTTCTGTTAGCTTACTAACGTAGAAGTCGATTGGATCTTTGTAACCACGGATACGTTCAGTGATTTCAGCTTTTAGCTCATCGCTTTGCGCGTCGAAGTTCAGCAGCGCTTTCGGGTGAATACCAATCATCTTGTTGATGATGAATTCAAGACGCGCAAGACCGACACCTTCGTTTGGAATCTGAGCGAAGTCGAATGCACGGTCTGGGTTACCCACATTCATCATGACTTTGGTTGGTAGCAGTGGAAGTTCATCAACCGCAGAGCGTTTCACTTCGAAGTCCAACTCGCCTTGGTAAACGTAACCCGTTTCGCCTTCAGCACAAGATACTGTTACGGTCTCACCGTCAGTCAGTTTGCTGGTGGCGTCACCACAACCAACGATAGCCGGAATACCAAGTTCACGTGCGATGATGGCCGCGTGACAAGTACGACCGCCACGGTTTGTAACAATCGCAGAGGCTTTCTTCATCACTGGTTCCCAATCTGGATCAGTCATGTCTGTAACCAGTACATCACCGTCTTTGACTAATGACATTTGGTCTAGAGAGTCAACCAAACGTACTGGACCTTTACCGATACGTTGACCAATTGCACGACCTTCAACCAAAACGTCTGCTTTGTTGCTTAGCTCGTAACGTTCAATTACGTTTTGCTCGCTTTGAGAACATACTGTCTCTGGGCGTGCTTGAACGATGTAAAGTTTGCCGTCGATACCATCTTTTGCCCACTCAATATCCATAGGACGCTGGTAGTGCTTCTCGATGATCATCGCCTGTTTTGCCAGCTCTTTGATCTCTTCATCGTTCAGAGAGAAGGCATTGCGCTCTTCTACAGAGGTATCGATGATCTCAACTTGCTTACCGATCTCTTGGCTATTTGAGTAGATCATCTTGATCTGCTTAGAGCCAAACGTCTTCTTAACGATAGGGTATTGACCCGCTTCTAGCATTGGCTTGTGAACGTAGAATTCATCAGGGTTAACTGCACCCTGAACCACCATTTCACCCAAGCCCCAAGAAGAGGTGATGAATACGACCTGATCGAAGCCAGATTCTGTATCTAGGGTAAACATAACGCCAGAAGAGGCTTTGTCCGAGCGCACCATGCGTTGAATGCCTGCCGATAACGAGATGCCTCGGTGGTTAAAGCCTTGGTGTACGCGGTATGAAATTGCACGGTCATTGAACAGAGAAGCGTAAACGTGCTTAGTCGCTTCTAAGACTGCATCAATGCCTTTTACGTTTAGGAACGTCTCCTGCTGACCAGCAAATGACGCATCCGGTAGATCCTCTGCAGTTGCAGAAGAGCGAACGGCAACAGAAATCTCAGGATGATTGTCTGTCAGTTCTTTGTAGTTATCACGGATGTCTTGTTCCAGATCCGCAGGGAACGGGGCTTCTAATACCCATTGACGAATGGTGGCACCTGTCTTGCGCAGGGCTTCTACATCCTCAACGTCTAGTTCATCAAGTAGTTGGTGAATACGCTCATCCAAACCTTCGTGGTCAAGGAATTGGTTAAACGCATATGAGGTTGTCGCAAAACCGTTTGGTACCGATACTCCAACATTGGCTAGGTTAGAAACCATTTCGCCAAGTGAAGCATTTTTACCGCCGACTTTGTCGACATCATCCATGGATAGGCCATTGAACCAGAGGGTGTTCTTTTGCATGTCTTTCTCCAGAAACATTGCAGCTTTGTAGGGATTTATACCAACCTCGAGCAGCAGTTGAGCATCCTTGCAGGTCAATGTCATTGAAGACGCAGTATCGAGCTGACTAGCAGCCATTGTAGATAAGGGGCATTAACTACAACTTCCCAACTAGGGCTTAAACGAATTTTCCGACGCAAACATCTATCAACACTTTTCGTGGTTGATATGAAAGGCAAACGATTACGTCTTGGCTTAAAAAAACTCAGAAGAATTTCCAAAGCTGTGGGGCACGCAATTGCAAGCCAAACTCATTTATTAATATTATGTAAACCATCCTACTCAAATGAATTTGAAAAATTAAACTAAAATGCAAATAAATAACCAAAGTCGTGATGTATTCTATGTTTCTGACGGAACGGCGATAACATGTGAGACATTAGGCCATGTTGTTCTGGGTCAGTTTTCCTTTATTCCTAATGAAAAAACCTTTCCTTTTGTTGAAAGTGAAGACAAAGTGGCCGACGTCATCAAAGAAATCGAGATTTCCTACCAACGTGATGGCGTGAAACCGTTGGTTTTCTTTTCGATTGTTGTACCAGAAATCCGTGAGATGCTTATACAAGCTCCAGCCTACAGCTATGACGTGCTAGAAAGCATTGTGCAGAAGGTGCAAGATGACATTCAGATGGCGCCACAACCAAAGATGCAGCGCTCACGTAGCGTAAGCAAAGATTCGGACACCTATTTCGACCGTATCGCAGCGATTGAATACACGCTTGCTCATGATGACGGCATCACACTTAAAGGCTTGGATGAGGCCGATATTATCCTTCTTGGTGTTTCTCGCAGTGGCAAAACCCCAACCAGTCTGTACATGGCGATGCAATTTGGTTTACGTGTCGTGAACTACCCGTTTATCGCCGAAGACGTCAAGATGATGCGTTTATTGCCGGAGTTTGAAATCCATCGCCATAAACTGTTTGGTTTAACCATTAATCCAGAACGTTTGAATGAGATCCGTGAGAACCGATTGTCAGGCAGTGAATACGCCAGCACTGAGCAATGTAAGTTGGAGCTTGATACGGTAGAAGCACTGTTCAGAAGAGAAGCAATTCCTTACATCAATACTTCGTCTCTTTCGGTGGAAGAAATCACCACGCGGATTCTTGAAAGAGCAGGTATGAAACGTCGCTTGTTTGGTTAATCAGACCCATAGCAAAAGAGCGCGCAGAGCGCTCTTTTGTCTAACCGTTTACGCTCTTAGTTGAGTCCGCGACTTTGTCGCTTTGCTCAACAAATGTCATAAACTTATTGTGAGGGATAGGTTTCGAGAAATAGAAGCCTTGGATGTTGTAAAAGCCTAATTGGCGTAAAACCATTAGTTGTGATTCTTCCTCAACCCCTTCTACTACAACAGACATATTGAGTGTTGTTGCTAGTGTGCGCATAGATTCGAGTAAAGGTCGTATGGTTTGACTGTCATTCAAGTTATTGACAAAGACGCGATCGATTTTGATGATGTCAAAAGAATACTGAGTGATAAAATCTAGTCCTGAGTATCCAGTTCCAAAATCGTCAATCGCGATTCGTATCCCTAGTTGAGATAAGCTATTGAGGTGTTTTTTTAGTGTTGATAGTTCAGACTCAGAAAATATCGCCTCTTCCGTTATTTCGAATACCAATCTCTCACAAATAAAGTGTCTGAATCTCAGCCGAGCCTCAATTTCATTGATAAAGTCGGCTCGTAAAATAAGGGAGCGGCTAATATTCACGCTGATGTAGCGGTCTTGGAAATGGGATTTGTTTTTCTCTATCAACAAGGCCGCCCTCTCTAGCACTAAGTAGGTGATCTTGTCGATCAGGCCGACTTTTTCTGCTAAGGGTATGAAGATTCCAGGCGAAATAAACCCTTGAACTGGATCAATCCATCTTACCAGTGACTCACCACCGATAACTCTGTTGTCTCTTTGATCAACAATAGGCTGAAAGTGGACCGTTAGGTTTTTATTTTTTATCGCTTTAGCCAAAGAAAACTCTAAGCTGTTTTGTTCCACTTTTCTCGCGGAATACATCAGGTAAGCAAGCATGCAAAATGTCATTGCCAATAACCCAATCCAAAGCTTACTCAGGAGGTAGGTAAAGTAGAAATTTATCCCAACGCAAGAGAAGACTTTAAGCGGAAATACGGATGACTCAATTTCTTCAATTCTGATTGGTTCTTTGCCTTTCGCGCTTTTGACCGTTCGGCCAATAACATCGATTCGATAATCCATATCACCAAAGCTAAAAATATCTTCTACCATTTCAATAAGATATTCTTTGGGGTAAAGAACACTTACTCCCCTCCCATTGTAGCGAGAGAATAATAAAATCAAGGTTTTATCTGGGATTAAGGCACTACGCGTGTACGATAGAGTGACATGTGATTCACTCTCCGCGAGGCGGGCTAGTATCGTTTTGTATATGTGGAAGGATGGTGCGCGCTCACTGCTGGTGCAGCGCACTTTACCATTAGCGTCGAACGTAGCCGCTTCCTTAGCCATACCTAGACTGAAAATGCTACCTCGTAATTCGTAGATTAAGTGGTCGCAACTTTGCTCATAGAAATCATCTTCGAGTAAATAACTTAACTGATCGATACTCGATAACAATTCAGATTCTATCTGAGAAACGGCAGTTAAAGTGAGGCTCTTGTGATGTTGATTGGCGATTGGAATCATTGCCAACATGGTAACGGAGAAAGATATCACCGCGACAACAAGCATCTTAAAGTTGTCACCAAAGCCGCGATAAGTACGAGTAAGAAGATGATAATTCACAAGAATTTGGAAGCAAAATCGAAAAGTTACACAAAGCTATATGAAGCGTCTCAAATTTAGGAATTATTCTACGTAGAATGTGAGCTCGATCTTATAAAAAATTTAGCTAGAGATATTTGGTTATAAAAAAAGCGGCTTTACCCCGGAAAAGATAAAAGCCGCTTGCCAATAGACGTGTTAATCCACGTCTTAGCGCATAATCATTTGTTCACGACCAGGACCAACCGATACCATTTTCACTGGTACACCCATTAGTTCTTCAATACGTAGAACGTATTTTTGTGCCGCAACTGGTAGCTCTTCGAATTTACGGCAACCAGTAATGTCTTCGCTCCAGCTTTCCATCTTCTCGTAGATTGGTGCTAGTGCAGCCGTTTGAGGCCAAATTGGGTTTTCGCTGTGCTCGCCTTCGTAACCAACACAGATTTTTAGATCTTTAAGACCAGTCAGACAGTCTACTTTTGTTAGTGCAATTTCAGTCGCTGCCTGAAGCTCAACGCCGTTCTTCGTTGCAACAGCATCGAAGTAACCCATGTCACGTGGACGACCGGTTGTTGCACCGAACTCACCCGCTAGTTCACGGAATGCATCTTGCTCTTCCATTGCTGTGATCAGCGTACCTGTACCTACTGATGAGCTGAACGCTTTTGCTACTGCGATAACACGCTCTGGACGCAGAGCAGGAAGGCCACTACCGATACCAGCGTACATAGACACAACGTTTGAAGAGGTTGTCCATGGGTACTCACCGTAAACAAGGTCACGGCCCGCACCTAGCTGTGCTTCGAATAGTAGAGTTTGGTCTTTTGCTTGCAGCTCTTTTAGTGGAAGCGTTACGTTGCAGATAGCATCACGCCAAGGTGCTGACACTTCTAGTAACCAGTTCGCCATCTCTTCAGCGGTTTGTTCGAATTCGAACGTTGGGTAAAGTGCACGTAGTTGTGGAAGTTTCCAGTCCATCCAGAACTTGATGCGTTCTACTAGAACTTCTGGTTGTTTCAACCAACCAACTAGGATGCCTTTTTTCATCACACGGTCACCGTATGCAGGGGCAATACCCTGACGAGTTGAACCGTATGCGTTGTCGCCTAAGCGTTGTTCTTCTAGCGTATCTTCTAGTGCGTGTAGAGGTAGACACAGTGTTGCGCGATCAGAGATGCACATTTTCACTTTCACGCCCGCTTCTTCAACTTCCGCAATCTCCTGAGACAGCGACGCAGGGCTGATAACCATACCCGGACCTAAAACTGCCAAACAGTCAGGGTTGAAAACGCCACTTGGTAGCTGGTGCAGCTTGAACGTACCTAGGTCGTTAACTACGGTGTGACCCGCGTTGTTACCACCTTGGAAACGAATGCTTGCAGAAGCTTGCTCTGCCAAAAAGTCAACGATGCGGCCTTTGCCTTCATCACCCCAGTTTGCACCCACAACAACGATAGACGACATAATTCATTCTCCAAAAACAGACCGGAAAATCTTAGGATGCTCGCATGAATAAGAGAAATTAATTATACTCATTAACTTGATAAGAAAATCATATCGGGTAATTTTCTATGTTAGATTTGAACTGGTTACGTACGTTTGTCACTTTGGCAGAGGTAAAACATTTTGGAAAAACAGCGATTGAACTACACATGACGCAGCCAAATGTGAGCTTACACATCAAACAACTTGAGCAAGCGACGCGCGCGAAATTGATCGAACGTAACCCTGTGCAATTGACTCAAGCGGGTAAGCGATTATTGGACACTGCTCAGCATATGTTGAATGAGTTACAAATCTGCCAATCCGACCTCAATGCGATCAATGACTTAACACAAGGCACGCTCTCAATTGCGGCGAGTGATATTGTCTCGCGTTTGTTACTTATCAAGCCATTCCAACAATTTAAAAATGAATATCCTGGTATCGACTTAGCACTGTTCAACACCACTTCATCACAAGCGGTAGATTTAGTAAAAAGTGCCCGAGCTGACATTGGTTTTGTTATTGCACAGAAAGAAAGCCAACCACTGCACTTTACTCCGCTCACACAAATTCATTGGTGCGCTTTCGGCGATAATATTTTCAAATGGAAACAGAACACGGAAGAAAACCAAACCTTGATTCTACTTGGGCACGATACCCGAACGCGTGAACTGATTGATGCCTCTTTGCCTGAATTGAAATTACCTAAACACAGGGTGATGGAAGTCGGTAGCGTAGAGGCGCAAATAGATTGGGCCGAAGCCGGCTTTGGAACGGCGATTGTGCCTGATTTCTCCCTCGACCCAAGGTTGAAACTCTCGCGAGAGGTAACACCACTACCCAGCTTCCCCAACACTGATTTTGGCTACATCGTGCGCCAAAACCAAGTGCTGTCCAAAGCCGCAAAACAGTTATTGAAGTGGGTGGGGGAGAATGTATCGGTGGTGGGGTAGGCAATAGTTACTTCAGTGCTCTGAAGACAGAGCTATTTAACTTCTTCAACAATAAGTTAAATACATACTTTATGAACTTAAATGATAGGTCAGTAATTTTATGAACTACTTTCCCAGCAAATCGGAGCATATGCCCTAATAACCCTTCTGTTTGCTCCCGAAACCTATCAGAAATTCGGACGATTTTTTCTATGGATCTTGCTACCAGATCATAGAACGTAAAGCTGCCTACGAATGCCCCCTGTATCGCAATTAAACCAACGTATCCAGCTTCCCTTAATAGAGTCCTCAATGCTGCTGCTATTTTGTCAGCCCAATGACCGTTAAACATGACTTGATGGCTATTCTGAAACTTTAATCTAACAGATCTATGGAGATACATTTTCGAAGATCTTCCGATGTGTTGCCAAGAGTCTGAAGTAAGTGTTTTTTTATACCCGATAGAAGATGCTAACTTATGAGCATCTCCCAAAATACCTACAGATGAGTCGAGTCTGAACTCTGGTTTATCAATAGGTGCATGTACAAATGGCCACAAAGGCACCATCGGTACGGGGTCGGCGCCATTTGTGCAACGGAAAATTGCAAAGTTTGAGTTGGTTGATTTTTGAGCGTAAGGTTGCAAGCCTACACGAGGTGCTCCAAAGGTATAAAGCACCACATTGATTTTAAAATTAACTCTAATCCAGTCTGCACACAATGAGGCAATAGCGCCCCCCAAACTGTGACCAACACAATGTATTGTTTTTATGCTGTTAGCATTACGTTGTATATAGGTAGAGAGGTGGCCTTTCAAACTATGAAATGTGTTAACAAATCCTGCATGAGCACTAGACCCGTTGCTACTTCCTTTTATTCCAATATTCAGATCGGTTAGTTTATCTGCAGTGTAGTCAAAGTTGGTACCTCGGAATGCAAGTACAAATTGCCCATTTTGATCTCCAGTCCCCTTTGCACAAAGTACGAAATTAGAGATTCTTTTTGAAACTAACCCTAGAGTTGAGCCTGTTTGTGCTTGAATGGTCGTTTTGCCTACATCAAAAGAAAACTTTTTAGCTAATCTGCGGTGTGGTTTGAATGTTTTAGTATCAAACTCGATGTCGTAAGCTTGCTCTGCAAATGTAAGCGCTTCTTTAGGGGAGAGTGTTTTCACTTAGTATAACTCCTCAAACTTGAGCTCACTTTGAGAGCAAATACTATAAACCTCATTTGTGACAGGCTCATTTTTTGACTCTGGATATGAGAATACTTTAAGCGGCTCGACTAGATTACAATTTAGGTTTTGCAACGACTTAATGATCGGTTCTGAAACTTGATACGTGTGAAGTTTGGATTGCCATATGGTTACTTCATTACCATCAAATATCGTACTAACATCCAATTTTACTCTTATATCTTGCAGAGAATGCTGTTTGTGATCAGGTGGTAGAAGAACTGGGCTAAACGAGAAATCTCCGTTTTCATCCGTAACGACAGTATCTGTTTTGACTCCGTTATGAACTATAGTCCTCTCTACTTTCAATCCTCCGATAGGTGTTCCGTTTTGGTTTATAGAGCCTTGAATAATAGGACTTAAAGTAAACTCCATGGGTTTCGCTATTCCTTGAAATGTGAAAAAAACTAGCAACAGTAGGTGGTTACGCATACGCCACGCTTTATTAGAAAATAATCACCATATTTGTTTTTCCTAGCGTATTTTTCAACAACGCTTGAGAGATTCTCGGCTCGAATCACTTGCTAATGTAATTAACATTTCTAACGTTGGACTAATTTAATATTGAAAGTACTATTAACGTTGTTTTCGAAGCGTTGAACTCCATAAAATGAACAGTCGCAATCTATCCATCCCTCTACCATCTTTGATTCACCGAATCGGTGGGGGTCATGCCAAACGAGCTAAAGTTATCGCCGCAGAGAAAAAGTGCGAACTGAAGCGCATTCGACGTTCACGTAATTGGCAAATTACTGGTGAGGCTTTGGATTTGAAAGCGTTTCTCGATCACATTAGGGTCGAAGAAGCTGAGCCGATGCGATTTATGATCAGCAAAATAGAAGTTGGTCTCACCAAACACAGCGATAAGCTCGAACCTTTGGAAGCCAAGCTCGTTAGATTGGTATCAGAAAACCCAAATATTACTTTGGCAGAGTTGATGTCAGAAACAAACTGTACCATCGCGCAAGCTCGAACAGCTCGCTTTGAGGCAGAGATGCTTTGAAAGAGCATATTGAACACGTTTACGGTGCTGGTAGTCATTTATCTTGGCTTATTTAGTGAGGAAATCCGTTATTGTGATCAGCAGTAGTGCAATGTTGCTCACGAACTTATAAAGTCATACCTGTTTAAGCAATTACGTGAATATTTTAGAAATATCAATAGCTTTAGAGGATGAGATAGAGTGATGAGGAAGTTGGTATTAGCTCTGTTGCTTGTGTTGCCGTTACCTGTAATGGCTTCAGAAGAAACCAAACTAGAAAAACTCAGTGAACTGCTAGAGATTATGGACATGGATGCGATTGTTGAAACAATTCATGCCCAGGTGAATGAGGTCACTATTCAAGCCTCCAAAGAGCTCAACGTCTCAGAGTCGAAGCAAGCCATCATTGAGCAGTACTACCAAGATGTTAACCAGATGCTTAGAGAGGAAGTGAGTTGGGCTAAACTTAAGCCTATGACAATGGATGTCTACATGAGACAGTTCACTGAAGCTGAGATTTCAGCGATGCTTGCTTTCTATCAAACGGACGAAGGTCAGAGTATTTTGAAGAAGATGCCTCAAGTGACCCAAGAGTCGATGATTTTAAGCCAAACTATGATGCAGAATTTAGCACCAAGGCTTCAAGCAAGAATTAAGCAACTTCATGCTGATATTGAAGAGCAGTAAAGACACTGTTTTTAGATTTTCATTCATCTTGGGAACAAAAAAGGCCGCTTAGACAGCGGCCTTTTTTATTATAAATTGAGGTACTCTTACCACATCAAATCGTCTGGTACGACGAAATCTGCGTACGGGTCATCTTCTGCAGGAATGTCTGATTCAGGCTCTTTCTGTTCAATGATCACAGACTCGTCACGCTGAGCAATCTTGTTCGCAACAGGACGAGGAATAACCACATAGCTCTCACCGACAATCGCAATCGCCAAGATGCCTTTGATCAATTGATCACGAATGATTGAATCAACGTAAAGCGACTTCACAAGTGTACCGTGTGTGAAGTTGTATTTGATGTCGCCATCTTTCAAATCAACCTTGTTCATTTCAATCAGTTGGTTGATTTGCGCTTTAATTTCTTTGTTCAAGCGCTCTGCGTTTTGTTGCTCGCTCAATTGCTTGTCACGTTCTAACTGCTGACGTTTGTTCTCTTCAACCGCCGCTTTTACTTCGCGAGCTTGAACGCGTGATTTTTTAGAGCCTTTTTTCGCTTTCTTCAGTTTTTTCTCGTTAACCAAGCCTGCTTTTAGCATCTGCTCTTGAAGGGTAAGTTTTGCCATGTTCTATCCAGTAAGTGCGCAATTTTGTGCATTTTAACCAGTCATTCGTCGCAAAGAAAGAGGGATAAACGCAAGGCGGGATATGACTCGGCGCTTT
Source organism: Vibrio sp. SCSIO 43153 (assembly GCF_023716625.1). NCBI lineage: Bacteria > Pseudomonadati > Pseudomonadota > Gammaproteobacteria > Vibrionales > Vibrionaceae > Vibrio > Vibrio sp. SCSIO 43153. The sequence continues at coordinate 1,389,554 of NZ_CP071856.1, forward strand.
GTTGAGCAAAAAAACGAAAAATAATTCGAGAAAGTGTGCGTCTTATTGCAACATCCAGCGTCTTAAGTACATTAGGCGAAAAATTTTGAAGCAAAACCATGAGTACCTCAGACAAACAAACCATCCCACAACAAGTGATTGAAGAAGCTTGTGAGTGGGCAATCATGCACGGCGTGGCGTTTCGCCAAGCAGATAACACCGCAAGACACTGTCCTTTTAGCTTTGCGCCAATGACGATAGAGCGTGATGTGTTCGCACATTTGAAGAAAGTGACGCCACTGATTGCCAAGCTGATCAGTCATGTGTCTGAGGATTATGAATTCCTGCAAACCTCTTTAGCCGAGCTAGGCAAAGCCGATACTTTCTTTGAGCGTTTATTGGAACTGCATAAAGAGGTCCACCATGAAGCTGCGCGCCAACCACTGTTGTTAATGCGAACCGACTTTATGGATGATCGTCAACACGGCGCGAAAGTCATCGAGTTTAATGGCATTGCGGCTGGGATGGCGCCTTTTGGTCAGCGTGCAACAGAGCTGCATCAATTTTTGAACTCTCAGTGGGGCAGCGTCTACCAACAATGGTTAGAAGATAAAACTGCAACGCCAGCCGATAACCAAGGCATGCAGCAACTTGCGCTTGGCATTGCAACTGCCGCGAGAAAAGTCAAAGCGCATTTTAATGAAGAAGGCGCACCGACGTTTCTGATGGTGGTGCAGAAAAACGAAGACAACGTGTACGACCAACACTTACTCGAAGTGGAATTGCAGAAGCTTGGCGTTCGCACATTAAGACGTACCTTTGAGCAGTTGAGTTCACAGCTATCGAGCGGTGACAATCAACGCCTCTTGCTAGAAAACGTTGGCGGTCTTGACGTTGTGTACTTACGTGCTGGTTATCAATATATGGACTACTTCTCGCCAGAGTTGAATGAACCAATCTGTTGCCATACCTTGAGCCAAACTCGTTTGTTCATGGAAAAGCACTATGTGGCGATGAATGCGACCATCAGCCAACAGTTGGCTACCAGTAAATCAATGCAAATGTTGTTAACCATGATGCCGGCAAGTGTGTATCAGCGCTGGGGACTCAACCTTGAAGAAGCCGAGTTGGTCAAAAGCGTTTTGGCAGAGATGAAGCCAATTAACACGGACACGATTAAATGGTTTGCTGCTTCTGGTAACAAAAACGAATGGGTATTGAAAAACCAAGGTGAGGGCGGTGGTCACTGTATCTTTGGTGACGATATTGCGAAACAGCTGAGTCGACTTCCGCAAGAGCAATACAGCGCTTGGGCTTTGATGCAGCGTTTGTATCCGCATGAAAGAGAAACTCCGACGATTGCGGTGCGTGATGCAAAGCAGAGCGTGGTGACGGATCTTGTGAGTGAAATTGGCTTATTCACGGCGCACTATCAAGGTGAACCTGTAACGCAATTGGATGGCTACGCGGGCTATTTGATTCGTAGTAAACCAGCCAGTGAAAACGAAGGTGGTATCCACAGCGGCAAAGGCATCTTAGACTCTTTAGTGCTGGTGGATTAAAGAGAAACACTCTCCATGAGTAAAGCATGGAGAGTGTTTTTATTTGTGGACTAGTTGGTTACATGTGGCCCATACCGTGGAACATCCCTCCGAAAAGCGCCCCCAAGATACTGAAAATAATACCTAGGATGATCATCGCAGGAATTGAAGCGATAGCGAACTTGACCATAAAGATCACCATCGACATAAATGGCATCTTAATATCAACAACCGTCACTTCTTGTTTTGTAGTTTCATCAGACACGAGCGTTCTCCTAAATTTGCATTCTGAATATGCAGCCAGTTTATTACACCTGTACACAAGAAAACGTTGAACTACTTTGTGCTTTTCCCTTTATGGGATAGCAACTGATTAATCTGAGAAATACGGCACGCTATGAATCGCTATCAGAAGCGGGTAAAGCCTCTCAACCAAGCGCCGGATAGTCTGTATAGCCGTGCTCATTGCCACCAAAGAGCGTGGAGCCATCCAGTTCTGCCAGAGGTTGTTGGTGCTGTAAGCGCGCCACTAAGTCTGGGTTAGAAACAAACGGGCGTCCAAATGCCACCAAATCCGCATAACCTTTCTCAAGTACCTCGTCAGCTCGCTCTTGGGTGTAACTGCCAGCAACGATAATAGTGTTGGTGAAGTATTCGCGCAGTTCGATGCGGAAGTTTTCTGGAATCACTGGTGCGTCATCCCAATCCGCCTCAGACAGGTGCAAGTACGCAATATCACGAGCTTGAAGTTGTTTCGATGCATCAAGGATGGTTGGCACAATGTCTGGGCAGTTCATGTCCTTGAAAGTGATGAATGGTGCGAGTCGTACTCCCACTTTGTTGGCACCGATGGCTTCGCTCACCGCATCGACCACTTCTAATAAAAAGCGAAGTCGGTTTTCGCGAGTACCGCCGTAGCTGTCGGTTCTGTGGTTTGAATAGGTACGCAGGAACTGGTCAATTAGGTAACCATTCCCGCCGTGGATTTCGACGCCATCAAAGCCTGCTTCCATCGCACGTTTCGCTGCGTGCGCAAAATCCCTTACCACACGGTCAATATCGGCTTGAGTCATCGCTCGTGGCTCTACACAATCGACCATGTTGCCGTTGCCTTGCTCGTCGGCAATCCACACTTGGGTTTCTACCGGTTTTAGTGCGGATGGGGCAATAGGCTGTTCCCCTTTTTGGAATGTCGGGTGTGATACACGGCCAACATGCCATAACTGACAAAATATCGCTGCGCCTTGCTCTTTTGCTGCTTGAGTGACGGTTTTCCAGCCAGCCACTTGTTCATCAGTGTAGACGCCTGGTGTGAACGAGTAACCTTGTGAATCGTCTGAAATCTGGGTCGCTTCAGAGATGATTAACCCTGCGGTAGCGCGCTGCTTGTAGTAAGTCGCCATCATTTGGTTTGGAATGTTTCCCGGTTGGCTAGTGCGCGCTCGGGTCATTGGTGCCATGACTACGCGGTTTTGTAGAGTCAGTTGTTTCAGCTGTGCTGGTTCAAATAGCTTGCTCATGATCGATTCCTTACTTAAGTAGTCGCACTTGGGTTTTGTTGCTTACCGATTCCATCCAATCTTTCACGGTGTTGTCCCATTGGATTTCTGCGGCGCTGAAGAACCCGCGCAAAATAGAAAATAGGATTGCTTTGTCTACCAAAGTCACATGCTGATAAGAGTCGAGATTCAACACGCTTTTCGCGCGTTCGATGAGCGCTTCGACCTCTTTGGCAATGTTTGGCGTGTCTTGCAGAAGAGTGTCAAAATTGAGTGCATCCGTTTCCTTTTTCGCGCGCCAAGCGAGCTGTGCAGACTGAGTGGTAAACTCTGGCAAATCCATGTTTGACCAACGCGGGTAACCCACTTTCTGCAGTGGAAGAAACGCGATTTTTTGCCAATCTAGCGCTTGTTGAGATGGTTGGCTTGTTTCACTTGATGTAGCCAGTTCAAGGAAGTAAGCGATGATATCTAGGCTTTCTGCCATCGCTTCACCGTTGTCTTTGATAAGAAGTGGTACTTGCTTGGTTCCAATCAGGTCTGTTGTGGTTTTGTCATCGTCATAAGCAATATTGATGACGTCGAGTTGGATATTCAACATGCCAGCAACGTAGCGGACGCGAGCACTGAATGGGCAATGTTCGTAAATGTAGAGTTTCATAGTGTTTTCCTAGTGATTTAATTGGGTAGCCCCGCCTTTTCGGGAGGCGTTAAGTCAGGGCTACCAGTAGGGATGAAATTAGTTGTTGAAGCTTGGTGTTAGCTCAGTTTGTTTGCTTTCTTTGCGGTTCGCCTTGGCGATAAATAGCAAACCAATCAGTGGAACAATGATGGCTGCGTAAGGGATCATGCCAGCGCCCATTTGGCTATCGAGCACCATGCCGCCTAAGAAACCGCCAAAGGCATTGGCTAAGTTGAACGCTGAGATGTTTGCCGTCGCTGCTAACTCTTGACCTTCACCACCGTGGTTCATTACTCGAAGCTGCATTGCTGGCACGTTAGCGAATGACGCAATACCAAATACAAAGGCGGTGGCAATGAACAGCACTTTGCTGTCTACAGTGATTCCGACCAGTACGAGTGACACAATCATCGCGATAGCCCAGAACATAGATGCTTTTTGTAGGTTTTTATCCGATGAACGACCACCCATGGTGTTGCCGACAATCAGACCGACACCAACGATAACCAAAATCCAAGTCACGGCACTTTCACCAAAGCCAGTGATGTGCATGGCGATAGGGGCGATGTAGCCATACAAAGTCATAAACCCCGACCAAGCAAATACGGTGATCGCAAGGCTGATAAGTAGCATTGGGTTTTTGAACGCAGCCAATTGCGCTTTGACATCTTTTGCTTCGCCATGACCAGTTGATTTGATCACTGAAGTGATGAAGAACAGAGCCACTAAACCAAAAGCGGCAACGGTTAAGAAAGTGGTGTGCCAGCCGAATTGCAAGCCAATCCAAGTACCGCCAGGCACACCTAAAACGTTAGCTAGTGTTAGGCCTGCGAACATCTGTCCGACCGCACGACCTGCCATTTTTTCTGAAACCAAATTGGTCGCCACCACAGCACCGATGCCGTAGAAAGGACCTTGAACCAAACCTGTGATCACTCGGCTGACCATCAACACAAAGTAGTTCGGTGCGAAAGCGGACAATACGTTGCCGAGAATAAACAACACCATTAGCCCAGCCAGTACGGCTTTCTTGTTAAAGCGTGCTAAGTAAATCGTAAGTAGCGGGCCGCCAAACACAATGGCAAGCGCGTAGGCACTGATTAGGTAACCCGCTTGCCCTTCCGTGATGGACAAAGAGTTGGCGACTTGAGGAAGGATTCCTGCAATAACAAATTCCGCGGTACCGATAGCAAAAGCTGCAAGCGTTAAGATCCATACCTGCAGCGGCATTTTTTCTTTATTCATGGGGGAGTCTCTTTTTTTATTTCGTTTGAACCCATTGGCGCCATGCTTTTTTATTGCTCTGGCACCTTGTTTTTATTTGCGGTTAGCTAAGCGGGTGTTGTTAGCCAAGCAGTGCGCCACCATCAACATCAATCACGGCGCCGGTCATGTAGCTGTTTTCAATCAGAAGTAAGTAAGCTTTTGCAACGTCACTGGCTTCGCCAACTTTGCCTACGGGCAAGCTATTTTGTGTGCGTTGGTACATGGCATTTCTGTCGTCCTCGTTCATGCCTTGATACGCCTCAGTTTTAGTCAAACCAGGGCTGACCGCATTCACTCGGATAGGAGCCAGTTCTTTCGCCAGTACTTTTGTTGTTGCTTCAATTGCAGCATTAATCGCGGTTTTTACGTAGGTGTTAGGAACAACTTTGCGCGATAACATGCCGGAAGTTAGTGTGATTGAGCCGCCTTTCTTGATGTAGCGTGCGCCATGTTTCGCCGCGTTGATTGCGCCCCAAAACTTGGTATCAAAAGCGTATTTTGCTTGGGAAACTTCTACATCCACCACTTTGCCTGCCGGAGCATAAGAGCCTGCTGTGACGATCAGGTGGTCAAAAGCACCAATGGTTTCGAAGTAGTGGTAAACCGACTGTTCATCGCTGATGTCTAACCCTGTTTTGCGGCTTGCTACGTGGACAACGGCATTGTCGCTTGCAAGTTGTTGGCTAAGTTCAGCACCAATACCTGATGTGCCACCTAGTACGACGTAGACAGTTTTTTCTGTTTTCATGATTTGTTTCTCCAATCTCGTTTCGTTGAAGCCAGTATATTGATTGGAAGAAATTTGATAATTGGGTAATATTTGAATTGATTATTCAGTTCAGTCGAATAATGAGGTTTTAGGAGGGAATGTGGACAAGTTTTCGGATATGACGCTGTTTGTCAGCATAGTGAAGAACCAAGGGCTGGCGGCAGCTGGCAGAGAGCTCGGCTTATCGCCGGCAACAGTAACGGCAAGATTGCAGTCGCTGGAAGACCGTTATGGGGTGAAATTACTTAATCGCAGTACAAGGCATATTTCACTGACGGACTCTGGCGCTATGTACCATCAGGCATGCTTGGAAATCATCGACAGCGTAAAAGAGACGGAGAACTTGCTCCAAACTGGCACCAAAGAAGTGCGCGGCACACTTAAAATCTCGGCTCCTCGTGATATTGGCAAGCAATACATTTCGCCAATACTGTCGGAATTTAGTCAGCTCTATCCCGATGTGATCCCTTATCTGTATTTGAACGATAACTTATCCAATTTGGCTGAATCCGGTTTGGACATCGTCATCCGATATGGGGAGCTAGCCGACAGCAACCTTATCTCTCGCAAATTGGCGTCCAGTCGCCGAGTGCTTTGCGCTTCTCCTCAGTATTTGGCAAAGAAAGGCACGCCGATCACGCCACAAGATTTAGCACAGCACGATTGTTTAGCCATGGTTCGCAGCAATGAAGAGTTGAAAACATGGCACTTTCAAGATGAAGAGCAGCACAATGTAGTTACTGTCGTACCGAAGCGTTTTTCTGATGATGGCGAAGTGATTCGTCAATGGGCGTTAGATGGGGCAGGTATTGCGTTGAAATCGATTCTTGATGTACAAGAGGACATCAAACAGCAGCGTTTAGTGACGGTGTTAAATGGCTATATGAAGAACTTCAACGCATCAACTTCTTCCGCAGGTGCAGATTTGAATGTGATTTACCTGAGTCGCCAATATCAACCCAAGCGACTTCGTTTGTTTTTGGACTTCTTGATTGAGCGTTTTCACACTCAATTTCAATAAGGCGAACGTTTCGATGTGTCGCATGAAAAGGTTGCATCGTACAGAGGTTGGGGATTAGTAACACCGCGCTTTTAAGGATATTGGCATCAAGCGCGGTGTGTCTGAGTTAGCTAAAAACAGGTTTGAAGAAGCTGCGTTCGTAACTCAATACACAGTCGGTCTCTTCCGCGAATTTAAAGGCTTGGATGCACTCTTCATCGTTGAGTGAGTTTTCTCGGTATTTCTCATACGCCGCGAGGCTTGGGAATGTAAATAATGCCAGTGCAATATTGTTGGCGCCTTCAGATGGAAGATAGTAGCCGTTGTGTTGTCCGCCAAATTTTTCTACTAACGGAATCCACATTTTTGCGTATTCTTCAAACTCCTTGGTCTTTTTGGCATCAATGACATAACGAACGTAGCAAGTGATCATAAAGATAAAGTCCTTCTTATTTAGTTTATGTTGAGGTTACTTGAGTACAAGTTTTAGGTTTGGCCAAATTGTTAGCCAATTTTTCTTAGTTAATCGTTGTCGAAATAAAACCAATGGTCGTTCTGGATTCCAAGTAAGGTAACCAGAAAACAAAGACTCAAATCCGAACGCTGAGATGCACTCTATCTGGTTCTTTTCGTTCAGTCTTGCAGCAACAGCCGTCTCTTTTTCTGGCCAGTAACTCATCGCATCCAAGGTACTTTGGTAAGGTATATCACCATTCCTTAGGTGCATGTTTGCTTGATTGCGAACTTGCCAGTTGAGCTCTGGCATCATTGCAGCTAACTGGGCTTCATAAATAAACGCTGCCTTGTCATCTGTTTCATTTGGGTCGAAGTAGACAATATCAAGGTCATTAAGTGGGGTTGGCTGCGGTTTGTGATGAAGATGGTCCCAAACTAGATTTCGAACAAAGCCGGCAGCAATGTAGCAATCTGGTAAAGCCAGTGAACGAACGCACTTCATAACCCTCATACGCTCAGGGTCGGCGAGCAATAAGTTAACAAGACCTTCCATGTTAATCCTTAGGATTTGGCTAGTGGCAGTTCAATGCCCAATTCTTCGCGTTTCCGCTTACTCAAGCCAAGTGCAACTAATCGATAAGATTCTGATAAATAGTACTTTAGCTCTTCGTCTAGGCGTCCAGAGGTTTCCGTTTGCTGAATCCACTTCATACCTCGGTTTGCGAAATAAGGGGCAGGAATATAGCCTTCATTATCACTTAAAAAATCGAAGTTTAAAGGGGAAGTCTTAAACGTAAATGCAGGCTGCTTGTCTTTACTCCAGCCACCAATAGCAAACACCTTTCCACCTACTTTCCAAACGTGCGCGTCGCCCCATTGAACTACATGGGAAGTGGCAGCGAATGAGCTACAGAACTGATTAAATTCATCGTATGTCATCGTTACACCTCGTCCATTTTCAACTTAAACTCTGTGCCAGTTTCGTTATTCTTTCGATCAAAGCTAAGTGAGATTCCGAGGTCTCTTGTCGGTGACGATAAATCCCTACCGTTCCCGGTTTCGCTTTTTGTTCCATAGTTAGTTTCTGCAAACCGAACGACTCCAAATAATCACTCAGATGGCTGGTATAGGACATTACAGCAACGCTGTCTTTAAGGGTATCAATGCTTGCAAGTAATGAGTCAATTTCGTAAGTCGGTCTATCATCCAGTTGCTGGCGTTCTCTTTCATTTTGCTTTGGAATGGGGTTATCAATGACGTGACTGAACTTTTTTGCGTCATAAGTTACTGAGAGCGCTGGGTATTCGTGCAGCATTCGCTCTGTGACTATTTGACCGAGAAGAGGGTGGCTCGGTGAAACAAAGAAGTCATCAGCGGTTTGAAACAAAGGGATAAACGTGACATCACATTTTTCTGATAGGCCAACGATCTCATGGCCAATAAAGAATTCGATTTGCTCGTTGATTAACGAATCCATCAAAGCGAGGTGATTACCAAACTCTACGTGAGTAGATGCGGAGGGAGATTGAGCAAGGTGCTCGTCGAGTGCGCGTTTGGCAAACAAAGGCCACCACGCATCGCCCGTTCCCATTTTAATTTTGCCTACTTGGTATTGTTTTCGTTCACCAATGCTCTGCATCATCTGGTTGTACTCGTGCTGCATTGCATTGCTATGACGATAGAGGATGCGCCCATACTCGGTTAGCTCCATACCATTTGCGTGTCGTTCAAATAACATGACACCAAGGTTGTCTTCTAGCTTTTTCAAGTTGTGGGTGACCGTAGGTTGGCTTAACCCTGCTAACCTTGCAGCTGCACTGATGCTTTTGCAGCGAGCTACAAGTAAAAACTGCTGAAGTGATTTATCCATACGTGTTACCCATAGTTTAAGTGGGAGTATTTTGCACAATAATATTTATAAATCACAAATTTAAAACCTCATTTATTCGAAGATAAATGCCTTTCGTAGATCTCAGTCACGTTCGGTTTAGTGGATATAGATGTTATCTATATCTGTTTGCGGTTCGCCTATTTTTCGTTGAACCAATGGTTTCTTAGACTATCGCCCAAAATAACAACCTAAGGGATAACTATGAAACCAAGTATTATTGCGCTTGCTGTCGCGTCATGTATCGGTTTATCTGGCTGCGGTTCCGATTCAGATAGTCCGGAAGTAGTGGATAAACCAATTATTTCTGCCGACCTGTACTTACGTGGCTTAAACGGCGATTGGGGAACCGCCGAACACGCTAAGCTTAACTATCTAGGCAACAATGAATATGAGACGGTTCTGCGCGTCGCTCGTGGTAGTAACCAATTCAAGATTGCCGATCCGGGTTGGCAAATTGAGTACACACACTTTTCAGATCCTGCGGTATTTGACCAGCCTCAAGACTATCTGCCTAAGCCAGAGACGAATGAAACGTGCATGAACAATGACTGTAACTCGGAAATTACGTTCGCTGATAAAGGGTACTACAAGTTCTCAGTGAACTTTGCCAGTGAAAGTAGCGCAACGATGACGGTCACCAAAGCGACGCAGGCCGAAGCCGAGAAGTACTATTCTGATGCTATTATTGATCCAGCCATGGTGCACGAAGGTCACCAAGTAAAAGAAGTCAAACTCTTCGCTAATTACGACGGTAGTAATGAAACGGTGACTTTCTCAGTCAACGATCCAAAAGCGGCACAACGTGAGTTTGGTATATCAACGACAACTGAGTTACGAGATGCTCTCGATCAAGGTATGGTGATTACCGAGCAGGATGGCCCACGAGTTGTGTCTGGTGACACTGCGTTTGACGCGTTGTTTGCGCTAACTCTTAAAGAGCTCGATCAACTCGCTGTCTCTGAAATCAAAGATGGCAACTATAACTACAACAAACCAATTAAAGCAGAAGTGTTCGAAACAGGCGCTAAATGGCACTATGTTTGGACGCGTGATCTTGCCTATGCGGCTGATTTGTCTTTGGCATTGATGAACCCTACTCGTGTTGAAAATGGTTTGGAATTCAAATTATCTGCGTTCCGTGATTCAACCGATAAACAATATGACGGTGAGCAAATCGTCCAAGATACAGGCACTGGTGGCAGTTGGCCAATCAGTACTGACCGAACAACTTGGGCGCTAGGGGCAGAACGTTTACTGTCGGCACTGGATGGCGAAGCTTACAACCAATTCGCAGAGCGCGCTTACAACGCAGTTAGCAACACGCTGGAAGCCGACCGTTTAGCGGCGTTTGATCAAGACTCAGGTCTTTACACGGGTGAACAGTCGTTCTTGGACTGGCGCGAGCAGACATACTCTACGTGGACGCCAGATGATGTTAATGCGATTGGTAGTAGCAAGGCGCTATCAACAAACGTGGTTCACTATCGAGCAATGCGCTTAGCAGCGAAGTTGGCAGAGCAGTTTGACTCTAAAAATGCCGTCAAATATACCGATTGGGCGAATCAGTTGAAGCAATCAATCAATACGCACTTTTGGAATGAGAACCGCGGTATGTACGTCAGCTACCTGTTTGACAACGGGCAGGATATTGCGGTCGATAAATATGACATGCTAGGTGAAGCGCTTGCAATTATAAGTGGCATTGCCAGTGATGCTCAGGCGAAACAAATTATGGAAAACTATCCTCATAGTGAGTTTGGTGTGCCAGTTTACTTCCCTCAACAGCCAGGTGTTCCTGTTTATCACAACCGCGCGATTTGGCCATTTGTCACCGCATATAGCTTACGCGCTGCACATCATACTCAAAACGTGGCAGCGGCTAACAATGCGATTCAATCCCTAGTTCGCGGTACTGCAACAAACCTATCAAATATGGAAAACTTGGAGTGGTTGTCTGGTAAATCGTTCATTATTCACAGTGATCATGGTGCAGATGCTTCTCTTGATGGCCCAGTAATTAACTCCCAGCGCCAGCTATGGTCGGTAGGTGGTTACCTCAATATGGTAGTCGAAACTATCTTTGGTATTCACACTGAAACAGGACAATTGGAAGTTAAACCGTTCATTACAGGATGGGTTCGCAATCAACTTTTTGCTCAATCAGATCAGATTACATTGGAGAACTTTAGCTTCAAGGGTAAAAATTACTCTGTGACGATTCACCTGCCAGAAGCACAAGGCGAGTCAAACGGTTACTATCCAGTGGAAGAGGTAACGGTTGATGATAATGGTCACTACCAAGTCACCTTGGGTAGTCTTGTCGCTGACGATAGCAGTATAAAAGTGGTGGATGGCGTTAAACCTTACACAACAGAAAGCGCAAAAGTATTTTCTCCAAAAGAGCCTAAGCTCGATGTCGCTCGCGCTAACAATAATGTGACGATTGGTGTAACTAGTGACTACAACATTAACTTGTACCGAAATGGTCAACTGATCCAAAGCAATGTTAACGGAAAAGAATACAGCGATACCTTAAGCGGCTTTGCGTGTTATTTGGCTGAGAGTATTAATGAACAAGGCTTCCGTTCTAACCCAAGTGAGCCTGTTTGTGTTGGGGAAGATATTCGCGTCAAACTCGAGGGTAAGTACCAACCGTTAAAAGACGATGTATCGGTAGTCACTGTGAGCAAAGATAGTGGTGATGTAAATGGTCTGAGTGCTTTCTCCGTCCCTACTAGCGGGCGATACCAGTTGGCGGCGTGGTATAACAATAACCTAGGCCAACTAAATACCGGTATTACTAACGCAGTGAAAGAGCTCGAAGTTCTCGACGAATCTGGTCAGTCAGTTGGTAAAGGTTATATTCAAATGGGCCATATTGGTGAGAACAAAGGTATGCGTTACTCAACACCGATTGAAGTCTCTCTAGAACAAGGCAAATCATACCGACTGGTTCTCAAAGACCATTTCAATATGAGTTACTTGAAATCTAATGAAACCTACATTTACTCAGGTGGCGTAGATGGCGAGATGAATGAAGCGCAGATTGCTAATATCCGCATCACGCCGCTTCAATAACGTGAATTGAAGTTCTAAGAAAAAGCCGCTGAGATGATCAGCGGCTTTCTATTTAAGTAACCACTGGATGTTCGTTTTAACGTGAATGTTCAGAAAAGTGCTTACCAGCGCTTGGATTCCGACATGCTGGTGGAGAGGTGGTCGATAAAGGCTCTTAATAACGGTGTGACTTGTTTACGTGTGCCATAGATGGCATGAACGCCTAACGTTTTTGGGTGCCATTCTGGTAACAGCTGAATCAACTTACCCTCAGTGAGCAAATCCTTCACGGTTGGGAAAGGCTGTAAGCTGATTCCGTTACCATTTAAAGCGGCAGCAAGCAGTACTTCTGGGGTATTCGCGCTGATATTGCCTTTGATGGAGACTGATTCATCACCGTTTGGTCCAGAGAATATCCACTCGGAACGACCAAAATAGCTAAAGGAAAGACAATTGTGGTGTCCTAGGTCTTGGGCGTTTAACGGTGCGCCTTTTTGTTCGAAATATTTGGGGGAAGCACATATCACCGAGCGGCATTCACCTAATTGCTTTGCTACGACATTAGCAGGCAACTCATTGGTGATGCGTATGGCAAGATCAATGCGTGATTCCACGAGGTTTACGGTTTCATCTGTCGACACAATATCAATCGCCACATCAGGCCACTGTTCAACAAAGCTTGTGATTGCATCAATGAGGAAGCTACTCACAATGGAATAGCTTGCGGTAATACGCAATTGACCTTTTAGATTCACTCGATTTTGGTTTCGGATTCCGCTTAAGGATTCTTCAAGTGCAAGTAGCTCTCGTGCAATCTCAAGTGTCTCTTTCCCTGCACTGGTTAAGCTGAGACTTCGAGTTGTGCGGTGGAGTAAACGAGTATCCATCCACTTTTCGAGCTCACCTAAATAGCGTGTCACTTTAGTCCGGGACATGTCGAGATGCTCTGCTGCTGCACTCAAACTGCCACGCTCTACGATCGTGACAAAGACGTTCATTGCCTCAAGTCTGTCCATTTTGCTGCTTCACCTTAAGAAAATTACCGTCACAGTATATGTCCGGATTTTGCAACAGTGAAAGTTAATTTGCTGTCTATTTCATCTAAAACCAATCAAATAAGATGGCCTCAACACTAAACGAGCCGCATGAGTTGGTTCTCTAATACGGAATAAGATGATGAATAAGCGTTCAATTACTCTACTGATCACAGCACTAGCGGCATCGAACTATGTGTCGGCTGCTGACTTAGCGATTACCCACTACAACCCCGGTGAAAATGCGATCTTTCCTGCAAGCTCTGTGCTTGTTTCTGGTGAAAAAGAGCTGACGTTGTTTGACGCACAATTTAGTGTCAAAGACGGAAAAAAGTTGGTGGAACAGATTAAAAAGAGTGGCAAAGAGCTGTCGATGATTTACATCAGCAGCGGTGACCCAGATTATTATTTTGGTTTAGAGCCTATTGTTGCGGAATTCCCTGATGTGAAAGTGGTTGCGAGTGAAGCGGTTGTTAAACATATCGAGCGAACAAAAGACGCGAAACTGGCGTACTGGGGACCTATTTTGGAAGAGGGGGCACCATCGAAAATTGTTGTGCCTACTGTACTCAATGACACGACTTTGACGCTTGAAGGTAAGCGCATTGAAGTAAAAGAAATCAATACTCATGATGCTTACCTTTGGGTGCCTTCGGCGGAAACGGTATTTGGTGGTGTATCGGTTTACAGTGGCGTTCATGTTTGGATGGCGGACACTCAGTCGAAACAAGAGCGTGCTCAATGGTCCCAATCGCTGGAGCGCATGAAAGCACTGAAACCAAAAACCGTGATTCCTGGACACTACCTAGGTGATATGCCGAAAGGTGTGGAAGGTATTCAGTTCACCATGAACTACATCGAAGATATTGAGCAGACGTTAGAAAAATTAAGTAAGCCATCATCAAGCGAGATTTCGGCAGTGATGAAGGCTAAGTACCCTCAGTTTGCTGCGACAGAAGGCGATCTTGAACTGGGCGCGAAAGTGCTAAGTGGTGAAATGGAGTGGCATTAATCTAAGCCTGCTACTCACCATACTGCCAAAAAAACAGCCCCTCATTGTGAGGGGCTGTTTTTTATTACTTAGCTACTTGCGGACGTGGCTTGCGACGTTGTCCTGATGGCTTGTTGCCTGACGGTTTACCGTTTGAAGGCTTTGCGCCTGATTTGTTCGTATTAGGCTGTTTGGTATTCGGCTTGTTACCGCTTGGCTTGTCGTTTGTGCGAGCTTGACCATCACGGTTGCCTTTTGGCTTACCAGCGCCACCTTTGCCAGATTTGTTTTCGCCTTTACCGTTTTTGTTGTCACTGTTGAAACGACGCTTTGGTTTGTTGTTACCGCCGCTGTTTTTCTTCTCAGCAGTTTGGCCGTTTTCACCTTCTGCTTTTGGCTTCTTAGGCTTTTTCGGTTTCTTTGGCTTGATAGGGCGGGTATCAAGCTTCGATTCCGGCAATACGTTAGTTGGTGCGTAGCCTTCTAGCTCTTTACGAGGAAGCAGCTGTTGAATCAAACGTTCAATCGCAAACAGCTCTGATGCTTCAAGTGCGCACACTAGAGAAATCGCTTTACCCACTTCACCAGCACGACCAGTACGACCGATACGGTGAACGTAGTCTTCAGCTACTTTTGGCAGCTCAAAGTTAACCACTTGAGGAAGCTGAGGAATGTCGATACCGCGCGCAGCGATGTCTGTTGCGACTAATACGCGAACTTCGCCAGATTTAAAGTCAGCTAGAGCTTTAGTACGTGCGCCTTGGCTCTTATTGCCGTGAATTGCAGCTGCTGTAATCTTTTGGTCGATTAGGAACTTGGCTAAGCGGTTTGCGCCATGCTTGGTTTTGGTAAATACCAATACTTGTTTCCAATCGCCATCTTTGATCAGCTTGACCAGCATTGGTGCTTTCTTCTTCACGTCTGCTGGGTAGATGCATTGTTCTACGGTGCGTGCTGTCGAGTTTGCTGGGTTAACTGAAATCTCAACAGGGTTGTTGACCAGACCTTTCGCAAGCTCACGGATTTCGTTTGAGAATGTCGCAGAGAACAATAGGTTTTGACGTTGCTTCGGTAGCAATTCAAGAATCTTGCGAATGTCGCGAATGAAACCCATGTCAAGCATGCGGTCTGCTTCGTCCAGTACTAGCATTTCTAGTTGGTCGAACTTCACTGCATTTTGGTTGTATAGGTCCATTAGGCGGCCTGGTGTTGCAACCAATACGTCTGCACCTTTACGCAGGCGAAGCATTTGTGGGTTGATCTTCACACCACCAAATACCACTGCACTCGTTAGAGGTAGGTGACGGCTGTACATGAATACGTTTTCTTGTACCTGGGCAGCAAGCTCACGAGTTGGTGTCAGCACCAATGCGCGGATGTGGTTGCCGCGTACGCGTGGACCGTTTGACAGACGTTCAAGAATTGGCAGCGTAAAGCCCGCCGTTTTACCTGTACCAGTCTGTGCTGCTGCCATTACGTCTTTCCCTTCCAAAACAGCAGGAATTGCTTGAGCCTGAATCGGCGAAGGGGTGTCGTAGCCTTTTTCCTGAATAGCCTTAAGGATTGGAGCAGATAGACCTAACGAGGTAAAACCCATATGTATGATTCTCAATTGTCGAGTTTGATAACAAGGCGTCGATTTTATGCGCGACGCGAAAAGTGCGACATTCTGAGGCTTTTAGGCGTTAGCTTCAACTATTTCTGTCATGGATAATTTTTTGAAGCAGATCTCATTTCTCACGATAGCGTTAAAATGCAGTCTTTACCTCAAGTTTGCTTGAGGTTTTAGAGTGTTGAACAAGCAAAAGGAAAACTAAAACGATAACCCAAATTAACAAGGAACAACGTTATGAAAAGCTATGTTGAACACGCCAATATCTCTGTCGTAAATGCGCGCAAAACCATTGAATTTTTAACGACTGCTATTCCAGAGTGGACAATCCGTGGCAGCGGTAAGCTTGATGACTGGTTTGGACGTCCCATCGAATGGTTTCATGTCGGAGATGAGCATTCTTACATCGCGATCTCCGATGGTGGAGATGGCGATGCTGGGCATTGGACTACACATTTTACTGGCATGAAGCACCTCGGCATCGTCGTTCCTGATGTTGATGCGCTCGTCGCTCGATTAAAAGAAGTGGGTTATGAGCTTGACCACTGGGGGGCCGATCACCCATTTCGTAAAAACGTCTATTACTTGGAAGATCATGGGATGCAGTTTGAGTTTGTCGAGTATTTATCTGATATATATAACGAGCGAAACGATTACGCTTTGTGATTGAAAAATAAAAGTTAATAGATTGGTTGCTACTTGTGTGAGGTAAAGTTATTAATATTGATAATTCCGTCTTAACTATGAGACGGGGTTGTATGATTAAATGCTGATCATCAAGGATGTGCTTTTAAAAATATAGTGGTTATTAAAGGAATTATATACCAAGTTAATAATAAATTCAGCTTATTAATAAAGGTTCCTCAATGCTTTTTCGTAGTCATATTAACTTAAAATATACATTAAAATTCCTATCAATGTGGTTTGGTTTCATTCCTCTCGTCATTAATTGAACCATAAGGCTATCAGTGCGAAATATCTGCTCTGTGGCCCTTTATTTGACACTTTAAAAATTAACTTCTGTTGTGCCTGATTATGTTATTTCAGGTTCCCAGCATTTCACACGTTTCCGTCGATTAAATAATAGTAACTTTCTATATTTTAAATGACTGGAGCGTTAAAATATTTGTGTGAGTAATTAGTATGTTAATTGGGAATGAAACGTTCTATTGGATTGGCGATAAACCAACAGAATATGAACTTGAAAATGTTATATATATTAATGATGTAGAATCGCTTCCGTTTGGAATGGGAGGCATGTTTTGTATAAATGTGTTGGAACCAAAGCAAGTTGATGGAATTCTTAACGCTTTTTACCAAAATGCAGGACGATGGAGTTGGTCTGTCTATACAACGATTGAAACGCCTTATTCTCGAAGTGTTAGTGATGGCATTTTTGATATGGCGACTTCTTTAAAAGCATGGCAAAGCTCGCGAAGTCGCCTTGAATCGGTATCTCAGGTGACGTCGTTAGATCCGCTGATTGGCTGGCTTGGCATAAATAGAAACCGCAGATTAACGGCGATGAAAAGCCTTGAATCATCTTCAATTTATACGTATCCACTGATAGAAGCGTTTTACCCTGACATTTACTCAACCTATCGCTACGTGTTGTCCGAGAAAGCACGAGATATTTTAGAAAGTGAACAACTGATGGATCGTATTCGTGTCTGTACGCATTGCAATAGCGGCCACTTGAATTACGTTGAAGTTTGCCCTCAATGCAGCAGTATCGACATTGAGTCTCAGAGTTCGCTCCATTGCTTTACTTGTGGTCACGTTGGTGAGCAGCAGTCATTTCAACGCCGCGGTAAGTTGGAATGCCCAAAGTGTTTAACTCAACTAAGACACATTGGTGTGGACTATGACCGCCCTCTAGAGAATCACGTTTGTAATCAGTGCTCTAATCTTTTTGTTGAAGCAGCAACGATGAGCCAATGCTTGAGTTGTGATGAGAAGATGAAGGTTGATGATCTTATTGTGCGCAAGCTGTACCAATACCGTTTAGGTGAAGCAGGAGAATACATATTCCAGCACGGAAAGTCCTCTCAAGCTCCTGAGCTCTCAATCAAAGGTAAGGTTGAGAACAGTTTCTTCCAGAACTTACTCGCGTGGCTAAATAAAGTCGCTATGCGCCACAAAGAGCATCACCTACTTTTGGGGTTACACCTTCCCTCGTTAGATGAGTACGGAAAGCAGCACGGTGACGCCAAGCTTTTCTCCTTGATTGATCAACTGACTAAGCGTCTTAGTGAGATATTCAGAGATACGGATATCTGCTGCCAATTTAAGCAAGATGTGCTGCTGGTGCTCATGCCGAATACCGAAACGTCTAGCTTATCGGTATTGCAGAACAAACTCTCGGCACTGGGCAGCCAAATTGAAGATGAAGAGTTTGAACTCAATGTCTTCTCATGGGCACTTCCTCAAGCAAGTATTGAAGATGGCGTAGCGGTATGGTTAGAAACACTGGTTGGTGATATTTATGCTGCAAGATAGTCTTGTTCTGCTTGATTATCTTCGCGGGATGCTGCTTCATAATGAAGAGCTGTGGCTACTGCTATTCCCCGTCATGATTATTATCGAACTGCCCTTGTATCTGTTGGTATTAACGGGCATTTTTCGATGGTCTTATAATCTGGAAGACGTTGAGTTGACGCAGTTTCCATCGATCAGTTTTGTCATTACTTGTTATGGCGAAGGGGATGCGATTGGAATCACCATCGACACTTTAGTTGAGCAAGTGTATCCGGGTCACATTGAAATTCTCGCCGTTGTAGATGGCGCGGTACAGAACCAAGATACTTACAAAGCCGCGTTGAACGGTGAACTACGTCACGCTGGAGTTCGTAACCGTAAAGTGCGTGTTATTCCGAAGTGGCAACGTGGCGGGCGAGTGTCGACTCTTAACGCCGGTTTATCCGTTGCTCAAGGCGAGATCGTGATTAACGTCGATGGTGATACCTCCTTTGATAACGACATGGTGTTCACCATGATGAAACAATTTACATCGAAAGATGTGATTGCAAGTGGAGGAGCGCTACGGGTTAGAAATCATGACGCCAATATTCTGACAAAAATGCAGTCCTTGGAATACATGTTGTCCATGCAAGCAGGCAAAACTGGAATGGCAAAATGGGGCGTATTAAATAATATTTCAGGTGCGTTTGGGGCTTTTAGAAAAAATTTACTCAAACAAGTGGGTGGCTGGGATACGCATACAGCAGAAGATTTGGATTTAACTATGCGTTTAAAACAATATAAGCGACGCTATCCAAACAATAAATTAGTTTTTGCCACACATGCGATTGGGCATACCGATGTTCCAGATACCTTAAAAGGGCTAGTTATGCAGCGTTTAAGGTGGGATGGTGATTTGCTTTTTCTATTTTTGCGTAAGCACAATGAAGGATTATCACCATCTCTTTTAGGGTGGGGCAATTTTCTATTTACTCTCGCTTATGGTGTGGTTCAAAACGTCTTATTACCTTTGTTAGTTGTTATTTTTACTGTGTATATGCTTATAGCGTATCCGCTTAAATTTGTTTTAGCGTTAATGCTGTTGCTGTACTTAACGTATTTATTTCTCTCTCTAATCATATTTATTGTTTATATCGGGCTAGTGTCTGAGAGAAGAAAAGAAGACTTAAAATTTACGAAATGGCTATTTCTATACCCCGTTTATCAGTTTTTCATGCGCCTAATAACGGCGTTTTCGATGGTAAATGAGGTAGTAAGACGCAGTCACGAAGAATCTAGCATGGCACCTTGGTGGGTATTGAAACGAGGCAAAAAGTTTTAGTATGAAAGTTAACTTTCACTTAGATAAAAAGAACAAGCCACAATCTGAGAGTGGCATGAAAGTCGTCTACGGTCAGGCGAAGCGTGGTGGTTATCGACTTCGTTGGTATCTGATTTTGGCAATTGTTATCAGCCCGCTGTTATTTATGGCTTATTACTTGTTTAAGACGCAGATTTTAGTGACTGCGCCCGGTATCGTGACCTCTTATCCATTAACGATAACGGCGACTCAAGCCGCAATTGTTGGACCGATTTCGGCGAATGTCGGTGACGAGGTAGGCAAGGGGCAGTCTTTAATTCTATTGGCAGATAGTGCGTTAAACAAAGAAGTCGAGTTTTTACAAAAAGAGTTGGTTTCGTTGTCCAATAACAAGGTTCAAAGTACTGATGAGCTGTACCAGCAAGCGATAGCCAGTACCAAAACAAGCCTCGCTAAGGTGCAACAAATTCAGCAAAAGTACGACCAATTTAGAAAGAAAGGTCAGGTGTCAGAAGTGGATTACGCTGCGGTAGTTAACGTGAGCAATGCTATTGATAGCCAATTGAGCGACCAAGAAATAGCTTACATCAATGCCAAACGTGATAGAGAGCAATTGGCATTGGCGGGTCCGGTTGCACAACAGTATCGAGCGTTAATGCAAGAGCTTGTCGTAAAGCGTGCCCAACAAGAGAGCTTGACGTTTAGAGCACCGTTTAGTGGTCGAGTTTTGGATATTCATGTTCATGAAGGTCAGCGCGTTACAGAGAATGCACCATTATTGACGGTAGCTCAGAACGTAACGCCAGATATTACCGCGTTTCTAAACCCTAAGTATCTGGATTACAGCCAAAAAGGAACCAAAGCGAAGGTCATCTTCCCTGACGGAAAAAAGTTATCTGCGACAGTGTCAAGACCGGTTGAAGTGGTTAACAAGCTCCCCCAAGAGCTGCAAAGCCCGTTTGAAGGTCAACCAGCGTACCTGAAAGTCACATTATCTTTTGATGAACCCGTAGAGCAAACGAGATGGATTGAGGGTGTTGAAGTGGAAGTTCGTTTTTAATTTAATGAGTTGGATAAGTGAGAAAAGGGACCAAATGCTCCCTTTTTTGATGAATATCGCGAATAGACTCAACGCTTCGCGTGATCCAAAAACGCTTGAGTCAGCGTTTGAAACAACGTATCAACACTTGGTTTTTGTTCTATATGGTCGAATAGGGGAGTATGAACGTCGCCACGAATATCATCGTTATGCCCGCAAAGGCGATTACATAGCTTTACTGGTTCAACGATTTTTTCTACGTCAGCATCTATGAGAATACAGGCTTGAGAGAGCACTACTTGTCCTCCGCCTTTTTTCAGTAAGACACGTTGTGCTGTCCCAACCACTTTTTTCCCATCAATATTTAAGTTGTATTCGCCATCACAATAGGAGTTTGGCGTAGCGTGCACATCAACTTTGACACCTAACTGTTTAAAAAACACGGCGAGTACGGAACATAAGTCGAGATACGCTTTTTTAATGTCGTAAGGTTGACCTTCAGGCCAGTGGTAGATGTGAGAGAGGTTTATGATCCCCGGAACCTGTGGAACTGGTGCACCGCCGGTTTTACGTGAAAACAGCCTCCAACCTGAGTCTGCTAGATCTTGTGCTAGTTGCTCTGAAATTGTCCACTTCTTACCTGCTGGAAGCACTAGCGTAGGGCTTTTGACTTGCCACAACAGTAATACTTGAGAAAGTTGACCAGATTGAACAAGCTTGATTAACTCGTCTTCTTTGCTGAATACGTCAGCTACTTCTTTAGATTGGTAACGGATCAGTTTGTTTTTCGAAGTCAAATTCAGTCCCTCTTGCCGCTTACTCCTCTGTTTTACTCTAATTTGGTCAAAAAGCAAATCGCCTAGTTATTTATGTTTTCTATTAAATTATTAACTAAAACATAAACTTAATAAAAATCCATTTAATTAAGCTAAATTTTAATGATTTTGTTTTGAGTGCAAGTGTTGCGTATGCAATGGTTGTTGTGTAATCTTTTTTTGTACCGTGAGTCCCAACAACATGAAAAGAGAAAATCGCTATGAAAAAGACACTCAGCTTTGCTCATCGAATCACCTCTATTAGTGCATACCTGCTCATCATGAGCTTTTTCACCAGTACAGTCGCGGTTGAGTTGTTTGGTGATCATCACGCAATTTTGGCGGTTAAAACTTATATCTCGTACGCGATTTGGGCAGTTGTCCCTCTTATGGCAGCAGCTGGCATAACCGGATCAAAGATGGCTCCGAATGTGAAAAAAGGACCTCTAGCGGCAGAGAAAAAGCGTATGCCTTTCGTTGCGATGAACGGCATCTTGATTTTGGTTCCGGCGGCGATTTATTTGCAGCATTTAGCCGCAAGTAATCAGTTTGATACGACCTTCTATGTTGTTCAGTTGGTTGAGTTGCTTGCTGGTTTCACGAACCTAACATTGATGACGCTGAACATTCGCGATGCGCGTGCATTAAAGAAGCCTAAGAAAGCTCCTAAACGAGCGGTTATGTAAAGCATAAAAATAATTTGTTGGTCATTGTCTAAACGATAAATAGAATCCGCAGACTATTTAATTCTAAGGCGATGAAATTATGAAAAAGTTAATGACTGGTGCAGCATTAGCAACGTTATTAACTGGTTGCGTGACGTTCCCAACCCAAGAGTCTGAGCAAGTTAAAGTGATTTGGGACGATGCAAGTGCAATTGCGAACTGTCGACACCTAGGCACCGTAATCGGCTCTGAGGGGCATTTCTATGATTACTGGTTGCATGCAGATAAAGATATGGTGTGGGGAACACTAAACCAAATGCGCATCAAAGCGGCAGAGCTAGGAGCCAATACTCTTTACTTGTATCAACCACTTGGCTTCTCAAGCTCAGTGACCATGTTCGCTAACGCGTATCAGTGTCAGAACTAAAAGAAAAGCAGACGTTAACGTCTGCTTTCACCGCTATAATTTCGAATGGGATTCAACTAGATTTGCTTCAGTACGTCTGCTAAGCGTGTCACCGCCACTTTCAATTCTTCTGGTGTTGCATTGGTGAAGTTAAGACGCAGTGCCGCTTTCACTTCAGACCCTTCTGGGTAGAAGACAGGGCTCGGTACAACGGCCACACCGTTAGCAAGCAGTGATTTTGCCAGCTCAAAGGTATCGCACTCTCGGATCTCTACCCAAACAAACATACCGCCATCAACAGGCTTAAGTACGCAACTTGCTGGGAGCTGTTTTTCTAGCTCTGCGTACATCACATCGTAGCGAGACTTGTACAGTTCACAAATGGTGCTGATGTGGGTTTCGAAGTTGTCATGTTGAAGCAAGCCGTGCAGTAGGGCTTGCATCGGTACGCTTGAGTGCAGATCCGCACCTTGTTTGATTTTAATCAGCGGTTCTAGGTAGCTAGTTTTACCCGTAACCACACCGATACGAAGACCTGGTGATGCAATCTTAGAGAATGAACGCAGTACGATAGAATTCTGTGGACAGAAATCAGAAACCAAAGGCAAAGCTTCACCAGAGAAACGCAGCTCGCGGTACGGTGCATCTTCAATGAAAGCTACATTGTATTGAATACAAAGTTCTGCAACCTTTTGACGCGTTTCTAGTGCCCAGCATACGCCCGTTGGGTTATGGAAATCTGGCACCGCATAGAACATCTTCGGTTTTTGCTCAGCGAAGCACTGCTCTAGCTCTTCAAGGTTTGGACCGAATTCTGTTTGAGAAACAGTCACGATGTTTGCTTGAACCAAGCCAAACACCTGCATCGCACCAAGGTAGCTTGGGGCTTCCATTACGACTTTGTCACCCGGATTCACATAAGCGCGAGCGATCAAATCCAAACCTTGCTGAGAGCCCGTAGTGATCATCGCTGTGTGTGTTTCAGGAAGCTTGAAGTAACCGTTTAGGAAGCTAAGTAGCGGTCCATAGCCTGCGGTTGAGCCGTATTGGAACACCTCTGGCATGTTGGCCAAGTTTTCAAGCGTCGGCTTCATTAAGTCGATTGGGAAGGTCTTCTCATCTGGCAAACCGCCAGCAAGCGAGATGACGTTTTTATCGCTAGCGGCAGCGAGGATCTCTCGAATGTACGATGACTTTACTTGTTGTAGTGACTGTGCGATTTCCATGTGTTGTGTTTCTCGTATTTTTTAATTTTGGTTTTATTCAGAAGATAGTACATGGGATTTGCTAACTTAAGTGTGTCCATTTATGCTGTTAAACATGTCCATTTATGCTATTTCAATCAAACGCTAAATTATGAGTCAGCAACAGGTTTCCAGAATCAATGACGTACTGTTCTACATTCACCAAGACATTAGCAGAGAATTATCCGCTAAAGAGCTAGCCGATGTAGCAGCGTATTCTGAGCAGCATTTCCACCGTATTTTTAAAGATGTGGTGGGGGAGTCGATTCATCAATACATTCGTCGCACGCGAATGGAATACGCAGCAAATCAGTTGATGTTCGATACCAAATCGTCGGTATTAGAGATTGCCAATAAGTGTGGATTCAGTTCTGTGTCGTCATTCAGCCGTGCCTTTAAATCTACGTTTGATATGTCGCCCGGTGCTTGGCGCAAGCATGATTTGCACGTCGCAGAAAAACCGTATCTCAAAGATCCAGAAGTGGCCGCGGGTTACCATCGAGTGGCGAAGCGTATTTTGCCTGAGCCAAAGATTGCAGAAGTGCCACAACGCTTTGCTGCTTATGTTCGCCATGAAGGCTACAATCGTTCTATTCGCAATGCTTGGCTGGTACTGAAGGCGTGGGCAAATTCAGAGAATCGAGACTTTTCTACTCAATATGGTTTGCATCATTCCAACCCAGCTTGGGTTGAGTTGGACAAATGTCGTTACGTGGCGTGCATGGCCATTGATAAACCGCTTAAGTATCGCGGAGTGGTGAACCAGATGACCATCCCGGGGGGCTTACATGCGGTGTTCAGGTTGACTGGTGTGTATGGTGAGTTGCTTCCTCAAATCAGTATGGTGTTGGAGAAATGGTTGCCAAACTCGGGCTTCAAACAACGCTCGACTCCTGCGTATGTGCATTATCATCAAAACCACTTTTTAAATCATGAAGAAGCGTTTGAATTAGATTTCTACTTGCCTATCAGTTTCTTCTAGCAATTTCTTTTAAAAAGCTTTGCTTCACGTTCAATGCTTTACTATTGTGTCAGATGAAAATGCCCGACATTGACGTCGGACTTTATAGAATAAGTTGAAAATGAAATGAATATAGAACATCTCAAACTTTTCGTTCGTTTGGCATCAACGCACAACATCAGCATGGCAGGACAAGAGCTTGGATTATCGCCAGCCGTTGCCAGTGCTCACATCAATAAGTTGGAAGAAGGGCTTGGCGTTCGCCTTGTGCACCGAACCACACGTAAGGTCTCATTAACGGAAGAAGGTCAGGCATTTTTGCCACACGCAGAAGAAGTGCTTGCAACGGTAGAAGCGGCACGAGGTGCGGTCGGAGTAGGTCATAGTGCACCAACTGGCACGCTTCGAGTAACGGCTCCAGCATCGTTTGGGCGTTTGCATCTTGTGCCTGCTCTCAAAGGTTTTATGGCGGCTTATCCGGAGCTAACGGTAGATTTTCGTTTCTCTGATTCCATCATTGATATGGTTGAAGGCGGGTTCGATGTCGCGATTCGTCTTGCAGAGTTGAAAGACTCAACGCTGGTGGCACGCAAACTAGCACCAGATCGTCGCATCATTGTTGCTTCACCAGAGTATTTAGAAAAGCACGGTACGCCGAAAACACCGCAAGAACTTGCTGAGCATGAATGCGTGACGCTAATGGGATTGGACAATTGGGTGTTTGAAACCCCAGATGGTCATTATGCGATGCGCGCTTCGGGAAGCTTTAGAACCGATAACGGCGATGCGATGCGTGATGCTTGTATTGATGGGCTTGGTGTGTCGATTAACTCAATTTGGAGTGTCTACAAACAGCTTCAAGCCGGTGAGTTGGTCGAAATCTTGGAAGACTATCCATTGGTGATGAACGCTAGCATTTGGGCCGTTTATCCGAGCTCACGTTTGATAGCACCTAAAGTCCGTGCCTTTATTGATTACTTTGCCGAGTATTACGGGCAGCCACCTTACTGGGAAACCGAACTGGCTACCCATCAGAAATAAACAAAAACACTTTCCAATCGGAAAGCGTTTTTTATTGTGTTCATTTAACGAGAAAGAGAACGACTACCAAGAGAAAGTCTGGATGACGTTGTCTTTTGCCATTGGGTTAGATGCAATCGCGTGATTGATGTTTCTCAGAAAATCCTCGCGTGAATCCAACAGCCAACCTTTTTGTGGAACGATGTTGTTACCATGGTCGCCCCAGTAGAAGGTATCAATGTTCAAGTTTTCGAGTAAATATTTCTCTTCTTCAAGCACTTGAAGTTGAGTTGGCATAATGAACTCACCATTCTTCACTTCTTGTTCCATTACCGTGCCTGGCTGAATCGCAAGTGCCATAGGAGCAATTTGCTCAGGATTGATTTGGTTCAAGATGTCTGTTGTCGCAATAATGTGTTCTTTTGAACGTTCACGACCACCAAGACCAAAGATGAAAGACAGCAACACTTCAATGCCAGCTTCTTTCGCCATTGCCATGCCTTCTATCGCTTGCTCTGGTGACATGCGTTTTTTAATGCGCTCAAGAACAACGCGGTCGCCAGATTCAAGGCCAGAATAGGCCATATCTAAACCCGCATCTTTCAGTTCTTTCAATTCAGCAATGGTTTTACGGCGGAAATCGTTCAGTCCACTGTAAAGAGAAATCTTTTTGCATTCAGGAAAGGTTGAACGCAGTTTGTCGAAGATCTTAAGCAAGTAATCCGTACGTGCCGCCATAACGTTACCATCAATCAAAAAGATCGACTCTACGTGTGGGTAGATCAAGCGTGCTTCTTCAATGTCTTTAATCACGTCTTCAATAGGGCGTACCTTAAAGCGTTTGTCATCAAACATGCTGCAAAACGTGCAGGTGTTGATGCTACAACCCAATGTAGTTTGGATTAAGATGCTGCGGTATTCCGGCCATGGTCGGTAAACTTTGCCCTCATAGTTCATAGTTGGATCTCCAGTTAAAAGCGGGACGATTCGATGTCATCACTCGCGAAAGATAATGGGAACGAACGCGTTTGAGTCTGGCGTTTTTCCCGATGGCTGAAGATTAACAAGAGAAGGGTTTGTTGATAATTGGCCTTTATATCGAATAAGTTTTTAGATTTTATTGAAAATGAGCAATAGTGGTAGCTTCAGAAGCGCAGAGACGGAAACGTGAGAAACAGAAACGCTAGTACGTAAAAACAACAACACCCAGCCGAAGCTAGGTGTTTAAGAGGAATCAACCGTGTTGAATTAAGCGAGTTTAGCAATCACTGCTTCAATCGCGTCTACCACTTGTTGTGATTTGGTGTCATTCAACGCATCACGATGAGGAGCGGCAAAAGCTTCAATGTCATTGTCGAAGTACGAGCCATGCGCTTGCGCAAATTCATCCGATAGTGCAGCACGAATTAGAATGTCTGCGCCCAAACTGATGTCATTACCCGCGATACCGTAAGCGTCTTTCACCATTTTGCTGCCAAGGAATGATTTTGGATTGACGGAAACCACCATCGGGCCGACGTTTTTCAACTGCAATCCCATAACGCGTGACCACATGGTCAGAGCCAGTTTACTTTGAGCATAAGCTTCACCATCTGACAGTGGTTTATCGCCCATCAAGGCTTCGATGCTCACTGGCGCTTGTGCCGCAGAAGATAGGTTTACGACACGACCTGTGTTACCAAGTAGTGGTAGCAACTCTTTTGTCAGCATGTACGGCGAAATGGTGTTAAC
Source organism: Vibrio sp. SCSIO 43153 (assembly GCF_023716625.1). Classification (NCBI taxonomy): domain Bacteria; kingdom Pseudomonadati; phylum Pseudomonadota; class Gammaproteobacteria; order Vibrionales; family Vibrionaceae; genus Vibrio; species Vibrio sp. SCSIO 43153. The sequence continues at coordinate 1,416,993 of NZ_CP071856.1, forward strand.
GGCAAAGCGCACATCAAGACCTTCTTGAGTTCTTGAATTAGGTGTCGCGAACACGCCTGCGTTATTAATGATCACATCCAGCTTGCCAAAGCGCTCTGCCACTTCCGTAACCATTTGCTCCACCGCTGTGACTGAAGACAGATCAGCAACGATGCTTTCCACTTTGCCAGCGTTCATCTCAATCAAGCTTTGCTCTACGTTTTGAACCTTTGCTTCGTTGCGGCCATGTACGATCACGTGGTGACCATCTGCCACTAACATTTTTGCTGTTTCTAAACCAATGCCGTCTGTAGAGCCAGTAATCAGGATGATTTTTTGCATAATTGAGATTCCTTTTGAATTCGATATGCAACAATCATAGTGGCATCTTTGGCGTTCGACTATTGGGAGAGTGAGGGAAACACTTTATAGAAATGATTGATAATCCGAGAGGGGTATAAAAAACAGGGCCGAAGCCCCGTTATTCATTTAACGTTTAAATGACTCTCAAAACTTAAAGGTTTGCGTTTGTGTCGCTGCCAGCAGAAACACTCAGTCCACTAGTAGATGTATAGATACTGAATGTTTCACCATCCACAATGCCTTCTTCTGAGTCATCGTTAGCGGTACAGGTGTAACCAATCGAGTAAGTGCCAGGTTCTACATAACCAAACTCATATTGATAAGTGGCACCTTCATCTTCTGTGGTCACATTCGCAGAAGCGATAGGGGCTTGAGACTCACTTGGGGCAAAAGACCCCATGTCTGCTTGCGCGATATCACCTTCATAGAGGTATACGGCATGCGCATAACCGTTGCCCGATGTCGTGTCAGTTTCGCAGCCTTGGTAGGTTGTGAGATCAACGTTGCCACCAAGATTACCAGTCGTAACCGTGTTGATTAGGCTGATTGACGTTCTTTGAATCGTGTAACCTTCGTCTTTACCCGTTGCATCTTTTAAGCCTCGACGTAAATCGAATTCCACCACGTAATCGTTGTTGTCTGGATTGACGGCAAATTGGTTATTGAAAAAGAGTACGCCAGAATTAGGCTCATCGCCGACACCTTGTGGGCACTTACCGTTACCCTTTACCGTTAATGGCATTTGGTTTCCTGTGCTTTCTTCAACGACGTAAGATGGGTATTCAGGATGGTCACCGTCGTTTGCAAAAACACACAGTTGGTAGTTACCAGTAGGAATCACTTCGTTATCAATGAGCTCCTGAGCGTCACTGCCTTGGAAGTCTAATAAGTTCACACTCAGTGGCAGCGGATCTGCATCATCCGGAAGAAGGTCACCTTCTTCATCAACGTAGTTGCCATCTTCATCAGTTTTGTAGACGTTGAAGATTTGAGGCTCCCCTTCACCAACAGGAAGAAACGCCACTTTGCTGTAGGTTACTACCACTTCAGAAACATCATCTATGGGCGCATCTGATACTGAAAGACTAACGGGCGTAGTTGCGCTAACTGAACTGCTATCTGAGTTACATCCTGTCAGTGCAAATATCACGGCAGCGCCAATCAGGCTAATTTTAAAAGTGTTCATTTGTATTTCCTTTTTAATACAAACCTCAATAAATGTAGCTGAAATTTAGCGATAAAAAATGTGTCTATTGCCAGATTATTGCAAGGCTATGTCAAGATTAGAAATGAGAACTTGTTTATTCAATGAGTTAAGTAAAAATGTGCTCAAGTCGACGATTTGATGGTGGATGAGATGCTATGGTTATGAATAAGCGTTGCTCAATAAATGAGCAGCTTCTTTAACAAAATACGCTCAGCCAAAGAGGTCTTTATGTTAGGCGAAAATCACTCACTAACTCATGAATTTCCGGAACATTTGGATACAATCACTCAACTTACGGCGAATGACGCTGACTTCGCTGAAAATGCTAAAAATTACAATACGCTTGATAAGGAAATCCGAGAACTCGAATTGCAAGGAAACCCTATTGACGATCATCAAATGAACACACTCAAACACAACCGTTCAGAGCTGAAAGATTGGCTTTACTCAAAAATTATGAGCGTGTAGTGATAATCTAGTACTGCATTAATGGCGGCTCGAACATTCGGGCCGTTTGTGTTTCTGAGTTTTAACCAACGGGTAGATGCCCTGTTTTTACCCAGATAACCGTTTCTTGAATAACAAAAGGAAAGTGCTCACTCATATGTGGGCTGCGCAGCCACGTGTGTTTTGGATAATTCCCAAACTCATCATTGAACTCCCCGGATAGTACGAGGATCTCCTCGCCACCAAAATGATGGTGTGGTTGAAACTTTTCACCTTTTGGCCACTTTACCAATGCAACGTGCTCGTGCTCAAAGTTGTGCAGTGGCATGACTTGCAGCCCACCAATCCCCGGCAACCACTCAGCTTGACTGGTATTAATATGCACCGTTTCGAGATCGTTAGGACCAAACTGGTTCAGTTTTACTAAGAGCACGCAGCCTTTCTTGCTAAAAGGTGCGTGTTTGCTTCCTGGAGGGTTGCGTAGGTAAGTACCTGCCGGATAGTCCCCATACTCGTCAGAAAATACGCCCTCAAGTACCAGTATCTCCTCTCCATGTGGGTGAGGGTGCGTAGCAAACTTCGAGTTTGGTTCGTACTTCACCAAGCTGGTTGTATGCCCTGACTCTTTCGCCTCTCGCTCTAATGGTTTGCGCCATACACCTGCCGCAGGGCTGGCTACCCAATCTTGATCAGAGGCTCTGATAACCAGTCTTTTTGAAAAGTCCATATTTAACATATTGAAATACCGGGTGATTATGAAGAGTGAGTCCAAGTGGGATTCATAATGATATTGAATGAATTGTAGATAACGCTTTCACAAGAGGAAATGTATTTTTCTGTTACATTTTCTTACATTCTCCTTGTTGAATACGAATTGTTATATTATAACATTGCGCAAATCTAAACGTTATAACATAACAATAAGCAAGGAAAATGCAGTGAATAAAAAATTGGTCTCTCTAGCGGTTGGTAGTTTGTTTGTCTCCCCAGTGTTTGCAGATACACTTTCGAATCCTCAGATTGGAGTGGTACTAGACGGTTACTATCAAGATGGACAGCGTCATAACTCAGAGCGCGAAGAGGGTTTTGGTCTTGGTCATACTGAATTAAATATGTCAGCAAACATTGATGACAAGTTTCATGGTGCACTGACGGCAGTACTAGAAAGCCATGGTGATGAGACAGAGTTTGTTTTGGAAGAGGCATTCATCGAAACACTCGCACTTCCTTACGGTTTGAATGTGCGTGCTGGTCGATTCCTGTCTGACTTTGGTTACCTGAATAATCAACACATGCACACCGACAGCTTTGTTGAGCGCCCAATCGCTTACCGTACGTTCCTAGGTTCGCATTATTACGACGATGGTGTTCGCGCAAACATCGTGTTGCCAACGGATCTATACGTAAAGTTTGGTGCTGAGGCGCTAAGCGGTAGCAAGATGTCTTCAGTTGAAGATGGCTCTGAAGTTGGCGTTTACACGACGACGCTGAAGCTAGGCAGTGATTTCTCTGAATCATCGAGTTGGCAGTTTGGCTTGAGCTACTTGTACAACAAAAATGGTAAAGTGAAAGAGTTCGAAGATCACGACCACGGTCATGAAGAAGAGCATAGTCACGACCATAGCCATGCAGCAGCAGTAACGGGTGAGAACCTTTACGGCGCTGACTTTGTATGGAAATGGGCACCAGATGGTAACTACAAGTACAGCAACTTCACGCTATCTGCAGAATACATGTTGCTTGACGGTGTGGTAGACAGCAAGTTCAAAGATGACGCGGAATCTCCAGACAAGCTTACCGCATACTACGTATCAGGTGTTTACCGCTTTAACCCAAGCTGGTCAGCAGGCCTGCGTTACGGTGAAGCAGAAAGCTACGACGGCCACGCACACGGTGACCACATGCATTTCACGGCACTAAACGATAAAGAGATGGATGCGATGATCGCATGGGATTCTTCTCACTTCGGTACTATCCGTGCGCAATACTCTCGCATTGATAACCAAGACAGCGAAACAGACAACGTATTCACACTGCAATACGTGATGACGTTTGGAGCGCACGGTGCACATGCGTTCTAAGCTGACGTTAAGAAAATGCAGTTTAGCAGTGATGGCGGCGGGGGCTGCCATCATTGCTTCGCCTGCTTCGGCTCTCAACATCTTCGTTTGTGAGCCAGAATGGAAAGCCTTTCTTGAAAGCCATGCGCCAGACGCCAGCATTTATTCAGCGACAACGGCTAAGCAAGACCCACATTACGTACAAGCTCGCCCTTCATTGATTGCCAAGATGCGCCAAGCGGACATGGCTATGTGCTCGGGGGCTGAATTAGAAGTGGGGTGGTTACCGATGCTGCAAGTTCGTAGCAGCAATGCAGCGGTGCAAAATGGTGCGCCGAGCATGATCTATGCGACGGACTTCGTGCGCATGTTAGATACTCATGATCACGTTGACCGCAGCATGGGGGACATTCATGCGCACGGAAACCCACATGTGCAGTTTGCGGCGAATGACATGGTTGCGATTTCGCGTGCTGTAACAGAACGTTTGAAGAGCATCGATCCAGACAACGCACAAAGCTATCAAGTGAATGGTATGAAGTTCCGCGCTCACTGGCGTAAAAAGCTTAATGAGTGGAATAAGAAAGCTGCGCCATTAAAGGGTAAACAAGTGGTGGGTTATCACGAAACCTACCGTTATCTATACGATTGGCTTGGCATGGAACAAATCGCTGACCTAGAGCCAAAGCCGGGCATTTCACCGACCACTTCTCACCTTCAATCTTTAACTAAGTTGGACTCGGATTCTTTTGAAGCGATTGTCTACTCGTCGCATCAAGACCAGCGTCCAGCAAACTGGCTACAGAAACAAACCAATAAGCCGCTGATTCAGTTGCCTTTGACGGTTTCTGATGGTGAAAGTTTGGATGAAATGTACGACCAAGTTATCGATGATTTGTTGGATGTGTTAGTGCAACCTGTTCCGGTGAAGATCTAAGCCATGGCAGATTATGCATGGCTATTACCAGCGGTGCTGTGTGGCTTGATTGCTCTGGTTGGTAACGTGGTGCTCGGGCAGCAAGTGTTAAAACGCCAAATTATCTTTATTGATTTGGCGGTGGCACAAGTTGCCGCCTTGGGGGCAGCGCTGAGTCACTATAGGTTGAACCAATACGCTCTCTTTTCTGGTTCTTTCTTTGGTGAAATGGTTGGTCCTTGGGTGATGTCGTTACTGCTTTGCGGTCTGATTGCCTTAATGGAAAAGCGCTACCAACAGCATTTGGAACCTATGATAGGTAGCTTGTTTGTGGTGTCTGCATCGCTGGCGATACTGCTGGTGAGCAAAGACCCGCATGGCGGAGACTTTATTCAAGGGATCCTTAATGGGCAACTGTTATGGGCAACTTGGGCTGACGTTTGGCCTTTGGCATTGATTACCGCTGCGATGTTGCTATTGGTATGGTTAAAACCTGCGTTTATGCAGGGCAGTGGTTTCTATCTGATCTTTGCTATCTTGATGCCTATTACGGTCAAGTTAACTGGCATCTATTTGGAATTTGCCTTGTTGGTGATTCCAGCTTTATGTGCGGCGGCATTAAAGGGAACTCGATTTTTTGTCGCCAGTATCAGCATCGGTATGGTTGGGATCATATCTGGCATTGCAGCATCGGCTCGTTACGATTTACCAAGTGGGGCGAGTATCGTGATCACCCTGTTTATTGCGGGTATGTTGTTCAATCTCTTGCTTCAGCCTTGGTTGCAAAAAGCGCAATCTGAGCGTGAAGAGCGAGAAGAAATCGCACAATGATAAAAAGGCTCCGCGTTAACGGAGCCTTTTGTTTAGCACTGCTTTTTCTTATTAGTAACTGCATGATGCGTTACTTGATTGCCTGATAACTCAGCTCTAAAACCCGAATTACTCTACTTCTTGCTATCTTAGCAAGGTTTGAAGATAGGGAGCGTCTGAGGTTGGATTGAATCTGTCAAAGTGTTATCCAGCGCAGGGAATAATTGATTAATTCCCGTTTCAGACAGCCCTAACCACGCCATTAAGCTCGCATGAAGCTGATCTGAAGAGATGGTTGGAATCACACGGCCACGTGAAAGCAAGTAAGGGCTCGTCTCAGATAAGTCTGGGTATTCACCCACTATCGCTTTTCCGGCCACACCGCCGCCCATGACTAATGCATGGCTTGCCCATCCATGGTCAGTCCCATCTGTGCCGTTCGGAATCAGAGTTCGACCAAATTCAGAATGCGTAAACGTCGTCACTTGCTCGAACAAGCCGTTGTTCTCTAGTGCTAATTGGAAAGCGGCCATGGCTTCTGCCAGTTCTTGTAGCAAGCCTGTTTGACGGCTGATTTGAGCTGAGTGAGTATCGAACCCGCCCAACTTACAACTAAAGTACTGCGCAGGATGCTGGAACTGGTCCTTATGCAGCAGCAGTTTAAAGACGGCTTTCAATTGCTTACCGATGCGCGTTTCTGGGAATACGTCTGGGATATCAGCATTTAGAATCGCACTGAACTGCTCGTACATTCTGGTTGAGTCCACGGCAACGCCTGCATAATGAGATTGGAAGACGTTGCCGTAACTACCAGTGCTCTGCAGTTGATCGAACAGATCGCGTGAGCGTTGATCGTTGAAAATATCACTTGGTGGTTGAGACCCAACCGAGTTGGATTGGGCTTCAATACAGTTGGTCCACACTTGTGTGCCGCCAATATCAAACATCGGTGACAACTCGTTCAGACTACGCAGCATAGAGCCAAGTTCTGTGGATGTTTTCGCGCCAAAGCCTTCTTTCGACAGTGACTTGGTGGCGTGAGACTGCACCATAGTGGATTGATGCGAGTGACTGAACAGGTGCGCCGGACGAGTGCTTTCATCGTAAATCACATTGTTGACGCGCTGAGTCAACGGACCGAGGTTTACCACAGGCACAAGGTTAGCACTGTCCCAAGAAGGTTTAAGGGCTGCCATCGCTGGGTTGAGTGCCAGTTTGGCCTCGTCGTTCACTGCGTCTAAGTAGATACAGGTTGTCTCATCCAAAGCCAAGTTGCCACGCAGCGCGCGGTATTGGCTGTTGGCGTTAGCGGCGGTTGGGATAAGCATGTTGTAGCCATCGTTACCGCCCGCAAGGTCGATACCAACCACAGCGCGATAGCCATTCTTGCATTGGTTAAACGAATCAGCAAAGGCTGGGAATGCAGCAAGGTTAAGCGCAGAAATCCCCACACCAGCGGAACCTGCTTGTAAAAATCGACGTCGAGTTAAGTTCATGGTGATTACCCCTGTGTAATGAATTCTGGTGAAAGCAGTGCGTTCATAACGAGATTCTTGATCTCTTTGCGCCACTTAGATTGGCGGCTTGGGCACTGAGCGAGGTAATCGAGATAACATTGACGTGCTTGCTCACTCATTTGGTAAGCAAACAAATGCTCGTTGAGGTAATCCACAACGCCTTCGTCATCAAAAGCAAGGTAACGGGCGAATAGCGCTTCATCCATGTACCAATCTTTGGCTTCTTCTTCAAATCGAGCGATTAACTCGCGGAATTGAATGCCGTATTGATAGATGTCGTGCCATTGATAAACGTTGAACTCAGGCGCAACCAGACCATTAAAATCAGGGTGGTTTGGCGCATCATCCGGTTGGTAGTAATAGAACACAGAAGGGGCAGACAGAGGCAGCGTTCTGTTATACCAGTTGAACTGCTTTGGCCACATCATCACACCGTCACGTCGCTTCACTTGTAGCGCGCGCATCGCATGCGTAAATACAGACAGTGGGTCACGCAGTTTGCCTACAGTGTTGCCAGAACGCAGCGCGTCTTTGTCGGTTAAAATCGCGATCACTAGCGTTTGCATATCGCCATCGGAGCGCTTGAATGCGCGGCGCACACGGCGAACGTAGCCCGCTCTAGGGTTACTGGTCACAAGCTTATTGATGAAGAATTTGGTCACAAAGGTGTAAAGCGTGTTTTGGTTCATCAAGAGTTCAATCACTGCTTCCAGTTCATCTACCGCGCTTACGCCGGCAGGGAACTTCTTACCAAGAATGTGTTTTTCACCCATGTCGTGTTCGCCACGCGGTTCCATCGGCTGGCTGTATTTGTCGTTACCGCGAATGTCGATGAATTTCCAACCGGTGAACACACGAGCCAGTTCTTCAATGTCTTCTTGGGTGTACGATGCAACTTCGTTATCTTCGGCATCCAAACGTACTTCACCGTTATTACGCAGTTTGACTGGGCCAAGCGTGAACAGTTGTAACAGCTCTCGTGCGTAGTTTTCATCTGGGGCTGTGAGCTCATTAGAAACGTTGTTCACGAAGGTCAGATATTCACCCATGATTGGGGATGTCGACACAAAACGAATCACATCTCGGAAGTTAGCAAAAGCGTTATCGAGCAATCCATCAAAGTATTGGCACATGTAGCGACGCTTAGAGGCGGCACTGAACGCCGGATCTTTCACGCTCACCACAAACAGTTGGGAGAGGGTATATGCGATGCGTTGGCGCAGAATGTCTTGTCCTTCTACCGTCATGCGCGTCCAACTGCTGGCGTAGTATAAACCTTGCCCTAAGTCGGGTACGTTAAGCTCATCTTGCTCAAAGTGCGTCAGCCAAGAAGAAGAGGGAATAAGTGTTTGTTGAGCGACCCAGTTTTCAATGCTTCCTGATTGAACAAGGTCATTAATGTCACGTCGGGAACCCCCGAACGTGCATTGTTGCAGCGTTCTTGCTGCGTCTATGTAAGCCTGATTCATTTTATCTCCCGTAGGTATTCTTATCTTTGTCAGGTAAGGCGTCTCTTTTCACGTCCATGTTTAAAAACACGCTGTATCTTTAAAATCGTAATCCAGATTTTTGATATCAAGAATGTAATACCCACAGGTTTAATGTGACTTTGCTGCCTAATCTAAAAATTATTCGTCTGAGCTTTAAATGAAAGGCGAGTTATTCAACAAAAAGCGCATTTGTTGCACTGGTTGATCGGCAGAACGGTGACGGAAACGAACTATTTGGCAAACCATCATCAAGTTGTCTTGATTAGTTCACATCCGACTCCCAGACTGTTTCTATAGTTTTTATAAGATATGAAAGACCCTGCGTATGAGAAGCGCAGCTGTAACGCGACTAGGCATAAAAACAAAAAACGCTAGGGATACAAGCGAATTTGTAATCTCAATATTTAAGGAAGACCAAGATGAAACCGGAAAAAGTAGCAGTAGTCACTGGTGCGGCTCGTGGTATTGGCCAAGCGATTTGTGAGCAATTACTGGAGGATGGATTCCACGTTGTCGGGCTAGATATATCACCCGTGGAATGGAGCCAGTCGGCGCAGCTAAGCAGTTATCAAGTCAACTTGTGTGATGCCGCAGCCGTCAGCGAAGTGGTAGAAAGTATCGTAGCGCAGCACGGAAGAATCGATGCGCTGGTAAACAACGCGGGCATCACTCGCGATGCACTGTTGCCAGACATGTTAGAGCAAGATTGGGACAGCGTTATCGACGTGAACCTAAAAGCGGTGTTCTTACTCACCCAGCGCGTTGCTCCTGTCATGCTAGAACAAGGTGCAGGCAGCATTGTCAGCATTTCTTCTATCGTGGGGACGGATGGCAACATAGGCCAGAGCAACTACGGCGCAAGTAAAGGCGGTGTAATATCGATGAGTAAAGGCTGGGCGAAAGAGCTATCAAGAAAAGGCGCACAAATCCGCGTCAATTGCGTCGCGCCAGGCTTTATCGCCACCGACATGACCAAGAACCTACCAGAGAAAGTGATTCAAATGATGGAAGGCAAAACCCCATTAGGCCGAATGGGCTCAGTGCAAGACATCGCCAATGGCGTCTCCTTCCTCACCTCCGACAAGAGTGCCTACATAACAGGTCAAGTACTCAAGATTGACGGTGGGTTAGTGCTTTAGCCCACTAACTTAACCTCAAATAACAAACGCCCTTCATCTGAGTGAAGGGCGTTTTTGTTTGGCACACTTTTGCCCCAACCTTAGTTACATTCTATTGAGCGTACTTTATCGTGCTGCGTTGTTTGATTAAATTATCCTAATCTCAGAAAGGTGTTTTAAAACGATGGAGTATCAAGGAAAGTTTGAGCAATCTATATTGAATCTACTCATAGAAAGAGAGTGTGAAGTAGTTCTTACCTTTTGTTTTTCAGAGCATTTATTTTTTGCATGACATTTATTTTACTTGATTGCATATGTATGATGATTTTGCAAGTATAAATCATGAGCCCTACCTATAAATCTTCACCTAGGATCAAACTAAAAATATGGATATCAATATTAAGCTGGTAAGCAAACCAGACAGACTATCATCAGCCACACTAACGGCTCTCTTGTCTCACTTTCACAAGGCCGTGGAGCAAAGTGTTTTCGAAACTATGTGTGATATGAATAAAAGAACAAGTCGCACTAAAATTCAAAAGTTCATTAACAACAATATTCACTTAGATGTTGATAGGGTCGAACGTGGCTCATTTATCCTATTTTTAGTGGGTTCGCTATCGGCAACTGTTACTTTATGTATTTATGAAATTATCAAAAGTAAAGTTAAAAGTAAGGTCACTGAAGATGAGATAAAAGCCTATGTTGAGGAGTACCAAAAGCCAATTTTAGAAAACTTGGAGCGTGATATTAAGAAAAAAAACAGGCTTGGATCCCTATATGTTGATGAAGTACAGTCAATAATGACTACCAATGACAAAAATATCATGAACCTTGACTTAGAAATTAAGCTATCAATGCCTGATAAAGAGCACACGCCAGTTAGCACAGAAGAGCAGATAAAGTATGTCGCTCATAAACTAACAATCAAAAATATGGATAGAGAAAATGGCTGAGTCTAAGTTTTTTTCCACTTATATTTTTCCTTTGCTACTCGCCCTTGCCGTGATTCCCCTAAGTGTATTGGTAACGCCGTATATACAGGACTTGGTTGCCCCCGAGAAAGAGGTACTTGTTCAGTTAAGTGATCCCCAAGAGATTTTGACGTCCCAAGAAGTAGGTAATCGTAAACATGAATTATTCGGTCAGAAAGTGGAAAACTCATATCTTATGACTATAAACCTGACAAATATTGGCAAGAAGACTATTGACGACTACCTATTTTCAATCGATGTCGACACGGATAAGAGACCTTCACTTTTCCGCGTTTTTTATACCACAGAGCCACGGCACACCTTTGGGAAAGTAGAATTTAGTAACGTCGGTGCTGCCTCAAAAAAGGTTGTGATTGATAATTTTATAGAAGGTAACCAATTAAACATTTCTGTAATTTCATCAGAGCTACTAAACATTAAGGCTACACCGAATACATCTGGAGTGAAATCTAATGTTGAGTTCAAAGAGGCTGAGTCGTCGTATACCAACTCTGATTTAGGTTACGTAGCAATCTTCTCCGCCCTGTTTGCATTTATGTTCAGGGTGTTATACGACTTAATTCCATGGTTAGCTTGTAAATTAAAAAGGAAGCCAGACGCATGATGAAATGATGCTAAACCAACCCTATGTACTAGACAAAATTTTGTGATACCTAAAAAAACGCCCCTCATATCTCCATGAAGGGCGTTTTTCTTTTGTTCAAATTATCTAGGTAGATTACCTTTCACGCACGTAAGTGGTTTGAACTAAGGTATCCAAAACAACGTCACTCTTGGTGACTTTGAAGTTCAATGGTTGTTCCAAATCCCCAAATAGAGGTGCGCCGCCGCCAAGTAGGATAGGGAAGCGCGTGATCACCATTTCATCGATAAGATCTTCTTTCAGGAAGTTCTGAATCGTTACACCGCCGTCGATGTAAAGGTCGTTAAAGCCTTTTGCGTTTAGATCCGCAAGCACATCTTTTAGCTCTCCTTTTACTAGAAAGACTTTGTCTTCGTAGCCTTGTGGCACTTCCGTCATGGTGTTGCTGAGTACGAACACAGGTTGGCTGTATGGCCAATCGCAATCAAAGCTCAGTACGACATCTAGTGTGTTGCGTCCCATCACCAAGCCATCAATACGCTCCATCAGTGAGAAGAAGCCAGTATCAATGTTATCTGGATTTGGTACTGAATGTAGCCAGTCGAGTTTGCCCTGCTTATCTGCGATGTAACCGTCCAGACTGGTTGCAATAAATACGATATTTGCCATGAGTACCTCATCAAAATGGTGATGCTTGAGCCAAGCTAAAGTATGGTTTAAAATTAATTCTACAATGTAGAATAATTCTGAGTTTATCGGGAAGATCAAATGTCTGTCAACGAAAAGAAGCGCGGGAGACCAGCCGCCAAGCAGTCGCAGTTAAGCGCAGAAAACATCCTAGATACAGCTAAGTCATTGATGATAAAGGATGGCAAGGTACCAAGTATTCGCTCGTTAGCGACGCAATTAAATGTGGATCCTATGGCGATCTATTACTACTTCAAAAACAAGAATGCGTTGCTTGAAGCGTTGACCACATCGCTGGTGGAGGAAATTTATCAACCGAAAGTGAATGAAGATTGGCAAGGCGAACTCAAAAACTTGTGTGTTAGCTACATTGAACTGTTGCGTGAATACAACGGGTTACTACAAACCATGCTGAGCATGACATCTCATGGCCCGGCTCAAGTGTTTACCGAGCGCTATCAAATCATTGTTCAGCCTTTGGCATTGTCTCCGCAAGTGGAGAAAGACAGTTTGGATCTATTGGCAGATTACCTACACGGGTTCGCGTTCTCGATCAGTTGTTGCCACGATACGAGCTTGATTAAGACAGAGATGATGGATGGGCCGTTGAATCTGATCTGTACTTCGTTATTGGCATCTCGAACCTAGTTCACATTAACGTGTATTTTTTACTTATAGCGTGAAAGAAATTCCCATAACCAAAGGTTCTAACTAAAAGAGATTGCAGGACTTTTATTTGGCGAATTCGACCTAATATCTTGAGTATGCCCAATCGCAGTTGGCGAAGTGGTGATTTTAATAATGCTTGCTGGCGCGCAAGAGCCGTCAGTTTGAAGATGCATTCAAACACAATAAGGGATAACAATGACTAACGAATACATTCCACCAAAAGTTTGGACAAACGATAATGAAAACGGCGGTCAGTGGGCGAGCATCAACCGTCCGGATTCTGGCGCACGTCATGAGCAAGAGCTTCCAATTGGTGAGCACCCATTCCAACTTTACTCAATGGGTACACCAAATGGTCAGAAAGTGACGATCATGTTTGAAGAGCTTTTGGCGGCAGGCGTAACAGCAGCAGAATACGACGCGTACCTGATTAAGATTGGCGATGGCGACCAGTTTGGTTCTGGCTTTGTGTCCGTTAACCCGAACTCGAAGATTCCTGCGTTGGTAGACCGTTCAGGTGCTGAGCCAGTGAACGTGTTTGAATCTGGTAACATCTTGTTTTACCTAGCAGAGAAGTTTGGTCACTTCCTACCAACAGAAGGCGCGAAACGTGCTGAGGTAATGAACTGGTTGTTCTGGCTTCAAGGTTCTGCGCCATATCTAGGCGGTGGTTTTGGTCACTTCTACGCGTACGCGCCAGAGAAGTTTGAATACCCAATCAACCGCTTCACGATGGAAACAAAACGTCAGCTAGACGTACTCGACAAGCGTCTTGCAAACAATGAATTCCTAGGTGGGGATGAGTACAGCATTGCTGATATCGCAACTTGGCCTTGGTACGGCAACCTTGTATTGGGTCGTGCTTACGATGCGGCTGAATTCTTAGACGTAGCAAGCTACAAAAACGTTGTGCGTTGGGCGAAAGCGATTGATGAGCGTGAAGCGGTAAAACGTGGTCGCATTGTTAACCGCGCATGGGGTGAAGAGTGGGAGCAAGTGGCAGAGCGTCACAGCGCAGCAGACATTGATGCGGCTCTGGCGAAGAAGCCTGAATAATTGCCCTTTCTGAATCAGTAAAAAAGGAATGCTTCGGCATTCCTTTTTTGTTGTATTAGAGCTCAGCTTTCTCAAGTAAGAAGTCGATGAGTACGCGTACGCGCTTCGCCTTTTGAGTATTCTTGTGAAAGTAGACATACAAACCCGAGTAGGGCTGCCAGTATTCTTCAAGCACAGGCACGATTTCACCTTTCTTAAAGCCTTCTTCGACCATTGGCGTCACGATACGCCCAATCCCCAAACCGTTGTGCGCGGCGTCTATCATCACATCTGTATCATTCACAATGAGGGCAGTTGGCATGTTGACGGTAATGGTCTCGCCTTGATTGTTTAGATTCAGCGGAGCGACTTGGTTCGACGAAATAAATCGATACTGAATCAGCTTGTGTTGCTTCAAATCATCGGGTGTTTCAGGTAAACCATGTTGCTCAACATAGCCCGGTGAGGCGAATAACGCTTCTTTCACTGGGAGTGTAAGCTGACGTGCAATCATGCCTTCTTCTACTCGGTCACCAAAGCGGATGCCCATATCAAAGCCGTCTCGAATGATGTCGATGGCTTTGTCTGAAACAGAAATCTCCAATTGAATGCTTGGATAACGTTGGCAGAACTCAATATAGATGGGTTTGAGTAGCGATTGATACACGAATCGAGGCACGGTAATACGAACTTTACCTGAAGGGACTCGGCTCAAGTCGCTAACGCTTTCAACAGCAAGGTTTAATTCTGACATCGACGCTAACGTGCGTTCATAGAGCAACTGCCCCGCTTCTGTTAACTCAATGCGGCGAGTGGTACGCGTAAACAAAGGCAAGCCGAGTTGCTCTTCTAACATCTTTAACGCCTGACTCACCGAGGGTGGTGCGATCTCTAACTTACGTGCTGCGGCGGTGATGCTGCCTTCTTGCGCAATGGTATGGAACATCATTAGTTGGTTGTAGGTCGTGCCGTTCATGCCTTTTCCCGAGTGATGTGTTTATCTTTAGTTTCTACCTAATAATGATTTAAGTAAAGAGCGTCTAAAACTAAAGGTCACTTCGGCGTATTCTCTACTCATCGGTTAACGCTTCGAAACAGAGGAATCACGATGAGCAAAGTACTGGTAATTTCAGGTCACCCAAACCTAGATGAGTCATACACAAACACCGTTATCATAGACGAGCTAAAAGCGGGACTGAATGATGTTGAAGTTCGCCGCCTAGATACTCTGTACCCGAACTATCAAATTGATGTTGAAGCAGAGCAAGCGGCGCTCGTGAGTGCGGATGTGGTTGTGCTTCAATTTCCATTCTACTGGTACTCGTCACCAGCCTTGCTGAAAAAGTGGGTGGATGATGTATTCAATTTCAACTTCGCTTACGGCCCGGAAGGCGACAAGTTAAAAGGCAAAGATTTCATTCTTTCCTTTACGGTAGGTGGCCCTGAAGAGTCTTACGATCCACTTGGCTACAACCACTTTACTATTGAGCAGTTTGTTTACCCATTCCAACAAACCGCTTACTTGGCAGGAATGAACTACCGTAAGCCTATTTACACGCACCGCATGGTTTACATTCCAAATGTGTACAACAAATTGGAAGAGGTGCAAGCACGAGCAAAAGATCATGCGAGCCGTTTGTTGGCGCAGATTGAGGAGATCACGGCTTCACCAGAAAGTCGTATGCAGAAGTTTGTTGCAGAGTGGTTTGCCAAGTTCGATGTGCTGGAAGAAGACACAGAGTTCTTCACCGACAAGCTAGCACAAGACGTGAAGTGGTCGATGCCAGAGGGTGAATTCTTAGGGCATGACGGTTTCCGTGATTGGTACGCGATTGCTCGTGCGACCTTCAAACCAAACTGCGATCACGACGTTCAGCAGATCGAAGTGAAACCAAATGGTGATCGTTTCCAAGTGGAACTGCGTATTCGATTAACAGCAGACAGTTATGAAGATTCGATGATGAAAGGTGAAGTCGTTAACCTAACCGTTAACGAGACGTGGCAAGTTTCGATTGAGGAAGCAGGCTCCATCACCATTCATGAATACAACGTTGTTCCAGTGGTGAGTTAGCTACCCTTGACCAATAACTCATTGCTTTATTTGCCCCAGGCCTTTGTGCTTGGGGCTTTTTTATGTGTAAGAACTTAACTTACTGACTCAACAATACAGGCAATGACGCGGATAAAAAAACGAGCGCCAAATGGACGCTCGTTTCTCATCTTGATGCTCTACCGCTTTTACTAAGCGACAGATTGTTTTTGTGCGGTGTTTTGATAAGCAGGCAATTCTGATCTCAAACCTTTGATCAAACTGACACACATTAACAATAGAACAAAGGTGAATGGCAAGCCTGTCGCCACCACGCCGGATTGAAGTGCTTGCAGTGCTTCTTTACCACCAATCCAAAGCATAACCGCGGCGATAGAGCCTTCAATACATGCCCAGAAAATACGTTGTGGTACAGGTGCATCAATTTTACCGCCAGCCGTGATGCTATCGATAACCAATGAACCTGAGTCTGATGAAGTGATAAAGAACACCAAAATCAGAACGATAGACAGAACAGAAATCACAGAGCTAAACGGCATTGCATCGTAAACGTGGAACAGCGTTAGCGAAATATCTGTCAGGCCGTTCGCACCCAATTCACCTACTTTATTGACGACTTGATCAAGCGCGATACCGCCAAATACCGCCATCCAAATCAGTGTCACTGTGGTTGGAATAACGATAACGGCAAATAGGAATTCACGAACAGTACGACCTTTTGAAACTCGTGCGATAAACATACCAACGAATGGTGACCAAGATACCCACCATGCCCAGTAGAACACAGTCCAGCCGTGCATCCATTCCGTATCATCACGACCATGTGGGTTACTTAGCGCGAAGATGTCTTTTGCGTAAGCGACGGTCGTATCCCAGATAGAAGTTGTCGCTACATCAAAGCTAATGAACAACACGAAAGCAAGTAGGGCAAATGCCACTGCCATATTGATGTTACTTAATAGCTTAACGCCGCCGTCGATGCCTCGAACGACAGAAAGAACCGCAATAAAGGTCACAAACGCAATAACGATCATTTGCATGCCAATGCCGCCATCCAAACCAAATACGTGGTTGATGCCGCTGGTGGCTTGTTGTGCACCCAAGCCAAGCGAAGTTGCTAGACCAAACAGGGTTGAAAGTACCGCAAGAATGTCGATGACGTGACCTAACCAGCCCCAAGCTCTATCACCAAATAGTGGGTAGAACGCAGAGCGCAAAGAAAGTGGTAAGCCTTTATTGAAGGCAAAGAAAGCCAGTGAAAGTGCAACGATGGCGTAAATCGCCCAACCGTGAATGCCCCAGTGGAACATGGTTGCACCCATAGCGAGTGATTTTGCTTCCTCGGTGTAAGGTTCTACGTTCAGTGGTGTGCCGTACCAATCAGTGAAGTAAGCCGTTGGTTCCGAAACACTCCAAAATAGCAGACCGATACCCATACCCGCTGCGAACAGCATAGATAACCAAGAGGCTGTTGAGTGTTCTGCTTGCGCGTCTTTACCACCAATGCGGATTTTACCCAGCGGTGAAAGTAAGACAGCGATAGCAAATACGATGAAGAAGTTAGTAGACCACATGAAGAACACATCGAAGTCAGAAATGATGCTGTTCTTAACGCCGTTTAAGGCATCACGGGCTGTTGAAGGATCAACAATTAAAAGAGAAGCAAGACAGAGAAGAACAAGACCAGCACTAATCCCAAACACTGGATTGTGGATATCAAATCCCCATTTTTGAACGTTATCTTGACCAACCTGATAGTCGGTAGTGTCGATACTATATTTTTTTAGTGCATTATCCATAAATACAACATGTACGCTTTTTTAAATGTGCCTTTCCTGAACAAGAAAAACACTAAAACCGCCCTCCGATTGTTTTGAGTTCTAATTAAAAAATGCGACACGATCATAATGTTTTGTGTAAAATATTGCAAATCGATAGAGTTTTAAGGCTTTTAAACTGGTTAAAAGTAAGATTTTTAGTGAAAAATGCAATGAGGTGTAATGTTTTGATGTGTAAATATTCGCTTGGTTTTGGAGAAGATTGTTTGACCAAAAGTAGCAGCGTGACGTGCGAGTAAAAGTTGGTAAGGCTCCAAAGAACGTGAGCGCTGAACTAGGGCTAATCAAAATTCATGATTTCAAGGGATTGGTTAACGAATAAGCACAAATTCCAACGAACTTCGCATTCTTTTCGACAAATATCGAGTAAACGTAACCAATCGTAACAGAGGTGCTGTAACTGAACAGCGTTTCCATATACTCGACTTAGTTTGTAAGTTGTAAGCCACAGAATGCTGCTATGAGAAAAAACACTTTATTCAATGCTACGTTAGCGACCACCTTGACTGCTATTTCTGCGTTTAGTTTTGCTGCTCCTACCGTTGTTCCAAATGCCCCAGAGCTGAGCTCTCGTGGCTACGTATTAATGGATTACCACACTGGCACCGTGCTAGTGGAACGTGATGCCGACAAACGCCTAAACCCGGCAAGTTTGACTAAGCTGATGACCGCTTATGTTGCGGGTCAAGAGGTGAAGTCTGGCAACATTAGCCTAGACGATGAAGTGGTGATCAGCCGCAACGCGTGGGCGAAAAACTTCCCTGATTCTTCCAAGATGTTTATCGAAGTCGGCACGTCGGTTTCACTTTCCGATCTTTACCGTGGATTGATTGTTCAATCGGGTAACGATGCCAGTGTTGCTATCGCAGAACACGTTGCAGGCAGTGAAGCGGGGTTTGTTGGTTTGATGAACAGCTGGGCGAACCAACTTGGTCTATCAAACTCTGCATTTACCAACCCACATGGTTTGGATAGCGATGGTCTGTATTCAACGCCGCGTGACATTGCAACGCTAGGCCGTGCGATTATCCGTGATCTTCCTGATATCTACCCGTTGTACAGCGAGACTTCGTTTACCTACAACGGCATCACTCAATACAACCGTAACGGCTTGCTACGTGACCGAAGCATGAGCGTTGACGGCATGAAGACGGGTTACACCAGCGGCGCGGGTTACAGTCTCGCGACCTCGGCAACCAACGGTGACATGCGTTTAGTTGCGGTTGTGATGGGTGCGAAAAGCCCTAGCGTGCGTGAATCAGAGAGCAAACAGCTTCTGAGCTACGGTTTCCGTTTCTTCGATACCGTTGTACCAACGCAAGCAGGTAAAGAAGTGGCAACGGCACGCGTTTGGATGGGTAACCAAGACGAGCTAAAAGTCGGTGTTGATCGTGATATTTACCTAACGTTGCCAAAAGGTGATGTGAACAAGCTGGAAGCCGAAGTGGAATACAATGGCGACCTAATAGCTCCAATTCAGCAAGACCAAGTTGTCGGCAAAGTGTTGTACAAAGTCGATGGTGATGTAGTCAAAGAAGCGGAATTGGTTGCGCTGGAACCTGTTGAAGAAGGCGGCATCTTTAAGCGCCTAATGGATTGGTTCAAACGTTTGGTTGCGAGCTGGTTCTAATGAAATGAATTAAGATTTAGAAGCCGCGCCGTAAGCTTAAAGCGCGGTTTTTTTATGTTCTTGTCAAGCTCATTCCTTCCTTTCTCACTTCGCTGTAGAATATATACATATGGCAATAAAACGTGCCATTAGAGTAATTAGCTAATCTTCATAACTATATGTATCTTGGTTCTTATGCATGCTTGGGAATGCTTTTAATTGATGTTACTCTTCGCTTATGAATCAGATGCTTCTAGAAAGAAAAGTCTTAATATAACTGAGATGGAATGTAATACCTCGTGAGAAAAAGCTATGTTGTCACGTTGCTAGCTGCTCTGCTTTGGGCAGTGGTTGCTTTTGCTTTACACGATTACTGGCGTGACGATACTTCAGCACAGCAGTTACCCACTTTAGATCCTGAAGAGCTGCTAGCTAAGTCACCTGTTGGGCAAGTATTACTTGATGTGAGTGAGTTAACGTATGTGGACTCGAAACGTGCACAAGAAGTATTATCAGCCGTCGGAATGCCATTTACCACGGAGCTTGAAAAGTCTTTTGCACTCTATCTGCAATACCGCTTAGCCCGAGCAAATGATGAGCCTATCTTAGCTCAGAGTTATCGCCAGCAGTTACAAGACATCACCAAATCATCCGAGCAACCTTGGTTAGAGGCTATATTGCTGGCCGATAGTGCAATGGACCATACCTTACATGGACGAAATGAGCTTGGTATTACTGAAATTCAACTAGCGATAAAAATTGCTGAGCGCGATCGCCTTCACTCCCTATTGCCAAAGCTCTACAATATTGCTGGCGCATTGAGTAACGCAACCAATCAATTAGTGGATGCGCAACGTTACTTTTTAGATGGGCTCAATATTGCAAATCAGATTAATCAAGAAGCATACAAGGGAACGATTTATAACAACCTTGGGCTTCTCTATCTGCATATTGATAGTTGGGATAGAGCACTAGAATTTATTCAAAAAGCACAGCAAGTCTATTTGGCTCGTCATGCTCGTGGTGATAAAACCAAAGGGCTTCAAGTGATGTACCTGAATGAGGCGCATATTTACAATCGCCAAGGTAAAGTTGACTTAGCGCGACAAGCGTATGAAAAGTCAAAGAAATACTATAAACCGACATCAACCAACTTGCGCTATCACCTCATTCAGTTAAAAGGCAAAGCAGATCTATTACTGCTCGAAGAAAACTATACCGATGCGCTTAAAGCCACGCAGCAATGTGTTACCTTGCCTTCTGCTGCTGATTACCCTGTTGAGTATGGACAGTGTTATCTGATCATGTCCAAGAGCCAGCTTGCGTTAGGGCTACCTGATCAAGCTATGAAAAGTGCAGCGGCGAGTTTGGCCGCATTTGAGTCGATTAAACACGAGCGTTGGATTATTAGAGTCGCGGAGCAAAAGGCGAAAATTTTTGAAAAGCTTGGCGAATATGAGGAAGCACTAAACACGTACAAGCACTTTTCCATCAATAGAAAAAAACAACTGCTGGGTAAGGTATATGATTTGGAGCAAGCCTTTGCGACGGAGCATATTCAACGTGAAAGAGACCTATTAGAAGTAGAGAAACGCTTGGCGGAATCTGAATTAGACCAAGAGAAACTTCGTTTTCAGATCGCCATTTTTTGGATTGCGATCTCGGCAGTGGTATTGGCATTTGCCGTTTCTAGAGTTTTAGTGACGCAACGTAAAAACCAAGAGCTTCAACAGCTTTCTCTGCTTGATCCTCTTACTCAACTGCATAACCGACGTTATTACTACGATCAAATTGATCACCCTCACCAGTTAGATGCACAAACACCGTATCGTGTTGTGCTTTTTGATATCGACAACTTTAAAAAAGTGAATGATGTTCATGGGCATGAGGCTGGTGACCGCATTCTAGAGGGATTCTCAGAGCGATTGAGGTTGCATTTACGCTCTCAAGAATTACTGATTCGTTGGGGTGGGGAAGAGTTTTTGATGTTATTAAAAGGTACCGATGACCTGCCGAAGCGCCTTGAAGCCATACGCCAACATATTGATGATGTATTGTTTGAAGCAGGGGAGGAAAACCTGCATATCACGACTTCTATTGGTGTCAGCCATGGCGGTTTGATAGAGACATTTACCTATAACGATGAGTATTTCCGCCGAGCAGATAAAAGCCTTTATGAGGCGAAGCGAAATGGGAAGAATCAGGTGGTGCTTCCCTAGCGAATCCATTGCTAATCAAGCGGCAGATTGAAATGTTCAGTCTGCCGTTTTTGTTTTTAGTTTCATATTCTTGCATTTATGGTCGCCTAATCCGTAAGAGAACCATTCAGAACAACAAACGGAGTTACGCGTGCGCAAGATTCTATCTTTGACATTGGCGATTTCACTTACTGGCTGTGTAATGCCTCAGCATCAACCAACAGAGGCAGGGCAGTGCGTAGGTGTGATGTCATCGCAAGATGCTTATGGCTACCTCAACCCAAACCATTACACCATGCAAGTATTGGCGCTGAAAAAAGAGAAGGATGTAAAAGAGTACATTCGCTACATTGATCCGAAGCACCCTGTGTGGGTGAACTGGAAGAATAGTCGAGGCACTCGCTGGTACACGGTAACGGTGGGAGACTTCAAGAGTAAGCAGGACGCCTACAATGCGTTGTCTTCTTTGCCTAGTCGCGTTAAGCAGTCTTCGCCGTTTGTTTTGACGTTTGGAGAAATGAAAAGCAAACAAGAAACCAATGTGGTTCGAATGCGCTAGTGTTGTTCTTATCGTTCGAATAAGCGCTTTATTTGTACACATCGAGCCTTTGCAACACGTTGGAAAGGCTCAATCTCACAGCCAGTCACTCATCTTCTCCAATACACGCGAAAGATCACGCTTCTAACGCGCTTTGTTATCGGGTATTTTCTAGTCTTCGCATCCCACTTTTCTGTTGGAGTCACCATGAAGCAAGAAATGTACACCACCTACGCAAAGCAATACGATTTGGCGGCGCAAGATAACCTGTACAACGCACACTTTGAGCGTCCAAATACGCTTGAGCTTGTCGGTGACGTTACGGGTAAAAAGGTTCTGGATTTGGGCTGCGGTTCGGGTATTTACGCACAGCTTCTTTTCGATCTCGGTGCGAGTTCAGTAACTTGTATCGACGCTTCACAAGAGATGATTGATATCGTCAAAAATAAGCTCGGTGATTCGGTAAAGGCTTACGCCCAAAACCTTGCTATAGGATTACCCGAAGAGCAAGATTCACAGTATGACCTAGTGATTTGTCCTCTGATGGTTCATTACATTGAAGATTTACGCCCATTGTTTGACGACATTCAACGTGTTTTAAAAGCGGGCGGTCAGTTTGTATTTTCAACTCACCACCCTTTTGCGGATTTCGAATGTTCGGCTTCAGGCAATTACTACGATAAAGAGTTGGTAGAAGATATGTGGAATACGGTAGGAGAACCGGTTCCTGTGGCATTCTACCGCCGCTCGTTGCAAGATATTACCGATGCAATTACTGGCAGTGGTATGGCGATGCTGGCTGTCTCAGAGGGCAAAGTGAATGAGAAGATTCGTGAAATCTCGCAGGAGCACTACCAACGCTTGGCGATGTTCCCTAATTTCATCTTTATTAAATGTGTGGCGCTGAGCTATTTAAATCGGTGAGTTCAGATAGAAAAAACGGAAGCGATGAGGCTTCCGTTTTGTGATCTTAGCGATGAGCTTAAAGTGCAGCGAGAATGGTTTCCGCTTTGCTCGCTTCAAACGCTTTTGGTTCTTCAACGTTTAGCGTAGTAACCACACCATTGTCGATGATCATCGCGTAACGCTGTGAACGAACGCCACCGAAACCACCCGTATCCATCTCTAGACCCAATGCCTTGGTAAAGCTTGCGTCACCGTCACCAAGCATCAGAAGCTCAGATGCGTTTTGTGCTTCGCCCCAAGCTTGCATTACGAATGCATCGTTTACTGATACACAAGCGATCAGATCTACGCCTTTCGCTTTGAGCTGATCAGCCAATACAACATAACCAGGCAAGTGCGCTTCAGAACAAGTCGGCGTAAATGCGCCTGGTACGGCAAATAAAACCACTTTCTTATCTGCAAATAGTTCGGTTACTTGGTGGTTTACCATGCCCTCAGCCGTCAGTTCGCTTAACGTTGCAGCAGGCAATGTTTGACCTTGTTGAATCATGACTTCTTTCCTTTTAGGTATATATCGTTCACTCAGTCTAGCGCCAAAACTACGGGCTAACCACAGACGAAATGTAAGGGTTTAATCTGATTAAGAAGAAGTGCATTCAGTGAGCGCTTCCCTGCGCTCACAGTGACGATTAAAACTGATAGTTGAATAAGACGCCAAAGAAGTGAATATCGGCATCGTAATCACCGCGCAGTGTACTTTCTGCTGGTGAACCTTCAAACAGAGTATATTCAATGCTCGGGGTTCCACCGTAGTAGTATTCATAGTACATCTGCATGCGCCATTGTTTATTAATGTCATAGCTTGCACCAGTGCCGAACTTCCATATCTCACCAGTAGGCACATCTGGATACTGATAGCGAGGGTCATCTTGTGGTGATGTTTCATAATAAACGCCACCTTCTAGACGCCATTGCTCCGTTAGTTGATAGTGCATACCTACGCTCGCAGAGAAAGTATCCTCCCAGTTTCGAGCGATATCAGCTTCGCGGTTTGTTAATGAGATCGAGGTATCAGAGATCTTACTGAAGTCTGTCCAACCTAAACTCCACATCGCAGCGACTTTCTCATTTAGGCTGTGATAGCCACTTAATAGAGCGGTAGCTGGCATAATGATGTTGACTGAAGAATCCACTTTGTTTGAACGAGTTTTTAGCTCCCCATCCATGTCGTGTTCGATTTGGGAGCGATAAGCAAAGCCAAACTGGTTACGTTCGTCCAATTTGTAAAACGCACTTAAGGTGTAGCCGAACTCAAGGCTAGAGCCTGATGCATCAATTTGTGGAACTAAACCGCCGCCTGAACCTGCAAGCGTTTGGTTGAGCATGCCGTATTCAGTGACTAAACCTACACCAACAGAGAAGTTATCTTGCACTTGATAGGCAATACTAGGATTGAACTGAACCGTAAGAAGTTGAGCATCTTGTAGTAATAAAGCGCCAGAAAATTGGGGGCCATAATCAATCACAGAGCCGCCTGAAGAAGCGATTGCTAAACCCGCTGTCCATTTATCATTAATGGGCTGAACAAGGTAAAACGAGCTCACCGGCATCGCTGTTCCTGCTTGGGTTGAGTTTTCACCTCCACGGAATAAGCCAGTTGAACCTGCATCAGTGTACTCAATATCAGACACCATGCCTTGTAGATTAAAGGCGATGGCAGTGGACTCGAACTCGGACATGGCGGCTGGGTTAGCAAACGCTGTTTCAGCGCCTTCTGCGATAGCTTGTGCTCCTGCGCCCGCAGTGCTGATGTTCATCATGCCTAGTTCAGGGAACATGTAACCTGCGGCAGATGCATTTGCCGCAAATAACGAAAGAGCGATAAGAGAGAGTTGTGTTTTTTTCATTGTAAAACCTGTGAGCCATTCGAGTTAGTGAATGGCTTGTTGGTGTTTGAAGTAAGAAATAGACAGTTTTGATAGGGGGCAAAACCGCCTATTAAAAAGTTAAATTGCGTTTAAGTAGGATTTGTACGAATGCAGGCGAACGGTTGCTGCGCCAATCACATCAATGAAACCAAACAGGCTGTGTGGCTTATTCGCCGCAATCCAAGCAGAGCCTGTCGCGCCAATTGGGATGGTTTTGCCTTCGGGCTCAAAGATTTCTAGAATCACGGTGCGGCCGTGACTACTAGTGTTTGCACCTACATGTTGACGCACGCTTTGCGGCCCCTGTAATGGTGAAACGGATGATTCTCCGGTACCCGCAGTGATACTGTGTACGCGAGCACGGAAAACTTCACCTGGGTACGCATCAACGTAGAATTCAGCAAACTGACCTTTCTCGATGTAACGGTAGCTTTGATCTGGAATACGCATTTCTAGGAATTTACGTGATGTGTCGTAGATGTGCATGTTACCTACGCGGCTGCCGTCTGCTACGTTCACGACAGCTACTTGGCCGTCATAAGGAGCACGAACGGTTTTACGTTCTTGCTCAAATTCGGTCTTTTCTAGATCTGCGTGTAACGACTTTAGTGACGCTTCTGCTACGCGGAGTTGAGACTCGTAGTACTCAATATCTCGACCTTTGAAGATCTCTGGTGACGTTTTCCCACGAACGATGTCGCGTTTTAATTGCGCAACGTTCTCTTCTTGTTGAACGATGCTTGCTTTGATTTTTTCGACGTCCGCCAAGGAAGTGGTATCGACTAGGGTGTAAATCACATCCCCTTTCTTTACGACTTGGTTGTGGTCTACATAGATATGGTCAATCTGCTCGCGAAACAGTGGAGACAGAACTGAGTGGGGCGCTTTCACTGTGGATGAATAAGTCAAATCAACCGGAGCCCAAAGGCGCGAGAGGATCCCTAACACCACAAGAATGAAAGCACCGCCAGAGATGATCCAAAAAGCGCTTTTAAACGTCCACTTAATTGCCCCTGTTGAGACCAAAATCCACATGATCAGAATGTATGGAATCATTACCTCTTTCATGGTTTATTCCTCCGTCACTTTGGTTGGTGTTTGGGGCTTTGAAGCCAGGCGACTATTACGAATGATGTTGCTTAACGAGCTGCCAATGTGCTCCCAGTTAGCGAAGGCGATGATCAGCGCGAGAACCCACCACGCTTTATGGATGAATAAACCACAAAGGGAAAGGGCAAATACCAGTTGGATGTGAGAGCTTTTCTTCTCTTGAGCTCGATGTAGGGCTACTTCATGGATCTGCCATAGCAAATAGATAACAAAAAGGGCAAGCGCTATGGTGACAGAGAAGAGGTAACCGCTGAAGTATTCGGAGTTGAAGATCACCATCATGGTGTCGTTTGGGGTATTGGTAAACATGCTCATATCAATGTCTTTCGAATTGATTGTGCCCATGGGAGCAAGTAAATACGCACCACCAAGCATCAGAGCCATAAAGATTGAGAACTTTAGTAACACCATAAAAATCGCAAAAATAACGCGACCTATGGCTTTTATGACGTTCATAGTTATACCTTTTGTCTATGTTATGAGGGTAAAACGTTGAGCGCGTGATTGTTATTATTCTGAGTGTTATCACGTGCTCATGATTGTACGAAAAAGCGTCATAAGTAGGGTGATAAACGATATAAGTTAAGCTAATATCACTTGGAAATATTTAGATATGGCATAAAATATGAAACACTCTGACTACAGCCTCATCCCCACGTTTGTCGCTATCGTGGAAGAGAAAAGTTATACCAAAGCTGCGCAGCGACTTGGGGTCAGCCAGTCAGCCGTTAGCCAAGCGGTGGTGAGACTTCGTGAGGTGTTTAAGGATGCGTTATTTGTTCGAGGTAGCCATGGGGTATCTCCGACAGCGTTTGCCATTGATATATATCCTACGCTGGCAAATGCGGTTGAGAATATTGCTTATATGCTACCTGAGCACTCCCGGTTTAATCCTGCGGAATGCGATAAGCGTTTTGTGATTTCGTCCCTCAGTGTGTTTGGTTTCACGCTTCTGCCTGAACTCTCTGCGTTAATCAGTGAAAAAGCCCCCAAGGCAACGACACGTATTGAGCCACTTTACACCATGGATTTAACTAACTTGCTTAGAACGCAGCAGTGCGATTTGGTGATTGAGGCACAAACTAATTTACATCCCCATCTTAGATCTCAGGTCTTGATGTCAGATAAGCTTACGGTTATGTGCCGAGCTGATCACCCCCGACTCACCGGGGAGACAATCAGTATTGAAGAGTACCTAGCTGAAAAGCATGTAACTTTGTCTCAATTAGACCAGCAAAGTGGTTACTTGATCGGGAGGGGTATCAAGGATGAAGAGATATTGGGGCAACGAAAGGTCGCGTGGCAAACAAGCAGCATTATGGAAATGTTACCTGTGGTTCAACATTGCGATTATTTGGCGTTGATGCCCCAGATTCTGTTAGATCAATATAAGGGTATGCATAACTTAAAAGCGCTAGAAGCGAGTTTCTTAAAAGAGCCTATTGAAGTTGCAATGTATTGGCACTCTTCACGTACCAATGACCCTAGTCATCAGTGGTTAAGGGAGCAATGTTTCTTAGCTGCTGAGAAGTTTACGGTCAATTATTAGATAAACGAGAAATTATCTCTATATCAAATGGAATCTTGATTACTCGCGAACTAGACTATCTCTATAGCCCTATTATTAGTGAGGGTAAATGGGTGTATATCGATTCTCTTTTAAAAGTGTTAGGTCGAAGTTTGTTGTTACTTATTCATTAATGACAATATTTTTCGTCTTGATACTCTTTATCGTTCTGTATTTTAAAGAGCGAGGGAGGGTCTTTGATGTTGCGCTGGAAAACTCCACCCAAATCTCAAATCTTCATTCTGATGTAATCAGCCAAGAACTTCAGCGCCATGTAGCCTCACTTCAGGCTATTGTTGGGCACGAAAGAGTCCAAAAAGTCGATATTCCCTTTATTATTAAAGAGCTTCAGTGGTTACATAACATTTCAAACCACTCTGTTATCAATACTTTGTTTGCAGATCAAAATTGGAATCTCGTTGACTATAAAGGTCGTATGTCGAGAGAAAACCGAAGTTCGATTGTTGATGATGAGTTATGGCAGCTAGCTAGCTACCACATTACTGCACCACACATAGGGCGAATAATGGGAGAGCCGTTAGTAGCGTTAGGTGTTCCAGTATTCGATGAATATGATGATTGGAAAGGGGTTGTTGCTGTCTCTATTTCAGTTAAATATTTAACTGAACGATTATCTAAAGTTAAGCTTGGTAATAGTAGCTATGCTTGGATATCAGACCGAAACGGCCTTGTTGTCTCTCACCCCGACTCAAGCTTGGTTATGAAAGCAAATATATTTGATGCGGACACGATAGGCTTTAGAGGTTTTAATGCTATTGCTGAACAAACAAAATTGCGTGCGGTTGGGTATGGTTACTATTTTGATCAGCGTGCTAAACAGTCTAAGATCGTTACATTTGCCAAGATTGATAGCCTTCCAGGATGGACTTTATTTGTAACAACAAGAGAGTCCGATATCTTCCTCGATATTAATGAGCTATTAGAAGATGTAGTGATTACTTCTTCAGTGGTCATTGCAGTATTTATGCCAGTTATTTTCTACTTCACCAACTCTATAACTAAGCCGATCATCGAGTTGACTAAAGAAGTAGAGGATTCGGCGAGTTCTCATTATGCTTCTTTTGTCAGCCAAAGCTCTCAAGATGAAATTGGTCAATTGTCGGATGCATTTCAAACTACAATCCATCAGATTCAACAACATAATCGCAATTTAGAAGAGCTTGTTTCAGTAAGGACGGCAGAGCTAAATAGTGTAAACAAAGAGCTCGAAGAGTCCGTTAGTTTACTCAATGAGAAAAACAGAGAACTTACATGGCTAGCAATGTTTGATCCACTGACAAACTTGTTTAATCGCCGTGCTGCTATCAGTCACGCAGAAAGAGAGATTGCTCGTGTGCTAAGACACAAGCTGACGTTGTCACTGATAATCTTAGATATTGACCAGTTTAAAACCGTTAACGATACATATGGCCATGACATTGGCGATCTCGTTTTAGTGCGATTGGCGAGCTTCCTTAAATCAAAATCGAGGAAGGAGAACATCATTGCCCGTTGGGGAGGTGAAGAGTTCGTTATTGTCGTTGTCGAAGCACAGTTGGAAGAAGCTAAATTTGCCGCTTCTAACCTTCTTAAGCAATTGAAGGATGTTGACTTTTCGCCTGTTTCTAAGGTGACAGTGAGTGCTGGCGTAGCCACATACCGCAAAGAAGAGTCATTCAGTGACTTAGTTATGCGAGCTGACAAAGCGTTATATCATGCAAAAAGGTCGGGTAGGAATTGCGTTAAAACCGAGCGAGATACATCATGAGGTGCGTAGCGAATTACGTATACTAAACAACAAAATAAGGGCTAGATCGCTAGCCCTTATTGGTTTGTACTTATAATCAGTGATTCGCTAAGTAATCAGCGACTTGAGCACGGTATTTGGCTTTAAGTGCCTCGCTGATGAAGCTCGCATTAATGGCATTGATCGTAAACTGAGCCAATTCTGGCTTCGTCATCGGGTGTGCATTACTGACCGCCATAAAGTTATCTGTCATGTAACCACCAAAGTACGCCGGATCATCCGAGTTAATGGTTACCGCGACACCTTTACGTAGCAAATCGACAATGTTGTGCTGCTCCATTTCATCAAACACGCAAAGCTTAATGTTCGACAGCGGGCACACCGTGAGTGGCATTTTACTTTCGATAAGCGCTTCGACCAACGATGCATCTTCAACGCAGCGAACACCATGGTCAACGCGGCTAACGCCTAGCATCTCGACAGAATCGATGATGTTTTGTGCTGGACCTTCCTCTCCTGCGTGTGCCACGGTGAGTAAACCTGCTTCTTTTGCTTGTTGGAAAGCACGTTTGAACTTCTCTGGCGGATGTCCAAGCTCTGAAGAATCCAAACCAACACCGACGATTTTGTCTTTGTGTTTAACAATGGATTGCAGTGTTTCAATCGCGCTCTCTTCCGATAGGTGACGCAAGAAGCACGCAATGATTTGAGAGGTGATACCTAACTTCCCGTTACCATCTTGCATTGCTCGGTGAATACCATTGATAACAGTCTCAAACTCAATGCCACGGTCGGTGTGGGTTTGTGGGTCAAAGAAGATTTCAGTATGGATAACGTTGTCGGCTTTGCAGCGCTCTAGGTATGCCCAAGTCAAATCATAGAAGTCTTGTTCCGTGCGAAGTGCGTTAGCACCTTGATAATAGATATCTAGGAAAGACTGCAAATCTTCGAACTCGTACGCCTTACGCAGTGCTTGTGGTGATTCGTATGGGATGTCGATGTTGTTGCGCTGTGCAAGCTCAAACAACAGTTCTGGCTCTAGCGAACCTTCGATATGTAAGTGTAACTCTACCTTTGGAAGACCTTGAATAAATGCGTTCATATTCCACCTCTTCTTATGCTTTTACGTGGATGCAATTACTCTAAGAATAGGTATAGATTGAGAAAAATCGAACGCCATTACAAAGAGTAAGATCCACAGTGATCTCGACTCTTCGTAATCAGCACTTTGCGGGAGCTGGTAGAGACCCCCAAACCATATCATTGGGGTTATACGAAGCAAACGGTTGCGATTATACGCAAAATTTGGGGCTTGGCTAGAGCTAGTGAGTAAATTGTAATTCTTTGGGATAAGGGATAAGGGATAAGGGATAAGGGATAAGGGAGCGATTTCATCGCATGATGGCTTCGTTGTCAGCACACACCTGGCTGAGTCGAATATTCAGTGGCTAATACTGAATCACATCATGCGAGAAACATTGGGAGTCATATCGAGTTTATTGTGCGTTGCTCATTGTGAGCTCTCATTGTGAACTGAGAGAAGGGGTGGCGATACCTTGCACATCGATACTTTAAATTGAGAAGAGTAGAGAAAAGGAAATGAAAGGGAATGTATTTATAGCTCGAACATTTTATCAAATTCTCTTTGCTCCATGATGTCCTCAATTCGGCGGCGAGTTTGTTGTTTTATCGCAGCAGCGTTTTGTTCGGACTCTTTCTTTTCTTGCTCAATTTGCTTCTTACTTTTATTTGCCATGTTTTTCACCTTGGGAATTTCTTCCTAAATTTCCACATTAATTATTAATGCACGAAACTGATTTATTTAATAATAAAACTTCCTAGCTTTGAACCTGAGTCACACAGAATGTCTCCGGAGTAGGTTTTCTCACAGTATTTAAAATCAATGAGATAGCAAGCGGATTGGAGTTTTGGCAATATATGGCGCCTTAAAATATCACTGTTAAGTTGATGAATTTTGGCGTTCCAAGAGATATCGGGTTGTTTTAAACGGAATTCAATCTCTATCATTTATTCTCCTGTTTCTTTGTGATCTTTTCTTTATTCGATAATTGATACCAGTGTCTTTGACGACCTGTTCTTCTAGACATAATTTTTCCTAATTTTAGTAATTTACATACCAACGATGGTAACAGTGATCTGACGACAGATACCTTGTTCCAACGATGGATACAGTGGTGCAGCCCATTTATTTTAGGCAGCAGAAAACCGAGCAATATTTGATTGCTGAGTATTAAGTTTGAGGAATTTTTTGAAGGGGGAGAGAGTTTGGTGCAGCGAGGAAATGCTGCACCAAGAAAAGCTATCTTATAGAGGAGTAACTTCAGTCGCTTGAGGACCTTTTTTACCATCTTCTACGTTGAAGCTTACTTTCTGACCTTCAGCCAAAGTTTTGAAACCGTCAGCAACGATAGCGTTGAAGTGTACGAATACATCTTGGCCGCCGTTGTCTTGAGTTAGGAAACCAAAACCTTTAGTTTCGTTGAACCATTTTACTGAACCAGTTACTTTACCAGACATAAAAACCTCTGAAATTAAACAATAATATACGAATTGTGATGGATCTTTTTTAAGCTATTGAATGTGCAATCAAGAGGAAGTTTTACGCAGGAGTCTGAACCGAAGATTCAGGATGTTACTGAGAGGGAACTTAAACTAAATGTAGCATTAACAGCTCTTTTCTAGAGCCAGCCGCCACTATACAGGGTGTTTAAAAAATAGCTACATTTATTTTTCATTTTTTTTCGTTCGAAAAAGTTGATGAAGTAGAACAATTTTTCCCCCTCATAAACTCAGTACTTGCTCTCTAGAATCAACTCATATCCTAAAGGGAGGCAAGATTATGAGTACAGTGAGAGAGATTCGTCAGATTATCCCATCACATGCAACTGCTGATGGTGACGGCGTGAAAATCCGCCGTGTCGCAGGCTTTAACAATGCGAGCTTTTCACCATTCTTGATGGTAGATGAACTGAAATCAGACCAAAGAGCCGATTACGTAGGCGGGTTCCCTCCGCATCCACACCGAGGCATTGAAACGCTGACTTACATGTTAACGGGACACTTCCAACACCGTGACCACATGGATAATGTTGGTGAACTTCGTTCCGGTGGTGCGCAATGGATGGCAGCTGGTCGAGGCGTCATTCATAGTGAAATGCCAATAATGGAAGACGGTGAGCTGCACGGTTTCCAAATTTGGATTAATCAACCAGCGCGAGACAAGATGGCTCCGGCGCAATATCACGACTTCCAACCGGAAACCATTACCGAACATCGCGCAGAGGCGCATGGCTTAGTTCGCGTTATTTCTGGTGAGCTGAACATTGGTGATGAACTAATTCGAGGGCCATTGAGCAAAACTGGTGTACCCGTGACGATCGCCGATTGGCAAGCGCACCAAGGCGCGTCGTTAAACCTGATGACACCTAACGATCACAATATGATGGTCTATGCTTATAAAGGCAGCACTACTATTGGAGAGCGCGTTGTCATGCAGGGAGAAATGGCACTGCTTTCTAAAGGTGAGTTAGTGACGCTTCAATCCGATGACACTAGTGGCGTACTGCTCTTTATCGGCGAGCCAATTGATGAACCTGTCGTGCATTACGGCCCATTTGTCATGAATAGCATCGAAGAGATTGAACAAGCGATTCAAGATTACAACTCTGGATTGTTTGAAACGTATTAGTTTGACCGACAATCGTGCGCACTGAAGTAGCGCGATTGGTGACCCTAAGTGATTTGGAGTCCGTGCATTGGGCTCATACGCAAGCAAAGACGATATCCACTGTCATCGAATTTGCATCAGCCACACTAACATGGTGTGGCTTTTTTTATTCTGCTGCGTTTTGAAAGTGGTGTTTAGCTCTGTTCCCAACGCGTCATGGCATGCTTGCCAAACTCCAACCCTAATTCATAAGCTTTGCGCAATTGTTCTGGCGAGCGGCTCAAGCGTTTTAATTTAAAGCCTTCTGGCGGACAGATTTGAATGATCTCAACACCAGCGGGTGGATTCTCTATCAATTCCAAGCTCTGGTTATAGCGAATATGACGCGTTAGCATTGGCTCGACCAAAGCTGGGTGATCGTTCAACAGGCGTGCAGTGAGCTTTTCAAGTTTAGGTTTGGATTTGCGATAACTGGCTGGCCGACTTCTAAGCACCATGATTCTGGTCGCGCCACGTTTAATGGCTTCGGCGACGGGAATCGCATCCGCTACGCCTCCATCGACATATCTTACGCCATCTAAAGCGACACCGTTTCGGTACATGATGGGCAGGGCGCTACTGGCTTTCATGGTTTCTGCCAGCATTTGAATGGATGGCGTGAGGTATTCTGGTTGCCCGTTGTCTTGTCGAGTGACCCCCAAAAAGAAAGGGCGGGGATCAGCAGAGAGCACATCTCTATCTATATCAAGCTCTTTAAGCGTGATATCCCACATCCAATCCAAGTCCATTATGTCACCGCCACGCAGCAGTTGAGTGGGAGAAATGAACTCTTTACGCAAGCTGTAATCAAGATAGATTTTGAGGTTCCTTCCCGGCATTTTTGCAAGGTATGCGGCTAAGTTGCTCGCGCCTGCCGAAACGCCCCAAAAACTGTCAAACGGGGAGAAGTCTTGCTTAATAAAATGATCGAGTATGCCGCAGGAAAATACCCCGCGCATGGCACCGCCTTCAACAACCAGTGCCCGAGAGCCAACGTGTTCCATTCTAGCCATCCGTTTTGATTATTCTGATTTGGGATACGAGCTAATTAGAGTAACGGATCTAATGCGCATTCCCAAGTTGCGTTCACTTTGGTCTCACCTTGATGAATCTATTTTTTATGTTATAACATAACAATAATCAAAATTATTAAAAGGTAGCGTGTGCTTGTGTGAGGTGAGAGTGAGCAATATTGACGCCATTATTGAGCATGTTGAGAAGAGTTTTAAGGCTCAGGGAAAGCAATTAACTTCTAAGAGAAAACTGGTGTTGAAAGCCTTAGTCCATGCCGATAAAGCGTTATCAGCTTATGAGCTAGTGGATTATTGCAAAGCCCATTTTGATCAGAATATTCAGGCTATGTCTGTGTATCGAATCTTGGATTTTCTTGAAGGTGAGCATCTGGCTCACAAGCTTAAAGTTTCCAATAAATACATCGTATGCTCCCATATTCTCTGCGAACACGAGCACGGTATCCCTCAATTTCTTATCTGTTCCAAGTGCAACAAGATCAGCGAACAAGCCATCGATCCCAAATTGATTAACGGTCTTAAATTTCATGCAAAACAAGAGGGGTTTACCGTCGTTAGCCCGCAATTAGAAATCAATTGTGTGTGTGATGACTGCGCCGACACCAAATAGCTGTGCTTTTTATTGAGCTTGGCTCACACCATGACGACGTCGTCGCCTTTTCCTCAAATACATCCCAACCATTAGCATCATCAGCAAGGAGATTCTGAACCGCTATGTCTGCAACGCTCATTAAAAACGCCCGTGTAGTAAATGAAGGAACCATCACCGAAACCGATTTGCGAATTGTCGATCAACGAATCGAAACCATCGCAACTGACATAGCAGCAAGGGAAGGTGATGTCGTTATCGATGCGAAAGGTTGCTATTTGATCCCTGGAATGATCGATGACCAAGTACATTTCCGTGAACCAGGACTGAGTCACAAAGGTTCTATTGCAACCGAATCACGTGCAGCCGTCGCTGGTGGCATCACGAGCTTCATGGAAATGCCAAACGTAAGCCCAGCAACCACAACGATTGAAGCGTTGGAGCGCAAATTTGCTATCGCGGAACAAAGCTCTCTGGCTAACTACTCTTTCTACCTTGGCGCAACAGAAGACAACCTTGAGCAAATCAAGTCGCTCGATCCAAAGAAACACTGTGGTGTGAAAGTCTTTATGGGCGCATCTACCGGAGATCTATTGGTCGAAGACGAGCAAGCATTGGATGAGATTTTCCGTGATTCTCCAGTATTGATTGTAACGCACTGTGAAAGTGGCCCTGTCATTGCTCAGAACAAAGAACGATTGCTGAAAGAGAGGTCGGAATTCACCATTGAAGACCACCCTGTACTTCGTGACGATGAAGCTTGCTATGCCTCTTCTTCTTACGCTGTTGAGTTAGCGAAGAAGCACAAGAGCCAACTGCACGTACTGCATATCACAACAGCAAAAGAATTGGCTTTGTTTGAAGCGGGCCCGATTCAAGGTAAGAGCATCACCGCAGAAGCGTGTGTTCACCATCTTTGGTTTAGCAATGAGGACTATGCACAGCGTGGTAACCAAATTAAATGCAACCCAGCCGTGAAATACCCAAGCGATCGTGAAGCGCTACTAAAGGCATTAAGCACAGGCCAGATTGATATTATTGCGACGGACCATGCCCCGCACACTTGGGAAGAAAAGCAAGTGCCTTACGACCAAGCCCCTGCTGGCTTACCTTTGGTGCAGCACGCACTACTGACTTTGTTTGATCAAGTGATTCGCGGGCACATGACGATGGAGCAAGTGGTAGAGAAAACCGCTCACAACCCAGCGATTCGTTATGGTGTTCAGGATCGCGGTTTTATTCGTGAAGGCTACTTTGCGGATTTGGTTCTTGTTGATGCCGCAGCACCAACGCCAGTGACGAACGAGAACAGCTTGTACCATTGTGGTTGGTCGCCATTTGCTGGTCACCAGTTCTCGGCTCAAATTAAGAATACATGGGTCAATGGCGGTTTAGTGTATGCCAACCAGCAAGTGAATGAGCAGGCTGCACACGCCATGCGATTGGTATTTGAGCGTTAGGATTCACTTTTTTCAGAAACTTAGATTATTTGAAAGCTCAGTTTATTTTCGAAAGCTTACATTTATCCGCTTTCTTTGAGCTTTATTTGTAGAAGTATAGTTGTCGTAGCTTGAGTGTCTTTAAGGCACCGAATAAAGAGAAATCAATATGTTAAGAAGAAATCCTACTGGTCACATGCCGGAAGTATCGGAAACGGCGTTCATTGATCCAACGGCGATCATCTGTGGCAAAGTAATCATTGAAGATAACGTTTTTATTGGTCCTTACGCGGTGATTCGTGCCGATGAAGTGAACGAGCAAGGCGACATGGAAGCCATCGTGATCAAGCGCGATACCAACATTCAAGATGGCGTCGTTATCCACTCAAAAGCAGGTGCAGCCGTGACCATTGGAGAGCGTTCTTCGATTGCGCACCGTTCTATCATTCATGGCCCATGTGAAGTCAGTGATGACGTGTTTATCGGTTTTAACTCCGTGGTGTTTAATGCTGTGATTGGTACAGGTTGTGTGATTCGTCATAACTGTGTGGTGGATGGACTAGACTTGCCAGAGAACTTCCATGTTCCGCCGATGACCAATATCGGCGCCGACTTTGATTTGAACAGCATCTCGAAAGTGCCGCCAGAATACTCGGCGTTTTCGGAGTCTGTGGTTTCGGCAAACCACGAACTGGTTCAAGGCTACAGGAGAATTGCCAATGAGCTCTGATAATCAGCCCATACTTGGGGTTCCAACTAACATTATTACTGGGTTTTTAGGCGTCGGTAAAACCTCTGCGATTTTGAACCTGATGGCGAGTAAGCCAGAGAACGAACGCTGGGCTGTTTTGGTGAATGAGTTTGGCGAAATCGGTGTGGATGGCAGCTTGGTTCAAGGGCAGCAAAGCGAAGAGCAGCAAGTCTTTATTCGTGAAGTACCCGGCGGGTGTATGTGCTGTGCGGCGGGATTGCCAATGCAAATCGCACTGAATCAACTGCTGAATGAAGCGAAGCCCGACCGCTTGTTGATTGAGCCGACTGGCCTTGGGCATCCAAAAGAGGTGTTACAGGTTTTATCGACCGATCATTATCGACAAGTGTTGTCACTGCAAAAGAACATCACTTTAGTTGATGCTCGTAAACTGACAGACCTTCGTTACACCGAGCACGACACATTCAATCAGCAAATCGCCATTGCCGATACGGTGGTGGGTAACAAGCTCGATCTCTATCAAGAGGGCGACACCCAGAAGCTAGAAGCTTACGTGGCGGAAGTTGGTCGTCCAAACACAAAAGTGATTTTTGCGGAGCACGGTGTGATTCCTTTTCATGAATTCGAAGGCGAAACCACCATTCATGAGCATCCGCCGCACCATCACCACCATCATGCGAGTGACAAGCCGTTGGCTTCAGACATGCCAATGCCTGAAAGTGGCATTATTAAAGCGATCAATGAAGGCGAAGGCTTCCAAAGTGTTGGTTGGCGCTTCTCACCGGAGAAAGTGTTTGACCGTCGGAAACTGATTCCTTTGTTGGTGGAGCTAGAAGTCGAGCGCATGAAAGCCGTGTTTATTACGAGCGATGGCATTTATGGCTACAACTTAACGCCCGATGGACTAACCGAAGTGGAGTTGGATGATTGTGCCGAAAGCCGCATCGAATTGATTGCAGACAGCATTGACGATCAATTTGAAACCAAACTGCTTTCGTGTGAATCAGCATAAACTTCGAACTTGGGCATCTCATTTCGTGAGGTGCCTTTTCTTTCGTTTGATTATTAGGTATTCGCTAATAGTTCTTAAGTCTTTGTTCCTCTAATCCCCAGTAATTCAAATCGTTATCATACAATTTGATCAGCATATCCTTGGGGGAGGAAAATCCATGCGCGTAAAACAATTTCTTGCTTCACTATTAGTTTTAGTGAGTGCTTTCTCTTTGGCGAGTGAGCCAAACAAACAGGCGCAAAACGAAGCCACCATCAATGCGTTTTTTGCTCAGTATCAGCTACTTGGAGAGCAAGGATTCGATGCATTTGCGAAAGCACGTGAAACCTTGTTTTCTGACGACAGCAAAACGCTTGTCAACGACGTAACAGCAACAGAATACAAAGGGAAAGCAGGGCACCTTGAGTCTATTAAAGACTGGTTTGAGATTTACCAAACTCAAGATGATTTTAGCTACCGTATTGCTCCTGCTTCGGAAGACGGACGAGTGAAGGTTGAGCTGTTCGGCACACTGATTCAAACCCAAGACGGTCAAAGCGATACCATCAACCCAGATGGACATCGCTGGACGGAATATTTCACTTTCAATGACGCGGGTAAGATTGAGCTGCTACAAATTGATATGAATGTTTTGAGTCAGACGTACGATGCAGAGGCTCGTTCACAGTTGAGCCAAAACGACATCGCAAGTTTTGTTTACCAGTGGTTCGCAGGTTTTGACCATCAACGCGAATCAGGCTACTTCCTTGCTCGTATCGCAGAGCCCGTTGATATGGCGTACCCAGATTTTCCTATTCAGTCATACCAAGATTTTCTTCGTTGGTACAAAGGCGTGACGGACAACATCGTCTGGAACTCGCACGATATTCAAGGCTTGACCATCAAGGGCGATCAAAACTCTGGCTGGGCTGTGAGTTACGATGTGGTTTGGAAAGCCAAAGCGAAGAACGGCGATAACTACGATATGCGCGTACATCAGGATCTAAAAATCATTTTGGATTCAGGCAGTTTGAAAATTGCCCAGTTGCGAGCAAAGGTGCTTTAGCCAAGTGTTCGATATAGATGTTTAACCCTCTATTTGGAACAAAGGTTCGAGCGATTTGCTTCCTTCATGAAAGGCAATCCGCTAGTCTTTGGCAAAACAGACAGAGATGAGTGTAAACATGATCGACAAGCTACCCGGCATTCTTACTTTTCTGCGTGAGGCGGAGCAGCTCAAAAGCACCTTACGTACCGCTTGGACATCATCTGGTCGCCATGAGAGTACGGCTGAGCACACATGGCGATTGTGTTTGCTTGCCATGCTGGTGGGAGAACATTACCCGCATTTAGACATGCTAAAAGTGCTCAAGCTTTGCATTGTGCATGACTTAGCAGAAGCCGTGAGTGGCGACATTTCGGCATTGGAGCAACACGATGGGCTGGATAAAAGAGCGCTAGAACTGGCGGATTTGAAACAGCTTATCGCTCCACTAGACGCGTCTATGCAACAGGAGTTGTTGGACCTTTGGTTGGAATATGACAGTGCCACTACCGAAGAAGCTCGCCTCACCAAAGCGTTGGATAAGTTAGAGACCATTCTGCAGCACACGCAAGGTGATAACCCTGCTGATTTCAATTACGCGTTTAATCTGGAATACGGCAAAAAGCACACCGACTTTGATGATCTGACCAAAGCGCTTCGAGCAATCATCGATGAAGATACCCGCCGATTAGCTGAGCGTTAGTCCCGACTCTCAACTCAAGAACATCACTTTCTTCAAAAGCACTTAGGCTTCTTTAGCGAGCTTAAGTGCTTTATTACATTTGCGTTTTCTGCGCTCAGCAAGATCCTTTTTATCTCTCTTCTTTGATCAAATTGCTTTCCTAGGTTGACATTGTTTGATGGTCAAACTAAATTAAAATCAAATAATTTGATAATCAAACTAAAATTGGAAGGTAAGTGTCGCAATGGCTGTATCGCAACATTCACATGATTTCGTTTCTCACAACCAAAAGGGTGAAAAACGCACGCTCTACGTATTGATTCTAACCGTGACCACTATGGTGGTGGAGATTGCTGCCGGAACCATGTTTGGCTCAATGGCATTGCTCGCAGATGGTTGGCACATGGGCACACACGCAGCGGCATTTTGTATTACTCTTTTTGCTTACCGCTACGCGAAACAAAATGCGCACAATGATCGCTTCTCATTTGGTACGGGCAAGGTGAGTGTACTTGGCGGTTTTACCAGTGCGATTGCGTTGGGGATTGTGGCACTGATGATGATGGTTGAGTCGATTCATCGTCTCTTCAATCCAGAGAGTATCCAATTCAACGAGGCGATCATGGTCGCGGTGATTGGTCTCGTGGTTAACCTCGCAAGCATGCTACTTCTGCAAGATCACCATCATCATGGGCATGACCATCACGATCACCACTCCCACGATCATGAGCATGAACATCATCACGACCACAACTTAACCGCTGCGTATTTTCACGTGTTGGCGGATACGTTGACGTCTTTGCTGGCGATCGTGGCGCTGATTGTCGGTAAGTTTTACGGTTGGGTTTGGTTAGATGCCATGATGGGTATTGTTGGTGCTATTGTGATTGGTAAATGGACCTTGGGCTTAATGAAGCAAACAGCGCCTGTGTTGTTGGACGAGAGCATCAACAAGTCTTACCGAGATGAGATTACAGAAACACTCACGCCTTACGCCGAGATCGTTGATTTACACATCTGGAAAGTGAGTGGTCACCATTACTCTGCGGCAATCGCACTGAAAAATCATAGCGACAAAACGCTGGATGAATTTAAGCAATTATTGAGTAAATTTGATAAGATTCACCACCTGACTTTGGAAGTTCAAACGACTGACTGATGCGCGAATTAGAAAAGCTGAATCAAACGCTTACCGAGTTCTATGACAAAATGTCTTCTTGGGAGCAATCTGTAGTAAAAGAAACGGGTTATTCACTGGCTCAAACTCACACCATCGAAGTGTTGGGTGGGCACGGTGCAATGCGTATGAAAGAGTTGGCCGAGAAACTCGGTATCACCACGGGTACGCTGACGGTTCAAATTGAGAAGCTGGTGAAAGCAGAGCTTATTGAGCGTTGCCCGCACCCAGAAGATCGTCGCGCAATTGTTGTGAAGCTCACACCAGCGGGTGAAGAGATTCACCGTCATCACAATCAACTGCATTTAGATTTGGTTCAAGACTTAACGCGCAATATCGACCCTGAGCATCAAGCGATTTTGTTCGCCTGTTTAGAGAAGATGAATCGAGAATTTTGATTGGTTTTTTAAACCCTAAATAGCAAAAAAGTAGAGCACCGAAATGCTCTACTTTTTTATTATAAGCTCGATAGAATTTGCTCTATTGGCAATTGTGTAAACGCGTAAGTGACGCCAACACAGAATGCAGCGCCGGTAATGCCCATGGCGACGGTCGTTGCGAGTAGCAGAAGGGTAATCTTAGGCATTAGAGATTAAACTCCTTCTTAAAGGTTGGGTAAATGACACCATTAGCCTCTTGGTACGCTTTAAAGCCATACCCAAACGTTAGTGCTGCCATCACAATGGCAAATGCCGCAATGTTTCTTCCTTTCATCCTTAAACTCTCAACTGTTTGTATTGAACAAAGGTAATAAACACCCTGCCAATAGTTTATCTATTGCTTATTAAATTCGGTTATTCAATTACTGGGTAAAACACACGAACAGTACCCATGCTGTTGTTAGCACAAGTAGTGGTGTGAACACCTTCTGAATTGAAGCACCATCGGTTAGGTCATAAATCACGATCGATTCTTTATAGAACGCGCGTTTGAATGAACCAAAGCTGATTTCATTTTTAACGTCAGATTGCTCGTAGTGCTTGCGAGCTGAGTCTGTCATTTGAGACTCTAGATCTTGCATCTCGTATTCTTTGTTAAAAAACGCATCCCACGCCGAAATACGTGCAATAGCTTTTGGCGAACGATTGCCTTTCAGTTTTTCTAGACGCTTAGCGTATGCAGCTTGATATTTATCCACGATGAATTCCTACATGAATAGACTGTAATGCAGAACACAGCTTTAAATGCTCTGCGCAGTGGTTGTAAAAATTAGAAAATGGGAATCAAAAGGAAATTTTTACATCAGTAGGAAAGTTGCAGATGAGGAAGTACGGCATTTGATTGTTAAAGAGCGTAAGGAATGTCATCCCTTGTGCTGCGGATAATATGGGCTGCTTTTGGATGCGACAAACAAAAATAATTAGTGAAAACAACAAGCAATCTTTGTTGCGAGATTGTCCATTCTGGGCATGGTAGGCTGCT
Source organism: Vibrio sp. SCSIO 43153 (assembly GCF_023716625.1). Taxonomy (NCBI): domain Bacteria; kingdom Pseudomonadati; phylum Pseudomonadota; class Gammaproteobacteria; order Vibrionales; family Vibrionaceae; genus Vibrio; species Vibrio sp. SCSIO 43153. Next base: position 1,459,175 of record NZ_CP071856.1, read on the forward strand.
TAAATTGGAGAAATGCTAAGTACAGCAAGGGCTTAAGCGGTGTTTCTCGGTGAGAGATTTTTAAGCACTTATGATAAATAAACTTCACAACTGCTAATTATAAATACATCAGAAAGCGATATTCTTTTTCTCGTTGGAGTGCTTAATAAAGATTGAGAGTTTGATTTTCTCATGCAATCCGCCGCAGTCTTTACTCCTTCTTTTCACTCAATCCGAATATATTTCCCCCCTCCATGGTGATATTTGGATTGAGTGTCTTTTTTTCTCAATGAGGGATGAAATAAGGGATAAGTGGCATAAAAATATGGAACAGCAGCAATTTAGTGCAATAAAGCAAAAACTGAATTCTTTGACGTTATCGCAATTGAATGAGGTTTATCAGTTGGTTCAGAATGCAGCCAAACAGGAAGTGACAGTGCGTTTGAGTGAAGAAGAACGCCAATTCATCCATCGACTGTTCGCCGAAGAGAGAACCGCGTCCTCCTATTCTTAGGGTATCCATTTACCTGAGTATCTAACCCTTTCGAAGGCTGCATTTTTACTAAACAGCCTTGTCAAAAGCCGTTACTGACTTTTAGCTTTGACGATTAGGTTAGCCAATTGAGCAAACCCAAAACCGCCATTTTCGTGAGTCAAAAAGCTAGGTTGGTGATTAAGCTTCGCCAATAAAGGGCGAATGTTGTTTACGCCAAAGGTCGTTGGCAGCCACTCAAACATGCCTTCATCATTCAATGAATCTCCCACATAAGTGATGCGCTCCAAACTCGGTAGCTCACCATTATTGAACTGCCTAATGTACGCTTCACCGCTAGTACGCTTACTGTGATTACCTACCCAAGCATTGATGTGAATCGAACTCAATGTGGCGTTAACGGGGTGAGACTCCACATTCAAATTCACGATGCGATTAAGAATTTCCATTGTAGTGGAAGGGGAAACTGGCACTCTATCTTGCGCTATGTTCACCGCAACGTCACAGTAGCGAAAACTCTGATCTTGGCTGAACTCGACATCAGGATACTCTGCCAAAATGCCCGCAATGCTTTCTTGTAATGCGCGTTGTTCTTTGCGCATCGCTTCGGCTGGGCGAGCGAAGGTGGTGTTGAATCCTGTCGCGTCTTTTCTCATCCAAAACGCGCCATTTTCACCAATCACACCATGCAGTGACCACATCTTTGCCATTTGGTCACACCAACCAGCACATGCGCCTGTTACTGCGACCACTTTTACGCCCACACGCTCTAACTCTGCTAGCGCAATTAATGTCTCTGGTGGCAGTTTGCCTTGCCAAGTCAACGTGTCGTCCACGTCGGTCAGCAGCCATTCGATCTGTTTCAGGCTCTCTACCTTGAGCTCTGATAACGGGTTAGGCATTCACCACTCCTTGCTTGTTTACTTTAGGATTGATTGCTTGGGCACTGCCACTGACGTCTTGCAGTGACACCGCTGGAGCCAGTGTACACTCGATACGCTTTTCTGTGTTGGCATCAAATAGATGAACATGCTTTGGTTTGATATCCAGACCAAGCTTGTCGCCAATTTGAATCGGCGTATGCCCCTCAACGCGAACAACCAGCTTTTGCGAGTCATCGCCTTCTGTGTGGCAGTAGAGCAACAAGTCAGCACCGAGCGATTCAATCAATTCGACCTCTACCTGCAACCATGGGTTATCTTGGCTGATTTGTAAATGCTCCGGACGAAGGCCCAGTTTAACTTCACCCAAATCCAAGTTTGATGTGGATGCAGGGAGCAGTGCGTTACCGATAGTAATGCCGTCGACACTAACATTGCCATCCAAGATGTTCATGGATGGTGAGCCAATGAAGGTCGCGACGAACAGAGAAGCAGGGTTATCGTATATCTCTAGCGGTGTGCCGACTTGTTCGACATTACCTTTGTTCAGCACGACAAGTTTGTCTGCCAGCGTCATTGCTTCCACTTGGTCGTGGGTAACGTAAACTGACGTGGTACCAAGGCGACGTTGCAGCTTCTTTATTTCCAAACGCATTTGTACACGCAGTTTGGCGTCTAGGTTAGACAGAGGCTCATCAAACAAGAACACCTTTGGTTCACGCACAATTGCACGTCCCATCGCGACACGCTGACGTTGTCCGCCAGAAAGCTGTCCCGGTTTACGATCAAGAAGGTGATCCAACTCCAGCATCTTTGCTGCTTCGTGAACCAATCGCTCGATTTCCGCTTTCGGTGTTTTACGGTTGCGCAGACCATAAGCCATGTTGTTGTACACCGTCATGTGTGGGTACAAGGCGTAGTTCTGAAAAACCATGGCAATGTCGCGCTCGCCCGGTTCGAGATCGTTGACGATTGTGGTGTCGATCTTGAGCTCACCCGAGCTGATTTCTTCTAGGCCCGCAATCATGCGAAGTAGGGTGGATTTACCACAGCCACTTGGGCCAACCAATACGACCATTTCACCGTCGCAGATATCAAGATTGAGTTTTTGGATCGCCTGATAGCCGTTCGGATAACATTTAGCGATATTAGAAAGAGTTAACGTGGACATTTATTTCTCCGAATCTACCAGACCTTTTACAAAGGCTTTTTGCATTGCAATAACCACAATCACGGGTGGCAACATAGCGATAATGGTGGTGGCCATAATTTTGTTCCATTCCACAACACCATCAACCACTCCAAGCATCTGTTTAATGCCCATTACGATGGTGTAGTACTGCACGTCAGTGGTGATCAGCAGTGGCCATAGATATTGGTTCCAGCCGTAAATGAAAGTGATGACGAACAGTGCAGCGATATTGGTACGCGACAGAGGCAACAAGATATCGAAGAAGAACTTGATTGGTCCTGCACCATCAATTCGTGCGGCTTCCACCAACTCATTCGGTACCGTTAAGAAAAACTGACGGAACAAGAAAGTAGCGGTCGCACTGGCAATCAGCGGAATGGTTAAGCCGTAAAATGAGTTGAGCATGTTGAGGTTCGTAATCACCTCAAAGGTCGGCATGATGCGCACTTCAACGGGTAACATCAGCGTGAAGAAGATCATCCAGAACGCCAGCATTCGTCCCGGAAAACGGAAGAACACCACTGCATACGCTGACATGATGGAAATGCTCAACTTACCGATGGTAATGCACATCGCCATAATGAAAGAGTTCAGCAGCATGCTGCCAATCGGCAAAGTATTGTTGTTGTACTGAGTGTCGTTACTCAACAAGTCAGTAAACACGCTAAAACCCAAGTCCCCAAACCAAAGTGGAGTGCCAGTAGCGAATGCGCTGTTCTCATGGGTAGTTGCTACGATTGCAATCCAAACCGGAAGCGCAATCGAAATGATGCCAAGAATCAAAATGACATGGCAAAACAGATTGAAAAACGGTCTTCTTTCTACCATCAGTACGCCACCTTCTTCTCAACATACTTAAATTGAATCACAGTCAGGGAAGCAACCAAGATCATCAGGATCACGGACTGCGCGGCCGATGAACCTAAATCCAGCCCGATAAAGCCATCGTTGTAGACTTTGTAAACCAAGGTCGAGGTGCTGTTACTCGGACCGCCTTGTGTCATCGCGTGGATGATGGCGAACGTATCAAAGAACGCATAAACAAAGTTCACGACCAACAAGAAAAAGCTGGTTGGTGAAATCAGCGGGAAGCTAATGGTGATAAAGCGTTTGATCGGACCGCTACCATCAATGGCTGCGGCTTCGTGCAAAGACTTCGGCACGGACTGCAGCGCCGCTAAGAAGAACAGGAAGTTGTAGCTGATTTGCTTCCACGTCGAGGTGATGATCACCATCCACATTGCATGAGTGCCATTGAGTGTTGGGTTCCAGTCTACGCCATACAAGTTCAACAATTCGGTCATCACACCGATGGTTGGATCAAATAGAAACAGCCACAACGAGCCTGCGACAACCGGAGCGACCGCATAAGGCCAAATCAAGAAGGTACGATACATGGTCGCGCCACGGATGATTTGTTCGGCGAAAGCGGAAAGAACAAGTGCGCTGACCAACGCGAGCACCGCAACGCTGATGCTAAATTGCAGCGTGGTCATTAAGGAATCTAGGTAGAGGGGATCATGGATGAGCTTTTCAAAGTTCTCCAAACCCACAAACTCACGGCTCATGCCGAAAGCATCTTCAAGTTGAGAAGATTGGAAAATGGCTTGTCCTGCCGGCCAGATGAAGAACACCAAGGTGATCACCAATTGAGGTGCGATCAGCGCAACCGGAAGCCATTTGTGCTTAAAAACAACAGGTGAGGACATACAAATACCAAAGTAAAACAGGCAAGGTGTGTGAACGAATTCCCCACCCAAGATAGGTGGGGAGAGTGCGTATCTGAGCGGCTATTTGAATAAGACTCAGCGCATCATTGTTCGTTATAAATGTTCGTTACTTCTGTGTGCGTTCAAAGCGACGTAGCTGCTCGTCACCGCGACGAACCGCATTGTTTAGCGCAGCTTGTGCCGTTGCTTTGCCTGCCCACACTGCTTCTAGTTCTTCATTAATGATGTCGCGTGTTTGCAGGAAGTTACCAAAGCGAATGCCTTTCGAGTTTTCTGTAGGCTCGGTCGACGTCATTTGTAGAACCGCTGTATCTGTACCTGGGTTCTTAGCGTAGAAGCCTTGCTCTTTCGTTAGCTCATAAGCCGCTTTAGTGATTGGTAGGTAACCCGTGAACTGGTGCCAATCTGCTTGGACTTCTGCACTAGAAAGGTAAGAGAAAAACTTCGCCACGCCTTTGTATTCCTCGCTTGAATGACCACGAAGTACCCAAAGTGATGCACCGCCGATGATGGTGTTTTGTGGCTTCGCGACGATCTCTGAATCATAAGGCAGTTGCGCTACGCCGATATCAACGTCTTTCATGTTCTCTTTAATGCCAGCCAGACCTGCCGAGGAACCCATAGTCATTGCACACTCTTGGGTGTAGAACAGTGGCATACCATCAGATTGGCGACCGCCGTACTTAAAGATGCCTTCTTTCGACCATTTGCCCATTTGGTCAATGTGACGAACAAATGCTGAATCATTGAACTTAAATTCAGTGTCTAAGCCAGCAAAGCCGTTGTTGTTATTGGCAACAGGAACATTGTTACGTGCGCCGAAGTTTTCGATTTGCGTCCATGATTGCCACGTAGTGCTGAAACCACACTTCGCACCGGATGCCAGCAGCTTACGGGAAACTTCTTCCATCTCTTTCCATGTCTTTGGTGGGTTTGCTACGCCAGCTTTTGCGAACATGTCTTTGTTGTAGTAAAGCACCGGCGTAGAGCTATTAAATGGCAGGGAAAGCATGTTGCCTTCATTGGTGGTGTAGTAACCCGTTACGGCTGCAAGGTAATCATCAGGGTTGAACGACTCTTTGGTGTCTTCCATCAATTGGTAAACAGGATAAATCGCTTTGTCTGCGCCCATCATGGTCGCCGTACCCACTTCGAATACTTGTACAATCGCTGGCTGCTCTTTTGCTCGGAATGCCGCGATAGCACTAGTCATCGTTTCTGCGTAGCTGCCTTTGTAAACCGGTTTGATCTCGTATTCTGATTGGCTTGCGTTAAAGTCTGCCGCAATTTCATTAACCTTGTTACCTAGTGCGCCGCCCATCGCGTGCCACCACTCAACCTCTGTTTTTGCTTGTGCTTGCGTGCTGATGAATGCCGCTGCAATTGCAAGTCCGGCGAGGTGTTTAATAGCCATAATGATTCCTTTTCATTGGATGATTTGAACAGGTGTTTCCTTGCGAATGTTCATTTTGATTATGAATCCGCTCCAAAAAATTCAAATGAACATTAAATGAGCCAAATGACGTTCTAGTTACAAAAAAATGAACTTATTTGAACATTGTTTTCGTCACCATTTTGTAATCAAAGCGTCATTGAGGGTTGAGATAGTTCATTTGAAAACAAATGAAAAAGACGGAATAAAAAATGAGAATAACAGCACACCGCGGCTTATCCAGTTTGGCTCCAGAAAACACTTTATTGGCAATACAACGCGCCATTGAATTTGGTTGTGAATGGATTGAAATCGACGTTCAGCTTAGTGCGGACAACATTCCTGTCGTCATCCATGACAAAACGGTCAACCGCTGCACGAATGGTCGAGGTAAAGTCAAAGCTCTGACTTGGCAGGAGCTGAGAGCACTCGACGCAGGCTTGTGGTTCGGTGATGACTTCGCAGGCGAACCTATCCCAAGTTTAGAAGAGACGCTTGAGCTGACTTCAAGAGCGGGTGTGAAGCTCAATATTGAGTTGAAGGTTTACACTGGTGACGAAATCGATCTGTTGTGCGAAAAGGTTGCGCAGGTGATTGAACATTTAGGTGTAGAAGCGGACGCGATTCTGTTTTCTAGCTTTAACACAGAAGCCTTAATGATGATGAAAAACTACCTGCCAGAAGTGAGAAGAGGGCAGCTATGGCAGGAGATTCCAGATGATTCCGCTGTCGTGCTACAACATATCGATGCATACAGTGTGCATTGTGATTACCGCTTCCTGACTGAATTGCAAGCTCAGAAAATCAAGCAATATGGTTATCAACTCTTCTGCTATACACCAAACTTTCCTCAATTAGTTGAAGCACATTGGCATTGGGGCGTGGATATGATGATTACAGATACGCCTCAACGTTATAAAGTTAAAGTGCCTTCAGCCATACGAGAACCCGCACTGAATGAATAATTTAAACGTCCGTCAACAAAACATCATTGAACTGGTTCATCAGCAAGAATATTGCTCGATAGAAGAACTTGCCCAACGTTTCGAAGTCACGACGCAAACCATTCGTCGCGATATCAATGAACTTTGTCGACTCGGACTTACCCGACGCCATCATGGTGGTGTCGGGCTGCCTGCGACTCTGAGCAATCGCAGCTATGCCTCTCGCCAAGTCACCAATCAGCAGGAAAAGCAAATCATCGCCGATGAAGTAGTCAAAGCTATCCCAAACGGCACGACTTTGTTTCTAGGTATTGGTACTACGATTGCTTTGGTTGCTGAGCGTCTAGCTAATCACAGTGAGTTACGTGTGGTGACCAATAACTTCGAAGCGGCGCATATTCTTTCTCACTTTGAGAACATCGAAACTTGGATTCCGGGTGGTCGTATTCGTACTAACGATCGCGACGTGGTGGATGGTTCGGCAGAGCACTTTTACGGCCAGTTTTCTGCAGACATCGGAATTATTGGCTGTGCAGGTATCACCGAAATCGCGCAGCCTCATTCAGAGATGGTCAATTTTGGTCGCACTGAAGTTGATACTCAGTTGTTTGCGATGGAACATGAATTGAGAGAAGCCAAGGTGAGCCAAGCAATTTTAGCCAACTCCGAACAAAAGTGGTTGGTGGCGAACAAGAGTAAATGGCAGCGAAGAGCCAACACTAAGGTGGCGCCACTCAATTATTTCGACCGTGTTTTCAGTAACTGATCTTTTGCTATCCATACTTGTCTAACTCGTAGGAAAATCCGTTATTGATTCGACCTGCGTGATGCTTTTTCATCGCGATTCGCTATGCTTAGATGATTGAAAATAAAGAGGTCATGCCATGTTTGAATCGGATAAAACCAAAGTAAGAAACTTGCTTATTGCAACACGTTTTGGTGTCTCTGCCTCTGAAATGCCAACCATTATTGGGGTGAAGCAAGATAAAGCGCTCAAGCTGATTAATGAGCTGAAGCAAGAAGGGGAAGACATTCACTCGTTAGGGGAAGGGAACAACCCAGAAGAGTTGGTGCTGTATTCGATTGGTGAAATAGAGCCTTAATTGAGCCAACAAGAACAACAAAAAAGCCGCCCATCGTTGGCGGCTTTTTAGATCCTTCATTCAAACTAGTCGTGAATCGGCACAACCAGAATATCGACCGGAGACTTGTTGATCAGATGTCTTGAGTAAGAAATGATCTTGCTCCAGAAGTCTTGATGGTGGCCACAAATAAGCAGATCAACTTCTTGCTCTTTGATGGTCACTTCCAGTTTGTCCGCCAAGTCACCCGTGCCAACGAAGAAGTGCTTCAATGGCTGCTCCATGTAATCGCTAAAGGACTTCAAGCACTCCATTGAATGTTCATTCAACGGTCTTTGGTCTGGGTTTGCTTTGATATCGACAAGCTCACGATAAATTTCGCCATGAGTACCATCGATATGAATAAAAGAAATCTCGGCACCGAGATAACTCGCCATAGATACCGCTCGGTCAATCAACACAGTACTCTCATCAGACAGTTCCAGTGCGACTAGGATATGTTTGTATTTCATAACCACGCCCTCTTGTGGAATACACTACCAATAGCATAGTACGCCTTTAACAAAAAATGTGTTGATAAGATCCCGAAATCGCTCAAAGTTTTGGCAAATTATCACCAGCCTAAGAGCGAGAGGATATAGGGGGAGGGCGAAAAAAGAGCCGGTACTAATACCAGCTCAATTCAATCTCTAATGGCACGTCACAGCGTATTCTTTCTCCACACATCTCATCGGATGCGTTGAGGTGAACCAGTTTTGCAGAGGAGTATCCTTCTCCTCGAAAGTGGTCTCTTGCCTCGCAGAGGCTGGCAAATTTGAGCGGGCTTTTGTGCTCGTTCAATATCAGTGACTTCGTATGGTTTTCCACATTGTAAGCGAGGTAGATACCACCCTCGACCGATTCAATCAAAAGATTCATAGCCGTTTCCCATTGGTGTTTTCACTCTTTGGCTATTACGGCGAGCGATGGATTTTAGTTCACTTCTGATGCTCGATTGCTGCCAACAAAAACTCAGTCACCTCTTGCACGTGTTCCGTTATCTCAGCTTGCGTTGGCTTCTCCATTCCCATTAAAACGCCAGAGCGAATCGACAGCAGCATGCCTGTCCAGAGGCGAATCTGTGTTTCCGGTTCCTTAATATTGAAACGATCTTGGAAGAACTGAGTGAGCTTAGTATCGGTATCGTCCGGACCGACTTCGCGGAAGATCGTCGTGATCTCAGGCGCTTTGGCGCTTTCTGCAATCAATAAGCGGAAGGTCGCCAAGTGTTCATCAGAAAGGTGGAAAGAAACAAAGTGTTCACCAAATGAGTTCAACGCTTCTCGCAGATCATCCTTTTGTAGGTGAGTAATGAAACCACCATCCATGTTTTCACCTATCTGGCGCAATGTTGCTTCAAATAGCACTGCTTTAGATGGGAAGTAGCGATACACGGTTTGCTTTGTCATGCCTGCTTGGGCGGAAATTTTATCCATGTTTGCTAACACATATCCCTCGGACAAAAAGTTCTCTTTCGCGGCTTCCAAAATAGCTCGGCGTTTCTTCTCTCGGTTTTGCTCGATCTTGCTCATGCTCAGATTCTCTTGATTTGATAATCATACTATACGGTATGATTTTTGTTGACACAACTCCGAAATTATAAAATCATACTTACGAGTATGATTTATTTTTTGAGGACAAAGACGATGACGACGGCATTAATGAATAATCTAAACGCCAAAAGCGCACGCTTTGCCGGGGTGATGATCACCTTGGTTGGTGCACTGCTGATGAGCCTAGACCCAATTTTTATTCGCTTTTCGGGCGTGAGTGGTGTGGATACCGCATTTCTGTTTGGCTTATTTACCGCCATTTCGATGCCAATATTTATCCAGCTTCGCGATGAGCGCGGTCTGGTTCGAGCGGTGAGAGAGAGCGGCTGGCATGTCTTGTTGTCCGGCTTATTGATGCTCGGCAGTGCTGCTGGTTTAGTGATGAGCATTAAGCTAACCACGGTTGCGAATACCTTTGTGATTCTGAGCGCAGCACCAGCTTTGGCTGCATTGTTTAGCTGGTGGTTTTTGGGTGAAGTGACCCAGCGTTCGACGTGGATTGCGATTGTTGCTGTGATGGTAGGTATTGCGATTGTGGTCTCTGGTTCTTTTAAATCGGGTAACTGGATTGGCGATGGTTTAGCAGTGTTTGCCGTGGTGTGTTTGTCGCTCAATCAGGTGCAACTGCGTAAGCATCAGCACGTAAGCCGCATGGCAAGTGTTGGTTTTGGTGGACTGTTTTTAGCGATAGCAATGCTGTTTTGGGCTACGCCTTCAACTTACAGCGCGAATACTTGGCTGATTATGGGCTTGATGGGGCTATTTACTGCGCCGTTTGGGCGTGTGCTTTCACAAGTCGCGACCCGTTACATCACGGCACCAGAAGTTGGCATGATTCTGATGATTGAAACCGTGCTAGCACCACTTTGGGCATTACTCTTCTTTGACGAAATTCCTGCAATGGCAAGCATTCTTGGCGGTTCAATCATCTTGGTCACCATTTCCATTTACGCTTTTTCAGCGATGAAGTCAGAACAAAAATAGAGGTTGATATGAACACAATTCAAACCCCACAACTTGAGTTCATTGGGCAAGTTCGCACGCCATATATAGAGGTTTCTCAGTGCCCAAATAACATTCAGCCACAAGATGGACCTGTGTGTGAAATTCAACTTAAATCTCAGTATCACCAAGGGCTTGTAGGACTTGAAGTTGGGCAGAAAATACTGGTTCTGTATTGGCTTTCTGGTGCGAACCGCCAACCTGAAATGATGCAAGGGAAGAACGGCACATTTGCTTTACGTTCGCCGCACAGACCAAACCCTCTTGGAGCGGCGGTATTACCGATTGAGTCTATCGACGAGGGAGTAATTAAAGTGCGTGGTTTGGACTGCTTAGATGGCACGCCTTTGGTTGATATCAAACCTGCAATTTACTTTGAAGCATAGTTCTAGGTTTGTGCCCTTGTAAACGAGGGTACCCAAACGAGCTCTCGGTCTGAAAGCGGCTTGTGACAGAAGTCGCTTGCTTTTTATACAAGAAAACCTTTAGACTTTGCGCATCACTTCTTTAGGAGATTACGCCAACATGAACAACTAAACCTGTCATCCAACTCTCATTTTATTTTTTGGATTTACAGGGTTAGTAGGCGTAGCTCACTTTCCGATATTTCTTTGCAGTTACCATTTTTCTATTTGAAGCGCTTCTATGGGCGCGTGTATTTGCATCGATCTCATCTCTAGATTTATCTCAAGCTACGGCTGTTGTCTCTGTCATACAGGAGGCAAATTATGCCAGTCTTACAGGCTTACAATATCAGTCATCAATTTGGTAATGGCGAAACGCTGTTTCAGCAAATCTCATGTTCTATGACCAAACGCCGTGTTGGGTTAGTCGGACGTAACGGTGTCGGAAAATCGGTGTTTGCATCGATACTCAGCGGTGAGCAAACCCCAACCAGCGGTACAGTAACCTTACCGAGGTCCTTTGCGGTATATCGCCAGCAACCATCGCACTTGTTAGGTGGCGATCTTTCGATTGCTCAGTTTTTAGCAAAGGACAAAGTGCTAAGCGCACTCAAGCAGATCGAGATGGGCGATTGCTCTGAGCAATTGTTTGAGGTGGTGGGTGAGCAATGGGATTTGCCCTTCCAACTTGCCAAGCAGTTAGAAACCGTGGGTTTACCGCCACAGCCAGACTTTCCTTGTTCGCAATTGAGTGGCGGGCAGTTAGCGCGTTTGCAACTGTGGCAGCTGTTCGAAAGTGAAGTGGAATTGCTGATCCTTGATGAACCGTCGAACCATCTTGATACACATGCCAAGCAGTGGTTGATTGATTCGATGCGCAGTTTCTCAGGCGCGATTCTGCTCATCAGTCATGACAGAGAGTTACTGCGCGAAATGGAGGAAATCTGGGAGCTATCCGGTTTAGGCTTGCAAGTGTTTGGCGGTAATTACGACGTGTATGCCGAGCAAAAGCGCACTGAACTACAAGCGGTGGAACGCCAATTAGCTGCTGTCGATAAACAAAAAAAGCAATTGGAAGAGCAAGCGCAGCGCAATCGAGAGAAAGCAGAACAAAGAGCGGCTCAAGGTAACAAGCTGAGAAAGGATGGCAGCCAGCCGAAGATCTTATTGGATGGTATGAAAGACAAAGCCACAGCCCGAGCCGCCAGTCGTAATAAGAACGAGCAACTTCGCCAAGCGCACCTGCAGGAGAAAGAGCAAAGCTTGCGAGTGCGCAAAGAGCAAATCAAAGGGCAAAAACTGTATTTGGCAGACAGTCAAAGTCGCTCGCGAAAAGTCGTGTCGCTCTTAGAAGGCGTGTTGCCATTTGGATCGGCTCAGCCCATCACTGCACAAGTTCATGCGGATGATAAATTGCATTTGTTGGGCAAAAACGGATGCGGTAAATCGACCTTACTGAAAACCCTCTTGGGGGAGTTCTCACTGCAAAGTGGTGAGCTGCAAATCAATGCGCCGCTTTATTATCTCGACCAGCACTTTGGTGCGATACAGCCTGAACTCTCCATGTTGGAAAACCTAATGCAACATTGTGAGGGGATGAAAGAAAGCGATGCCAGAACATTACTAGCAGGCATTGGCTTTCGCCGAGACAGTGTGTTTCGTTTGGGCTGTGTATTGAGTGGCGGCGAGAAAATGAAGCTCGCTATGCTGATTGTCAGTCATCAACCAACGCAGCCTTTGTTGCTCTTGGATGAGCCAGATAATCACCTCGACTTGGATTCGAAAATCATGCTTGCTCAGGCACTAAGCGCGTATCGAGGCGGCTTTATTCTTATCAGCCATGACCAAGATTTTGCCGCGGAGTCGGGTGTGTCTCGAAGCATTGAACTGAGCTAGCAAGCTCTTGTTTATAACTCCACATTGCGGGGGATCACCGAAGCCAAGCAGCTAGTTTGGCTTTGGTGACTTTAAAACCTTTACCAAGCAATTTTTTCAAAGCAATTAGAATCCTTACTTCGATATAGGTAAGATGCTTGATGCATTACACAAAACAAAAACAGAAAAGGAAGTCTATGAAAAAGAAAACCTTAGCACTGGTGACCGCGTTTGCGATGACGGGCATATTGCCGAGTGCTTATGCCGAGGACTCAACAAAGGAATTGGTTGAACACGTACACAAAATGGCTGTGAAGTACCCAACGACAAAGAAAGTCGATGTGGTGGATGAGTACTTTGGTACCAAAGTTAGTGACCCATACCGCTGGTTAGAAGACGACCGCAGTAAAGAAACCGCTGACTGGGTCAAAGCGCAGAACCAAGTGACGTTCGATTACTTGGCGCAAATTCCTTATCGTCACCAGATTGAAGAACGCTTAACTCAGTTGATGGATTACGAGAAGTTAGGGCGTCCATTCAAAGAAGGTAAATACACCTATTTCTACAAGAACGACGGTTTGCAAAATCAAGATGTACTTTATCGCCAACTTGATGATGGCAAGCCAGAAGTCTTCCTCGACCCAAATACCTTTAGCGAAGATGGCACGACCTCGCTGGCGAATGTGAGCTTCACTAAAGATGGTTCTTTAGTCGCTTACAGCATTTCAGAGGGCGGTAGCGACTGGCGCAAAGTGATTGTGCTTGATGCTGAAACCAAAAAGCCTGTCGGTGAGACGCTAATGGATATTAAGTTCAGCGGCGTAAACTGGCTGGGGAACAAAGGTTTCTACTACTCAAGTTACGACAAGCCAGAAGGCAGCGAGCTTTCGGCAAAAACCGACCAACACAAGCTTTACTATCACGAGCTAGGCACTAAGCAGAGTGAAGACAAGCTTATCTTCGGCGGTACAGAGGAAGAGAAGCACCGATACGTTCGTGGTTACACTTCCGACGACCAACGTTACCTATTTATTTCGGCAAGCACTTCAACGTCTGGCAATAAGCTGTTCTTCAAAGATTTGACCAAGCCAGACAGTCCGCTGCAAACTATTTTGGATGACACTAATTCTGATACTTGGGTGATTGATAGCAAAGGCACCAAGCTGTATTTGGTCACCAACTTAGATGCACCAAACAAACGCGTGGTGACGGTGGATGCGAGCAACCCTGAGCCGAAGAATTGGAAAGATTTAATTCCTGAAACTGACAACGTGCTTAGTCCATCAACCGCGGGCGGTTACCTGTTCGCAAGCTACATTGTTGATGCCCTTTCTATGGTCAAACAATACGACATGGACGGTAAGTTCATTCGTGAAATCAAGCTGCCAGACATCGGCAGTGCTTACGGCTTTTGGGGTAAGAAAGAAGACGCTGAAGTCTACTATTCTTTCACCAACTACAAGACGCCAAGCACGACCTATCGCCTAGACATCAAAGACGGTGACAGCGAGGTTTACCACAAATCGAACGCACCATTCGATCCGGCACAATTTGAATCTCGTCAGGTGTTCTACAAGTCGAAAGACGGTACTAAGATTCCAATGATCATCACCTACAAAAAAGGCACGCCGATGGACGGCAGTGCGCCAACGATCTTGTATGGTTATGGTGGTTTCAATATCAGCCTAACACCTTACTTCAGCCCAAGCCGAGCGGCATGGTTGGAAATGGGTGGTATCTACGCTGTCGCGAACATTCGTGGCGGTGGCGAGTACGGCAAAGAGTGGCACAACGCCGGCACCAAATTAGAGAAGCAAAACTCGTTTGATGACTTTATTGCCGGAGCTGAGTTCCTTATCGAAAAAGACTACACTTCGTCAGACAAGCTCGCGATTAACGGTGGCTCGAACGGCGGCTTGCTTGTTGGTGCAGTGATGACGCAGCGCCCAGAGCTGTTCAAAGTGGCACTGCCAGCAGTGGGTGTATTGGATATGCTTCGCTACCATACCTTTACGGCAGGTGCGGGCTGGGCTTATGACTACGGTACAGCAGAACAAAGTAAAGAGATGTTCAATTACCTCAAAGGATACTCGCCAGTACACAACGTCAAAGCCGGCGTTAAGTACCCTGCAACTATGGTGACAACGGGTGACCACGATGACCGTGTGGTGCCAGCGCACTCTTACAAATTTGCAGCTGAGCTACAGTCTAAACAAGCGGGTACAAACCCAACTTTGATTCGAATCGAAACCAACGCAGGTCACGGTGCAGGCACACCGACCAGTAAGGTTATCGAGAAAACCGCTGATGTTTACAGCTTTACTTTGTTCAATATGGGCGTTGAAAAGCTGTAAGTTAGGCTTAAACTGAAATAAAAACGCAGCCTGTAGGCTGCGTTTTTTCATTCGTTGCTTACCAGTTTGGCTCGATACTGTTCTTGCAGGATATACATGCGTTTTACATCGCGGTAGCTTCCGTTGATAAAGAACTCTTGTACCAAATGCCCTTCCTCAATAAAGCCACATTTCTGGTATAGGTGAATCGCTTTCTCATTGTCCAACGCGACCAGCAAATAGATTTTATGAAGATTGAGAATGGAGAATGAATAGTCTAAAGCACGATGGATTACTTCTTCGGCATATCCTCGCCCCTGATGATCTGGTGCGATTATAATTTGGAATTCCGCACTGCGGTGAATGTAGTTAATCTCGATTAACTCTACTAAACCAATTAATACGCCGTGTTCATCTTCCACGACAAAGCGACGCTCAGCGTCATCATGAATATGCTTTTGGTACAACTCTTCCAATTCATCATGCGATTCGTATGGCTCTTCAAACCAATACGTCATGATATTACGGTTGTTATTAAGATCGTGAATAAAGCGCAGATCTGAACGTTCTAATGCACGAATAGTAAGACCATTTTTCATCGTTTATCTCCAGAGAGCAAAAGCATAATCAAAGGCAATTATGACTCCTCCATCTTAGCTCATTAGGGGGAAATCTCCCCTTTACTTATGTAAGTCGAAATGCGTAAAAGCGATCTCCATCAAGCTCTGATAAAACCAATAAAAACAAGGTTTAGAGCGATAATAAAAGTTAATCATAACGACAAAAAACCTGATTAGGTTAAGGGGGTAATTTCAGATTAAATACCGCCAACGACTTAAGGTCATAATCTACATAAACAAGGTATTAAATATGTTTTCAATCGGTGACGTAGTAGTAGCTACTAAAGGTATCGATCTAGGTGAAATGGTTGTTACAGGTCTGAGCAGCGGCGGTTTCTACGTACGCGTTCAAGCTGGTGAAGCAACTCTGACTTACCCAGCTAAAGATGTTAAGAAAGCATAATTTAATTTGCTGACTTTCAAAAAAGGTGGCTCATGAGCTGCCTTTTTTTGTGTCTATAATTCCTTATCTAATCCGCTCTGATTTATTTTTGATCAATTTCAATTAATCCCAGTTATATATTTTCTCTCGCACCATTTTTGACTCATATCAACAAAAGAGCCACTTTTAACTTGTTGTTTTTATGTTGTATTTTTTACTTTTATCTACAAGTAACTGATTTAGAAAATGTTAGATGTTAAATTCGTTGCTCATCTAAATATTCGATTAATATCTATTCCTTTTTCCCATTTTTAAAAATATTGGCATTTCAATAACTTTCGCCCCAACTGATTTAGGGGAACAGTGATGAATAAAAAGAAAATAACACTAGGGATCGTGGGAGCAGGCTTGGTGGCTTACTTGGGTGCCATTTACATGGTGAACCAAGACGATAAAAAAGTGGCTCAACAAAATCTGACGCAATTTAGTTCGTTAGATCAATCGACACTGGATTATCAAGCGATGAAGGTATTGGCGGATAAAGGTTGTGGCTACTGCCATACGCCGAACAGTGAAATGCCTTTCTATTCTGAAATGCCAGTGGCGAAACAAATTATGGAAGCAGATGTGAAGGTGGCGATGCGTCACTTTGACATGACCAACTTGCTGGATGACGTGAAGCAGAATGATCCTGTTTCTGAAGTGGCTTTGGCTCGTCTTGAGAAGGTGCTTTACGACGACTCAATGCCGCCAGCGATCTACCTGACTATGCACTGGTCAGCGAGCATGTCGAAAGACGAAAAACACACCTTATTGAAGTGGATTCGTGAGAAGCGTGCAGAGCGTCATGCACAGTCTCCGGTATCTGAAGAACGTAAAACCAAAGTTCTACAACCAATTTACACCACGTTCGAAACCGATGCAGACAAGGCTGAACTGGGTAAGGTGCTTTATCACGACACGCGACTATCAGGAGACAATAGTGTCTCATGTGCGTCATGCCATAGCCTTGATACAGGCGGCGTGGACCGACTCGTAACATCTGTTGGTATTCATGGCCAAGTGGGTGGCATCAATGCGCCAACCGTGTTTAATGCTGTGTACAACAAGCTGCAATTCTGGGATGGTCGTGCCGCGGATCTGCAAGACCAAGCAGGTGGTCCTCCGTTTAACCCGATTGAAATGGGCTCTATGGATTGGGATGAAATCGTCGACAAGTTAAGCCAAGATCCAGAAATGGTTGCGATGTTCAAAAAGGTTTACTCAGGTGAGATTAATGGCAACAACATTACGGATGCGATTGCCGAGTTTGAGAAAACCCTAACCACACCAAACAGCCGCTTCGACCAATACATGATGGGTGACACTCAAGCGCTGGACTCGCACGAGAAATACGGTTTGATGTTGTTTAAGAAGTACGATTGTCAAACCTGTCACGCAGGTGAAGCGATGGGTGGTGAAACGTTTGAAACCATGGGCATGAAAGCGGACTACTTTGCTGAGCGTGGTACTGATATGACGGACGCAGACCTTGGTCGTTACAACTTCACTGGTAACAAAGAAGACAAGCACAAGTTCAAAGTGCCAACCTTGCGTAACATTGAACTGACACCGCCATACTTCCACGATGGACATGCTGATACGCTAGAAAAAGCCATCTACGACATGGGTAAATACCAAGTCGGAGTGGAAATGTCGGATGAAGAAGTGGAAGCCATCAAAGCGTTCTTGAAAACACTGACGGGTGATTATGAAGGCCGTCCTTTAAGTTAAGCTGAGGCATTACCGACAAGTTTGTCACCGATAAAATGATAGACTTCGCAATCGAGACCACCTTTGATTAAGGTGGTCTTTTTTATGGAACAAATTCAATCAAGTAGGGATAGATATGATTGATCATTTTGAAATTAAAGTTGTGGATTTTGATGCCTGTGTCGCTTTTTATTCCAAGGTTCTTATCACTTTGGGCATCGAACTAAAATGGTCGGACGAAGCAGCGGCAGGCTTTGGATTAGTTGGTGAACCCAATACGCGCTTCCTGATAGAAAAGGGTGGTCAAAGTGCCCCTTGCCACATTGCGTTTAAAGCGAATGACAAAGCATCCGTCGAGGCCTTTCATAAAGCAGGTATTGAAGCTGGTGTTACTTGTCATGGTGAGCCAGGCTTGCGTGAACACTATGCTCCGAATTACTACGCAGCATTTTTTTATGATCCCGATGGGAACAACATTGAAGCGGTAGCTTATTTGTAGGGCGTTAACGATACGATTATCCAGTGGATACTTACTGATCGAACGATCGTTAGGTCATTGGTTTTACGATCAAGATAGAAGATAATCGAGCTCCTATTTCATCCCTATAAAAAGAACGAAAAATACTATGAAAGTTGTCGTCACAAAGGCAAAAAAACAGCACGCTCAAGGCATTACCGAAGTTCTCAATCCCATCATAGAAGAGGGCTTATATACCATCCTTGATACCACCTTCACCCCAGAAGAGGAAGAAGGCTTCATTGAAAGCTTTCCTGAAACGGGTGTGTTCAATGTGGCATTGAATGTAAAAGAAGAGGACGAGGAAGACAGTGCTGTGCTGGGTTTCCAAAACGTAGAGCCTTTCGCCAGTTATACCAAGGCATTCGCACATGTGGGTATTATCGGTACGTTCGTCGATGCCAAGTGCCGTCGACAAGGTGTCGCTTCAGCGTTGTTTACTGCCACCTTTGCCGATGCTAAATCCAAAGGCTATGAAAAGCTGTTTGCTTATGTACGAGAGGACAATCCCACCGCGCTTGCAACGTATCTAAAACATGGCTTTGAAGTGGTCGGCACCGCAAAGAAGCATGCCAAAGTTAACGGCCAATACATCAATGAAGTCATGATCGAGAAGTTTCTCTAACGCCTAGAAGGAAAGCAAGATGCACAAGTCAGCAGGTATCATCATTAAAGACGGCTCACTGTTGGTGCTGCGCTCAAAAGGCAAAGACACCTTCTATGCGCCGGGTGGAAAACTGGATAGTGGCGAAACGTCAGAGCAAGCGTTATGTCGCGAACTGCAAGAAGAAGTAAGCATTGTCGTGGCGGATGATGCTTTGACGCTGTTTGGTCGCTTTGAAGCGCCTGCACACGATAAAGACGACATTACTTTGGTCATGGATGTGTTCTTCGTTAATGATTATTCGGGCGAGGTGGTTGCCAGTAACGAAATCGAAGAGTGCCAATGGGTAGATTCTTCAAACGTGGATGACATCGCGATAAGCACGATTTTCCTCAATGAGGTCTTCCCGAGCTTGGTTGAACAAGGATTAGTGAAATAGCGCCTAATCACGAGCAGAATACAAAAACGCCCACAATGCGAACGTATTGTGGGCGTTTTCTTATGACTTGTTACTTAGCCAGTTTTTCTGCGTATTCGGTCAGGATTTGCTTGTAGACTTCAACTGGTTGAGCGCCTGTCACTGCACTTTCCATATTGAACACCACTGTTGGTACTGAGCTCACGCCAAGTTGATGC
This sequence comes from Vibrio sp. SCSIO 43153, assembly GCF_023716625.1. Classification (NCBI taxonomy): domain Bacteria; kingdom Pseudomonadati; phylum Pseudomonadota; class Gammaproteobacteria; order Vibrionales; family Vibrionaceae; genus Vibrio; species Vibrio sp. SCSIO 43153. The sequence goes on from NZ_CP071856.1 coordinate 1,478,625, forward strand.
CATTGGCTTTCTTGATACTCGATAGAGTCAGAATTACTTGCATCGTCTAGGGTGGCGATGCCCATATTTGCATCTAAACCAATGTCAGTCAGAATCGCTGCCAGTGTGCTTCGGTCAGAGACATCTTTGCGTTGACCAAAGAACGCGGCAAACAGGGCTAACTTCAGTTCAGTTTGCTTACCAAATTGCTCTGCCCACTGCAGCAGTACGTGTGCATCTCGCGTGTTAACCATCTTCATGTCATCAAAGTAATCAAAGTCGAATCCCACTTCTTTACCCAGATTAGTCAGGTTATCGCGTGCACGAACGCTGTCTTCCGGCGTTGTCCCGTATTTATTCGCTAGGTGTTGGCGTAGGTTTTCACCTTCTGCTGGCATGTTTGGGTTCAATTCGAACGGTTGCCATTCCAACTCAATTTTATCTTCCAATCCTAGCTCTTGAATTGCTTGTTCTAAGCGTTTGTAGCCGATGATGCACCAAGGGCAAACCACATCCGACACTACGTCGATTTTGATTACTGATTCCATAAAACAGACCTTACTTTTTCGAGTTATAAAATGGATATGGAGACCAAGAGTGTGAATTCAACCAGTTACCTTTTAGTAACCTGATGCTTTCTCACCGCGTTTTATCTTTCAGCGTATCTTTTTCTACAATTCATGTTGACCTGTCTATAACTCTACAGTTTAAGATGCTTTCATCAGCGCTGAGGAAAATTACATGTATCGGATATCGGAACTGGCAGAAATGCTGGGTTTGTCTCGCACCACATTGCTCTATTACGAGAAGATTGAGCTCATCAAAGGGCAACGGTTAAGCAACGGCTACCGCGCGTATAGCGATGCGGATCTACAACGCTTGCGTTTGATCCAGCAATTGCAGAGTGGCGGACTGACGCTCAAGGAGTGTAAAGCCTGTTTGGAAGCCAAAGTAGATCGACAGTTGATGTTGGAAAGACTCAAACAGCTCGATGAAGAGATTGAGCAAAAGCAGAAATCGCGACAGCTGTTGGCAGCGCTGCTGGGTGAAACACCGTTAACCGATTGGCATGAATCGTTGGATGAAGTCGCGCCGGATGCGCACTTTAAATGGCTGATGACGCAAGGTTTTAGCGAGAAAGAAGCCCTTCACTTACGTTGGTTATCAAAAGATATGAATACTCACGACGACTACATGGCGGACTTCTTTCGCGTATATGAAGCCTTGGAGTTTTGGGGGCCTGGTTCAGAGCAAGATACGTTGAAAGCATTGAGCCTATTACCAACTCAACCTGATGAAATATTGGAAATCGGGTGCGGGCAGGGCATTGCGACTCGTACTTTGGCAAAACATGCACACATCACTGCGGTCGATAACGACGAGCCGTCTTTGCAACGCCTACAAGACAAAGCGGAGGCTCTTGGCTTAAATGACAATATCACCACGGTGTGTGCGAGCATGACAGAACTGCCATTTGCAGAGGGCTCGGCTGATGTCATTTGGGCAGAAGGCAGTGCTTACATCATGGGTGTGGAGAACGCATTCAAAGCATGGCGCCCATTGCTTAAAGACGGCGGTATCTTAGTGGTGAGCGATTTGGTTTGGAACACGGATACACCAAGCGAAGATACGGTGGCGTTCTGGCAAAAAGAATACCCAGATGTGGGCAGTGTCGAGAAGCGTATTGCGCAGGCGAAAGCAGCAGGCTACCGAGTGTTAGATACATTCCCAATTAGCCAACAGGCATGGGATAACTACTACGCTCCTTTAGATGAGCGTGTGCAAAGTTTGAAAGCTGAGATGCCAGCATCACAAGCATTAAAAGACATACAAGTTGAATTAGATATCGTTAAACGCCGTGGTAATGAAGTGGCGTATCAGATGTATATCTTACAAAAAGATTGATAGAAAAATGAACGAAACAACAAATCAGAATACTCAAAAATCTAACTACACACTTTCTCAATATGAGAGAGCTATGAGCAGCGAGATGATCGCTTTGTTTACTCAAACCTTTTCTGATTCTGAAGGTGAAGCAGAAGGCAAAACCATTGGCTTACTCGTCGGCGATTTGTTAACTACAACGCCAGAGCAAGAATTGAAAGGCTTTGTTGCGAAACAAGATGAGCGCTTGATTGCAGGCGTGTTGTTTACACCGCTACGTTTTGAGAATGGTGAAGTGGGTTACTTATTGTCGCCAATGGCAACACTAACAGAGTGCCAAGGGAAAGGCGTAGGACAAGCCCTGATCAACTTTGGCCTTGAACACTTGAAACAGCAAGGTTTCGAGTTGGTGTTTACCTACGGCGACCCTAACTTCTACTCGCGCGTTGGTTTCCAACAAGTGACGGAAGCGCAATTCAAAGCGCCTCATACTTTGAGCTTCCCACATGGTTGGTTGGCACAATCACTTGTAGGTGAATTGACGCCAATCCAAGGCACATCCTCTTGTGTGCAAGGTTTGGATACTCCTGCTTACTGGTAACCCATTAAGCTCCGGCAATTGTTGATCTAACCTGAACGAAAAAGCCCCTCTGCGAAGAACTTGCAGAGGGGCTTATTAATATGCTCTATCAGTGTAGAGGTAGCTAATTACTTCACGGTAAGAACCATCTTGCCTACGTGGCCCTTCTCTTGGAATGCCGCTTGCGCTTGGTTGATGTCTTCCAGTGGGAATGTCTGTGCGACTAATGGTTTGATGTTGCCTTGTTCAATATGATGAACCAAGTTTCCAAACACTTCTGGCTCAAGGACAGTACAACCAAAGAAGCTGAGATCTTTGAGATACAAAGTGCGAACGTCTAGCTCAACCATCGCACCGCCAATGGCACCTGATACCGCGTAACGACCTTTCGGGCGCAACACTTCAAGGAACTGTGGCCACTGGTCGCCAGCAACCAAATCAATCACCACATCGACGCTGTTACTGCCAAGCGCTTCAACAAGATTTGCATTACGTGGCACGACTTCATCTGCGCCCAACTCCAGAACTTGTTCATTTTTGCTTGGACTTGTAATGGCAATAACGCTGGCACCGCGCGCTTTGGCGAGTTGAATCGCTGCAGAGCCCACACCACCGGAAGCACCAGAAATCAGGACACGATCTCCTTTGGCAACACGAGATCGCGTGAGCATGTTTTCTGCCGTTGAGTACGAACATGGGAAAGAAGCAAGTTCAACGTCAGTTAAATCCGTCTTTAGTTGGTAGGCGTGCTTAGCTGAGACCACGGTGTATTCTGCAAAACCACCGTCGCATTCTGAGCCAAAGTACCAAGGTGGATTAATGGTTTCGCCATTTACATCGCTCAAGCAAGGTTCAATCAGCACGCGTTCACCTATGCGGCTTTCACGCACCATACTACCCACGGCAACGATCTCGCCACAGACGTCAGCGCCTTGAATGCGTGGAAGAACCAGTGCATTGCCACTCCAACTTGCGTCCTCGCTATCGTTGTCGCCTTTTGAATACCAGCCGATACGCGTGTTGATATCGGTATTGTTCACGCCTGCTGCGGATACACGAATCAGCACTTCGTTCTCTTTTGGCGTTGGGACAGGAATATCTTGGCGGTATTCCAACATTTCTGGTCCGCCGTGACCGGTCAATAGAACACCTTTCATTGTGGTTGGTAGTGTTGTCATGATTAATCTTCCTTTAGCAATCTTAAAACAGCTTGTTGCGCAGAGTTCAGAGCCTCGTTACCCAGTACTGGCCAAGCGCTGGAGACACCTTCGTGCAATAAGAAAAGCTGCGTGGCGAGGTCTTGGCGAAGGCTCTGTTTACCCAAAAATTGTCGAACGTCTTCTTTGTGCGCTTTCACGGTTTGGTTGATGATGTCGTGCTCGGGAAATGCCGCAATCGCGTTCATCGACATGCAACCATGCGGTGCGTAGTCTTCCATCCATTGTTTGAGCTTGTTGAATACGTGCTGAGTCGCTTCTAGCCCGGCTTGTGGCGAGTTATCCAGCAGGAAGTTTAAGTAGCGCTGGTGGCGGTGTTCTAACGCAGCCACGATCATGTCTTCCTTAGAAGGGTAGTGCTTGTACAAGGTACGTAGGCTAACGCCACAGGCCGTCTTGAGCTGTGCCACACTCGGCTCGGCAAATCCAAGCTCGCTAAAAGCTTGCTCTAAACTGGCGGCGATCTGTTCTTTCAACATAGCGTCTTCTCATGGGTAGAATGAATGTTCTACCTTTAGGGTAAAGCGATCGTTCTACCTGTGTCAACCAAGATCGCAGACATAAAAAAACGGAGCCCGAAAGCTCCGTTTTAAATCATCAAGTTAGCGCTAAATATTTTTGTATTCGTCCAACACCAACTGGCTAATTTGAGCGATGACTTGGTCGCGCGCCTGCAACGATAAATCGGTCTCAGTAATGTAAATGCTGATGTAAACCGGTTTATGGTTTTCTTTCCAGATCATCGCCGTGATACCACGCGAGCCAAACCCGCCAGCACCTGAACGATCGGCAATCGACCAGCCTTTTGGCAACACAGATCGCATCAAAGAATCGGAGACTTTGTTGTCTTGCATCCAAATCTTTAACTGAATACGTGATTCGTAAGAGAGTGCATCACCTTCTAGCAGGGTGTGTAGAGTGTTTACCATGGCGTTAGGCGTTGTTGTATCTTGCTTGTCGCCAGGTTTTGCTTCATTCAATCTTGGTTCAAAACGGTCAAGGCGAGTGGCCTTGTCACCAATAGAACGCAAGAATCTGGTTACACTATGCGGGCCACCAATGCTGCGTAAAACAATGTTGGCGGCGGTGTTATCGCTCATCAGCATTGCGGCTTCACAGGCATGTTCAATACGGGTAGTTTGGCCTGCCATTCGATCCATGACAGGTGACCACACCACCATGTTGCGCTCTTCGACTTTCGCGGTGGCGTTTTTATCAAGCTTTTCGCTGTCCATGTCTTTCAGCATGGTCGCGCACGCCAGCGTTTTAAAGGTACTCATCATTGGGAAGCGCTCGTCGCCACGGTAATCCCACTTTTCGTCTGTTTGTGTATCCCAAACAGAAACGCCAATGCGACCCGTTATGTGGTCTTCAATTGCGGAGAGGTCTTCATTCAGTTTGGCGGCGTACGTTGCACTCGAACAGACTAACAATCCGAGTAGCAGAAATAGCTTTTTCATTATTGATTTTCTTAGTGTTATTTATTCCAGTTCGCACCTTGGCGAATTTAGCCGGAACTATAACGAGTGAATACTCTAATGACTGTTAGATTCTTGTCTTTTTTCTGTAGGAATCCTTGCATATGTCGAGCTTTACCCGCTTTTACTCTTATTGACGTTGCTTTACATGTGAAGCGCTAAAGTAAAATTGTCGATTAACCGAGTAACCAATCATGAAAACATTCCGCAATATCATCTGGGCAATGATCGCCGCGATGTCCGTATTATGGTTTGCGATGGAACCGCAGCTTTTGTCTTCTACCAATGTCTTTGAATGGCGATCTGCCATGATCCAATATTCAGGCATTCTGTCTTTGATGCTGATGTCGATAACCATGGTGTTGGCAATGCGCCTTCCTGTGGTTGAAAACTGGCTACATGGCATGGACAAAGCGTATCGAGTGCACAAATGGCTCGGCATTGGTGGCGTTGCATTAGGTTTGGCGCACTGGCTTTGGTATCAAGTGCCGAAATGGCTAGTCATGTCTGGTGTATTAGCAAGACCAGAGAAACACACAGGTGCAGGGCCTGAGGGTAACCTCTTTGGAATCGAGGCTTGGATTCATGGTCTGCGCGATCTTGCTCAAGGCATGGGTGAGTGGGGCTTCTACATGCTGTTGGTTTTGCTGGTGGTTTCTCTATGGGGCGCAGTGAAGTACAAACCCTTTAAACTATCGCACCGCTTTATGTCGGTGGCGTATTTGCTGATCGCGATTCACTCCGTACTGCTGCTCAAACGCGCGTATTGGGGCGAGCCTGTTTACTATCTTACTGTTGGGTTTGCCGTCGTCGGTTCGATTGCCGCGCTCTACAGCTTGTTTGGCTTCGTTGGTCGTCGTAATAAACATTCTGCGGTTGTGGCGTCGACACGTTACTTCCCTCAAGCTGAAGTGATGGAATTGGTCGTTAAACCAAATGCGTCTTGGCAAGGGCACAAGGCGGGGCAATTTGCTTACTTACGTTTTGGTGATGAAGATGCCCATCCGTTCACTATCGTCTCTGGCAGTGAAAGCAATGAATTACGTTTCCTAATCAAAGAGCTAGGCGATTTTACTACCGGCTTGTATGAGCGCGTAAAAGCGGGCGATGCGGTAATGGTAGAGGGGCCTTACGGACGTTTGGAATTTGATTTAGAGAAACCTCAAATCTGGATTGCTGGTGGGGTAGGGATTGCTTCTTTCTTTGCCGCTTTGGAAGCATTGAAAGTGCAAGCGCAAACTAGCGATGTTCATCTGTTTTACTGCAGTCGTGGTATCGACGGCCAGTTGGTCGATGAACTTTGGCACTTAGCGCACCAAGCAAGCGTCAAACTGCATGTGATAGATACCATGAAATCGCCACGTTTGAATGCTGAACGTATTGCGGCTCAGTGTGGTGATTTGAACCAGTATGAAATGTACTTCTGTGGACCAGAAGCTTTCTCAAAAACACTGAAAAAAGAGCTAGATGCGTATCAATTTAATATTGAGCAGAGTTATCACGAAGAGCTGTTTATTATGCGCTAAGTGTCAAGATTGTTAGTCATAAGTTAGCTCAGAGGTGAGCTTTTTAAGCCTCAATTTCGATATTCAGAAATGGGTAGGGTAATAAGCAAATCCAAACCGAGAGAGTAAAGATGACTATCACATCAAAACGCATTCTAGCGCTAACAACATTGGCAACAGTGACCGCTTCTGGCCACGCATTGGCAGAAGGCCGTAACAACTCAATTGAAGCGGGTGCGACCTTCGTTGGCGACCACGAAATGTACACCTTGGGTTACAGCCGCGATGTGGGCAACAACATTGTCACCGGTGGTGGTATTTTTGTTGGCTCTGACGCAATTGATATGCCCGTAAAGAACGATCAAGACGCTTGGGGTATGTACGCGAACATTGGTTACCGCTTTGAAATTGCTGAGTTCGATATCATTCCTAAGCTTGGTATCAACTACTTTAATGCGGACGTTGATATCAATGGTGGCACTCACTCTGGCCAGAGCATGAACATTGATAGCGTTTACGCTTCTGTTGGCGGTACGGTTAACTGGCGTATGGTCGGCCTAACGGTTGATTACGGTAAGATCAACGACTCAGCGGTTAACCCGCTCAATGGTAAAGAATTTGAAGAAGATGTGGTTCGCGCTACGTTGAGCTTCAACTTCTAACGTTTTTCATCGACCTTTATATTTTTATCGTTTTATTGCACATACTGCTTGTTTGCCGCCTGTACCGGGCGGCTTTTTTGTATGTCCAGTATCTCGATGGCCATTGACGTTATAAATCGTTGAGAATATCGGACAGGTGCTTTTCTAATTTCACTATCGTTGGGTGTTGATAATAGCCACGGTGAAACTGCAAGCCGATATCAAAGAACATCTGAGCGTTATCCTGAATCAGCGGAATCTTCTTGATGCCTTGCGGCAAAGCCGAATTGGGCAGGGCAAAGCAAATCAGAACATAATCGGTTTTGATTAACCAATCCAAAGCGGCATGAACTGATGGCACGGTTAAGCGTCTTTCCAAAGCAAACCCAAGTTGTCGCTTCACCCTCTCATAGTAAATGGCATCATCCAGTGCGCCCATCGACACTCGCACCAATTTTTCATTTTGCAGGCGTTGAATATCAATATGATCTCGTTGCCAAAGCGGGTTGTTCTGCGAGGTATAGAGATACAAACCAAGCTCACCGATTTTCCGCTCAACCACGCGTTCATTCATAACAGAAGGGTAGCCAGAAATACCGACGGCAAGTGAGCCTGCTTTTGGAAATTCGATGCCTTCAAGATTCCAATCGACCATCGAGAAATCAGCGATATTGTCGTGTTGGCTGAGCAATTCGAGTAGCGGTGTGGTGAGAATGGCGCTCAGAGGGTTTGGTACAAAAAAGCGAAATTGGGTCGGTTGCGTAGCGGCTTCAAGGACGTTGACTTGAGTTTGAGCAGACTCCAGTTGTTCTAACGGTTCCTCGATAATGTTCATGAGTTGGCTGCAAAACAGGGTCGGGAAATACAGCCCTTTATTGGCAATGAACAGCTCGTTACCAAATAGCTCGCGGCAGTCAGCCAGCTGGCGATTAAACGTTGCTCGGCTGATATCGAGCGTATGGCACACCTTGGGCAACGACTTCTGTTCAAAAATCAGGTTTAAAAAGCGATACAGGTTGAGGTCTATGGAGTGTTTCACAAAGCGCCTTAAGCATAAATTTACGTCGTTGGTTACGACATTGTGTGGTGTTCAAAGGTTCAAATTTGAGCTTCTTAACCGTCAAAAATGCGCACGTAATCCACGTATTCTGAAAGTGGTAAATCGACGTATTCATTGCTCGGAGGTGTCATGCTTAAAGATCTGGTTGGCTTATTCATTTTGGTGCTTTTGCTTAGCGCTCCAGTGCTTGCAGAAGAGAGAGAACCCTTTATAGCCGGTGGCGTGACTTTTTTGGATAAGCATGAGGTCTTGAGTGTAGAGATGGGCGCAGAAGTGTTGCCCAATATCAATTGGTCACTCGGCTTCAATGCACCGATAGACAGCGGTGAGCAAGAGCATTTCGGCACGCATTGGGCAGAGAAGCAAGTTTGGGGATTACATACGGCGTTGGGTTACGAAATTCGCGTAAACGATGTGTTGGCGATAACGCCGCGTATCGGTTTGAATTACAACAATGTCGAGATTGAGTATTTTGAAGAAGAGACGGGTGAGTATGTCGACACAGACAGCCAAAACAACTTCGAACCAACCTTAGGTGTCAAAGTCGATATTGCCAGCGTTGGACTTATTGTTGAAGGCTACAAAATTGACGAGGACATCAGCTTGTCGGAGGAAGATGAGATGGCGGTTCGAGTTATGGCAGCCTATAACTTCTGAGCCGATATCAGTTCGAAAGCATGGATTCAGAGAGAAAAAAGGAGCTGAAATGTCAGCTCCTTTTTGTTGTGTTCAAGTACGATTTACAGCGTAATGTTCTTTGTCATGCCTGCTTCTGCATGGCCCGGAATGTTGCACGCGAACTCAACGTTGTTGTCACCGTGGAAATGCCACAACAACTGCTTCGCTTTACCCGGTTCTACCGTCACAGAGTTGCCCGAGTCGTGCATGTGATCACCACTCATTGTCTTCATCATTTCGCGATGTTCTAGCTGCTCTTTAGCCGAACCAATCGTAAACTCGTGGTTGATCTTACCTGTGTTCATGACTACAAACTGCACCACATCGTTTGGCTCAATCTTAACGTCTTTTTTGAACTTGATGGTCATGTCATCACCCAAGATAACGTGTACCACCTTGTCTGGCTTTGCCCCTTTTGCTGGCATACCTACTGCCGACATGCCCGGCATATCCATCATGTTTGAATGGTCCATTTTACTGTGGTCCATCTTCATGCTGCCGTGGTCCATATTTTCATGCTTCATGTTGCTATGATCCATGTTCGCGTGGTCCATGTTTGAATGATCCATTTGGGCAAACGCAGTCGTTGTTGTTAGGGCTAGAGCAAGAGTGATTAGTGTCTTTTTCATTTTTATATCCTTGTTTTAATTCATTAATAACTTGGTTGCTTCCCCCCAAACGAATTGATTGAGGGGAAGGTAGGGATTAAGCCTTGTTGCCAGTGCGATCTGTGCTGTCGGCGTTTTCGATTTGGTTGCCAGTTTGCGTGCTTGTTTGGCTCGGAGTTGAGTTGTTTGGGCGCAACTCACGTTGTTTCCACAGCTTGAAGATGGCTGGAAGTACCAACAGCGTCAGCAGCAGTGCCGATGCCATACCGCCAATCATTGGTGCGGCGATGCGTTGCATTACTTCTGATCCTGTACCTTCGCCGTACATGATCGGAATCAGACCAATAATGACCGTCAGTACCGTCATCATTACTGGGCGGACACGCAGGCCTGCACCTTCACGAATGGCATCGGTTAGGTCTTTCGCCTCAAGCTTCTGTTGGCTCTCTTCCGTATCCAGCTTTTTGTAGTGCCATGCTTGGTTGAGGTAGACGAGCATGATGACCCCAATTTCAACCGCGACGCCTGCGAGGGCAATAAAGCCGACCCCAACAGCAATCGAGAAGTTGTAGTTGAGGATATGCATGAGCCACAAACCACCGACCATAGCGAGCGGTAGCGTAAGCATGATGATCATCACTTCGCCGACACGACGGAAGCTGAAGTAAAGCAGCAGCATAATGATGGCAATGGTGATTGGTACCACGACGCTCAAGCGGTCTTTCGCACGCTCCATGTATTCGTATTGACCAGACCAAGCCAGCGAGTAACCCGCAGGAAGCTCCAGTTGATCGGCCACGACTTGCTGTGCTTCCACGACGTAAGATCCGAGGTCACGGCCATCGATGTCGACAAATACCCAGCCGTTCGGGCGTGCGTTCTCTGTCTTGATCATTGGAGGGCCGTCTTCGTAACGAATGTCCGCTACATCAGCCAGCGCAATACGAGCACCATTTGGTGTCACTAACGGTAGGTTTTGCAGTTTAACCACTGAGTCGCGGTAGTCTTGTGGGTAACGAACGTTGATTGGGTAACGCTCCAAGCCTTCGATGGTTTCACCCAAATTCATACCGCCCACCGCGGTCGAGATCACCTGCTGAACGTCTTTGATGCTTAAGCCGTAACGCGCTGCAGCACGACGTTTAATGTCGATCGTGACATAACGACCACCTGCTACACGTTCTGCATAAACCGATGCCGTGCCTTGTACGCCGTTAAGAATTGGCTCAAGCTGGGAACCGATCTTCTCAATCACTTTCAGATCAGGTCCGGCGATCTTAATGCCGATAGGGGTTTTGATGCCCGTTGCCAGCATGTCGATACGCGTTTTGATCGGCATTACCCAAGCGTTAGTAAGACCAGGGAACTGAACCAGCTTATCGAACTCTTTGCGCAGTGACTCGGTTGTTACGCCTTCACGCCATTGATCGCGTGGCTTCAACTGAATCACGGTTTCGATCATGGTGAGTGGCGCTGGATCGGTTGCGGTCTCAGCTCGGCCAATTTTGCCCCATACGGTTTTCACTTCTGGAACGGTTTTGATCAGCTTGTTGGTTTGTTGTAGAAGCTCACGCGCCTTACCAATCGAGATACCCGGATAGGTCGTTGGCATGTACATCAAGTCGCCTTCATCCAGCGGCGGGATGAACTCGCTACCCAGTTTACTGGTTGGGTAGTAAGCCGATGCCATTAGACCTAATGCGATAACAATCATGGTCTTAGGGTATTTTAAGCTGGTGTTCAACAGCGGACGGTACAACGCGACCAAGCCACGGTTAACCGGGTTTTTGTGTTCCGGTAACACCTTACCGCGAATGAAGTAGCCCATAAGAACAGGGACGAGTGTGATCGCCAAACCTGCAGCCGCTGCCATGGCGTAAGTCTTAGTGAATGCAAGCGGCGAGAACATCTTGCCTTCTTGGCCTTCTAAGGCGAACACTGGTACGAAGCTAAGAGTAATGATCAACAACGAGAAGAACAGCGGTGCGCCAACCTCTTCTGCGGCTTTGCCAATTACTTGCCAGCGGTTTTTATCGGTCAGTGGCGTTCGTTCAATGTGCTTATGAACGTTTTCAATCATCACGATTGCACCATCCACCATGGCACCGATGGCAATCGCGATACCACCAAGGGACATGATGTTGGCATTGATGCCTTGCCAATGCATTACGATAAACGCAGTGAGAATGCCAACCGGTAGACTCAGAGCGATAACCAATGAAGAACGAATGTGGAATAAGAACAACGCACACACAATCGCAACGACGATGAACTCTTCTGCAAGCTTCTTCCATAGGTTTTCTACCGCTGAATCGATAAGGGTAGAGCGGTCGTAGGTTGCAACAATTTCCACGCCTTCTGGCAGGCTGCGTTGTAGGTCGGCGAGTTTGTCTTTGACTTTTGCAATCACTTCACTGGCGTTTTCACCAAAGCGCATCACGATAACGCCGCCGACCGCTTCACCTTCGCCATTCAGCTCTGAGATACCACGGCGCATTTGTGGACCAAGGTTAATGTCTGCGATGTCTCCTAAGAGCAACGGCGTGCCTGTCTCGGTGACTTTTAGCGGCAGTGATTTAATGTCTTCAATGCTGGTTAAGTAACCCGTGGTACGAACCATGTGTTCGGCTTCAGCCACTTCGATAACGGACGCGCCGGTTTCTTGGTTACCGTTTTGGATTGCCATGTTCACTTGTTGCAAAGTGAGGTTGTACGCACGCAGCTTGGCAGGATCAATCTGCACTTGATACTGCTTCACCATGCCGCCCACGGTCGCGACTTCAGAAACGCCATCCACGGTTTGCAATTCGTACTTCAAGAACCAGTCTTGTAGGCTGCGAAGATCCGCCAAATCATGCTTGCCGGTTTTGTCTTGTAATACGTAGCTGTAAACCCAGCCCACGCCCGTTGCATCAGGACCTAGGGTTGGTTTTGCGTTCGGTGGCAGCTTTGGTGCTACTTGGCTTAAGTACTCCAACACGCGTGAACGTGCCCAGTACATGTCGGTATCATCGTTGAAAATGATATAAACGTAAGAGTCACCAAAGAATGAGTAGCCACGAACCGTCTCAGCACCCGGCACGGCAAGCATGGCGGTGGTGAGTGGGTAAGTAACTTGATCCTCGACGACTTGAGGAGCTTGACCCGGATAGCTTGTCTTGATGATCACTTGCACATCAGAAAGATCCGGAATCGCATCAACAGGCGTATTCTTTACACTGTAAAGTCCGCCTAATACAAGGGCTAAGGTCGCGACCAACACTAGGAATCGGTTGCTCAGTGACCAACGAATAATAGCATTGATCATAATTAACCCTCGACGGCTGTTGTTGCAGGAACTAGCTGTTTAAGAACGTAGTCAGATCCTTGTTTTTCAACTAGAAACCGAACTTTCTGTCCTTCTTCAAAATCCGATAAATCAACGTCTTCGCCCACTGAAAAGTTCATCTCGCCCGCATCCCAGTTCCATTCTGCAACCGGTAGGTGGTTTAAGGTAATCATGCCAAAATCAGCCATCAGCATTGTGATGTCACCAGTCAGCCAAACTTCAGCTGCACTGACGCTGTTGTCTGCCTTATAGTCGATGATTTGGTACTGACCGGACTCTGTCTTTTGCATTTCAAATTTGATAGCCTGACCTTTTTTCAAGTCACCCATTTCAACGCCATCTGCGAAAGTGAAGTTCATTACCATGCCCGGCCAATCCCATTCTGGTACAGGCTGGTGGTTGATGGTCAGCATACGGTGATCTTTCATCACATCCGTGATCTCACCTTTGGCCCATGCCGTTTCTGCTGCCGCTTCTACACCATTGATGCGAGATAGATCCGCCGACTGGCTTGATTCAGAGTCGAGCATAAAGTGAGATGAAGTAACGATCTTGTCGCCCTGTTTAAGTCCTTGTAATACTTCGATTTGTTCGCCAGCTTCGCGGCCAACTTCAATTCGAGCAGAACGGTATTTGCCATCACCTTCCGCCAGGACAACGCGAGTCATACCGCCAGAGCGGATAACAGATGATTTAGGAATCGTTAATACTGCGTCGTCAGTGACAGGCTGCAGGGCAATATTGGCGAACATATTTGGCTTCAATGCGCCATCTGGATTAGGGAATTTAAGACGCACACGTAACGTACGTGTTTTCGGATCGAGGATTGGGTACACGTAATCTACGACACCTTGCCATTCATTGCCCGGAATCGCGTCAAGGGTCATCGTGGCTTGAGAACCCGCTTTCATCCAGTGTGCTTGACGCTCAAAGACTTCTGCATCAACCCAAACATTGTCCAAAGGACCTGCACTGATCACCGCTTGAGCAGGGGACAAATAGCCACCTTCACGCACGTTTAAGCTCGCGATAACGCCATCAGCAGGCGCTTTGATTTCAATGGTTTGCGATGCTTTACCACTACGAGTAATGGATTTGATTTGAGCACGGTCAACCCCAAGCGTTACCAAGCGTTCGGTCGCGCCTTTTACAAGACCTTTGCGGCCAGTGCGGTACGCATTCAGCAATTCTTCTTGTGCTTTAACCAGCTCAGGAGAGTAGAGCGTGAAAAGCACATCGCCTTTCTTCACTTTCTCACCCACGGCATTGATGTAGAGTTTTTCTACCCAACCCGCCACACGAACGTTGGTTTGCCATAACAGACTTTCATCAAAGGCAATATAACCAACGGTTTCGATGCGTGGTGACAACTGCTGTAGTGTCGCGTTTGCGGTTTTAACCCCGAGGTTATTTTCTACTGAAGGGTCAATAGTCACTGTACCTGGTGCATCTTGTTCACCGGATAGGTCTTCTGCGTAAACCGGAATCAAATCCATGCCCATTGGGGACTTACCCGGTTTGTCGCGTTTGTAATTCGGATCCATTGGGGCAACCCAGTAAAGCGGATCATTAGAGCTTGCAGCAGATTCGCCACCCATCGCACTCATGTTGTGAGCCGAGCCCGTAAGAAAATGATTAGCACCAAACCCTAAAGCACCACCAACAATCAGCGCGATGGTTGCAATCTTAAATGTTTTCATTGTTTTACCTTATTTTCCCCTTCACATTTGACGCTACAGCGTTGTTGCCAGCTCTCGTTCACCCAAATCACATAGCAGATCTATGCTCATGGGATTCTCTCGTTTGCCGCCTAGCTGTAGCCCCAACTGTCTTGGGGAATCACAAATTAATATGTCGAAATAGAGCGAGCTTCCGGTGAAGCCACTTGGTAGTCGAAACCACCGAGTAGGGTGGCTAAATTGCTGTTTGCGATGTTGAGATCGGTCAGCAGACGTTGTTGCTCTAATTGCAGAGCCAACTCGTCAGTCGTGGCAGAAATCACATCGTTAAACTGCGCTGTGTTGTTTTGATAACCCCGCTCAACGGCTTGAATGCGCGCTTTCGCTTGAGGCAATAAGGTGGATTGATAACGTTCTAAACGTTGGGTTAAGTTGCCGCGATCAACCAGCAAAGTGTTCACCTTGGCATTCATCTGCGTTAGTAAGGTGTCTTTTTGCGATTGTGCCGCACCAACTTGGTATTGAGCGGCAGCAAGATTGCGATCTTGGCGGTCACCAGTGAACAGTGGAATGTCCATGGTTAAGTAAGCGCTGACCAAGTCAGAAGCGGGTTCGCCCATCATGTTGTCGGCTTGGCGGTAGGCGTACATTACTTCGACGCCAAATTGTGGGTTGTAGGCTTGCTCAGCAATCTCCACCTGAGTTTTATTGGCAGAAATGCTAACGTCTGCCATCTTAACCATCGGGTGTTGGCTGAGTTGCTGATAATGCTTGGTGGAATTCTGACTGGCAGCAAGTTTGCTGTTCAGTGTGTCCCAGTTCAATTGATTGCTCGCGTGCAGAGCCTCTTCGTTTGCCAACCAGTCTGACCCCAACCATTCGGAGAGTTGAGAGATAAGACGACGTTGCATTTGTGCGTTGGCTTGCAGTTTCTCATCCAACTTGCTGACTTGTAATTGAGCGTTGAGTAGGTCTTGCGCTTCACTCTTACCAATCGAATAGTTGGTTTGAATAAAGCTTTCCATCTCCTTCATCAACTTGAGGTTCTCAAGCATGATTTGCTCCGCGTGTTGCTGGTAACCAAGCTCTAACCAAAGTTGAGTCATGCTGTTGGCTACCTCAAGCTCACGAGCATGAACTTGAAGCCCAAGGCCGTCGGCTTGTTGATTGGCTTTCTTCTGTTGTAAATCAAGCGTAGAGCCACGCTCAAACTGTTGCATTAAACCAACGGAGATATTGGTCATTGGGTCTTCATCGAATTTGAAGCTGTCGACAGGCAAGCCACCAAAACCCACTTTTAGTTTTGGGTCCATCAAGGTCGCACTCGCGACGCCCGTTTCACGCATGGCAGCAGATTGCGCTGAGTATTGCTTACGATTGCCATCGTTACTCAAAGCGACGTTGATCAGTTGGGCAAGCTTGGTCGTTGAAGCTCGCTCACTTGATGTGGAATTTTGCGCTGCGTGCGTCTCTTTACCTGCGGCGTTAACCAAGGTTGGCGCAGCGACCAGAGCCACCATAAAAATAGGTGCAGCTAAGCGGTATGGTTTGATATCCATAATCTAAATCCAGTGTTCGCCGGATCGATGGAGGTGCAGATTTTATTGCGGGAACAGTAAAGCCTTGTTACCTCATCGTTCAGGCGCATTAAAACAACCTGCGATACACGCGCAGGGTCGAATGCTAGGATGGATTTAGGCTATTGGAGGTCGGTACAGGTCGCGGCTGACGTGTACGACTGGGGAAGCAACTTCAGGAGTAATAGTTGCGCGATAGACGACGGGCATCGGGCTATTGACAGGATTCGGTAGGGGGACGAAAACTATCGTACACGCAGCAGTACAGCAGGTATGAACCATGCCAGAGCCTCCACCACAGTTCATGCTGGTTTCTCTTGCATCGCCATCTTCGGACATAGAAGCGTCAGTCATGGAGACGTCCATCATGCCAGGCATACCGCAGTGTTCGCTGTCACTCATCATAGAAGGATGGTGAGCCATGCCAGTAGACATCATTTGAATATTCATCAACGGCTCACTGTTCGCCACACTAGATACCAATAGCACTAGCGTCGTGAAGAGAGTTAACCAAATTGTATGCAGCGATTTTAAGTGCATACCCTTTCCCATGTGTTTGATGAAAATGATGAAAACCCTTCGATTCTAAAGGTTAACCTAAGGGTAAGGTCAATCATTTATTACTCTTATTATCAAAATAGTCCAACCCTTCAGTTTTCGCACTTTCGAGGGAGTAAAACGTTTGTTAAACACCGAGTGTTGAAAGTTAGCGAAAGAAGCCCTCGCTTTTTATGACACGTGAAAAATGTGGTTTATAAGTTTTACATCACACTAACTTGTCTTACAAATGATTATCCTTATAGAATGCATGGTTTTACTTGTGCAGATTTGGATTTGCTTTGCTGCGGGGGTTGCATGATAGAAATTGTCATCGATGGAAAATATAGAATTGTAGAAGAGGGTCTAACCCTTTTAGAAGCAGCAAAAGTGTGTGGGGTCGAGATCCCATCGCTGTGCGGAATGAACAAAAGTAATGAAAAAGTACCGTGTGACTTGTGTGTAGTTGAAGTCGAAAGTGGCGGTACTAAGCGTGCGTGTGAGCTCGAAGTTTACCGCGGCCTTAATGTGGTCACGCAATCAGAACAATTAAGCGAGCACCGCAGAAAAGCACTCAACCGCATCATGACGGACCATTACGCCGATTGTGAAGCGCCATGTAAAACCGCGTGTCCTGCGGGCGTGGATATCCAGTCGTACCTTTATCACATCGCACAGAACGATCATCAAAAAGCGATTGAAGTGATTAAGCGTACGCTTCCTATGCCGTTATCGATTGGCCGCGTATGCCCTGCATTTTGTGAGAGCGAATGTCGCCGCTCGTTAGTCGATGAACCAATCGCAATTCGTCAGCTAAAACGTCATGCCGCGGATGCGGATTTGTCTGCGCATGAAGCCTACGTACCAGAAAAGAAACCAAGCAAAGGTTTGAACATTGCCGTCGTCGGAAGTGGCCCTGGTGGTCTGACAGCTGGCTACTACTTATCGAACGAAGGCTACGACGTTACGGTCTTTGAATCCATGCCAAAAGCGGGCGGTTGGTTGCGTTATGGCATCCCAGAATACCGTTTACCAAAAGACATTCTCGATAAAGAAATCGAACTGATGTGCCGCAATGGCATGCAAGTTCACACCAATCAAAAGCTAGGTGTGGATTTCACGCTTTCTCAATTGAGCGAAGAATACGACGCGGTGTGTTTGGCGGTCGGCGCGTCTCAAGCGGTCGAAATGCATTACACAGGCAGTGACCTTGAAGGTTGCTACTTAGGTGTTGATTACCTCAAAGATTACGTGACTGAGCAAAACTATGTAACGGGTCAGAAAGTCGCGGTGATCGGTGGTGGTAACACGGCAATTGACTGTGCTCGTACTGCGCGTCGTGCTGGTGCAGACACCACGTTGATTTACCGTCGTACCCGTGACGAAATGCCAGCAGAAGATTACGAGATTGTCGAAGCGGAACATGAAGGGGTGAAATTCCACTTCTTAACCAACCCGGCAGAAAACCTTGCCGATGAAACCGGACGCGTGAATGCGATTCGCCTAGAGCGCATGGCGTTGGGTGAGCCGGATGCATCTGGTCGTCGAAGCCCTAAACCAACTGGCGAGTTTTTCACCGAAGAGTTCGACACCGTGATTGCGGCAGTATCGCAAAAGCCGGATCTGAGCTTCCTCGAAGGTGAAGATTTGTCGATTCCACTTACGCGCTGGAACACCTCTGATGCAGATGAAAAGACCATGCACACCGGCACGGGTAACATCTTCAGTATTGGTGATTTCCGCCGTGGTCCTGCAACGGCAGTTGAAGCCGTGGGTGATGGCCGCGTTGCGGCAAAAGCCATTGATCTGTTTTTGAATGGCGATATGGCAGACATGCCAAAGGCGGCGTTTAACTCGCGTAAAGAGAAGAAGCTCTCTCAAGTCGACCCGCTTCACTTCGAGAACATCCAGAAAGTCGCTCGCTCTATCATGCCTGAACTGACTCCAGCACAACGCGAGCAAAGCTTCGCTGAAGTGGAGTTGGGTTTTGGTAACGAAGAAGCGATGAAGGAAGCCGCGCGCTGTCTTGAATGTGGCTGTCAGGCAAATACCGATTGTGCGCTGCGTGACTACTCCACCGAATATGAAGCCGAGCAAAGCTTTGACTTCTCCTTGCAGATTAAATCACACCAAGATTGGTTAGATCTTCGTGCGAAAGACTTGCGTCATAAGTACGAAGTTGACCGCAGTTCTGAGTTTATTGAGTTTGATGCTAACCGCTGTATTAGCTGTGGTCAGTGCATCCAAGCGTGCCGCGACAAAGCCGTACACGGTGTACTGAACTTCGTGTGCGATAAACAAGGTCGTCCGGCATTACGTCCTGATGATCGTCCACACTTTGGAAGTAATAAGAATGGCTTAACCCTAATGGGCGATTCGAACTGCGTACAATGTGGCGCGTGTGTTCAAGTGTGTCCAACGGGCGCGATGGTCGATAGTCGTGACCGTTCACAAGGTCGTACTGAAGATCTGAAAGCGGTCGACACCATTTGTACATACTGTGGTGTGGGCTGTAAGTTGACTATGTTCGTGGACGAGACAACCAACACGATTCGCTACGTGAAAGGCGGTGACTCGCCGGTGAACCAAGGCATGCTGTGTGTGAAAGGGCGCTTTGGTTTTGATTTCATTGGCAGTGAAGAGCGTCTTACCACGCCATTGATTCGTAAAGACGGTTGGTTGCAGCCTGCAAGTTGGGAAGAGGCGATTCAACTGATTGCGAACAAGTTCTCTGGCATCAAGCAAGATTTTGGCAGCAACGCATTGGCGGGTTTCTCTTCAGCGAAAACCACTAACGAAGACAACTACGCATTCCAAAAATTTGTCCGTCGTGAACTGGGCACTAACAATGTCGACCACTGTGCGCGTTTGTGTCACGCATCGAGTGTAACCGGTCTTGAGGCGTCACTGGGTAGTGGTGCAATGACCAACGACATTCCAAGCATTAAGCACTCGGATGTGATCTTCATTATTGGTTCGGATACCACATCGGCGCACCCGATTATCGCTTCACATATCAAACAAGCAATTCGTCACCACGGTGCTCGTTTGATTGTGGCTGACCCGAAACGTGTTGATATGGCAGAGCATGCTGAGCTGTATATGGCGCACCGTCCGGGTACGGATGTGATGCTCCTAAATGGCGTCATGCAGCAGATCATCAAGAACGGTTGGTACGATCAAGAGTACATCGAAGAACGTGTCGACGGCTTTGATACCTTACTGCAAGAAGTGATGTCGCCAGCTTACAACCTCGATAAAGTGGAGTTGGTTACAGGCGTAAAAGCCGAAGACATTCAAGCAATGGCGCGCATGATCGGTACGGCAGATCGTACGGCTGTTTACTATTCGATGGGGATCACTCAGCATACGACAGGTCATGACAACGTGCGTTCTATCGCTAACCTGCAATTACTGTGTGGCAACATCGGCATTGAAGGTGGTGGTATCAACCCGTTGCGTGGTCAATCAAACGTGCAAGGTGCATGTGATATGGGCGCTTTGCCAAACAGCTTCCCGGGCTATCAAAAAGTATACAACCCAATTGTGCGTCAGAAGTTTGCGATTGAATGGAACGCGCCAAATCTGCCTTCTGAGCAAGGTCTAACCCTGACAGAAATCATTGATGCGGCTTGCCATCGTGACGTTCGTGGTATGTACATCATGGGTGAGAACCCAGTGTTGAGTGACCCGAACCAAGCGCATGTGATTGAAGGTTTAGAAGCGCTCGATTTCTTGGTGGTTCAAGACATCTTCCTAACGGAAACCGCGCAATACGCGGATGTGGTTTTGCCTTCTTGCTCATTTGCAGAGAAAGCGGGTCACTTCACCAATACGGAGCGTCGTGTTCAGCGTGTGAATCCTGTCGTAACGGCGCCGGGTGAAGCGAAAGAAGATTGGTGGATTATCCAAGAAATCGCCAATGCCATGGGCAGTGATTGGGATTACCACTGCGTGTCTGATATCACTAACGAAATCGCACGTGTGACACCTCAATACGCGGGACTTCGCTGGGATGCCATTACGCCAAACGGTGTGCAATGGCCGAGCAACAAGAACAACCCTGCGGGTACTCGCATCATGCACCAAACCCAGTTTACTCGTGGTAAAGGGCAAATGGTGGGCGTACCGTTCCGTTATGCGGCTGAGTTGCCAGATGAAGAGTACCCACTTGTGTTAACGACGGGTCGTGTACTTGAGCAGTTCCACACTGGCACCATGACGCGCAAAACCAAAGGGTTGGATAATCTTGCTGGCCCTCGTGCGATGGTGAGCGTGGAAGACGCAGAAGCACTTGGCATCAGTAATGGTCAGCGTCTGACGGTGTCTACACGTCGCGGCAGCATTGAAATTGATGCCTTTGTGACTAAGCGTATTCAAAAAGGTGTGGTGTTCATTCCTTTCCACTTTGTTGAGTCGCCAGTCAACCGTCTAACGACAACGGCGACTGACCCGCATGCGAAGATCCCTGAGTTCAAGGTCGCTGCGGTTAAAGTGGAAGTGAGCGAAAAAGCACTGCTCACAGAGGCTGCAACGGAAGCGGTTCATTCCATTTAAGCCAATCTGTTTAGATACAGTTCAGCAGCGCACTGGCGAGTTGGGCGATTACATATAAGCTTATGATATGTAATCGCTAAATGAGCCGTGCGTGTGCTGAAAGTCATTAAATGGATTGTGTTGTTTTTACCCGCTTCAATTTGGCTGGTGGCAAGGCAATATCATGATATTTGGTGGGCGGAGAATCTAACCTCGATTCCCGCTCTCCTTTTATTCGTCTACCTAGGATTTGCTCTGGTACTTTTGGTTTGTCGTCACTCGGCGAAAGCCATTTTCTCTGTTTTAATCGGCTTCGCTTCTATTGCGTTTCTCTTACCCACTCAAATCACAAACAACCAAACTTGCGAGAATCCGCTGACGATCGTCCAATTCAACCTGTTCTACGAAAATCCGGACATCAATCAGTTCATCAATTACTTGCTTAAACACCCTGCGGATTTGGTGGTGATGCAAGAGCTTTCGCCTCAAGTGGGGGAAAAACTTCACCTTCTCGACGATGTTTATCCTTTCTATTACGGCGGCCAGCGCGGCGTTGGTTACCCGTCAAATCAGATGATTTTGAGCCGTTATCCTTTGGAGCCAGTTTCGATTTATCACACCCCAGATGGTCAAGAGGTGATTCGAGCAACATGGCAAGTGGACAACCCTATTACCTTGATGACAGCGCATCCTCCTTCGCCAAGAACTGAGCCGTTATGGCAACGCCGCAATGCCCTGATTCGAACCATAGAAACCCTTACTGATTTGTATCCAACACCGGAAATGATCGTGATAGGGGATTTCAATCTTTCTGCTGCAAGCCCAAGGTTTAATGGCCTGTTTTCTCCTTTCCAAACTCAACCTGTTGCCAGTTGGCCAACATCAGTGAAAGGCTTGCCGGTTCCTGCTTTCGCCATGATAGGGATTGATCACCTCTGGCTTAAGTCAGAAAACTCAAATCGGAGAATCTGCTCACGAGCATCGGCAAATCAACCGAATGGGTCTGATCACAGGTTGGTAACGACGCTCATAGGGAAATGACTTAGTACTTTCTATTGGCAAAGTGTCTAGTTATTTAGAATTAGGTTAAATCGCGGTGTGGCTTGTCATGGAATTGACGGACTCTGACCTTAAGTTGTTATTTGGGTGAATTCTTTAACCTAAACTCCATCCGCTTCCTATACTGAGAATATAGAGAAAAGCAGAAATTCATAATGATAAGAGGCAACTTGTATGACAAGAACTACCTCAGCAGTGTTAATACTTATTTTAATGAGCGCCTATTTTGCCTATAACCGTTTTTACGTTTATCCGCAAAAGCTAGAAACACAGGCGGAATCGATGCTGATCCAAATGGCCAACCGTGAAGAGTGGCTTGACGTACATGAGATGATGGAACGTGTAGAAGCGCACAAAGCGCATCTGGAGTTGAACGCAGATATCACCTCAACCAGCGGTAAACGTGCATACAGCGAAGGTTACATTACCTATAGCGACCGCAGTCGAAACGTATGCAAACAAGTGGTTTTCAACTTCAAAATCAATTCGCTAAGAAGTTATAGCATTTCAGATTTGCACGATTGTTCTCTGGGTGAGTATTACTGATCTCGCTACGATAATTGATGATTCAATAAAAACGCCTCCAAATCCGGAGGCGTTTTTAGTTTGGAATCTGATGGATTAATCGAGTGATTTTTTAAAGCGTAATGACGCAACAACTAAACCTATCACCGTAAAGCCCAGTAGCCAGACTGTATCTCGCCATAACTCCATTAAATCTGCACCACGCAGCACCACACCACGAATAATGCGCATAAAGTGAGTGGCTGGTAGGGCTTCTGATATCCATTGTGCCGCGACGGGCATTCCTTCATAAGGGAACATAAATCCGGATAGAAGAATCGATGGCAAAAGAATAAACACCGTCATCTGCATTGCCTGAAGCTGTGTCGTCGCGATGGTGGAGATCACCAAACCTAAGGTTAAACTCGCGGCGATAAACAGCAGCGTGCCAAACAGTATCTGACTAATGGCGCCGTTTATTGGCACACCAAATATCCAGTGCCCCAAGCCTAATATGATAAACACCTGTATCAGACCAACAAAGATGTAGGGAATGATCTTCGCCACCATGAGTTCGATGGAGTGGATTGGCGTAGTAATCAGTAGCTCCAAATTGCCTCGCTCCCGCTCTCGAACAATGGCTGCACTGGTGAACAAGATCATCGTCATGGTTAGAATCACGCCCAACAAACCGGGGACAATGTTCACCGCCGAGCGTCGACTTGGGTTGTAATACAACGCAACTTCAAAGGTTTTGGTTGGGGCAGGGCGTATCTCAAAATCAAAATCCGTTAACGGCATGGTTTGTAGCGAGAGAATCGCAGAGCTGATCATGGTGTCTGAACCATCTACAATCCACTGGCCAAGCTCTCGACCTTGCACCATACGTTGGGTTAAGTCGCTAGGCAGAATCAAAGCCGCTCGCACCAAACCGTCTTGAATGGCTTGCTCGGCTTCTGATGCGGTAGCGAAGGTTTCAACCACATCGACCACTTGCGTGACTTTGACGGATTCGGTAATCACGCGTCCGGCGGTACTGCCACTTTGATCGACGACGCCAACTGGAATGTTGCGAATATCGGTATTAATGGCAAAGCCGAACAGCAAAAGCTGAATCAACGGGATCATCACGACCATGCCAAAGGTAATTCGGTCACGTGAAAGCTGACGGATCTCTTTGATCATCACCGCTTTCATACGGGCAATAGATTTCATCATTGGCGACCTTCTCCCGTAACACTGACAAACACATCTTCCAAGCTAGGACGAGCAATGTTCATCTCGCAGCCCTCAAGCTCAGGAAAGGTTTGGGTTAACCATTCGATCGGTTGTTCGATGTGCTGGTGGATCAAAATGCGTAAGCGAATGCCGAGCTGTGCGGCAGAACGGACTTCTTCGCGCTGAATGACTTTCTCTTTTAGCTCGCGCAAGTTATCCGCTTTGACTTCGACGATGTTAACGCCCATTTGCGCCATGAGCTCTTCTGGCTCACCATCGGCGCGGATTTCCCCAGCTTCCATGATAGCCAGACGATGGCAACGCTCCGCTTCATCCATGTAGTGCGTTGTGACCAAAATCGTCGTACCTTGGTCAGAGAGGTCAAACAATTGCTCCCAGAAATCGCGTCGGTTCTCTGGGTCAACCGCAGACGTGGGTTCATCGAGAAACAACAGTTCTGGTTTGTGCATGGTAGCTGCCGCGAGAGACAAGCGCTGCTTCTGGCCGCCACTCATTCCGCCGACGCGCTGTTTACGCAACTGGTCGAGACCGTAGGTGGATAGCTGTTCTTCGATGCGAGCTTTCAGGGCCTTGGTTTCCATACCAAAGATTTGTCCAATAAACTCAAGATTCTCTTGAACCGTCAGGTCATCATAAAGCGAGAACTTTTGTGTCATGTAGCCAATCTTGAGGCGCAGAAGCTCAGATTGTTTTGGGATCTCTAGCCCGAGTACATCGACATTGCCCTCGCTTGGGCTAAGCAAGCCAGTCAACACACGAATGGTTGTCGATTTACCGCAACCGTTAGGGCCAAGAAAACCATAAATACTGCCTTTGGGCACATTAAGCGTGATGTTGTTGATGGCGGTGAAGTCACCAAACTTTTTCACTACATTTTCAGCTTGAATCGCGTTTTCGGTCATCGGCTTACTCCACCAAATCCACTTGCGCTGGAATACCTGAAGGCAAGGATTGTGCGGAGTCTTGTAGGTCGACTTCTGCTAGGTACATCAAACGCGAGCGTTCTTCCTCGGTAAGCGCGAAATAAGGTGTGAATGAAGGCTCAGTCGCAACCCAACGAACAGTGCCGCTATATGGTTGCTCAACGCCATCTACATGCACGTTAACCGTCTTACCCGGCACAAAATCGACTCGGTAGGTGGCAGGAACATAAACGCGAGCGTATGGGACGCGACTGGCTTGGATTACAGCAACCACACCATTCACTGGAACACGTTCGCCAAGGTTAAACGGTAGGTTATCTAACAAGCCATCTCGCGTGGCCGTGATGGTGAGTTCTGCCAGTTTCTGTTCTTGCAGTGCCACATCGGCTTTTGCTGCCATGAGTGCGGCTTTCGCTTGTTCAATATCTTCAGGACGAGAGCCAGCGGTCAGTTTGCTGAACTCTTCTTGTGAGGAGTCTAGCTCTGCACGGGCAGAATCTCTGGCTGCTAAAGCGGTGTCTTTTTCTGATTGGCTGATGAGCTTTTTACGAACTAATTCCGCTTTACGTTGGTAGTTCTTTTGCGCTTCAACCAATTGAGCTTCCGCCCTGGCAACGCGAGCTTGCGCTGCGGCAATGTCTTCTGGTCGCTCACCATTGGTCAATTTCAAAAGATAAGCGTCAGCCTTGGCTTGTTCAGCTACGGCGTGAGCTAAAACGGCTTCTTGGTTCTTTGTATCGAGCTGAACCAGCACTTCTCCTTCGGTGACTTGGCTGCCTTCCTTGATGGGTAGGGCACGAATTATCTCGCTAGAGGTTGCAGTGAACGTTACGCGGTCATGTTCTAGTGTGCCAAGGGCTTGCTGTCCGTCATCTTTGGAACAGGCAGTTAAAAGAGTCAGGGCTAGGGTGCCAAGAATGATTCGCTTCATCATGCGACGCTTCCTCTAAGAAGGTGAGCTCGAATTCGTATCAAGCTATAGAAGAGTGTGGGACTGCATTCAGTGTAACGTGAGTCAGTTTTATCCGGCTAGGAAGTTAATTCCTTCAATATTCATCAATTGATTAATTATTGAAACTGGGCTCACTTTTGAATGGGTCTCTAAGAATATTCTCATTCAAATATAGTGGCTTAGCTTAAATAAGGTAGCGTTAGAGAGGATTAGTTAGAGAATCGAGATCGGGATCCGATTTTCGGTTCAACAAGCAATAAAAAGCCCGGAGGGGGAACATCGGGCTTTTGAGATGAGTTTATCAGGGCGATAAACTAGGGTTACGCAGTTTTGAATTGGCCAACGATTTCTTGTAGACCAACCGCAAGTTCACTTAAGTCTTGGCAAGCAATTGCAGTCTGGCGAGAGCCTGTCGCCACTTCACTGGAGAACTGATTTATGTGCTCAACATTACGATGCAGTTCTTCCGTTACAGAACTTTGCTCACTGCATGCACTTGCGATTTGAATGCTCATTTCCGCAATGTTGTCAGCACCTTGCTCAAGGTGGCTAATTGTTGCACCTGTTTTTTGAGCTTGCTCGACGCAAGCCTGAATGAGGTCACTACTATGCGTTGTAGAAGAGACAGCATCTTTCGAGCAATTTTGTAGCTTACTAATGATGGCTACGATTTCCTCTGTCGATGATTGGGTACGACTTGCAAGGGTTCGTACTTCATCGGCAACCACCGCAAAGCCTCTGCCTTGTTCACCAGCTCGTGCTGCTTCAATTGCTGCGTTTAAAGCAAGCAGGTTGGTTTGTTCAGCGATATCCTGAATAACATCAACTACAACGCTGATGTTGGATGCGTCATGCTCAAGTTCGGTCACCATGGTGCCAACAGACTGAATGGCCACAGAAGCCTCTTGAATCTGATCGATACACACTTGAACGACTTCTAGACCCTGCTTAGCGTCGTTTGATGCGCCATTCGCTGTTTCCGAGGCAGCTTCTGTATTATTAGCTACTTCATTGACCGTGGCTTGCATTTCATTCATTGCAGTAGCAATTAAGTTCAGTTGCTGTTGCTGCTCATCCATGCCCGAAGAGGTTTGTTCTGAAATAGCGCTAACTTCTTCCGTCGCGGTACTTACCTGAGCCGTTGTTGAAGCAATACTGTCGACAAGACTAAGAAGCTTTGATTGCATGTCGACACACGCATCAGCCAATAGGCCCAATTCATCATTGCCGATTTGATCGCGAGGTAATTGATAAGTCAGATCACCTGATGCAATTTTTGATGCCATTTCAACAACATAATTAAGTGGTGTGCAGATTTGCTTGGTTAAGTACATGCCCGCAATAAACATTAAAACTAACAAACCAACAATTGCAGCAATGCTGTATTTGATTGCGTTGGCGACAACAATGTGCGCACCGTTAATGTCTTCAGAAATATAGGTTTGGTTTAATTCAACAAGTCCACGAATTGCTTGCGATAGCTCATTGAACGTAGAGAAACCATTGAGGAGAATTCTATTAGCTTCGTCTATGTTATCATTCAACAATAATTGTGCATAATTATTGTTGAATGCGCGATATCTTATCCAAGCATCTTTAACTTTATTAAAGGCATTATGATCTCGTTGGTCCCATAAGCCTTTTTCATATTCATCTAAATACTGGTCGATTTTTTTCTCTGTGTCTTCCAAACCTTTTACCCAGCTTTGAAACTCTGGGTGATCAACGTTTGTAAGTAAAGAAAACTCATCTTTTCTAAGAATGCCAAGTTCAATCTCGGTATTCTTTACTAGAATAACACTTGGTACTGTTGTTTCTGAAAATACAACCAACTTGCCTTCAATTGTTTGTATTTGAGAAGCAAAAAAGAATGACAGCGCTATAACTGAGAATGCAATAACGAAAATCAGCGCTCCGATTTTTTTTCTAACACTTAAATTGGATAAATTCATAATTCCACTGAATGTATAGGTTGTAAAAGCTCGGATTCTAATTCTTGGAATAATAATATTGTGTGATGGGTGTCTCGAAATTTTTTAATGCGCTGTAAAATAAGTTGGTTATCAAGTTATTGATATTTAGTTATTTTAGTTATTTTAGTTGAAAGGGTATGTATATATAAATAATAAACTCAATTATTATTTAGGTAAATAGTTATTTTAGAGTTTATTAATATAAGGTGGTTAACTATGAAATGCTAGAGATTTATTCCTTCTTGTTTATTGTCACATTTCGCCATGAAACCACAACTATGGTCTTGTAGTCCTTACTAAGACTAGGCAAAGTCACCTCTTTAGTCCCTCTTAGGTTTAGTTTTCATGGAAGTTAGCAACAGCTTACGTTTTTTGGTTGGCACATACACAGATTCCTTGAGCAAAGGAATTGAGTCTATTTCATTAGATACAGCGACTGGTCAACTATCGAGTCACTCAACTCTGTTGAATACCTCTAACCCTTCATATCTGCACCTAACCAAAAATGGCTTATATAGTTTTAATGAAGTGGAAGAAGTAGAAGGCGCCCAGCTTATTTTTTTGACCAAGCAGCAAACCCATTATATTGATATCAATGGCGACTATCCTTGTCACTTAGACTCTGACAGTTCAGAGAGTTTGCTTGCCGTAGCTAATTATGGTTCAGGGAATGTGAGCGTTTACCAACTTGATAGCGAGGGGAAACCATTAAACCTGATAGCAAACTTATTCAACGAAGGTAGTGGCCCAAATTTACAGCGACAAACTTCACCGCACGCGCATCAAGTCAAGTTTTTGCTTCGGAGTTCCGAATTATGGGTTGTCGATCTTGGCGCTGATCGTGTGTACATCTATGGCTATGCGGATAGTCAATTTGAGTTACGCCAATCAATAGAATTGCCTGCGGGCGCAGGGCCTCGACATTTAGTATTAAATAAGAACGAAGACATTGCTTACATTGTTTGCGAACTGTCTGAAACACTCGTTACGCTAAAAAAACAGGCTAACGAATGGTGTATTGAACATGAATGTGATCTTTTAAATGATAGCGAGAAAGGAGAGGCGGCGGCTGCAATTAAGCTTTCTTCATGTGAGCAGTTCTTATACGTATCGTGCCGACACCAAAATAGAATTGTGCTATTCGATGTGAAGAGTGGGCAACCAGAAAGAATCCATGATATTGATTGTGGCGGGGCGTTTCCCCGAGATTTCACGATCAGTTCTGATGGTAAGTGGTTCATTGTTGCAAATCAGCATTCAAATAATATTGTTAGTTTCCAACGTGATGAACAGAGTGGGATGTTTAAGCCAACAGGGTTTGAAATTGAAATAGGCTTGCCAGTTTGTATCCTTGAGAGCAATACGAAAGATACCCAAGCTGTCTAAAATTGCTTGGGTATCTAGTTATTTCCTATGAGCGACCAAGCATTCGAGAAATGGTGCCATCTTTGTCGACCACTTGATGTTTGATGGCGCCAGCAACGTGGAGAACAAACACGGCAATCAAGATTTCCACTGCAGAGTGATGAATGGTTGAGCCGAGTTCCTGAAGCCAAGGGGTTTCTGGACCTTCAGCGATAATAACCCAACCGAAGATATCCACGGCTCGGCCACCACCTGCGCTCATTGCGATACCAGAGATAGGCATTGCCAAAGTAGCAAGCAGAAGGATACCGTGTACTGCTTTGGCCGCTTTGTCTTGCCATGCAGGCATTTCTGAAGCGGGTGGCAGAGCGCCTTCTTTTAAGCGCCACACTAGACGGATAAGAGCGACAACTAAAATGATAGCGCCTAGTGATTTGTGGATGCCATACCACTCAAACTTTTCTGGGCTGCGCGGCAAATCAACCATGTAAAGGCCAAGCGCGAATACACCGATAAAGGCAAGCCCCGTTATCCAGTGCAATGTAATGGTTTGCCAAGTTAATGGCTTCTTGTTGAGCATGAATTAATCCTCGTTTTATTTGTGGTTATGCGAGCAATTATCCATCAATGTTGTGAATAGAACTACACATCTCAGTGTAAAGTTGGGTAAATATTACCCACAAAAAACGCCCCAAAAGATGGAGCGTTTTTAGTCAGTTAGATGAGAGGAAGCGGGTTATGCCTGTTTTAACTCAGCTAATGCGTGATGCAGGGAAGGTACAATCGTATGGCCAAAGGCACGAACTTCTTTGCAAGGTTCAACAAGGTCTGGGATTTGGAAAGTGACCATGTTCGCCGCTACTGCAGAACGTACGCCATTGTTGGAATCTTCAAATGCGATACATTTGGTTGGATCTACGTTTAGACGACTTGCTGCAAGCAGGTAGATCTCTGGATCTGGTTTGCCGTGGGACACTTCACAGCCTGTCGTTAAGTTGTCGAAATACTTGCTTAGGCCAGCCAGTTCCAGTTTTTTCTTCGCAACTTCATTAGCTGTTGATGTCGCTACTGCAGTCGGGATGCCATTCTTTTTCAACCATTCCAGTAATTCTATGACCCCTTGCTTTACTGGGATGGCTTGGTGTTGTACTACTGCGTTGTAGCGAGTGCGCCACTCCTTGTGCAGACGATCAAGGTCTTCGCCATAAGCTTTACGGAAAATTACCTCGATTCCAGCCGCGTTGCGACCAATGATGGAGAGGTAGACGTCTTCATGAAATGGTAGGTTCTGAACTTCACACGCTTGTTTAAAAATGCGCATGCAAACTCGCTCAGTATCGAGTAGTAGACCATCCATGTCGAATATAGCAGCTTGGTAATTCATCACTTTACGACTTGTCGGTTGAGATAGTGTATTTTGACATAAGCTAACGGAATTTTCTTGGGTTATTCTATTTACTTGCTTTTTACTTTATACCCAAACGCTTCGCTAATCGGTGTAAGTTGCCGTTGTCCAGTTCCAACTGACGTGCCGTTGCAGCCCAGTTACCTTGGTTCTCTTCCAGTGCTCGAACAATCATTGCTTTCTGGAATGAGTCTGTGGCTTCTTTCAATCCGCCTTCTGGCAGCTCTAGCCCAGAGTTTTGCTCCGCTTCCTCGACGTTTTTGCTGTTCTGATTCGGTGTTCGGATGTCAAAATCTTCCTCAACTAACTCAATGTTCATAGCGTGGGTACGCGCTTTTGCCAAAACACCAGCACGTTTAATGACATGCTCAAGTTCTCGTACGTTGCCAGGCCATGAATAGTCTTTGAGTGCCTGCACCAAAGTGGGGGACAAACGAATGCTGTTCAGTCCCAGTTTGCTTCTTAAATGTTCGGCAAAAAAGCCTGCTAGTAACACCACATCGTCTTCACGTTCACGAAGAGGTGGAACATGAAGCGGAAAGACACTCAAGCGATGATATAAGTCGGCTCGGAAACGGCCTGCCGTGACTTCCTCATGTAAAACACGGTTGGTCGCAGCGACAATGCGCGTGTTGACTCGGATATGGCGGTCATCACCTACACGTTGGATGTCGCCATATTGCAGGGCGCGAAGTAACTTGGCTTGCAGCTCTAACGACAGTTCGCCGACTTCATCCAAAAACAGTGTGCCGCCATCGGCTTGTTCGAACTTACCTTTTCGATTGCTGATGGCCCCAGTAAACGCGCCTTTTATGTGCCCAAATAGCTCACTTTCAGCAACCGATTCTGGTAACGCTGCACAGTTTAGGTAAACCAAAGTATTACCAGAGCGACTGGATCGATGATGAATAGCATTAGCGACTAACTCTTTACCCACTCCTGTCTCGCCCGTAATCAGCACAGACAATTCAGTATCGGCGACTGCATCAATCTGCTCTTGAAGATTTTTCATGCCTTGAGAATGACCAATGATTTCATTGCTTAAGGTGCGTTTCTCAGCGTAAGAGTCACGTGGCAAGCTCGCTTGTGTTTCTAATTGCTCTAGTAGGAGTGCAGTGTGCAAGCCACCTGCTGCCAATGCGCTGACAAAACGTAACTCTTGGTTGCGTAGCCCATCAAACTGGTTGGGGTCGAAGGCATCGATAGTTATTGCGCCAATCAGTTGATCGTCTATCAGCAAAGGTAAGCCAATACACGAATGGACATGGAGTTTGTCTTCGTGGTTTGGGATCAAGCCATCATAAGGATCAGGTAAGTCGCTGTCAGAGGGAAAGCGCACGATGTCGCCAGCTCGGGCAATGGCTTCTAATCTTGGATGCTGCTCAATGGAGAAACGGCGTCCAAGCACTTCTTTCGCCAATCCATTGATCGCTAGAGGTTTAAAGTGCTGGTCTTCATACAAAAGCAGGGCAGAAGAGTCACACTTCAATACCTCTCGAATCGTGGTTAATAACGTATCAAAGCGAGCCTGTTGAGTGAGCGCCGAGTTAAGGTCTTGCGTGATGTGTAGCCATTGCGCGATTAAAGAAGTCATAGCCAATACCGATTGTGTCAATATGACTATTGTAGTGTCTTAATGACAATTTTCAACTGTGTCTAAATGACAATTCTTAAAGTTAGCATTTAATTAAGTATTTGAAATATATAGAAATTAAAAATTGGCACGCCCAGTGCAATACAAGAAGAAATTATTTTTGTTTATCACGTCATTCAAGGTAGTAATTATGACAATTCACGTAAAAAACAACATCCACTGGGTAGGTCAACGCGATTGGGAAGTTCAAGACTTCCACGGTACAGAATACAAAATGACAAAAGGTACCAGCTACAACAGTTATCTAATTCGTGAAGAAAAAACCGTACTGATTGATACGGTCGATCATCGATTCAGTCAACAATTCATCCAAAATTTAGAAATGGAAATCGACCTTAAGTCTATCGACTTCATCGTAGTAAACCATGCTGAAGAAGATCACTCAGGCGCATTATCGGCTTTGATGGAGAAGATTCCGAACACGCCAATTTACTGTACAGAAGCGGCGATTGATTCGATTGTGGGTCATCACCACCATCCTGAGTGGAACTTCAAAACCGTAAAAACGGGCGACAGCATCGATATTGGTAACGGTAAGCAATTGGTGTTCGTGGAAGCGCCGATGCTGCATTGGCCAGACAGCATGATGACATACCTAACTGGCGATGCGGTGTTATTCAGTAATGATGCATTTGGTCAGCATTACTGCGATGAACGCTTATTCAATGATGAAGTGGATCAAAATGAGTTGATGGAACAGTGTCTACGTTACTACTCAAACATCTTAACGCCATTCAGCAGCTTAGTAACAGCCAAAATCAAAGAAGTGTTGAGCTTCAACTTGCCTGTCGACATGATTGCAACTTCACACGGCATTGTATGGCGTGATAATCCCGTTCAAATTATCGAGCAATACTTAGCGTGGGCAGACAATTATCAAGAAGATCGCATTACGATTTTCTACGATTCCATGTCAAACAACACTCGAATGATGGCAGATGCTATTGCGCAGGGCATTCACGATGTTGACCCTGGCGTGGCGGTTAAAGTCTTCAATGTCTCTAAACATGACAAAAATGAAATCCTAGCTAATGTGTTCCGCTCAAAAGGCATCTTGGTTGGTTCGTCTACCATGAATAACGTCATGATGCCTAAGATCGCTGGCATGCTAGAAGAAATTACTGGTCTACGTTTTAAAGCTAAAAAAGCCGCTGCATTTGGTAGCTATGGTTGGAATGGTGGTGCGGTAGACCGTATCCATGCTCGATTAACTGATGCAGGCTTTGAAACTGCAGTCAGTCTGAAAACCAAATGGCGACCAGATGGTAAAGCGATGCGTGAATGTCGCGAACATGGTCAGAACATCGCGAAATTGTGGGCAAAGCATGACCTGACTAGTCCTGTTCTTGCTCCGGCGATTACTTCGTCCGCACCACAAGTTCAATCACAACCCGCTGCGCCAGCGACAACACAAGCGGTAGTAGATGCTGCTCCTAGCAACCCTAGTACAGAGGCGCATCCAGCAGATTGCCAATGCATGGTTTGCACCGTTTGTAATTGGGTATACGACCCAGCTCAAGGCGAGCCTAACCAAGGTGTTGAACCGGGTACAGCTTGGTCGGAAGTGCCAGATTACTTCTTGTGCCCAGAATGCCATTTGGGTAAAGACGTTTTCGTTGAATACAACGGTTAGGAGGGAATATGCAAGCACCTATTGTAATTATTGGCAGTGGCTTCGCCGCTTACCAATTGGTGAAAACTGTGCGTCGAATGGACGCAGATATTCCATTGCAAGTGTTTACTGCCGATGATGGCGCTGAATACAACAAGCCTGATTTGAGTCATGTATTCAGCAACAAGCAAACCGCCCAAGACTTAGTGGTCAAAAGTGGTGAGGCGTTTGCACAGGAACACAACATCGAACTGTTCGCCCATTCCTTGATTGAGCATGTCGACGTGCAAGCTCAGCAAGTAATCGCCAATGGTCAAACCTATCCTTACTCCAAACTGGTGTTTGCGACAGGCGCGAAAGCCTTTGTGCCGCCAATATCTGGTGATGCAGCACCGAAGGTGATAACGCTGAACTCGCTACAAGAATATCAATTAGCGGAAGAGCAAATCAGCCGTGCGAAACGAATTCTAGTAATGGGTGGTGGTTTGATCGGCGTCGAGATCGCCATGGATCTCGCAACCAGTGGTAAAGCGGTTACGGTGGTTGAGCCAAATTCCCGTTTGCTCGCTAACTTGATTCCTGAATTCGTCGCATTGCCTCTGGAGAACCAACTTAAGCTGCAAGGTATTCAACTTGCCTTAGAGACTGGGGTTGTCGCGATCAATCACTCAGATGATTCGCTGGTGGCAAGCTTGAGCAAAGGTAAAGCAATCGAAGCCGATGTAGTGATTTCAGCGGCGGGTCTACGTGCTAACACTTGGTTAGCGAAGGCTTGTGGGTTGCGTGTCAATAAAGGCATTGAGGTGGATGCTCGATTACAGACATCAGTAGCCAATGTGTTTGCATTAGGTGATTGTGCTGAGATTCAAGGCCGAATGATGCCGTATCTCCAACCAATCGTGCTAAGCGCCAATGTGTTAGGCAAGCAACTATTGGGACAGGAAGCTGAGTTGAAGCTACCGCCTATGATGGTAAAAGTCAAAACACCGAGTTATCCAATTCAATTGGCGGGTGATTTCAGTTCGGTGACGAGTTGGAGTGTGCAGATTTCTCAAACTGGCATTGCCGCGAAAGCAGAAGATGAAAATAGCCGACTCATGGGCTTCGTCGTGACGGGAGAACAAGTTACGCAAGCATTTCC
The DNA here is from genome assembly GCF_023716625.1 of Vibrio sp. SCSIO 43153. Lineage (NCBI taxonomy): Bacteria > Pseudomonadati > Pseudomonadota > Gammaproteobacteria > Vibrionales > Vibrionaceae > Vibrio > Vibrio sp. SCSIO 43153. The sequence continues at coordinate 1,513,739 of NZ_CP071856.1, forward strand.
ATTACTTCGAGAGTTGTCTCAAGCCGGTCAGGCTTAACTGATTTAAACGAAAAGAATTGTAATTAGAGAGGGTATCATTATGTCGCATTTACGAATTCCTAAAGACTGGACCGTTCAACGTTCAACGCCTTTCTTCACTAAAGAGAATGTACCACCAGCGCTACTGACTCATCACAATACTGCTGAGGGTGTATTTGGACAGCTGTGCGTCATGGAAGGGCAAGTGACTTACTACGGCTTTGCTGATGAACATGCTACAGAAGCAGAAGTGATGGTGGTGATTAATGCAGGCCAGTTTGCTACCAGCCCTCCGCAATATTGGCACCGTATTGAGATGAGTGATGATGCTCAGTTCAACATCAATTTTTGGTCGAATAAAGACAAGAGTGGACAAGCGATGTTCCACACGAAGAAATAACGCATACAGAAGTTAATACAGCGCTAATTTGTCGGGAAGAGGCGTTTACTATCAAGCTTATTCATTAAGCTAAGTAAAAGGGCAGAGATTCGTCTCTGCTCTTTATTTGCTTCTGAGGTAGGGGCTTTAAGCCATTCATGAGTTTATTTTGTGACTATTATCACTAAGCAATCGCTACTCACTAATGAAATAAGTGTTATGTTATAACATAGTTTAGTGGCCGTTCGAGCTAGCTAAAACAGCGTATCTCTCAACATAGAGGCTGTTGGGAACGGTTAAAGAGTAAAAGTGATTTTAGGTTTGTTGCTTGTGCCGGGCTATTAATATCCGTTTAGAGAGATGGAGGGGTCCGATCGATTTTTCCGGAATATTTACTGGTCTAGCAACCTTATCCAAAGCGATATCAATATTGATATCGCTTTTTTCTGTCTTCAGGGAATCGTGTGTTAATAAGTGTTTCTTTGCATCTATAAACACTGCAATAAACGACGAGGAAGCGATGTTTTATCCATCCAGTGATTTGGAATCGACATTGGTGTGTCGTAGTAACTTGCCCCAAGAATGGCACCTAGCGGTATAGCTCGTCCACTTGAATCGCCGCCACAGTAAATGTTCTCACGCATGGTGGTTTCGTAACTTTCGGAATTCATCAACAAATGACAAATCACCACAAACGAAGCGTCTAAACCGCAATGCATCCCAATCGACTCCGCAACGCTGGTGGCGGTTCTGCCGCTCATCGCTTCTGCACGTTGAATGTCGTTGGCAATCGTCGGAGAAACCGTCTGAGCTGCCATCACACACGCTTTGGGCGCAGCGCCTTGCAACGCCATCTGAATCATCACTGCGACAGCTTGGGCATACATAACTGCGGTGTCGTTGTTATTGGTAACCCGCACCGCGGAATCAACCAGTTTAGCGAGTTTGTCATCATCGGAGTGAAAAGCCACCAACGGCGGAAGCTTGGATAATGCTGGGTTCTGTGTGTCGTCAGCCCCGCACAAAGTTACGCGTAATTCTTTGTCTTCCAACTCATGAATGTTGAGCAGTGTTTGTTTAGTCGGTTTGTCTGTGTAGCCCTGCCATTTACCGCCAAAATCAAACCACTCTCGAAAGGAGCGAATGTAACGCGCCTCGTCGTAGTGTCCGGTTTGAACTAGAGCGTCTAACATGGCAACAAGCTGTGCGCCATAGTGGGTGAGATCACCGACTTGTTTGTTACCGTGGGCAAAATAACCTTTGTCATGGTATTCAGTTCGGTTAGGTTGATGAAATTCGGGATGCGGAGAACCAAACTGCCTGATGAGTTCTTGATCGTAAAGCCAATGAAATCCGAGAGATGCTGCATCACCGACGAGTGCGCCGATAATGGCATGAAGAGAGCGAGCGTTTCTATGAGTCATCTTGCCACCTTTATCAACAGGGCTACTCAATAAGTCTTACACAGTTTCTTGGTTTTGTAGGGAAATTTTTCTGTTTTGGATCAAGACTATAGTGCTCAATTAACCATTGCTTTACTAGGGTTAAAAAGACTAGGGTTAAAAGCAAAACGCCCCGCGAGTCGCGGGGCGTTGGTTTTAGTGGCGTGCTATTAATAATTACGATTAGCTGTAAGCGCGTGCGACACGACCTTCACAATCCAAAGTGACCTGTTTTGCGTAAGCCGGAATGAAAACTGATTGTCCTTTTTCAACCACGCACGTTTCGCCGTTTGCGTGAGTTAGCACAAGCTTGGTATCCAGAGGCATGAGGATCTCAGCGGTTTGCACTTCTAGAGTACGCTGGTGAGCTTGCTTAACGATAGCGAATTTGAAATCGTCTACAGGAATTGGGTATTCCAACATATCGTCGATTTCATTGGGTGCAAGCAATAAGCTGTCGAACGGCTTCTCGTTGAAGCGTGTACATGCAACGAGCTCTTTCACGTCAATGTATTTTGGTGTCAGACCTGCGCGTAATACGTTGTCTGAGTTCGCCATGATCTCAAGACCTGTACCTTTTAAGTAAGCGTGTGGCGTTTCTGCATCCAAGAACATGGCATCACCCGGTTGTAGGGTAATCACATTGAGCATCAGTGGTGCAAACAAACCAATATCGCCAGGGTATTGCTTCTCTAGTTCAAGAATCAGGTTGAACAGAGGTAAGTCGGTGATGCGAGCTTGAGCCAATAGCACCATCAACGCCATCTCTTTCTGTTCGCCTTCTAGTGACAGTAGACCCGAGAAGAAGGTCGCCAAGCCCGTTGGCGTTTGGTTTGCGAGAAGGTCATCCACCAAGCCTTGTAGCTCAGGAATCGCCAGTTCAGAGAAGAAGCTGATGATTTCACTGGTTGGGCGGAAGCCATTCATCGCTTGATATTCGGTTAGCGCGTAAACCAATTCAGGTTTGTGGTTTGGATCTTTGTAGTTACGGTTTGCAGCAGTTAAGGGAATGCCTTGTTTTTCTTCCAGTGCAAAGCCTAATTCTGCTTGCTGTTTGTTTGGGTGAACCTGAATCGACAGTGCTTTCTCAGCGGCAAGCACTTTAAACAGGTATGGAAGTTCACCAAAACGGTTTGTGACTTCTTCACTCAGAAAGGCATTCATGTCTTGAGCAATCAGTGAAGACAGTTTGGTCTCCTCACCGTTTACCATCACCAATGAGCAACCGTTTGGATGCGCGCCCATCCATACTTCTGCTTGTGGTTCGCCCGTTGGGTTTTCAATGCCAAACAGTTGGTTAACAGAAGTAGTACTGCCCCAAGCGTAGTTTTGAATCACGTTGTTCATCAGGAAAAACATCGGATGCTTAGCTTGAGTTTGAATCGTTTGTGTATCGGACATCGTTAAATCAGACATAGAGTGTCACCATGAGAGAAAATCATGGCTTGGGCGACATTGCCCAAGCCATAGGAGCCATTTGGGGGTAGGGGTGATTAAGCGGCTGCTTGCATCATTTTTGCTTTGCGAACTTTCTTCAGAGTTACACACGTTACTGCGGTAACTACTGCGCCAGCTGCCATACAAATCAGAGCAAGTACTGGGTGGTTCATCGCGCCAAGTAAAGCCACAACTGGACCGCCGTGAGCAACACTGTTGGTAATGCCGAATGAGAACGCCATTACTGCCGCTACCATTGAGCCAAGTACGTTTGCAGGAATCACTGACATTGGATCTTGCGCTGCGAACGGAATCGCACCCTCAGAGATACCAACCAGACCCATTGCACCAGCTGCTTTGCCCGCTTCGGTTTCTGATTCTTCGAACAGGTCGAACTTACGACCAAGCGCCGTTGCCAGTGCCATGCCTAGAGGTGCAACAGGGATTGCACACGCCATCGCACCCATAAATTGAGTTTGACCGCTCGCAATCATGCCCACAGAGAATAGGAATGCGACCTTGTTGAATGGACCACCCATATCGAAGCCAGCCATACCACCAAGTACAATACCCAGTAGAACGACGTTACCTGTGCTCATGCTCGTTAGTAGCGCAGTCAAACCGTCCATTAGGCTTGCGATTGGCGCGCCGATAACGAAAATGAATAGACCAGCGATGAATAGCGAACCTGTGATTGGTGCAATCATGATTGGCACCAAAGGTTGAATGAACTTGTGATAGTTAATCGACGTAATCCACTTCACGAAGTAACCCACAAGCAGACCAGCGATGATGGCACCGATAAAGCCTGTACCAGCTTCTGCGCCATAGAAAGAACCGTTGTTTGCAATCCAACCACCGATCAAACCAGGAGCAAGAGCAGGGCGGTCAGCAATCGCGTAAGCAATGTAACCGGCTAGGATTGGGATCATCAGCGTAAAGGCAACTACACCAACGTTGAGGATTTGGTTCCACATGCTGCCTTCAGGAATAGCCATGCCCGCTTCACTTGGCTGACCACCGACTGCAAGAGCAAGTGCAATCAACAGACCACCCGTGACAACGAATGGGATCATGTGTGATACGCCGTTCATCAAGTAGCGGTAAAGGTCAGAGCGAGCCTGAGAGGCTTTGTTTGCAACAGAAGTTTGCGCATTGCTGCTTGCATCTGCTTGGTATTCTGGAGCGCTTAACGCTTCGTTAATCAGACCTTGTGCATCGCGGATAGGGGCTTTAACGTTGGTTTTAACCACGCGTTTGCCCGCAAAACGGTTCATGTCGACTTGTTTGTCACACGCTACGATGATTGCATCTGCACGCTCGATTTCTTCTGCGGTTGGGCTGTTTTTCACACCGATTGAACCATTCGTTTCAACCTTGATTTCGTAACCCATCGCTGCTGCACCTTTCTCAAGCGCTTCTGCCGCTAGGTAAGTGTGTGCAACGCCTGCAGGACAACCAGTAACACCAATGATGAAACCTTGGTTTGCTGGTGCGTCTGCCACTGCTTGCGGCTCTTCTTTAGCAAGTAGGAGTGCCAGTGCGTCTTGGCTGTTTGCTGCACCTAAGAACGCATCAATAAAACCATCTTCAATCAGTTTTGAAGACAGCTCTGCAAGTACTTCGATGTGGTGGTTATCGCCACCGTCTGGAGAAGCGATCATGAAGAACAGTTTTGAAGGCAAACCGTCTTCCGCGCCGTATTCGATACCAGATTTGCTTACGCCGATCACAACCGCTGGTTCGATGACTGCTGCACTTTTTGCGTGTGGGATAGCTACGCCATCTTCAAATCCGGTATTACCTAATTCTTCACGTGCTTTTATATCTGTTAGAAATTGCTCTTGGTCTGAAATACGACCTTGGGCGTGTAGAACTGCAACCAGTTCTTTAAATACGTCTTCTTTTGAAGTCGCTTGAAGATCAAGCTTAATCAAGTCTTCATTTATTAGTTTGGTGATCATTGTCGAACCCCTATAAATATAATTTTTATTTCAGGGGTATTTTGAAATTAACCAAGTGGAGACAGTAGTGAAGAAAAAATGCATTTACTGGACGATTGTAACCGCCCGACTAGAGTGTGATGTAGATCGTCTATTGGATAAACTTACTGCATATCTGTGACATTATGTGGTGGCAGGTGAATGATAAGTAAAATGTGTTATTGCTCCAATATATAAGGGTTTGAGGGCTTTGTTGATGATTTGTTAGACTGGATTATTGATGCGTTAACTGGATTTTTGTAACCTTGAAATGGAAGTGTGATTTTGCTCAATAGCACAAAAATCCAGTAGGGTGTATATCTATAGGTATAGCATCATGGATGCGTGTTTAAGAGTACGTAAAATGATTTTTCATGATTTGATTTCATCAGTATTAAACGAGAGAGAACCATTCCACAATATATGGTTTGCTGGTGATTTTCATACACCCCCTGAATTTAGTTATCAGGTTAACTTCCCTCGATTAGAATTGGTCTTGTCTGGTGAATATATTAATGAAATGGAAAGTCATGATCGCAAAGTGACGCATATCGTAGCGAAAACCGGTGATGCGATATTTATTCCGCCAAACTGCTGGAATAAACCTGACTGGGACACAGATTGCTCGGTATTGAGTATTCTCTTTGGTCGCCGTCAATTGGGTTTGAGTCTTGTGTCCAAACGTAAAGGGGAAGCGAGCTTTTACGATATCCAAAAGCACAGTATTCAAACTCGTTCTGGATTTGCCATTGATAATATCTTGGAAGCGCTGAGTTCATTGGCTCGTGAGTGTAATAAGAAGCCAATGGATGAGTTGTTGCTGCAAGCCTTGTTGCAATACGCTAAGTCGATGTTAGATGCGCCTATTGAGACGCAGGCGCACAGCCGAGTGCAAGACCTGTATCAGGGTATTTGTATCTACATCCAAGAGAACTTCCACCGCCCAATAACGCGTGACAGTATTGCGTCGAGGTTCAGCATCTCTTCTAATCATTTGTCGCGTTTGTTCCGTCAGCAAGGTCACATGACGTTAGCCGATTACATTACGTGGGTACGGGTAGACCGCGCGAAGTTTATGCTCAAGAAATACAACTTTAAGTTGAATGAGGTATCGGTGCGCTGTGGATTCAAAGATGTGAACTACTTCTGCCGCGTCTTTAAGAACCGAACGGGCAGAACGCCGACGGAATATCGCGGTTCAATCTAGGACGGAAATCATTAAGCAAGCAGCCTCGACATGGCGTACATCAGAAGCGCCTGTAAGTCGACGCTGCTTTTTGTTAGCAGTAAACGCTCCGCCATTTGGTCAGTGAGCAGGTTGCGGGTTAGGTTGGTGGCGGCGATGATTTGTTCTCGAGTGGGCTTAGCTGGCATCACCAGTGCTATGGCGAGATGAACTTCACCCATTTTGGACGCCCAATCCATTGGGATTTCGTTGGCGATAACCGCGATGGAAATGTGTTCTACACCTTCGAACATCACATGGGGTAGCGCAATACCCGGAGTTACGGCAGTTGAAGAGCGTTCTTCGCGTTTGATAAAGGCGAGAATGAGTTCGTCTGGGTGAATTGGATGAATAAGCTGAGCCAAGCCTTTCAAGCATTCGAACTTGGTGAGCTCGGTGTGTGCTTTGGCGTAATGCCATTGGATTTCACACGGCGGACAAATTTGCGGAAGTCGCCCGGCAAGTTGGCTTGAGAACTCGTAATTGATGTGGGAACCCACAACAGTAAAGTTTTCGGCGATGATGTCTTTGATAACGAAACAGGCAAGCTCGGCGTCAATACCGATGGCAGTGATTTGGCACAGGTCGCCTTGTTGCAAGCCGACCTGTAAAACCGCAACTGACTTGGTAAGTTCAGCGATGCGGTTTTGGGTTATGTTGATGATGTGTAAGGTGCTTTTGAACTTTTTGGCGACGCGATTGAGGGGCTGTGCGATATGAGCACTAGCATTAATATCATCGACAAAAAAGGTAATCTGGTATTCGTTCATCTGCAAAGAGTATCATCGACAGTGTACAAGGAACACCTTATCAACATTAAGTAGCACGTCTTCAATTGGGATTTGGATTTTGTTAGTGCCTTCAAAGCGAGCTGGCTGTTCAATCTCGATATCGGACACAATTAAGACTCGATCTGCTTGTGCAATGTCATGGGGAGTGAGCTGATTCTCAATACCCATCGCACCTTGAGTCTCGACCTTAATTTGTACGTTATGCTTAGGCGCAGCTTTCATAAGAGCATCTGCTGCCATATAGGTATGAGCGATGCCTGTAGGGCACGCTGTCACCGCTACGATTTTCATGTTCTATCCACTTTATATTTTTGTGGATATTAGCATAGTGGTCGTCGAAAAGATGGATTTAAAGCAGATAATCACAAGAGCTCTATCACAGTTTAAATCTCATGTTACATTAATCCAGTTAATGCACTTTTTGTCCTGTATTGAAAAGGACTAGTGTTGGTTACTCTGTACGCAGTCATAGATGGACAAACTTAACTCATGACTCACGAGCGTGAACATTGCAAGGTACAAACAATGGACATATTAAACCTTATTGAGCCGGAAACCATTTGCTTGGATTTGCAGGCTCAAACCAAAGATGAAGCGCTCAAAGAGCTCGTCGAATTGTTGGACGCGGCGGGCAAGCTCACTAGCAAAAATCAGTTCTTGGCGGACATTTGGAAACGAGAAGAGATTGGCAATACCGGCTTTGACGAGGGTATTGCCATTCCTCACGCCAAAAGTAATGCGGTCGCTAAACCCGCAGTCGCAGTGGGCATCAGCCGAAAAGGTATTGATTACGGCGCTGATGATGGCGAACTGTCTGACGTATTTTTCATGCTGGCTTCTCCGGATGGGGATGATCACCACCACATTGAAGTCTTGGCACAAATCTCCACAAAAATCATTGAAGATGGTTTCGTTAATAAGTTAAAAGCGGCGGAGTCAGTGGAGGAAGCTCGCGAGCTACTCACTGATATTCAATCGAATGCGAATGACTCAGGGTTAGACCCTTTGGAGTTTGCGTCTGAGCCTCTTAGTCCTTGGGCGCAAAAGCTGAGTAGAATGAAAGAGCACTTGCTGTTCGGTACTTCTCACATGATCCCGTTTATTGTCGCAGGTGGCGTGTTGCTGTCTCTTTCTGTGATGATTTCAGGCCATGGCGGCGTTCCAAAAGAAGGTATTTTGGCAGATATCGCTGAGATGGGTATCGCAGGCTTGACGCTGTTTACCGCGGTGTTAGGCGGTTATATTGCCTATTCGATTGCGGATAAGCCAGGGCTTGCTCCGGGCATGATTGGCTCATGGATTGCGGTTAGTCACTACAACACCGGCTTCTTGGGCGCAATTGTGGTCGGATTTTTCGCCGGCTTTGTGGTTTGGTTGCTGAAGAAAATTCAATTGCCGGACAGCATGAGCTCGCTCGGCTCGATCTTTATCTACCCACTGGTTGGTACGTTTGTTACCTGCGGCGCAGTGATGTGGGTGATTGGTGCGCCTATCGCCAGCGCAATGACGACCATGAATGATGTGCTCACGGGAATGGCGGGTTCTGGCAAAGTGATGTTGGGTACCGTACTAGGCGCAATGACCGCGTTTGACATGGGCGGTCCTATCAACAAAGTGGCGACCTTGTTTGCTCAGACACAGGTAAATACTCAACCGTGGCTAATGGGTGGTGTCGGTATTGCGATCTGTACTCCGCCGCTGGGCATGGCGTTAGCAACTTTCCTATCGCCAAGTAAGTTTAAACGTGATGAACGTGAGGCGGGTAAAGCAGCGGGCATCATGGGCATGATTGGCATCAGCGAAGGGGCGATTCCGTTTGCTGCCGGAGATCCAGCTCGCGTACTACCTGCTATTGTTGCTGGTGGTATTGTCGGTAACGTGATTGGATTTATGTTCCATGTGATTAACCATGCTCCGTGGGGCGGCTGGATTGTACTGCCAGTCGTTGACGGCAAGATTGGCTACATAGTTGGCACAATCGCAGGCTCGTTTACCACAGCATTGATTGTTATTGCACTTAAGAAGACAGTCACAGAAGACGATAGTCCGGTTGGTCAATCTCAAGCTTACACGTCTGTGCAAGGCGAGGGCGAAGCAGACATTCTTGCCGTGACGTCTTGCCCGTCTGGTGTCGCGCACACCTTCTTAGCGGCGAAGTCATTAGAGAAAGCTGCCTGTGCGTTAGGCATTAAGATCAAGGTCGAAACGCAAGGAGCGAACGGCATCATTAACCGAATCACTGACAAAGATATCGCCAAGGCTAGGTTTGTTATCTTTGCTCACGATGTAGCCATCAAAGAGCCGGAGCGCTTCAGAAAAATGAAGGTGCTGGATGTCAGCACTAAAGATGCGATGCTCAATGCCGCAGCACTGTTGCAGGTGAAAAGAATCCCTTAAGTATATAGCCCCCGGCTATCTGCTCGTTAGCTCCATCATTTTTGGTGGAGCTTTTTTTATCCCTGAGAAAAGTGCTTAACCAAGAAATCAATGAAAGTGCGAATGCGCTGAGGTTGGTACTCACTATCTTTGTAAACCAAATACATTGGTAGCTTAACTGATTGATATTGCGTTAGTACTTGGATTAACTCACCGTTATTAAGCTCTTGTTCTACCATCCATTTTGGCATTGCAGCGATGCCTTGCCCAAGCTTTGCCATTTGCACCAACATTTCAGGACTATCACTTCGAACCTGCTCTTTCACTTTGACTTTAATGGCTTCATCACCATCGCTGAAACGCCACAAGTTGGATGGGTTGGAGAGTGAGTAGGTTAAGCAGCAGTGCGTACTCAAATCGTTAGCACTAAGAATAGGGTCGCGCTTGTCGAGGTAGCTTGGAGAGGCGAAGTAAACCAATTCGTTATCCATCAACCAACGTGCTTTTAACCCCGAGTCTTTTAGGTAGGCGGCACGAATCGCGATATCAACATTGCCTTCAACTAAATCGACAAACTTGTCTGAAACCGACACATCAACGCTAAGTTCTGGATGTTGGTTGAGAAACTCATTCAGTGGCGCAGATAATAAGCGAACGCTAAACGCACTCGGCACTGAAAGCTTGAGCTCGCCAGAGACTGACGCTTGCTCTTGTCTAAGCTGCGACTCGAAGGAATCCATTTGTTCTGTGAGTGTCTGCGCCAGCTCGAGATATTGTTTTCCACCAGAAGTTAAGCTGATAGCGCGAGCATGACGATGAAACAAAGTGATTCCGATTTCACTCTCAAGCCACGCGATTTTCTTACTCACTGCGCTCTGAGTGGTATTGAGTTCGTTGGCCGCGGCAGTAAATGAACCTAATTGAGCAATACGAGAAAAGACTTTCAAACAATCAAATTTATCCATGATGCATTCCTGTTTGGAATGATAAGTAGCTAGATACTACTCTCCTTAAGTTTTAAATGGAATGCTTTAATACTTCCATCATTTGTTCGGGAGTTAAAATTATGGTGTTGATTCAAGGGGTGTTAATCGCGTTTTTCTTGTTTGCCAGTTCGATCAAAATCATCGGTTGGGTGAAGCCGATTTTTGAGCCACAGCTCGCTTTCTTTCATAAATATGGATTGAACCGTGCCGCTATGTTTTTGGTTGGACTGGTTGAGGTAACGGGTGCAATTTTGATGTTAATTGGCTTGTTATCGACGAACAACTTGTTAAGTGCGATAGGTGCAAGTTTTATTGTTTTCACCTCCGTTGGTGCGATGTTTTTCCATTTTCGTTTTGATACTTGGAAAGATGCGATTCCGTCTATTGTGACGCTTTTATTGTCACTTTTGGTAGCTTCGCCTTTGATTGAGTTTGTTGCGCTTATTTAAGACGAAATTATTGCAAGTAATGTTCTGAAATCTTTAGTAACATGTTTCAAATAGTAACTGTTTCAGATAGTAATAGTTTCAAAACGTAACGTATTTCGAATTCAAGGAGGCTTGCAATGGAAAAACTAAGAGTAGCATTTATTGGTCTGGGTGTGATGGGATACCCAATGGCTGGTTACCTAAGTAAAGCGGGCTTTGAAACCAAAGTATACAACCGCACAAAGGCGAAAGCTGACAAGTGGGCTGAAGAATACCAAGGCGTAGCTTGTGAAACACCACGTGAAGCAGCAGAAGGCTGTGACATCGTTTTTACCTGTGTGGGTAATGATGATGACGTTCGTAGCGTTGTTTACGGTGAAGAAGGCATTCTGGTCGGCTTAAAAGCGGATGCTGTGTTAGTGGACCACACAACGACTTCTGCAGACCTAGCGGTTGAGCTGGCTGAAGCGTGTGTTAAGTACGGCAATCACTTCATTGATGCGCCAGTTTCTGGTGGTCAAGCGGGTGCAGAAAATGGTGTACTAACCATCATGTGTGGTGGTGAACAAAGCATTTTTGATCGTGTCTCTCCAGCGATGGATGTGTACGCGAAGCAGATGACGCTACTGGGTGAAAACGGTCAAGGTCAACGTTGTAAGATGGTAAACCAAATCTGTATTGGTGGCGTTTTACAAGGTCTGAGTGAAGCTTTGCTGCTGGCACAAAAATCAGGTTTGGACATCGCTCAAGTTGTAGAAACGCTGAAGCATGGCGCTGCCGGTTCATGGCAGATGGAAAACCGCGCAAATACGATGGCGGAAGATAAGTTCGATTTTGGCTTCGCTATTGATTGGATGCGCAAAGACTTGGGTTTCTGTCTGCAAGAAGCAGAGCGAGTGGGTTTAGAGCTTCCACTGACTAAGAAAGTGGATGAGCAATACGCAGACCTTCAACGCGATGGTTTAGGGCGCATGGATACATCAGTACTGATCAAAGCGGTCGCTAAAAATCAGTAGTTGATGTGTCAGTAATAGATAAACAGTTCTTTGGTATCAAAGAGCTTAAAGAAATCTAAGTTGATCATAATGAATCTCCTTGAGCATGGTTTGTGACTAGGGATTAATGATTTGAAATCAGGAGGTGCTGCAGGGCACCTCCTTTTTTATGTCTTTTAATCACATAGCCTGATGATTACAGCGTGCACTTACTTGTTTAAGCCTAGCGCAATCTCAAGACCTTTGCCGTACGCTTCGTCCGCTTGGTATGCGTGTTGAACGTGGCGCTGTTGGATGAACTCTGGCACACCGTCCATTGCGCGAGCTGTGTTGTCGAACAGAGTTTGACGTTGCTCTTCGTTCATCAGACGGAATAGATCACCCGCTTGGCTGAAGTAGTCTTCGTCTACACGGTGATCGTAGTGATCAGCGTTGCCATTGATGCGTAGAGGTGGCTCAGAGTAATCTGGTTGCTCTGCCCATTCTTGTTTGTAGTTTGGCTCGTAACCTAGTGTTGAACCAAAGTTGCCATCAACGCGCATTGCGCCATCGCGGTGGTAGCTGTGAACAGGGCAACGAGGTGCGTTCACTGGGATTTGATGATGGTTCACACCTAGACGGTAACGCTGAGCATCGCCGTAAGCGAACAGACGACCTTGTAGCATCTTATCTGGAGAGAAGCCGATACCAGGGACTACTGCTGCTGGGTTGAATGCTGATTGCTCAACTTCTGCGTAGAAGTTTTCTGGGTTACGGTTCAGTTCGAACTCACCAACTGGGATCAGTGGGTAATCTTTCTGAGACCATACTTTTGTTAGGTCGAATGGGTTGAAGTTGACTTCATCTGCTTCTAGTTCAGGCATGATCTGTACGTACATCTTCCATTTAGGGAAGTCTTGACGCTCAATCGCTTCGTAAAGGTCACGGTGATGGCTTTCGCGGTCTTTACCTACGATCGCTTCTGCTTCTTGGTCAGTCAGGTTTTTGATGCCTTGCTGAGTTTTGAAGTGGAATTTCACCCAGTAACGCTCGTTTTCTGCGTTGATGAAGCTGAATGTGTGGCTACCAAAACCATGCATATGACGGTAAGACGCTGGGATACCACGGTCACTCATTACGATAGTCACTTGGTGGAATGCTTCTGGTAGTGATGTCCAGAAGTCCCAGTTGTTGGTAGAGCTACGCATGTTAGTGCGAGGGTCGCGTTTTACTGCGTGGTTTAGGTCTGGGAATTTTAGTGGGTCACGTAGGAAGAATACTGGTGTGTTGTTACCAACCAAGTCCCAGTTACCTTCTTCAGTGTAGAATTTTAGTGCGAAACCACGGATGTCGCGTTCTGCGTCTGCTGCACCGCGCTCACCAGCTACGGTAGTGAATCGAGCGAATAGTTCGGTTTTTTTACCGATATCAGAGAAGATCTTAGCGCGAGTGTATTTAGTGATGTCGTGAGTTACGGTGAATGTACCGTAAGCGCCAGAACCTTTCGCGTGCATACGACGCTCTGGGATCACTTCACGATCAAAATGTGCTAGTTTTTCAAGGAACCAAACGTCTTGTAGTAGTTGAGGGCCACGAGGACCAGCAGTCATAACGTTTTGGTTATGGGCGACAGGGCAACCTGCTGCCGTAGTCAGTTTTTTGCTCATTTGAGTTTCCTTGCAATATAGTGATTATTTATCGACTTTTCGGCAACTGCTCGAAAGTTATGCGAGGAGAATAGCGCTGCAACTGAGAATAAAAAAACTGTTATTAGCAATCAGTGTGATAGGTATCACCTATGCTTTAAGTGGTTGTTAATTAATGGCTTTGTGTCAATTAACATTATTTGTCGTATGGATTAAAGATAACTTCTAACTGTGGTCTGTGTGAATAATTCCTGCCTATTCTAAATCGTTCAAATAGGCAGAAATTCTCAATGGTTTGAGAAGGCCTCAACTCGATTAACCGAATTTCACCTCAAGTTCTTCTGCTTTAGTAAACGCAGGGTGAGTCGCAAGCTGTGCTCCATAACGTTGGATGTTAGGGAAACGCTCAATAACCCCAAACTTGTTCAGGACATCGACGACAAACGACATCATGAAATCAGCACCGGTTAGGCGTTCTTCAACAAAGTAGCTTTTCCCCTCTAAGCTTTGATCAACGTAACCCATGACTTTCATGGTTTCCGCATCGGCGTAGTCCGCAAGGAAATTGGTCTGTGCGCCATCTTTAGCAACAAACATCTTGAGCAGCAAGGGAACCATGGCTGAGCTCTCTGCAAAATGCATCCATTGAATGTATTGCGTGTAAGCTTTGCTGCCACGCTCCGGTGCAAAACGTCCATCTGCATACTTTTCAATCAAGTATTCAGTGATAGCACCAGACTCTGTAACGATCTCGTCGCCATCTTCCAATACAGGTGACTTGCCGAGTGGGTGAATGCTCTTGAGCTCAGGTGGCGCAAGGAAAGTGACGCTGTCACGAAGGTAGGGCGCGATCTCGTAATCCACCCCTAATTCTTCCAACAACCAAATGATGCGTTTTGAGCGAGACTGATTTAAATGATGCAGTTTAATCATAGAAGAATCCTTTCTTATACAGGTTGATTGGTTTGAATAACAAGCTTGCCGAAGTTTTTGCCTTGCAGTAGACCGATGAATGCCTCTGGCGCGTTTTCTAAACCTTCTACTAGATGTTCGCGATAGTGGATTTTGCCTTCTGCTAGCCATTGACTTACATCTTTGACGAAGTTTGTGTAGCTTTGCTCATAGTGGTCAAAAATGATGAAGCCTTGCATCTTGATGCGTTTAACCAGAATGTTACCCATCAGCATCGACATACGATCTGGACCTTCTGGTAATGCTGTCGCGTTGTATTGAGAAATCAAACCACAAAGTGGCACGCGAGCGCCGACATTTAGTAGAGGTAATACCGCGTCAAAGACTTTACCGCCTACGTTTTCAAAGTAGACATCGATACCTTTGTCGCATGTTGCTGCTAGCTGCTCTGCAAAGTCATCTGCGGTGTGATCAAGACATTCATCAAAGCCTAGGGTCTCTTTTGCGTACTGACACTTCTCTGCACCGCCTGCGACACCAATCACGCGGCAACCTTTTAGCTTACCGATTTGCCCAACCATAGAACCAACCGCACCGGTTGCAGCTGCGACAACTAGGGTATCGCCAGCTTTAGGCTGACCAATTTCCAATAAACCCACATAAGCGGTAAAACCAGGCATACCAAGCACACCGAGGGCATAAGACGGATGTGTCGGCTCGCTGCCTAATTTAAACAGACCTTCGCCGTTAGATAGTGCGTAATCTTGCCAGCCTGTGTAAGCCACTACCCACTCGCCAGTTTGGAAGTCTGAGTTCTTCGACTCCACCACCTGACAAACGGTTCCGCCAACCATCACATCGTTTAGCTCTACAGGATCAGCGTAGGATTTGCCTTCATTCATACGGCCGCGCATATATGGGTCAAGAGACAGGTACACGCTACGTAAAAGCACTTCACCTTCGTTCGGAGTAGGGATGGCAGCCTGTTCTAAACGGAAGTTCTCTGGGACGGGCGAACCTTTTGGACGGTTAGCCAATACGATTTGACGGTTGAGCGTTTGGGTCATGGTAAGTTCCTATATTAATTATTAGACCAGTCGTTTAGTCTTAATTCCTAAAAAATCCGCCGTACTTTTTGGGTAAAGATAAGGCGGATTAAGTGTGGTTCGTTATTTGCCTTTTAGCATACTTTGAGTGCTCTCAAAGCTACGCATTAAACCGGAACGATCCTGATACAGTTTGTTGAGTAAGCTTGCGCCAATCCATTGATGGTAAATCAAGTGGGCGGTTTGTTCTGCTGACTCAACTTGGATTGAGCTGTCTTCAATGCCCGCTTGGACACAATCTTCGATGGCTTTCACCACTTGAGTGGCACCCGAAGCTAGTTTTACGCGCATTGCTTCTGAAAGATCAGAGACTTCAGCACTCAACTTCACGACTAAGCATTTGTTGGCGTTACATTGGCCATTTTCAATCGCCATCCAGCGTTCGAAATAGCTCAAAAGGCGGTCGCAACCAGAGCCTTCACTTTCAGTAAAGTGGGCTGTGATCATCTTAAGGTAGTGAGAGAAGTAATCTTCAATCAATGCCTCACCAAATTGCTCTTTCGATTTAAAGTAATGGTAGAAAGAGCCTTTCGGCACATCCGCTGCCTTTAACAGTTCAGAGAGTCCAACACTGGTAAAACCTTTGGTCACTACCAATTGGTAGCCGACATCGAGAATGTGTTGGCGTGTATCGTTCGTTTTTGCGTTCATGAGCAATACTATAAAAGCGATTAGACCAGTCGTCTAGTAATTTATGGTTCTTACTTGATCAGCTCGTACTCAATGACATACAACTCATCGATGTTCGGGTAGATCTCGCGAATAAGCTCTTTCAGTTTTGGCAGTTCAATCGCTTCTTGTTCTGCGTGGAACTCGTTGATGTCATCAAACTTCAGTGGTGCAACTGATAGGATTTTGATGTCACATACTTTGCGGTCTGTTTCTAGGGTAAATACTTCCACTTCGGTGTTTGGCACGTAGTGGCTTTCTGATTCATCACGAATCGTGATCGTCTTTTTACCTGCAGTGATAAGTGGCGTTAGGAATTCAAAGAACGTGATTTTAGTTGGATGTGAAGACATAACCGATGCTCATATTAATGTAATAGGGCGAGAGTATATCTCGCCCTTTAAGAAAAATATCCAAAAAAGTGCTCACCAAAGACACCTATGTTGAGTTGCTATTTCGAGGCATGTAGTTTGTTGCTTTAGAGTGTGAGTGCGCCGAAAATATTATTGTTTAACAATGAGTTTCATAAGTTTGGCACAGAAATAACCTAATATAATCCAGATCCAGTTAGTGCTTAAGTCATCAAAACTAAAAGAGCGAGTTGAAATAAATAGTTGGCTGAACTCCTCTAAGGAGACAATGAGCAGTAAAAGGATTAGGAGCCGAATCCCAAAAAGGTCATGGCCTGTCGTACGAGCGAGAGCCGGAAAACTGAATACGGAGGTGAGTCCAATTAAGAAGCTAAACAGGGCATGAAATGTAACGGATCCTCCAAAAAAGTTCTCGAAGTGAAGGTATTCTGGATGATAAAAACTTGAACTCTTCCATGTAGTGAGAGACAAGGCGATGAGAATGACAATGATAAAAATGATTCGTGAAATCGAGAGGTACATATTTGTTAGCCTATGGGTGAAAATCCAAGTCTCACTCTGACGTAGTAAAGGGATAGTAGATTTTGCAGTGTCATACTAATCGTCATTGCCCACGCGGAGCCGATTACACCATAAAGATAGGTGAGGATAACAAGCGAAAGTATGAGAACAAATGATGAAGTAAAGGAGATTTTTCTTACTGTTTCTTCAAATCCTGTCATCAGTAAGAGACAGCCTGTTGAGCCAGTAGCCGCATTAACCATTTGCCCTAGCGAGAGTATTTTTAAGATAGACGCTGCTGAGGCAAATTCGTCACCATACAATCGCATGATGTACTCAGAATAGAAGAGTAAAGCTAGCACAGGCAGTATCGATGCGATTAGACTTAATCGGCAAGATACCTGACTCAATTTTTTGAGTTTGTTGAGCTCTTTTTGTTGATAAAAAGAAGCAAATTTCGGTGCAAATACGAAGTTAATTGTGACTAGTATAAAACCGACAACAAGTGATGTTCTTTGAGCTGTTGCGAGTAAGCCCAGTTCACTTGATGTCACTAACGTCGCTGCTAGCGGAAGGCTAAGCCACTGTGTAGAGTGTAGGACAACATTCCCTGCCCATATTTTCCGTGCAGACCTAGTCAATGCTCCGTTGCGTGCTGGCTTTATCGAAGTAAGAGCACCGGATTTGATTCCAAAAATGGTGGAGAGTATCGCCACTACTGCAATTACTGTTAGCAGAACTGCCATAAGCTCATCGCTACTTAATGGTCTTTTTAGCGGTATGCTGATTAGCACTAATACTATTAAGCTGTTAATTCCAAGTTGAAATGAAAACAACGATGAAAACAGCTTGTTCTGTGCCTGCAAGGCGCGACTAATAAGCTGGCTGAAAGCGACCAGTGGTACACCGCAAAGCATCATTATAAAGGCCAATTCTGGTATCGTTGTTTGCAGCATAAACAATCGAAAAGCCATGAACGATAAGCTGCAAAGAACGATACAGAAGACCAGACTATTTTGTAGAGCTACGTGAAGATTTTTACATTGCTGTGTTCTGTGTTGGTGACTATGAGCAATTGCATTCGTTTTCAGTAAGGCATGGTCATATCCGAGCTGACCAACGATAGATAGAAAAAACAACAGGTTGAACATAAGGAAAAATTCACCTGTGGTTTGAGCATTTGAAATATGCGCCACCAAAATGGTTAGTGAAATAGCGCAAGCTGAGCTAACCACTCTCAACGCTCCAGCAATTGCCAGCGAGCTGAATAACCTACCTTTGTAGCGGCTATATTCTTTTAGATAACTAAAGGCTCTAATTTGCATTGCTACCCGTAGATGTTAACGAGTGCGAGGCGTTGATTATTTTCACTGAAAGAATGATTGACCTCCTGTGAATAACGCTTGAAATCTATCTCATCATAATTATTTATACAGTGAGCGATTTGCTTAGCCATTTCGACGGATGTTTTAGCCAAAAATGGGTAATTGAGATTTTCGGTTGCCCCTATAGAGCGGATTACCATTGGGACGTGCAGTTTGGATGCTTCAAGGATCGTTAATGGCATCCCCTCCCAAGCAGCAGTGTGTAAATATAAATCGGATTCTTTTAGCCGAATCATTACTTCATCGCGAGGCAGCATACCAGTGACGTTTATACCGCATTTTTTCAGCGCCGCTTCTAGCTCATTGTCTCCTCCACCAATCCAATTAATGGTGTACTTCCTAGCTACCGGTAGATGTTTTAGCTCTGTAAGAGTATCAATCAGAAATTGAGGATCTTTTTGGGGTGCTACGCGACCTAGTATTGTGATTTTTACGGTATCTGTATCGATAGAAGGGGAACTAGCAATATCGGTATACGTCACGAAGTTGTTTAACAGCTCTGACTTTTTGGCTCCTAGCTGTAATGCCAAATCACATTCACGCTGACTGCAACCTGCAACAACATCGATACGCCGAATCAAGAGTTTTTCTAGAGTCCGATAAACCGCTCTTTCAAGAGGAGTAATGTCTTTACGTTCAAATGAGTAGCAGTGTGGCGTGTAGACAAGCTGCGCTTTACCTAAACGGAGGAAACGACCAAGAAATCCAGCCTTGCTTGAGTGCAAATGAACAATGTCGGGCTGAACTTGATCGATAAACCTATTTGCATCCATCATAAATTGGAGGACATTACCTTGACTCCATTGAACGTGACTAAAACCGTCTTCGCCTCCTTCTCTAGTCATATCTTCTTGGCGAGCACGGGCAAAGAGAAAATGTTGGTATGGCTCAGTTCGAGAAGATTGAAGATAACTATAAAGTGCGGTTTGCACTCCGCCACCAAATGCTTCTGTTATGTGGAGAATCTTTTTCATTATCGAGTGCCTTCCATCGCCGTTAGCCACTTATTCTTAAATTGATCTATTTCCTGAGCGGAGTAGAGGTGGCGATAAAGAGGAAGATCGTACATATAAAATAGTTTTGAGAAGTCATACCTTTTCTTAAAGTATGCATATATGTTTGAATACCATTTGTTTTTGGCTTCATTACTGTTTTTTAATTCAAAGTCGTCTATCTGAAGAAATTCAGATAATTCATTATTCAGATTTGATAGTGATTCGCACTTAACTAATAGAACATCCCGATTGTTGTGGGTGAATCGGAAAGATGGCTGTGAACAGTCCGTCTCTTCGGTGAAAATATCGATGTTGAAATTTCTCTTTAGTTCATTATCGAACCAATTTGAAAAGTAGCTTTTATTAATGTGATTATCAAAGCAATGTTCGAGGTGAAGATAAGTTTCATTCATATCCTTATGGATAGATTCGTTCTTTTTTCCTTCGATAAACTGTATATGTAAGTCTTGAAAGAAACGTGACAAGACCGTAGCAACAGGATCTCTAACCAATGTGATTATTTTTAAGTTATCTCTTTTTTGAAGCAAGTGCCTGCGGTGCTTAAGAACCATACGGTAAGCAAATCTCTTGGTCGGCTCAAAAAACTTTTTGACATCATGGGTATTGTGATACATGTGAAACTCTTCATGATCATCAAATGTATGGATATGGTAACTAGGGATATTGTTTAAGTTTAATGAGTGCTCGATCGAAGACGACCCAACTTTGCCCATTTGATAAACAAGTACAAAATTTTCATCATTAAGATATTTATTTTTTTCTAATTGTCGACGAATAGAATACTTCATTAATTCTTCCTTGATTTTTAAATAGTAATCTCATTCAGAGATTGCAGTAAATTTGCTTTGAAATACATGTGAGTGTTGGCTCATGGCTACCGGTATCAAAAGCAGTAAAATAATGGTTGTATTAACAGCAACAAAAAAGACCATTATTAATGCGTAGATAGAAAGTAGTACCGTTGATCTGTTTTTATCTAGTGTTTTCAACCCTTTTAAAATGAAAGATAAATAACCTCCAAATAACAGAACAATACCAATCACACCATACTCAATAGATGTGTCGAGTATAAAGTTATGGGTATAAATAGCGAGTTGGTCGTAGGTAAAGTAATTGATCATATAAGAAGGAAGCATTTTTGCACCGACGCCGAGCATAATATTATTCATCAAAATGTCAGTGCCATTAACTAACAATAGCTTTCTATGTAAATTAGATACCCAGCGGGCCTCACTTTGATTAGCAAAAACGATGTCTTCTCGGGTAATTTCTAGTAGCTCTGACAACTGCTCTGAACCGAAGTAAAGGAAAAAAGACCAGAAGGCCAAAGCGATTAAAAGAAAGGTTGATATGAGCAAAACAAAGTGCAAGTTGCTTGACCGTTTATTTAGCTCTTTTTGTAATATCACTTGATCAAAAGTGACCATGCAGAAAAATGCGAGTAGTGCTTTTCGCTCTTGGGAAAGAATCAGCATAGCAAAGGCACATAGCATCATAACTTTGAACCAAGGCACATGGTTGCGATAGATGTAAAGTAGGGCACAGAGTGCACCGAATGCATACTTACTGGTCCCGAGTAACTTAAAGCCAGATTGGTATCCTTGTATGAAGTGCCATGCTGCGACAACGAAGCAAATCAAAAACAGCCATTGAATAAAGCAAATGATGGTGAGTTTGTCTTCAAAGCACTTGTAAGCATAGAGAATACTGAGCAGGCTTAAGATAGCTAGCCATTGAATTACCTCTGTTATTACAAACCTAGCAGGCACTTGATTTAATAAACCATTAAGCCCGATATAGGCAATGAAGCAGAGTATAAAGCCAAAAAATGGGTGATAGAGCCTTGTGGCTTTCCCTTCAAGAATAATAAGCAATGAGAGGCCAAGTGAAGCAAGACTGGCGATATCGGAGAGCGCCAGTTTTACGCCAAACATTGATATTTTTACGGGGATAAAAAATAAAGCCAGGATCAACGCAGCCAAATAACTATATGACTTACTTCTCGGGACATAGTTGAGCGTAGGCTGCATAATATCCCTCCCGAAACTTATCGATTGTATATAGGCTGGCTCGCTCTACGGAGTAACGGCTCGCCTCGTTATATGTGTCGATATCATTGGTGATGGTAAGAATTTTATCTGCAAGTAAAGTGGGCGATCCTGTAGGGAAAAGGTAGCGTGAGTCGCCAATTACTTCATCGAGCCCTGGAACATCAGAGCCCAATACGGGCAATCCACTTGCCATCGCTTCAACAGAGGCTAGGCCAAACCCCTCTACCAAAGATGACTGGACGTAGACGTCCAAACTATTTAAAAAATTCGGTATATCAGAGATAACACCATACCAGTGTACTCGCTGCTCTATTCCTAACGATGTAGCGAGTGCTTGCAACTCTTCTTGCTTAGGGCCTCCACCTGCTAAATGCAGCTCATAATTCTGCGGCAAAGATTGCATGGCCCGTAATAAAGACTCGTGATCCTTATAGTTATGTAGGCGGCCAGCCATGCCTATTTTGAACACTTTATCTTTAGCAAAAGCGCTGCGGATTTTCGGCTGCATTGTAAATTTACTTAACTCAACACCATTGTAAACGACGCTATATTTGCTTTGGTATCGGGGCATGAACCTAATGAGCTCTTCTTGAACTCGACCCGTAATGCAAATGGTCATGTCGAAACTTTTATACAACCAATACTCCATAAATTTGAGCATTGGGTAGTCTCTTCTGCGATTTGTCGTGTTGTGCTCGGTCTGTAACCTTTTTTTTCCAATGGCGAGTAGGGCTAGATAGATAGAAGGATAGAGGTGACCATGGACTAGGTCTGGCCAACGCAGTAGGTTCCACTTTTGTTGAAAAGTTAGGGATTTCCAACTTAGGTATTGAACCCCACACTCTTTTAGCTCCGCCTGATACTCATTTTCATCTGAAAGGATTAAAACCTTGATCTCGAAATGTGGGTCATAGTGCGATACGAGGTCTATTAGGAATCGTTGTGCTCCACCATTTTTTGATAAGTCATTAATAATATGTAAGATTTTCATGTAAACGGTTCCCGTATAATTACTGGTGTGCGTATAGTTTTATATATTGTGTTTCACCAATATCGAATTGAGCCTGAGTAATTAACGAGCCTAATATAGGAATTGAGTGGTTAAACTGCTTTGAAAGGGCGAGTTTAACCAGTGAAACTTTGGTTGATTCATAGCGAATGACAGTAACCAAACCATCTGCGATTTTGCCTAAAATGAGCGCGTCCGAGACTGACAGAAGCGGCGGAGTATCAATGATAATTCGATCATATTTAGTCGAAAGCTGCTCTATCAGGGATTTAAACTGAGGCGAAGATAGAAGCTCTTGTGGGTTTGGTGCATGGAGACCTGCTGGTAATACATCTAGTTCTGTATCATCTATATGATAAATACAGTCTGATAATGGGATCCCCATGGTTAGGTGGTGTGTTAAGCCTATGCTATCTTCTGGTAGCTCAAAGCGTTTGGCTACCGAAGGCCTTCTTAGGTCACAATCAATGATGATTACCTTTTCCATCGATGAAAGTGACATCGCCATACTGATGGCGGTCGACGTTTTTCCTTCTTTCGGAATAGCTGATGTGAAAGGGATGACCTGCTGTTTCTTGTTCACCATTTTAAGTAGTAAGGAAGTACGAACTGAGCGACAAGCTTCCCTGAACAGCGTCTCTTTCTCATGATTATATGCGCGGTGATCAATACCGTTTTTGCGTAATTTAAACTGTTTAACTTTAGGTATTGAGCCTAAGCAAATCACCCCCAGTTTTTCTTCTACTTCCTGCGGTGTTCTTACTACGTTTCTCAGTGTTTCAATGATAACGGCTAACACGCAGGCAATGATGAATCCAAATATTGATGCGATAGCCACCAATTTGATGCGCTTTGGAGCCACGGGTAGCAGAGGGATGATCGCTTGATCGGTAAATCGAGCGGTTACATTCTTATAGTCGCTAGTTGCGGTTGTCTCTTTTTGGCGGCTCAAGAATGTTTCATACAGGTTTTTGTTGGTTTCGACTTCTCTTTTTAGTTGGTCGTATTTTGCTTTTTGTTTCCCAAGGGATTGGAAATCAGACTTTTTGTTATTTAGTTCCGTTCGCAGAAGGTTTTCCTGAGCCTGTGCTGCCAATAAGTCTTGTTGCTTACTCATGGACAGTTCTTGGATCAACTGACGTACTCGACTTTGAATAGACTTAAGCTGTGCTGTTGCTTGAATCATTTTGTCGTGTTTGGGCCCATATCGCTGTGAAAGCTCAGACAGCGACTTTTGAACTTGAGCCTCAGAGTGTTTTAAATCTCTAATTTGCGCGTGGTTTGCAAATTCATTGATGGATAATAAGCTATCCAGGTTTTGTGATGATTTATTCTGCAGTAGCTCGATGAGAGTTTGTGCCTCAATTCGCTTATTAACGGCAATGTTTAGCTTCTTATTGAGCTCTTCTAGTTCGTTAGCGTAGATATCATCGATACCATTGATATCAATCAGACCTTCTTGAAGAAGGTAATTTTGTAATGCTAATTCTGATGCGCGCAAACGGTCTTCTAGCTTGCTAGCGTTGTTTGTTAGCCAAGAAGCCGCGTTCTGTGTCACGACTAACTTGGCTTCAAAATTAGATTCGATATAGGCCTGTCCTATGGCGTTGGCGATATCGGTAGCTAGCTGTGGGTCAGTTGAGCGAAAGTGTATTTTTACGAGCTGTGTATTTCGTATTGGTTCAATATCTAGCTTGCGCTTATATGAATGGAGTGCTTGGTAAAACGTGTTTGAGTACTGTGATGTTTCTTTAGGATTTGGTGATACATTCAAGGCCTGCTGAACAAATGGTATCGATTTAAGCTGATTAAACAGCTTTTTGACTTTGCTTGTTCCAGTAAACTCTGGGTGGCGAGTGAGCTCAAACTCATTGATGATTTTTTCAGCAATGTGATTGGATTTCAGTATTACAATTTGCGTTTGAAAATACTCTTTTTGCGTGGTGTCTACACCATAGACTTCTTCAATGGAGAGAGCACTTTTTTGCTGCTCTTGTATAAGTAGAGTAGCTGTCGCTTGATAAACGGACTTTTTTGAGTAGATGTGCCATGTGCAGGCTAAAGAAAAGATCAGTGTAAATAGTGCGATACTAAACCAGTGCTTTTTTAGTGTTTGCCAATGCAGGCTAAAGCGAATGAGTTCAGCGGTATTTGATTGAGGGCTTGTCATGTGAGTTCCATTCATTGGTGTTGCCTGCGAATTAAAAAAAGCTTTGATCGATAAACAAAATGTCGCCTGGCTTAACTGCTCTTGTCATCTTCGCTTTCTCTATAGTTTTTCCTGTAGAGTGCTGCGTTAGGTGAATTTGCGTTCGTGAGGCTCGATCGGTTAAGCCTCCTGCTAGCGCGATGGCTTTCTCGATGGTCAATCCAGGTTGATATGCAAAACCACCAGGTTTTCTTACCTCGCCGTTGACAAAAAATAGGCGAAAACTTGTGATGGTAACCATGACTTTAGGGGTGACCAAATAGTCGCCTTTTAAGCCTGCCTCAAGTTCCTCCTTTAGTTGTTTGGGTGTCTTTTGTATCGCTTTGATACGGCCTAAATAGGGGTAGTCAAAGTAACCGTCAGAAGTAATCAGAATGCGTTCGATGGACAGGTCTTGCTCACCGTAGACTTGAATCGAAATAGTATCTCCCGTATCAAGAACATAGTTTTGCTCGATAGGTTCGGCTAGTGCGGGGGTGAGTATGAGGCTGAAAAATAAGATAAAAATATTTCTGAACATGTTGTTCCATCCTTGCTACAGGGAAAGGTTAAAAGCGAGAGACCACAGATTTTGGTCATAACTATAACCAGCCCAGTTAGACTCTTTTTCTATGAATTGCCATTGGCCACTAACACTAAGCCAGCGTCTAAACTGGTAATCGACTCCTACCTTCAATGTGTATGAGTCTTCTTTTCTGTCGACTCCGGTATAGTCTTCATTGAGGTAGGAAGTAGAAAAGTCGCTTTTAAGGTAACTGTTCCAATTGTGTTCAATCGTCAAATGAACGCGGGTTTGTAGGTTGTAGTCGCCATATAGATCTGGATTGATTGCCGCTTGTTTGGTTGATAGGCTGACTAAAGTTTGATTTTGTGGTGTCCACTCTGCACCGATATCCCAACTAAGGCCGGTAAAGTCTTCTCTCTGCACTGAATCAAAGTGTTTGTCTTGTACACCTATGCGTGCAACCCCCGTTGTTTTTCCGGAAATCGCCCAACTTACACCGGTAAAATACGTTGAAGATAAACCGTCACGAGAGATTTGGTTTGGATTAGGTGTTATGTAGGTTGTTTTCTTTTGTTCGGTACCAATCAACCAATAAGTATCAGCGGCCATTCTCATATAGAACTCAGCTGTCATTGAAGGCGACCGAAAGTCGTTGTACTTAGCTTTTTTAGTTTGTGAAAATGGCAGGTTCTCACGGTAGTTGGTATAGCGTTTATCAAAGTAGTTGATACCTAGCTCGATGTTTCCACGTGCGCCGTTGGCGCCAAATCGATATTTGGTGTTCAACTGATGAGTTTGAAAATAAACAAGGTCGGGAAGTGTGTCACCTTGTCCTTCAGTCAAACCTTCACCGCGATTCTCATGTTTGCGTTGATACTGGTATCGCACATTAAATCGGTTTCTATGATTGAACTCGAAATGGTTAAACCATCTAACTGTATGATCATTGAAGTCGTTACTTTCATCGGAAGAGAGCCCCGAATCCAACTTATAGCTAAGTAAGCTTTTGTATAAGTTGCGTTCAATTGCGACATCGATACTTGGAATAGCGGAATAAACCGATACGGCAGAAGAATGGTTTTTCTCGATCCTAGCGATGTTGTCATTGTACTCGTAGTCTAACGTTAGTTTAGGAGTGAGCTCTATTCCTGATTCCGTTGTGTACGACATCGGCTCGCCTTTTAGGTTGTAAGACACCAGTAAAGAAATCATGGCGAGAGCAAGTGATTTAATACGCATTTGAGCCAGTAAACCCTTTGAAAATAGTCATAAAGATGATTTTGATGTCCATCCATACTGACCAGTGATGGATATAATCTAGGTCGAATTCAACTCGCTTTTCCATTTTGTCTAGGGTGTCCGTTTCTCCACGGTATCCGTTAATTTGCGCCCATCCAGTAATACCAGGTTTAACCTTGTGGCGAAGCATGTAGCGGTCAACGATTTGACGATACTCTTCATTGTGTGCTACCGCATGTGGACGCGGGCCAACGATAGACATAGTGCCCTGCAGTACGTTGATAAACTGAGGTAATTCATCAAGCGAAGTTCGGCGTAAAAATCCTCCAAATGGTGTAATTCTAGGGTCGTTTTTTGTTGCTTGTTTTACGTCACTACCTTGTTCCATGGTGGTCATGGAGCGAAACTTCCAAACGGCGATTTTGCGGCCATCTAACCCATATCGGTCTTGCTTGAAAATAACGGGGCCTTTTGACGTCAGCTTTATCCCTAAAGCGATAGCGAGTAGAACAGGAGAAATAAGTAGTAAGATGAGACTCGATAGCACTATGTCTTCTACTCGTTTTACCCACGTCGCAAAGCCAGAAAACGGTGTATCAAAAACACTTAATGTTTGTACGTCACCAATTTGATCCCAACGTGAATGAAGTAAGTTGTAGGTGAAAAAATCGGGAATAAGATAGGTGTTCGCCGTTGTGTCAGAAAACTGATTTAAGAAAGTCGTAATGCGTTCGTTTGCATGCATTGGCATTGCGATATAGACGTAATCAACCTCACCATTTTTAGCGCGCTCAAGAGCACTGGCTACGTTACCTTTAATTGGATAGCTCGGCGTTTTAGGAAGACGATCCGGTGTGCGTTCATCATAGAATCCATCGAATACGACGCCGTGCTCGCCATGTTTTTTCAGTTCTTGAGCTAGCGTAAGCCCATGAGGTGTTTGTCCGACAATAATTGCGGTGCGAGTATTGTATCCCTGCTTACGTAGGTAAGAGAGCAAGCTTCGCACAATCAGTCTCCATGAAATTAAGAAGATTGGTGTTGATAGAACCCAGCTTGTGATGAGTGATTTATTGAACAGCGTATAAGTTTGCGAGTAATAAACAACGATGAACAAGAAAGCACAGCTAACAAACCAAGAAATACAAACGATGAAGACTTGCTCTTTAAACGAACTGGTACGCCACGAGCGATAGAGTTTGCCGCTCTCGGCTAATACCAAAAATGAAAGGCTCGCTACGCCAGATAGGATGATAGAGTCTTTTGCGACAGTTTGAGGGCCTGTGATGAGAAATACCATCATAAGAGAAATAATGACGAATAAGTCTGCAACTCTATATAGAAAGGCGAATTCCATTTCATGAGAGCGTATCAAACCTTTGTGTTTCATAAGCTAATTCCTTTTTACGCATGCTACCGCCCTTGAGTTTCGTCTCTCAAAATCCGTGATTTATAGGGTGGTTTAGAAGGGCTAGTTCGGCTTGTTACTAAGTGCCACAACTAAGGGTGGCGGAGCTGAATAGCGCAAAATAGTGTAGAAATTCACACTCTTTCGTTAAGTGGAAATAAGCATGAAATTTCGCTTTGAGCTGAATTCCGTTGAGTTAAGAAAAAAATGGTACTTTTGGAAAGTTGAGTGGAAAAAGTGGTAGAGGAAGGACTTTGCATTAAAGACTAAGGTTTACTGTTACTTATTTAATCTCACAACAAAGTAGAGAGTCTAAGTTAGCGATTGTGGTTAATTGGTTTGAAAATAAAAAATCCCTCTCGAATGAGAGGGATTGGTAGCAAGCAAAGGTGATTGAATTCTTACTCTACGTCGATGCCATTTTCTTTGTATAGGCGTCGGCATGCGCGACCATCACTATGGAAAAGGTGACAGCGATGAGCTGGGATACCAATTTCAAGTCTATCACCAGTTTCCACTGGTAATGTGTCAGGTTGACGGTAGATAACGTCTGCGTCTGCGCCTTCAAGGTTTAGGTAAACCTGAGTTTCGTTACCTAGCTTCTCTACAATCATTACCTCACCGTGAATGGTGGCGTCAGACTCAGATGCTGAAAGTAGATGCTCAGGACGAACACCTAGAGACATACGATCACCACGGTTTACAGTTGTACCGTCTACTGGGATCCAGAATGACACGCCATTCGAAAGCTGTACTTTCACGCGCTCCGCTTCTACTTCATCAATGAACACACTCATGAAGTTCATTTTTGGTGAGCCGATAAAGCCCGCTACAAAACGGTTCTGTGGGTAGTGGTATAGCTCTAGAGGCTTACCAACCTGAGATACGTAACCACCATCCAGTACTACAATCTTATCTGCCATTGTCATTGCTTCTACCTGATCGTGAGTTACGTAGATCATGGTACAGCCTAGCTGGCGTTGTAGTTTTGTTATTTGAGCACGCATATTTACACGTAATGCTGCATCAAGGTTAGAAAGTGGTTCATCAAGAAGGAATACGTTTGGTTGAGAAACCAAGGTACGACCAATTGCAACGCGTTGACGTTGACCACCAGATAGCGCTTTTGGTTGACGCTCTAGTAGGTGACCAAGTTGAAGGATTTCTGCCGCGTGCTCAACTCGTTTGTCGATTTCTGCTTTGTCTGCTTTTGCCAGCTTAAGACCAAATGACATGTTGTCATATAAGTTTAGGTGTGGGTAAAGAGCGTAAGACTGGAATACCATACCAACACCACGTTGAGATGGTTCTATGTCATTCATGCGCTGGTCACCAATATACAAGTCACCTGAAGTAATGTCTTCAAGACCGGCAATACAACGTAACAGGGTAGATTTACCACAACCTGATGGGCCTACGAAGACAACGAATTCACCTTCGTTGATCTCTAGGTCTACGTTTTTAGAAATCAGTACGTCGCCATACGCTTTACAAACATTTTTTAACGTGACACTCGCCATGTAGCTCGTCCTCGATCAATTTTTATTATTCACCGCTCATCATTATATGAATTATCTAGCGAGCAGTAACAGTAGGAATTGGTAAGTTATTAATGGAGGTAAGAAAAACAGGGTAGCGCTCATGTAAAACTCTTAACGAGCGCTACCCACCAAGGCCAAGTACGAGTTTCTCTCCCCCACATTATTCGTGTTGTCTCCCCCGTGAAATAATTACCACAAACAACACCAATAATGACATTCCACTCGTATGGCAATGCAAAACCAGCAAATCTTGTAACCTATAGGGTAGGTACTGCTGGGAAAGGGTTCTTACCATCCACTCTTGGATGACTGCAGTTTCTAAGATTCTGTTCACTGATACATCCTCCCAATAGAAATAATTGCAGGGGGAGTAGGCAGGGAGGAGTGAAAAAGGAGGAGTAGAGAGCAAGTTGGGCGGATATCACATTATTGCGTGACCCAAAGGTGAATTCGATCACAAGAAGTGCTCATTTTGTGATTTGGGTCGCTAACCCTTGGCGATTCAGATCACGAAAATACGTCATAATTACAAGGGCGTAGGGATTAGGAGGATGAGACATATTGGATAATTTCAGATGATATATGTCGAAATACGGCTGAACCTCAATGGACTCGCCCTACATCAAAAATATAAAAAGGATACGAACATGAAAAAATTAAGCGCTCTAGCACTAGGTACTCTTGTTGCTTTGGGTTCTTTTGGTGCTAATGCTGCCATCGAAGAAGGACAACTAACAATCTGGATCAACGGCGATAAAGGCTACAACGGTCTAGCAGAAGTTGGTAAAAAGTTTGAAGAAGACACTGGTATTAAAGTAACAGTGGCTCACCCAGATGGCCTTCAAGACCGATTCCCTCAGACAGCGGCTACCGGTGATGGTCCTGATATCGTATTCTGGGCTCACGACCGTTTCGGTGGTTATGCAGAAGCAGGTCTACTTGCTGAAATCAAACCTTCGAAAGAAATCCAAGAAGGCATCGTTGATTTTGCATGGGATGCAGTACGTTACGATGGCAAACTAATTGGCTACCCAGTAGCGGTTGAGTCTCTATCTCTAATCTACAACAAAGACCTTGTTCCAAACCCACCTAAGACATGGGAAGAAGTTGCTGCACTAGATGCAAAACTTAAGAAAGAAGGCAAGTCTGCAATCATGTGGAACCTAAAAGAACCGTACTTCACATGGCCACTAATGGCTGCTGACGGTGGTTACGCGTTTAAATACACGTCTGAAGGCTACGATGTGAAAGACGCTGGTATTGCGAAAGAAGGCGTGAAAGACGCAATGAACTTCGTTAAAGGTTTAGTTGACAGCAAAGTTATCTCTCCAGATATGGACTACTCAGTATCTGAATCAGCGTTCAACCAAGGTACTGCTGCGATGACTATCAACGGTCCATGGTCTTGGGGCAACATCGAGAAATCTGGCATCAACTACGGCGTAACAACTCTTCCTAAGTTCCAAGGTCAGTCTTCTAAGCCATTCGTTGGTGTTCTAACTGCTGGTATCAGCACAGCATCACCTAACCGTGACCTAGCGGTAGAGTTCATCGAGAACTACCTACTGACTAACGATGGTCTACGCAAGGTTAACAACGACAAGCCACTAGGTGCAGTAGCACTTAACTCATTCCAGCGTGAACTAGATTCAGATGCACGTATCGCTGCAACAATGGATAACGCGATGAACGGCGAAATCATGCCTAACATCCCACAAATGAACGCATTCTGGGGTGCAGCTAAGAACGCTATCATCAACGTTGTAGACGGTCGTCAAACTGTAGATGCTGCTCTAGCAGATGCAGAAAAACAAATGACAAAATAATTCAGTAATACCTTTTAAGGAGGAGGCAACTCCTCCTTACTTTTCTATATTTATTCTATATCGCTAGCAGGTTCCCTATGCAGTCAGTTCAAGGTACAGATGCTATGACAGCACCAGATGCAAACCTTCCGAGCAGCAAAAAAGTGTTTATCAAGTGGGCACTATTAGGCTCAATCGGTTTTATAAATGGTTACGCTACTATTCTAATGTATTCTCGTGGTGAGATTGCGTTTGCACTGCTTACGCTCATTCTTACTGCATTGGCGTTGTATATCTTTGGTAGTAAAAAGACCTACGCCCACCGTTATATCTATCCGGGTATCGCCGGAATGATTCTGTTTATCCTTTTCCCATTGGCGTACACCGTTGGTTTGTCGTTTACCAACTACAGCGCGAAAAACCAACTCTCGCTGGAACGTGCTCAAAGCGTCCTATTAGACAGAACTTATCAGAGTGGCGACAGCTACCCATTTACCCTTTATAAAACTGAACAAGGTCACCAGATCGTAGTTGAAAAAGGTGGTGAGCTACTTGCTACGCCAAGTTTTCAGCTTGAAGGTATGTCAGTCTCAGATCTTGATTTGACGCCAGTGACAGAGATTAGCGGTGAGAAAGAACCGATCAAAACGATCGTGAAAAACCGTAGTGCACTGAGCAGCGTCGATCTGCATTTGCCTAGTGGTGATGATATCCGTATGAGTGGCTTACGTAAGTTCGCTGCTGTGGTACCACTGTTCACACTACAGGAAGATGGTCAGTCACTTTACAACAATAAATCGGGTGAAACTCTACTGCCTAACATGGAAGTGGGTTACTACCAGCCAGTCGATGAAAGCGGTCAATTTGTCGGCAATACTGTTTCTCCAGGTTTCATCGTAACGATTGGTTCACACAACTTTGAACGTGTATGGAAAGATGATGGCATCAAAGAGCCGTTCATCAGTATCTTCATCTGGACGGTTTTGTTCTCTGCACTATCAGTATTGTTTACACTGATTATCGGCTTGGTATTAGCGAGTGTAGTTCAATGGGAAGAACTGAAAGGTCGTTCTATCTACCGCTTGCTGCTTATCTTGCCTTACGCCGTACCAGCGTTTATCTCTATCCTGATCTTCAAAGGTTTGTTTAACCAAAGCTTTGGTGAGATCAACATGTTGCTTGAAGGCTTGTTTGGTATTAGCCCAGCGTGGTTCTCTGACCCATTCATGGCAAAAACCATGATCTTAATTGTGAACACCTGGCTAGGTTTCCCTTACATGATGATCTTGTGTATGGGCCTACTAAAAGCGATACCTGAAGACTTGTATGAAGCTTCGGCAATTGATGGTGCTAACTTTGTTTCTAACTTTACGCGTATCACGCTGCCGATGATGATCAAGCCGCTAACGCCGCTCCTGATTGCCAGCTTCGCGTTTAACTTCAACAACTTTGTACTGATTGCATTGTTGACAGGTGGTGGTCCGAACATGATCGGAACTTCAGAACCTGCGGGTTACACCGACTTATTGGTTAGCTACACATACCGTATCGCCTTTGAAGGTGCGGGCGGTCAGGACTTTGGTCTGGCAAGTGCAGTAGCAACGCTTATCTTCCTGTTGGTTGGCGCACTAGCACTTATCAACCTGCGTGTAACTAAAGTAGCTCAAGATTAAGGAGACATCACAATGGCAATGGTACAAGGTAAGTCATTAAAGTATCGTGTATGGGCTACGCACGCCGCAATGTGGGCGTTC
Source organism: Vibrio sp. SCSIO 43153 (assembly GCF_023716625.1). Taxonomy (NCBI): domain Bacteria; kingdom Pseudomonadati; phylum Pseudomonadota; class Gammaproteobacteria; order Vibrionales; family Vibrionaceae; genus Vibrio; species Vibrio sp. SCSIO 43153. The sequence continues at coordinate 1,546,904 of NZ_CP071856.1, forward strand.
TTAGCACTGATTATTTTCCCTTTATTAATGGTCATCGCTATCTCATTCCGTGAAGGTAACTTCGCAACGGGTAGCCTGATCCCAGATAACCCAACGCTGGACCACTGGAAACTAGCGTTAGGTATTGCGGTTACCAATGCGGATGGCACGGTGACACCACCTCCGTTCCCAGTTCTAACTTGGTTGTGGAACTCAGTTAAGGTTGGCGGCATTTCTTCAATCTTGATTGTGGCACTGTCTACTACGTCGGCATACGCATTTGCTCGTATGAAGTTCAAGGGCAAGAACACCATCCTGCAAGCGATGATGATCTTCCAAATGTTCCCGGCTGTACTGGCATTGGTGGCATTGTACGCGCTGTTTGACAAGCTTGGACAATACATTCCGTTCCTTGGCCTGAATACGCATGGTGGTTTGATCTTTGCCTACCTTGGTGGTATCGCACTACACGTATGGACAATCAAAGGTTACTTCGAGAGCATTGACTCTTCACTAGAAGAAGCTGCGGCATTGGACGGTGCGACACCATGGCAAGCGTTCCGTCTGGTACTACTACCACTGTCTGTGCCAATCCTAGCGGTAGTGTTCATCTTGTCATTTATTATGGTGATTGGTGAAGTTCCGGTAGCATCGTTACTGCTTTCTGATGTAGACTCATACACTCTAGCGGTTGGTATGCAGCAATATCTATACCCTCAGAACTACCTGTGGGGTGACTTTGCCGCAGCAGCAGTTCTTTCTGCAGTGCCAATCACAGTAGTATTCTTGCTTGCACAGCGCTGGTTAGTTGGTGGACTAACAGCTGGTGGTGTGAAAGGTTAATCTTAGTGGGTCGCTAAGGATTAAGAATAAAAAGAATAAGGGCGACCGCTTGGTCGCCCTTGTATTTGCTTCGATATTACGTTTTTGGTTTGGCCGCCGATCAGTAATATCAGCAATATTGGCGTTACGCATAGCTGGCTGTTAGCTTTGTTCCTTACTATGAAAATCACTAACAGTTTTTGTAACCATTGCCTGAGTTTTAGCTCGGGCATTTTTATATCTATAAATCGTTTGGTTAGTCAGGTGAGATTAGCCGTTTTGCAAAGGATTACACAGTACGGTTAGAATGCTGTGCGTCGCACTTCACATAAATAGTGGGTGGTTGTTCGGTTCCGTTATGTGCGAGGAGAAAGTTAAAACTCTTTGCTGGATGGCGCGCACCCTACGTATTGAAGCAATGTATACATGCTTGTTTGTTGCAATGCGACGCGACGGAATAGATCGGCAAAAGTAGCATCACCTCCAAAGCAAGTTTGGATGTAATGGTTTATTTCATCATCGTTATACCCTTCGACATACATGGTTCTTACCCATTGATACTCTACGGCTTTAAGATTAGTAAGAGTGGTTTCACTGAGAGTTGTAATTATTTTCAAGGCTTAAACTCAAGCTTCCTGACAGTGCAGAGATTTAAGCAAAACAAAGTGAAAGAAATATGACAGTGGAAAGGGAAGGGAACTGAGCTGAGCCCTCAAAATGAAGCCATAAAGAAAGAAAACCTTGAGAGCTAAGGAGCGAGTATGCTTAGGAAGTTATCGCTCCACACTAAACACTCTATTTGAGATACTTGACGTGAGCTTCCATCTCCTCGCCAATTTCTTTGCGCATGTTCATTAGACGTATTGCCGACTGCTCTAGAGCTTTGTCTTCAGCTGATTCAGGTATCCATTTAGGTACGTCAGTAGGTTTTCCATCCTCATCTACCGCAACCATGATAACGATACAATGCGTAGTGAGGCGGTTTTTAAGTTCTTTAGGATCGCTAGCCTGTACATCAATCGCGATATGCATTGAACTGCGACCAGTATAAATAACCTTTGCACTTACCTCTACCAAGTTCCCAACATGAATCGGAGCAACGAAACGAATACCACCCGCGTAAGCAGTTATACAGTATTTACCACTCCAAGCCGCGCTACATGCGTAAGCGGCTAAGTCGATCCATTTCATCACGGCGCCACCGTGTACTTTCCCACCGAAGTTAACGTCTCCTGGCTCAGCAAGAAAACGAAGGGTAATGTCTCTTTGACCACTGCTCATCTGTCATTCCTTTGTGCGTTGTTACTGATTTCAATGTATCAGTAAGGAGTTGAATCTGGAATAGGCAATGCAACAAAATATTAACTTTTCTATCAACGCTACCACCCGTTTGTGTTCGATAGAAAAAAGCCACGGTGATGACCATGGCTTTTTAAACGCTTATTGAGAGGTTGCGGGTAACTCTGGGGGCGTAGTGGGTGCTTTCTTACGAATCTTAATTTGTGAAAGAATAACGCCGGAGATAACCAGCATGCCGCCAATGATGTGGTAGACATGTACCTCCTCCCCAAGCATGGTTGAAGCTAAGGCTACCGAAACCACTGGCATTAGGTTCATAAACATGGCACTTGAATCTGCACCAATCAAATCAATCGCTTTCACCCACATTAATGGGGCAAAGATAGATGCGGCAATACCAGCGTAAGCAATTAAAGGTAGTGCGCTTTGGCTTGGCAGGAGTTGATCGCTGCTCAACCACAATGGTGCTAGCATTATTAACGAGAAAAAGCCCTGCATGTAAACCAAAGTCATGCTGTTGAAAGGCATTTTCCAGCGTTTAAGCAGCACACAATAAATCGCGTAGCAAAGAGCTGCCAACAACATCAAGCTGTCACCTTGGGTCATGTCCTGGTGAAGGAAGTAGGAAATGTCGCCATGACCAAGCATAAATGCCAAGCCGCCTAATGAAATTACACCACCTGCTACGCTCAACATGGAAATTGATTTACCCAATAAAGGCACACTCAAGAAAACACTGATCAAAGGAACCAGAGAGGTGATCAGTGCCATGTTAGAAGCTGTTGTAGTAAGACCTGCGTAATACCCTAGCGATTGGTTTAGTACCATGCCCAGTAGTGCAAGACATGCTAGCTTAGCAAGGTATGGACGAATCACATGACGCTGTCTGATCACCGCAGGTAAGCAAAATGGTGTTAGTAGCACCATGGCAACAAACCAACGGTAGAAGCTCATTGCGCTCGGTTCGATGGCACTTGCTGCCATTTTATTTACGATGGAATTCCCACCCCAAATCATGACAGTAAAAAACGGAAGCAAATAAACCATGAGAACCTCATCGCAGAATAATTGATGGCGCTAGTCTGACAGGTCTTTATAATGAAAAGTATCTCTGGAAAGACATAGTAAGCGATAGGAAGACAAATTTGAAAAAGAGCACTAGGAATCTTCATCCGTCATTATCGATTGATAGAGCACCATCAGATGTATTTATGAATTTTGAGGCCTTCCTGTCGAATACGGAAACTCGTATTCATAGCCACCCATGGGGGCAAGTTCAACTAATCAGTGGTGGTATCTTAGAAATGGATGCGGAAGATACTCGCTTCTTAGCTCCTCCTCATCTTGCGATTTGGGTGCCAGCGGGTATTCGACATAAGAGCTATAACCGCAAACCATTGGAATACTGCTCTTTAAATATTGCACCTGAGTTGACGAAGCACTTCCCCTCCAAAACCAGCTTGATCAAAGTGACGCCCATTGTCTCGGCGATCGTAGAAGATTTCCGTCAGCGCGATATTAATGTTGCTCAAAACGAAGAAGATAAGCGTCTTGTCCAAGTCCTTCTCGATCAGCTAGCCAAACAAGAAGTTGAGCATCACTTCTTGCCAACCACTGACAATAAGTACCTAGAGCCAATCTTAAAAGCTGTTGAAGAAGCTCCAACCGATGAAATTAGTTTGGGAGAGTGGGCGGAGAAGGTGCACACTACAGAGCGTACGTTAGCTCGCCATTGCCAAAGTGAATTGGGGATGAGCTTTACCGAGTGGCGATTGCGAGTGCGTTACCTGCATTCGATGGAGTTGCTGAGAAAGGGGCAGACTGTAAAAGAGGTGGCGTTGACACTGGGCTACAACCAAGCCAGTCCTTTTATTGCTATGTTCAAGAAATACTCCGGCATAACACCGGAGCAATATAAGAACCGCTTGTTATAGCTGAGCGAGCACGTAGTCTAGACCACCGACAACCGCCGCCACTTGAGCGTCGTTACACTCTTCGTCAGTGACTTTCGGGCTGTCTGGGTAAACTTCTGTTGTGGTGCCGTAAGTACAGTTGGTGACGCCGCCACACAGCCCCAGTTTCACCATTGGGTAATTAATCACACCAAATTGCACCACTGGCGAGCCAATGATTTCGCCTTTATCGTCAGCAGGTGCAATGTGTGTTACTTTCGCTACTGACTCGATGACGGCTTTTTGGAACTCTGGTTGCGGGTTTTCTGTATCGCCCACCGTGTAGAAACCATCTGGGATCATGCCTTCGATGTATTCAAGGCCATCACGCGCCGCTAGAGCAGGGCGGAACTCGGTCTCGTCAGAATCTGTTGTTTCGTGTAGGTCGATGTGCATTAGAACATCACCCAAGGTCGCAACAAGCTTAATCAAGTTTGCTGACTCTTCTGCTGGACTGTTTGCGTAGAAAGAGCGGTTTGGGTCGATCGCATTTGGGTTCCAGCGGTTAATCACTTCGTAACCCCAAGGGCTGACACATGGTGCGACAACGATATTGAAGTGTTCTGCATAACGGTCTGCTTGCGTATCAACAAACTTCAGTGCGCCATGAACACCACTTGTTTCGTAGCCGTGTACGCCGCCAGTTACCAAAACAAAAGGTTTTGCTGCATCCCAATTGCGAGTCTTGATACAAAACAGAGGGAAGCGTGCCTCGTCGTAAGAAAGTGCACCGTATTGCTCAACATCAAAACGCTCGCGAAGGGCGTCAATTTTTGTCACGACTTCTTCTTGGTAGCTACGTTTTACGTCACGTTGCTCACGCCAAGCTTTACGTTCTGCTTCGTCCCATGGCTGACCTGGGGTACCGATTGGGTAAGTGTATCCGCTTTTCATCTATACTTTTTCTTTTGTGTGCTTGAAAGGTAAGACAAGACTAGTCCTGTCTCAGAGCGACGGCAATAGAAAACACAATTTGTGACCTTATTCTTTGCAAAATCATAACTTTGCTGAGTGGTTTAATGGTGTTACATTTTGTTACTTATTCAATTCCATAAAAGAGATAAATAAATGGCTGGAGCAAGTTTACTGACACTGTTGGATGACATTGCAGCTGTATTGGATGATGTCGCGTTGATGTCTAAGATGGCGGCGAAAAAGACCGCTGGTGTACTGGGCGACGATTTAGCGCTAAATGCGCAACAGGTGTCTGGCGTAGCGTCAGAACGAGAAATCCCGGTGGTTTGGGCGGTGGCAAAAGGGTCGTTTAAAAACAAACTGATTCTAGTGCCATCGGCGTTGTTGATCAGTGCCTTCATCCCTTGGCTGATCATGCCATTACTTCTCATTGGTGGTTTGTTTCTTTGCTTTGAAGGGGCTGAGAAGATCTTAGAAAAGCTTTTTCCTCATGCGCACCAACATGAAGAGAAGAAAGAAGAGCTCAATACCGGAGAATCGGTTGAAGAGTACGAGAAGAGAAAGGTCGCCGGTGCGATTCGTACTGACTTTATCCTCTCTGCAGAAATCATCGTGATTGCTTTGGGTACGGTGACAGGCTCAAGCATCGTAACGCAAATTCTTGTGGTCAGCTTAATCGCGGTATTGATGACCATTGGTGTTTACGGCTTAGTCGCAGGCATCGTTAAGCTTGATGACTTAGGTTTTTACCTAGAACGCACATCAAATGGTGAAGGACTGAAAGCCAAGCTAGGTGGAGCGTTAGTGGCGTTTGCACCTAAGTTGATGAAGATGCTTGCTGTGGTGGGTACTGCGGCAATGTTCCTTGTTGGGGGCGGTATTGTTGTCCATAACGTGCCTGCAATTCATCATCTGATTGAACCGATCATCATGGATTTCCGTGGTCATACAATTGCGACGGCGATTGTGCCGACATTGCTTAATGGTGTGATTGGTGTCATCGCTGGCTTGGTTGTGGTTGCAGCTTGGACTTTAGTAGAGAAAGTTCGTGGTAAATAATTACTCAGTAGACAGTAGACAGTAGACAGTAGACAGTAGACATAAGGCTTAAAGGAGCCAAAAGAAAAGGGTCATGCGTTTCCATATCGAATATGGTGGCATGACCCATTTTTATTTCGTGGAGATGATTACTTCACTTCCCACTCAATCTTTTCATTTGCACGAATTGGCACAACGATGTCGCTACCAAACGGCATCGTTTCTGGTACATCCCAAGCTGCTTTTTCTAGCGTTACTGTGTCTGAGTTGCGAGCGATGCCGTAAAAATCAGGACCATTTAAGCTTGCGAATGCTTCTAGGTTTTCTAGTTTGCCTTCATTCTCAAACACTTCTGCATAAAGTTCTAGTGCTGCGTGTGCGGTATAAGAACCTGCACAACCACAAGCTGATTCTTTTGCGCCTTTTGCGTGCGGCGCTGAATCTGTACCTAGGAAGAATTTCTTGCTGCCGCCTGTCGCTGCTTCGATAAGCGCTTGTTGGTGGGTATTGCGCTTAAGGATTGGCAGGCAGTAGAAGTGAGGCTTAATGCCGCCGACTAGCATGTGGTTACGGTTGAACAGCAGGTGGTGAGCAGTGATGGTTGCTGCGACGTTATCAGAAGCGTTCTTAACGAAGTTTGCGGCATCCGCCGTCGTGATGTGTTCAAGAACGATTTTTAGGTTAGGGAAGTCGTTAACGATAGGAGCAAGAACCGTGTCTAGGAATTCCTTCTCACGGTCAAAAATATCAACGTGGTTGTGAGTCACTTCTCCATGAACCAAAAGCAGCATGCCAACTTCTTCCATCGCTTCAAAAACGTGGTAGATGTTCTTTGCATCGGTTACGCCAGAATCAGAGTTGGTGGTTGCACCTGCTGGGTAAAGCTTTGCTGCGACAATTTTGCCTGTTGCTTTGGCTTTGCGGATTTCGTCTGGCGTAGTGTTGTCTGTCAGGTATAGCGCCATAAGAGGTTCGAATTGCTCGCCGTGTTGCTCAGCAAGGATTCGATCACGGTAGGCTAATGCCATTTCAGTATTGGTCACTGGTGGGACGGTGTTTGGCATGATCAGCGCACGACCGTTATAACGGCTAATATCGCGAACGGTATCTTTTAGAACTTCACCATCGCGTAAGTGAACGTGCCAATCGTCAGGACGAGTAATAGTCAGTGTTGTCATTAATTGCTCCCACCATTAAAAAGTTATGTTTGGAGCCTAAACGCTGCATTTACCTCAAGAGCAAACGCTTGCGCTTAGGCGACAGGATGATAGAGGAATTGCAGCTCTATTTCACCCCATTTTTCACATTTCTTTACGGTAGGAGCTCAGTTGGTTACTTCATCGTCAACCAAAGCGCGTGGATTGTGCCGGGTAGGAAGAAGAAGAAAGTCAGGATTAGGTTGATGAAGAAGTCTTTCTCGAGACCTTTTTCCATGTAAACCGCCACTGGCGGAAGGAAGATACAAAGTAGAATTAGAATCAGTTTATTAGTATCCATGGTCTATGCTCCGGATAGATTATTTATAGTGTCAAAAAGTTGGCGAATTATGTGCTCTATATCACATCTTGGCAATCCTAGTTTCGTCAATACTATGCAAATTTATGGGACTCCATTCATAAAAAGAAGTTCTTCCACCTGCAAAGCAAGTGTCATATCGGGTGACTGACGAAGGTGCGGTTATAAATCGATATTTTATAGAGGCTTGGGTCATAACTGTTATAAGGATATGATAGTCCAATAATGAGAAAGTACCTGTAGGAAGAAGGCTATGTCGCAATCAGTTTTGTCCCAAATTAATGTTTTTCCAGTCAAATCCGTCGGAGGCGTTGCGTTATCTTCCGCTTGGGTAGAAAAACAAGGATTGAGTTTTGATCGTCGATTTATGATTGCGACGTCAGATGGCTCAATGGTGACAGCTCGAAAATTCCCTCAAATGGTGACCATCAAGTCCGCGCTGTTGCCAGACGGAGTGGTGTTTACCAGTCTTGGCGAAGAGCCACTAAAGATTTGCTATCAAGATTTCAAAATGCAGGAAGCACCTGCAACGGTTTGGAAAGACAGTTTTACGGCATATACCACAACTGACGAAGCAGATGATTGGTTTAGCAAAGTATTAGGTCTTCGCGTCGAGTTACTTTTTACTGGTGAGCAATCAAATCGCATAAGAGAGAAACTGGGTCACAACGTCAGCTTTGCCGATGGCTATCCAGTACTTGTCATCAGTGAGGCATCACTGGAAGAATTAAACCGCAGAAGCTCTGAGCTGCACTCAATGGATCAATTCCGAACCAACCTTGTGGTATCTGATACCAAGCCATTTGAAGAAGACTCATGGAAGCGTATTCGCATTGGCGAAGTGGAATTTGAATCAGTAAAACCATGTGAGCGATGTATTCTAACTACCGTTAATACTCAGCGAGGCACATTTCGAGAAAGCAAAGAACCACTGAAGACATTGCAAGAGTTTCGTGCAAACGAGCGTGGGGGCGTGTTCTTCGGTCAAAACCTTGTTGCTCTGAACGAAGGCATTATTCGTTCTGGTGACAAAGTTGAAGTGCTGGAATACAAAGAGCCAGAGTTCTATCCAGACAACTCTCCTCAGCGAATGACGCTAACTTGTGTCGAACGAGAAGAAATCGCACGCGACTTTGTCACCTTGTGGCTTGAGCCAAGCAAAGGTCAATTACCAACGTACTTACCGGGACAGCATTTACCTATTGAAGTGGATATAGACGGTAAGAAAGTAGGGCGTCGTTATACGCTGTCATCTAGCCCGTCTCGCCCGGGACGCTACGCAATTTCGGTGAAACGTGTTTCTGGTGGGCGCGTATCCAATGCTTTGCTTGACAACCTACAAGTGGGGGATGTTCTGGAAGCGGAAACGCCAGATGGTCAATTTCATCTAAAAGAGCATTCTGTTCAGCCTCTATTGCTGTTGTCTGCTGGTAGCGGCGTAACACCAATGCTGTCGATGGTTCGTTACTTGGCTGATCACAACCAACTCGATGATGTGGTGTTCTACCATCAGTGCAGCAGCGAGATTGATATTCCATGCAAAGATGAGTTAAACGAGTTAAAGCGCCAACACCCGGGGTTGGATGTAAAGATCTGCTTAACGCAACCTGCGATAGATTGGTTTGGTCTTAAGGGGCGAATCAGTCTATCTCATATAAAACAGATCAAAGATGTTGAACAGCGCCAAGTGTTTGTTTGTGGTCCTGACGGCTTTATGCAAAAGGCGAAAAACCTATTGCTTAAGAAGGGGCTCCCAGAAGGCAATTATCATCAAGAAGCATTTGGTGTTGCAGCGACAAAAGCTAAGCCAGAGAAAGGTGTTGAGATTGAATTCAACGGCTTTAAGTTGATGGGTAACAACCAACAAACGTTACTTGAACAAGTTGAGAATGCCGGTAAAAGTATTACCAATAGTTGTCGTGCGGGCTTGTGTGGTGCTTGTAAGGTTCAATTAGAATCAGGACAGGTAGAGCATCCTGACGTGCCTGCACTGAGCGCAGAAGAGCGCGCGATGGGGAAAGTGCTCGCGTGTTGTGCTATTCCGGAAACGGATGTGACGCTAACAGACTAACGTTGTTGAGCATAAACACTGCTTGTAACAAGCAAACAAAAACGCCGCTAAATTAGCGGCGTTTTTATCTATAGCAGAACGATTTAAAAACGAATCGTTGATGTGCACGATCGTGATTTAGTCGTAGATCGTTGGGATCGGCTGACGCTTGTGCTGAGTCATTTTGTAGATAGCCACAAGGCGATCGCTGACTTCTTGAGATACTGGCTTGCCTTCTAGGAAGTCATCGATTTGTTCGTAAGTTAAACTCAGAGCATCTTCATCAGCTTTTTGAGGATCAAGCTCTTCTAAGTCTGCCGTTGGTACTTTCTTCACGAGTTGCTCAGGCGCACCCAATGTTGCTGCAACTTCGCGAACTTGACGTTTGCTCAAGCCGAATAGTGGGGCCATATCGCACGCGCCATCACCGAACTTAGTGTAAAAACCAGTGATGTTTTCTGCTGAGTGATCAGTACCAAGAACCAAGCCACCAACGTAACCAGCGATTTCGTATTGAGCGACCATGCGTGCACGCGCTTTTACGTTACCCTTCACGAAGTCCACTTTTGCAGCATCCGTTGGAAGAAGGTCTGTTCCTTCAAGTGCGACGTGAGAAGCGGCATGGAGACCATCGACACCAGCTTTAATGTTTACTGATACAGAGTGCGTTGGTTGGATGAAAGAAAGTGCGAGCTGTGCTTCATCTTCGTCTTTCTGTTCGCCATAAGGCAAACGAACAGCGATAAACTGGTAGTTGTTGTCACCAGCTTCTTCGTTTAGTTGGTCTACAGCCAGTTGAGCCAAGCGACCACATGTCGTTGAGTCAACGCCACCGCTAATGCCAAGAACAAGAGACTTACAGCCTGCTTCTTGCAATTTACGCTTAATAAAAGCGACACGGCGTTCAATTTCGAAATGCGGATCGATAGAAGGGAGTACTCGCATTTCATCGCGGATGGATTGTTCCATTTAGGGTTCCTTTTCCTGCAAATATGTACGACACCAAGTGAGTGTGAATAAATTCATACTGTCGCAGGCGTTTATAGTTCACAAATGGCGATAAACCATGCAGTTGATGTCTATAAACGTCGCTTTAGTGTCAAAAAGCTCTAAAGATTAGTAGTATCATACCGAATTCATCGGATTAGAAAACTCTCTTCAACCAGGTAATCACCGGATATGAAAAAAATCGCCGTTTTTGGCAGCGCATTTAACCCACCAAGCTTAGGTCACAAGAGCGTGATCGAGTCACTGAGCCACTTTGATCTTGTGCTACTAGAACCAAGCATTGCACACGCTTGGGGCAAAAATATGTTGGATTACCCAATTCGGTGCAAACTGGTTGATGCCTTTATTAAAGACATGGGGCTTTCTAATGTTCAACGCTCAGACCTTGAGCAAACTTTGTACCAACCAGGACAAAGTGTGACGACTTTTGCGTTATTAGAAAAAATTCAAGAAATCCACACGCAAGCCGATATAACTTTTGTCATTGGTCCTGATAATTTCTTCAAATTTGCTAAATTTTACAAAGCAGAAGAAATTACGGAACGTTGGACTGTGATGGCTTGTCCAGAAAAGTTGAAAGTCCGAAGCACTGATATTCGAAATGCAATCAACCAAGGTGAAAGCATAGACCGTTATACGACGATTTCGGTCAAGCGCATGTTGATTGATGAAGGTTTATATAAGACAATGCCGTTCGGTAAATAAGAGGTCTTAGATCTATGTTCAGAGCGATTTTAGTGAGTACATGCTCCTTGCTTGTTATAAGCCAGGCGTATTCTGCATGTAACTACGAATCGGATCGCTCTGTTGTATTTGCCGATAATACGATGTCAGTGTGCGAAGAGCTCTTTGATAGTGTCGGCGTGTTAAGTTCCGATGCTCTGAGGTGGTATAAGCCGAAAGTCCTTTTGGATGAGCCTATAGAAAGTTATTGGGAACAATGGGCCATCAAGCCGGAAGATACTCCAATATTGACCCAAAGCTTGGAAAAGAACTACTTTGGGTTAGGTGTTTGGATGCCTGAAGAGCTGAGAGACTTTGAAAGAGACATGACGACAGAAGAATGGCTAAAAAGCCATGGGTTGATGTTTAGTGTCGGTTTTGGAGACAAAGGGGATGGAGAGCCTCGAATGAGATTTGATTATCGATGGCATGACTATTATGACGCCAATTGGATGATGCAAATCGAAGTCCCTTTCTGAACCAATAAAAAAGCGTGCCAAGTGCACGCTTTTGAATTTCTTTGGTTACAGTTTCTTGCCTAATAACAGTTCACTTAGCTGATCACATTGCTGCTCACTGCCGTCAAACAAATCCTCAACTACCTGCCTTTTCTTAATGCCAGAAAGCGTTCTCTTTCGAGCTTCTCGTACCAATAGAGCAAGATGGAGTTCCTTTAATGCCTGATCTTTACTCTGCGGGCTCCATTGCTTCAAGGCTTCGCTTACTTTAGATGTGATGATTTTCGGCTCAACGTCGAGCACTTCATGCTTGATAATGCGCAGTAGATCATTGTGAAGTGACGTTTCTGCGTCACATACTTGTATTTTCTCAAGTGCGGCTTGAAGCAGAAGAGAACGCTCAACAAAACCAGCCTGCGGAGCAAAGTTATCTCGCAAACGAACAGAGAAATCGCAACGAATAACAATACAGTTTGGAAAATAAGTGATGGAACTCAAACATCCTTGAGGAATCCAAAAAGAGTTACCCGGCTCAATGGCATACTCATGTTTACCTAATCTGATGGTTGCGAGCCCTTCAACAACGGTTAACAAGCTGTGTTTTAACGCCTTCTTTCGAGCTGTTGTGGTGAGAAGGGAGTATGATTCGTTGTGAAATTCAATCGCGTAGTTCATTAGAAAGACCTGAGTTTTCGGGGCGCTAAGGGTAACGCTAAACCCCCCAAATGCCAACCAGATATAAAGGCAAATTGGGGGATTATCTTGTGATGTTACTGGTATGACCATGTTAAAAGTATGGGGAGAAATGCTGCGGGCTTGCAAAACTCCGCGTAGAATGTGCCAGCTTTTTTTGAAATGTAGTGAACAATGACTTCTAATACAGATCCTTATTTTGAAATTCGTCCATACAATGACGAAGAAATTCCAGCAGCGCTGGACCGCCTGATCAAAGACGATGAGTTTATCAGCGCGATTTTAAACCACCGTTTTGCAGACAAAGCGGCGTGGTTCAAAACACTCATGAGTCCGATTATCCGTGTCTACTTAAAAGCGAAGTGGAGTAAACTGGATTCTGTGGAAGCCATTCAGCTAGAAGTAAAGAAATACCTTCAAGATACGTTGGATACAACGACTGATGGTGTCACCTTCTCTGGTTTGGATAAACTGGACAAAAACACATCTTACTTATTTGTTTCTAACCACCGTGATATTGCGATGGACCCTGCGCTCGTTAACTATGGTTTACATCAAACGGATCATCGTACTGTACGTATCGCGATTGGTGATAACCTGCTAAAGAAACCGTGTGCTACAGAGCTAATGAGACTGAATAAGAGCTTCATTGTTAAACGCTCAGCCAAAGCCCCGCGCGAAATGATGAAAGCACTTGGCCAGCTATCAGGCTACATCAAACACTCTCTAGATACTGGCAACTCTATTTGGATTGCCCAAAAAGAAGGCCGAGCTAAAGACGGTAATGATTTCACCGACCCAGCGATCTTAAAGATGTTTCATGTTGAAGGTCGTAAGCAAAAAATCAGCTTTGGTGAATACACTCGTTCATTGAAGATTGTGCCAGTATCAATTTCATATCAAAACGATCCTTGTGACATTGCGAAAGCCAAAGAGCTGTATGAAAAAGCAGAAAACGGTAGCTACGAAAAAGGTGAGTTTGAAGACATTGAAAGCATCATCCAAGGTATCGTGGGTTACAAAGGTAAAGTGCATGTCGCATTTGGTGATGTAATTGACCAAGAATTTGAGACGCCAGACGAGTTAGCAAACGAAATCGACCGCCAAATTCACAATAAATATCGAGTATTCCCTATCAACCTGCTTGCTGCAGGGTGTGAAGATGAGAGTGTTACAGATGACGTCAAGTCTCAACTAGCAGCAAAGCTTGAGATGTTACCAGTTGGTGCCCAGCGTTTTCTCGTAGCAAGTTACGCGAATCCGGTTAACAATAAAGAGGCTTAGTCGGTTAGCCGAAATTGACCAGTTCAGAGGAACGAGGTAAATAAGAACTTAACATAGGCGTGTTATCTATAGGTTCTTAGCTATAGGTTCTTAGCTCGTTCCTCACATCAAAGTCTAAAAACACCTCATGGTGCGACCGCGCCGCCTAAGTTAAGCGTCGTAGGCCATTTAGATATTCGATTACCACCTAAGAAAATATTACCCTTAACTGTCATAGTATCGGGAAACTCTCTTAGCGCAGACCCTCCAATATATAGGTTACCTTCCACGACTAAGCCTTCTGGTAATGATTCGATAGGCGTTCTGATTACGCTGAGGTCACCCTTAACTTTGAGCCTATTAGGCAATCGCTTTAGTGGTGTGTCGGTTAAGTTTAGGTAACCGCCTAATTTGACGCCTTTAGGCCAACTCTCAATTTGACTGCCTAGTAGGTTGGCATAGCCCTTAATGGATACGCCGGGCATCACTTTCTTCAAACTACTGTTTGTCGCTTCTAAGCTTCCCCCAACGTCGAGGCCTTTGGGAAGTTTAGTTATAGCGGTTTTAGATATGTTCAAGTTGCCTTTGACAACAAGGCCACTTGGCAAAGATGAATATGGCTTGTTTCTTAAGTCGATATTGCCATAGTTATCAACGTGATTGAGCTTACTGTATGAATCGAGTTCATAGGAATTTGCTGCCAATGGACATAGTAGGCAAATTGTGAGAAGAAAGCCGCGAAACATATTATTTGAACCAAGTGGCAACAACATACTTGAAAGAATAACTAAATCACGAGATATCTGCTAGAACGTTATATCTATTTAACTGAAATAGCGACGTTAAGAAATGCGCATCACCAATTATATTACTTATTAAGTTTCATAGGTTGTTTAGCAATTTATAATATTCGGTAACTTGATGTTCTTTCCGGTTTGTGGCCCTAAATAATGATAAAGTCTATAAATAGAACAACACCTCTAAGCATCTTCTTACTGGGCGGAAACAATATGAATTACTTAACACCATTATTCGCTATTGCGTTTTCGGGGATATTATTAGTCACTGATGATGCGCATGCGAAAACATATACAACATCCGACATAAAGCCAGTGATTGTTGCAGATGGAAGTATCGGTAAACGTGTTTGCTATTATGAGGACAAGGCATACAGTATTGGCGCTGTACTTAAAATCGATAGTGTCTTAATCCAATGCGCACCGGAGAAAGATTTTGAGCTCAATGGTGCTTTAAAATGGGTTGTGTTTGAAAGCAATAACTAAAAAAAGCGAGCATAAGGCTCGCTTTATGTAGAGGGAGTGACCTTTGATTAACGAGCTAGAGAGCGGGTCTTTAGTTCAAAGATTAGCTTTTCAGCACTTACATCAAACTTGAAGCGAGCTTTTAACTCTTTCGATTCTTCAGTAAGTTCAGATGTGTTGTACTCAACGTCTGCGCATACTGCTTTTGCTAGCTCTAGGTATTTTGCAAACTCTGCTTCTAATGCCGCTTTAGACTCAGCAAAAATCGTTACGTCAGCAACATCGTCACCTTCTTTGATGATGAAGCCGATTTCACCAGCGCAGCCACAAGCTTCACATACTTGGTTTTCTTCTAATTCGACACTCATAACGAATCCTCTTGTAAAAACTATGGGTATTCTATCAGGTATTTGATCTGTATCTACAAAAATGAATGAATTTGGATAAAAAAGGCTCGGTATGCTATGTTGTTAATCGAAGGTTAATGCTGATGAAACGCTACAATTTGATTGATAAATGTGATGTGTATCAATATTTAAGAGTAATTGATGAATTGTGCAGTCAGTTTTTTGTCAGGTGAGTTGAACTAAGTATTAATTTATAAGACTATTTCCTGATTGATTATTTTTACATAATTATCATTCTTGGCAAAAGCATATTCATGATGAATAGTCTGGCATTGGTTTTTATTGGATTGAACTAAGTGCCATATTTTTAATCACAGATATTGATAAAAAGGTCAATGTAAACCACGATTTACGCCGCGTGGTTTCGAGTTGATTGAGCTTATATTGAAGAAAAAGCTCATCAATAGATAATGCTGAGATGATTTTCATTCTGGCCTCATTTAACTGTGAGTTAGATGGATTTAAAAAGAGAAGAGCTTAAAATATGCCAAAGCGTAGTAAAGAAGATACCGAAATCACTATCCAAAAAATAATGGATGCTGTTGTTGATCAGTTGCTTAGACTTGGTTATGACAAAATGTCATATACAACGTTGAGCCAGCAAACAGGTGTATCGCGTACAGGTATTAGCCACCATTTTCCGAAGAAAACGGATTTTACCGCAGCACTAGATGGTCGAATTTTTAAGATGTTTGTTGAACATCTAGAATTTGACAAAGGTGTTGATGCGTTCTCTCAAAGCTGGGTTAAGGCCTTAGAAGACAAAGAATTCTTAGCAATTCTACGTTTATTATTCCATCATATTGTTACTTCAGAAAGCGCACACGAGTTTGCTTCAAACGGCATTGATCGTTTGTACAAAATGGCAGAAAGCCAGTTTGGCGCTGGTAGTGACAGAGAGCTAGAGTGGTTAATAGGTAAGTCTCTAATTCAAATGAGCAAATAACACGAATCAAATAAAAAACCCGCTATTGAGCGGGTTTTTTTGTTTCTTGGAGTACTTTGCTGTGGTCGTAGCACAGGCGCTCTGTTTAAGCCGCTGAGTGGACTTGCGGGAAATCCATGCTTGGGTGCTTCGTTACGATAGAACGATAGCCATAGACACGTTCAATGCGTTCTGGTGTCAGGGCGTTCCAAGGTGTGTCATCACAAACCAGCTTTCCATCATGCAACAGCACTAATCTGTCGGCATATTGAGAGGCTAAGTTAAGATCGTGCAATACGATAACAACGGCGGCGTTGTTTGCTTTCGCAGCCTTGCGAGCGATCTTGAGTGTGTTGTGCTGGTGGGCAAGATCGAGCGCTGAAGTTGGTTCGTCTAACATTAAGATTTTCTTATCACCGGACAGGTGAAGCTGCGTTAATACACGAGCTAAGTGTAAGCGCTGTTTTTCACCGCCAGAAAGAGCAGGGTAGAGGTTATCTGCTAAATGCAAAACATCGGTTTGCTTCATGTATTGCAAAGCAAGTTCCGTAGTCTCTTTATTTGAAATCGATAGAGGAATCGCACCTAGCTCGACGACTTCTCTTGCTAAGAACGGAAACGTCAGCGTGCTGTGTTGAGGTAGCATGGCAACGTGTTTTGCACTTTCAGAGGGCTCCCAGTCATTTTTTTGTTTGCCAAAGAACTGGATGTCACTCTGAGAGGGAATTTCACCACACAATAGCTTGAGCAGCGTACTTTTACCCGCGCCATTTGGCCCCAACAATGCGGTGACCTCACCTGCACGAATATCAATACTGATGTCGTCTAGTACCACTCGGCTCCCATATCTCATGGAGATGTTTCTGCCAGACAGAACGATGTCATTCATTACAGAATCTTCCCTTTTTGTTGGAACAGTAAGTAGATAAAGAATGGCGCACCAATCAATGCGGTTACAATGCCTACAGGCAACTCTGCGGGTGCAACAACAACTCGTGCAAACATATCAGCAGCGGTAAGAAGTAGTGCGCCCATAAGCGCTGAAATAGGCAGCAGCGTGCGATGGTCTGGACCGGCAAGCATACGACCTAAATGCGGAATTACCAGACCGATAAATCCAATTGCACCACAGATACTCACCGTAATACCCACACCAACTGCAGACAACAGGATAAGTTGGCGTTTGAGCTTCTGTACTGGCACACCTAGGTGTTTGGCTTCTGATTCTCCCAAAAGCAACGCATTTAATGACATGGCTTTTCTCTGGAACCAGAACATCAAGATGATGAGAGTCACAGCAGCTAAACCAATCCCTGACCAGTTTGCCCCAGCCAGCGATCCCATCGACCAAAGAGTTAAGTCTCGCAGCATTTGATCATCGGCGATGAAGTTCATAAAACCAATCGCAGCGCCCGAGAGTGCGCTGATAGCAACCCCCGCAAGCAACATGATGGTGACTGACGTACCAAACTTATTCGTACCTAACCAGTAAACTAATACCGTGGTAATTGCACCGCCGAGGAAGGCGAAAAATGGCAAGGCAGCTAAGTTCATTAGTGTCGGGTAGTTTTGACTGAAATCGGCAAATACGACGATTGCAAATGCGCCACCAAGCGCCGCGCCAGCGGAAACACCGATGATGCCTGGCTCGGCTAGAGGATTTCGGAATAACCCCTGCATCACAACACCACAGATAGCGAGGATCGCACCAATAAACATACAAAGAATGGTGCGAGGAAGGCGGATTTCGTTGATGACTAACTGAATATGAGGAGCAAGGTCTGAACCTGCTCCTGTTAAGCTTCTCAGACTGTCTGAGAAGCTAATATTCATTGGACCTACTGTAATGGACGCCACTGCGATAAAAGCTAAAATGCCAGATAACGCGAGTAGGGTAGTAGATAAAGGAATTCGTCTTAACAGCATTGAATCTCTCTACGGGTAAAGCAGCTCGTTTAGGCGCTTCGCCTCTGAAAGGCTCTTAAGTCCTAAACCACCAACAAGCGCATGACCGTCAATTGTCACGATGTTTTTGTTCATACCTGCTGGAGTCGCGGCAAGGAGAGGCATTGCTTTCAGAATGGCATCTGCACCGCCCATTGTTTGATAGCTACGCCCACTCACAAGAATCACGTCTGGTTGCATCTCGACCATAGCTTCTGTTGATAGTGGCTTGTATGAAGAGAGTTTGCTTGCTGCTGGGTTTTCTCCACCTGCAAGTTGAATGATTGCATCTGGTGTTGTTTCTGACCCCGCTACGTTTGCTGGGCGACCTTCGTGAATCAGTAGGAAAAGTACTTTCTTTTTGTCAGCTTTTGCTGGTTGGTTGCCTTCCAGTGCTTTCACTTGTGCTTCAACTTCAGTTTTTAGCGCTGTCGCTTGAGCTTCGCGATGCATGATGGTCGCAATTTGGTCGATACGATCAACCAAACCTTCCACGTTTGCTTCTGTATTGACGACTTCAACATCAACACCTGCTGATTTCAATTGGTCTAGCGTGGTGTTTGGTCCCATTTCATCTGATCCAATCAATTTAGTCGGGCTTAATCCCAGTAGACCTTCAGCAGAAAGACGACGGTGGTAACCAACTTTTGGTAACTCCATACCTTCCGGTAGTTGGCTTGTTACGTCGACAGCAACAAGGCTATCTTTTGCATCAAGAGCAAGCATCAGTTCAGTGACAGCGCTGCCGGCACTGACCACGCGTTCATTTGATGGAGCTTCGTTGGCAAATAGGCTCGCACTAGCAAGCATAGTAATGGCTGCAGTCAATGCGGTACGAACGGGCGAAAGTGTTTTATTCATTAGTGTGTTCTCAATCTTGTGTTCTTCTATTGCGACTCTTCAGTGAGCAGTTGAGTCGCTTGAATTCCGTTTTCTTGTAAAAAGCCAAGAAGCTTAACCAGTGACTGAATGTCTGCGGTTTTTTCCGCACCAATCACAATAGGTTTGTCGGTTGATTTGCTCTCTTCTAACAGAGCCATCGTAAAGTTTTCCCAATCGATGTACGCCTTACCGTTGATCGCCCAGTGTGGCTCTTCTTTAAGGATGTTCACCGTGATTGATTGTTTGTCCACCTCAGCCACAGCTTGGGAATCGGTGCTTGGTAGGTTCACATCTAGGGAATCTAACTTCACTGCTGCAGTGAGCATCAAAAACACCATTACGATGAAAATGATGTCGAGCAGTGGCGTTAAGTCTGGTGTTAAGCCATGACTGTTGTTGTCTTGTGGTGCCTTAATCATGAATTTCTCGCTTCAACATGATTTGCAACAGTCGCGACTTCTTTGCTGTTTTCCGGAGATACATACTGTAGAGAAATGCCTTCGAGCCACAGATTTACATAGTTCAGAGTGTGTTCAAGCTTAGCGATAACACGATCTGCCCAAAGACCAATCAGTTGCGCGCCAGAAATAGCAGGTAACGCAATGATCAAACCAGCTGCAGTCGTACGCATCGCAAGACCCAAGCCATCTGCCAAGTCGTTTGGCGTAATGTTACCGGTAGAAGAAGCAATACCTTTAAACATGTCGATAAGACCAAGAACTGTACCTAATAGACCAATCAGGGGGCTGATCACGCCAATCAAGGTCAACAGACGCAGACCTGAGTGCAACTGATGACGTTTTTCTTGAAGCCAAATACCAGCCGCATCTTCACGCAGTGATTTAGAAAAAGAGTGATGCGCAAGCAGCATTGCAACACCACGATATAAAAGAGGTCGTTTACCCGAAAACTCATCCGCTAGTGCTTCGATGTCTTTGTTGTTGGTTGGGTCAAGCTTGGTCAGCTTTTGGCGAATCGCGCGTTTACCGACTCCTAGGCTAATGAATACTTGAAAGAGTCTTTCCGCAATGATCATGACTGTAAGTGCAGAGCAAATAACTAAAGGCCAAGTCATAAGACCAAATTGGGTTTGTAAATGTTGTAGCTGTTCCATTATCCATCCAACTTAAAACGAACTGGGATTTGAACTCGGTGAGCGACTTTGTGCCCGCCAGAAATATGAGGTGAAAACTGCCATTGTTTAATGGCACGTAGAGCAGAAAGATCGAGCATTTCTGCACCAGATGATTCGATAAGTACTTGTTTAATCTGGTTGCCGTTTTCGTCAAGCCAAATTTCATACAGCGCAACCCCTTCAATACCACGCTTTTGCGCTGAACGTGGGTAACGAGGTTGTACTGGTTGAGAAACAAACGTCGGTTGGTCAATCATCACAGGCTGTGATGTCGCCCCTTTCGATTGATCAGTAGGAGCCGCTTGTTGTGGTTGAGGTTCTTTTGCGACTTTCTCTTCCACTTTTTCTTTTGGTTGCGGATCTTTCTTTGCAACGGTTTTTGGTGGTTGAGGTTTTTTAACTGGTTCAGGTTTCTTTTGAACTGGTTTTTTCTTCACCGCTTCTTTTTTTACGATCGGCTTTTCTACCGTCTTTTTAATCGGCTCAGGCTTTGGTTTTGGCTTCGGAGGCTCAGGTTGTTTCTTTGGCTCCGGGTGCTTCTCTTCCACCACTTCTTGTGGCGTAGGAGCCGCTTGTACCGGTTTTGGCGCTGAGACTAAATTCAAGCTTACCGAGCTGGTGGGATTGCCTGCTGGCATTGCAAACACTTTTGTCTCTTGGGAGACAAAAAGAAGCGCTGCGTGCACCACTAAAGAGGCACCACCGGCAATGGCATATCTTTTTACGTTCACGGGTAAATCTCGGTAGTAGGAATCATTATCAAGTGGGAAGATTATTGCCCGAAAAGGAAATAAGATCAATTATCAATTGCATTATCATTACGTGCAAATTATGATCTTTACAGTTTTTTTGAAATGAGCCTCAATCCTTTGTGTGGTGGGCTTTAAGTGAGTAAATATGAGCGTCGACATTTATAAATTTGACGAATCAATTCTCGGGAGTGACAGCCCCGATCCGCTGCGTTTTGCGTTTGTGAAAAAACACTCTGCGCACGCGGGTGGTAGCAGTATGCCTGTGCCACCGCCACAACAAGGTGAAATCCTGTCACGGATCACTTCTGAAACAACGCAAAAGAACAATAAGCGTTGCCTGTACATTCATGTGCCATTTTGTCGTGTGCGCTGCACTTTTTGTAACTTCTTCCAAAACGCCGCGAGCCGTAAGCTTGTTGATGAGTACTTTGAAGCGCTGATGAAAGAGCTGAAAGAGAAAGCAGCACTGCCATGGACACAAAGTGGCATTTTTCATGCGGTCTATATCGGTGGGGGCACGCCTACAGATTTATCTGCAGATCAGGTTCGTATTCTTGGTCAGGCAATTCATGACTATTTCCCTTTAGCCGCCGATTGTGAAATTACCCTAGAAGGACGTATTAACCGATTCTCGGACGAGCTGTATCAGGGAGCGCTAGACGGAGGTTTCAACCGTTTTTCATTTGGTGTGCAAAGCTTCAATACCAAAGTACGTCGTAGTGCTAAGCGTTTAGATGATCGTGAAGATGTCTTGAACCGCGTTGCTGAGCTCGCTAAAGAAGACAAAATTCCCGTCATTATAGATCTGCTATATGGCTTGCCTTATCAGACAAAGGAAGTGCTCGAACAAGATTTGCACGACTTTATGTCTACTGGCGCGCACGGTTTGGACCTATATCAACTGGTTGTTGGTGGGACAGCCCCAATGTTGAACCTAGTTGAGAAGGGTAAGATGCCGCCACCGGCAACCGCGCCTGAAAAAGCTGGTATGTACGAGCTCGGTGCGAAATTCATGTCGAAACACCATATGAAGCAGCTCAGTGTAAACCATTGGGCGATCGATAACCGTGAACGCAGCTTATACAACAGCTTAGCGAAAACGTATGCAGAAGTGCTTCCGGTTGGTTGTGGTGCCGGCGGTAACATCGGTGGTTACGGCATGATGCAACATCGCACGCTAGACACTTATGTCAAAGCCGTCAATGAAGGGCAAAGCACCATCGCGATGATGATGAAACAGAGCCCGCTAGAGCCACTCTTTGCTGCGCTAAAGTCAGGTTTCGACTGTGGCATTGTTCAAGGGAACAAACTGCCAAACTTCATGGGTGAAGACACCTTTAACTTCCTAATGCCGTTGTTCAAAGTATGGCACGACAAGGGCTTGGTCGAGCTTCAAGAGCGTAGCTTAGTGCTAACCCTTGCAGGGAGCTTCTGGGCTGTTTCTCTCGCACAGGCATGTATTCAGGTACTAACGTCGGAAATGAACGAAAACGTACCAAAAGTATCTAACATCTAAAAGAAATGGAAAAACCAATGGAATCAATTAAGCAACAGGTTGAAAGCCTACTAGAACAAGAACCGCAACTGCTACCTGCGGCGATGGCAGAGCGCCTTGGCGTATCGGAATTTGATGTGGTTGCAGCACTACCTCAAGAAATGGTAGCGGTGGCTCCGGGAGAGCAAGCTCAAAGCATTTTAGAAGGTCTTGTAGGCTTTGGTCCTGTAACGACGATTGTTCATTCTTTCGGCTCAATCTTTGAAGTGAAAGCACCGTTCCCGAAAGGCAAAGTGGCACGTGGTTACTACAACTTAATGGGCAAAGAAGGGGAGCTTCACGGTCACCTTAAACTGGATAACGTGAAAAACATCGCGCTAGTAAGTAAGCCGTTTATGGGACGCGAAAGCCATTACTTTGGTTTCTTCTCTGAGTGTGGCAGCAACATCTTTAAGATTTACCTAGGCCGCAATGAGAAGCGTGAGCTAATCGAAGATCAAGTAACAGCATTCCGTGCAATGCAAGCAGAGTTCAACAAGTAGTCTCGAATGAGCATGACACTGCACTAATTCGTTAGCGCAGTGTCATTTTATTAAAGAATAACCGAGTTAAAACTCGGAACAACAAACAAGTAAAGTTAGGTATCAAAATGGATCAGCAAGTTAAACAAGAGCGTTTACAAGGTCGTCTAGGACCAGAAATCAAGGAATTTCGTCAGGAGCGTCGTACTATTCAATTGGCAACCGTTGATGCGGAAGGCCGTCCAAACGTAAGTTACGCACCATTCGTTCAAAACCAGGAAGGTTACTTCGTTCTTATTTCTCAGATTGCTCGTCACGCACGCAACCTACTAGAGAATCCAAACGTATCTTTGATGATGATTGAAGATGAAGACTCGTCGAAGCAGTTGTTCGCTCGCAAGCGTCTAACGTTCGATGCGGTTGCAACCGTTGTTGAGCGTGATACTGAAATGTGGCAACAAGTAGTTGGCCAAATGAAAGATCGTTTTGGTGAGATCATCGATGGTCTGAGCCAACTAGAAGACTTCGTTCTGTTCAACCTAAAAGCAGAACAAGGTCTGTTCGTGAAAGGTTTTGGTCAAGCTTACCAAGTATCAGGCGATGATCTGGTTGATTTCGTTCACCTTCAAGAAGGTCACAAGAAAATCGAAAACGCATAAGCCGATTTTCTAACTTATTATCGTCTAAACGGATGTGAATGCCCAAAGGGAGTTAGGTTATACTAACTCCCTTTTTTATTAGAACCAAAGCACAGAGAAAGAGCATGAGACCTGTAAGTAAGGAACTTGGCGAGATTTGTTACCCATTCATTTATGAAGACAGCCCGGTCTGCGATTTTGAAATTACGGCAGACGAGTTGTGCAGTCGAATTGGGCTTGTGCTATCGATGGAGTTGGATGATTTTAGCCGCGACGTCCTAACTCGCATGCAGCCAAACGTGTACCATGTTAATGGTTCTATCCGCGGCAAGCTAGCAATTACAGAAGCGGAAGTTGATGAGCTAAAAGCCGATTACGACGCAATCAAAGCGCGCATTGACGGCGGCTTTAAGGGGTTTGTCCTTCCTGGTGGTCACCCAACTTCTAGCCAATTGCATTTGTGTCGCTGCCAAGCCAAGAAGGTCGTTCGTGCATTGGTTGCGGTAGAGCATTCGGGTAAGAAGCAACCCGCACCAATTTTGTTCCGCTATTCAAACCTGCTAGCTAACGTGCTTTACAGCTTGGCTTCCTATATCAATCACATTTATCAAGTGGAAGAAACGGAGTTTGTGTCTCGCAGCTACACAATGCCAAACAAGTAGATAAAAAATCATCTAATAGTTTGAATCTAATGACTTTAAGCTATCCGTCGCAGATGCCTATACGAGTACTGCGATTACCTTTCCTTACCTTACTGCCTTTGTTTGAATAACAAGTAACATTAATTCAAAGGAAAGATACGATGGGATTAGTTATTGGGGTTCCTTTATTAGCTTGGGTGATTTGCCTGATTTTGTCTATAAGGGCTGGATTTGTATTGTTTGCAGGACAGCCTGTTTCAAGCGTCACCGCTGCCATGGTTTTAGCTGCGGGTGTAGTAGTTGCTATTGTTTCCTACAACTGGTATTCGATCGCTAAAAGGGAGGAAGTCTACTTTTTCTCCCTTGCAATGGAATTGCTGTGTCGCTCGGTATTAGTTTCACCAACGCTTGTCGCGATAGGGCTGTATTTCTTCGGTGGAGAGTTATTACTCAACAGTCACATAAAGACGTTCGTCTTTGTTACGCTATTTTCATGTTCGTTAGCGAGTATCACTAGCTTGTTCACCGCTGGAAAAATCATTGATAAATATGAGATAAAGCAGACGTACTAGGTTTAACTATGAAGCCATTACTTTTGCTTCTAGCTCTTTTGCACCGCGCAGCATTGCTTCAATCAGTTCGCCAGCATTGAACTTCTCTAACGCTTCATGCGCGCCAACTTGGTGAGCTCGGTCGACACAAATCTCGCTAGAGAGTGATGTGTGAAGAATACGGTAAGAATTGTTCAGCGAAGCATCATTTTGAACTTCAAACGCAAGTTCGTAACCGTCCAATCCTGGCATTTCAATATCACTCACCAGAAGGTCAATAGGGCGGTTGGCTTCAGCTTCTCGTTTCATTAAGTCGAGCGCGTCAGTACCGTTCTTACAAATCTGATAAGGGATGTTGATGCGGTCTAATGCATCGCTTAACTGCTTACGTGCAATAGAAGAATCATCCACTAAAAGGATGCTTAGGGCTTTCAGGCGTTCACGTTCGATGTCAGTCAGCATTGGAATCTTGGTGTTTTCGTATTGAGGGTAGATCTTCGAAAGCAAAAGCTCCACATCCAGCATTTGAACTATTTTCTCTTCATAACGAGTAATGCCAGTTACAAAGATGTTGTGACCTGCACTTTCTGGTGGCGTTTCAATAGCTTTCCAATCACATTCAATGATTTTCTCAATACTTCGAACCATGAACGCAACTACCGTACGTAAGCAGTCGGTCACGATTAAATAGCAATTCTGGTATTCCTCTTCTTGAATAGGACGGAATCCAATCGCTGCAGCCATATCGATAACGGGTACAGTTAAATCGCGAATTGTTACGGTTCCAATCACATGGTGATGTGAATAAGGGATCTTGGTCGTTGGCATGTAAGGAACAATTTCACGGACTTTAAGTGTGCCAATTGCGAAGTTCTGTTGCAGGGTGAGTTTAAACACCAACATGCCTTGAGATTGGTTCGCTTTGCTTGCGACTTTTGCCATGAAATAACCTTATCAATGTTACTGATTTATGTAGTATATCTTATCTTATAATCCTTACTCTTCAACTATTGGCTGAAGAAAGTTGAGCTCTTAACGAAATATCGCAAATCTCATTTGACTTTTATTTTCATACAAAAGTGTACTAACGCTTGAGCGTAAGTGGATACATTGGTTAAACTTGCGCCCCCACAAATAGTGAGAGACAGACAAATGGCAAACACAGCAGCTGCATTGCATATTCTTGTAAAGCACAAAGAACAAGCTGAAGACATCATTAAGCAACTTAAGAAAGGTGCTAAATTCCAGGCATTGGCAAAGAAATACTCCACTTGCCCATCTGGTAAACGTGGTGGCGATCTAGGTGAATTTCGCCGTGGTCAAATGGTGCCGCAGTTCGATAAAGTTTGTTTTTCAGGAGAGGTACTAACCCCACACCTAGTGAAAACCAAATTCGGTTGGCACGTTGTGAAGGTGTTGTACCGCACTTAAAAAGTAGCGCGTTTATCGCGCTATTTTTGTATCCAGCGTTCTTATTTTGTCCCCCTCTCGCCATCTTTTTGAGTCTTTCTCTTCTTTTCTATCAATTTATAAACCGCACCAACTGTGACATAAGCTACAGTTTCGCCTTCTTAAATATTTGTTACATATTGAATTTGTGCCTCTACTTAGAAGAAGTGCTCAAGGAAAGGCGTAATAGCGATATCATTATTTTCCGATTTTTATTTTAAAAGTACTTTTAAAACAATTACTTATGATTGCCCCTGAGTCGTTCTGGTGTTTGTTTTTAGTGAACATTGTATTCAAGTACTCCTTTAAGCCGTACCCAAGGCGGAGCTACGCCTCGTTTTTCCCCCTAGCACAAACATATTAGGGGGGAGGGAGAGGCGCCAATAGTTCTTATAATTTCGGCTATTGGATTCGCTCACGACGAATTCGAGCAATAAATGGGTGAGCGAACGCGACGAGGAGAGAAACATGAGTGGCTTACAAGACACACAATCGACGGGTGCAAATGTAATCTTGCATGCTTTTGATTGGAAGTATGCTGATATTGGCCAACGTGCAGCGGAGATTAGCGAGCTAGGTTATGGCTCGGTTTTGGTTTCTCCACCAATGAAAAGTGCACAAGACGAACGCTGGTGGCAGCGTTACCAACCTCAAGATTACCGTGTTATCGATAATGCACTTGGAGACACCACAGATTTCAAAAACATGGTTGAAGCTCTCGACCGTGTAGGTGTATTAGTTTATGCCGACGTAGTATTTAACCATATGGCTAATGAAGCCCATCTCCGCGCGGATTTGCAGTACCCGCGCCAAGTTGTGATGGACGAGTACCAGCAAAATGCAGATAAGTATCAAGACCTCGTTCTATTTGGGGACTTATCTGAGCCGCTGTTTGATGAAAATGATTTTGTCGAAGCTTTTGGTATCAAAGATTGGAAAGATAAGTGGCAAGTACAAAATGGCCGTATCACAGGGGGGCCGACCGATCCGGGTTTACCTACGTTACGAGTGTGTGAGCATGTTGTCGCTCAGCAGAGACAGTATCTTCAAGCGTTGAAACAGCTTGGCGTGAAGGGGTTCCGTATTGATGCAGCAAAGCACATGACGCTAGAGCACTTGAAGCAGGTTTGGACTGAGGATATCACGCATGATGTCCACATTTTTGGTGAAATAATTACTGATGGTGGCGCGACTGAAGAAGAATATGAGTTGTTTCTTGAACCTTATTTGAAAGAAACACGACTCGGTGCGTATGATTTTCCGCTGTTTTCAACAATCTCGAAAGCGCTTAAGAAAAGTGGTAGCTTCAAGTCACTCATCGACCCGTATTGCTTTGGGCAGGCGTTATCCAATGGCCGAGCTATCACCTTCGCCATTACTCACGATATCCCAAACAATGATGTATTTTTAGAGCATGTAATGGGTGAGGAAGAAGAATGGTTAGCGTATGCGTATATCATGGGGCGCGACGGAGGAGTCCCTTTGGTGTATACCGATCTTGACCCAAGTGGTATCAAAGATCGTCTTGGAAATCCTCGTTGGCAAAACTCATGGCGTGATCCTCGAATGGCGAAGATGATCGCATTTCACAACCTAACGCATGGTGAGCCGATGAGAATGGTAGAAGGTAATGATGATATGCTTGTGCTGCAGCGAGGTGATAAGGGGATTTTGGTTCTTAATAAGTCTCTACGCTCCCAGACGTTAGAGCTACCTGGCGATGCATTAGTTACGGATCTACTCTCAGGTGAACAGTTTGAACTTGGCCACCTCATTAAGGTACCAGCTCTTAACGCTATGATGCTGGTAAACTGCTAGATCGATTTAAATACTCTTCTCCTCATAGTGGAGAAGGGTATTTATATGAAAATAGGATTTATTTACAGCTAAGTTACAGATATTTAAGAAAAATATTGTGTGAACAATGTCACGTTATTGATTGCCCAAATTTGTTAGATAGGCCGCAGCGAGTTGTTCAGTCATGAGATCACGGTATCTCCGGTAACTATCTTTAAATTCTGATAAATATTTATAATATCATTGCGTTAGTTGAGATATAGATAGATTTACACTCAATAAACATCTTTACTTCCCCGCCTTGTACACTTTAAATGATATAGTGTTGTTCATGTAATTTCATAATCCGTTCGTACTTCATTCATATCACGACATTCTCCATTCACACCTGTTAGATACAATTTCCCTTCCTACCTTATTTAAATATTAATCCAGCTACTAGCCTGTTGGAGAAACAAGTATGTTTAACAGTATACGAACAAGAATTGCAGTGAGCGCCGGTGGTGCAATGGCTTTCACTTTATTGATTGCGATGGGGATGACAACCAGTGCCTTCACTGAAGTAAATCAACAGATTACAACACAAGTAAAAAACCAACTGACAAATGCGACCACCTCTGATCTAAGAAATGCCGCTCTACAGCAGGAGCTTAGTATTTCAAATCAGTTGGAGCCAGTGCTTGCCAACCTGAAACAAGTGCGATCAATTCTCGAATTAAGTGCAGAGTCTAGTGCTACACCACAGGCGGTGGTAAAACAGTTCATCGCTTCTTTGGAGGCTCAGAATAAAGCTGTATTTGCTGGATATATGGTGTGGCAAGACATGTCTTGGCCTAGTGAAACAGCATTTGACATAAAAGACGGCTTCAATACCAAAGGCTATTTGGCACCATTCTTCTCTCCTAATTCCAAAAATAGCTTTGATGTTGTTGCAATGGAAAGCTTCAGCAACACTGAACTCAATAGTAGTGGTGAGCGTAAAGATGATTGGCATTTGAAACCATATGAAACGGGTAAAACGTTTGTTATGGAGCCGTACATGTATCCGGTTCGTGGTCGAGAAGAGCTAATTACTACAATCAGCCAGCCAATCAAAATGAATGGCGAGATTATTGGTTCTGTCGGCTTTGATTTATCACTAAATGAGTTACAAGGACAAAGTGAGAATCTAGCGAGCGGTTTATTCGAGGGCCAAGGTAAGATTCTAATTTCCTCTTGGAAGGGCGCCGTTCTTGCGAACAGTGATGATTCTGCTTCTGTAGGGATGAAAGTACCTTCCGAATTACTATCACAGTGGAAAAATATCCAATCGTTAGCGACACAAAAAGAGATCGGAATTATTTCGTTTGATGGCAATGAGTACGCCATAACTTCGATTGATACCAATGATGCACCATGGGTCGTGATTGTTTCGGTTCCTAGTAGCCACCTAACAAAAAGTGTGGCTGACTATGAGCAATGGAGCGACGAGCAGAACCAGTCAGCCATAGAAAAAGGTGTTTGGGCTGGTGGGATTGCTGCACTTGTCGGTATTTTGGCAATGGCATTCATCGCTAACTCGTTAGGCAAAGTACTAACGAACTTAGTCGAGCGTTTTAAAGATGCGGCACAAGGAGAAGGCGATCTTACCTATCGAATTGAGGTCAAAGGG
Organism: Vibrio sp. SCSIO 43153; assembly: GCF_023716625.1. Lineage (NCBI taxonomy): Bacteria > Pseudomonadati > Pseudomonadota > Gammaproteobacteria > Vibrionales > Vibrionaceae > Vibrio > Vibrio sp. SCSIO 43153. The sequence goes on from NZ_CP071856.1 coordinate 1,576,669, forward strand.
AAAGATGAAACGGCTCAATTAGCGCATTGGTTCAATTCGTTCCTAGCCCGCATACAGGAAATGCTGTTAACGGTCACTGAAACGGCTGATCAAGTTGACAAAAGCGCAACTGAAGGCCAAACGCGTGCTGATATTTCGAAAGAGCAGTTAAACGCTCAAGTTAATGAGGTGAACTCCCTCGCTACAGCCATCAATGAAATGAGTGCAACCGCTCATGAAGTGGCAAACTCTGCGGTTCAAGCAGCAGCAGCTGCGAGCCAAGTGCAAAGCAATAGTGTGAATGGCATGGCTAGGATGGACAACGCAGCCAACGCGGTGGCACATCTTGCTAGTCAAGTGAGTGATGCACAGAGCCAAACGCAAAACCTTGTTGCGTCAAGCACCGCCATCCAAGGTATCTTGACTGAAATCGGCGGTATTGCGGAGCAAACAAATTTACTTGCTTTAAATGCTGCCATTGAGGCGGCTCGAGCAGGAGAGGCTGGTAGAGGCTTTGCGGTTGTGGCAGATGAAGTGCGTAATTTGGCAACAAGGACTCAAGGCTCTACTGAAGAAATTCGTACTATGCTGGCTCGTTTAGAGCAAGAGACTCAATCAATAGTTGTTTTGATGGAGCAAAGTCAGCAACAAGCTGTCGATACTCGAGATGAAACTCAAGCTGCGCAACAAGCGCTTTCTGAAATCAATCATGCTATCGAAGTAATTAATGATATGAACAATCAGATTGCTTCGGCTGCTGAGGAGCAAAGCTCGGTGTCGGAAGAAATTAATCGCAACGTTGTCACTATCAACGATACAGCAATGGATGTGATGGACTCGATGACATCTTCTGTTGAAATCAGTAATGAGCTAACGCGAAAGGCTACCGAGTTACATGGTGAACTAAGCAAGTTCAAATTATCCTAGTTGCAATATAAGACGATTGTTGAAGTTGGGCAGGGTTGTCATTAGGCACCTTGCCTTTTTTATACTCAAATAACCTCGCCCTTCGGGAGCGTGTCACTGAAGCACGTTCTTTGCTAACTAAATAGCTTCGTCAAACAATTTGAAAAGAGCTAGCTATTCCGCTTCGTTGTTTTCATCGCTCACTTTCGGTAAACCGGGAATCAGTGACAACGCTCTGAACCCTGTATCTTGAAGTCACTTGAATATATATCTTCAATAGGAGAACAGGACGCGTGTAAATAGATGTAGCAGGGTGCTGGAAAGGATAGGCTTAGCCAGAGAAAAAATAGCAAGAAGAATAAAAATGCTGGGGAACCAAACCCAGCATTCGGAACACTCATTTACCTATATTTTCGAACCGTAAATCAGTGTTTAGAGGTATGTGAACCGAAACGTGTCGGTACGGAGCGAATAATAACGATATTGCTGAATCTAGGCTATGTTCCGGGTTTCTAACACCTCTCAACAAAGTGTACATTTTCATGTACACCTCAAAAATTGAGCGTCAAAGCTCACTTCTTAAGCTTTATAACAACAAAAGGCTAAATAATCGGCGGTTTTACAACATATCTGTTGCATCAACTGATAGTTGTTAAAATATATGGCTATAAGATGGAGCTTTTGCTTTTCAATCGTCCTATTTATGCCTTACAATCCTTTCGAACCAAATCCATTCAGCAGAGAATGGGATTGACGAAAAAGGATGCGCTGATTTTGCTTCGAACCCAAAGTTAGACATTCCGTTAATCGAACTCTGCCCGGAAATGATTCCCTACATCCCCAATGTACTCAGACAGGATAGATCCATCTTGAGTCTAGGCTTTTTGCATCCTGAATTGCTGTTTAGCATCGAATTCATTGGCTGCAAAGTAGGGCGTTTCCGTAGATCGTGCTTCGAACCAAAAGCATGATAAGTCAAAACAAAACGGATTAAATTTAGAGGTATTAACCGTGAACCTAAAACTTGTCGGCAGCTCCCTGATCGTTGCAGGTACTGCTCTTGGCGCTGGTATGCTTGCTATACCAATGGTGCTTGCTCAATTCGGCCTCCTTTGGGGCACTCTTCTTATGCTGTTCATCTGGGCGGGTACAACTTACGCTGCACTTCTTCTATTGGAAGCAAGCTGTAAAGTCGGTGGTGGCGTTAGCATGAACGCGATTGCTCGTGAAACCCTTGGTAAAGGCGGTCAGCTTGTTACTAACGGTCTTTTGTACGCATTGCTTGTTTGCTTATTGATGGCCTACATCATCGGTGCTGGTGACTTGGTACAAAAAGTGACCACGTCATTGGGCCTACCACTTTCTACTATTTCTAGCCAAGTTGGCTTTACCGTTTTGGTTGGTCTTATCGTATCGGCTGGTACAGGTGTGGTTGATAAGCTAAACCGTGGCTTGTTCATCGGTATGATTGTCGCGCTTGTTCTAACGCTGCTCTCTCTTGCGCCAAATGTATCGTTTGAAGGCCTAAGTGAAGTAGTGAACGCAGACAAAATGGCACTGATCAAACAAAGCTCAGTTCTGTTCACAAGCTTTGGCTTCATGGTGGTGATTCCTTCTTTGGTGACTTACAACAAAGAAGCGAGCAAGACCCAACTGCGCAACATGATCATTGTTGGCTCGACGATCCCTCTTGTGTGTTACCTACTGTGGTTGTTTGCAGTCGTGGGTAACTTGCCACCACACGAACTTATCCAGTTCTCAAACGTGTCTGAGTTGATCTCTGTTCTTGGTCAACAGTACACAGGTCTTGAGTTCATTCTGTCTATGTTTACGGGTTTGGCACTGCTGACGTCTTTCTTGGGTGTGGCAATGGCGCTTTACGACCAAAATGCAGACCTTCTAAAAGCAAGTAAGCCAGTGGTATTCGTAACTACGTTTATTCTGCCGTTGCTTGGCGCGGTATTTGCTCCAGAGCACTTCCTAGCGATCCTTAGCTACGCAGGCATCATCCTTGTATTCCTAGCGGTGTTTGTTCCACTATCGATGACCATGAAAGTGCGTCGTGTACCTGTAGAAGACAGCAGCGTGTACGAAGCGGGTGGCGGTGCGATGGGTATGAGCATGATCTTCCTATTCGGTTGTTTCTTGCTGTTCGCTCAAGCGGTATAAATCGACTTTACGAACACACAAATTGAATCTAGAAAGCCGCTTGTCCATAACTGGGCAAGCGGCTTTTTTGTGCAGAATTGTTAGTGCTGCATCAGCGGCGTGTATGGCCTGACCGTTGCCTGATAAATCGTGATGATATTTGACGTTAATGTGAAACTGTCTCGCCAAAGGCTGACATGACTTGCTGTTACTCTCTTTATGATGACGAACAAGTTATAAAATAAAGGGGAACCGAGTGTCGAAGCGATTTTCTTTCACAGTCGTTGGAGTAGTGCTTTCTTTCTATAAGTAGAAAAACAGCGAGCACATGGGCTCGCTGTTTGCTTGCGTGTCGGTTAAAAAAGAGAAGTATCTAAACCGTAAAGCGGTTTAGAATTTCATCTTGTTTACGAACGTTTTCATTTTGTTTCTGCATAGCTTCATCGGCAAGGTCAGCTGAGTGAGATACTTGTGTCGACAAATCTTTAATATTGACCGTGTTATTGTTGATTTCTTCAGCAACCAAGCTTTGCTCTTCTGCAGCAGAGGCAATTTGCAAGTTCATATCAGAGATCTGCTGAATTGAATCACGGATTCGTTGCAGAGCGCCGTTTGCTTGTTCCGCTTTATCAACCGCCTCAACGGCACTATTTTTACTTTGGTGCATCGCACTCGCCACAGAAGATGCGCCGGATTGAAGTTGTTCAATCATGCTGCGAATTTCCGTCGTAGATTCTTGCGTACGCTGTGCTAGGGTACGAACTTCATCAGCTACAACGGCAAATCCTCGACCGGATTCGCCTGCGCGAGCAGCTTCGATGGCTGCATTCAGTGCTAGTAAGTTAGTTTGATCAGCAATATCGTTAATTACTTTCAAGATTGTCTCAATATTCGCTGTTGCAGACTCAAGGCCTTGAACTTCCTCAACTGCTTGGTCGATGTTGTTTGAAAGTAGGTTAATCGTTGCAGTTGATTCATTAACTACATTGGAACCTTGTATGGTGGCCTCGTCCGCTTCTTTCGCTGCACTTGCTGCGCCTTGAGCATTATTCGCAACTTCTGTCGCCGTGACAGACATCTCGTGCATAGCTGTTGCTAATTGCTCAAGCTCTTGCAGCTGAGTTTGCATCGCGGAAGCAGATCCTTTCGCCCCTTCTGCAGTTAACTGAGTTCCCGTTAAGATCTCATCAGAGATTTGCTTGGACTCGATGATTTGATGCTGAAGGTTCTCCATAAAGGTATTGAAGCCATGTGCTAACTCGGAAAACTCTTTATCAGTCTCTGTAGACAAGCGTTGAGTTAGATCTCCCTTACCGGAAGCAACACCTTGAATAGCGGAATTCAGCTCATCTAATGGTCGCATCAAGAATCGAATCAACATAGTAAGCGCAGCAATTGAAAATACTACGGCAATAAGTGAGTAAATGATTGCGCTGGTACGTAACTTATCTACGGCTGCGTAAGCGATACTCTCATCAACAATTGCACCTACGTACCAATTCTCGCTTTTAATGTGAGATAAGCTCACCATAAAGCTTTGGCCATTGACTTCGATATGTTGCTCACGTTTACCTAAGTCAATCTGTGGTAAATAGCTAGACAGCTTTTTGCCATTGTTTGCAGCTTCTGGGTGCGCGATAGTTGTACCGTCGTTGGTTACAAGGAATAAGTATCCCGCATCAAATACATCTACCTGGTTTACCAATTCAGCCAGCTTAGTAAGCTCTAAGTCGTAGAACATACCTGCAATGAATCGACCATTCTCTTTTACTGGGGTGCCGATAGAGATAATGACATTTTTTGAGGAGGCATCGACATAAGGGTCAGTAACGACAAGGCTACCTTGATTCTTTGCAGCTTGGAACCACGGACGTTGGCGAGGGTCATAATCAGAACCAGCTTCCCAGTTGTCATCATTTTCGATGACCGAACCGTCAGCCTGGTAACCGAAACCTATCGCAAGAAAGCTTGACTTAGGCTTGGGTTGCTCAAGAATGTCCTTTACATACTGTCGGTCTTTAGGAGCTAACTCAATTACTTCTGTTAGAGATTGTGCCAGTGCTTTTTTTGCATCCATTTGAGACTCAACGGTGTTCCCAACACTCGTTAGAATCTCCCCTAGTGATTCATTGATATGATCTTCGATTTCTGAACGTACCGTCATTACCTGTTGAATAGACAGAAGCGAAACTGTCACTAACAATAAAATCGAGGACGCGGTTACTACTTTATGACTGAATTTCATAGATTTTCCTCAAATCTCCCTGTTTACACTATCTCTGATTCATCTCTTATTGGGGGGATGATTTACGACAACAGATAGCAAAAAACGTGTTGTTGTTATTTTGTTATCGACAGTTTTATCAGATTCCTGAATGGATTTTTCATGTTTTTTAACTTTCACAGCAACATTGAGCTAAATGTGTGAGTTTGGTCATCTTGATAAAGTTTGATAATAAAAGTGTCAAAAAACGAAATATTTGTCGCTTGCTGTCAATCGAAATGGGATGGTGTGATGTTTATAAAATCAATCTTATTGGGGAATTGAATCGATTAAATGTGATTTGTGTGTTTCACTTATGAGACTAAGTGGGAGAGATATTAGCTAGAACTCTATTTTATTGTGTTTGCTTTTTATGCTGATCTCAGGGTTGGGCGTAATAAAAAGCCCTGCAAAAGCAGGGCTTTAGGAAAAAGAACTTTAGAAAATCAAATGCGCTACACCTGCAATTACAGGCAGTGTAATTAGTGTTCGCAGGATGAAGATAACAAATAGCTCGACAATATTTACCGGAATCTTGCTACCTAGTAGTAGAGCACCAACTTCAGACATGTAGATAAGCTGGGTTACTGACATTGCAGCAACGACAAAACGCGTCATTTCATTGTCAATTGAGGCAGCAAGAATTGCAGGGATAAACATGTCTGCAAAGCCAACAACGATAGTTTGAGATGCAGCCGCCGCTTCCGGTACTTGTAGAAGCTCTAGATACGGGATAAATGGTTGACCTAGGATTTCAAATACGGATGTGTATTCGGCAATTACTAAAGCCACGGTACCAAGACCCATTACAACAGGCAGTACACCAAACACCATATCGATAGCGTTATGTACGCCTTCTTTAAATACCGACTGTACAGAAGTCACTTGACCAGCGCGTTTTAGCGCAAGATCCATGCCCCAAGAGAATGTTGTGTGACCTGCTGGAACTGCATCAGCGTCTTTCTTTGGTTCACTTCCGTCTATGTAACGATCTTTCTTCAGGCTTAATGGTGGTAAGCGAGGAATAATGATCGCGGCGATGACTCCTGCCAAACAGATTGCACCGTAGAAAGGTAGGAACAGGTGTTCTAGCTGAACTTGAGCAAGAACAACCAAACTGAAAGTGATGGATACTGCGGAGAAGGTAGTACCAACAACCGCCGCTTCACGTTGAGTGTAGAAGTTGTTTTCGTATTGCTTACTGGTTAGCAGGATACCAACGCTGCCGTCACCTAGCCAAGAAGCCATACAGTCAATCGCACTACGGCCAGGTAGGTTAAACACTGGACGCATTACTTTACTGAGTAGTGCTCCAAATAGTTCAAGTAGACCGAAGTTCAATAGCAGTGGCAGTAGAAGACCCGCAAAAATGAACACTGCAAATAGTGTCGGTAGAAGACCAGTTAAAACAAGACCACCAGTATTCTCTTCCCAGATTGCTTTGGGACCTACTTGGAAGAATGTCATCAATACTGCCGCAGCACCAATGAGACGAACAAACAACCAGAGAGGTGATGGGTTAAACAAACCGTTTAAGAAACTGTTACGCAGGATTGCTGCAGGCTTGAAAATTTTGCAAAGAACAGAAGCGACAGCCATAAAAGCAATAATAGCGGTTACAATAGCAATTAATGTATCGCCAAGAACTGCAGGAATGACTTTTGCCATTACTGCAACTGGAATTGTCAGGCCACCATCGTAAGAGATAGGAGCCATGAAGAGTAGAAGACCAATAAGGGATGGGATGAAGAACATCCAGAAATTGCCCTTAGGCGCTTCAGCAGCATTAGTGTTGTTATGCATATTTGTCTCGTGTTACTACTAGTCAATACTCGCCATATTCCATGACATAAATATTCACTAAACATCCGTATTTAATCACAGTGTGCGGAGATTACCCGCAAACTGCACCCTTTGCAATACTATTCATTAAATACATCTAGTTATTCAGCCGTTTTTTCGGCTAATTTAATCAAAACTAGAATCTTGTATATGAAATTGTTGCTCGTGTTAGAAAATTGTAGCACGCAAACTGCTCGTTGCATTCGGCTAGACAACACAATGTGACTAGAGCAATAAAAAGCATAGTAAATGTGATTCGGATCTCAAGGGCGCCTCAGGAGCTTCTCATCCTGGTGGCACTAATTGTAAGGAGTCAGATCAGACTTTGATAAACATGTTTGGAAACGAGCACAAGAAGTAGGGAAGGACGGCCTAGGTGTATTACTTAAACCGTCATTGAAATTAGATCAGAGATAGGTGCTATGCGGCCTGTTTTCGGCTGAGCAAGTAAAGGTAGCCCCAGTAAGCGATAGCAATAACAAATGCCAATAATGCAGGAAACACCAAAGCATAAAGCTCATAGACGTTAAAAAGCGCAGCTCCCGCTGTACCACCAAGTAAAAAACCTAAGAAGATAAAGATAAATAGTTTTGCTTTTCTTCTATCAAACTGGCGTCCACGTAAACTTTCGCCAATCATTATCCCAAGATCAGTGATAATCCCCGTCATGTGTGTTGTTCGCACTACGGCACCGCTAAACGTTGTAATCATTGCGTTTTGTAAGCCACAAGCCGCCGAAGCGAGATATTGGCCGTATACGTCGCCCTGCACTAAGAAGCCCAAACTTAGAAGTAGTAAGCTTCCTTCAATACAAAGCGCTACACCGTAGCGGCGTCCTAGTTTTAGCGCGCTACTTTCAATAAAGAAGCCACTAAATGCTGAGCCAATTAAAAAGCTGAATACAATGAGTAGTAGGTGGATGGTACTGTCCACACCGACTAAAAGGCTGTTCCCTAGCTGAGTTACCGTTCCGGAAAGATGTGTTATCGCTTGATGTTGAAAGCCGAGTAGTCCTACGGCATTGACGCAACCAGCCAGAAGAGCCAGCAGAAACGCGCCATATTCCACCCAACGAGGAAGTCTGGAAATCACAATGAAGCCTCACCAAATGTTAGGAGCAGATTATAGCGCTTACAAGTTATAACGAAAGCCTTTCACACGATACTCGGTTGATCATTCTCAATAAAATTTCAACTATTGTTGAGCGGATTCAAATATTATGGCCTGCGACCTTACACACTTTTCTATTCGATATGCTCCATAGTACATTCAAAATGCACCCATCCATGCTTCCTTTGCTCATAAATAGAGATAGTAGGCTGTGGGAACTCATTGTTATTAAACAAACCTACCGGAACGACGACAAAGTCAGTCGAATCTGACAATAATAAACGCATTGTGGTGCCGCAAGCTGGACAAAACTCATATTGTACTTGGTTGCCAGAATCACATAATCGCGTATAACTCGTCACGTCACCGTCTAAGATCACTTGCTCTTTATTGAACTTGGCTTGCACGCCAAAGACGCTTCCAGTGCGTTTCTGACACTCGAAGCAATGACAAATTGAAGTCCTAATGGGTTCTGCCATACAACGTAGTTGAACCAAACCACAGGCACACTCGCATGTGTGGGTGATTGTTGTCATTGTTATTACCTATTGGATGTCAGTTATTGTGATTGAAGTGATGTTGTAGTGCTGGGAGCAACTAGGCTGCTAGCGAATCACTTGAGTATAGTTTAGTTTAACTTTGAAACACTTGAGTCAAAATCGTACTGCGGTCTTAACGATTGAATTGGTATATACTCAGCGCAGAATTATGACAACAAACACAAGGAAGCCCGCATGACTCGTAAGAGAATTCTACCTATTCCACTTATACTTCTTATCCCTGTGCTGTTGTTGGCCATTGTGGTGATTGCTGGTATTTACCGTTTTAGCCTTTCCGATGAAGACATCATGGAGAAGTTTCCTCAAACTCAGTCCCAAGCTAATTCAATCGTAGCGGAAGTACTTGGGATTCAGTCACGAAATCCGTGGACGGTTCAAGTCCCTGAACAAGGTGCGGTGACGTTTTTAGATGAATGGGACAAAGAACATGGCTTATTGAAAGGTCAATACGATGCGGGCGCGACCAAGGGTGAAGTGCTGGTTCCTACCGAGTTTATTGCTCAACGAGACATCAATGGTACACCTTGGATTATTGCGCCAGTGATTGTAACAACACAGGGTTCAGGCGCATTTTATTATCTCGGATTGTTCAAGTTTGATGCAGTGCCAAGTCGAGTAGTGTTGCTCAATAGTGTTTTTCTTGGAGACCGCATCAAAATATCATCGCTGGAATGGGTGAGTGATACGAAAGTTTCGCTTTCTTATCTTGAACATGGCAAAGAACAAGCGCTCGCGGAGCAACCAAATCAATTGATCTCAGCGACAATTCTTCGTGTAGGTAATAGCTTGAGTATGCAACAGTGATTATTTTTTTTTGCTTCTGTAAAAAATAGGCATTTTCTGCGCTAGATCTCGTAATTTGCTAGTGATTTCTGATTCGGGAATGCATAAGCTATGAGCCTTATTAATAAGGAGATAGTAATTCCCGTGTCTGAAAATGTGTCAACAAAGCGGTTTCCTAGCTTCACAAGCCGTAAAGCGTTACTGCTGTACTCCTTACCTGTGTTTGTTGCGATTGGTGTTTCTCACTCGATCAACGAATCTTCTCTTACCAAAACGATCGCCCTCAATTTACCTGAATCACAGGTTGTAGAAAGAATTCTAGATGCTAAAACGGCATCTCTGGCTGTGACCACGCCTCCAAGTTTTGAGTATCAAATTCAAGCTGGTGATAATCTAAGTTCAATTTTTAGCCAGCTTGGCTTTGGTTATAGCTCTTTAATGAAGGTCATGGAAACAGACCTCAACTTCTTAGCACTCGATACACTAAAGCCTGGTAATACACTTCGCTTTTGGCGAAATGAAGAAACGGGTGACCTAGAAAAAATGGAGCTTCAGTTCTCCATTGCTGATAAAGCGGTGTATCAAAGAAACAATGACGGTAGCTATGACTTCAAAGACGTATCTATTCCTGGTGTGTGGCATCAACAACCTTTAGTTGGTGTTATAAATGGTAGTTTTTCATCTTCTGCCAACCGATTAGGTTTGACGACAGTTGAAATAGGTCAAGTCGTCAATTTGCTTAAAGAGCAAGTCAATTTTGGAAAGGACCTGCGCGCAGGTGATCGTTTTGAAGTGGTTCGCCGTTCTCAAACGATTGATGGTACTGCTACAGGTAAGAATGAAATTGAAGCGATCAAGATTTACAATCGTGGTCGTGAGATTTCTGCATACCTTCATACCGATGGTCAGTTCTATAATGCTAAGGGCGAGAGTCTTCAACGCGCATTCCAACGTTACCCAGTAAGTCGTAGTTGGCGTATAAGCTCAAGCTTTAACCCAAAACGTCTTCACCCTGTAACTGGGCGTGTTGCGCCGCATAATGGTACAGACTGGGCAGTGCCTATTGGTACTCCTGTCGAGGCTACGGGGGATGGCACAGTGATTATGACCCGTAAACACCCTTATGCTGGTAACTATGTTGTGATTGAACACGGAAGTAAATATAAGACGCGCTACTTACACTTGAGCAAAATTCTAGTGAAGAAAGGGCAGAAAGTATCTCGTGGTCAACGAATTGGTTTGTCGGGTAAAACTGGTCGCGTAACTGGACCGCACCTTCATTACGAGTTAATTGAATATGGGCGCCCGGTGAATGCAATGCGAGCGAATATACCAATGGCGAGCTCGGTACCTAAGAAAGATATGGCTGCGTTTATTGCGAAACGAGATGAAATGGATCGTTTGCTGCATAAACAAGAATTAGCATCTCTTTAATCTGAAAAAGGCCAAACAGTGTTTGGCCTTTTTTATGCGCTTTTAATATCTCTTTCATTTATGATGCAGACCATTTCTGATACTTCCATTGGTTTAGAGAAGTGATAGCCTTGTATTTGATGGCAGCCAATATCTATAAGTTTATTGAGTGCAATATCGTCTTCGACCCCTTCTGCGACCAAATCGACACCAAGCAATTGTGCTAGTTGAGTGATGAGCTTAACCACTTGCTCTGACGTTTGATTGGTTAGCATATTTCGAATAAATGTTGCGTCTATTTTTATGCTATCAATTGGGTAACTATGGATATAGTTTAAGCTTGAGTAACCAGTACCAAAATCATCTAGAGCGACTTTGAACCCGAGGTAGCGAAGTGAGTCAAGAACCAGTCTTTCCTGCCCTGACTGAGCAAGCAATACTGTCTCAGTTAACTCGATAACGAAATCGCTAGGCTGATGCCCGTATTTTTCGATTGTATCAGTCAGATGGTTAATATAGCGTTTTGAGTTGAGTAGCTCATAGGCGGAACAGTTCACGCTAAGTTTGATCGGATAGCCAAGTTGAGATTCCAATTGCTGTTTTGCTTGACAAGCGAGCTCAATGATCCGTTCACCGAGTTCTACGATGAGACCAGATTGCTCTGCTGCTCCAATAAATTCCATCGGCGATATTGGGCCGAAATTTCTACTGTTCCAACGTGCAAGAACTTCAAAGTAATCCCATCGTTCTTGAGTGATATCGACAATAGGCTGCACGACGACATATAGCTCATCATTTTCAGAAGTTGGATGGCGTAAAATATCTCTAAGCGCTTCAATAAGCTGAGTTTGTTTATGGTATATCGCGCTCAGATGCGTGTCATAATGTTGAATTGAAATGTCTCGATGCTTCTTACAGTCTTTTAAGGCAAGGCTGGCATTCAAGATTAACTCATCGCTGTTTGTCAGACTTGTACTTGCTTTCGCCAATCCTATACTGACGGTAAAGTTGATTCGATTAGCGTTGTCTTGATATCCGGACTCAATTTTATCGAGTATTTCTTGGCAGATTGTCACGGGGTCTTTTTCAAAACTGATAAAAGCAAATTCATCACCGGCGACTCTGAATGCGCTATTTTGACCCCCCAAAGTTTGCTGAATGACATTGGCGGTAAACTTAATGATTTGATCGCCGATGTAGTTGCCGTTGATATCGTTGATGGATTTGAAATTGTCGATATCAAGGTAGGCAAGGTGAAAGGGCTTTGTTGATTGCTGCGTTAGCACTTCTAGTGAGTCAGCCAAACAACTACGGTTGAGAAGGCCAGTCAAATTATCGTGGGAAACTTCATAACTGAGCTGATTGAGCAATTTATCAGATCGTTCGCTGATCCACTTTTCTCTTAAACTATGGACGATTAAGCTCGCATAGAATTGATGATGCCGGATTATTTCTCTGGCTTCTTCATCGAGTATTGGCCGTTGATATGTGGAATGAATAATGCCCAGAACATCACCATTGTGGTTCTTTAGCGGTAGCCCAATGTAAGCCTGTATTCCTACGTCTTGTAACAGAGCGTCTTCTGGAAAGAGTTTGTAGACTTCATCCTGATAGAATACTTGTTTGCCTATATCCGCACATACCTGTTCGCAAGGCGTTTTTTCAAGTCCGTAGGTGCTGTTGTCAATAATTTGATTGTTCTCAGCGAACGATAGGGTGACGGCATGGTGGTACAAATGCGCCACTTCCACCACACATGTGCAATAGCTATCAAACCTCTGATGTAGGTCTAATGTCGTTTTATTTAGTAAGTCGAGTCCATCAAGGCTTAACGTTTCTTCTAGATCCGAGACGCTGATGTGTGACTCATCTAGTGAATACTTCATCTGACGTTATCTCTTTGTTCGTGATTTTGATATTTTTGTTACACGCTAAATCTCAAATTATTTCGATATGCATCACGTTAAATATCGGTGAAAACTAAATATTTTTCAAATTCAACTTATCTCAATGTTGAGAAAATATCTAAAAGAATATCCTTATCACTGGGTATCAATCGGTATGAGCATCGGCACTACGATGAATTACAATGCAAGCAGCTCATTTTTTTCATCTTCTAAGCGTTTCCTTAGGTAGTCTAGAAATAATTTAGTACGAGTGTGTTGGTAGTCTAGCTTGGGGTAGTATGCATACACAGTCGCTTCGTCTGCTGTAATTTCCGGCAATACAGGGACAAGGTTGCCTTGCTTCAACTCTTCTCTGATCATGACATTGTTAGTCAGTATAATTCCCATTCCTCTCTTAGCGCCGTGAAATAAGGCTTCAGGATTAGTGGTAGAGAAGTTGCCAGATATAGTAAACCGATGGCCATGAATGGTCTTAACGTCTCTAGATGGTTTTTCACCCCAAATAAGTACGTTGTGGGTGCTTAGCTCTTCTATTGAGCGAGGGGACCCGTATTTCTCTAAGTACTTGGGTGCCGCATAAAACTGGGCTTTGTGCTCGAAAAGGGGCGTTGCTTTGAAACTAAGTGAATTGAGCTGTTCCAGTTCTCGGCTAATAAATAAATCCAAACTTAGTTCTGGAAGTTGCCCTGGTAACGTTGTAAACAACTGAAGTTTAATGTCTGGGTATTGATCGAGAAAATCATCCAGATAATGCACTAGAAACTTTGATCCTACCGCAAGAGTGGCTCCGATTTTAAGTAAACCTGCAGGGGACTGGTTTACTGAGCGTGTTTCATCTAACACCGACTGCCAAGAATCGAGCTGTACCTTAGCGCGCTCATAAAAAAGCGCACCAGCTTCGGTTTGGCTTATTGACCGTGTTGTTCTTTTTAGCAATTGCACGCCAATCTTGTCTTCTAGCCATTGAATACGCTTACTAATCGCCGAACTGGTCGTGTTGAGCTTTCTAGCCGCCGCATTGAAGCTTCCTTCTTCTACCACACGAATGTAACTGTGCACGCTCTGAATCCAATCCATACTATTCTATCCTGATAGGAAATAATGCCTTTCCATTTTAGTTTATTATCATCTTTGAGTATCAAATATACACTGTCTGTCGTGAAACTGTCATGTTGTTAGGAGGGTATATTGCGTAAAACACCATTATTGTTAGCTATGATGATCATCGCGACCGGTCAAGTTGGCGTCAGCATTTATCTTCCCTCTTTACCACTTATTGGTCATGACCTTAACCTTCAGCAGCACGAGATACAAAACCTCGTCACACTATTCCTCGTTGGGTTTGGTGTCTCTCAATTGTTCTATGGTCCATTATCGGACTCAATAGGGCGTAGACCAGTGTTTATTATCGGTCAAAGTGTCTATTTGATTGGGACGGTAATCTGTATTGCATTTGCAGACCATATCGCAGCGCTAGAAGTAGGGCGATTATTGCAAGGTTTGGGGGCAGGAAGCGCTTCTGTGCTTGGGCGCTCGGTATTACGAGACAGTTATGATGGGGCACAGTTGACCAAAGCACTTTCTTATATCTCTGTGACCGCTTCTGTAATGCCGATTGTTGCGCCGTTATTTGGTGGATGGATTGCCTATCACATCAGTTGGCATGCGGTTTTTGTGTTCGTTCTCCTTTATCTTGCGGCGATTTTTACCCTTGGTTTTGCGGTGCTACCAGAAACACTACCGTATCCCAAGCGACGCTTTGAGCCAAAGCGAGTGATACTAAGTTACTTTGACTTACTGACTAATAAGCAAGTAATTGGTAGTGCCAGTTACAACTGGCTGAGCTATCTATCTGCTTTGGTGACCTTGTCTTTGTATCCTTTTTTGATGCAACAAGGACTTGGTCTTACAGCGGCAGACTATGGCACTTTGATGATTGTGCCTTCGGCTGGGTTATTAATGGGAAGCTTGGTTCTCAACTTTATTAATGCTCGGTATAAAGAGCAGCAAATATTGTTAATGAGCTTTGTGATAGTAGCTTTTTCTGGGGCAATGCTTCTCCTACTGCCGTTTACAGTGACTTCACTATTGATTGCGTTTACTTGTTTGAGCTTTGCACAAGGCATGTCATTCCCTGTCTCGATAAGTTTATTGCTGTCGCCGCACAAGAAACAAGCAGGAGCGGTTTCTGCATTGTCGGGGTCGATACAAATGTGTATCGCAGGTTTGTTGGGAGGTTATTTGGTAGAACATTGGGTAACCAGTCAACAGCAATTAGGTTTCTTTTACATGTTGATTGCACTGCTATGTTGTCTAGTTTTGCTACTGAGTCAGATTCGGAAGCCTTATCATCGCTTTGTCGAACCAGAGAGCTCACGTTGAATCTGCTTGCAAGCTTACAATCTCCTTTCTAAAATGCGCCGTAAGTTACGCTAGCTTTGCGTTGACTCATAAAGGGGTCGCGTGAGCAAGATACCAGTTAATCGTTAGGTGAAACCATGCAACAGAACGAATTTGAAGCACTACTAAAAGAAATCGGTGAAAAAGAGAATCTACCTCAAGCCCTTGAACTGCTAAAAGCATCTGATGAAGAAGAGATCGCACAAGCTGCAGAATCACTTACAGGTCAATTTGGTCTTGCTGAAGTCGATGGTGAAAAACGTATTTACCATATCACGATCCAAGCTGATGAGTCTGGTGAAGAAAAAGAGTTTGTCGAGCATGTTATGAATGAAGGCGATCACTTGATAAAGTTTGCTGCTTGGTTCTTTGAAACTTTCTTTGAAATCAAACAGAAAGATACATATAAAGCTGCGGGTAAAACTTACCAACAGCCTAAACGTTGATAATCAAAATTTATCGCTAAGGTTAGAAGTTCTTGTAATTTAATTACAGAAAAGTGTGATCTGAGTCTTGTAATTGCGGTTTTTAGGTGTAAAATTACAACATAAACCAGTCAATTATATCTTAGGAGAAGGTCATGGGTAACGAACTAGGTGGCGCTTACATTGGCCAAATGATAGCTAAAGACGCAATGCATAAAGCGCTTAACGGTAAAGCAAAGAAGAAAAAACCTTCGATGTTTACTCGCCTAATGAAAAAACTAGCGAATTAATAAGAAAAGCCCTGATGTGATATCAGGGCTTTTTGCTTTTATGTATGTATTATTTTTTCGATGAGTGATATTTATGCGCTTTGACTAGGGATCTCAACCACGTTATCTGGCACGCTATCTAACCCTTTCTCTGCTAACCACTTTTCCAAGTTATCGGCACCCCCGATGTACTCACCATCTAACCAAATCTGCGGTACAGTTACCGGTGTTTTCTCTCCTATGATCGCTTTCACTTCAGGGATCATTCGATAAAGTGCTGCGCTGTCTTTTACTACGTCGTGGTATTTGTACTCGACCCCCGCGTCATCAAGCAGCTTTTTGGCTTTTACACAGTAAGGGCAAGTCGCTTTCCCGTAAACGATGTTCCCTTTCAGCTGGTCTCGTTTAGTCCATTCAGCAATAACAGATTGAACAAGCACGCCTCGGTTTAGCGCTTCCCCTTGGCTGACGACTTTACCTTCAACGACGAGTATCGGGGCGTGCCATGCTCCAAGTTTTAATGGCTCCCACCAGTGAGACAACCAATCTTTCACTTCTAGCTCAACTGGTACATCTGCGAGTTCATTTTCAAATGTGTCAGCAAGAATATCTTTGGTTAATGTGCATTCTCCACATGGGATATTTACTTTGAATGGTCCCCAGCTTCCGCCCCAACGATATAGTGTCATTTTGATTGGCTGTGTCATACATTGCTCCTCATTTCTTTCCTGAAAATATAGAACCTAAAACTTGAATATTTCTTTCAACTTACTTTCTTTTTTTTGCTTCCCAATGGGTAATGAAAGCAATTGAGCCGACAATAATGGCAGCGCCAAGCCATAACCGACCAGGTGGCACCCAGTTAAATACTAGCCAACCTGCGAAGACGTTTAGAGGCAATTTTGCATGGTCAAATGGTTGTACAAATGATGCGTCAGCGACCGCGTAAGCTTTGACTACAGCCCATTGCGCTAAAGCAGTGAGCACGCCTGCGGCAACTAAAATGCCCCAGATACTCCAACCTTCTGGCATCGCAAAAGTAGGAATCGCTAATAAAATATTAAATGGTGTAATCAGTAAAAGCAGATATACCACCATGGTTGACGGTGGATCATTCACTGATAGCTTCTTTACCAATAAAGAATAGGATGCCCAGAAAAAAGCAGCACCGACAGGCAGTAGCGTTGCCCATGTAAATGAGTCTGACCATGGTTCGAGAATAATCATGGCACCGATAAAACCTGTAAGTGTCGCAATCCACCGAGCGACGCCAACTTTCTCTTTAAGGATTAAACCTGAGCCAACCGTCGCAAATAAAGGGGAGGTCATCAGCAGTGCGATACCTTGCCAAATTGGGACGGGGTAAGCGAGAGCCCATAGCCATAGTTGGATGCCAATGACTGCTAGGAAAATGCGTAATGCGTGCCACCCAAAGTGGTTAGTGCGTAAAGATTGACGAATGCCTAATGTGCGCAGGTACGGCAAGATTGCAAAAAATGCGATAGCGTATTGGAAGAGTGCAAATGTTGTGGATGACACACCAAAGTGAATACTTGCGATTTGAGCAAAGCTATTAACGATGGCAAAAGCCAAGCCTGCGGTAAGCATCCAAGATGCTCCTTGGACAGGATGATGATTCAATTGGATATTTCCGGTTTTAAACAATGGGAAGGATCATACGTTCTATTGATGGGGGAGCCAATAAAAAAATGCCTCCCGGAGGGAGGCGACATTACCAATTCAAAGGACGTGCCTACCTAAGTAGGTACAAAGAACGAGAAGCACAAACGCTGCCATGCATTTGCTCGATTTTACTGTTGCAGCTAGCGTGCCAACTTTGAATTTATTGATTTTAAAGGGCTAGAGCGGTCTTGCTCTGGAGGAACTAGAGAAAATGCACTAACTTCGGGATTCGGTGCATTAAAATGGAGCAGTGTTAAAGTGTCAGAGGAAATAAAAGAGGCTAGCATCAAATGCTAGCCGTCTGATTATTATTGAACTGGCCAACTCGTTTAGAAGTCGTAGCGAATACCTGCTTGTAACTCGTCATCACCCGAGTCGATTTGCTGGAACTTGTATCCTGCATATGTACGTAGGTGACCATTGAACTTATAAACGGCTTCGATAGCAAATTCATCTACGGTGTCTTCTTTAGAGCTTGCTTTTGGATCCACTTCTTGGAAGTTATAAACACCAACTAGCGATAGGTTTTTCATTGGTTTGTAGATAGCTGACAACTCGTAACCTGTGTAATCATCGTCCGCAATTGTGCCGATAGTAAAGAGGGCACCTAGAGTGAACGCATCCATTGAGTATTGGCCGACGAGGTTAAATTGGTCGTCATCATTGTCACCATTACTTTGAGATACGTAACCTGCACCGATATCAAACGCGCCAAAGTTGTATAGGCCAGCAAGACCAAAGCTATCTTTGTCTTTGGCATCAGAAGCGATGAAGTTTGCCTTAATAGTCAGTGCGTCAAACTCACCAGAGTAAAGGAAGTTGTTTTCACGTTTGTCTTTGTTGCCAGCAACGATATCCGCCGCTTCAGCACCAAATGTTGCCATTGTATCCGTAATATCTGTAAGCATTACCTGAGCAGAGTCTTGCTTACCGTAAGAAAACTCACCGATAGAGGTGCCCAAGCCTGCGAAGAAGTAACGGTTTGTGATGTCTGAGCTATCATCAAACTCCGCTTCGTATTTACCAAAGCCATATATGTCGTCAGAGATTTGAGACTTGCCCTTTAAGTTAACACGAGCTCGTGATTTGTCTTTGAAAGAGCTGTTACCGTCTTTTTCATGTTTGTCAGAAACATTAAAACGCGCTTCTGCACGGCCGCCAACTTTTAAAGTTGTTCCTTCGTTATCGTAAACAGTTGCTGCGAATGATGGTGCCGATACCAATGCTGTTAAAACTGCAGTAGAGAGTGCTGCCTTTTTCATTTTCTTATTACCCTAGTTGTAATCGATGGGCTTACTTGCCCGATGAATTGATGACGCTAAGGTAAATCGTGAAAATGAAAGATAGATTTCCGTTAAGTTATGATTTGGTTGCATTTTTATTTCAAATGCATGAGCCACATTCTATTCATGAAGGTAAAGGGATAAGGGGTTTTAGCTTTTTTGATGTTTCTGTTCTTTCTAATTGACAGGGTATTTTTAAAAAAGTTCCTAATCATATTTCTTACCTCAAAATGTAACATTAAGTTTCAAGTTCTGTTCATTGTTTTACCAATAAACAATCACTTATCTATTTATTGCTCGTTAAATGTAACGAAATGTTTCTTGAGTTTGATGCTCGTAGCCAAGTTTACATATGAAAAACAGGTAAACGTTTGCCCGTTTTCTTTTTTCTTACATCTTTTCACTCTGCTCTTGGGAACTTCTGAAATACATTGATTAGCAGTTGTTAAGCAAAAGTGACGCAACATTGGTGGAAGAGATGAGCCAGCCCGCTTTTGTATAAAAATGACTTATAAACTAATACATAAATACATGGATTTTATAATGAACAAGAAATTATTAGCAGCAGCGATCGCAGCAGCAACGTTCGGTACTCAAGCAGTAGCAGTGGAGCTTTACAACAACGACGGCACTACTTTCTCTATCGGTGGTCACGTTTCTGTTAATGTGAATGGTTCAGAGCAAGGTGACACTGATGTGGGTCAAAACTCACCTCGTATCAACTTCAATGCAACTCATGATATTGGTAATGGCTTCACTGCCGATGCTCGTGGTGAATGGGCTCTAAACTATCTAGAAGGTGGCGAAAACTCTTTTACTACTCGTCTTGGCTACCTAGGTCTTACCCATGAAGCATATGGCCGTGCAGTAGCTGGTACTCAGTGGGCACCTTACTACGATATCGCTGGCGTTGCTGATATGCCAATCGCGTTTGCGAACGACTTTATTTACGACAACCACGGTAACCTAGGTACTGGTCGTGCAGAAAAAATGCTTTCTTACCGTAATGCGATTGAGCTGGGTGAAGCCGGTGCTATTAACTTCGGTTTAGGTTGGCAAGGCAGCAACAGTGATGCATCGTCAGCTTGGGAAATTGTAGGTGAAGCTAATGGTGAGCCAGTATATGAGAAAACATACTCAGGTGCTGATTACGATGATCGCTACCAACTAGCGCTTTCATACACTGTTTTCGGCGCGCAGCTTGGCTACACATACAACACTGGTGATTTCACAAGCTCTGGTGCAGGCAAAAAAGAAACAGCTGAATCTCACCTAATCTCTGCGGCTTACGGTTCTTACGGTCAAGGCTTATACGTAGCAGGTGTATACGCTTCTAACGAAAACATGAACTCAGGCCTTGAAGAGAGCAAAGCGTACGAAGCTCTAATTGCCTACGCATTGCCAAGCAGCCTAAACCTAAGCTTGAACTACGAGATGGTTGAAGGCGAAGCGACTAAGGGTGACAAGACAGAAACAACTCGTGAAGAGATGGCGGTACAAGCAGAGTACAACTTCACTTCTAAGTTTGTAGGTTTTGCTGGTTACCAATTCGATCTTAATAACGAAAATAACCGCAAAACAGACGACAAATGGGCAATCGGTGCTCGTTACTACCTATAATAGTAACCTGTCCTAGTTACTATAAAAGCCAGCCTCGTGCTGGCTTTTTTCATACTCGCCATTGTAAGAATTGGGGTAACCCGATTAAGTTTATACTCTCTCAAAACGGGCTGAATGTCTTGTTTTTAACATCTCGAAAAGATAACTAGTGTCAACAACGTAACGTGTTGGATTATTATGCGTTTTTTGTTTTGCAGGGAAGAGCAATGAGCGTCATTCAGGTTGAAGAGAAGAAAGTCAAAGTCGGTAAAGTTCTTTGTGTTGGGCGTAATTACGTTGAGCACATAAAAGAGCTGGATAATGCCATGCCTGAGCAAATGGTGGTATTCAATAAACCTGCGACTTCTGTTTCAACCAAACTCATCGCATTCCATCAAGAGCCTTTGCATTACGAAGCAGAAATCTGCTTTCTGATCAAAGATGGTCAATACAGTGCGGTTGGACTCGGTCTGGATCTGACCAAACGCGGTTTACAATCTACCCTCAAAGAAAAAGGATTACCTTGGGAGCGCGCCAAAGCGTTTGATGGAGCTGCAGTGTTCAGTCGTTTCCGTTCCCTCCAAGGTGTCAATATAGATGACCTCAGCTTAGAGCTTTTGATTAACTGTGTTCATGTTCAAAAAGGGCATGTTAAACAGATGCTTTACCCACCAATGAAAATCCTCGACGAACTGAAGAGCTACACAACGCTAGAAGATGGCGATGTTGTGATGACAGGCACACCAAAAGGCGTGGGAGAAGTACATCAAGGCGATGTCTTCCTTGGGCGTTTGAAGTGTGGAGACATCACCTTGTTAGAGATTGAATGGTTAGCGGGTTAGTAACCCCCCTACAACCAAATTCGAAGTAGTAAAAACGCCACCATACTCACAATGGTGGTGAGCAATACATTCTTAGTGAGGTATGCAATCACAGCGGCTAATAGCGCAGCCAATAGAAATGGGTTTTGCCAACTGACGCTCAGTTCACCTTCTGGTAGAAAAACAATTGGAGCCCAAATAGCAGTGAGTACTGCAGGGCTTGCATAGCTCAAGACTTTCTGAGTTCTAACCCCTAACTTAAGCGGCAATTTTGGTTCTAGAAATAGATAACGGCTAGTGAATACCAAGGCTGTCATGGCTAAGATAGATAAAAAGATCATTGGCGTTTCTCCGAGGTATACCCAAGGTTTGGTGCTTTCGTCGTCAATGGTTCCACAAAATAGCCCGTCAACATGGCGAGAACACTCGCGAACATCAAGCTTCCTTCCACTTGGAAATAATTCAGCGCCACTGAGCTGACTAACGCCACCAGCACACTAAACAACACGGGCATACTTTTGATCGTTGGCACTACAATCGCGATAAAGGTTGCAGCAACGGCAAATTCCAACCCGAGCTCATTCAATTCAGGTATCAAACTGCCAGCGACTATGCCTGCTAGCGTTGCGAAGTTCCAAAATAAGTAGAAGCTTAATCCAGCGCCAAGGGCGTACCATCGATCAAACTGTTTATCGGATTGATGCCCGACGATGGCAAACAGCTCGTCAGTGAGTAAGAAGCCAAGTGAAAGACGCCACTTTAATGGCAAAGGCGAAATTTTACTGCGCATCGAAACACTATAAAGAAAATGTCGAGACGTAATGAAAAAGGTCGTCAGCAACATGGTAGTCAAGCCCGCGCCTGCTTTAATCATCCCCATGGCCACAAGCTGTGCGGAGCCTGCAAACAGAATGGCGGAAAGTGCCTGACCTTCCAAAGGGTGTAAGCCGGTATCAATGGCAAATGAGCCCGCGAGTAACCCCCAAGGCAATACAGCGATGCTCAGTGGCATCATTGCGATGGTGCCTTGTAAAAAGAGCGAGGTTTTTGAGTCTTGATGCGTTGGCAAAGTAGTATCCATAACTTCAACTTGAATAGAAAAAACATGCTGTTAAGGTAGGCTGACCTCAGCATGTTGCCTTGTACAAAATTGCTAACAATGCTTGATGTACTGCCCGGGTGTTACTCCCATGGCTTTTTTAAAGTGACGATGCAAATGGCTTTGGTCGTGAAAGCCGCATTCTTGAGCAACATCGGAAATCTTTTGCCCTAGCTTGAGTAGCTTTTTCGCCATTCTTAGTCTTTGTTGAATTTGAAACGCGTGCGGCGGAAAGCCAAACTGCTTTTGAAACTCACGCAACAGGTGAAAAGGGCTCAAGCCCGCCAATTTGGCAAGTTCTTCTAAAGAGACATCGGTTTGAGGAAAGTCTTCAAGAAACTCTTTGACCAACTGTACTTGCCTTTGTGCTTTTGTTGCGTCTTGAAGCGGAGCTCGATGTGTACTGTGCTTGCTGGCAAGTTTGACTAGCGTACCGTAGACAAGTGTCTCTCTTAGTAAGCGGTTATCGGACTTCTCTAGAGTATCGAATACCAACCGCAGTTGGTTTGCGAGTTCTGGATCGTAAACAACGGGTTGGGGGAAGTATGGCTGAGCTACATTAGGTGCGCCGAGTTCTTCACCGAGTGTTTGAAATTGCTCTGGCACGGGGTACATGGCCTTGTATTCCCAGCCACCCTCTGACGCTGAATGCCCGTTATGTACTTCGTCTGCATTCACCAGAATGATGCTGTCTTGCGGCGCAATATGGTTGCCGCCAGTGCGAAAGAACTGTTGTGCGCCTTTTTCGATTACGCCAATGGTGTAGCCTTCATGACTATGGCGAGAGAAGTTTTGCTTTTCGTATTTTGCATCGAGCAGCTCCAAGCCACCCAGCTCTTGAGCAATTTTAAAAGTCGCGATTTCCTTATTCTTTTCTTTCATCTCTTTTTGTTTTGCTCAAGTGTCAGGCTTGTTGCTTTGAAGTCTACCGGATACATCCTGCTTATTTTTGTACAAAATTGCTATCGGTATTAAAAATAAACATAAAAAAGGTTAATTGTTTTTAAATTGAGCATAAAAACTTTTGTATTTTCTGATTTTATCTTGTGGCAAAGGTATTTGGTCTGGTTGTTATCTATTCATTGGTATAAGATCCGCCGCCTGTTTTTGAATAGCTAGTTCCACCATGATCGATTTATCTGTACTTCCTGTTTATCTCACCGCTGTTATTGCACTTCTTCTATTGCCTGGGCCAGACATGCTGCTAATAGCCAGCTCTAGCATGAGTTATGGCAAGAAAGTCGGTTTGTTCGCAAGTTTAGGCAATGCAACATCAGGCGTAATCTTAACCTTGCTGGCAGCAATGGGCGTATCGACCTTAATTGCGATGAGTCCAATCGCGTTAAAAGTGCTTCATCTACTTGGTGGCGCGTACTTACTAAAAATGGGATGGGACTGCTTACGAGCGGACGCTTCAGCTGCACCAGAGCTAGATCAGAAGAACAAAATGGCGTCGACTTACTATCAGCGTGCATTGATGAGTAACCTGCTGAACCCTAAAGCCTTAGTGTTCTTCGTGATGTTTTTGCCACAGTTTGTATCTAGCAACATTACCGCATCCTCGGGTGAGCAGATGCTTGCGCTTGGTTTGCTTTTAAACGTATTGGGATTGCTATTCAACATCTTGTTGGTTGCGCTGGCGGGTACATTAGGCAAAGGGTTACTGGAAAATGAAAAATTCCGCATGTACCAAGGCAAGTTAATGGGCTTGGTTTTCGTTATCCTTGCGGTATGGATGCTCAGTAGCTTCGCGATGTAATGTGTAGGAACAATCAGATTTTTAAACAAAAGCCAGCACTCGCTGGCTTTTTGTTTTAGTATCACACTGATTTCCAAGGAGTGGCTGTATGAAACTTGAATTTAAACTCAATCCAGAACAAAACGATCTCGACTTTATCCGTGATGGCATCCGTGCTTATAACAACATGCACCTTCCGGATGGGGATGTAGACGCTGTTGGTTGTTTTGCTCGTAATGACGAGGGCAAGATTGTTGGCGGGCTCACGGGTGAAATGTTCAATAGCACTGTGTTCGTTGAATACCTTTGGGTTGATGCAGAGGCGCGCACGTCGGGGGTAGGAAGCAAGCTGATTGCTTTACTAGAAGAGCAAGTGAAGCCACACGGGGTGACGCATTTGTATCTCGATACTTATAGCTTCCAAGCGCTCGACTTTTACTTGAAACTGGGCTTTGAAAAAGTCGGTCAGTATTCGGGTTACCCTGCCGCGGGTATCGATAAACACTTCTTGCAAAAGCAGATTGTTTGATTCGTTTTGAATAGAACAAAAAAGAGGCGCTCGATGCGCCTCTTTTGCTATTTACTGTTGTCACAGAGTCGATGCTTCAAGCTTGGATTACAAACTTTGTTGATGTGCTTCGATCAGGGCATTCATCTTCGCTTCTGCTGCTTGGCTCGCTTGGGCGTAATCCATCTCTGCTGGGAAGTCGCTGATAACTTCGTAGTAACACTTCAACTTAGGCTCCGTACCTGAAGGGCGAACAATCACACGTGATTTGTCTTCTAGGTGATAAACCAGTACGTCACTCGCTGGTAAGTTGATGGCTTCTGTTGGACCGTCGGTTACGAAGCGTAGTGATGACTTTAGATCCTCAATGACTTCAATACGCTTACCGGCGATCTCTTTCGGTGGATTTGCGCGAAGCTTGTCACCGATTGGTGGTGATTTAGGATCAAGAGCAATGCTGCGCTGTGCGTTAAAGTAGAAACCGTGTTGGCGGTATAACTCTTCTAACTTATCCCAAAGCGTTTTGCCTTGTGCTTTTAGCTTACCTGTCAATTGAGAGAAAGCGACCAGTGCTGACAAGCCATCTTTATCCCATACTTTGTTCCCTACGGTGTAGCCAAGCGCTTCTTCGTAAGCGAATAGGAATGGATTAGCTTCTGTCTCTTGCGTCATTGCTACGTTGGTTAGCCATTTAAAGCCCGTTAGCGTTTGGTAGTATTCTGCACCGTGTGCTTTGGCAATGCTGCTCAATAGGCGAGAAGACACAATTGTATTACCAACGAGCGCGTTTGGTTGACCTTGCAGTAAGTAATCACCAAACAATGAACCCACTTGGTCACCCGTCAGCATTTGGTATTCGCCATCTGGGCGTTTTACTGCCACCGCAAAGCGGTCTGCGTCAGGGTCGTTTGCACAGGCAATATCGGCATCGACAGATTTACCTAGCGCCATCACCATGTCCATCGCGCCTGCTTCTTCCGGGTTCGGGAAGTTTACGGTAGGGAATGTGCCATCTGGTTCACGCTGTTCCGAAACACTTGCCACTTTCTCAAAGCCAGCATCTGCAAGTAACGTTTCTGCCATTTCCGCTCCGACACCATGCATTGCCGTGTAAACGATCGAGATATCTGTGTTGTTATCTGGCGTAAGCAGTGCGTTGTCATTCATTGATTTGCGGTACGTTTGGTAGTACTTGTCTTCAAGCCAAACCAACAATCCTTTTTGCTTTGCATCATCTAGAGACATCAGAGGAAGCGGTTTAGTTGTTGCATCATCAATTTTTGCAGCAATACCAGAATCGTGCGGTGGAATAATCTGTGCGCCATTTTCCCAGTAGACTTTAAAGCCATTGTACTCAGGCGGGTTATGGCTTGCGGTAACGACGACAGCAGCTGCTGCATTCAGTTCACGGACACCAAAAGCAACAATCGGCGTCGCCGCTACTTTATAGGTCAGGTAGACCTTGATGCCCAAAGCAGTCAGTACGGAAGCTGTATCGTGTGCGAACTGTTTAGAATCCGGACGCCCATCATAGCCGATAACAACACCGCGAGACGATGCATCTTTCACTTGTTCAATCAGGTAGTGGCCGAGACCTGTCGCGGTTTCTTGAATCACTAAGCGGTTCATGCGATTTGGGCCCGCGCCCACTTTGCCACGTAGGCCTGCAGTACCAAAAGCTAGGCGTGATCCGAATCGATCTGTCAGTTCCAGTTCGTTGTTAGCATCGACGAGCTGCTGAAGCTCTTCGCGAGTTTTAGGGTCAGGGTCTCGTGCTAGCCATTGGGTAATTTGTGCTGTCATATTCGTCTTTCCTTAGCAGGGGGAGCCTACTTGTTTAGACACTTTTATCTAGAAAGTGTCTCAATGTTTTCTATTTACTAATGTAAATGGTTATCAATTACATTTCAAAGAGGGCAATCGATAAACCGAATTTATTTTTTCAACCTGTACAGAATTTATTCATAGTTAATTTCTTGAAGAACTATTGAACTATAACTAGCCTTTTAACATAAATATAACAAAGAGTGCTGAAATCGTAGTTTTTGTGATTTTTCGTAAATTTGTTCGATATTTGCATCGGGAAGCAAGGAAGCTCGCGTAAGCGCAGCGGCTGAGCAGAGGAGAGATCTTTTGAAAAGATTAGCAACTACTCTAGCCTTATTAACGAATGTGATTTTTATCACATTTTCTTCGTCAGGTTGGTCAGAGCAAAATGATTACAACATGACGCGGGGTGTTACGGGGATCAGTGAGCAAGTGTATGAATTACATATGCTGATCTTCTACATATGCTGCGCCATTGCCTTTGTTGTATTCGGTGTGATGTTCTATTCCATCTTCCGACACCGCAAGTCAAAAGGGGCAGTTGCGGCTAATTTCCACGAAAGCACCAAAGTGGAGATTATCTGGACTGTCATCCCCGTTATTATTCTTATCGCGATGGCGATTCCAGCAACCAAAACACTGGTGGCAATGGAAGATACTAGCCAATCTGACCTCACTATTAAGATCACAGGCTCTCAATGGAAGTGGCATTACAGCTACTTCGGCGAGGATGTCGAATTTTTTAGTTTGCTCGCAACCAGTCAAAAAGAAATTGATGGCATTGAAGCAAAAGGGGCGCACTACTTACTTGAAGTGGATAATCCGCTCGTTCTGCCTATCAATCGTAAAGTTCGCTTCTTAATGACCTCAGATGACGTTATTCATTCATGGTGGGTGCCTGACTTCGCGGTTAAGAAAGACACCATCCCGGGGTTTATCAATGAAGCGTGGACCAAGATTGATGAGCCGGGCGTCTATCGCGGTCAGTGTGCCGAGCTTTGTGGTCGAGCACATGGTTTTATGCCAGTAGTTGTTCATGCAATGGCAGAAGACGACTTTGACCAGTGGATGTCAGACAAGAAGCAAGAGCTTGCTTTACAAAAAGCGGCCGCACAAGAAGCGTTGACGCAAGATCTGTCGATGGAAGATTTGATGGGGCAAGGCGAGTCGATTTACACCGCGCGTTGTGCCGTGTGTCATCAAGCAAATGGTGAAGGCATTCCGGGCGCATTCCCGGCGATTAAAGGCAGCGAAATAGCTAAAGGCCCGGTTATGGCTCACATCGATGTACTAGTAAACGGTCGTGCAGGGACAGCGATGCAAGCTTTTGCTAACCAACTTAGCGACCAGGAAATTGCTGCTGTTATTACCTATCAACGAAATGCTTGGGGAAATGACACTGGCGATACCGTTCAAGCATCCGATGTTAACGCCTTTAAGGTACAAGAC
The DNA here is from genome assembly GCF_023716625.1 of Vibrio sp. SCSIO 43153. Classification (NCBI taxonomy): domain Bacteria; kingdom Pseudomonadati; phylum Pseudomonadota; class Gammaproteobacteria; order Vibrionales; family Vibrionaceae; genus Vibrio; species Vibrio sp. SCSIO 43153. The sequence goes on from NZ_CP071856.1 coordinate 1,604,681, forward strand.
AGTGCCAAGGAGGAAATATGAGTAAGCCAATTGAAAAAGCGGTGAAGTCTGCTCCTGCAGAAGCGCAAACGACCGCAAATACCACCATTGCGATTGAAGACGATCACGACCATCATCACGCGCCGAAAGGACTAACGCGTTGGCTCTACTCCACCAGCCATAAAGACATCGGTACGCTTTACTTGTGGTTTAGCTTTGCCATGTTCCTTACAGGCGGAGCAATGGCGATGATCATTCGCGCTGAGCTATTCCAACCGGGTTTGCAATTGGTTGATCCTCAGTTCTTTAACCAGATGACTACCGTGCATGGGCTTGTAATGGTATTTGGTGCCGTGATGCCTGCGTTTACTGGCTTAGCCAACTGGATGATTCCAATGATGATTGGCGCACCGGACATGGCTTTGCCACGAATGAACAACTTGAGTTTTTGGATCTTACCTTTTGCGTTCCTCATTTTGATCGGCTCTTTGTTCTTACCGGGTGGTGGCCCTGATTTCGGCTGGACCTTCTACGCGCCGCTTTCTACAACTTATGGTCCTGACAGCACGGCGTTGTTTGTATTCTCAGTCCATATCATGGGTATCAGTTCCATCATGGGGGCCATCAACGTCATCGTGACGATTGTAAATATGCGTGCACCGGGCATGACTTGGTTCAAGCTACCTATGTTTGTCTGGACTTGGCTAATCACGGCGTTCTTGTTGATAGCTGTGATGCCCGTACTAGCCGGTGCGGTGACCATGGTACTGACCGATAAATACTTCGGTACCAGCTTCTTTGATGCCGCTGGTGGCGGTGACCCGGTGATGTTCCAACACATCTTCTGGTTCTTTGGTCACCCAGAGGTATACATCATGATCTTGCCTTCGTTTGGGATTATTTCGGCAATCATTCCGGCTTTCAGTGGTAAAAAACTGTTTGGTTACCATTCGATGGTTTACGCGACTTGTAGTATTGCGTTGCTTTCATTCCTAGTCTGGGCACACCATATGTTTACCACGGGGATGCCAGTATTCGCGGAACTCTTCTTTATGTACTGCACCATGTTGATTGCGGTGCCAACTGGGGTGAAAGTGTTTAACTGGGTGGCGACCATGTGGCGCGGAGCCATGACGTTTGAGACGCCGATGTTATTTGCGATCGCCTTTATTGTCTTATTCACGATAGGTGGTTTCTCCGGCTTGATGTTGGCCATTGTGCCAGCAGACTTCCAATACCACGACACGTACTTTGTTGTCGCTCACTTCCATTATGTCTTGGTATCAGGTGCGGTGTTCTCGATTATGGCAGCGGCGTATTACTGGCTACCGAAGTGGACGGGCAATATGTACGACCACAAGCTCAGTCTGTGGCATTTCTGGTGTTCCATCATCTCGGTCAACGTATTGTTCTTCCCAATGCACTTCTTGGGTTTAGCGGGGATGCCAAGACGTATTCCTGATTACGCCATCCAGTTTGCGGACATTAACCAAATCGTATCAATAGGTGGTTTCGCCTTTGGTTTGTCTCAACTTATCTTCCTGTGGCTAGTCATCAAATGTATTCGTGGTGGTGAAAAAGCAACAGCCAAACCGTGGGAACGTGCAGAAGGTTTAGAGTGGACGGTGCCAAGTCCTGCTCCTCATCATACGTTCACAACACCGCCAAAAGTTGATTAAGCAAGCGTGAGGTGAGTGAGATGCAAAGTACTTCATCCAATAAGAAACTCACTATCAAGTTGCTGTTAGCGACTGTGCTGATGTTTGGCTTCGGTTTTGCTCTTGTGCCACTCTACGACATCATGTGCGATGCGCTTGGCATTAACGGCAAAACCAGTGATGTGGCAGCGATTCAACCAACGGGCATGCAAGCAGATATCACCAGAACCATTCGCGTGGAATTTATGGCACACGTAAGCCCAGATATGCCTTGGGAATTCAAACCCAAGGTTGTATCCATGGACGTTCATCCGGGCGAAGTGATTCAAACTGAATATCTTGCATTTAATCAAAGTGGTGAAGACTTGGTAGGGCAAGCTGTACCATCCGTATCGCCGGGCACTGGTGCGGCTTACTTCAATAAAATCGAGTGTTTTTGCTTTAATCAACAACCATTGGAAGGTAAGCAACAAGCGAGTATGCCTCTGATTTTCTACATTGAACCGGATGTGCCGGATTCAATCCATACATTGACCTTGTCTTACACACTCTACAAATTTCCTCCTCAATCGGGCGAGTCGTCGGTAGTTAGCCTCTCAAGGAGCGAGCAACAGGCGGGTAAGCGTCTGTAAGGAGAGAACTTATGAGTAACAAGCCTGAGACCTATTATGTTCCTGCACAGAGCAGCTGGCCTATTGTTGGGGCATTTGCGTTATTCCTTGTTGCGGTCGGTGCTGGGATGACGGTACAAGGTACCCAAAGTGATGGTGCGGTTGGCACACTTGGCGGCATTATTCTCGCGGTTGGTATGCTGTTTCTGCTTTACATGCTAGCAGGGTGGTTCAGTAACGTTATCACGGAGTCCCTTACCGGAAAATATAGTGCGCAAATCACGCGTTCATTTAGACAAGGGATGAGTTGGTTCATCTTTTCAGAAGTGATGTTCTTTGGCGCGTTCTTTGGTGCCCTGTTTTACGCGAGAATGATTTCGGTACCTTGGTTAGGCGGTGCCGATAACAACTTCATGACCCATGAAGTGTTGTGGCCAAGTTTTGAGGCGATATGGCCGCTCACCACTACGCCAGGTGGGGAAACAACGCAAGCTATGCCATGGCAAGGGATTCCATTAACCAACACTATCTTGCTGTTATTGTCTTCGATTACCTTACATATGGCACACATCAGCTTAGAACAAGATAAACGAACTGCACTGATTGTTTGGTTGGAAATCACTATCGTCTTGGCGGGCTTCTTCCTTTATTACCAAGCCGTTGAGTATGCGCACGCTTATCAAGATATTGGACTAACGCTGCAATCCGGTATTTACGGAAACACCTTCTTTATGCTGACGGGCTTTCATGGATTGCACGTTTGTCTCGGCACCATTTTTCTCATTGTATTGCTGTTCCGCATCGCCAAAGACCATTTCTCGCCGAAAGACCATTTTGCATTCCAAGCGGGTAGTTGGTATTGGCACTTCGTTGATGTGGTTTGGCTATGCTTGTTTGTTTTCGTTTATGTGCTGTAAAGCTAGTAAGGGCGAGGGTTAGGGGCTATCCATCCAGCCCCTAGAGCAATCAGAAGGAGTATCACGACTAACGCAGAAAACATGACACGACGACCGAGGTAATGGCTCATTGGTTTACCTTTTTTCGATGAATCTTCAGGGTCTTCGCGAACCATTTCGATAAGCGCTTTTGCGAGGTTAAAGATGATGAAAAGCAGCAAAAGGACAAGCGTTAGTTTGAACAGAAATACGGTGGACATGGCACCTCCGGTTTCGTCGTCGATATTATCGAAATGGGTTTGGGTTGCTGTCTTTTTAACTGTGGCTGTGTTTTCTCTATTGGTCAAACTGGGCTATTGGCAATTGGAACGTGGCAATGAAAAGCAGTTTTTGGAGCAAGCGATTTTAGCAAGGGCAAATACCTCTTATCAGGACATATCTGAAGTATTGGAAATGAACGATTGGCGAGAAGAGAGTATTATAGGGGTTAAAGTAAAAGCGAATGTGACACCTGAACCACTCCCAATCATTTTATTAGATAACCAGACGTATCAGAGCGAAGTGGGTTACCTTGCGTTTCAAATCGTGTCGATGTCTCATGATCCTGCGACTCTGACGTTGCTTGAACTTGGGTTTGTGAAGGGAGAACGCTCCAGAGCCGTGTTACCGAAGGTTGAACATCTGACAGCGCCATATGGCATCACCGGGCGTTTGTATCGTAAATCAACTAATCCGCTAAGTTCAGACCTAATGGCTGAAATGGACGATACGATCAGAGTGCAAAACCTCAACATCAATCAACTTAGCCAACTACTTAACGTTGAGTTAATGCCAACGGTCATTCAACCCGACAATCTAACGCGATGGCCGTATTCATTTCCTTGGAACCCTTTACCTTTAACCAGTGCAAAGCACTTTGGTTATGCTTTTCAATGGTTCGCTATGGCTGGCGTATTTTTGCTTATCACAATCCTGATTTTTATTCGTTGGATTCGACAACCACGCTCACAAGGAGGTGAGAAATGACAAATGCAGTCACGAAAGGACGAATTGTATTGGTGTCTCTGATTTGTCTATTTGCCCTCCCCGCGATTATTGCCAAGGTTGTATTGAGTCAAGGTTGGTACGAAACGGGAGTAACCAATCGAGGTGAATTGGTTGAGCCATATATCACGTTCGAACAATTAGGTCAGCCATCGCCGTTAGACGAAAAAGGTTGGCAATTAGCCTATGTGTTGCCATCGGAGTGTAAAGAACAATGCCAGCAACAAATACACTTGATGCAGCAAAGCCATATTGCATTAGGTAAATATCAAGAGCGTGTTGTGCCTGTTATATGGACTTCGAAAGAGGCGAATGACGTTGACCAGAGCATTGTCGTGATGCAAATGAATGACGCGCTTTCATCGAGAGTGAAAGCAGGTCAGGTGTTGATCGTCGATCCGCTCGGGCAGCTTGTAATGTCCTATACGCCAGAAGCAAACGAGGATTTGGTGCGGTTAAGTAAGGACGTATTGGCGGACTTACGAAAACTATTGAAGTTGTCACGCGTAGGCTAGGGAGGGGGCAATATGACGTTAAGTGGTTTGGTTAGGTTCAGCCTGTGTCTTACTCTTGTGGTCATCATGTTAGGCGCATATACGCGACTGGCTGATGCAGGTTTGGGGTGTCCAGATTGGCCGGGTTGCTACGGTCAGTTATTCGTTCCTCAAACCGAAGCCGAAGTCACGAAGGCAAATGCGTTGTTTCCAGAGCGCGCAGTGGAGCAAGGGAAAGCATGGTTAGAGATGATTCATCGTTACTTCGCTGGAACTTTAGGCTTAGTCATTCTGATGATGGCAATCATGGCGGTGAGAGCAGAGCGAGTCGATCCGACGATTCCTGTCTTGCTTTGTATCCTTGTCCTTGGGCAAGCGGCATTAGGAATGTGGACAGTGACGTTAAAATTGATGCCAGTGATTGTGATGCTGCATCTACTGGGTGGCTTTACGCTGCTTGCACTGCAAGCGATATTCTATTGCCAATTACAAACTCGACACAGCGTTTACTTTTCTCCCTCCTCTAAAAATGTAAGAACCTTCTCCTTGCTGGCTTTTGGAGTGGTGCTGATGCAGGTTTTGCTTGGCGGTTGGACCTCATCAAACTATGCCGCTCTAATGTGCACTGCTTTACCAATATGTGAAGGGAACTGGACAAGCTATTTATCATGGAAAGAGGCGTTTTCGTTCTGGCAGACAGGGGTTGATAACTATGAATTTGGTGTATTAGATTATTCAGCTCGAATGACGATCCATGTCAGTCACCGCATTGGTGCGATTGTTACTGCGTTCGTTGTGTTGGCATATTGCATTCTACTACTAAAACAAGATTCACATCATTCTCAGCGCTTAGGTGTTTGGATTGGCTTAGCTTTGGTTTGCCAAATCCTATTAGGCGTTAGTAATGTTGTGTTCCAACTGCCTATCTATGTAGCGGTGGCGCACAATCTTGGTGCAGCCATCATGCTTACACTTATCTGCGTTAGTCAGTTCTATTTATGGCAGGGTAAGGCTCGTTGGAGTCATCAAGCGAAAGGAGTTCGCTATGAGTAAAGAAATCGCGTTACCTCTGGAAAGTGGTAAGAAAAAGATTGGTTCAACCTATTTAAAACTGACAAAGCCTAAAGTCGTCGCGCTTATGTTGATTACCGCCATTGTCGGAATGAGCTTAGCGCCGGTGGCCAGTTTTCCTTGGCTACAAGCGGCGATTGGCCTTATCGGGATTGGCTTAATGGCTGGCTCCGCGGCAGCGTTTAATCACCTCATCGATCGCCGAATTGATGCGCGAATGGCTCGAACTCACAAGCGTCCTCTGCCTTCTGGTGACACGAATCCGTTATCAGTCGCGTTGTTTGCTGTTACGTTAGGTGTTGTTGGTTTTGTACTTTTGTACGCACTGGTTAATCCGTTAACAGCTTGGATGACGTTTTTAAGCTTGCTCGGTTACGCGGTGGTTTACACCATGTATCTCAAACGAGCGACCCCACAAAACATTGTAATTGCCGGAATTGCAGGTGCTATGCCGCCACTTTTAGGGTGGACTGCAGTGACGGGAGAGTTACACGCTCACGCTTGGTTGTTGGTGATGATTATTTTTATTTGGACACCACCACATTTCTGGGCGCTCGCGATTCATCGAGTTGAAGATTATCGCAAAGTGGATATTCCGATGCTCCCCGTGACTCATGGCATTGAATACACCAAAACTTCGATTCTTCTGTACACGATTCTACTCACGCTTGTTTGTATTCTTCCTGTGTTGGTGGGTATGGTTGGTTCGGTTTATCTTTTCTCTTCGCTGCTTCTCAATGCAGGTTTTATGTATCATGCTTGGAAGTTGAAGTTTTCCCCAGAGCAAAACAGCGCAATGGAAACCTTTAAATTCTCCATTTATCACTTACTCGCTCTGTTTGTAGCCTTGTTAGCTGATCACTATATTACCTTGTTCTTTGCGCAATAAATGCGCTTTGTCAACGGCATTAAACCGTGCTTAAGAGGCGCGGTTTTTATTTGTATCCCACATTGATTGCCATACTTTATGGAATCCACACCGTTTTGAAACTGCTTACCTAAGCTTATTCGCTAGCTATTGGTAACCTTTGAAGTGTTCTCTGGTTGGCTATGGGAGTATCAGGTTATGCATTGCTGTTTACGAAGAAGAGCTTGAAGCAAGAGTGTGTGAGAGCGAACAACTATATTGTGTTAAGCCATATGCTAGTTCGGGAGGTTCGAGTGGTAAATACAAATAGGAGGTAAACAAAAAGGGATGCTGAAGCACCCCTTTGACTAGGAATTAGAGCACAAACTCTTATTCTGGTTGTACAAGTTCTTCATATTGGAACTCAGGAACGAGTACTTCAACACGACGGTTCTTCTCTCGACCTTCATGTGTGCTGTTGTCGGCAACAGGGTTTTCTTCGCCCAAACCTTTAACTGTAAAGCGGTCTGCGTCAATACCTGCTGCGATTAGGTAATCAGCAACAGATTGAGCACGACGTTCAGACAGTTCTTGGTTGTAAACAGCTGAACCAGAGCTATCTGTGTAACCAGTGATTTCAACTTGAGCTTGAGGGTACTCATTCAAGAAGTTTACGAAGTTGTCTAGACGTTCAGATACTGAATCGGTTAGTTTAGCACTGTCGAATTCAAACGTACCTGTACCGTACTCTTCTTTGTGCATCTTTGTCATCATAACAGCTTCTTCGACAACAGTTTCTTCTACCACTTCCTCTACGATAATAGGAGCTGCGATAGGAGCTGCTCCGAATTTGTAGTTGAATCCTATACCGAAGAAGTTTGCATCCATATCATCGATGATATCGTCAGACATATCTTGATATCGTTGATATTCAGCCCTTAAGCTGAAGTTATAGTTCAACGTGTACTCAACACCTAATGAGCCAGTTGGTACGAAGTCTTTACCATTGTCATACATCATGTATGCAGCACCTACTTTAGCGAATAGTTGCCAAGAGTCATTGAGAGGCAAGTTAAACTTAGGTGCTAGTGTAAGAGCCCAAAGGTCGTCATCTATCACTCCGCTGTATCCCGCAGGCACTTTAAAATTACTATCAAAGTTGCCTAGGTAATCAGCGCCAAATTCAGCATCAATATAATCATTAAAGCTGTAGCCGATGTGTAAACCTGCAGCGAACGATTCTTCGTCACATGGGCTGCTTGCATAACATGAGTCATCTAAGGTACCAAGTCCAATCTTGCCGCCAATATACGGTTCAGCGTTAACTGAGCCGATAAGGGCACCACCACTTGCTACCACTGCTGCTATTGCAATTGCTACTTTATTCATAGTATTTCCTTGTATTGATTGCATATTAACTCTTACTTTCCTGACAAATCAGAGCGATTATTGGTCATAGGATATTAGTTTAATATTTACGCCATTTAACATTGCGCTACATAATCTTATATCCTGATACATCTTTTTTCCTATAAACCGCGACAAACTTCTGATATTTCTTACATTGTAGACGCTTTTTTGTACTTGATTAAAAAGTAGGAACAATCTGATGAGAGGGTGTAAGTAATAATTTACACTGTGTTTTAAAGTTAACGATCTTCCATGAATTGCATTTTATATAAAAAAGTGTTTGCAACTATTCTCCTGAGCCGATAAGTTAACTGTATCGATAAGATAAAATGAGCCCACAGCCTTTGTGTTTGCTTGCATTCTGAGCAGGTATGCCCTGAGCAAAATTGAAAGAAATTGTGGGACAGGGATAGCAACTAGGAAGTAGAAGTAATGTTTCAAACTGATGATGTAAGAATTAATAGAGTAAAAGAGTTATTGCCACCTGTAGCAGTATTAGAGAAGTTTCCGGCAACTGAAACAGCTTCCACAACAACATTTGAATGCCGCAATGCGATTCATAATATCCTTGAAGGAAAAGATGACCGTCTTCTGGTGATTGTTGGCCCGTGTTCAATTCATGATCCAGACGCAGCGGTGGAATACGGAAAAAAACTCAAAATACTTCGAGATGAACTCGGTGAGCAACTTGAAGTCGTAATGCGTGTTTACTTTGAGAAGCCGCGTACCACTGTAGGTTGGAAAGGACTAATCAACGACCCGTATTTAAATGATACTTACAAGCTGAATGATGGTCTTCGTATTGGTCGTAAGTTACTACTTGATCTAACAGATATGGGGCTTCCAACAGCAAGTGAATTCCTAGATATGATCACGCCACAGTATGTCGCTGACCTTATTAGTTGGGGGGCTATCGGTGCACGTACGACTGAATCTCAGGTACACCGTGAGCTAGCGTCAGGCTTGTCTTGCCCAGTTGGCTTCAAAAACGGTACTGATGGCAACATCAAGATCGCGAGTGATGCAATCCGTTCAGCAAGCGCATCTCACCACTTCTTATCTGTTACTAAGTATGGTCACTCTGCGATTGTCGAAACGGCTGGTAACCCTGACTGTCATATTATTCTGCGTGGTGGTAAAGAGCCGAACTACAGTGCATCTCATGTAGCGCAAATCAAAGATGAGCTAGACGCTGCAGGTCTACCGAAGAAAGTGATGATCGACTTTAGCCACGCGAACAGCTCTAAGCAGTTCAAGCGTCAAATGCTGGTTTCTGATGACGTATCGGAGCAGATTACTGGTGGCGAAGAGGCTATTTTCGGTGTGATGATTGAATCTCACCTGATTGAAGGTCGCCAAGATTTGGTTGATGGAAAAACTGCAACATACGGTCAATCCATTACTGATGCATGTATCGGCTGGGAAGATACAGAAACAGTTCTACGTCAGCTATCCGATGCAGTAAAAGCACGTCGCGCCAAGTAAACGTAAGCGTTTCAAATCCTTGAAAAGCCAGCACTCAGCTGGCTTTGTTAGTGCTCGAAGTCGTTTTATTGCATTGATAGCCGAAATGACTCGATTACAAAGGCCAATCTGTTGCACATATCCGATGTGTTTTAATCTCAAATCCGTTATGGTGTCTGAATAGATTAAAATAAACTCAAGGATTGAGATGAATAAAAACGTCTGGCTACTCTCACTTTGCCAAGCTTTATTAATGACTGGGAACATACTTCTTATTTCCGTCATTGCTCTTATCGGCAAACAAATCGCGCCTTCTCCAAGTATGATCACGCTCCCTGTCGCATTTCAGTTTTTAGGATTGATGTCTGCGACTATTCCTGCTTCTTTAATTATGGGCAAACTTGGCCGCCGTTTAGGTTTCAGTTTGGGTAACGTTATTGGCATCCTTGGCGCATCATTGGCAACGTATGCTTTGTCGTTAGAGAACTTCACCTTGTTTTGTACTTCTACTTTTTTATTGGGAGTTGGGATTGGCTTCGGTACACTCTATCGATTTGCAGCGATTGAAGTTTGTGATGAATCTGCTAGACACCGCGCCATTTCTATTTCAATGGCGGGCGGGGTATTAGCGGCAGTATTAGGACCAAACCTTGCAGTCTACTCACAAAAGTGGTCAGGTGATGGACTCTATATTAGTGCTTTTGCGGTACTTATTGTTTTGTACATCACGGCATTAGTATTACTGCAAACGATACGATTTCCGCCGGCGCATGCTCAAAATGTCCATGCAAAGCCCGACACTCTCAAAGAAATAATCTATCGCCCTAACTTTATGATTGCGGTCTTAGCAGCGATGGTTGCTTATGCCGTAATGAATATACTAATGACGGCAACACCGCTAGCAATGATTGGCTGTGGCTTTGATTTTACAAGAGCTGCCGGGGTTATTGAATGGCATGTATTGGGGATGTTTGTTCCCGCTTTCTTTACCGGCAGCTTGATTGAGAAGTTTGGTGCAAAGAAGATGATATTGGCTGGCGGTGTACTTTTTATTGCTTGTATTGCGATTAATATGCATGGGCTTTCTATTTGGCATTTCAGTGCGGCGTTGATCTTACTTGGGGTTGGATGGAATTTTATGTTCATTGCAGCAACCAGCTTGTTTAGTCAGAGCTATAAAGCAAAGAATAAGAGTAAAGCACAGGCGCTCAACGAGTTTTTCGTGTTCAGTTGCGTCACCATTACCGCACTTTTATCTGGTTGGTTAGAGTCCACTGTGGGATGGCAGAAATTGAACTTACATGTATTGCCCTTTGTTTTACTGGTGATGGCAATATTCTTAGCGAAGGAAAGAAGCACAGCCCAACAAGAGACGATTAACGAATAGTGCTTCTTGTTGAGTAAGTCATATTTTTGTTATTTGGCTCACCTGCTTATCTTTGGCGAAAGATTGTAATAAAAACAACCAATTTTGAGTAAAAAGTGTCGTTTGGTTAAGACTTTTTATCTAATATTTTGTAATAAGTTTGATATTTGTGTATATATCTCGCCACAAAAATAGAAATTTCAAAGAAAATTATATATGTCAGCCACTCTTTCCAATAAAGCTCAAGAAACCCTCGTAGGAGATTCTGACGAACTGGTTTCCACTACGGATCTCAAAGGCGTTATCACTTACTGTAACGACGCGTTTTGCAGAATTGCTGAATACAATCACGACGAATTGCTTGGACAAAACCACAATATCGTTCGTCACGGAGATATGCCAAAAGCTGCATTTGGTGATATGTGGGCGCGCCTAAAACAAGGCAAAGCGTGGCGAGGAATTGTAAAAAACAGTACCAAATCAGGTGGTTACTACTGGGTTGATGCTTACGTAACTCCAATTTATGAAGGCCACCAAGTAGTGGGCTATCAATCGGTTCGTGTTAAGCCCAAGCGAGAGTGGGTAGATATTGCTTCTAAAGCGTACCAAGGGCTGTTAAAAGCAGAGAAATCTGGTCGAGCGTGGGCATTGAAGTTAAATGACACCTTGCGCTATGCGATTCTTCTTGGGGCGTTAGCAGCACCCGTAACGAGCTTTGCTCTGTCATTAGAAGGACCACTAGCTTGGCTTGCTACATTGCTTCCTGCTAGTGTTTTGGCTGTACTATTTCGCCAAGAGCTTATCGATACACCTCAGCAGTTTAAAAAGCTGCAAGCTCAATACGATAGTGTTAGTCGCCTAGTGTATTCCGGTAATCATCAATTCTCGATTGCGGACTTTCACATCAAGATGCTTTCAGCTCGAATCCGTACCGTTCTAGGGCGTATGACCGATTCCGCTCTACCATTGCAAAGTTGTGCGGAAGAGCTTAACAGTACCACAGCAGAAGTATCAGCGGCGTTAACTCAGCAGAACAAAGACATAAGGCAAGTTCGAGACGCGACAGAGTCGATGGAAGCTTCTGCAAACTCGGTGTCATCCAGCACGAACGATGCGCATCTATTGATAGATGATACGTTGCAGTCATGCCTGATGGCGAAAGAGACCATCGACCAAACCCATACCAACTTAGCCCAACTTAGCTTACAGGCTGAGAAAGCGACCGAAACGACATATCAATTGAGCGATCAAGCACAAAAGGTAAGTCAATTAATGGAAGAGATTGGGGGGATAGCCGATCAAACTAACCTGTTAGCGCTTAATGCTGCAATCGAAGCAGCGCGAGCGGGTGAACAAGGTCGTGGCTTCGCTGTTGTTGCTGATGAAGTAAGAGCGCTTTCTGGGCGTACTTCAAATGCGACTGAGCAAATTAAAGCATCCATCGACACCATGTTGACAACGATTCATGGCTGGCAGAAAGATATTATTGCTAACAAAGAACAAACTGACACATGCTCAAATGTCGCTGAGCAAAGCGCATTGCGTTTATCTGAGGTAGAGCAAATGATGCAAACCATGAGTGGCTTGATGGTTAATGTCGCGGACTCTGCCAATAAACAGTTGCAGTTATCTAGTGACGTGAATCAGCACATTCATTCTATTGCCTCGACAGCGGAGCAGAATCTAGCGGCGACGCACTCTGTAGAGCAAAACAGTCAGCAGTTGAAAGAGCAAGTTCAAGACTTCTATCGACTTGCGAATCAGTTTGAAGAGAAGTGATTCGGGCTAGAACTAGATCGTTGAATCATTGTTGAAAATGGATAGATAAAATAAAGCCCCGCCTAAGCGGGGCTTTGCAGTTTTCAATTTCGCAATAGAGAAAACTGATAATACTAAGCGGTTAAGCTAGAACTTCTTTTGCTGTATTCACTACATTTTCTACAGTGAAACCAAACATTTCGAACAATTGGTCTGCTGGCGCAGATTCACCGAATGTTGTCATACCGACGATGCGACCTTCGAAGCCAACGTACTTGTACCAGAAGTCTGCAATACCTGCTTCTACAGCAACACGTGCAGTCACGTCTGAAGGCAGCACAGATTCACGGTAAGCCGCGTCTTGCTTGTCGAAAGTATCAGTAGCTGGCATTGAAACCACGCGTACTTTCTTACCTTCAGCGGTTAGTTGTTCTGCCGCTTTCACAGCTAGCTCAACTTCTGAACCAGTCGCGATTAGGATTAGCTCAGGCTTACCATCGCTGTCTTTCAGGATGTAACCACCTTTTGCGATGTCTGCAACTTGTTCAGCAGTACGCTCTTGTTGTGCTAGGTTTTGACGAGAGAAGATAAGTGCTGATGGACCATCTTTACGTTCAATTGCTAGTTTCCAAGCTACCGCAGACTCAACTTGGTCACATGGACGCCATGTGCTCATGTTTGGAGTCAGGCGTAGAGACGCGATTTGCTCAACTGGTTGGTGAGTTGGACCATCTTCGCCAAGACCGATAGAGTCGTGCGTGTAAACTTGGATGTTCTGAACTTTCATCAGAGCAGCCATACGCATTGCATTACGTGCGTATTCCATGAACATTAGGAATGTCGCGCCGTAAGGAACGAAACCACCGTGTAGTGCGATACCGTTCATGATTGCAGTCATACCGAATTCACGTACACCGTAGTGGATGTAGTTACCAGAGAAGTCGTTCGCTTCTAGAGATTTAGAACCAGACCACATAGTAAGGTTAGAAGGCGCTAGGTCAGCAGAGCCGCCCATGAATTCTGGAAGCATTTGACCAAACGCTTCTAGTGCGTTTTGAGATGCTTTACGTGATGCGATGTTCGCTGGGTTTGCTTGAAGGTCAGCAATGATTTGGTTTGCTTTCTCTTCCCACTGTGCAGGTAGGTCACCGTTTACGCGGCGTTTGAATTCAGCTGCCAGCTCAGGGTGCGCTGCTTCATAAGCTGCAAATTTCTCGTCCCACGCAGCTTCCTTAGCTGCGCCTGCTTCTTTCGCTGACCATTCTGCGTAGACTTCCTGCGGAATTTCAAAAGGACCGTGCTCCCAACCTAGTTCTTTACGTGTTGCTGCAATTTCTTCAGCACCTAGTGGCGCACCGTGACAGTCGTGTGAACCAGATTTGTTTGGAGAACCAAAACCGATGATAGTTTTAGTACAGATAAGCGTAGGGCGTGGATCTGCTTTTGCCGCTTCGATTGCTGCGTTGATTGCTTCTGCATCGTGACCATCTACAGCAGGGATTACGTGCCAGCCGTACGATTCAAAACGCTTAGGTGTATCGTCAGAGAACCAACCTTCAACGTGACCGTCGATAGAGATGCCGTTGTCATCCCAGAATGCGATCAGTTTACCAAGGCCTAGTGTACCAGCAAGAGAACATGCCTCGTGCGAGATACCTTCCATCAGACAGCCGTCACCCATGAACACGTAAGTGAAGTGGTCAACGATGTCGTGGCCTTCTTTGTTGAACTGAGCCGCTAGTGCTTTCTCAGCCATTGCCATACCAACAGCATTAGTGATGCCTTGACCTAGAGGGCCTGTTGTTGTCTCGATACCAGGTGCGTAACCGTACTCTGGGTGACCAGGAGTCTTAGAGTGAAGCTGACGGAAGTTCTTCAGATCGTCGATAGATAGCTCGTAGCCTGCAAGGTGCAGTAGAGAGTAGATGAGCATAGAGCCGTGGCCGTTAGACAGTACGAAACGGTCGCGATCAGCCCACTCTGGGTTTGATGGGTTGTGGTTTAGGTGAGAGCGCCAAAGAACTTCAGCGATGTCAGCCATACCCATAGGTGCACCTGGGTGACCAGAGTTAGCTTGTTGAACACCGTCCATGCTTAGTGCACGGATTGCATTAGCTAGATATTTACGATCCATAGTAGTTACTTCTCGATATTTGATTTAAATAGAGGGAACTCGTCGGAACAAGTTCAAATAGAATTTTCTGAATAAAGCGCTGATGCTAAAAGCGAGTAGGCTGGCTACTCGCTTTTGGTAAGCAATTAAAGCTTAGCTGCGATCATGTCTTCTAGTTTGCCTTGGTCTACCGCGAAGTTACGGATACCTTCAGCTACTTTCTCAACAGCCATTGCGTCTAGGTTGTGCTCCCATAGGAACTCAGCGTGAGACATTGGAGCTGGACGCTCTTTAGAACCTTTAGAATCAACCAGTTTCTCTACAACTTCGCCTTCAGCAGCTTCTAGCTCAGCAAGAAGAGCAGGAGCGATAGTTAGACGGTCACAGCCAGCAAGTTCTAGGATCTCGCCGATGTTACGGAAGCTTGCGCCCATAACAACAGTGTTGTAACCGTAGTCTTTGTAGTAGTTGTAGATGTCTGTTACTGAGATTACACCTGGATCTTCTGAAGCTTCAAAGTCACGACCTTCTTTCGCTTTGTACCAGTCCATGATGCGGCCAACGAATGGCGAGATTAGGAATACGCCTGCTTCAGCACATGCACGAGCTTGCGCGAAAGAGAATAGAAGCGTTAGGTTACAGTTGATGCCTTCTTTCTCTAGGATCTCTGCAGCGCGGATACCTTCCCAAGTAGAAGCCAGTTTGATTAGGATGCGGTCGTTAGTGATGCCTGCGTCGTTGTACATTTTTACAAGCTGGCGAGCTTTAGCAACGCTGCCTTCTGTGTCGTAAGAAAGACGAGCATCTACTTCTGTAGAGATACGGCCAGGGATAGTTTTTAGGATCTCTTTACCGATGTTTACTGCAAGCATGTCACAAGTGTCTTGTACTTGTTGTGCTTTGTCGTTGCTTTGTGCTTTTGCGTATTCGATAGAAGCGTCGATTAGAGGTGCGTACTCTTCGATTTGAGCCGCTTTTAGGATAAGAGATGGGTTCGTTGTTGCATCTTCAGGTTGGTACTTTTTGATTGCGTCAATTTCACCAGTGTCCGCTACTACAGTTGTTAGTTTACGAAGTTGCTCTAACTTGTTGCTCATAATCGATCATCCTATATAAATGGGCTTAAGTGTGGTTTTCAATACCACAGCTTGTGCATTTGCAAGCGTGTCGGCTAATCGTCTCATCATATTTAACGAGACATCTGCTCAGCCAACTACGGAAAATTTCGGTACCGAACATTTGCTATGAACATTTGATCGGTAGCTGAGTAAATGATGAATCCATATTTATCCTATCCATGCTGAAAGTCAATCGCCGAAACCGACTTTAAGTGAAGTTCATCAACGTTTTTTTGCTGTGTGTTCAGAGCATGGCCGAAATAAACGTTTGCCCTTATTGTTCAAGGCTTGAGCAGTGCTGATATTAATAAAATCACGCAGTGAGAAAATGTCATTGCAGTGAGCAAATGTCGCAGTAAAATTGGAGGGTAACATATGCTAAGTCAATGAGCGGATGCTCACCAATGCATATAATGTCGATCCTCTAAAAGGGCGAGAAAAACCATGAGCAGTTCTAACCAAGATATTTCTATTGAAAGCACAGACTTACTAACGGAAATTTCCGTTGCTTATTATCAAGATGGTGCAACACAGGAAGAGATATCCAGAAAATTTTCCATTTCTCGTGCCAAAGTAGGGCGAATGCTCAAGCAGGCACGTGATGAAGGGATTGTTGAAATCACAGTAAAGTACCATCCAGTGTTCAGCGCCAAGATCGAGCAACGCTTGATTGACCGCTTTGGTGTGAAACGTGCGCTGGTGGCATTGGATCAGCCCAATGAAGAAGCGCAGCGCCTTCAAGTGTCAGGTTTGGTCTCTAACTATCTCACTAGCACGCTCAAGAACGGCATGGTAGTAACGGTTGGGCAAGGGCGTAACGTATCTTCCGTGGCTCACCACATTGGTGTTATTACGCCGCGTGATTGTAAGTTTGTGTGTGGTATCGGCGGGATCCACCCACGTGGCGGTATGTTTAACGCCGACCACATTTGCCGACAGTTTGCTAAGAAATATGGCGGAACCTCCGAAACCCTTTATGCACCAGCTTACGCTGAAAACCGAGAGCAGAAAATTGCCTTCATGCAAAATGCTACGGTTAAACAAACGCTCGATCTTGCACGTAAAGCAGATGTAGCCCTTGTCGGTATAGGCGATATGAGTGAAAACAGCTATATGGTCGACCTTGGATGGTTCACTCCAGATGAAGTGGTGCAATCTCGTTTAATGCAAGGTGTCGTCGGGGATTTTGCTGGCTACGACTTCTTTGATATCCATGGCAACGTCGCAAACACCGTGATGAGTGACCGAGTAATCGGTTTAGGTATCGAAGAGTTTAGACCGATTGCAGAAGTGATTGCGATTGCGGCGGAAAACAGTAAGCCACTCGCACTATTAGGTGCTTTAAGAACTGGGGCGATAGATGTTATTGCAACCAGCGTTAGTAATGCACTGACGGTTCTTAACTTGGATGAGCAGATGCATGGCAACAGCACATCAGAGGTTTAGCACAAATAATATGCAAACTATGTAATCAGGCTGCGAGGATTTATAAATGACTCGCAGCCTGATTTCGTTTCCAAGTTAAAAATAATCCTCAGGAGTAGTTTGTAGTTAATTAATCTGGAGGAAATTATGAAAAAGGCACTTCTCGCAGCTGCACTATTTACGGGGTTAACAGGCATGGCGCAAGCCGAGCAAAAAGTCGTGGCAGGCTATTTTGCTGACTGGCAGTACGCTAACGCAGATAACCCATATACGGTAAAAGACATTCCAGCTAATAACCTGACTCATATTATCTACGCGTTTTTGAGCATGTGTGGTCCTCATACTGGCGCGTCAGAAACCATACAAAAACTGGTCGCAAAACAGTGTGAAGGTAAAGAACCGTATAGCGCGATTCTGGTTGATACCGAGGCGGCACTCGAAAAAGACTTTGGTCCTGTTTCTGTTGATGTGCCATATAAAGGCCACTTCGCTCAACTCGCCGAGCTTAAGAAGCAACACCCTGACCTAAAAATTCTCCCTTCTTTTGGTGGCTGGACCATGTCAGAGCCTTTCCACGCGATGGCTAAAAACCAGCAAGCCATGGATCAGTTCTCTAAAACGGCTGTCGAGTTGATTGCAAAGTACGATTTCTTTGATGGTATAGATTTGGATTGGGAATACCCAGGTGGCGGCGGCTTAACGACTTCGCCTTGGAATCCAGATACCAAGCTTACGGATGAGCAGAAAGCTTTAGAGCGCGACGCTTTCACTTACCTCGTTAAAACCATGCGTGGTGATCTAGATGCTCTAGCGAAACAGACCAAGCGAGAGTATGAGCTTTCAACAGCGGTGGGTGTCGGTCCAAAAGCCGCGGGCATTGACTGGAAAGCTGCCCAGCCTTACTTAACCAATATGTTTGCTATGACGTATGACTTCCTTGGCGGCTGGGGACAACAAACAGGGCACACAACAAACTTGCATGCCACGGACCGCAGTTGGTGGGGCATGGGCGCTGACGTGTTCATTAATCAAATGATTGAGCTGGGTATTCCGAGTGAAAAGTTAGTCATTGGTGCTGCGTTTTATGGTCGTGGTTGGCAAGGAACTAAAGACTTCTCTGGTGACCTACCAACGCAAGACCTAGTTTCTGAACAAGGCGCGCAGTTCGGTACTGGTGAGAATGGCTACTTCATGTTCTGGGACCTTATGAAGAACTACAGCGAAAAACAAGGTTACCAATATAAGTACGATGAACAGTCTCAAGCCCCTTACTTATGGAACCCAGACAAGAAAGTGTTCATCTCATTTGAAGATAAACGTTCTATCAAAGCCAAAGCAGATTGGGCGAAGCAAACTAATCTTGGCGGTATCTTTACGTGGGAGTTATCAGGTGACCCGAAAGGCGAGCTTGTTGAAGTCATGTATCAGGAAATGCAAAACTAGAACAGTGCTTCAAGCCGAGCAGAAGCTGCCTATATGGCGGCTTCTTTTGTTTTTTGGTTTTGCATTACATAGCTCTCTAACTCATCAATTGGTATTGGTTTTGAAAAAAGATACCCTTGATACAAATCGCACCCACATTGGGTTAGTTTTTCTTGCTGTTTTAAGGTTTCGACGCCTTCGGCGAGTACAGTCATACCAAAGTTTTTGCCAATATCGATGATGTTTTTTGCCATGTTGAGGGCTTTCTCATCAGTTTCAATGTTGTCGATGAAGCTTTTGTCAATTTTCAGCTCATCAATTGGCAAGGCTTTAAGCATACTCAAAGAGGAGTAACCTGTACCAAAGTCGTCAAGCGATATTTGGAAACCCATCAGGTGTAATTGCTGACAGATTGGTGAAAACTTATCTAGATCTTCAATAAATAAGTTTTCTGTAATCTCAAGCGTTATAACGTGACTAGATACATTGTGAGCATTAAGTGTTGATACTAGGTGTTCAATAAAGTCTCTTTGTAGAAATTGTTTGACCGATATATTTACCGATATGCGGATTGGCTGCTCTACATTTGCGTATAAGCTGGCGATATCTTCGATGCTTTTTTCTAGAATCAGTCTGCCTAATCTAACCATTAACCCAGAGCTTTCGGCAACTGGGATAAACTCATTTGGTGGTACAAAGCCTAATTCATGGTCAATCCAGCGCACCAACGCTTCTGCTCCATACACTTTACCTTGTTTACACAGTTGCGGTTGGTAAACCATAAAGATATCTCGATGCTCAACCGCAATACGTAGGCGTTGCTCAATTCTCATTTTTCTTAGGTGTTGAGCCTGCATCTCTTCATTAAAAAGGCAGTATGCGTTTCTTTCTTGCTTCGCTTTGTACATGGCAATATCGGAAGAAAGCAACAAAGCGTCTAAATCTTTTCCGTGCTCAGGATAGTGAGAAACCCCGATGCTGCAACTCAACAAGAATTGGTTGTCTGTAATAGCATAAGGTTGCGATAAAGCCATAATTAGTTCGCGAGCAAATTGCTGCAATTGCTCTTCATCTATCGCTTTGGTCAAAATAATGAACTCATCACTGGCCTCTCGAACGATCAGGTGTCTGTGAGAGTCAAAATGTTTGAGTCGTCTGGCTATTTGCTTCAAAACAAGATCGCCAAACTCATGGCCATGCGTATCGTTGACTGATTTGAAGTTATCCATATCAACAAACAAGAGAGCAAATGGCTCGGCTTTGCCGTCTGTCCATTTGTGAATATTATCCCTTAAGTATTCTCTATTAGGCAGGGCTGTTAATGTGTCGTGAGTCGCCTGAAAATAGAGTTGTTGTCTAGTCGCCAATTCATTGCTCGCAATGGACTTAACCAGTGCATAGAAACTCGCTTGAATAAAGATGAAAACCAAGAAATATAGCGAAAATTGTTCTAGAAATGTGCTTTGAATATAACTCAGGCTAGTGGACGAAATTGCCCATAAAGAGTAGTCGGGTAGATATTTTAGTGTGATTAGCTTGTCTACTTTTGGATCGGAGCTAACGATATTGTATGTCTTATTTGATGTTCTAACTTGCTCCGGGGTTAAGCCTAGCTCCTTTTCGAATAAAGATTTTAGAATTTTTTGGTTCGAGGTCGTTACTGGTTGTTGATAGTTTCTGTAAGAAGCTCCTGCTGAAGAAGTAAACATGAGGTAGCCGTCCTCACGTATTAGGCTCACTTGATTATGTTGATGGGCATGAACATCACTTCGAAAAACCAGTGTGGAGTTCATTTTCAATCCTGCCGTCATGACGGCAAGTGTATTACCTCTGCTATCTCGAATGGCTTTTCTTATTGGAATAACCAAAGAGTCCAGCGCTGGCATAAAGTAGGTTCTGCCAAGGATCATTCTATCGGAGCCTAAAGCTTCAATGAATGTATCTCTTGTTACAGGATCTTGCTTAAGGTTATGTAGTTTGGATAAGTTTAAGTTTGAACTAACCGCAAGAAAGTCACCATTAGGGTTTGCCAGACCGAACCCTGCAATTACAGGGTGAATATTCAATAGGTTGTCTAAAATTGGGCGAATTTGCAGTGCCGCTGTGCGAGTAAAATCATTTTGGCTAACAAGCTGGTACCCAACAACTTCAAGTAATGATTCCTGCCCTTTTAAAAGCGATTCAACAGAGTTGGAAAAAAGTTCAAGCTGGAGCAGTTGCTTGTCTTTGTACTTGTTTAGATTTGATTCGTAATGATAATGGCCAAATAGAAGGAATAATCCGATACTGGCTGCTAGCAGTATTAGGTAAAGAGTCCAAATATTTTTCTTAATTCCAGCCATACATTACTTCTTAGTTATCTTATTCGCATTTAATTGGCAGTGAGGTGTCTGCGCCCCATTCTGTCCATGACCCATCGTATATGGAGAGGCTACGAAACCCTATTTCGTGAGCAGCAAGCAATAGAATGCATGCAGTTACGCCAGACCCACAACTGAACACCAGTGGCTTATCAGCATCTAAATCTAAATCCGCATATGCATCTCTAAGATCTTCAAGCGGTTTAAAAGCCCCATTATTGAGTAGGCGACCAAACGGCAAATTTATTGAATATGGTATGTGACCACTACGTAAACCTTCTCTTGGTTCAGGCACTTCCCCATAAAAACGAGCTTTAGATCGCGCGTCTAGAATATTGGCAGATTGATCTGTTGAAAATTTGAGTACCTCTGCAGCGGAGATAAATGCAGATGCGTTGTTTTTGGCCAAAAAACTTCCACCACCTTGCGGTTCATTAAGTTTTTCAACGGTTTCAAACCCTGCTTCAATCCAAGCGGGTAAACCTCCGTTCAACACTAATACATTTGTTGCCCCCATCGCGGATAACATCCACCATGCTCGAGGTGACGCGAGTGTTCCTGAGTTGTCATAAACAACGATACAATCGCTGTTATTTAGCCCTAGCGCTCGAGCTTTTTTTTGAAATACCGTTACGCTGGGCATCATATGAGGTAGGTCTGAATCGAGTGCACAAAACTCATGGTCATAATCAAATCGTATTGAGCCAGCTATCCATTGGTCGGTTATTTTTGGTGCTTCTGAAGGTATCTGGAATGTGATGCTCGCATCTAGGAGTTTTACCGATCTGGTTTCCATTAACTCTTTAAGTTGTATTGCTGAAATCAGATTACTCATTTTGTGAACCTATCTTTTTTACGGGGCAGTGAGATTATATGAATGTATTCGTAACTATTCGTATCGGCAGCTTAGAAACTTGAAATGCGTAGCAGAAATTAGTGTAGACGTTACTTCGAATGAGGCATTGGCACCTACAGGGCAGTCTGAGGATGGTGGTACAGATACTCTTTGCTGACCATATTGTTCGGATCGCACAACTAAGTATCGCCTGTGACCGTCGAGAGATTGCGTCAAAGTATTACTTTCTACCGTCATCGTTACTATACTTTGCTCACTTTCTGACTTGCTAAGCAGTAAAAACACTAGCAATACAACGGTTAATCCCAGAAACGAATAAATGTATATCTTTGCGTTATCCATTTACGTCCTTGCTTTTTTAACACCTATTTGTTTTACAATAAAAAAAGCACACTATCAAAGAGATAATGCGCTCCAGTTCAATATTTGAACAATTTAAAGTGCCCAGTTTGTTTCTTCTTTAGTAATGACTTTCTGTAGTGGTTGAGTTTGGTCGAGCAACCAAATTTCTACTAATAACTGTCCTTGGCTATCTGATGTTGAATACCTAAGTTTGGTGGCTCCTTGGTTGAGTGAAGCAGATGCAATAACACTGTTGTAGTCTGCTATATAGCGGTCTGAACCATCACTCTTAAAGTTTGTGTAGATAGTTAAATGAGCTCTTTTAGTCGAATAGTTGCTAATGTCTACCCTTAACGTCCCCTTAACCACTGGGTTATAGTCAAATCCATCAGGCACTTCAAGTTCGTGCATTGTAGGTGCCTTCACAGGAGTTGGCGTAGTCGGTGGTGTTGAGCTACCACCACTGTCACCGCCGCCACATGCGGCCAGTAATAGGATAGTATTTAGAGCAAAATAACGTTTCATATTACGGCCTCCTATGGCGTATAACATTTGCTTGCTTGAGGGAGTTGATGCCAACTTGTTGATTGGGTTCCTCCTGATTCTGCATAACCTGCAAATGAGGGGTAGGCTTCAACAAGATCGACGGTTTCTAGAGGCCATTGCCAGCTTTCTACAATGAGTAGTGCCCAGGGGAGGTTGTTGGCTGTTTTAAAGTAGGTACCTGTAGAAGGGTTGCTAGCATCTACGCCAATGCCGAACAAGTTGTTTCCATCAAACTTTTCTGTAGGGCTTTGATCGGCGAGGTGTACTTCCCACTTACGCCCGGGCTGAAAAGTAATCCCATCTCCGTGATATGTGTTTGGTGTTGCGAATATGAAAGGGTCATACGGCATAGCCTGCAGGCTACTGGTATCCACATCATCATTTAGGTAGATATCTAAAGTGAACGAGAATGTTGTATTATCGTTGCATCCTTCTTGTGTTCGGAAGAACTTACAACTGGATGAAGCATAGTCACTTAAGTTTTCGTGAATAATAAAAATTGCTTCACTGGCGTCATTTTCTAAACCGTTACTGTCTTGAATAACGTCATTGTAAGAGAGCGTTGAGATGGATGAGTTAATATCACTTCTAGATATTCCTGGCAGTCGAAACGCAAAACCGTTGCTATAACTTGCGCCATACGCAGCCAAATCCCCAACAATCTTAATGTTTTTTACTTCGCCGCTTAAACTGGTTTCCTTGATATTAAATTTCATAACGAGATCATTCATATCGTAGTCTGCGGTATACGGCCAGTTATCTTCATAAGCAACAGTCGCGTAGCCACTTGCACTTGGAAAATGCTGAATAGAGTAACCGTTATTGGTAATCGTAATGGGATGATCTTCTACCTCGCCAGATGTCGAACCTCCATCGTAGTTGAGCCCAGTTTGTTGGCTAAAGCGGAAACGGCTCCAACTGTTACCAGCAGTGGCGGTCATGGATACAGTAAATGGCAAGACATTGTTGCCTGGTGATAGAAGCTGGTCAGTGAATACATGTTCGTTTTCATCATCAAAATCACCATCACGATTCCAATCGAACCAAGCGTTCAAATAACCGGAAGTTGACGCGTTCACTGTCACTACAGATCCGACGCCTGGATCAAGAGCGAAGACAAAACCCACACCATCTTCATCTGCAATGCCGACCTTGTTATCGCCTGAAGGTGCGACTTGACCATCAGCGTCGCCGTCTGGCCCTAAAGGGCCCAACCAAGTTACGCCGTCCACTTCGTGGCGGGGGCCATTCGAAGCAAGCGTTGTACTGTAACTATCGGGTGCGTCACCAAAATCGATAGGATCGTCTTCATCAATAACAGGGGCATTTGCACATCGTGCACCATCATTCTGACTTGAGCTTGGTCCGTTTGATACAAACTCAACTGCAGGAACGATACCCGCTGCGATATTGGCTGCGTTGCCTTCCGAAAGGTCAACGCGATAGATTTTGCCATCTTGGTTGCGTGACACGTAATAGTTACCATTTACGTCGAAGTAGCCAGCACCAAATGTGCCTAACTCGCCGGTGTCACCTATCGCAGTCGTACTACCATCCGATGGGTTGAACTGGTATAGAACTCCAGAGTTATTGTCGATGCCGTAAAGGGAACCGTCGCCTGGATGGAATGCAAAGTCGGTTAGGTTCACAGTCGCTGTAGAGCTAATTTTCACGATGCTCAATGTCGCATTTGGATCAGAATCGAGCGGAGAAAGGTCAATAGAAAAAAGTCCTTTGCCTTTGCGGTACAAGTAGTAAACGTGGTTGTAAACGTCACCTACGTAAAATGTGTGGCTTGTTGGCAGGCCTGAAACATCAAGCGTCTCTGCTTGGAAGTCTTGACCAAGACGAACAATCTTTTTGTTTGTGGTGTCGTAGCCGTAGATATAACGGTCGGTGAAGTTAAAGCCAACACCGTTGATGCCCGAAGCCAAACCTGTGTCGTCCTCTAAAAGAGTCGTTGAACCTGTAACCAAATTGACGCCATAGATTTGAACGGGGGTTGATTGAAATAGGTATGCTTTGCTTGGGCATGTGTCAAATGGCGCCGCTTGTGCATAAGCGCTCACTATTAGAGACCCAAGTAGTAGTGATGTCCTTTCCATAATTCGCCCTCTCATTGGTTTGTGATATATGCAATGAAAGGAATGTGCCATGTTTTAAAGTTATGATTTTAAACGAATTGTTTTTGAAGTGAGAAGGGGTTTTATTTATGATTGTCAAAATGAGAAAAAGCCCAACTCGGTGTTGGGCTTTTTGGGAGTGATTTGAAGTGTATACCCAAGCATCTTGGGGTGACTTGGGTATAGAACTAACCGCAAACCGGACAGGTTGGCATTTTCATCAGATTCATTTCTCGCCAAGACATGCTGAGCGCATCCAAAATCAGGATTTTACCTTTCTTTGGTTGCCCGTAGTTAGCAATCACTTTAATCGCTTCCATCGCTTGGACTGCACCGACAATACCGACAACAGGCGCCATTACTCCAGCTTCAACGCAACTTAGTGCACCGCTGCCAAACAAGGCACTCAGGCACTGATAACATGGTTGCGCTGGGTCATCGTAAGTAAACACGCTTACTTGCCCCTCCATGCGAATGGCCGCACCTGAAATCAGCGGTGTTTTGGTCGCAAAACATAGGCGGTTAAGTTGATTGCGCGTATCGACGTTATCTGATGCATCGACAACAATAGTGTGTTGCTTAATTAGGCTCTCTAACGCTGTATCATCAAGACGTTTTGCGATGGTATCTACAATGATGTGCGGGTTAAGCTCGCGCAGTGCATCGGCCGCCGAGTC
This sequence comes from Vibrio sp. SCSIO 43153, assembly GCF_023716625.1. NCBI lineage: Bacteria > Pseudomonadati > Pseudomonadota > Gammaproteobacteria > Vibrionales > Vibrionaceae > Vibrio > Vibrio sp. SCSIO 43153. The sequence continues at coordinate 1,630,261 of NZ_CP071856.1, forward strand.
TACTTTCTTACGACCAATATCCGCATCGTGATGCAGCACTTGGCGCTGAAGGTTAGACAACTCGACGATATCATCATCAATCAGCGTGATTTTACCGACACCAGCAGTGGCCAAATATTGGCTTGATGCACAACCTAAGCCGCCAGCACCAAGCATCAATACTGACGCTTGTTTGAGCGCCTCTTGCCCTTCAAAGTCAAATTGACGAAGAATGATCTGGCGGTTGTAACGCAGCATTTCCTGATCGGAAAGAATATCCACAACGATTTCCTAGTATAGGGTTGAGTTGAATAGTTGGATCTGAACCGTTTCACCTACTTCAACACGGCCGCGCTCACGCTCTAACACAACAAAACAGTTCGCTAGGCTCATGGAGCGGAATGCGCCAGAGCTTTGGTTACCGGTTGTTTCAACTACAAACTTGCCATCTTCCAATGTGTAGATACCACGTTGGTAATCGGTACGACCTGGCGCTTTCTTAAAGGCGGTTTTGGTTGTTGCAGGAATAGACTCAGGTGCTTTCAATTCTGTATGGCCTGCAAGTTTTGCCAGCATTGGTTGAACAAGTACGTACATGGTAAGTACAGCAGAAACAGGGTTACCCGGCAGACCACAGAACCAAGCAGTACTTAGCTTGCCAAATGCGAAAGGTTTACCCGGCTTGATTGCTAGCTTCCAGAAGCCAATTTCACCAAGCTCTTCAAGAATGTCCTTGGTGTAATCCGCTTCGCCGACGCTAACACCACCAGAGGTAACAACGACATCAGCCAACGTTTGCGCTTGTTCAAAAGTTGCTTTCAGAGTCTCTGGGCAATCTGGAATGATGCCAAGATCAATCGCCTCACAACCGAAGTTCTCGATAAGCGGCTTAATACCGTAACGGTTGCTGTCGTAGATCTGACCTTCGTCTAATGGTTCGCCTAGTGGTTTAAGTTCATCACCAGTAGAGAAGAAAGCAACTTTCGGTTTACGCACTACCGTCACATGGCTTACACCAAGAGACGCAATCATCGGAATATCGCGAGGTGTTAAACGCGCACCTTGTGCAAGCACGATGTCGCCCTGCTTGATGTCGTCACCTGTTGGGCGGATGTTGTTTTGCAGTTTCACATCAGTTTGGTTGAACTGAATGCCAGCATCCGTGACTTCTGTGTTTTCTTGCATGATAACGGCGTCGCAACCTTCAGGGATTTTGGCGCCAGTCATGATACGAACACAAGTGCCTTGTGGCCATTCACCTTCAAAAGGTTGTCCTGCAAATGATTTACCTGCTAGAGGCAATACAGAAGACGACTCAAGATCTTGAATGCGAATTGCGTAACCATCCATTGCTGAGTTATCGAATGGCGGTACGTGAATAGGAGACAAGATGTCTTCCGCCAGTACAAAACCGAGTGCTTCAGCAAGTGGAAGAGAAAGCGTAGTTTGGATAGGTTTGATTCGCGATAGCATTTTGTCCATCGCTTCTTCAATTGGCATCAAGCCAGGTGCGTCGCAGCAGCCCATTGAGAAAATCCTGTGTTCTTTTGTTTTGTGGCAACTTTACCATAAAAAGGGGACTGAGTAAGAATGTCCACCTATAAAATATGGGTGTAATTATTCAAAAATCCGAGTATCCTTGTCAGCCATCCGAAAGGGGTAAAAAACCTGCGGAGCTCAAGAAAATCAGCTCAGTACCTACATTTGATGTGCCTTGGTGTGAAGACACGAACTGAGCAGCGCAAAGCGAAAAGTATGAATGCAATTTTGATTGGGTTCGTATCAAAGCGGAAGTAACAAAAGAGGAAGTGGAATGTCAGGTCTTAGCGAGTCAGCGAAGTTAGTAAAAGAAGCGCTAGAGCAACGCGGTTTGGAAACGCCAATGCGTCCAAACAACGTAAGTCGTGAAGAGAAGAAAGAGAAGATCGAGCACCATATGCGTGAGATCTTAGGTCTACTTCAACTTGACCTTACTGACGATAGTTTAGAGGAAACGCCGCATCGTATCGCTAAGATGTACGTGGACGAAATCTTCTCTGGTCTGGATTACTCCAACTTCCCTAAAATTACTGTGATCGAAAACAAGATGAACGTAAGTGAGATGGTTCGTGTGAAAGACATCACGGTGACCAGTACCTGTGAGCACCACCTTGTGACGATCGATGGCAAAGCTGCCGTAGCGTACATCCCGCGTGGTAAAATCATTGGTTTATCGAAGATCAACCGTATTGTTCGCTTCTTCGCACAGCGTCCACAAGTGCAAGAGCGTATGACTCAGCAAATTCTTGTAGCACTTCAAACGTTACTTGAGTCCGATGATGTGGCAGTGACGATCGACGCAACCCACTACTGTGTGAAATCTCGCGGTGTGATGGATGCAACTAGCGAAACGACAACAACAGCATTGGGCGGTATTTTCAAAAGCAACCCAGCGACACGTGCTGAGTTTCTCCACGGTTTACGTTAAGTAACTAAGCAAGTTTCTAAGAGGATGGCAAACGCCATCCTTTTTTGTATCTATCTGAAAGTCATAGATAAGACGGACTGGAGACGACAAAAATCATTTATCGAACTTCGTATTGACAGTTATCTGAGTTACCCTTAATATCCGCGCCCAGCAAACGGTTGCGAGGGCTTTCTCTCTTATTTGATTTGCTTGTCTGAATCTTCAAGTTCAGCTGATCTCGGTCAGTTGTCTTTCTTTTTTCTAATAATAGAAAGGCAACAATATTGAGATTTGGCATGACCACACAAACTACCATTCAATCTTCTATTCCGACCTCTATCCAATCCTCGGAAAATAGCTGGCAAAAGAAAGCAATTCTTAGCGTAGCGTTCCTAATGGCGACAACCTCTGTTGGTCCTGGCTTTTTAACTCAGACAGCGGTCTTCACCAACATCTACAAAATCGATATGGCATTCCCTGTATTTGCATCCATGTTTATCACGTTTGGTATCGTGATGAACTTGTGGCGCATCGTGGGTGTGTCTGGTATGCGCATTCAAGACATTGCCAACAAAGTCGCTCCGGGGATGGGCTATGTGGTGGGCATTCTGCTGGCACTTGGTGCGGTTGCATTTAACTTCGGTAACGTCAGTGGTTCTGCGCTCGGTATTAATGTGCTAACGGGTGTGGATACGACTTGGGGAGCTCTCTTCACAGGCGTGGTCGGTTGTTTGCTGTTTGTGGTGCACAACGCTTCTAAGCGAATGGACCAAATGGCACGCTACCTCGGCTTGTTTATGATCATCTTAATTGCGTATGTCGCGATGACCAGTTTACCGCCAATGGGGGAGACCTTGAGCGCAGCGGTGATGCCGACAGATATTGGTAGCTTACTGCTGCCAACGTTAACCATTGTGGGTGGCGCAGTTGGTGGCTACTACACGGGTGCACAACGCTTGGTTGATATCGGCTTGCAAGGTAAAGATAACGTACCCGCTATTAAAACAGCAGCATGGGCAGGTATTTCCATTGCCGTGGTGATTCGTATTCTGTTGTTTATGGCAGTGTTCGGTGTGATTGCAACAGGCGCCACCTTGGATTCTACAAACCCAGCCGCAGACGCGTTCCGTCAAGGAGCTGGTGAAGTAGGTTACTTTATCTTTGGTTTGGTATTGTTTGTTGCTTCGATTACCTCGGTTGTGGGTAACTCGTACATGGCGATTTCCCTTATCAAAACACTCTTCCCTATCGTGGCTCGCAACGAGAAAGCGTGGTGTGTTGGCTTCATTATCATCACGTCTCTTGGCACAGTGACCATGAACATGCCGATTCTACTGCTTATGCTGGCTGGCCTAGTTAACAGTATCATTCTGCCAATCGTTTTAGGTATGATGCTGGTGGCGACACGCAGAAAGGACATCGTTGGCGACTACAAACACCCGGCCTATCTAACGCTGACAGGGATTGCGATTGTGGTGGTAATGGCAGCGTCAAGCGTGACCAACATCAGCAACTTTATGGCAAAGTTCATCGGGTAACGTTGCTCGCTTAAGACAAAAGAAAACGACCTCGCAGTGAGGTCGTTTTTTTATGTTTGTTTTGAAGGCGTTTTTACCAGTTCTGGCCAGTACATTTTGACATAACCAGCAGACACCCAGACTACGAGCACAGTGGCAATGCTTAATTCAAGAAATCCAAAATCGTGCAACCAATGCCAATGGGGATGAGATTCGGCAAAAAAAGTGGTGAGACGATGCATAGCAATAGCACTAATTACGGAAGGGAAGGTCACGGCCGCAATAGACGGCTGGAACTTCAAACGCATTAACCGGAAGTAACACAGGTAAATCAGCAACGTCATGGTGATTGCGATGCCTGCCAATGCGCCTGTCAGAATCGGGTCGGGTTGAGCGAAGTTGACTAGGTAGGCTGCCAGAGAAAGGTTCACAGGAGCTGCCATGATCGCCAATGTTGGGCGAGCACGGCGCGGTAGGGAGCCAAAGAACACCAAGCGATATAACACCAATGGCAACATGAAGAAGTAAATACCGATACACATCATAGCCAAAGTTTCTGAAAACACATTGTGTCCAAATTGAGAGCCTGCAAGAGAAGAGCTGATCAAGCCTACTGGGTACAAAAACCAACTTGGCACGATGTTCGACATCTTGAAGTTCATGATCTGAAACCCAAAGAACAACACCATCATAGTGAAGTGCAGTAACACTGCGATAAACCACAACGGGTATGCGATGATTGGTGTCACCACCGCAAGATAGTCACATAACATGAGTAAAGCCATGCTCATTGGCGCCATTAAGCTACCGCTCAGTGGGTGTTTGATGTCCGCCATAAACAGGCGAGGACTAGTGGCGTATTTGAGCAGAACCGGAGTAAGAAGCACTGCTCCGAGTGCAGCAAGGAATGGCCTTATTGGTTCTCCAATCTCTGGAATGTACAAAGCCCAAGCTTGTCCAAGCCCTATCATGCCAAGTGCTAAAGCCGCTTGTGATGGCGGAACACTATAAAACTGCACAAGTCTTTTCCAGTTCAAAATGACTCCAGAAATGGGTTAACTACTCTAATTTGACGCGCGAATACTAACAAGTTTAACGTCTTCTTACCTTTAATTATGATAAGTAAAGTTCAGAGATTGGGAGTTTTGTGAGTTTGGTAGGGGATTTATGTAGAGAGTTGCAAAAAAGTAGAATTTCCGGCTCCAAACTTATCTTCGTGGTGAAAGATAAGTTGGAGCCGATGTTAACTTAAGCTTGGTTTTCAGGTAGGTCTTGTTGACGTAGTTTGTCATTTTTAAGCGTACGATGTAGCAGCTGGCTGTAAATCGGTTGCCCACCAAGTAACTGCGCCACAATTACCGCGCCTAAGCTGGTAATAATGAGTGGTAGGATCAAGTAGTAGTTATTGGTCATTTCGATAACTAGCAAGATACCCGTAATCGGTGCGCGTACCGTTGCCGCGAACAATGCTCCCATGCCTGCAATCGCGAAGACGCCTGGTTCGATGGTCAACGATGGTAGCAGCATGTCAGCACTGGCTCCGAATGCATAACCAAATAGAGTCCCAAGAGCCAGCATTGGAGCGAAGATACCGCCTGGCGCGCCAGAGCCGAAACAAAGCAGGGTGGTAATAACACGGCCAACAAACAGCATGACTAAAATTGATACAGAGTAGTTGCCGTTAGTAATGTCCGGAATAAGACCGATGCCACCACCTGTTAGCTGAGGCACATAAAGAAGAAGCAAACCAAACACGCCACCCAAAATCGTACCTGTGATTAAGTAACGTTTACGGTCGTTCTTGTGCAAAGCGACAAAACTGTCTTGGGCGATAGTGATCAGTTTATTGAAGAGTACACCAAATACACCAAACAAAGAGCCCAACAGAAGAAACAACCATAGTGACTGCAATTCTGGAGACTGGTATTGCGGCATGGTGATAACGGCTTCTTGACCATTGATCGCGCGGAATACAATGTTTGCCATAATAGCCGAGATGATCACTGCACGGATTGAAATCAAAGAGTAGCGAAATTGGGGGCGCATCTCCTCAACCACAAACATGATACCTGCTAACGGCGCATTAAATGCAGCGGCCAAGCCTCCGGCAGCACCAGATGCCAATAGAGAGTGTCGAGTATCATCGTCCTTAACGCGGAAAATGTCGGTAACCATTCGACCAACGGCACCGCCCATTTGTACTGTCGGCCCCTCACGACCTAAAACCATACCCGAGCCTAGTGCTCCCATACCGCCAAAAAACTTTACGGGTATTACTCGCCACCAGCGAACCGGACGAATATTGTCCATTGCCCCTTCGATTTCTGGAATGCCTGAACCTGATGCTTCTGGAGCGAAACGGTGTACAAGGTAGTAACCGATGAAAGCTAATGCGCCACTGATCAAGATTGCGGCTAACCAAAGTGGAAGCACACTACCGATTTCGCTTTTAAGCCACTCAGTACGAGTTTCAGATACAAAGTGAACAGCAATTTCAAAGTAAGTACCGACGAGACCAGCTAAAGTACCAACGATGGCTGCCATGAAGAGAACGGAAAATGAAGTGGGTGTGGACCCTCGAGAGACAAACTGGTTAATCGCATCTTTCGGTACGTGCGCTAACACAGATTTCACAATTCTCTCGCGTTTGGTCATTAACAGATTCTCCTGATAGCATGATTTGGAAGGACGAAAGAAATTATACGCTCACGAGAGTCTAGACCTAATCAGTAAAGATGCAATTTAGCTTTCCACTATTGAGCAGTTCCAGTATCACCTATGCAAATATTGGTAAATATTGTGCTATCGATCCCATATATTTCGATATTTATTTATTTGGAAACTTGTTTTCTGAGAAAAATGAACCATGCTTTAAGTGTAAAGCAACATGACTGCTTCAAAGGAGGGATGTGAGGTTTTACACACAATTTGGATGGATTCAAACCCTACAGAAATTCCTCGTATTATGGTCGGGAAGCATCAGTAGAATTCCCAACTCGCATACTCACGATTGAGTCACGAGGCAGAGGCGCACGCACAAGTGCGCCTTTTTAATGTCCGCTCACAATAGCCGAACCCTCCGGACAGCGTTTGTTGGACATTTCTACTGCGTTATCGACTTCTCATGTAGGCTCGCTACACAGCAAAGTCTCTTCCTTGTATAAATACCCAACAATTCGCTGCAAAAGTCAGCTCGAAAGGTCAACAGACCCTAAAAGATTCGTGCGGATTAGATGGTCCGCTTTTTTTGTATTAAAAACTCGACCTCTTTTCTTGCATCTTGAGCGATGCGCATTAACTATAGGGTTTTCAAGTTATCATCAAGGCCGTTAATGCCACGTATTCCTCTTTTTATACTTCTCTCTTTTGGCCTATTCGCCAAGATCGTACATGGTCAAGATTTATGGTGGCAAACCATCCTATCTGATGCCCCAATTTCTCAAGTTAAGCAAGTTATAGAGGATGGCGGTATTTGGTATGACTGTGAAGTGCATCAGCAAGGCGTGGTGTTCTGTTTGGATGATTTTCACTATTACCATCAACCTCTCTATGGTGAGGCGACTTTAACAGGAGAAGAAATTCGCTTTTCCTTTTTGACAGACTATCAGGCACAGAATTTAAATGAATTGATTCTCAATTTGAGAAAAGATGGGCTGGTACTAACACGAGTTGAAATTCAAGGTGAGCGATATGATGTCAAAGAGCGTTTGAAGAACAATTTATCTCGTACGGTAGACAAAGAGCTTATTCTCTTTATCAACCGTTATTCGCAGAAAGCGCTACGCAGCATGAGTTGGGTTTTAGCTGACGAGTTTGATGCTCCAAAGCCAAGATTAGCAGTTACATTAAACAGCGATGGCGAGATGATTGAGCTAAAGGTTATTCGTTTCTAAACCGAAGAAACTGCAGTTTTGTTTTCGTGGTGTAGAGCGAGAAACGTTGCCATCGCAGATTCATCCAAAAAACCATCTGACTTTTTATGTGCGCGCAGATACTGATAACCCGCAACCAATTTGCGGTGTTGCGATTCTTCTGCCTCAGAAATCATTCCGTTCATCACATGTTGGTAGGCCAGTTTGTAAGCCTCCATATCTACGACTTCTGCTTGGCGGTATAAGTAGCCACAGCCAGTCGCTAGCCACTCTAGTGAACAGTTTGCGCGCATCGCGATTTGGTTAGCTTTGGTTAAACTTGGTTCGCTTCCTTTAAGGTATTTTCGGATTAAAGCTTCGGATACATCGACGCGTCGCGCGAAACCGCTGACACTTTCTTCACCAATCAGGGTGGCGAGTCGTTGGGCAAAAGACATATTTCGTACTCCAGTTCGAATTGCGAAAGTTTACCCGTTGAGTGAACGGTTAAACAAGTCTAGGATGAAATCAGATTAAGAAAAGGAGAGAAACCCATGGTTGCAAAAGTAGTGACTGCACCAAACGGTCCAGAGTTTTCTGAGCTGGTTCAAGGATATTGGCGTGCAGTAGATTGGAGTATGACGGCGCAAGAACGTTTGTCATTCCTAAAGCAACACATTGAGTTAGGTATTACGACTGTCGATCACGCTGACATCTACGGTAACTATGAATGTGAAGCGCTGTTTGGTGAAGCATTAGCACTGGACAAAAGCGTCCGTGAGCAAATTCAGATCGTGACCAAATGCGACATCAACTTGTGTGGCGATAAAACGCCAGAGCGTAAGATAAACCATTACGACACCAGTGCTGCGCATATCTACCAATCAGTAAATAACTCGCTTGAGCGTTTGAATGTTGATGAAATTGATGTGCTCTTGATTCACCGTCCTGACGTTCTGATGGATGCAGATGAAGTCGCAGAAGCATTTTCAGAGTTACATAAAGTCGGTAAGGTGAAACACTTTGGTGTATCTAACTTCACACCTCGTCAATTTGAACTTTTGCAATCGCGTTTGGGCAAGCCACTTGTTACTAATCAAGTGGAAATCAATCCTCTGAACTTCGAAGTTGCGCATGACGGTACACTAGACCAGATGCAAACTTTACGTGTGCGCCCTATGGCTTGGTCATGCTTAGGTGGCGGTTCAATTTTTACGGGGGACACAGAGCAAGCCGTTCGTGTTCGTAATGAGTTAGAAACCATTCGTGAAGAAGTCGGTGCGAATAGTATTGATGAAGTGATTTACGCGTGGGTACGCCGATTACCTTCGAAGCCTATGCCTATTATCGGTTCTGGTAAGATCGAACGAGTTCACTCGGCAGTCAATGCGCTCAATATCGAATTGACGCGTGAACAGTGGTACCGCGTTTGGGTCGCTTCAAAAGGACATGGTGTGCCATAGGCTTCCCACTATCAAAAAGCCAGCGTTACGCTGGCTTTTTGATATACACTTACTCATCCGGGCGGATAGAATATAAGTCGCTATTGTGCTTCCCGCAATACAAATAGTATTCATGTGCAGCTTTTTTGTTGTCCGCTACCACTCTCATACTATGTATCTTTCCTTGTTCGAAGTAACGAATCTCATACTCAACACTGGTGTCCAGTTGCTCAGCAGCAGTCATGGTACTCCTCCATAAACTAACTTAATGTATTTTAAGCAATATATATGCCAAGTAAGTGCATCATTTCCTGAAGCATTTCGCTTAATTTTTGAATTTATATCTGATGATTATCGTACAATTGTGAACGAAACGTTAATTTTAAACTCTATACTTATATGCTGCGGCAAACGAACTTGCCACTTTGCCGATTAATTGCCACTTAATTGACAGTATAGAAGCTAAATTCGGAAAGAGAGAACATGGATGGTTTACAAGTATGATTAGAACTAACAAAACCTGGCTCAGGGTTATATTCGTTATTACTGTCTGCACCTTGTTATTTGGATGCGCAAAAACCTTGTTTTATAAAAATATTGATTGGTTCGTAATCGACTACATTGATGAATATGTATCGCTAGACAGAGAACAAGAGGCAATACTCGAGGATAGGATCAGCCGCTTGGCTGCGTGGCACAAAAGTGAAGAATTACCTCGGTATATAGCGCACCTCAAAGAGTTAGAGTCTTGGAATAAGGACACTCTGTCTATTGATAAGCTCAAAACTAATAGAGAAGCTTTGAAAGAACATTACTCAAGAGTCGTAAACAAAGCGGCCCCGGACTTGTTTTCCCTCAGCTTATTGCTGACAGAAGACCAGCAACAGGAGTTTCTTAAAAATGTTAAGAAAAAATACGATGAAAAAGACGAAAAATACGCAGATAAAACGGAACAAGAAATCCGGAATATAATTTATGAATCAGCACTGGATGCGCTAGAAAACTGGATTGGAACCACGACGAATAAACAGAAACAAATAGCGAAAGTATTAGCCCAAAATGTTGAGCTCAACACCACGGATTGGAGAACATACCGAGCATCAATTTATACTGAGTTAGAGCTATTATTTCAAAGCCAACAAGATAGTTCTACTTATCAAAGAATGTTCATGAATCTTTTGTTTCAGCCAGAGAGCTATTACGGCGTAGAGATGAACAAGAAAATTGAGCGAAACATAGACAAGACTGATGATTTTACTCTAGCGATCGCTCAATCTATGACAGGCAAGCAATGGAAGCATTTCCACAACGAAATCAGAGAGTGGAGGGAGCTAGCAGAAGAGTTAATGCAATAGCGGTCTAGGTTTACCTTAAGACGTTATTCAATGAAAAACTGATTCAAAGCAATTTCTTATTGTGGCAGGGGCGTAACATGGCTCATCTAACTATATTGGATAGAACTCTCGCACAACCTAATGTGTACAGTGCAGTGTTCTTTTCCTAAAACGATGAGAATAATTATGAAGCATTTAGTTGATAGATTTCTTCGCTACGTCACGTTTGATACTCAATCTAACCCCCATGAATCAGCTTGCCCAAGTAGCTGTGGGCAACTGGTGTTTGCGCAGCAACTTAAAAAAGAAATGATTGAGCTTGGCTTAAGCAATGTGACGCTCAGTGACAACGGTTACCTAATGGCAACGCTCCCTTCTAACGTCGATTACGAAGTGCCGGCTATCGGTTTTATTGCGCACATGGATACCGCTCCAGATGCTTCTGGTAAAAACGTGAACCCTCAATTTATCGAAGATTACCAAGGTGGTGATATCGCGCTTGGCTTGGGTGATGAAGTGCTTTCTCCAGTACAGTACCCAGATTTGCACGAGCTTCATGGTCACAACCTAATAACAACAGATGGCACAACACTGCTTGGCGCGGATAACAAAGCTGGCATTGCTGAGATCCTGTCTGCAGTTGCTGTGTTGATTGAGAACCCAGAAATTCCTCATGGTGATATCTGTATCGGCTTCACGCCTGACGAGGAAATCGGTCGTGGTGCAGACTTGTTTGATGTTGAGAAATTCGGTGCTAAATGGGCTTACACCATCGATGGTGGTCCTCAAGGTGAGTTAGAATACGAAAACTTCAATGCAACCAGTGCGGATGTTGTTTTTCATGGCGTAAGCGTGCACCCAGGCACTGCGAAAGGTAAATTGGTTAATGCAATGAACTTGGCGGCTAAATTCCAAGTGCAGATGCCAGAAGATCAAACGCCAGAAACGACAGAGGGCTATGAAGGCTTCTTCCACCTAAAATCTGGTGAACTTGGTGTCGCTCGCAGTGAGCTAGGTTACATCATCCGTGACTTCGACCGTGAAGGTCTGGAAAGCCGTAAAGCCTTTATGCAGAGGCTCGTTGATGACATGAACGCAGGCTTGAAACACGGTTCAGTTGAGTTGAAGTTAACTGACAGCTATTACAACATGCGTGAAATGGTTGAACCATATCCTCATATTATCGACTTAGCGAAGCAAGCGATGGAAGCGTGCGATGTTGAGCCTCTGATTAAGCCAATTCGCGGTGGTACAGACGGTGCACGTTTGTCGTTCATGGGCTTGCCTTGTCCAAACATCTTCACGGGGGGTTACAATTTCCACGGTATCCATGAATTTATTTCAGTGGAAATGATGGAGAAGTCGGTACAAGTGATCGTCAAGATTGCAGAACTAACGGCGAAGAAACACGGTTAATCTTACAACTAGTGAACCTCACCATTCAGATAAACAAAAGCCCAGACACCTGTCTGGGCTTTATCATTTGTTTTTTCGAGCTTTAGGGTTGCCGGAGTGTTCAAACAAAAGCTCAGTGACAACTTAGCGAACGCTTTTCTCTTCGATTTCGCTGATTGGTAGCCAGTTCACTTCCACACCTGCTTGGTCGAACATGTCTTGGCTCACTTGAATCTTGTCGCCCCAGCGAGATAAGAAATCTTCAGATTGTTCAGGACAGCTAACACGCGCAATACCTGTTTGAATGATTTTCGCAGCGCAGTTCGGGCAAGGGAAGTGGGTAACCCAAATATCACAACCGTCTAAATCGCGTTTAGAGAACAAAATCGCGTTCTCTTCCGCGTGCAACGTTTTTAGATACTTCAGTTCACGCTCATCTGTATCCACACTGTCGGAAACACCGTGTGGGTAGCCGTTAAAGCCAACAGAGACAATGCGGTTGTTTTTAGTGATTACCGCGCCAACTTGTGTTGATGGGTCTTTACTCCAAGACGCCACAAGCTCAGCCATTTGGTAAAAACGTTTCTCCCATTTAGAAATCATAGTAATCCTCTCGGTCGAAAGCTTTGAATTACTTGCATGATAACGCATTTTGTTTAAAAAAATAGTCAAATCATACGCTGCGCTGACGAAGTTTTCGTTTTACTAGGTTATCGGCCTATCATTGTGCAAATAATCTCCATTCTCCAACCCACAACATTTACACGACTTTCATTGTGATTCGAGCACAGGATCGCAACAAATATTGCTTGCTAATTACGATGTTTGCGAGTCGTTTCATTGGCTTACACTTTGATACACTTTCCTCGGTTTCCTTTAAAGTTTTCGGACAAAGCACCCTGTAAGGTTAGGGTATTGTCAAACGAATCCTGTTCTATAAAGACGGTATATACATGCAAAAGAAACCACTCGTCGCATTAATGGCGGCAACAGCTATCCTCGCAGGATGCGGAGAAGCAAACAATGCCCAGAAGGGGGGCCAAGCTCCTCTTGTTGTGACTCAAGATGTCACAATTATCGACTACCAGCCGAGCAAATCTTACATCGGTCGCATTGAAGCAGTAGAAGATACAAATATCACGGCACAAGTCTCTGGCTATCTTGAAGCTCGCCATTTTGATGAAGGTCAAATGGTCGAGAAAGGACAACTGCTTTACTCCATCGAGCCTTCTTCTTTTGAAGCGCAAGTGGCGAGTGCAAAAGCGGCCTTGGCTCAAGCTAAAGCTGCTTTGAAGAAAGCGGAACTTGACCACGAACGAGGTAAGAACTTGTTGCCACGCGGCAGTATTTCTCAATCTGAATTTGATGCGTTAACGGCCACTCTTCTTGGCGCGCGTGCCGAGTTGGAAGCAGCAAACGCTCAACTCAAGCTTGCGGAAGTAAACCTTTCTTACACGCAAATTCGTGCGCCATTTAGCGGCCGCATCAGCGACAGTAAAGTAAGTACGGGTGATCTGCTTTCTCCATCTTCTGGCATTCTGACAACGCTTGTTAGCCTAGACCCAGTGCATACCTCATTCAGCGTGAGTGAACGTGAACGTTTAAACCTTGGTATGGACGGTATTAAAGGCGACGGTAGTGCAGAGTCGAGTGGCGTTGAGGTTCAGCTTGAACTGGAAAACGGCGAGTACTTCGAACATCTAGGTCAATTGGACTTTTTAGGTAATCGGATTAATACGCAAACCGGTACGATCGCGATGCGCGCAGTGGTACCAAACCCGGAGCAAAAGCTACTTCCTGGTCAACACATCAAAGTGAACCTTCGCGATAAGAATGCAAAAGACGTCATTGTGATTCCTCGTCGTGCAGTGCAAACGGACCTAGAAGGTGACTTCGCCATGGTGATGGCTGAAGGCAATGTTGCGGAGCGCCGTAACGTTGAGCTTGGTGCGCAAGTAGAGCAGGGTATCATCATCAAAGAAGGTTTGGACAAGGACGACACTGTGATTACACAAGGTCTACAACGTGTACGCAACGGTGTAGAAGTGCGTATTCAATCACCTGCTGAACAGAAACAGTAGGAGGCGTCATGTTAAGTCGTTTCTTTATTCAAAGACCAAAATTCGCACTGGTTATTTCGATCATATTGACGTTGGCAGGTGCCATCTCTTTAGCGATCTTGCCAGTTGCTGAATATCCAAAAATCAGCCCGCCATCGGTGAGCGTGACCGCATTCTACACGGGAGCAAGTGCAGAGGTTGTGGAGCAGGCGATAGCCGACCCAATAGAAACCTCAGTGAACGGCGTTGAAAACATGATTTACATGTCTTCAAAGAGCGCGAATGATGGTTCTTACAGCCTAAACGTAACCTTCGATGTGGGTACTGACCCAGATATGGCGCAGGTTAACGTGCAAAACCGTGTATCACAGATTGAGTCTAAACTGCCTCAAGAAGTGCGCATGGTCGGTGTAACGGTGAAAAAGCGTTCTCCTGACTTGTTGATGGTTTTGAACTTCTACTCACCTGATGGTAAGTACGATGACAAGTTCCTTATCAACTACATCAACCTGAACGTAAAAGACCAGCTGGCGCGTGTTAAAGGTATCAGTGAAGTAAACGTAATCGGCGGTGGTGAATACGCAATGCGTGTTTGGTTAGATCCTGAAAAAATGGCTAACCTGAATCTCACAACAACCGATGTTTACGCGGCACTGGCTGAGCAGAACGTGCAGGTGGCAGCTGGTCGTATTGGTGCTGCGCCATACAATAACCCTCAAGAAGTTCAGTTTAACTTGGTGACCAAAGGTCGTCTTGAGAGCGTGAGCGAGTTTGAGGATGTGGTACTTCGTGCAAATCCAGATGGCTCTACGGTATACCTAAAAGACGTCGCTCGTGTTGAGCTTGGTAAGAAGTTCTACGATGGTAATGGTAAGTTCCGTGGTCAAGACGCGTCGATCGTTGCTCTGTCACTTCAATCGGATGCAAACGCATTGGAAAGTGGTCAAGCGGTTATGGACTTGCTGGAGCGTTTGAGCACTAACTTCCCTGAAGGCATGGCTTACGAGACCAGTTACGATACCACTGTGTTCGTTGCTGAGTCGATCAAGGGCGTAGTGAAGACGTTGATTGAAGCGATCTTGTTGGTAATTGCAGTTACTTACCTGTTCCTTGGTAGTGCGCGCGCAACCTTGATTCCGGTTGTTGCGATTCCTGTATCCCTTATCGGTACATTCGCCATCATGCAGGCAACAGGCTTTACTATAAACACGGTAACTCTGTTTGGTTTGATCCTTGCTATCGGTATCGTGGTAGATGACGCGATTCTGGTTATCGAAAACGTCGATACCACTATGGCGAAAGACCCAACCATTTCACCACGCAAAGCCACTTTGCTGGCGATGAAAGAAGTAACGGGTCCAATCATTACCTCGACCTTGGTTCTATTGGCGGTATTCCTACCAGTAGCTATGCTTCCGGGTATTACTGGCATCATGTACCGTCAGTTCGCATTGACGATCTGTATCTCGGTAGTTATCTCTTCTATTAACGCATTAACGCTGTCTCCAGCACTATGTTCGTTGGTACTGAAGCAGGGTGGCGGCAACACAGCAAACTGGTTCCAAGCGTTCAACCGTGGTCTAGAGCGTGTAACTGCTCGCTACGGTCAGATCGCTGGCTTCTTGGTTAAGAAGTCTATGTTGCTGATTGCCTTCTTCTTCGTCGCGGTTGCTGCAGTAACGTTCTTCGCGAAAACAACCTCAACGGCGTTTGTTCCGCAAGAGGATAAAGGCATCTTGTTGGTGAACGTACAGCTTCCGGATTCGGCGTCACTGTCTCGCACTGAGGAAGTGACTAATGAACTGATGAAGATGGTTGAGCAAGAGCCGGGTGTTGATGGCGTGACGGTTGCGAATGGTTACTCATTCATGACGGGTGCCGCAGCATCAAACGGTGCGTCTCTGTTCATTAAACTGCATGATTGGGACACGCGTAACTCGCTTGGCGGTGAACACGCTGCTAACGCGATTGCCAACCGCATCAACGGCCGTGCTGCGATGGAACTCCCTCAAGCGGTAGTATTCGCGATGGGGCCTCCGGCCGTTCCGGGCATGGGTGCAGCCTCAGGCTTTGAATTTGTACTGGAGGACACGCTAGGTCGTAGCCGTACTGATTTGTCGATGGTAATGGGGGAAATGATTCAGGCTGCTAACCAAGCGCCAGAAATTGCATACACCTTCAGTACCTTCCGTGCAAACGTGCCGCATTACTATGTCGATATTGACCGTGAGAAAGCGCAACAGTTAGGTATTCCACTGTCGTCTATTTTCCAAACATTACAAGGTAATCTTGGCTCACTGTACGTGAACGACTTCACCATGTTTGGTAAAAACTTCCGTGTAACCATGCAAGCGGATAGCCAACATCGCAGCAGCATGGAAGATCTAGAGCGTTTCCATGTTCGTTCTTCGAGCGGCGATATGGTGCCACTGAGTACGCTAGTGAGCTATGAGCAGGTGTTTGAACCAGATGTTGCATGGCGTTATAACATGTACCGCAGTGCCATCATTCAAGGTCAGCCTGCACCGGGTTATTCAAGTGGTGACGCGATTGCAGCAATGGAACGTGTCGCGGCTGAAGTTCTGCCACAAGGTTACACTTACGAGTGGACGGGTATGGCTTACCAAGAAGTATTGGCAGGTAACCAAGCGATTTACGCGTTCGCATTGGCATTGATCTTTATCTACTTGTTCATGGTGGCGCAGTATGAGAGTTGGAGTATTCCTTTGGCGATCATTCTGGTGGTGCCAGTGGCGACGTTAGGTTCCTTCCTCGCATTGAACTTAACCGGAACTCCGCTTAACTTGTACGCTCAGATCGGTCTCGTCCTGCTCATAGCGCTCGCGGCGAAGAACGCAATCCTAATTGTGGAATTCGCCAAGCAAGAGCGTGAAGAGAAAGATGTGGATATCGACAGCGCCGCGGTACAAGGTGGTAAGCTTCGTTTCCGTGCGGTGAACATGACATCATGGTCGTTCATCTTGGGTATCTTCCCATTGATTTTCGCGGCCGGTGCGGGTCATGTGAGTCAGAACTCGTTAGGTATTTCCCTAATTGGCGGTCTGTTGTGTGTGCTTCTGGCGGGTACTTTCCTGATCCCAGGCTTCTACGCACTGGTACAGAGAAAACGTGAGAAAATCCACGGCGGTAGCACCAAGCTTGTTCCTCTTGATGACGAATAAGCACTGAGTTTCCTCAGATAGAAAAAAGCCCGAAGCATTTGAGTGCTTCGGGCTTTTTGTTTTGCTTAAGATTATTTCAATATTGGAAAGGCTGAGTTAAGCATTGCGAGTTTTAAACTCAGCTACTGCGGCATCCATGTCATGGGCTTGTGCAGAGACACTATCTACTTCTTGCAAGCACTCTTGGGCTGAACGCATATTATTGTCAGAGATAACATTCAGTTCAGTGATTGACTCACTCACTTGGTTCATCACAATCCCTTGCTCTTCAATTGCCGAAGCGATTCGCTCTGAATTCGCTTGAATCGAATGCATATCGGTGATGATTTGTTGCAGGCTTGAGTCTAGTTTCTCTGATGCATGCAAAGTTTGTTGCCCTTGGTCATTACATTGATCTATGTCTGCAACCACTGTCGACATCTGAGACTGAATATCAGAAACCACTCTTGTGATTTCTTCAGTCGATTGGTGTGTACGGCTTGCAAGCGCACGCACTTCATCAGCTACGACAGCAAATCCTCGACCTTGTTCTCCAGCACGGGCAGCCTCGATAGCAGCGTTTAGAGCAAGTAGGTTAGTTTGTTCTGCAATTTCTTGAATGATATTTACGGCACCACCAATTTTATCAACATGACTGTTCAGAGATGCAATTGACTGCTGGCTGTTGGACAGAATTCCGGTTAGCTGACCAACATTTGTTACGGTTGACTCAACAACTTCGCGTCCACTTTCTGCATTGTTTGAAGCTTGGTGAACGCCTTCGACAGCAACGGATGTACTCTGAGAGATTTCACCGATCGTAGCGACCATTTGTTGTACAGCTGTAGCCATTGAAGACGTATGGTCAGCTTGATTGTGGAACTGTTCAATAACGCCTTCAAGCTCGCGATGCATGTTATCCGTGCTGGATGAAAGAACGCCCGATTTCTCTTGTGTTCCTTTAATCAAATCCTCTAACTTATCTAACAAGTCATTAAGGTGATGACTAATTGATACCAGCTCGTCCTTTCCTTCTAGCGTAGAACGAATCCCCATGTCGTTGGTTTCACTGATAGACTTGATGGTGGCAAGCAAGGTTGAAACACGAGAGTTAATGGAGCGAGAGATTTGAAGTATGATCAATGCAATCATCGCTAAGATAACAACGCTTGTTCCTTGCTTTATTAGCGTCATCTGAGCTTCACGGTCTGAATAAGCTTTTGTTAAAGCACTAGAGAAGTTCTTGAACTGCTCTTCAACTGCGTGAGAGGCTGAGCGAGTTTCACCGAGCAAGCCCTTGTTGTATGAAACCCCAATCAGTTGTCTTTGGCTAGCAACGGCTTGAGCGGCGCTAAGAAGCTCTGCGTTATCGATACCCGATACTAATGATGTATCGACTTCACCAGTTCGAACCAATTGGTCAAATTTAAGAAGAGATAAAAGTTGCTCATTGGTTGCGTATTTCTCTGCCTTTTCAAGGACATGTGAATAGGAAGCCAATAAGCCTTGCTCGTTGTTTAGGCCAAGTTTCTTAAAAGCAGAGACTAAGATTTGAAAATCTTTCTGATAGGTAAGCAAGTCTTGTTTAAATTGTTGGCTAGAAGGGAGTTGATGAGATTGCAAAATATGAGCGAGTTCATTTTCCACAATGACAAACTGCTCAACGTTTTGGTCAAACTTGCCAAGATATTTGGCATTACTTCTTAATAGAAAGTCCTTTTCATTACGACGTAAGTTTAAGAGTCTGATTTCTAAGTCGCCCACTAGCTTAATGGCGTGGTTAAGTTCTTTGCTTTGTTCAGCAAAATGTGACGAGGTGCCTAAGAGGGTAATGATACCTAAAATAGCGATGATGCCTAATGAATAGAGCTTTTGCCTAATAGTCATAATGTTAATCCTGAATAATTGACTAAAAATTGAGACCTATGCTGGTCTTTAAATGTAATGGCTCTAGCTTTTGACGTTTTAGAATGACACCTTTTTTCGGTGTTCTTTTTTGGCCGCATGTTTGGTTTTATTATCTAAGCGGCGTCGTTGTGAAGCTCTTGTTGGCTTAGTCGATATTCGCTTCTTTTGTTGATGACTCGCAGATTGAATCAGGGCAGCTAATCTATTCAGTGCATCTTCTCGATTCTGCTCTTGTGTCCGGTACGTTTGCGCTTTAATTACCACCACTCCTTCCTTTGATATTCTACTGTCAGACATAGCTAGTAAGCGATCTTTGTAGAATTGGGGAAGCGTGGAATGATGTACGTCAAAGCGTAAATGTATCGCGGACGATACCTTATTAACGTTTTGACCGCCAGAACCTTGAGCTCTTATGGGAGCAAGTTGGATTTCCCAGTCTTGAATTGTGACAGAGTTCGAAATTTTGAGCATATTTGATAAATGCCAATAGGGGTTACAGCGATGACTGATAAATTACCATATTGAAATGTAAAAGTAGAAGAATAGCGATGAACACGATTGATTTAAGCCCCTACAAAGGCCTGATTTTTGATATGGACGGCACTTTAATTGATACCATGCCAGCGCATTTAGCGGCTTGGCAAGCAACGGCAGATCGTTTTAACTTTCCATTCCACCAAGATTGGCTTCACAGTTTAGGGGGAATGCCAAGTTTCAAAATTGTCGGTGAAGTGAACCGCCAGCATGGTTTATCTCTCGATCCTAAAGCTGTGTCGCGTTTTAAAATGGACACGTTTGCTGAAATGGAACAACACGGTGAAATCATTTCATGCACGAATAGCGTTTTGGATGAGCATCTTGGCCATAAGAAAATTGCAGTAGGTACAGGTAGCCAACGTGAAAGTGCACTGCGTCTATTAGCTAAAGCAGGCATCTTGAAGAAGCTTAACGCCGTGGTAACCGCGACAGACGTAGAAAATCATAAGCCTTTCCCCGACACTTTTCTAATGGCCGCAGATCAGCTTGGCTTAGGAGCACAAGACTGTGTGGTGTTTGAAGATACCGAGTTAGGCAAGAAAGCCGCTCACGCTGCAGGTATGGATTGTGTGATGGTGGAAGGGGATAAGTTGGTCTTTTATCCAAAGGCTTAATTAACTACTGTTCAGAAGAGCTCGTCCAATAAAAAACGCCGCAATCGACGCGGCGTTTTTTGTTCTCACTGAGAATCATTGGATGTCCAATAGTTCCACATCAAAGATCAGGACACTTGCTGGTGGGATAGGGCCCGTACCGTTTTTACCGTAACCAAGTGTGCTTGGTACGAACAGGCGGATTTTCTCACCCACAACCATGTATTGCAGACCTTCTTGCCAGCCTTTAATCACTTGGTTTAGGCCGAATGTGATTGGCTCGCCGCGCTCTACAGAGCTATCGAAAACCGTGCCGTCGATCAGTGTGCCATGGTAGTGCACCTTCACTTTGCTAGTCGCTGTTGGGTGAACATCACCAGTCCCTTTCTCAAGCACTAGGTATTGCAGGCCACTCTCTGTGGTAATTACACCTTCTTTCTTGCTGTTCTCAAGCAGGAATTCTTGGCCTTTAGAAAAGTTCTCATCAGCCACTTTGTGGTTGGTCCAAGTGCGGTAAATAAAGAATGCCGCTAGGACGAAAATAATAAGAGGAAACAGAAATTTAGACACAGTAGCTCCTTGTCTTATTTTGGTTGTTTTAGCAGATAGTTGATTGTGTCAGCCATAGCTTCAACGGTTTCGTGACCGCCAGTGATCACTTGGTATTTACCGTTTACGATAAACGCTGGAACTGAGTTAATTTGACCACGAGTAGTGATCTCTTCTGCTTTGGTGATGTATTCAAACAGTTTTGCTTGTTGCGCGTCGTCTAGCTGGTATGGGCTTACTAGGTTGCGAGACTCAAAAGCTTTCTCAACTGCTGCTTGGCGCTCATCTGCTGTTGCATCTGCACCCATTTGAACTGCCGCAAACAGCTCTTCCATAAATGCTTTGTCTGGTGTGCCGTTAACTTGCATTGCTGCTGTGTAGAAGATGATCGCGCTGATCTGTGCACTCTCATTAAAGGTAACGTGCATCTTCTCAACTTTTTGTTCTGTCAACGATTCAATCTGAGGAACGAACTGTTCCATCGTACGACAGTGGCCGCAAGTTAGAGAGAAAACTTCAGTAACTGGCGCTAGGTTATATTCAGCAAGAGAAACAGGTAGCTCTTCATATTGCTTGCCTTGTTGTGGCTGACTATTGCCGTTGTCACAAGCCGAAAGGGCAAATACTGTCGCAAAAAGTGCAGCGCCTTTAGAAATAGTTTTAAACATAAAGTGGCTCTAAATTAAGTGGTTATACCTTAGTTTATAGGCTAAAAGGCCAGACGAAAACCGTTTAAATGTATTGTTACACTAATGGTTTTAAAGTGCTTCAACACTGAGCTAAATGGCATGGATTGTGCTTGGTTTTCACACAAGCAAAACAACGTTTTGGTTCCAATTGGCTAAAGCTTGATTCAAGCCCGCCGATTAATATCATAATCAACTACTGTATTGGGATTCGTATGAAGTATTGGTATTTGGTCATTTGCGGCATTTTGAGTGGGTGCGGTAGTCTTGATTCGGAGATGATTCCGGGAAACATGCTGGATGTTGCTCCAAGATCAAATGAGCAGTTAAGGCATCCAGAGTGGGGTTATAGCACGATACCTTATGTTTCGGCTAAGCAGCACGTTACAGCGGTGAAGTACGATGAAAAAAAGCCCCAAGGCGTGACTTCCCTAGAGATGTACCTTGATCGTAATCAGATTGCACATGAGGTACTAGCTGGTGAGAATGTCATGATACGCTTGAAAGAAAAAATAAACTTTCAGTTTGATTCCTCTCGCTTATCAGCGAACTCTCAAAATTGGATTCAAAATTTAGGCCAGTATCTGTCAAGTCGCCCTGATGTCGATGTTGTGATTGATGGGCATGCAGATAGCTCTGGTGCAGAGTCATACAACGAGGGATTATCCGAAAGAAGAGCGAAAGAAGTCGAAAGTCAGCTCCTTACAATGATTCCCCGACAGCGTTTGTTTTCTAGAGGTTTTGGTGAATTGGTTCCTAAGTGCAGCAACAATAGCTCTACAGGAAAAGCCTGTAATCGACGCGTAGAACTCATGTTGATCGTCAATCAATAAAAAGAGGCACTGACTAGGTGCCTCTTTTGCCTTTGTTCTAGGGGGAACTTAGGCAAATTCTTTTTCGATGTACGCGACGATGTCTGACGACTCGTATAACCACTGTGTTTCACCCTCTTTTTCAATGCGAAGGCAAGGTACTTTCACTCGACCGCCACCTTGTTCTAGTGCTTCACGGTGGGCTGGGTCGTTTTTCGCATCACGTACTTCAATATTCACTGATTGACGCTTCATCGCGCGACGAACTTTTACGCAGAAAGGACAAGCTTCAAATTGGTACAGTGCGTAGTTTTTCGCTTTGTCATCAACACTTTTCTGTTCTTCTGCTGAGCGTTTTACGCCGCGAGGTGAGAATACTGCGTTGAGAAGTAGAATGATTTTTCCCAAAATCCAACGGATAAACTTCATAATGATCCCTTGATGTTCAGTGGATAAGTGTCCTTGAGTTTCATGCAACGAACTTATTTCAGCGAAGAAAGTCGTTGCATGTGAGGGCGTAGTCTATCAGGTGTTTGGTTTTGACAAAACCATGTTTTTTATGAGGAAAATAAGCGCTTAACCCAACTAAACAGCCCTTGTTTTTTTGCTGGGTTTACTTCTTTACCCATGTAGAAGCTTTGCATCAAATCAGTACGAAAGGCATCTAAATCCATTCGTTTTATCACGAGCTCATGTTGCAAAGTATTCTGGGTTTGCTCCGCGTGATCGTGAGCGAGGCTAAAATCCATATTTAGGTAACCTTGGGTGTATAGCCACAAGTGTGTCACCAATACTAAGTCCTCGGCTGACTGATTAGTGAACTTCTCAGCGTGCTCTTCACCTAGCGTGTCATTTAGAACTTGTTGCATGTGATGTGCTGACGTTGAATGCTGTTCATACAGTGCACTCGCTTCTATGTGAGATTTAGTCAACAATCCAAGTAGATGTAGCGCAGGTGCCGTATCAGGCTTGTTTTCACATACTTTTATGAACAGGGGCGCTTGTTCTTTCGTCCAACGTCGTCTAGCTGCTTTATGCTGACATACAAAGGGAATATTCTTGACACCTATCTCTTCAATAAATTCTTTAAGAGGCGTCATTCGTCTGCAATTCCCTTACTGTTACTTCAATATGTTGTTCGTTGATATCAACAAAAATAGAGGTGCCAGTGATCATCACAGACAGACTAGTACCACGATCAAGATGTTGTGCGATCATGTCAATTGCGTCGTAATCTAGGCTTGCGACATCCACAGGGAGCATACCAAACTTACCTGCCATCTTATCCCACCATACCGACGCTTTTGTGTTGTAGGTATAAACCTTCACATGCTTTGCAAGGCGAGTCGCTTTTTTTATGCGGTCTGGCTCAGGCTCTCCAATCTCAATCCAGTGGGTAATGGATTGGTCGTCTTCCACATGCCATAGATCGGGTTCTTCTGTTGTAGAAAGGCCCTTGGTGAACTCAAGTTCGTCCTGTGCATTTAGGCAGAAAGCAAAAATGCGCGCTAGCATTCGTTGCGGTTTCTCTGAAGGGTGAAGAGCGATCGTCAGGTTTTTCGAATCGTAGTAGTCGTTGTTCATATCAGAGATAGCGATACGAAATTTATAAATAGTGGGTTTCAGAGCCATGTTCTTAGTCAGTCTCAATGTGTGAGGAGGTTGTTATCCCTATCAAAGTCTCAGTCGTACAAAATAACATTAGATATGATGCTAAATACCTTAGGGTTGTTGAGGTATAGCAAGGTCGTGGCACTAGGATACATCAACTCTAAAGCTGAGTTTGCATTTTATTGAGTAAAGTTAGTGTTTTACATATATGCAGATAGTAATCTTGTAAAAATTAGGCAAAAAAATAGCCAGCTAAAAGCTGGCTACTATATCAAAATCTATAAGTCTTAAACTAGAGTGATTTTCTCAGCTTGTGGACCTTTTTGACCTTGAGTGATTTCGAATTCTACTTTCTGGCCTTCAACAAGAGTACGGAAGCCGTCACCTTGGATTGCAGAGAAGTGAGCGAAAACGTCAGGACCGTTTTCTTGTTGGATGAAACCGAAGCCTTTAGTTTCGTTGAACCACTTAACTGTACCAGTAGCTTTGTTAGACATGTCTATTTCCTAAATATCTAAATTTTGTGTAAATCTTCGCCTTTCAGGCGCTTATAGCGTGGAAAAATAAATTGCTATTGCGTACCACAGGACGGCGGACTTACTAATCATCCAACGAAATGTGAGAACAAAGAACTTTCTTTCTAGCCGTCGTTGAGTCTAGGTTAAATTCAGAGAGAGTCAACATATATCGGAAGGATACATGGAAATATTTGTATTTAGTCACTTTTTAACCACTGTTTTTTTGATGGAGTTGCAAATAAATGAAACAAGCATGAAGTTTTTCAAGAGATTTATGAATTTAATTCTACAAAATTGACTAGTTTGCGAAATTATTGTTCAATCTGGTTTGACCAATAAGGAGTATGTATGAGTAGTTTAAAACATAATCCCTGCCCGGATGAATTGAGTTTAGATACAGAATTTGGACGCGGGATAATCAAAGATAATGCACTTAAAGCGGCAGTCACGAGCAAGTTATTCAGGACGAGAGTAGTAAAAGCGAAGAAAGGTAAAGGAAGCTTCAACCGGAAAGCGAAGCATAGAGGCAAAGAGCCCTATTCAAAGTCTTCACTAAAGTGGATTTTGAATAGGGCTCTTTTCTTATTTGAGGGTGACTGCGGAGCTGTGTTTTAACGTTCTATTTTGGGTGAGTAAATGGAGTATGCGGTGATTTGCCCAGCAACGATTGCAGAGAACATAAACAGTGCAGAAAGCCCGATACTTGGGATTGGCAGAATTGACTGTTCAAACACCGATTGACTCGCACTGACCAAAACACGACTGCCTGGAACCAAAATAATGATCCCTTGTACGATATAAATAGATCCTGTCAGTTCCATTTTCTTTGCGATCCAAGTGCCGTATAAAGTGATCAATACAGTCGTTATCCAAGTTCCGACAACCCATCCACTGTCAAACCCTAGATAGAATGGCCCCCACATGCCGAGCATTGCTACTGGCAAACCTAGTAAAATATCGAGCGGACGAGCATTAAAGATAACGCCAAGACAGCTTGAAATGAGAAACAGGCCACTGATATGCATCCAAGTTGGAATTTCATTAGTGTAAGCGATAGATTGTGCTTGCCCCCAAATGGCCTCGCCAATGTTAAGTCCCATTGTAATGCCCACAAACAGTTTGATCAGCGTGAGAGCGCATTGTCCTAATAAACTGGTGCCAGATACCAAGTCATTAAATGCTAAGCACTCTAAAGAGTTTGAAATGGAGAGGCCGGGAACAAACAGCACAATAGTGGCTATGCATAAAGCCCATACCGGAATAGGCAAGCCTGTACTAGAAAGATATGCGACGATGATGCCGGTAAAAAGCGCAGCGATAAATTCGACAGCAATAGCGCGGCGTGCTCGACATACCATTTGGCATCCCCAAACCATTAAGCCGAGTAAGAAAGCAAAGCCAACCGCCTCTAAAGTACTACCGACCAGCATCAAATAAGCTGGTGGAATCCCCATGTTTGCCAATGCTATCACCCACAAAGGATAGCCAGCTGGTTCGGGTACTGGTTCACTGCTTGGTTGGTTAATACGTATGATGGTATTTGCTAATAAGCTTAAGTTGATCGAAGCTGGCTTGAGACGTTTTAGTACAACAGCATTGTTGTCGTCGGGGAATTGATAATTGATAGCCGTTGGTGTTGCTTGGATCATTACATCAACCCCATGCTTTTGAGCGTAGTGTTGAGTGTACTTTTCTACTTTGTAAGGCGCGCAACCACTGCGATGGAGAGTATCGCCAATCTCAACAATTTTGTTTATTCGATATTGTGAAGGCATGATGAATTATACTGCAAAAATTTTGCATTAAAGTTAACAAAGCTCATCGCTTTCTTGAAGCTAAGAATATGAGGGAAAAGCAGGACTGTGCTCTAGGTCTGATGGCATGCGGTATTTCGTAGATTATTTAAGCAGAACCAGAATTTTTGAGATTGGGAATTGCGAAGAAGCACTTTAGTGCTAGCGGAGGTGTACATCAGTAGTACAAATTTATAGAATTCTCAATATTGATATCGTGAATTAGATATGCATCACATTTGGTACTCAATTACACTCACATTATTTGCTATACCTAAGGTTGTAGCCCATCAGTATTTGCGTAGAGAAAAGGTATGATGTTGTACGTGCATAAAGTATTAACACGGCTTAAGGTCGGACGGTTCTACCTTGTTCTTCTTCTGGCGATCTTCCTTCCTTGCTTTAGTTATGCTCACGTAACGGAGCCTAACGCTTTAGTTGTTGCTAACTCTAAAGCATGGAAACCATTTTCTTACCTAACAGAAGATGGCGAACCTGCTGGAATCTTAATCGACTATTGGAAAGCCTATTCGGAAAAGAACCATGTTCGAGTCGAGTTTTTGTTGCTTGACTGGGATGAATCGTTGCGTGCTGTGGAAGAGGGTAAAGCGCATATTCATGCTGGACTCATCTACTCCAAGCCAAGAGATGAATATCTAGAGTTTGGTGCAGTCATTATGCCCATTGATACACAATTGTATCTCGCGACTGAACTGGTCGGTTTGAATGTCCAAGAGGCACTAAGAGGCAATTCAGATACGAAAATTGGAGTCGTGAAAGGGGGATATGAAGAGTACTTTATTACTAATAAGTACCCTGATATAGAGGTAAATACTTACGAAAATAATGAATTGCTATTAAAAGCAGCGGCGCGGCAAGAGATAAAAATGTTTATTGCGGATGAGCAAGTGGTCAACTTTCATTCAGCGACATCGAATGTGATATTTAGCTTTGTGCCAGTTATGCATTTGTACAGTCGAGATCTCCGAATTGCAGCATCAGAGAGCAGCCCTATTTCTATCGGAGCTTTGTCTCGTCAATTTGAAAACATACCCCATTCAGAAAAAGATCGCATTATTAACCGTTGGACCAATATTCAGAGAGTCTATCCGATGTATTTGCTTCCTCTGGCCATTGTGCTGTTTTCGGCGGCTGCGATGTTTCATATTTTTAGTTTGCGAAAAACCGTTCGTCAAAAAACGAAAGAGTTAACGTTAGCCAATAAAAAACTCTTAGAGCTGACGCTGACCGACCCATTAACGAAGCTACAGAACCGACGCCATTTTATTGATCAGTTATCACGTTATAGTGCGGGGGGCTGTAACCTGACGTTAATGATTTTCGACATTGACGACTTTAAATCCGTCAATGATCGGTTTGGCCACATTTGTGGAGACGAAGTCATTCTCTCTGTCGCCAATACTGCGAAGAAGAAAATGCCAGCCGAGGTGTCGCTAGCAAGGATAGGAGGAGAAGAGTTTGCCATTATTTCTTCTCATCTGACAGAAGCTCGTGCTCGACAACTTGCAGAAGAGCTATGTATTGCTATTGCAGCAAATGCAGTGATGATTGACGACCATGTGGTTAAAGTCAGTGTCAGTCTAGGGTGTGCGTTCTATCCAGAGTTTGATTCACCACTGTCGCTGGCGGATGCTGACGCTCTGATGTATCAGGCCAAATCTGCGGGTAAGAACTGTGCTGTCTTCCAATGTGTACGTAGAGATAACGTGGCGCCTTTACTCCGTAAAGCTGAATAAACTTTGAGCGATCTCTCGCCGACCTTCCACCCCTTCTTGCTATACTGATTTGAACTCCCTGTTTTTGTTGTTATTTCTGACGTGAATAGTATTGGATTTCAGTGTCGAGGACGGTTATGCGTACTGCTTTGTTATCTCTATTGTGTTGGTCCATTTCATTTACTGCTGTCGCTGAAAGTGCTTTTGATATCGTACAACAGTCAGATCAGGCAATGCGCGGTGATTCCAGTTATACCGAATCTACAATGGAGATCATTCGTCCTGATTGGACTCGGTCGATGACCATGAAGAGTTGGACAAAAGGGACGGATTTGTCTTTGGTGTTGGTTACGGCGCCAGCCAAAGATAAGGGCAGCGCTTCTCTAAAACGACAGAGAGAAATGTGGAATTGGGTGCCGAGTATTGAACGCGTCATCAAAATTGCGCCATCTATGTTGAGCCAATCGTGGATGGGCTCTGACTTCACCAATGATGACTTGATAAACCAGTCCTCTATCGTGGTCGATTATCAACATGAATTAAAAGGCGAGGATGTGTTTGATGGCGACAAGGTTTGGGTGATAGACGCCGTTGCGAAGCCCGATGCTCCCGTGGTTTGGAGCAAAGTAACTTTGTGGATTTCCAAATCGACCTACCTGCAGCGCAAAGTGGAATTCTACGATGAGTTTGATGAGCGAGTGAACGTGATGACGACTTATGACGTGAAAGAGCTCGGCGGGAGAAAATTAGCGACCAGAATGGAAATGCAGCCGCTTGATAAGCCAGAGAACAAAACCGTACTCATTACCCACCAAGCGCAGTTTGATTTCGATATCGATGACAGCTTTTTCTCTCAGCAACAGATGAAATCGCTGCGCGACTAAGTTTGGATAAATGAGCGGCTAAAAGAAGAAACGGATAATCAAACATCAACGGAAGGAAGCGAATCAATGCTTGTGAAACTGGCTTGGCGAAACCTCTGGCGACAAAAACGCAGGACACTACTGACGGCGTCTGCGTTGGCATTGGTGCTGTTTCTTTCGCTTATTACGCGAGCGTTTCAAGAAGGCAGTTACACGTCCAATATCAAAAATGCCGCCAAGTTTTATACAGGTCTGATTCAACTGCAAAACCCCGAGTTTGGTGACTCTTCCAGCATTGATGATGTTTTGCCGCAAACCAACACCTTCATTTCGGCGGCGAAAAACAATCCCAATATTGATGTGGTATTACCTCGGGTGGAATCTTTTGCTTTAGCCGCAAAAGACGAACGCTCAAAAGGCGTGATGGTACTAGGTGTGGAGCCTGAAGCTGAAGATCAGTACTCCAATATCAGCGACAAATTGATTGAGGGAAGCTACATCCAATCAGGGCAAAAATCAGTGCTAGTTGGTGGTGGTTTGGCGAATTATTTGCAACTCAAGGTTGGCGATGAATTGGTGCTATATGGTGTCGGTTATCGAGGGCAAACGGCGGCAGGTTTGTATCAAATCTCGGGCATTCTTCATTTTCCTCTGCAGCAGCTTGATTCTCAGTTGGTGTACATGCCGCTCGATACTGCGCAAAACCTGTATTCGTTGGATGACCAAGTCACTGCATGGGTTTTAAATACTGAGAGTCTAAGAGACTTACCTGATACCGTTGAACAGCTTAAAGCCGAGTATGGCAAAAATGTCGCCGTGAAAGATTGGAAAGAACTGTCGCCAGAAATGGCACAGCAAATCGCCTTAGATAAAGCGGGTGGCATTTTCTTGATTTACATTCTCTACGGCATTGTTGGTTTTGGCTTGTTCGCGACTATCTTAATGACGACATTAGAGCGCCAACGTGAGTTTGCTGTCATGCTGGCGACCGGAATGCTGCGCTCCAAGCTCGTCCTTCTGCTCACGATAGAGTCTCTGTTTATGTCCGTCATTGGCATCATTATTGGGCTTATCGTTAGTGCTCCTGTGTTGGGGTATTTCTATTTTAATCCAATCGAAATTACCGGCGATGCTGCCAAGCTCATGCGCGAAAGTGGTTTTGAACCTATTGTGCCCGTTTCGCTCGACCCACACTTACTGCTCAATCAAATCGTAGTCGTGCTGTTTATTCTTTTGTTGTGTTTGCTTTACCCAATGGTTCGCATGCTTCGAATGCCCATTGCGGCAGGGTTAAAAGGAGGTGCTCATGCTGGTTAAGTTGGCTTGGCGTAACTTGTGGCGTAACAAGTTGAGAACCTCAATCATGCTCGGTGCCATGGTATTTGGCTTGATGGGCGTGGTTGCCATGATGGGTTTTATGAATGGCTTAGTCGATAGCATGATCAAGAACGCTATCTCTTGGCAAACCAGTCACTTTCAGATCCAGCAAAAGTCCTACTTGGTCAATCCTGAGCTAAAAGATGTGATTCCCGATTCGAATAAGATAGGCAAAGTGTTATCGACTAATCGAGAAGTGAAAGCCATTTCTGAACGATTTCTAGCAGATGGCATGGTAGCGTCAGCGCGGAGTACACGTGGTATTCGCATCAACGGCGTTAATATCGAGCAAGAGCAAAACATCACGCCACTATCGAAACATATTGTCGACGGAGAATGGCTGAGCGAAGAAGGCAGAAATCCGATTTTGGTATCGAGCAAAATAGCCGAACGATTGAAGCTACGAGTCGGGTCCAAAGTTGTACTTACTCTGTCTGATATCAATGGGGAGGTCGCAGGCGCGGCATTTCGTGTTCGAGGTATATTCAAAACACCATCGACAGGGTTTGATGACGGTAATGTCTACGTCCGAAAAGCAGATCTTGAAAAGGTCGCGGGGCTGAGTGGCACACACGAAATCGCAATACTCCTTACTTCTAATAACGATACTGAGCTCAAGCAGATACTGGCGTTCACTAACTCTATTTTACCGCCGGAAAGTAAAGACTTGCTCAGTGTGAGACCTTGGCAAGAGATCCAACCTTTGCTCTCGACCATGATGAGCACAATGGATGTTTCCAACCAAGTGATGCTGGTGGTGTTTGTGTTGGCGATGACCCTTGGCATCATCAATATCATGTTGATGTCGGTGTTTGAACGCACACGAGAGTTCGGTGTGTTAATGGCTGTCGGGATGCAAAAACACAAGATACGCTTGTTGATCGTTTTCGAAACCTTGTTCCTCGGATTAAGCGGTTGTGCGCTTGGGTTACTCGGGAGTGTAATTATGCTCAAGGTGCTGAGTACTACTGGATTATCGCTGGCTAGTATGGCGGAAGGGCTGGGGGCTTATGGCGTAGATACCTTGCTCTATCCACGGGTATCGCTAGCGGAATATCAAATGATCATTGTCGCGATTTTTGTTGCTAGCTTTATTGCAGCACTGTATCCCGCACGACAAATCTTAAAGCATCGACCAGTGGATGCCATGGCGGAGAAAAGCTAATGACCATCAAACTAGAAAACCTAACTAAAATTTACAACGCCGATGGTGATTATCCCGTGCATGCAGTGCAGTCGGTCGATCTGGAGATCAAGCAAGGTGAGTTCGTTGCGATCATGGGACCATCTGGTTCGGGTAAAACGACGTTGCTGAACATGATTGGCGGTATTGATGCTCCAAGCTCTGGCAAAGTGGAAATCGACGGCTGCATGATTTCATCGATGTCAGAAAAAGAACTGATTGCCTATCGTCGCGATAATATAGGCTTCATCTTCCAAGACTACAGTTTGTTACCTGTGTTAACCGCGCTTGAGAATGTGGAATTCGTCATGCAACTGCAAGGAAAAACCGAGCGAGAGTGCCGTGAACGTGCGACGTCCTTGCTTGAACAAGTGGGGTTAGCGGAGCAAATGAATAAGGTGCCAGGTAAGATGTCTGGTGGGCAGCAACAGCGTGTTGCGGTTGCTCGAGCCCTAGCGCCGAAGCCTCGTTTTGTCATGGCGGACGAACCCACTGCCAATCTAGACGCCAAAAGCACTGCGGAGCTGCTCGACATTATGGAGCAGCTTAGCGAACAAGAGGGGACGACGTTTATCTTCTCGACCCACGATCCGCGGGTGATAAAACGTGCACACCGAATTATCGTGTTTGAAGACGGTCGCTTAGCGCGTGATTTCAGTAACATTGATAATCGTGCAGAGAGATCACATGCATAGAGCCGCTTACCATTTGTATACGACTTGCACCAAAGCTCTCCGATTAAATACTTGCTTGCCCAGAACAAAAGTAAGTACGATGTTTATCAAGGTGTTAAGTCTTTCTCTGCTTAGTCTTAAGGCTGGTGGAGCCTTTTCTGCGGTTCCCGGATTAGAGCCTCAAAAGTCATGGGATTTGGAGGGTTACATCAAATACATGGCAACTTACAGTATTCCTGATGGCACTGATAATACGTTCGATAACCTGATACACAATCGACTTAACTTTGAATACCGTTTTTCCTCTAGCTGGCGTGTGAATGTTGGACTACGAAATCGAGCACTTTGGGGTGATTCTACCGACTTTCCTAGCTATGCCGATTTGGTTGCGTTGGATTCTGGTTACATGGATTTAAGCAAAAACTGGCATGAAGATGATGTGGTCATTAACAGTCAGCTTGATCGCTTGTATCTCACTTGGCAGCAAGATGACTGGGGAGCGCAACTAGGGCGCTTTCGTATCAATTGGTCGATGAATACGATATGGAATCCTAACGATATCTATAATGCGTATTCGATTTACGATTTTGACTATGAAGAGCGGGCAGGCACGGATGCGGTCATGCTGAGCAGAAAATTAGGTTTTGCCGATGGGGTAGATTTGGTGTTTTCACCAGCTCGTCAGTCAGGACAAGACAGTGCCTCACTGCGTTATTTCGCAAATCAATCGGGATGGGATTATCAGTTTATTGCAGGACGAGCTCGGATGGATTACGTACTCGGCGTTGGTTTTGCAACGGATGTGTTTAATGCGGGTTTT
Organism: Vibrio sp. SCSIO 43153; assembly: GCF_023716625.1. Classification (NCBI taxonomy): domain Bacteria; kingdom Pseudomonadati; phylum Pseudomonadota; class Gammaproteobacteria; order Vibrionales; family Vibrionaceae; genus Vibrio; species Vibrio sp. SCSIO 43153. Next base: position 1,663,106 of record NZ_CP071856.1, read on the forward strand.
CGTGGAGAGCTCACGTGGTTTGATCCCATTGATCCAGAATTTGAGGGTGAAGCGACCAAAAAGACCACGGTTGCCAGTATTGAATCGGATTACAGCTTTGGCGGCAAACGCAGCTGGATGGGGCGTGCAGCGTGGTTATTTATCTCTGAACCGCAAGATGCATCAAGCGCATTGGCGTATTTGAACCTTCCTCTCGATGCAAAAACGTTGAGCTTTACACGAAATACATGGTACGCCGATGTGAGCTTTGACTTAACACCTCTAAACCGCGTCACGTTTTCAACCAGTTACTACGATGATCATTCCTATTTCCTTGGGATATCGAGTAACTACTCCCTCGCAAATGACTGGCAATTACTTACCGTGATCCAAAGTTTTAATGGTAATCACGATAGTTTATTTGGAGCCACTCCAGCAACATTGTTATTCGCTAATATAAAATACTCTTTTTGATTACATGTCTTTAACATTTTAATGGTTAAAGTTATATTTAGGGCTCATCGTTGTCAGGAGTTTATGGATGAACCTTACAATATCAGGGAAGTTGCAGCTCAGTTTTGTGCTGCTAGCCGTACTTTTTATGGCATCAGCGGTATTTACTTATCGCAACGTCACCACCGTTGAGCAATATGCCTCTTCATTACTTAAATCCGATTTACCGACCGTAGACATCAGTCGCGGTATCCAACAATCCGTTCAAGCCTCGCTTTCCTCTATTCGGGCCTACATGTTGTTAGGTGGTGATGAGCAACAGAGCATGCACTTGAGTGAAGATATGCGCAATATCATGGCGTCAACTGACGAATCTCTTCCGACTTTACAAGCTTTGATCTCACAACAGGACTTTCAAGCGGTTCAAAGCCAATGGGACACAGTAAAAGAGTCTCTAAATGAGCTGCTGGAGCTTAGCCACAGCGACGAGAACTTACCTGCTCACAACCTCTTCATTAACGAGGCAGCACCTATAGCGGAAGTGGCGCTTGACCAGCTTCAAAACCTAATTAATGAAGAGTCTGGGAACCCATTTGGTGGAGACAGAAAACGCCTGTTTAAAGTCTACGCCGACAGTTACACATCGTTAGCCAATGCACTTTCTGCTTTGCGAGATTTTCTGTTATACGGGAAGCAAAGCTACTTGGATAAATACCAAGACTTGATTAAGTACCACAATCAGTCTGTAGCGGAAATCGACAGCAAACTGGATAGACTCACCGATAACGACCAATCACTGTGGTCACTGTTTAAGGAAATGCAGCAACTGTACTTTCCTCTGGCAGAGCAGGTGATTGCATTGCGTCAGTCAGCAGAATGGAACGAATCAAACTTGCTGATGGCTAACGAACTGTTACCAGCTGCGGATGCTCTAGACCAAAGCTTAGAGACGATTGTATTGGCTCAGCAAAATCGTGCCGATCAGAGTGGGCAGGGCATCAATCAGTCGATCAAAAACGTACTTACCACCATGTTGATTGCAGCGGCGCTGGTTTTGTTTGCCGCAATAGCGATTTCAAAATACATGGGCAGCACCATTGGTCGCCGAGTGAAGAACTTGTCGGAGCGAGCAAAGACGATCGCTTCAGGAGATGTTTCTCAGCCTCCATTGGTTGTTGTAGGTAAAGATGAATTGGCTGATCTCACCGATTCGATTAACCGCATGAACGAATCTTTGGCAGGTATCGTTTCCGGAGTTAATGGTAAAGCTAGCCAGGTTGATATCAGCATGGAAGAACTGTTGGAGTCAGCTCAGGTCACTTCATTGAATATAGAACAGCAACAAACCAACATTGTTGAAATGGGGCGTCAACTGGATGAGATTGCTCTCGCAGCAAGAAACACTTTGGATCAAGCCAACCAATCGGTGCAGAAGCTTTCTGATTCAAAAGGCGAGATTGAACAAGGTCGTGATGCTCTAGAGCAAAATAAAGTCACTATGGAAAGCTTACACGGCAGTATTGAAACCGCCAGTACGCAAGTGACACAGTTAAGCAAAGAGAGTGCAGCCATTGGGCGTGTTACTGAAGTGATTGAAGGCTTGGCTGAGCAAACTAACTTACTGGCATTGAATGCGGCGATAGAAGCGGCGCGTGCAGGTGATCAAGGGCGAGGCTTTGCGGTGGTTGCTGACGAGGTTCGTATGTTGGCGACACGGACGACTGAATCGACAACAGAAATCAACGGTATCATCAATGCCATTCAACGCTCGACTAATTCTGTGGTTGAGGAGATTGAACACAGCCAATCACTTGCGGAGCAGGGCGCTGAACACATTGATAAAGCAGTAACTCGTTTGCTTGTTACTACTGAGCAAATTGGCTCTTTGAATGAACAAATGGCAGAACTTGCGGCAGCGGCAGAGCAGCAATCTCATGCAACCAATTCGATCACTGGATTGATGTCAGATGTCACTCATTCAGTGGAGGAAGTTTCGAATAACAGTCAGCGAGCATCAGAGACATCATTGCAAGTAAAAGAGCAAGTTACCGAGTTGAATCATCAAATGGCGGCTTTCAAGACCACTTAGAAGCGGTACCTTGAACTCTTAACCTAATGCGAAAAAGCCCCAACCATTGTTACATGAAAATGGTTGGGGCTTTTTTGTTGAATGATACGCCGATATTCGTCTGCTTGCTCATTGGAATTGGCTATTTAAATCATAGCTAAAACCAAATTTTCTTCACCGAGCCGGAGTCGTAATATGACTCCATCGGCAGTAAATACTGCAAAAGAATTTTTAAACTTTATACCAATCCCGGTAAGAGAATCGTTCGTTACTACGATTGGTATCATCCTTCTAGGAGCAAGATTATGAACAAACAAGCAAGCCTAATTGGTCTAGACAGCGAACAATCAGCACAACTAGCTCAACAGCTAAATCAACTGTTAGCGCACTACCAAGTGTTGTACATGAACTCACGTGGTTACCACTGGAACATTAAAGGTGCGCAGTTCTTCGAACTGCACGTGAAATTTGAAGAGATCTACACTGATCTACAAACAAAAATCGATGAGCTTGCAGAGCGTATTCTAACTTTGGGTCATACGCCAGCGCACGCATTCAGCAACTACTTGGAAGCAAGTGAAATTAAAGAACATCAAAACGCGACTTCTGGTGAGGAGTGTGTACAAGGTCTGGTTCAAGGCTTCAGCGTTTTACTTCTAAAACAGCGTGAGATTCTACAAAACGCGAGTGAAGCAGATGACGAAGGTACAGCGGCATTGATGGGTGACTACATCCGTGAGCAAGAAAAATTAATGTGGATGCTTAACGCTTACCTACAAGGCTAAGCGACGCATCACCCAAACAATCCTTGGGAACGCATGCAACAATCGGGAATAAGTTAGAAGGAGCACATTAGTGCTCCTTTATTTCGTTGTGATGAAACAAAAAATGAGCGCCGTGTGCAAGCATTTGATTATATTTGGCTGATTAGTAAGCAGTTGAACAAAAAGCGCTTTTCTTTTCCTACAGTTGTGGCATATTGAGGTTATCTCTTCGATGCGCGGGCATCGTATAATGGCTATTACCTCAGCCTTCCAAGCTGATGATGCGGGTTCGATTCCCGCTGCCCGCTCCAATCCAATCCAATCCAATCCAATCTGTGATTTTTAGCTTTCCATTTTGGGAATGTTTCATTTCGTGCCCAATATATACATAATTTTTATATCATAACTTTGATAATTTCTTACGAATCCAACTGATTCCTCTTAAAGAATATTCTATTTTTACCGTTTGGTATAATGTATTTTTTAGTGCGAGAACCAATACTTAAATTCCCGGTTTGTCTTGGACAACATTGCACTCCTAAAAATAAAAACAAATAACTGGCTCATTAATAAGACAGGCTTTTGGGCAGTTTCTTGCTCGCTGGTTGGTGATTTTGTTTTTCCTGGGCAAAAAGTTGCCTAGGGCTGGGCCTGATTCTAGTAAAGTTCGGTTGTCCATATTTGGAATGTTTATTGCTTTATTATATTGCTCATAGAATAAAATTAATTAGAGCAGTGGACGTCTTGGTTGACATTTATATTTGTCTTCACTAATAGAACGAATTGATTGTACGTTTTTGGCTTTAAAGGTGACAGGAATGTCAGCAGTAACAAGGTTATTCGCTTTAAGTCTTTGGCTTTTTTGCGCTATTGCAAATAGTGCTGAAGAAGGGAGTTATGATTTAAATAATCTTTCAGCAGTAGAGGCTTTTGAAAAAGGAAGGCTTTTAAGGGCGCAGTTTAAGAATGTAGAAGGGCGTAGGTATCTTAAGTTCGCAGCAGAGCTCGGAAACCCTAATGCTGCGTATCTATACGCAATGGAATTGGCTTCATACAAAAGTACCATTAGAACCCCTCCGGAGAGTAAGCACTATTTGATGATTGCGGCTAAAAATGGAAGTCGTAAAGCAATGCAGTTTCTTTATCTACATGCGAATTGGTTGGAAAAAGAAGAGCGTAATCTTTGGAAAAAGAATTATTACAACGCTGTCATTAACTTAGGTAGGGAAGAGCCTGATCAAGCCTTTTATGAGCTCGCTCTTTATCACCAGGGTAGTGATGCTGAACTCTCACAGTACTACCTAAGTCGCGCTGCCGCATTTAACCACCCTCATGCATTGATGGATTTAGCGAGCCAAATAGAAGCGGGAAAGGGCACATTCGTTTTACCAGGTAGCAGAGAAACTAATGCTCGGCACACTTACTTAAAAGCAGCAGAGACGGGATACTTACCAGCAATCTTAAACTACATCAAATACTTAGAGTCCGCTCAGATGTACGGCAAAGCATATGAGTGGCGAGTCAAGGCTATGGAAGCTGGCGATCTAACGTCCTTACCGATCCTTGCGTCACTACTCACTGAACAAAGCGAACCGTACGGATTTGTCGAATCTGATTTCGTTACTGCAAAGGCGTATTTAAGTGTTTATTTAGAGTCGGCAGGTAGAGACAAGTTACCTGCGTTATATTCAAATGTAGAAACGTTATTTGCTAATCTGTCTTTAGTTGTCAATGATACATATGACAATAAATTAATAATTCTCGAAAATAAGATAAAGTCTCATGCTCCCTTTTATAATCATGATACTTTTTGGGATTATTAACTAAAGCGTTAATAAAAGTATGATCCGTATTACACCAACTAATTATGGAATAGAGATCATGTTTTTATTTATTTTTAGATAAAGTTTTCATGTTTCGTGAATAGAATGCCGCTTATTAATTCTAAGCGTAGATAACCAAAGCGCATTACAATATTGAGCTATTGCTTAATTAGACTTTCTTTCTATGGTTGTCTGCTTCGAATTAGAGGCTTATTAGATAGTGGAATTACGGCCTGCTATCAATATTAATTATAAAAGTATAAATAGAAAGTGCGCCTTGTTTTAACAGGGCGCACAGATAGTTTTTTATTTAAATTCATAGTCAGATCTTTATCGAACTGACATTTTTATCGACAACGATTGGCATAAGGTATCGGAGACTTCATATGTCTAAAGAAGGAAGTGTAGCTCCTAAAGAGCGGATTAATATTAAATATATTCCGGCTACAGGGGATGCACAGGCTGAAATTGAACTCCCTTTAAAAACGCTCGTAGTGGGTGATTTTAAAGGACATCCAGAAGAAACACCGCTTGAAGAGCGTTCAGCAGTACGAGTTGATAAAAACAACTTTGAATCTGTAATGCGTGAAAGCGAGCTGCATATTTCTACAACAGTAAAAAACAAGCTCGTAGATGATGAAAACGCTGACCTCCCAGTTGAGCTGAACTTCAAATCTCTAGCGGACTTCTCACCAGATGCAGTGGCATCACAAGTACCTGAATTAAAAAAACTAATTGAGTTACGTGAAGCATTGGTTGCGCTAAAAGGTCCTCTTGGCAATATTCCAGCTTTCCGTGATCGTCTTCAAACACTTCTGAATTCAGAAGAGTCTCGTGAAAAGCTTTTGGCTGAGTTGAACTTGGTCGGCGGCGAGAAAAAAGAAGAAGAGCCTCAAGCTTAATTGAACGATATTCGTTACTAATCAAAATTTAGGATTTACTTAATGTCTACAACTGAATCGGTATTGGAAACCCCCCAGTTAGCGGAAGGTAGCCTGCTAGACGAGATCATGCAGCAAACGCGCATTGCTCCTAGTGAAGATGGCTATGATATCGCTAAGAAAGGTGTTGCTGCATTTATTGAAAACTTACTGGGTTCTCCACAATCAGAAGAGCCAGTAAACAAATCTTTGGTTGACCAAATGTTGGTTGAACTGGACAAGAAAGTCAGCGCGCAGATGGATGAGATCCTTCACAACGCAGACTACCAGCAAATGGAATCTTCATGGCGTGGTCTTAAGTTATTCATTGATCGCACAGACTTCCGCGAGAATAACAAAGTGGAAATTCTGCACGTAACAAAAGATGAATTGCTAGAAGATTTTGAATTCGCTCCTGAAACATGTCAGGCGGGCTTGTACAAACATGTTTATTCGTCAGGTTATGGTCAGTTTGGTGGCGAACCAACAGGCGCGATTATCGGTAACTATGCATTTTCGCCATCAACACCTGATATGAAACTTTTACAGTACATGGGTGCATTGGGTGCAATGTCTCATGCTCCATTCATCTCGAGTGTTGGCCCTGAGTTCTTTGGTATTGATTCGTTTGAAGAATTACCAAACATCAAAGATTTGAAGTCTACATTCGAAAGTCCGAAGTACACAAAATGGCGTTCTCTACGTGAGTCTGAAGACGCACGCTATTTAGGTTTGACAGCACCACGCTTCTTATTACGCGTTCCTTATGATCCAACAGAGAACCCGATCAAATCATTTAACTACACAGAAAATGTAAGCAGCTCTCACGAGCATTACCTGTGGGGTAATACTGCCTTTGCGTTTGCGACTCGCTTAACTGATAGCTTTGCGAAATACCGTTGGTGTCCAAACATCATTGGCCCACAAAGCGGTGGTGCCGTTGAAGATTTGCCTGTACACGTATTTGAATCAATGGGTGCGCTGCAAAGCAAGATTCCTACAGAAGTACTGATCACAGATCGCAAGGAATTTGAATTGGCAGAAGAGGGTTTTATCGCTCTTACTATGCGTAAAGGTAGTGATAACGCAGCATTCTTCTCTGCGAACTCAATTCAAAAACCAAAGATCTTCCCGAATACTAAGGAAGGTAAAGAAGCTGAGACCAACTACAAACTGGGTACTCAGCTTCCTTACATGATGATCATCAACCGTCTAGCGCATTACGTTAAGGTACTGCAACGTGAGCAAATTGGTGCATGGAAAGAGCGCCAAGACCTTGAGCGTGAACTAAACACTTGGATTAAGCAATATGTGGCTGACCAGGAGAACCCACCAGCAGACGTACGTAGTCGCCGCCCATTACGTGCAGCTCGTATTGAAGTTGCTGATGTTGAGGGGAACCCAGGTTGGTACCAAGTATCGCTTTCAGTTCGTCCTCACTTTAAATACATGGGTGCGAACTTCGAGCTTTCTTTGGTAGGTCGTCTAGATCAAGCTTGATTATGACGCACATAGCACCTGAAGAGAGTGCATTTGGTGTTGGCTTTTTTGAACGTTTGGAAGCCAACGCCAAACCGATGTCTTTGACCCAAGGGCCAGACGCATCAGATGTACTCGACTCAATTAAACGTAATGTATCAAACATTTTGAACTCTCGGATCGGTGGTTCTCAAAGTGCACCGGATCTGGGCTTAGTAGATTTTAACGATGCAACGCTCGAAACCTTAGATTTATCAGTTCGTATCAAGCTCGCGATTCAAAATTGTTTGGAGCGTTATGAGCCTCGCCTGACACATGTGGTCGTAAACGCAGAACAAGATACGTTCAATCCGTTAACTCTTAGGTTTCATATTATCGCGACGATTAATAGCGAAGCGTTACACGAAAAAGTCCAGTTCAGTCTGTTATTGGATCAAAACAGAAAATATCGAGTGTTTTAACCTTTATGACGCAAGACAAGTATTTCAGAGAAGAACTCGCGTTTCTAAAAGAGCAAGGGAAAGAGTTTACAGAAATCCACCCTCAGCTTTCACGCTTTCTTCATGGCCGAACAACAGATCCTGATGTTGAACGTTTGCTAGAGGGCTTTGCCTTTCTAACTGCACGCCTGCGTGAAAAAGTAGAAGACGAATTCCCAGAGCTTACTCATTCAATTATTAATATGCTTTGGCCTAACTACTTGCGTCCTATTCCTAGTATGAGCGTTGTCGCCTTCGCGCCAGATAAAAGCGTCAGCGAAAAGCAGGTAATAACTCGTGGCACTCAGTTGGATAGCAAGCCTGTATTTGGGACGCCTTGCCATTTTAAAACATGTCGAGATGTCGAGCTTTATCCACTTCAATGCGAAGATGTAAGCGCAGAGCACACTCGTGAAGCAACCACCATAAAGCTCTCTCTTGCTATGACAGGAGACATGACAGCAGGAGATGCCAAACTTGGCACGCTTCGCTTTTACTTAGGCGGAGACAAATACAGCTCTCAAACTTTGTATTTGTGGCTACACCATTACCTACAAAAAATGACCGTTGAAGTTGACGGTGTTGAGTTTGCACTACCTGCTGACGCATTTGCCACAGTCGGTTTTGATAGCGAGCAAGCACTGTTGCCTTACCCTAAAAATGTCTACGACGGCTACCGAATCTTACAAGAGTATTTATCTTTCCCCGAGGCATTCCACTTTTTCGACGTGAAAGGTCTTGCTAGCGCTTTACCAAAATCTGTTACGGGTGAATTTACGTTAAATATTCATTTTTCTAAAACGTTGCCAGCAGATACGCGAGTCAGAAAGGATAACTTCCAACTTTATTGCACTCCTATTATCAATTTATTTAGACATGACGCAGATCCGGTCGACTTAAACGGCCGTCGCACTGAGTACAGGATTTTCCCCTCTAGTCGCTATCCTGCGCATTATGAGATTTTCAGCGTTGACAGTGTAGTCGGTTGGCAAGATACAGAGTCCGAAGGCAGACGCATCAGAGGTGCAAAGCGAGTTTATGAGTCTTTCGAGAGCTTTCAACACGAAGTAGAACGTGTACGTAATCGCCAAGCTCTTTACTACCGTACGAGAGTGAAGGAAAGCATCCGAGGCGATGGATTTGATTCATTTATTTCGTTTATTCGAGGAGATGAAACATCTGCTGTCGGTGTTGATGAAGCGGTTTCAATTAAACTTACATGTACGAATCGCCTATTGCCATTAGAGCTAGGAGTGGGTGATATTTGTGTTGCAACCGATACTTCACCACCATTTGCGACATTCCAGAATATAACCGTCCCGTCGCAATCGCTTAGACCCGTTCTAGATGGCAGTTTGCTATGGACGCTGATCTCCAACTTGTCACTCAACTACCTGTCATTATTGTCGAAAGAGGCACTGAGCTGCGTCCTAAGAGCCTACGACTTTAGAGCGCTTGTTGATCGTCAGGCAGAACGAGTTGCTCGCATGCGTTTAGACGGAATCGTAAAAATCGAGTCTCATCCGGTCGACAAAATTCTAAGAGGTTTACCTGTTCGAGGGCTACAGTCGACTTTACATATTGACCAAAACGGATTTGGCTCGGAAGGAGACTTATTTTTGTTTGGCACGGTACTGAGTCACTTCTTTGCGCTCTACGCCAGCATTAACTCATTCCACGAACTTGTCGTGGTGAACGTCACGAACAAAGAGAGATACACATGGGGAACCCAGAGTGGAATGCAGCCGTTGATTTAGACGGTGAAGAATTTCACCCCCCAACGGGTGAGCTGTCAGCCAAAGTTAGAGAATACAGTTTCTATCAACTAGTTGAATTGTTGCAGAAACTCAATGATTTAAACCCAGAGTCAGAAGAATGGGAGCGACACTGCCGCCTCGTGTTTAGTGCAAACCCAAGTCTGGGGTTTTCGCCATGTGATGTAAAGGCGTTAGAAACACGACACGATGAAAGGCAAGTGCTTTTAACCAACTTTTTTGGACTTTCCGGAGCTCAATCGCCTTTACCGAGCTTTATTTTGGAGCAGTTAGCAACGGAAGAAGCTGGTGGGTTTAAACAGCCATTTTTAGACTTTTTTAATAACCGCTTGATCAACCTCGTTTATCGAGTATGGCGAAAGTACCGTTATTACGTTCGCTTTCAAGCTGGAGCACAGGACCAGTTCTCTGCGCAGCTATTCGCCTTGGTAGGACTAGGTGATCCTGACCTTCGAGGTGAAACACCGATTAACTGGTGCAAAATGTTGGCGTATGCAGGCACGCTGGCTGGTCGAAGTCGCTCACCCCAGGTTGTGGCAGGCATCATCGCCCACTGTTTCGACTTAGAAGATGTCACTATCAGGCAATGGGTGAGACGACGGGTGCTCATTGATAAAAGTCAGCAATTAGGTTTAGGCGTGCAGAATGCGAGCCTTGGCATTGATTCAATCATTGGTGAATCGGTTGTTGATTGTAGTGGCAAGTTTGTCATTTGTATCGGTAATTTAACGCAGGAACGCTTCGCAGACTTCTTGCCATCTGGGAAAGAGCATCAGCCACTGTGTAAGTTGGTCGAGTTTATTTTACGAGAGCAGATGGCCTATGACGTTGAACTGACGATGAAAGAAAGTGAAGCCCCTGATTTTTGTTTACATCCAGAACAAGGTGTTGCACTGGGTTGGACCTCGTTCCTTGGAAGCGACACAACGAATAAAAACGTATTGATTCAGGTAAGGCAATAACCATGAATAAACCAAAACTGCCATCTTTGACTTTATTGGTAACAAACGCGCAGCGTTTGGAATCTGGTTTGTCGGCTCAACATACTTGGAAGGAAACTGGCGGAATTATCGGCGCGGCGACGACATCAGAGTGGCGACTCACCGACTCGGATGGACAAGTAAGCTCAGAGCATTGTGAAGTGGTTGTACTCGATGGAGCGTATTGCTTAAAAGATATTTGCGGGAGCACGTACGTCAACGGCGCTCACTTACCGCTAGGGAAAGGCCAGTTAGCTCGCCTGAATCATAAAGACGAAGTTTCCATTGGGCCGTATCAATTGCGCATCCTATTTGGTAACGCTAATGAAGTCGAGGAACAGCATGGCTCATTGGACGCGCTGTTTACCTCACAAGACGAAGATCTACTTTCTGATTTGGCATACGAAGAAGAGCCTGAATTGGAAAGTGAAAGTATCGATGCTGACCCACTAAACGCGCTTGATGAATTAATGGGTTCTCAAGAAGCCAACGAAAACAGGTTAATTGAACCAGATCCTGAGCCAAGAGAATTACCCAAGCAATCATTAGTGCCGGATGAGGATTTGGGATTACATGAAGTTGCGTTTACCCCACAAGCGGATAGTGAGTATGAAATGACATCATCTATTCGTCTCAAGAAGATTTTAGGTTTTGGTTTTAACAAATTGAAACCCTCGAATAAAGAAGAGCGAACCAACGTTTCTCAATCTGTGGCACAGCCCACCCAACTAAATAACAACGATAGCAACGTATCAGAAGGTTTCACAATGGATGAAAAAGTACTGGATCTGTTAGAAGAGGAAGTGGCAAAGAGCATCCAGCCACAGACAGAGACATTTAACCATAGTAATACACAAACTAACCACCTTATCACGGGCCCAATGCTTGACGGTTTAGGGGTGGATTTGAGTGATGAAGACAATATGGCTCGAATGCATTTATTGTCACAAGAAATGGGTGAATCTCTTCAAGCATGTGTGCGCGGATTACTGGATTTGCATCAACAGGTGAGCGAGGGGCGCTTCGGAACGCTAAACCGAAACCTTCAACCTATCGAAGATAACCCACTGCGCCTAGGACTGTCATATGAAGAAACGGTTAAAACTCTTTATGACGCAGACAAAAGTTTGGTGCACTTATCTGCACCTGCGGCGATAGCAGAAAGCCTCAAAACGGTGCGCGATCACAACGAAGCAATGCAGCATGCAACCGCAGACGCGTTGAGTCAGATTTTAACTGCGTTCTCTCCGGAGGTGATGCTACGTCGCTTTCATCACTACAAACGCACCACTGATACGACGCAAACAACAAGTGATGAGTGGGCTTGGAAGATGTATTGCAACTACTACCGCGAATTAACTTCCAACCGCCAGAGAGGGTTCGAGAAACTGTTCTGGGAAATCTTTGAGCAGTCATACGACCGAAAAATTCGAGAAAAGCAACGGGAGCTATAGCCGTGATAAGAGTGCTATGGATGTTGTGCTCATTACTGATGCTGACCGCATGCAGTAGCGCGCCGGAACCTTATGAACCCGCGAAAGCACAAACAAAATTGACGTTCAGTTTGGTCAGTGATGATTTGGTCAACCCCAACATTTGGGGTGAATCATCACCAGTAGAGATTCAGGTATTCGAATTAAAAGACGATTCGATGTTTATGTCAGCGGACTATGACCAGCTAAAAAAAGACTACAAAACAGCGCTTCGAAGTAACTTCGTCAAAATTTACGACTACGTGTTGCTACCTGAACAGTTCAAATTCATCGATGCTTTTGAAGTCGACGAAGAAACCAACTACATCGGAGTGATGGCCCATTTTGCTGAACCAGAGCTCAGTGAATGGAAAAAAGCCGTCAAAATACTGAATAAGGGCAGGGAGTACCACTTGCTCATGATGTTTAAAGATTACAACGTAAAATTGGACAGGGTGGAATAGCATACGATGTTTGCGCGTAACCGAGTGATCTGGAATGAAGGCTTGTTCATTAAGCCTCAGCACTTCCAGCAACAACAGAGATATACAGAGTACTGCATCGATGAGCGTCTAGGCTCCGTTAGTCGTTACTTATACGGTGTTTCCGAGTTGTCATTAAACCCTGAGTACTTATCGTTTGGTCGTATTGCAATTGAGCGAGCTGTTGGGGTGATGCCTGATGGTACAGTCTTCCGTATTCCTCAAGAAGACCATATGCCCGACGCTCTAGAAGTTGATGATGCGTCGCTCGCGAACCAAATCGTTTACCTTGCCGTCCCTTTACGTAGTGAATCCTTGATGGAGATAAACTGGCCGGAAGAGCGAGGCACAGGACGTTATGTGAGTCGTCGTCAAGAAGTTCGTGATGTGCACAGCGTACAAGGTGACACCACTACAGTAGAGGTATCACCGATCCGTATGCAGATCATGTTAGAGCGAGAAGACAGAAGCTCTTACGCATCAATCGCTATTGGCCGTATTTTAGAGAAACGCCCAGACGGAAGTGTGGTATTGGATCCAGACTTTATCCCGTGCCACTTGAATGTGGTTGGTATGTCCTCATTGCATCGTTTCATCAACGAAATGTCGGGATTGATGAGGGAACGAGCAAAAAACATCGCACAACGCATTAGCTCACCGTCTCAAGGCGGCGTTGCAGATGTGTCCGATTTCATGCTGTTGCAGGCGCTTAACCGATTACAACCTCAGATGAAACATCTAGCGGAGCTTAGAAGTTTGCATCCAGAGCGGTTGTTTGAGTGTCTTTCAACCGTATGTGGTGAGCTTGCTACATTTACAGATGAAAGTCGATTGCCACCAAGCTTGCCAAGTTACAGTCACGATTTACCGAGTCAATCATTTCAACCATTGATTCGAAACTTACGTCAGAGTTTGAGTGTTGTATTGGAACCAAGAGCGGTCTCAATCCAACTAGAAAAACGCAAGTACGGATTAATGGTTGCACCGATCCACGATCCTCAATTGATGGAAAGTGCAGAGTTCATTATTGCTGTCAAAGCAAGAATGCCACTAGACGAGTTACGCCGTTTGTTCACGCAGCAAACCAAAGTGTCTTCAGTGGAGAAGATCCGCGAGCTGATCTCACTTCAGCTTCAGGGTATTCCGCTAACGTCACTACCGGTCGCTCCTCGCCAGCTTCCATATCACGCGGGTTATACATATTACCAGCTGGACAAAACAAGCCCTGCGTGGTCAATGCTGAACCATTCCAGTGGTTTTGCGTTCCATGTAGCTGGTGCATTTGAAGATCTAGACCTTCAGTTCTGGGCGATCAGGAGTTAAACATGGAGCCAACCAAAAAAGACTCCCCATTGTCGAGCTTACTGTTTGACGATGTGGAAAAAATCAACCACGACCAAGACTACTGGTTTCAACTTCGTGGCGACAACCCAAACCCTTTGATCGATGCAGCCACACCCTTGTTTGGCCTTTCGCTACGAGTTCGCTCACTTACTGAGTGTGAAAATATCGACCTCATTTATCGTCAAACAGTCGAAGAAATCAAAACGATAGAAATCGAGCTGTCAGAGCAAGGCTATGAGCATGCCATCTTAATGGCGTATCGCTACATTTTGTGTGCATGTCTGGATGAGTCTGTAATGGGCACCGAGTGGGGTGCGTCAAGCGTATGGGCAGAGCATTCGATGCTATCGCGCTTTCATAATGAAACCTGGGGTGGTGAAAAAGTATTTACCATTCTAAATCGTTTAGAGGGCGAGCCGGAGCGATACAAATCTTTACTCGAGTTTATCTATCACTGCTTGATTTTGGGCTTTGAAGGAAAATACCGCGTTATGGAAGGTGGTCATGCAGAGCGCGAAAAGGTGATTACACGTCTGCACGATATTCTGAGTAGCTTTGACGAACGTGAACCTCAAGCTCTTACTAGCGCGACTGAACATGTCGTTCGTGCCAAATATAAGTTAAGTCGACAAATTCCGGTTTGGTCGGTGTTCCTAGGGTTCGTCGTTCTCTGGGCTGGGCTGTTTTTGGGGTACACATACGTACTGCATAACAAATCAAGCGACGTTTTAAATCAATTAAATCAAATACTTTAATAATAATTAGGCTAGGTGGTACGTTGTGATCCGTATAGAATTACCAACTCTTATCTCAAAACTTAACGCTCAAAGTAAATTAGCTTTAGAGCAAGCGGCTTCGATTTGTATTGAACGCCAACATCCAGAAGTGACACTAGAGCACTATTTAGATGTGCTTCTAGATAACCCACTATCGGATGTTCGCCTAATTCTGAAACAAGCTGGGTTGGAAGTAGAAACGGTAAAGCAAGCAATTGTCGAGACGTACAGTCGCGAGCAAGTGCTTGATACTTATCCTGCATTTTCCCCACTACTCGTTGAGTTGCTTCAAGAAGCATGGCTTCTCTCAACCACAGAGCTAGAACAAAATGAGTTACGCTCTGGTGCAGTATTTCTTGCTGCACTAACTCGAGTTGACCGTTATCTTCCTTTCAAACTGATTGCTCTTTTCGAAGGCATCAACCGAGAAAGCTTAAAGAAAAACTTCGCGTTAATATTAAACGAATCAGCAGAAACTGCCGTTGAGAACAAAAGTGAGCAGCGTCAATCACCACTTCAAAATGCTGCAGAAACGCCACTTGGTAAATTCTGTACCAACGTAACAGAGCAAGCACGTCAGGGTGAACTTGACCCAGTATTGTGTCGTGAAAACGAACTAAATCTGATGATTGATATCCTCTGCCGCCGTCGCAAAAATAACCCTATTGTTGTCGGCGACGCGGGTGTTGGTAAAAGTGCCATGATCGAAGGTCTAGCCTTGCGCGTGGTTGCTGGTAATGTGCCGACTCAACTACAAAACGTAGAGTTATATTCATTAGATTTGGGCCGATTGCAAGCGGGTGCTTCGGTTAAAGGTGAATTTGAAAAACGCCTTAAAGGTGTTATCGATGCCATTAAGGACTCGCCAAAGCCAATCATTCTATTTATCGATGAAGCGCATACACTTATCGGTTCAGGTAACCAAGAAGGTGGTAGCGATGCCGCTAACCTTCTCAAGCCTGCGCTAGCACGTGGTGAGCTAAGCACTGTTGCCGCCACAACTTGGAAAGAATACAAAAAATACTTTGAAAAAGATCCTGCGCTAACTCGCCGATTCCAGCTCGTAAAACTCGATGAGCCTAGTATCGAACAGGCCGTTGATATTTTACGTGGTCTAAATGGTGTGTATGAGAAAGCGCACAATGTATTAATCACTGATGACGCTTTGAAAGCAGCGGCGGAACTGTCTGCTCGCTACATCTCAGGACGTCAACTTCCGGATAAAGCGATTGATGTGCTCGATACTGCCTGTGCACGTATTGCGATCAACATGACAACGCCGCCTAAACGTTTAGCGATGCTAGAAACACTTTGTCACCAGCGCCAGCTTGAAATTGATATGTTGGAGCGTGCCCAGTACCTTGGGCAGACTGTCGATGCAGAGCGCCTTGATGTTCTTCGCACGCAAGAAATGGTAGATGAAGCAGAAAAAGCTGAACTCACAGAAAGCTGGCAGCACCAAAAAGAACTGGTGGAATCGATCATCGAGTTACGTGCTGAACTCATGTCCCTGAGCAAAGCAGAAGAACAAGACGCGGAAAAAACCGAGCAGGTTTACACTGAGCTGCAAGAGAAATACGGTGAACTGGACGCGATTGCACATGAGCAACGTTTGATGTATCCCCAAGTTGATTCAGACCAAATCGCAGAGGTTATCGCCGATTGGACTGGTGTGCCGGTTGATCAGATGAATACCAATGAGCTGAACAAGATCACTCACCTTACAGCAACACTAGGAGAGGCGATCAAAGGGCAAGATATCGCAATTGAGCGCATTCATCGCCACTTGCTAACCGCTCGTGCTGATTTACGTCGCCCTGGCAGACCAAAAGGCGCTTTCTTACTTGTTGGCCCAAGTGGTGTTGGTAAAACAGAAACTGTTGTTCAGCTAGCCGAGCAGTTATATGGTGGTAAGCAGTTCTTAACAACGATCAATATGTCGGAGTATCAAGAGAAACACACAGTATCTCGCCTAATTGGTTCACCTCCAGGTTACGTTGGTTACGGTGAAGGTGGTGTATTAACCGAAGCCATCCGTAAAATGCCTTACTCAGTTGTCCTTTTGGATGAAGTAGAAAAAGCACACCCAGAAGTATTGAACATCTTCTATCAAGGCTTTGATAAAGGTGAACTTGCCGATGGTGAAGGCCGCTTGATCGACTGTCAAAATATCGTGTTTTTCCTAACCTCTAACCTTGGTTACCAAACCATAGTGGATTACGCAGAAGACAAAGAAAAACTCGATGATGCGCTATATCCAGAACTGGCAGCATTCTTCAAGCCTGCACTATTAGCTCGTATGGAAGTGATTCCTTACCTTCCGTTAGGTAAAGAAGTACTTGATCAAATTGTTCGCGGCAAGCTAACACGCCTAGAGAAGCTATTTAAGTCTCGCTACAACGCAGAGATGGAAATAGGTGAAGGTCTAATTGACGAAATTCTAAGCCGAGCAACTCGTAGCGAAAATGGTGCTCGTATGCTTGAGGCCATCATCGAAGGTCAGCTATTACCACCAGTATCGCTTGCTCTCCTTAACAAGTTAGCCGAAAGAGAGCCGATTCATCGCATTCGTCTTGCTGCATCGGATGGCGAGTTTATCGGGGAGGTAGAGTAACCATGAGTCAATGGTTGGCGTTTGCTACCGAATTGGTGGGGATAAGAAAACCCCACCTGCTCGCGTTGCGTTTTGTCGATTTGCTTAATAAAGGCATGAAACTAAGGGACAGTTTTTTATTGTTACCGTCGTCAGATGGTCGCAATTTGGTTCCGCATGACTCTCAGCGCCAATACGCATGGTCAGTAACTGATTTCGATGCCCCATTTGCACATGTTCTGCAATCACTTAAAACGATGCACCTTACCGCAGAAGACTTGATTTTCTGGCGTTCAAACCGAGCGTTCTCTGAACTGGTCGAGAACGTTGGAATGTTTGATTCAGTTTGTGTGCAGCCTTTGCCAATGGGTGATAGACAAGTCCATTCGATACTGCTGATGATTGGAGAAAACCACACGGTCTCAAACGTACTTAAAGACACGGGCTTCATAAGGTTTGTTGATGTGTTTGCGCAGCAATGGAAATTGCTCACGGAAATGGAACGTGAAGAGCAAACTCGTATGGAAATGAAAGAGTCGCTTTATGATATACAACGCGACTCAGCGCAACGAATGATGGCAAATAGCTTGGCAACCACGTTAATCGGGGAAAGTGCGGCAATGCAAAAGTTGAGAGAGCAAATCGTATCTGCAGCAAACTCTCAGCTTTCCATAATGGTTCAAGGTGAAACAGGGACAGGGAAAGAACTTGTTGCTGCCGCTGTTCATGAGCTTTCATCTCGTCAGTCTGCACCAATGGTCGCTGTTAACTGTGCCGCCATCCCTGAACATCTCCTAGAGAGTGAGTTGTTTGGTTACTGTAAAGGTGCTTTCTCCGGTGCAGATACCGATAAGCAAGGTCTCATCGCACAAGCAGACGGAGGCACATTATTTCTTGATGAAATTGGTGACATGCCCCTGACGCTTCAAGCAAAGTTACTTCGCGTACTCGAAACTCGAACATTTCGCCCTCTTGGTGGAAAGCAAGAGCAGAGCTCCGATTTTCGATTGGTTTCAGCAACACATGTCAATTTGATCGAGCAGGTAAGAAAGAAAACCTTCCGACAAGACTTGTATTATCGACTGTTTCAATATCCGATTTCATTGCCTAACTTGTCAGTTCGATTAGACGATTTGGCTTTGCTATGTAGTCACTTTGTACGCATGTTTAACCAGCAACACGGCACAAGTATTCGTGGGCTCAACTATCGAGCACTGGACTGTTTAAAACAGTATGATTTTCCGGGCAATGTCCGTGAGCTAAAGCATCTGGTGGAGTTTGGTTGTGCACAAACACTAGATGGAACAGAAATCGAAGCGGGTTGCTTTGTTCACCGTTTAAACTTAATGCGTAATCTTGACCCCGTTGCTGAATCGGACTCTGCTTCCGTTTCGGAGCAAGTACTTTCTATTGAAGAACAAAGTTATACGCCTAACTTTGCGGTTATTGATGACTTGAAGCAAGCCATCAACGACTTTGAAGCTACCATTATTACCGAAAGGTTAACGCGTTTCTCTGGTGATCGTGCCAAGGCAGCAAAAAGCCTAGGCATTCCAAAACGGACGCTGGCGTACAAGTGTCAAAAACTGGAGATCAAAGCATGAAACAGTGCCTTGTAGCAGTAATTGTTGCATCCAGTTGCCTTAGCGTTAGCTCGGACAGTTTTGCAAATCAAACAGAGACATTGGTAGAGCAGGCAAATCAGTGCCGAGAAATACCAGCGCGCCTAGACCGCCTTGCATGTTTTGACGGTGTCTTCGCGACGCCATTAGAAGAGCATACTACCCCCGTTGCTGATAACCCTTACCCTTCTGAGTGGAATCGGGCGATCGAGGCTCGTGATGGTCTAGAGCCCGGAGAGGGGTGGGCCTTAGTTGTTGAAGGTGAAGGTAAAGATGGGAGTGCTTGGGTCGCTTTACCTGCTCAAAATACCACGTTTGCAGAGCAAGACGCGCCAGTGCTTCTGCTCAGTTGCATCAACAACTTGAGCCGTGTTGAATTAGCGTTGCCTCAAGAAGCGGCCGATGCTCGTATCCAAGTTTCTGTTCGTGGAGCGATGCAATATTGGCGTAGTGATGACTATGGCGTGTTGTTTTCGTCGGCGCGGGGGTTACCTGCAATCGACATGATGAAGCGCATTGGGAATGACTCATATCTGACGCTGCGCTCCAATTCAGATCTCGCTGATGGCCTTCAGTTTAACACTCGCGACTTAAAGCATGGCCTTCGAGCGTTACGCGAACGTTGTGGTTGGTAGGAGGACAAATGGAAATTACCGAATACCGCCAATGTATCGCTAAACCGATCAGTAATGATAGCCCGGTAGGCGAACGACTTGTCGATCATCCCCTTTTTGACTTTGTCGAAGATCAGATGATGAAAGTTGGCTCGCTTGCACATGCATCGGTCCAGTGGGATGAAGTTGAGCACAGCACGCTGAAGCTTCTTGGAGAGCAGAGCAAAGATATTAAACTGCTCGTTTATTTACTCCAGTGTTTACACAATCAAGTCACGCCAATGCGCCTTATTACGTCGTTTGAAGTAATGGGGGAGTTTATAAGTCACTATTGGAACGAGAGCTTTCCAGCACCGGGACCAAGGGGGAACTTGCCAAGGAGAAAGTTCTTCAGCCAAATGGCCCAACGCTTTACTTTAGTGATTGATAAGTTTGACTTCTCCACGTTAGACGAAACAGATCGCCAAGCGTTACAAAAAGCCGTAGCAGAATGGCAAGAGGCGATTGAGAAACTGGAACTTACCTCAGAGCTAGTCGACTCTGTCGTGGTTCGAGTGAAAGGAGAGCTTTCTCGTGCTGAAGAAAGCCAACGAGTAACGGAACAAAGTGCGCAGAGTGAGGCGAAAACCGAGCAAGTTGCACCGACATCTGTCACTCCATCATCTTCTAGTGTTGTGGTGGATCACTCAAGCGATAAAGCGGCTAAACAAACACTGTTGAAAGTGGCTGATTTCCTTTCCGAACAGGATTACGGAATTGCGCTGGCGATTCGACTTAGACGTTTCGCCGTATGGGGCAGTATTTCTTCATTACCAGATCATAAACAAGATGGCGAAACCATGCTTCGTGGGATGCAAGTTGATCGAGTAAAAGACTATCAAGATCAGCTTCGTCACCCAGACCTTGCTCTATGGCGAAAAGTAGAACAAAGCCTGACGCTTGCTCCCTATTGGTTTGAGGGTCAACTCATGAGCCATACCATCGCCAAACAGTTAGGCAAAGAAGACTGGTGCAAAGCCATAGTGGAAGAGACGCAAAACTTTCTCAATCGCATGCCTTCTTTATTCGAACTGAAGTTTAAAGGTGGTGAACCATTCGTTTCAGAAAGTGTGAAAGAGTGGTTAATCAACGTTGGTCAAGCTGACGGTTCATCAGGTCAGTCTGTTGGGGGAGATTGGCAGGAAAAACGTAAAGAAGCGTTTCAGTTGGCAAAAGAAGGTGGCATCGCCGTCGCGCTTTCCATGTTGAATGATGGCCTAGTCAGCGCTGTCGAGCCAAGAGACCAGTTTTATTGGCGACTTTTGGCGGCTGATCTAATGCGCACCAACCATCTCGATGCAATGGCAAAAGAACAATACCAAACACTCAATAGTCAGATCGAAAATCTCACCGTTCCTGACTGGGAGCCGAGTTTGGTTGAACAAATACAAAGATATACAACGTCAGAGTAAACAAGGACACAATTCATGTGGAAATTTATTGTCGGAATAGTAAAACGGCTTAAACCTGGGCTTGCTGCGGCAATGCCTATTTTGCTATTCACAACGTTCATATTGTTGAACGTTGCCATTTGGTGGGCAGGACCATGGTTAGTTATTGCGGAGCAAAGGCCGCTGGAGTCCATTACGGCTCGTGCTGTTGCTAGTAGCTTGTTTACTCTGGGCGCATTAGCGATTTGGGGCGTCTGGCAGTGGCGTAAATTACAAGGATTTAAAGCGGAGCAAGTACGCGAAGAGAAACTGCGTCAAGATCCAATCAAAGTCTATGAAGAGCGCCAAGAAGTTGAGCTGAATCAGGTCATGGTAAACATGAAACAAAGCCTGAACAAGCACAACTATTTGTATGCATTACCTTGGTACCTTGTCCTCGGGTTAGAGAATGCCGGCAAAACAAGTTTGATCAACCGTTCGGGTCAAAATTTCGTATTCTCATCAGTAATGCGTGCTTCGGGCCAGAAAAGCGAAAACCCTTACTCATTTGATTGGTGGGTAGGGGATGAATCGGTTTTGATCGACCCTGACGGAGAGTTGCTAACACAAGGTAACCGAAGCGAAGAAAACAACGGTGAGATGGAGCGTCGACTGTGGTTACACTTTGTTAATTGGCTAGAGCGTACGCGTAGTCGTCGACCGCTTAATGGTATTGTATTGGCGTTAGATGTTTCGCATTTGGCAACCGCAACCGCATCAGAGCGTAAAGCATACGCAAATTTATTGCGTGCCCGCTTACGTGAATTAATGGAGACATTATCGACTCGTTTACCAGTGTACATCTCACTAACAAAACTCGATTTGCTATACGGCTTTGAACCTTTCTTCAAGCATTACACAAAAGCGCAGCGAGAAGAGGTGCTCGGTTTTACTTTTTCAATGGATTCCGTTGATAACCTAGACTCTTGGTTGGAAGAATTTGTCTCTGAATACACGCAATTCGTTGAACGTATTAACGATATGCTGCCTCATACCGTATCTGCACCAATGACATTGGAAGAGCGTAATGCTATTTACAGCTTTACGCGCCAGATTGCAGGCTTAAAAGACATACTAGAGCTCTTCTTCCAGGAAGCATTGGCAAGTGACCAGTTCTCTACCTCCGCTCTGGTTCGTGGTGCTTACTTTACGTCCGTGTATCAGCAGGGTGTTCCAAGCAATGCATTTGATGATGCAGCCTCGCGTCGTTACGGTTTATCCCATGCGATCAACACCGCGCAGAGAGCAAAAAACTCCACGGTATACTTCACTGAGAAACTGTTCACCCACATAATTTATCCAGAAGCTGGCTTGGCATCCGATAACTTCCGTGTGGCGAGAAACAAACGTCGTCTGCTTATGCTTTCTTTCGTTGCGTGTTCTATTGCGACGGTACTGCTAGTCGGTAACTGGCACCGTAACTACATGAGTAACGTTCAGCATGCGGATAAAGTGCTAGCCAAAGTTAACCAATATAAAGAGCAGTTTAGTGGTAACAAGAGTCTGAAATCGCAACAAAATGTTCTAGATCCTCTTAATCAGATCCGTGAAGCCACACTTGAATTTGGTTTCTTCCGAGAAAAGCCTAAGTACATATCAGACTTTGGATTGTACCAAGGCCATACCATCGGGCCGAAAGTTGAGGAAACGTACCTAAATTTACTAGAGACTCGTTTACTGCCACTGTTGATGGCCGATGTTGTTGTAGATCTAAACCAAGCTCAAACCGACGAAGAGAAGTTGGCAGTACTTAGAGTCTATCGAATGCTAGTTGACAAGAGTGGTCGCTACCAAGATTACGTTCTGGACTACTTTGCCAAGTACTGGCAACAAGAGTTTTCAGGTCAGCGTAAAATTCAAGAAGACTTGCTAGGGCACCTAGATTACGCAATGCGCCATACTGACTTAGAGGCAGATCGCCTAAATGGTGACAAAGATGCTGAGTCGGTGATGAAGCCTTACGATAGAGTGATCGCACGAGCACAAACCGAGCTAAGCACAATGCCAAACGACCAGCGTGTTTACCGAAACTTGAAACTAAGTGCTCAGACGCTACTAGGCCCAGCAGTCAACTTAAGAAGTCTTGTTGGCCCAGTGTTTGACGTGGTTTTTGAAGAACGCGTGATGAACAGTGAGAGCCTTTACATTCCGCAAATGCTGACGAAACGAGGCTTTGAAGATTTCTTCATGCCACAATCTGAGTCGGTCTCAGAGTTGGCGCTGATTGACAGTTGGGTATTGGGGCAAACCAAAACCGCGCAGTTTAGTGAAGCCGACAAACAAGCGCTTAGAGATAAGATTCGCAGCTTGTACGTAGCCGATTACACAAACACATGGCGTGCAGCGCTGAATGAAATTGATGTGAAGTATTTCAATGACATCAACGACGCAGTTATGGTGTTAGAAAATCTCACCAGCAACCTTGAGCCGATGCAGCGTCTATTGCGTACGCTGGACAATAACACCCAACTATTTACCACGTTACCTGCAGACGACGCAGCACAGAATGAGTTGTTGAAGAGTCCAAAATACAAAGTCGCCTCCATGATCGAGACACCGTTTGCGGATCTTAACGGGATGCTCACTCAAGTGGATGGCCAGCCAGCATACATCAACGAAGTTCTGGCTTCCGTTGACGAGCTTAAGAGCTACTTAACGGCTATTAAAGATGCGCCAGATGTCGGAATGGCAGCCCTTGATGCTACCAAAGCACGAGTTAAGTTAATTAACGCAGACCCAATCTATACGTTGAAGCGAATCTCATCTGGTTTGCCTAAACCAATGGACAGCATGTTTGCGAAATTGGCAGATGAAAGTTGGTATGTTGTGAAGCAAGAGGCGATCAAGCATTTGGAAGTTCGCTGGACAGAAGATGTGTATGCGCCATTCCAGAGCAAACTGGCAGGGCGCTATCCATTTACGCAAGGTTCTAAGAAAGACGCGTCGCTACAAGATTTCGAATCTTTCTTTGCTCCTAACGGCACGCTGGATAGCTTTTACAACAACCAACTGAAAATGTTTATTGAAGAAAACATTACAGTGACAGCCGATGATTCTGCTCAATCGATCATTCGTAAAGAAGTGCTGGATCAGATCCAACAAGCCCAGAAAATTCGTGAAGCATTCTTCAACAGAAAAGGCATATTGGATGTGAACTTCTCGGTAGAACCGATGAGCCTAACCAACAATAAGCGTCGCAGTTTGCTTAATGTGGACGGGCAATTCCTTGCTTACAGCCACGGCCCGCGTGAAAGCGTAGAGCTGATCTGGCCTAACACACTGAGAGACTCTGCTGTATCGAAAGTGACTTTGATTCCAACCAAATCAAACATGTCACCTCGCAGTGTTCAACTTCAAGGTCCGTGGGCGTTCTTCCGCCTGCTAGACAAAGCGTCGGTTGTTTCAGCAAGCCCAACCTCAGTCGACTTTAAGTTTGATGTTGATGGTGGTGAGATGATTTACCGCGTTAACTCAGAGGCAGATGCGAACCCATTTACTGAGCGTTTATTCAAATCGTTCAAGTTGTCTAAAACACTTTACTAACCCAAAGAGCCAGAGCGAGTGATTCGCTCTGGCCTTTTCAGGACGATATCTACAATGTCCAATGTGATTTATATTGATAATGCGTTTTTTCGACTAACTCAGGATTCTGACTCAATTCGAGTCTTAGAGCCTTACATCCGAGTAAGAGAAGAAATCAACCGTCGCTTTAACCCTATTGCTGGTGGCAGTGATTGGGAGGCAGTTAAAGAAAACTGTGAAGTATTAGCACGTGGCCCTGGGATTGATTTTATGATGTGCGGCTACTACACAGTGGCATGTCTAAAGACTCAAGGCTTGACTGGCTTCGCTACGGGTCTAGAGCTATTAAGCAGTAGTCTAGCGAATCAGAGTGGCGGTGATACCAAAACAGCCAAAATGCGTAAAGAGCTTCTCGATTGGGTCAACGGGCGTGTTGTACAAGAGCTGAAAGCGTTGAAACCGGATCACGGTACTCTCCGTGAACTGTATCGAGCAGAGCGATTTTGCGATCGTTTACACCAATTAGTTGAGAAGCAAAGTACCGATTATAAAGTCGATTTTGAAGGAGTGGGGTTCGCGCTTTTTGAACATATTGACCGCATAGAAACCCAATACCACAATTTACTCAAGAAACAGGAGCGAAGTGAACCACCTAAGCTAAAGTTCTGGCAAAAAGGACTCGGCATGTCGACGATAGCGGCGTGTGCTGTCGTTGTGGGTGTATTGGCCGGGTGGAAAGGTTGGCCATGGTACCACTCTACACCTTATGGGCAGCCTCAGCTTATTAGCAAAATAAATGATACGCAGCAGGCTAAGTTGTTTGTTGAGCAGTCTTCCGACAAGCAACGAGCACGTTGGCAAAAAGATCTTGTTCCATTATATGGCGAGGCACTAGAGCACGACATGTTGGAATCATTCTCCGATTCCAAACGACAAGCGATGGCTCATGTTCAACTGCTTAAAACGTTATATCCTCAAGATGATAAAACAACACAGCTCGAAGCAATGTTTTCAGAGCAGCAGCAAGTAGCACTAGAACAAACCGAGTTATTTGTTGCTAAGTTCAGTGACATTCGAACTAAGATGGCGAACATTTCCTTACTAGCGAAGCGTGGAAAATGGCGAGACTTACAAAAGCAAACCAAATCCTTGGAGGCCTTTGCCATTAGCTTATCTCCAATCTACGGGCGTGTGGATTATGTTCAAGAACTCATAAAAAACGGTGAGCTAGAAACCGCTGAAAAAGAGTTTGATATTCTTAAAGATCGGCTTAACAACCTTAGCTGGAAGATAGCTGTATTAGAACAGGAAATTGATAGTTCCGGCAGTATCACTCAATAGGATGAATTGATTATATTTTTATAGCGAACCAATTAGGTTCGCTATTTATTATATTAAAAGCACGTGAATGCTGATTATGGGAAAGGAAAATTCCTCTACAGAAAAGCAGGATGCTCAAATATATGGAATAGATAATGAGCTTTATATTTCATTGGTCTGCAAAAATGCAGCAAGCTTTTGAGGAGTTTGAGCATACAATGGGTGTGCATCGTGGTTTCCCCATCGTTAGCAGTACACCAGTCCCCTCTGAGGTTCTTGAACAATACGACGGAGTATTGCCTAAAAATCTGCTTGCCTATTGGGAGCGCCATGGCTGGTGTGGATACGATAATGGGATGTTTTGGACGGTAAACCCTAACGACTACCGAGAAATTATTGAGCGCCTATCAGCAATCAGTCAGCTAGATGACCCGTCGGAGAATTTTGTGATAGCCAGAGGGGCATTTGGTGATCTGGAAATCTGGAATCGCAAACGAGGTGATGTCATGTCTTTCTGCCCAGTGATTGGGTTGTTATATAAGTGGCATATTGACGTCAAGCCTGAGAAAACCGAAGAAGAACTAGAGTCGAATATGGCCTCTTTCTTTTGGCGAGCTTCAAGCTATGACCAAGACCAAGAAGATGAAAATGACGAACTTTTGTTTGAACGTGCTTTAGACAAACTCGGCCCTTTAGCGGAAAACGAAATGTATGCGTTTGTTCCAGCGACTTGTTTAGGTGGAAAGTGGCTTTTGGAAAATCTGCAAAAAGTGGATATCACCACCCACATAGAAATGTTAATGAATCTTGAAGAGCCGAATATTAATATCATGCGCTAGTTTCATTATTTGGATAAATAGACGACAAGTTAAATCCGTTCATCGGTTAAAGGGCTGGCAACAATTCATTCAACGTGCTTTGAAAAGAGAATGCCACGCCTTAGCTAAATAGAGAGCTAACACTATGCCAAGAGCGAGCTTAGAATTCGCCGCAACATTATATCAAGAGCAGAACGAACTATTAGAAAGCATGCGGGATGATAATGATAGTGTGCTTGATGCCATTTATGATGCGCAAAAGCGCTATGATGATTATGTTCGAAAATTATCAACTCAGCCAGAAGTCGTAGCGGCGGTGCCTAGTTTTGTAAACGACCGATACAATGCTTATTTTCAAGCGGCTGCGTGGCATGTGGTGTATTTGTCTCAAAATACAGACGTTCTTGATAAGATGTTTATGCTCGAATTCGCCCCCGGAGATGCGCCTAGGTGGACAGACCATAGAAGCTTTCATTTTTTGGAGGAAAAGGAAGCCGATTATATTATTAATTACTTGAAAACGAAGGAGGAGGAAGATTGGTTGTCCACTGTGGATAACTACATTTCACGCAACCGTCGAGCTGAACATTTAAATTTGTTTGTACGCGAAGGAAAGCTTCGTTTTTCAGGAAATTTTTGGGACGTTGCTAGTTATTTTAATACCCCTCAATCGGTACAACTCATTAAAGAGTTGGATCAAACGTCTGGCACAGGGATATACATTCGTGACCTACTTTTATTACAACAGTCTGAAGCTTGGGAGCGAGTCAGGACGCGAGAGGGTATAGAAAGTGACTTTGGCGATACCCTAGCGCGATATGGTACGCCCGATGATTTGGACTTGTTTACGCAGTTTATTGAATCCACTCCCCTTGACCTCAGGTACCTTTATCTAAAGACCATAGTCTCTTTTGGTAATTTACGTGCCTTAACTTGGTTGTTCAGTCAGCTCAAGCATTCAGATGCGGTCTATCGTGCAATTTGCTTTCAAAAAATGTGTGAGTTCTTTCCTGAAGAGTTGGATGATGACCCTGACTTTGAAGACATTTTAGAAGTGTATGAGGACACCCTGTCGCTTGAGGGGGAAGAGGAAGAAGAGTGGGAAGATCGAGTCCCAGAGCCAGCGTATCTTCAGTCGTTATGGGTTGACGTTCAAAGTAACGTGTTAGCCGTCAGAGACATCAATAAGCGCTATGATGGAGCTGGAGAGCGTGATCATGAATTTGACTTACTCTATATTCTTCGCACCAACCGCTACAACGGGATACGAAGTCGATTAGATACATTGTTTGAAGACCTTATCATGTACACGGGACAATATTTCCCTTTCGATTGTGATGCCTATATGGAAAAGCAGGATGCTCAAATAGATGTATGGGAAAAATACCTCGTAGAAAACAGAGAAAAATACTTGCCAGGGCGTTGGGTTCGTTGGGGGGAATACATTGACTAGCGTATGAATAATAAGCAGCTGAATTCGTTACCTGTGAATATATGGAAAAAATAATGGGAAGTCAGTTTGAGCGCTTTCAACGAGGTATAAGGACAGCTTTTGTTTTCCAGAAGTACCATTAATCGCTTTAGAGCACTCATTCATTCAACGTGCTTTGAAAAGAGAATGCCACGCCTTAGCTAATTGGAGAACAACACTATGCCAAGAGCGAGCTTAGAATTCGCCGCAACTTTACACCAAGAGCAGAACGAACTATTAGAAAGCATGCGGGATGACGATGATAGTGTGCTTGATGCCATTTATGATGCGCAAAAGCGTTATGATGACTATGTTCGAAAACTATCAACTCAACCAGAAATTGTGGCGGCGGTGCCTAGTTTTGTAAACGACCGATACAATGCTTATTTTCAAGCGGCTGCGTGGCATGTGGTGTATTTGTCCCAAAATACCGACGTGCTTGATCAGATGTTTATGCTCGAATATGCCCCCGGAGATGCGCCTAGGTGGACAGATCATAGAAGCTTTCATTTTTTGGAAGACAAAGAAGCCGATTTTATTATTAATTACTTGAAAACCAAGGGTGAAAAACTTTGGCTGCATAGTGTGAGTAACTATATTTCACGCAACCGACGAGCCGAGCATTTAGAGCTGTTTGTACGTGAAGGGCAATATCGTTTCCCAAGTAGTTTTTGGGGGGTAGGTAGCTATTTTCATACCGCTCAATCGGTACAACTCATCAAAGAGTTAGATCAAGCGTCTGAGACCGGGATATACATTCGTGACCTACTGTTATTACAACAGCCTGAAGTTTGGGAGCGAGTCAGGACGCGAGAGGAGATAGAAAGTGACTTTGGCGATACCCTAGCGCGATATGGTACGCCCGATGATTTGGACTTGTTTACACAGTTTATTGATGCCACTCCCGTAGGCCTTAGGTTCCCTTATTTAGATACCATAGTGTCTTTTGGTAATTTACGTGCCTTAACTTGGTTGTTCACTCAACTCAAATACTCGGATGCGGTTTATCGAGCTATTTGCTTTCAAAAAATGTGTGAGTTCTTTCCTGAAGAGTTGGATGATGACCCTGACTTTGAAGACATTTTAGAAGTGTATGAGGACACTCTGTCGCTTGAGGGGGAAGAGGAAGAAGAGTGGGAAGATCGAGTCCCAGAGCCAGAGTATCTTCAGTCGTTATGGGTTGATGTTCAAAGTAACTTGTTGGCTATCAGAGACATCAATAAGCGCTATGATGGAGCTGGAGAGTGTGATCATGAGTTTGACTTACTCTATATTCTTCGCACTAACCGCTATAACGGTATACGAAGCCGATTAAATAGTTTGTTTAACCAGTTAATTATTTACACGGGTCAATATTTTCCATTCGATTGTGATGCCTATATGGAAAAACAGGATACTCAAATCGATGTGTGGGAAAAGTACCTCGTAGAAAACAGAGAAAAATACTTGCCAGGGCGTTGGGTTCGTTGGGGGGAATACATTGACTAGTTTATTAAAAATAAGCGGATGAATTCGTTACCTGTGAATATATGGAATAGATAATGAGCTTTAAATTTCATTGGTCTGCAAAAATGCAGCAAGCTTTTGTTGAATTTGAGCATACAATGGGCGTGCATCGTGGTTTCCCCATCGTTTGCAGTACACCAGTCCCCTCTGAGGTTCTTGAACAATACGACGGAGTATTGCCTAAAAATCTGCTGACCTATTGGGAGCGTCATGGCTGGTGTGGGTATAACAACGGTTTGTATTGGACGGTAAATCCCAACGACTACCGAGACATTATTGAGCGCTTATCAGCAATTAGTCAGTTTGATGACCCGTCGGAGAATTTTGTGATAGCCAGAGGGGCATTTGGTGATCTGGAAATTTGGAATCGCAAACGAGGTGATGTCATGTCTTTCTGCCCAGTGATTGGGCTACTGCATCAGTGGCACACCGATGAAATGCCAGAGCAAAGTGAAGAAGAGTTGGAATTAGATATGGCTCTTTTTTTTGAAAGCGCTTCAAGCTATGACCAAGACCAAGAAGATGAAAATGACGAACTTTTGTTTGAACAAGCTTTAGAAAAGCTCGGCCCTTTAGCGGAAAACGAAATGTATGCGTTTGTTCCAGCGACTTGTTTAGGTGGAAAGTGGCTTTTGGAAAATCTGCAAAAAGTGGATATCACCACCCACATAGAAATGTTAATGAATCTTGAAGAGCCGAATATTAATATCATGCGCTAGTTTCATTACTTGGATAAATAGACGACAAGTTAAATCCGTTCATCGGTTAAAGGGCTGGCAACAATTCATTCAACGTGCTTTGAAAAGAGAATGCCACGCCTTAGCTAAATAGAGAGCAACACTATGCCAAGAGCGAGCTTAGAATTTGCCGCAACTTTATACCAAGAGCAGAACGAACTATTAGAAAGCATGCGCGATGACGACGATAGTGTGCTTGATGCCATTTATGATGCGCAAAAGCGCTATGATGACTATGTACGAAAACTATCAACTCAGCCAGAAGTTGTAGCGGCGGTGCCTAGTTTTGTAAACGACCGATACAATGCTTATTTTCAAGCGGCTGCGTGGCATGTGGTGTATTTGTCTCAAAATACCGATGTGCTTGAGCAGATGTTTATGCTCAAAACCTCTAAGTGGACAGACCATAGAAGCTTTCATTTTTTGGAAGACAAAGAAGCCGATTTTGTTATTAATTATTTGAAAACCAAGGGCGAAAACGAGCGAGGATGGCTATTTCGTGTGAGTAACTACATCTCACGCAATCGACGAGCCGAGCATTTAGATCTGTTTGTACGTGAAGGGCAATATCGTTTCCCAAGTAGTTTTTGGGGGGTAGGTAGCTATTTTCATACCGCTCAATCGGTACAACTCATCAAAGAGTTGGATCAAGAGTCTGAGACAGGTACATACATTCGTGACCTACTGTTATTGCAACAGCCTGAAGTTTGGGAGCGAGTTAGGACGCGAGAGGAGATAGAAAGTGACTTTGGCGATACCCTCGCGCGATATGGTACGCCCGATGATTTGGACTTGTTTACACAGTTTATTGATGCCACTCCTGTAGGCCTTAGGTTCCCTTATTTAGATACAATTGTTTCTTTTGGTAATTTACGTGCCTTAACTTGGTTGTTCAGTCAACTCAAACACTCGGATGCGGTTTATCGAGCTATTTGTTTTCAAAAAATGTGTGAGTTCTTTCCTGAAGAGTTGGATGATGACCCTGACTTTGAAGACATTTTAGAAGTGTATGAGGACACTCTGTCGCTTGAGGGTGAAGAGGAAGACGAGTGGGAAGATCGAGTCCCTGAATCAGCGTATCTTCAATCGTTATGGGTTGATGTTCAAAGTAACGTGTTAGCCATCAGAGACATCAATAAGCGCTATGATGGAGCTGGAGAGTGTGATCATGAGTTTGACTTACTCTATATTCTTCGCACTAACCGCTATAACGGTATACGAAGCCGATTAAATAGTTTGTTTAACCAGTTAATTATTTACACGGGTCAATATTTTCCATTCGATTGTGATGCCTATATGGAAAAACAGGATACTCAAATCGATGTGTGGGAAAAGTACCTCGTAGAAAACAGAGAAAAATACTTGCCAGGGCGTTGGGTTCGTTGGGGGGAATACATTGACTAGCGTATGAATAATAAGCAGCTGAATTCGTTACCTGTAAATATATGGAATAGACAATGAGCTTTAAATTTCATTGGTCTGCAAAAATGCAGCAAGCTTTTGAGGAGTTTGAGCATACAATGGGCGTGCATCGTGGTTTCCCCATCGTTTGCAGTACACCAGTTCTCTCTGAGGTTCTTGAACAATACGACGGAGTATTGCCTAAAAATCTGCTGACCTATTGGGAGCGTCATGGCTGGTGTGGGTATAACAACGGTTTGTATTGGACGGTAAATCCCAACGACTACCGAGACATTATTGAACGCCTATGTGCGCTTAGTCAGCTAGATGACCCGTCGGAAACCTTTGTGATAGCCAGAGGGGCGTTTGGGAATCTGGAAATCTGGAACAGTAAGCGCGGTAATGTGATGTCTTATTATCCGGTGATAGGGCTACTGCATCAGTGGCACGCCGAAGAAATGCCAGAGCAAAGTGAAGAAGAGTTGGAATTAGATATGGCTCTTTTTTTGAAAGCGCTTCAAGTTACAGACATGACCAAGTAGACGAATATGAAGAACCTCTGTTTGAACGGGCTTTAGAAAAACTCGGCCCTTTGGCGGAAAATGAAATGTATGCGTTTGTTCCAGCGACTTGTTTAGATGGAAAGTGGCTTTTGGAAAATCTGCAAAAAGTGGATATCACCACCCACCTAGAAATGTTAATGGATCTGGAAGAGCCGAGTATTGATATTCTGCGCTAGTCTCATTACTTAGGAAACAAGGGCAGCATTTGGCAGGTCGTGTTGCTCCTATTTTTCTCAATCACTTATCTCTCCTTTTTATTGTGGCTCCTAAGTGTGGTGGATTCTTTCCAATTCAGATGCATACCCATAAAGAGCGGAATTTCGTTTGCTGATGCCGACATAGAAGCAACGAGTTTAGAGGCAAGCAAATTGCTACTTGCCTTTGAGCAATAATTTACTCGCTCTGGGTAATTTATTACCTGTGATGAGCGTAATGTCACTTTAAGTGACTGTATTTAAAGACTATAAATTTGGCATGACTCTTGATTAGTACTGACTGCATTCATATATGTTTTTGTTTTCAAACTAATTAAGGATTAAGTAATGCCAACTCCATGTTATATCTCAATTGAAGGTCAAACTCAGGGTCTAATCACTGCTGGTGCATGTACAGCAGATTCAATCGGTGACTCATTTGTTGAAGGTCATGAAGATGAGATGCTAGTACAACAGTTCGACCACAACGTTACTGTTCCAACTGACCCACAATCTGGCCAACCTTCAGGTCAACGTGTTCACAAACCATTTAAGTTCACAGTATGTCTAAACAAAGCGGTACCGCTGCTATACAACGCATTGGCATCAGGCGAGAAAATGACAAACGTAGAGCTGAAATGGTACCGCACCTCTATTGAAGGTAAGCAAGAAAACTTCTTCACAACCAAGCTAGAGAACGCGTCTATCGTCGATATCCACTGTGAAATGCCTCACTGTCAAGATCCTGCGAAATACGACTTTACTCAAAACGTAACAGTATCGCTTTCTTACCGCAAAATTACGTGGGATCACGTAAACGCGGGTACGTCTGGCTCTGACGACTGGCGTAAACCAATCGAGGCGTAATCCTCGTCTGTTCATCAATATTGATTTGATGTTCAGTCAGACCGGTGTGGGTGGCAACACCCACACTGGTCTTTGTTTCTCATATTAAGAAGGCACAGTTGATGGCAAAGTTAACATTCACCCTAACCGTTGAAGGATTACCAGAAGAGACATTTGTGGTTACTGGTTATCAAGGTAAAGAATCGCTATCGGATTCGAGCTTTGGCGTATCTCAGGCTTGTTATGGTTTTCGCTATAACATTGAATTGGCAAGCCGACAATCCGGTATAACCGCTCAACAGGTCGTGGATAAAACCGCCCAACTGACCATGAAACGCAATGGCGAACCCGTTCAATTTGTGAATGGTATTATTCGTCAGTTTTCTCAAGGTGACATTGGTCATCATCATACCGTTTATTCTCTAGTTTTAGTGCCGGCGCTTGAGCGTCTATCGTTACGTCAAAACAGTCGAATTTTCCAGTTAAAGACGGTTCAAGACATCATTAGCCAAATACTGGGAGAGATGGGCGTAGCGGATTTTAGTTTTGCACTAAAAAGATCCCTTTCTCAACGTGAATTCTGCGTTCAATATCGTGAAACAGACTTAGAGTTTGTGCACCGTCTCGCTGCAGAAGAGGGGATTACCTATTACATTGAACAAGCCGACGGCAAACATACGGTTGTGTTCTTTGACGACAGCGCTTTGATTAGCAAGTATGGCGCGCCTGTATTACACAATGGCTTGGCAGGCGGACAATCGGGTGAACCCTTTGTTTCCCAATTTAAAATTGAACATCAAAGCGAGCCAAGTCACCTCACTTTCAAAGATTACAGCTTCAAAAAGCCAAGCTATGGCTTTTTGCAAGAGCAGCAAGGTGCAGACCTGAGCTTCCAACAAAGCAGCTACGAACATTACGACTTTCCGGGACGATACAAAGATGATGGCTCTGGTATCGCCTTTAGCCAACTTCGTCTCGAATACTTACGCCGAGAATCAAACCTAGGGCATGGTAAAAGTAACCACCATGCACTCCAAGCTGGGGTTAAATTTGATTTAAGTGAAAACCTAGAAGCGAGCGCAAACCGCGATTGGATTGTAGTTGCGGTGACGCATCAAGGTACCCAACCTCAAGCGCTAGAAGAAGATGGTGGCCACGGAGCAACCACGTATTCGAATCAATTTACCGTTATCCCCGCAAACAAGACTTGGCGAGCGAAGCCTCAACCGAAACCGCAAGTTGATGGCCCAATGATAGCGAAAGTAGTCGGCCCCGCAGGTGAAGAGATCTACTGTGACGAACATGGTCGGGTAAAAGTGCATTTCCCATGGGATAGAGAAAGCGAACAAAACGAGCATAGTTCATGCTGGGTGCGCGTATCTCAGGGTTGGGCAGGGGCTCAATATGGTTTCATGGCTGTGCCACGTATTGGTCATGAAGTTATCGTCTCATTCTTACATGGCGATCCAGATCAGCCGATCATCACAGGCCGCACTTATCATGCGACAAATGTGACGCCGTATATGTTACCAAACCATAAAACTCGGACCGTAATAAAAACCCAAACCCATCAGGGAGAAGGTTCTAATGAAATCCGATTTGAAGATCAGGCCAGCATTGAGCAGATTTTCATTCACGCGCAAAAAGACCAAGACATCATTACCGAGAACAATCATCGAGAGCTTGTGGGTGTAGACCGACACTTGAGAATAGGTCGAAACTGGTTGCAAATGATCACTGAAAACGTCAATCGAATGGTTGGCAAAAATGTGATTGAAGAATTTGGTCAAGATCATCAGATCAAAATTGGCAGAGATGTCATTAAGCAGATTTTAGGCAAGATAAGTCAGCACGTTGTAGGCGGAATTATCTCTAAGATTGATGGAAGTACAGTCACTCAAATTGGCGCATCTGAAGAAAAAGAGATTGGTGCCAACCAACGTGTGAGTGTTGCAAACGAAAGTTACTTAAAAGCAACCAAAGTTGTACTAGAAGCTGGAGACTCCCTCACAATTAAGGGACCAGGTGGGTTCGTTAAAATTGATGGCGGTGGGGTAACTATTTCAGGAACCAAGGTCAAAATTAACGAAGGTGGTTCACCCGATACTGGTACAGCTCCTGCTATGATCAAGCCGCAAGACCCTGATAAACCTCAAGAACCTGATGGTCCGGATGAGAGGGGGTAATCATGCCGAGTGCAGCAAGGTTAGGTGACAGCGGCGGTGGTCACGGATGTTTCCCTGCCACGCCGATTATAGCGGGCAGTGGTGATGTATCTATTAATGGTAAACCAGCAGCTCGAAAAGGAGATGCGGTTCTACTCCACGCTTGTCCGTGTCCGTATAAGCCACATGGTGTCCATGGGCGTAGTATATCTGCTGGTTCGTCAAACGTTTCAATAAACGGAAAGCCAGCAGCTCGTGTCGGGGATGCTATTGATTGTGGTGGCTCTGTTGCATCAGGTTCGGGAAATGTATTCATTGGGGACACGCCATATCAGTCTCCAACACATGAATGTGGTGAAGGCGCAAGCGGGGAAAAAATTCCATTCTTGCGTATCCTACCGATGGCGACGCCAAAGCCCGCTTTTTGGGCGAAAGCGCCTTTCATACCCGAGCAATTTGCTGAGCTAGCAAAGCAGCAGGTGAAAACGCAACTGACAGAAGTTCAACCCGGCGCCTTGCCTCCTCTGGCTGAAGAGATTGTTAACTCGGTAAAAAACGGTGCGTCGAAAAAAGAGATGTTGGCGCTGCTAGAAGGTGAAACCACCAAGGCGATGCGACGTAAAGCACGAGAAGCCATTACAGAACAAGCGAGTGCTAAGGCCCCTGAGAAGGCAGAACGCTTTAGTAAAGATATGGATGCCGCTGAAAAAGCCATGCTCAGTGACCACATCTACACACTAGATAAACCAGTTGATGAACTAGATGATAGGCGTAAGCAACTAGCAGATGATTTTGATAACGACTCTGGTTGGTCGTTGGCGAGTGATGAAGATTTGGATGAGCTCGGCATTACGTCTTCAGATTTAGTCATTCCAGATAGTAATTTCCGTGCGCAGGTGTATGTACCGGAGCCCGAAGTGTTTGGAGAGCAGGCGAATCCTGTATTGGTTTTCAGAGGCACTGAAGGGGGAAGCGATTGGACTCAAGCTAACCTACCTCAAGGGTTAAATAGAGATTCAGTTTATTACGAACAAGCCGTATTACTTGGAATGCAGACCCAAAAAGCTGAGCAGACGATAGAGGTCGCAGGACACTCTTTAGGTGGTGGTTTAGCTTCCGCTGCATCGAAAGCCAGTGGTTTCAAAACAACGACGTTCAACAGTGCTGGTTTACACAAAAAGACAGTAGAGCGTTATGGTGTACCTAAAGCCTTGCAAGGCAGTGATGACAGTATCACTCGATATCGAATAGATGGAGAGCTGCTTACTTTTCTTCAAGAAGATATACCTTTGGCTAGCCGTTTGGTGCCAGATGCGATAGGCAATACTACGCACACTATGCCAAAGCCTAAATCATTGACTGCGGCAGCAGTGGGAACCGGTGCTGCATTGGGGCTTGGGCTTGGGCCTGGCGGAGCGCTAGCTGGTTTTGCCGGTGTAAAAGGTAAAGAGAAATTGGATCTACACGGTATGGATATGATGCGAGAAGCGATAGAAGAGCGTAAAGTCAGTGATTTACATTCCCTAGCACAACAGGCCTAAGCAATGACACGCTATGTTATTTTTTCACTTTTGGTAGTGCTATTACTACCTTTGACCACAAAAGCAGGAGTGCTCAATATGTTTCGTAGTAAACCGTATCCAGAAGTGTTTTTTTCAGGTGATTTACTGACAGTTGCCGAAGCCATTAAGAAAAAGGATATTGAAAAAGCTAAGCAGTTGGCAGAAAAGCTGCCGGACATTGATGCTCCGGGTACGGAAAACTACACGTTACTTGCTTTTGCGGTTGCAGATACCAATATTCCGGCTATCAAAATGTTGATGGCACTGGGGGCCGACCCTTCAACCGAACTAGGGTCGCAAGGGCAGAACGGCTCTGTTGCTTATTTGGCTATGTGGCGCAAAACTACAGAGGCACTTAAAGCTATGTTGGAAGCTGGAATGGATACAGAGATCCAAAGGGGTAGCAGTACCTTGATTTACGACGTACCTACTCTAGAAGATAACGATTCTTTGAGGCTCTTGGTTGAGTTTGGCGCTGATGTAAACGCTCGGGATCGTCTTGGTCAAACTGTATTATTTAATTTTATCAACGTAAAGTTTGACGAAGCTTTGTATCTCTTAGACAACGGCGCAGATCCCTTTGTAATGTCTAAATCAGGAATGACAGCTGCTTACTCTGTTCAAAAGTCACTCAATAGTATGGATAAGTCTACAGAGGCTTACCAAAAAATGCTTACCATCCAGCAGAAGATGATAGATCTTGGTGTGAAGTTTCCTGCACTAACCCCTTACGGCGAGCGTTTTCGTAATGACATCGTCTATTGCAAAGAGCCCAAGGGTTATCGACCACGCTCAGAGTGTAAGGTTGAAGGCGTGAGTCGATTTGAAAAGCCTCAATCCGAAGAATCTAAGTTGGCTGATGAAAAGATTCTACGCGAGCGCTATGGAATTAACGCAAAGCTGTAGCCCTCGAAGGTTCAGTAAAGTGCTAAAAGTTGCCTTATGGTTATTAGTTTTTGCACTGTGCTCTGTTCTTACCAGCAAGGTTGTGGATGCGATGTCGATAGTTGATAGTAAACCTTATCCTTCTGCCTTTTTCTCAGGTGAACTGTTACTTGTGGCACAAGCAATAAAAGAAAAAGAGATCAAAAAAGCCAACAAGCTAGCAGAAGCATTACCTGATATTGACGCACCAGGCAAAGAGAATTTTACCCTGTTAGCTTTTGCCGTGGCTGATAACAATGTTCCAGCCATTAAAATGTTGATGGCGTTAGGGGCTGATCCTGCTCACCAAATAGGTAAACACAAAGATAGAGGAACAATTGGTTCCTTTTCGATGTGGAATCGAAGCACGAAAGCGCTAAGAGCTCTGCTTGAGTCAGGGATGGACCCTGATCAAAGAGAAACTGATAGAACATTGATATATAAAGTTCCTGAACTTAGAGACAATGACTCGCTCAAGCTTCTCGTTGAGTTTGGTGCTGATGTAAATGCCAGAGATCGCTTAGGCCAAACGCCTTTATTTGATTTTATTAATGTTAGTTTCGATGAGGCGTTATATCTGTTGGACCATGGCGCGGATCCTTTTGTAATGGATAGATCAGGAATGACAACTGCTTATTCTGTTCAGGATGAGCTTAATAATATGGATAAGTCTACAGAAGCTTATCAAAAAATGCTTACAATCCAGCAGAAAATGACAGAGCTTGGTGTGACGTTTCCTGCACTCACTCCTTATGGCGAGCGTTTTCGTAATGGCATCGTCTATTGCAAAGAGCCTAGGGGATATCGACCTCGTGCAGAGTGCAAGGTTGAAGGAGTGAATCGATTTCTAAAGCCTCAATCTGAAGAATCTAAGTTGGCTGATGAAAAAATCTTAAGAGAGCGTTATGGCATTGACGTGCATCTGTAAACGTTGCTTAAAGGGTGTTG
Organism: Vibrio sp. SCSIO 43153; assembly: GCF_023716625.1. Lineage (NCBI taxonomy): Bacteria > Pseudomonadati > Pseudomonadota > Gammaproteobacteria > Vibrionales > Vibrionaceae > Vibrio > Vibrio sp. SCSIO 43153. Next base: position 1,702,175 of record NZ_CP071856.1, read on the forward strand.
GTAAGTGGATAACTTAAAGTCAATTTTTGAAGTTCTCTCCGAAACGGAAGAGGGCACGCTGTATGTCATTTTCGATCAAGTGCAGCACCCTGAAGCGAATGAGTTTTGGCAAACGATGAGGCTGCGCTCTGATGTCGAGTGGTGTTACTTATGGCAAGACAGCCAGTATATGCAGTATCAAGATGCATCTCCGGTATTGATTACCATTGCTGATGGTAACCCTGGTGAAAGCTTATTGTATTGGTTGAACGACTATACCGAACATTATGAACGACTCGGAGTCGTCGGTCGTTATAACGGCAGCTTAAAACAAATTTATCAGCATTGGCGAAATTGGTTGTCTGTGCTTTATCCAGACGGGCAGGAAGCGTTATTACGTTTCTATGATCCGATGGTTATTGCCTCTTTTTACTCAGTCTTAACAGATATCCAAAAACAAGCTTTTAAAGGTGAACATTACCAGCTTTACACACCTAGTCTTAACGAGGATAAGCCACACCTCTGCGCAGTTATGAGTGGAGAAGTAGCGGGTGAGCCGACGGAAGAGCTAAACCAACAATCGATGACCTACCCAGTCAAGTTGACTCCTAGCCAGTACAGTCTGTTTTTCTATCCGGAGAGGTTGGACTCGCTGATTGATTCTCTGCATAACAAACTAGCACCGAATTATGCATGGTTGCTACCAAGAGAAAATGTTGCCATCCGATTCAACGAAGGGCTAGAACTTGCAGCACAAAAGTACCCAGATACCGATGCTCTCGGAAGGGAAACTTTTGCCTTGTATCGGTTTTATTTGGGTGACAAGTTCGATGAACACCCAGATTTTTATGATTTGTTAGCCCATCACTCATTGAGAAATGCAATTGGCAAGTTTGACGAAAAATACCAAGGTCGCAGCGAAGAACTCATGAATTATCGAACAGAAGGTTGGCTAGGCATGGAAGGAAAAGCAGGTTTCGAGTCATGATGAATCAATGGCCAAATATTGCAGAAGTTTCGCGCCAAGAGTGGCAAGAGAGCGCAAAACAAAAAGGCTGGTGGCTTTTAGTCGATTCAGCCATAAATTCGGACGTGTTGAACTTTATCCCTGCACCTCAACCTCAAAGTCGATTGTACTGGGATGAAATGGGCGAAGTTCACGCCTCAATTTCACCTTACTTGATACCAATGCATTCCATTGACTGGCTAGATGAAAATATTACCCATAAGTCAAACTGGGGAATGGCAATTCAGATAAATGAAGCTTTTCATGATGAGACGTTAGACAGACAACAAGAGATATTGCTCAGTCATTTACGAACTTGGTCATTGGCGCAAGCTCCCGAGCAGGAAGTGGCGATACTGCGGATCAATGACTGGAGCATTTTCCATGTTTTGTGGAATGCGACAGCTACGGAGAAACAGCCCGAGTTAAAAGGACCAATCCAATCGCTCTGCTATTGGGAAGCCAAAGATGAATCAGCATTCATGAGTAACCTTACCGGAGACATGAATCCAGAGGTGCTTGTAAAAACGCCCATTCAACTTACGGATGAGCAATACCTTGGTTTGTCTAACTGGGCTGACCGACATCAACACCAAAAATATCGTGAGCACTTGCAGCAACATCATCAGGATACTCACAAATGGAGTGAGGATGAGTGGAAAGCATTTTTGTCGCAGCAAACCAAACAAGCAAGAGATTACGGGTTTGAGCAACCTAACGATGTGGTGCGTTATTTAAGTCTCTCTGTCGTAATGGGGAAAGATTTTATTGATACCTCTTGGGCAAAAGAAGTGCTGAGTAAGCCAAGCCACCAAGGTAAAAAAAGTCACATGGACCAGCTATTTGCTCAAGCATTGAAACAATTAAACGAGGAGTCGTCGACATCATGAGCCAGAATAAGCACACGGAGCTAATGAGTAGTGCGCAAGCCGCTGAGCTTAATTTCTCTACGGACAATGTCAAAGAAGGCAACTGCAAAGAGTGCAATTGTGAAGTATTTGTACGTTGTCATTATGACGACGATAGCCCGATAAAAGAAGCGCCTTATACCCTAGTTGACAGCAAGAAAGGCGAAACGACCGGGCAAACAGATGAAAACGGCTTACTAAAAGTTATCAATATGCCTTGTGGTGGCTATGAGTTGTTTTTGGGAGAAGGCACCGATGCTTATGAGCCAAAGGACGTACTGACAAATAACCCTGCTCTGCAAACTAACCCAGAATATGCCGCCATCACAGGTGAGTACTTTGCGCTTTATACTATTTTAAATAGAAAAGGTTACCTCACTTACGATGCAGACGACAGCGACGAAGATGAAGTTGACGTTGATGGTGTGGGTATCATGTCGATGTTTGGCGTTGCTCCAGACGGATATGAAGAAGCGTACAAGCGATTCTGGGAACTCCATGAAGAGATTAACGACGGGCCGACCTCACTAAAAGAAGCTGTGAACCGCGCGCATTGTGGCCTAGCGGGTGAAGTTGCAGGACAAGCGAAAGACAACGAAGCATTGGTCTTATTCTGCGAAGTTGCGCTTGGCTTTGTGCCGGTAGTCGGTCAGGCGATGGATCTCTACGACCTTGGCGGCTGGGGCTGGAAAACTTATGAAGGTAAAAATCTTGATGAGTGGCACTGGGCGGAAGGTGCGCTTATTTCGTTGGGTTTTGTCCCAGGTCTGGGCGATGCCGGTAAAAAAATCGGTTTAACGATCCTGGATACGCTCAAAAAAGCCGATCCGGGTGTTATACAGCTAGCGATAAAAAAAATTCGCAGCCTGTCAAACGGTAACATTGTTAAGTACTTAATGAGTTTTGGCGACAAGCTCGATGAGGTGGCTGCTGAAGCGGATGTCCTGCTTAACAACATTATTAACGGTTTGACAAAAGTTCTCAAGGATTCAGCGAATAGCAGCTGGATTGTTTTAATGATGAAAAGCGAATTTGCGTTCTTCATTAAAGCGATGAAGGATTTAAAGAAAAAGATCAAAGAGTCCATTGATTGGATGCGTGGCAAAATTGATGAGTTCACAAAACTTGTATCAACGCGAATTCCAGGAACTGCAGCACGCAAAAACGCCAAGCTAACACCAGACAGTGCTGACGCCAGTAAAGCAGACCCACACCGAAAACAATCTGAGAAAGAGAACGGCAATACCGATATCAATGCCGGTGAAGGAGGCGGTAAGAAGACCAACGAGAAATGTGAGGGTAGTGAGCCGATTGATTTGTTAACGGGCAAAGCATATGAAAAAAGGGAAGACTTCGTTGTTGTGTCAAGACTTCCTCTTGTTCATGAACGCTACTATCAATCTGCAGGAGAACGAGAGACGGGTCTACTTGGCAAACTGTGGCGCAGCAATTGGGATATTAGCCTTATTGTAGAGGGTGGTCAGGTTAAGTTTATCGATAAAGATTATTCATTAGCCTATTTTGATGCGCCCTATCAAGGTTCACCGACTCGTTCAGAGCTGATGCCGCAATGGCGATTACATCGCGGTGAGCGTGGAGAGTTGATACTAAAAAACAAGAGCGGGCTTGAGTATCATTTTGAACACGCAGTAGGTACGACTTTACGTTTAACAATGCAGCAGGACGCGTATGGAAATGCTACGCAGTTTGTATACGATCGTGGTTGTTTAAAGTGGGTGGTACTTTGCGATGGTCGGTTAATCCAAGTCGAAACACAAAGAAACCGCATCAAAGAACTTACTTTATGCAAAGCAGATAAAACCCCAATCTGTAAGCTTGCCGAATACAGTTATAGTAGGCAAGGCTTCTTAAGTTCAGTACGTGCCGAGGCTGGACGCAACTTTGATTACCAATACAGTAAAGAAGGCTTTCTAACTTATTGGCGAGACCTCTCTCATACCTGGGTAGAGCATGACTTTGACGACAAAGGCCGTGCTATTGCAACTCGCTGTGCGGGTGGGTATTGGAATGATGGGATCACCTACGATGATGAAAACCGAGTCCATTACTATCACACGGCATTCGGTGGCACCCAAGCCCTTCACCTTGATGATCAAAACAGACCTCTGCAAATTGTTGATGAATTTGGCAACCCAACCAAAAGTGTTTGGCAAGATGATCTTCTGATTAGCCAAGAGAACGCACTCGGCGAAACCGTTCAATATGCCTACGACGATTGGGGTAACGTAACCAGTGCTATTGAGCCAAATGGTGCAGAACACGCCTATGAGTACAATGAACAAGGTTGGTTGCTGTCCTACACAAACCCAATGGGTGCGGTTTGGTCTTATGAATACAACAAGTATGGTGACGTAACTGCCATTACGGATCCAGAGGCGCACCAAACCCAAATTACCTATACCGAGTTTGGCCAACGTTCAAGCGTGACAGGGGCTGACGGCACAACAACTCATTATTCGTACTATAGCAACGGTTTGTTGGCAAGGGTTGAGCCACCCATCGGCTACGGTATGGACTTGTTTTACGACGAGCAGGGTCGCTTGATAAAGCGTGTGGCAGACAATAAGCAAGTGCGAGAGTGGTTTTACGAAAAGAACAACAAACAACCTTGTCGCATTCAATATGAAGATGGTACAGAAGCGCATTTTGAATACGATGTAGAAGGTAACTTAATTAAAGTGACGGATGCTCTGGGGCATAGTCAGCACTTTACTTATGGACCATTTGATAGGCTTGTGGAAGCGACGGATCCTTTAGGTGCCAAAACACATTATCACTACAATGCGGAAGCCGAGTTTGCGGGTGTTACAAACACTCATGGTCAAAAGTGGTACTACGATTTTGATAAAGGCGGACGAGTGGCTGCCGAGCACCACTATGATGCCCGTGTCGATCACTATCAGTATGATGCAGCAGGTCGATTGAATCGGCATATCAAGCCAGATGGTGTACAGCACAGTCACAGTTACGATCCTTCAGGAAAACTACTCGAGACGGTGACGCTCGATCACAACGAGCAACAATTGGGTAAAGCTTGGTATGAGTACGACGCTGCATCCCGCTTAACCTACACCGAAAATGGTGATGCATGGGTATCCTTTGCTTACAGCCAATCTGGGCTGCTATTGGAAGAAAACCTCAATGGCACCCCAATCGTTCATGAATACGATGAACATGGCCGCCGCATTGGCTCTTCAGGCAGTAAAACTGCGCGACAATATCAATGGTCCAAGCACCAATTACAGCAACTCTCTGTAGGCGAGCATACCCCGCTGCTATTTGCGTATCATCCCGGTGGGCAAGAGCAAACTCGCTCCACAGAGCAGGGGTTTAGCCTTCACCATCAATGGAGTGAAACAGGGTTACTGTTAGAGCAACAGCTCGGTAGCAATGGTGATAGCTTACGCCAATATCAATACGATGCCCTCGATAGGCTGGTGGGCATTAACGATGCCAAACGCGGTCAATCTAGGTTCAGTTTAAACGCTAATGGACAAGTTCAAGCCGAACGCCAGCAAAAGACGTGGGAAAGCCAGCAACGCTTTGTACACTTGTTTGGTTACGACAGTGAGCTTAACCTTAACCAACAAGGCTTTGCGACTGAATACGGTGATAGCGCCAGCAATGTGGTCTCGCTCGATGACGCACGAGTCAAACGCCAATCTCGCCAATACGATAAGGCTGGCCGTGTATTGGATACGGGACGATTCCGTTATCACTACGACATGTGTGGTCGCGTGGTCGAGAAAACCGAATACAAAGACGGCTTCCGACCAAAAACCACTCGTTTTGTTTGGAATGGGGATGACAGGCTCACACATATCGAACTGCCCGATGGTGGGCGGTACCGCTACCGTTATGACCCGTTAGGCAGGCGAGTCGCAAAAGAATGTTTGAGCACCCAGCGAATCACTGAGTATTTGTGGGATGGGGCAAACATTGTCCAGCACAGCCAAAAGACTGCCGATGGCAGTGTCATTCAGGAAATTGAATACCTGTACGAGCCAGAGACCTTCCGCCCACTCGCGCAGGTGACGCATAAGGCCAACCAAGCGTCTCAGCTACACTATATCGTGACTGACCATGCTGGAACGCCACAGGAGCTGTGCAGTGAAAATGGCGATGTAGTTTGGCAAGGTGAACAAGCCTTATGGGGCCATTACCAACAACGAAATGCACTTCCTAATCATGGTTTTAGAGAAAACGCCCACAACGATGAGCTATACTGTGACCTGCGTTACCAAGGGCAAATAGAAGACCGCGAATCCGGCCTTTACTATAACGTTAATCGCTATTACGATGCAGACAGTGGCCAGTACCTAAGCCCAGACCCTATCGGGTTTGCGGGAGGATTAAGGCCACAGGCGTATGTGTTTAACCCGCTGGATTGGGTTGACCCGCTGGGGTTGGCGGGCGAAGCTCATGAAGGGAAGGGTAAAGATGTTACAAAGGGTGGAAGATACGGAAAAGTTAGGTATGCTAATAAAGGTGGGGAAGTCCACCATATGCCAGCAAATTCAGTTACTGATTTGAAGCATAGCCAAGGCCCTTCCATTCATATGTCTGTAGAGGATCATCGGAAGACCGCAAGTCATGGCCACCAAGGCTTTGCGGGTGCGGAATACAGAGCAAAACAAAAAGCGCTCATCAAATCCGGTAAATTTGATGACGCAATCCAAATGGATATTGATGACATTCAGAGTAAGTTTGGTAACAAGTACGATGACGCCATTCTGCAAATGATAGACTCTTTAGATTGAGGTACGATTTATGACTGACTTAATTTTTAACCCATATGTCGGCGTTGGCCCCATACGCTTTGGAATGGATCCGTCGGACGTTGGAAAAGTATTAGGCAAACCGGACTCAATATCTACTAGTGGACGAGGTGAAACCGAAGAGCATCGAGGGGACATAACAATACGATATGACTCTGAAACTAACTGTGTTGTTGAAATGTCGTTTTGCCCTGATAGTGACTTGATGCTAGACAACGAGAGGTTATATAGCTCAAATGACTTGACTAAGTACCTTATGTCTAAAGATCCTCAGCCTGTTGAATGTTTTGGTTTCCTACTTTTTTTAAATCTTGGGATCGCTGCTACAGGTTTCCATGATGATGATGTAGATCAACTAGCTATTTCTGTATTCATAAAAGGCCGATGGGACTCAATGAAGGATAGCTTCACACCGTTCTTAAAAAAATAACAAAAAAAATAACAAGGACAGGCACTATTAATTGCATTATAAAGGCCACATGCTAAAACAGCACGTCGTCTTGGTTGGTCCTTGTTGCGATAGGTAAGTGGCCAAATCTAGGCAGTAACGAGTGATATTTGAACGGATTTACGCTCTGACAATGAATAGTCGGAATTGCCAAGCGCTAACAAGTTGACTCTTTGTTTAGCTTAGGGCGTGATGATAAAGGTGGGGGATGGGAAACTAGCTATCCAATCGAAGTAAGTGGATACGACGCTTGTTCAAGTTGAGCTTCGCTTGTTCTGCACTTTCTTGGCAGCCGACAGCTGTACTGCGGCAGCGCTCTAACTGAGTGCATGCCTCCAGCCAGTTTCGCTGGCTGATATTTAGACGTTGTAATATCGGTGGAATATGTATTTCCATACTGGCTTTGTTGTCTCGGTATTGACGCGCTGTCCAATCAACGAGTTCTATATAGTCCATCAGACGGAATGGAATACCGTCGATGGCTTCATTGGAGGGATTGCCGATAAATGGATGAAGACAAGGTGCCGTCGGCTGCTGGTGGTTCAGAGCCTCTAACCTTGCCTGAATCGAGGTATAGTCAGAGGCTTCTGGTGTGTCTGCAATACCTGTTCTAAGGGGATTTAAATCGACGTACGCCATCGCTGCCGCAAGGGCCTGTTCGTCTAGCAGGGCTTGGCTTTTAAAGCGGTTTTCCCAAAAGTGGCCTTAAAAATAACAAGGACAGGCACTCCTGAATAAACCTCAAGCTTATACAGCGCGAGGCTTTGGTTTGCCCTTGTCGCGATAGGTAAGTGGTCCAACCTAGGGAGTAGCCAGTAATATTGGCATGGAATTAAGCTCTGACAATGAACAGCAGGAATTGCCAAGCCTCCTTCCTTTACTGTGTCTGTCCATTCAATTCTTTTTATGAACAAATTAGTAAATCTTGTAAATAAAAGGATGAACATGAGCATTGTACATAAAGCAACCAGTAATGCGTCTTCTGAGTATACTGGTGTTATGTTTGGGGGAGCTTTCCCAGATTCGATGGGTAAGTTTCATAATCCAGCAGGAGATGAGTTGTTATTAGTCGCGTCTATTGATGGTGAAAAAATTAATGAAACTCTTTCTAAGGAGCTATTCCCTAAAGGGAGCGAAATTACAAGGTCAGGCACTACTAAAAAGGCCACATACTTATACAGCGCGAGGCTTTGCTTTGTCCTTATCGCTATAGGTAAGGGACAGCATCCATTATGGCGTCTGTCCCTTCAATTGATTATGAAAATAAAATTAGAGAATACGGGAAAACAAATAGCTCTTAGTGACCTTTTTGACTTGGAAAGAATAATAGGTTTTGAGCTCCCGGAACAATTTAGGAACTTGTATTTAAAGAGTAATGGTGGGGAACCTAACCCCGATCATTTTCCTGCTCATAAAGAATTTGATCCAATATGTATTTCCGCTTTTTTGTGTGTAAAATATCCATTTGGCACAGAAAGCAATGTGGAAGATACATATCAGAAAGGAGTGCAAAAAAACTACTTACCGAGTGATTTATTACCATTCGCTGTTGATTGGGGGGGTAATTATATTTGTATAAATAAAATGAATGAAATATTTTTTTATGCAGCAGATAGATGGTCTGAAGATTTAGATAATCACGAAAATATGAATAGAAATAAGAGATTTATTTGTCAGTCATTTGAAGACTTTACTAATTCATTGGTTGATGAAGATGAAGCATATGATTAGTGTTTTATTGACAATGGAGCATGGAGCATGGAGCATGGAGCATGGAGCATGGAGCATGGAGCATGGAGCATGGAGCATGGAGCATGGAGCATGGAGCATGGAGCAACAGGGGTAGGCGTTACTATAAAGGTCACATACTAATATGGTGCGAGGACTTGGTTAGCCCTTATCTCGATAGGTAAGTTGTTAAATCTAGGCATTAGTTAGTGACATTTGAATAGTAAAATAACAAAGACAGGCACTCCTGAAGAAACTTCATGCTAATACAGGGTAATGCTTTGGTTGCCCCTTGCGGTGAAAGACAAGTGGCCGGAAAACTAGCAAGGACAGGCACTGCTATAAAGGCCAAATGCTTATACAGCGTGAGGCCTTGGTATGCCCTTATCGCGATAGGTAAGTGACTAAATCTTGGCAGTAACGAGTGATATTTGAACGGATTTACGCTCTGACAATGAATAGTTGGAATTGCCAAGCGTCAATAAGTCGATAGTTTGTTGCTATTAGTGCGTGATGATAAAGGTGGGGGACGGGAAGCTAGCTATCCAATCGAAGTAAATGTATACGACGTTTGTTCAAGTTGAGCTTCGCTTGTTCTGCACTTTCTTGGCAGCCTACAGCTGTACTGCGGCGACGCTCTAACAGAGTGCATGCCTCCAGCCAGTTTCGCTGGCTGATATTCAGACGTTGTAATATCGGTGGAATATGTATTCCCATACTGGCTTTGTTGTCTCGGTATTGACGCGCTGTCCAATCAACGAGTTCGATATAGTCCATCAGACGGAATGGAATACCGTCGATGGCTTCATTGGAGGGATTGCCGATAAATGGATGAAGACAAGGCGCCGTCGGCTGCTGGTGTTTCAGAGCCTCTAACCTTGCCTGAATCGAGGTATAGTCAGAGGCTTCTGGTGTGTCTGCAATACCTGCTCTAAGGGGATTTAAATCGACGTACGCCATCGCTGCCGCAAGGGCCTGTTCGTCTAGCAGAGCCTGGCTTTTAAAGCGACTTTCCCAGAAATGGCCTTTGCAGTCGTCTTCTTTGTTTGCCTGACAAGCGATGTCAAAGTTGAGCTCTTTCATAAACCAGCTTAGGTTCCATAGCCGTTCTCGCCAAGACTCTATAATCGTCATACACGCATCGATTTCTGCTTGGCTAGTGAGTTGCCCTGACAGCCACCGAGTGACCAAAGTAGGTAATTTATGCTCTTGCTTCCAACGTGCAATGACATCGGAGTTTGATAGATCCAGGGCTTTCTCTCGGTTGATATGTACCACAAGATGATAGTGGTTACTCATGATGGCATAAGCGCAAACATCGATGCAGTAGACTTGTGAAAGGGCGTACATTTTTTGCTTTATCCACTCACGGCGATGTTCATAGTTTCGTTGCGTGGTTGGATCTTCACCGCATAGGAAGCTTCGCCTCACACAACGAGAAACACAGTGATAATAAGGCGTTGTCTCTACACAAATCTGTTGGCTTCTCGCGGTGGCCATCTCATACCCTTATGGTGAATTACCGATTCAGGTTAAGAAACAGTCTAATAGGTCGCAATCTGTTACGAGCCAACCTCTGACTGAGGTATCAACAACCCACACTTATTTCATTCTTTGTGGTGTCTGTCCCTTTAATTCGCCTTTAATTCGCACTTCAATTCTTGTGAGAAAAATATGATATTGATCCCGTAACTGATGTTTCCGCATTAATGTGGGCTGAGAATAAGGGACATTCGGTGGCCAATGCTGAGCTCGTAGCCGATAAGCTTGAAGCGTCGCATAAAAAAATAAACAGTAAAGGGTTAGCAACTCTAGAAGCAGCAAAAGAAATGAGATCAGCTCTTCAGAAAATAGGACTTGAAGTTTTTGGTAGTTAACTTTGTGAGGTATATATGAACTGGGATAATTTTGAAGAAAAGTGTTTTAAAGCAACTGTAGAAGTATTGAATAAACTTATATCTGAGCACAAGAATGAAAAAATTTATGCTTTTGCTTTGTATACTGATAGTAGTGCTATGACTGTCTCTGTGAGTGCTAACTCAGAAGAAAGGTTAAATTTGATACTTGATGAAGACAGTGACAAAAGTAAAGAAAATCAGAACTATTATAAGTGGGCAACTTCTGAATGGGCTTATGAGTCATATGACGATTACTTGTACTGTGAACTATGTAAAGAATTAAGGCATTCATCAGATAGAGAAAATTTCTTTAATTTTAGAAATAGCCTTATTACTTCAATGACAAATGTTCTAGTAAGAGTGAGGAAGGAAATGCTTAACGATGCACTTGCTTCTATTACCTTGTTTGTATCAGTAACTGATGATGATGATTCTGAGGACATCGAAAATGAGTCATCCGAAAAGATAAATGAAATAGCAATACATGAAAACTTCTTAAATAGATATGACAGTTAAGAACAATAAAGATAATAAGGACAGACACCACTTTAAAGGCTACATGCTAATACAGCGCGTCGTCTTGGTTGCTCCTTGTTGCGATAGACAAGTGGTTAAATCTAGGCAGTAGTCAGTGACGTTTGAATGGATTTACTCTCTGACAATGAACAGCAGGAATTGCCAAGCGCAGAGTTGATACCAAGAGCTCAACATAAGGATCCTAGAATGCTACAACATAGTTTACACCCAAATCAGCAGGGTGGCTTTAAAAAACTAAGTAGTAAGTGCTGATAACATTGAACGAGGTAATATATGGAGCTTATTTCTATTGGAGATGTTTTGTCTTCTCCAGATAATAATCCTGAATGGTTTTGTTTACCTTCAGATAGAGGCAGTTGGACGTTAGATACAAAAGGGATATTCACTTTAGATTCACGCGATTTTGATCCAGAATCTAATGATTACTTGCCAGAGCAGGTTAAAAGCGAAGGATGGATTGAAGTATTGGATGGAGGCACAATTGAAGAAATTGTAGACAATGCGAAAATACAGCTAAACTCCCCATTGTTAAGTGATTTGTTTAGAGCATTTGTTTTCTACTATGAAAATGATGCTTTCATTACTTTCTAAAAAATAACAAGGGCAGGTACTACTATAAAGACCACATGCTAATAAAGCGTGAGAACTTTGTTGACCTTTGTCGCCATAAACAAGAGGTCAATCCTAGGTAATAACCAGAGGTATTTGAATGGATTTACGCTCTGACAATGAACAGCAGGAACTACCAAACGCTAACAAGTTGATGCTTTGTTTAGATTAGTGCGTGATGATAAAGATGGGTGACGGGAAGTTAGCTATCCAGTCGAAATAAATGGATGCGACGTTTGTTAAAATTCAACTTAGCCTGTTATTTCATCTATTGTGATTCCTTTTCCCTTCAATTCGTTGTAAAGCTCTACACGGGCTCATAGAAGTTGGAAATAGAAGTTGGAAATAGTTTCCTAAAAAATGCTTGACTAGAGCGTCAATGTAATAGATTTAGAAAGAACTACTGGAGAAGTAGAATCTTAGTTTTTATGAGGTAATAATGAAAACAATTGCTGAGTTAATAGAATATTTAAATGACAATTCTGATGATGAGGTTTTTTGGCTAGGAGAGGCTAGTGATGGACAAATTGAAATCTTAGAGTTGGAGTTGGGGGCGATACTTCCCGAATCATTAAAGAACTTTTTCCGCTTAGTCGGTGGGGGAGGTACTGTAGAAGAAGAGATATCCGGAATTATCGCTGATAATGCACTAGTAGAATCTCATGGTAGCATACTGTTTGATACATTTTATTGTAGACGTGAGTTTGGATTACCTGATTATTTAATAGTTATATATTTAAGGGAAGATGAAGTTTGCTGGTGTCTTAACTTATTGCCCGATGGATTTGGTAAGATCGTTAGTTATGACCTGTTCAAGCAGAAAGTTGATAGAGTAATGTATGATTCTTTTGAAAAGTTCTTAGAAGAATATGTTGAACTTAGAACGGCGTAGAGAATGAATGTAAGCAGCATATATAACGGGTAATCAACAACGAGTACCTTTAACCTTTCGCTAGTGGTTTACCGCCTCGAGACTTATACCAAAGTGCTACCAAAATCATCGAATTGGTATTGATGTTGAAGGCAGTATTGCTGCCATCATTTTCGTACTTCCCTGTAGGAATGCTGCGAGAGTGCAAACTGTTTTCCAGAACTTCATCGTATAGACGTCGACTAAAGTTATCGTGAAATATTACACTGAATCCAAAAGCAACTTTGTTGCTAAACACTTGCGGATTTTCAATGATTTTTCCAGAGGGGCTAACGCTGGTCCATGGCTTTCCGTAGTAATAGAGGTTGTTATAAGCAAACCATGGGTTTTTGTTCATCGCATCTTCAGCGTAGGCAGAGATGATACCTTGTTCCTTCCATTTTACCATGTGCACTTGGTAGATGGATTCAATTTTGTTCCAAGCTTGGTGTTGACCATACTCAATGCTCGCTAAAACAAAAGGGTCGCTTGTAAAGAACGGCACATTCCGGACATCAATGGGCAGTGTTGTTCCTTCAATTTCTACCTGTTTCAGGTAATCAGTTAAGTTTGGAAGAGAAACGTCGTAATCAAACCATATGAATCCCTGTGCCGCGTATTGAAGATACCCGTTCCTGCCTTCTTGTCGGTAATACTCTTTGCCACTGGTGTAGTTAACCCCATATAGAGTGCCATTGTTCACTGCGCGCTCGAGTTTCCACTTTTGGGAAATTGCCGTAACACGATCTTGGAATTCAGGGTGCTGAATTTGAAGTATGTTTAACCAAATAAGCAGACGCCCTATATCTAGGGCTGACCAGCCATTCCCATTACGCTTACTATCGCTATTTCGGCCTGATGGCATTGCAGTTTTGGTGCTGTATTCTCTATTTGGCAATTCGTCATTGTATAGTGGTAAACGATATAGTGTATCTAGAGTGAGGTTGAGTTGGTTCCTTGTTGACTCTGAGCTAACAATGCCCAGAGCTTCTAGCGAAAGCGTTGCAGCGATGCCACTAGCAATGTCCCACATAGTGGTGTGTGAATATCCTTGTACCGAATCCCAAAGGCCTGTTTCTTTGCGATAGTTTCGCTTGAAGTAATAATGTGCCTTCTTGGCCAACAGTAGGTCATTTCTTGAAAGCGGTATTTCCGTATTTATTTTTTTGTCCTCAGACTTTTCGTTGAGTACTTGTTGTTCATTTTCGCTTGTCTGAGTTAGTGTTTCTGAGTTGATTATGGGAGCAATAACTCGTCGATGAAAGTGTTGTGTTGTGGTTTGTGGTTTCGCCTCTGAAGATACGACGTTTCTCTGGCCGTAAAAACTCACATCTTCGGCAGCCGCAACATTGAGAGCGCCTGCAGTGGCCAGTATGAATGCGGGTAGTAAGTAGGAAGATTTCAGAAAACTGATGGTTAGCAATGCAACTTTACTCATAATGTCTGTTAACTTAATGATAATACAAGAATTACAATCTGCTTGATTTGTTGTTATTAAGAGAGCGGAATTACGTTGCCATCACACTTAATCGCAAGTCGCCAAGAGACAGCGATTAAGATAATGAAGTTTTGATTAAAAATTAACCTGTTTAATTGTCGTTTATAGGGATTGGCTGTTAAACTCAACGCATAACAACGGACATTACTGGCTAGATGGACTTAGATTTAGACAGGAAAATATTGTTATGAGTGAAACGCCTCCTTATCATGAACCTTTTGAACACAAATCTCGCTATCAATTGGAAGACCTCGCAAGAAAGCGTATTCAAAATTACGTCGCTTCTACGGTTTTAAAGCGTCGTTCTTTCGGCAAAATTCAGGAATCAAAAGCGATCGTTGCTTTTTCATTTGGTGATAGTGCTGAAGTGAATAAAGATCTCGCGGAGCTTATTTCTTCTGAAGTTTCGGGCGTTGATATTCCGCTGTATTTGCAACAAGAGATTGCGTCTCATATGCCAGAAAGTGAGCACATTGCCATCGAAAACCAATCCTATCAAACAACGAAAGACGTTGCGGCAGTTGTTCTAAAGAATATTGGGGAACAATCGGTTACTGTCGTGGCGCAAGCTTTTCACGCGCAGCGTTGTATTGATACCTGCAATGAGATTGGGCTTGATGTTGTCGCTTTGCGCGTTGTAAACCGTTTCCCGTCGAATGATCCACAGCCTTGGGTGAGAAGCGAAGTTAACTGGATTATTAAAGAAAGTCACCGCGATACTTATACAGGGTATGAGATCAGTGACAAATATAAATTGTCTTAACACGTCAACTAACTCTTTACCTTGCAAAACCTTGTCTATACTCAATTTATAATAATATGCAACATGGTTGGTAGGGTATGGATCATAATCCGTTTAATGCTGTTCGCAGAGAATGTTGGGCCGCATTGATGTTCAGTTTGGGGATAAACTTTTTGGTGCTCGCTGTGCCCGTGTACAGCTTGCAATTGTTTGACCGAGTTATGATGAGTGCAAGTGTTGAAACGATGTTAGCCTTACTTGGCATCACTTTGTTTCTTGTCACTTCTCAAGGACTCTTAGAATATGTGCGGACGCTTTTATTACAGAGATCTGCTTTAAAGCTGGACACTCAGCTAAGTGGCACGCTTTTGTCTTCCAGTATTGTGCGGTCTTCTCAAAAAAACCGAATCGAAAAGCAGCCAATTTTGGACCTAACTGTTTTACGAAATTTTTTGGTCTCTCCATCGACCTCTTCGATACTCGACGTTCCGTTTACTCCTTTATTTCTTGCTTTGTTGTTTTTCCTACATCCTTATATCGGGTATTTGGCCCTTGCCGGTGTCGGAGTTTTTGCCTGTCTGACGTTACTCATGATGATCAGTGGGCGAAAGACGAGTTGTAAAGCCCAGGACTCTACAGCGAAGGTAAGTATGGAACTAAATGATTTCCTTCGTAATGCTCCAACGCTGAAAGCAATGGGAATGAGTGAAAGTATTGGACAAGTATGGCAACAAAAAAACAGAGAAGTGTTGGGCTTGCAATGGTTGGTTAATGCACGAGTTGGTTTGTTGGTTTCAATTAGCCGTTATTTTAGGACGATTCTACAAATATCGGTGTTGACTATTGGTGTATATCTCGCATTGCAACAGCAAATAGGGTTAGGGGCGGTAATAGCGAGTTCAATTATTATTGGTCGAGTTTTGAGCCCTTATGAAAGTGCCGTAAGTGGCTGGAAAACATGGTATGGCGCATATAAAGCGTGGGGGAGATTAAAGCGATACGGTGCAGTATGTAAAGAGCAGGACCGAACTCTACTTCCTGAACCTAAAGGCGATATTGAGTTTAAGAACGTGAGTTTAAAGTTTGAAGGTGCTGCTGCGCCAGTGTTGCAAAACATCAATTTTAAGCTGGGCGCAGGGAATGCGTTAGCGATCATGGGTAACTCCGGTTCTGGCAAATCGACATTAGTGGGCTTGTTGATGGGAATTCACCAAGCTTCTATGGGAGAGGTGAAGATCGATGGTGCGACTGTCGAAAAATGGAACCAGCAGCAATTTGGGCAATACATTGGCTACTTACCTCAGCACGTTGGACTATTAGCGGGAACGGTAAAGCAAAATATTGCGCGGTTTGCTAAAGCGAAAGATGAAGCTGTTGTTGCTGCGGCAAAACTTGCTTGTATTCATGAGTTGATCATGGCGCTTCCAAACGGATACGACACCTATATTGGAGAGGGGGGAGCGCTATTGAGTGGAGGACAAAAACAGAGAATTGGCCTTGCCAGAGCGATATACACGAACCCGAAAGTGTTGGTACTAGACGAGCCAAATTCTAACTTAGATCCAGAAGGTGAAACGGCTTTAGCGATTGTTTTACAGCACTGCAAAGAGCAACAAATTACTGTTGTGATGATTTCTCATCGTCCAGGGTTTCTGCGTCAAATGGATTGGGTTATCAAACTAAAAGAAGGGTGTGTAGAGCAAGCTGGGACATGCGAGCAATTTCTTGGTCTAAACACTGATAAGCGAGCTAATGTCACTCGACAAGAACAACCAATCGCCGGGTGAGGAAGCAATAATGGATAGAACTTTTAGTACAAAGAATTTAGTTGTCGTTGGCTCTCTCATCATGTTGGTAACTGTAGGCGGTTTTCTTACATGGTCCATGACTATGTCGCTGAGTGCGGCTTCTGTTGCCCACGGTAATCTAGTTGTAGAAAGTAAGCGCAAGCAAATACAGCATATTCAAGGTGGCTGGGTAAAAGAGGTCTTCGTTAAAGATGGCCAGAAAGTCAAAGTCGGGCAGTTATTGGTTGAGCTATCGGATGTAAAATCAGAGTCAGAATACAAACGATATCAATATAGGAACTATTCCCTACTTGCCCAACAAGCAAGGCTTAATTCCTTGATAAACAGTAAACGTGAGCTTGATGTTCCGGAGGTTTTCCACACGAAAAATGTCGAGGTGATGACCATTACACCAATCATTGAGAGTGAGAAGATACACTTCCAGCAAGGAATCTTAAGATTTCAGCTTATGAACTCGTTATACGAGCAAAAGCTATCTTTATTCCAAGAAAAAATACAGGGTAGCCAGTTCCAGAAGAGAGCAATTACCTCCCAAAGAGATTTGGTTAAGCAGGAAATCGACATGACGAAGGGGCTAGTTGCAAAGGGGTATGTTTCGAAAACTCGCATGTTAGAGCTTCAAAGGCATCATGCTCGAATTGAAGCGGAACTGGCAGAAATTAACCTAACAATAGAAGTAGCGAAGCGCGAGTTACAAAGCGTTCATGAGGCATTCAAAAACCAAACATTAGAACTTCAGCGCGAGTATGCGTTGCAGCTAAAAGCGGTCGAAGATGAGATTCGAGACGTTGGCCAGATCCTAAAAACGCTGGAGGATGTGCGCTCTCGTATTCAAATTAGAAGCGAGTTTAATGGTCATGTTGTCGGTTTGAATATCTCTAGTGTGGGAGGCGTTGTAAAGCCAGGACAGGTCTTGATGGAAATTGTTCCCGACAGTGACGATTTGATCGTCGAAGCTTTGGTTCCTCCAAAAGATATTGATATTGTTCGAAGCGGCCAATCGGCAAGGGTAAGGCTTACAGCGTATAGCGTGAGAGAAGTTCCTCCTGTCACAGGGGAGGTGATGAACGTTTCTGCAGACAGGATTTATAACAACAAGGGGACCGCAAAAGAGACACAGGGCTATTTAGTCAAAATCCGCTTGGACAAAAAAGCGCTTGAGCATTTACGAAGTGAGCAAGGGGTGGAGTTGTACCCTGGAATGCTTACCGAGGTACTCATTCTCGTTGAGCAAAGAACTGTGTGGGATTATCTCGTAAATCCTTTGATGTCCGGTATTAACCGCTCGATGAGGGAAATCTGATGGATGAACCTATGGTGTTTTGGCTCGGTTTTTATCTCTTCTTTTTGTGTTTGAGTACTTTCGTTGGCTACTTAAAAAACAATGTCATCGCTGGAGTTTTGTTAGGATACGTATTAGGGCCGATAGGCTTTCTGCTTTTGCTTTTAAGTCAAGATAGAAAGCATGGTCGGTGCCCATATTGCCAGAGGAAGGTCAATGTCCAAGCATACTTTTGTCCGCATTGTGAGAACAAATGCTACAAACAACTCATACTTAAGTGACACTAGGGGGAGGCTTAGTTAAGCCCGCTATGTTGAGATAGCGGGCTTTTGGGTTTTAAATGTGGTTATACTTCAGAGGTATCTGGGAACTGAATATTATCACTATCTAAATCACTCCAAATAACGACTTCTTGTCCAGCATCATTCTCGAATCGGTAGCCATATAGTGAGCCAGTATCGATGTTACTTGCTTGGTAGATACTTGCGAGTGAGTCACTCATCTCAATATGGCTCTCGGTTAGCTGCCAGCCCCAACCAGACAAATCGATGCCACTTGCACCGGTACAAACAAACTGTCCGGATGTTTCACCTGCCGTCGCGTTTGCAGCAACTTTATCCAATGCGATAGAGAGCTCTGTATCAGATGAGTTGATTTGGATACCTTCTAACTCCTGGAATGCGTTGTGCGTCATATCAATCATTTGGCTCTCATTGTCTTGATTGACGAGCAGTACATCAAAATCTGAGCCACCGCTAAAGTGTACGATGTTGCTTTCTCCTGTGGCCAGTTCAGTGGCATCAAAGACCAATTGATCGTTGCCTGCTCCTCCATAGAGTTGGTCCACTCCTGTACCACCATCAAGAATGTCGTTCCCTGTCTGCCCATAAAGTACATCATCGCCAGCATCGCCTGATAGTGTGTCGTTTCCAACCCCACCATCCAACGTATCAGCAGCATCGTTTCCACTTAATTGGTCATTACCTTCACCACCAGAAACATAGTCGTCGCCTGAGCCGCCTGATAGCTTATCGTCACCCTCTGCACCGTATAACATATCGTTGCCTCCACCAGCCGAGATTGTGTCATTGCCTAGTTCACCATGCAGAGTGTCGTTACCACCTCCGCCAATGAGTGTGTCGTTTCCGGTCCCCCCCCAAAGAGAATCTGCACCTGAATCACCTTTCAAGGTGTCATTACCTGCATCACCAAAGAGTGTGTCGTTACCAGAACCGCCAGAGAGGGTATCTTCGCCTTCACCACCAGATACTGTGTCATGGTCGCTTTGTCCCCATAGTGCATCATTACCACTGCCACCCTCCAAGGTATCATCTCCAGAGCCTGCGTATAGCTTGTCATCACCTTCACCGCCGAATAGAGCGTCGGCATTGCCGCCTGCCGAAAGTGTGTCGTTGCCATCGCCTCCATAGAGTTTATCTGATCCTTCACCAGTGGTTAGTTGATCGTTACCTTCTCCACCATGGACAGTGTTGTGGCCGTTATCAATGGTAATTTTATCGTCACCGACACCACCGTCCACGGTGTTGCTACCGCCTTCGGCAGTGATCGTATCGTTACCGGCGCCGCCTTCAATTTCGTTGTAGCCATTTCCGGTGACTTGAATCAGATCGTCTCCATCTCCACCGAGTATCTGGTTGTTGTCACCAGACACTCTGATGATATCGGCGTTGTCCCCTCCATCTACTGTATTGTTGCCAACGCCCGATACAGTGATTGAGTCTGAACCAGCTCCACCAGAAATAACGTTGCTAGCGCCAGAAAGATTGAAAACATCATCACCATCACCACCATCAGCAGTGTTATTGTCTGAAGCATCTTCTATGTAGTCATCACCCATACCACCAAGCAGTGTGTCGCTGCCTATGCCGCCGAGTAGGGTATCATTACCTTCTTCGCCTGAGAGGGTGTTGTCACCTTGCTCGCCTAGGAGCTTATCGTCTCCAGTACCACCGTACAGCTTATCGTTTCCTGAACCAGCATAAAGTTCATCATTGCCTTGATCGCCGTGTAAGGTATCGCTGCCGCTTCCACCAAATAGCAGGTCTCTCTCTGATCCCCCAGAAAGCACATCGTCACCTTCGCCAGCGTCAATTAGATCTTCACCTTCGCCACCTGATAGGTCATCGTTGCCAGATGCGCCATACAAAGTATCGTTTCCTAACCCACCTGCTGCGATATCTGCTCCAGAACCGCCATATAGAATGTCTGTACCTTCCCCAAGAGAGACGGTGTTTATCCCGGCTTCGCCATAAACGATGTCATTTCCTTTGCCTGCATCGATGTTGTCTTGGCCGTCACCTGCAAATAGCTGGTCCGCACCTTCTCCACCAGTGATTGTGTCATCGTCTGCGCCGCCATAGAGTGTGTCACTGACGTCACTGCCAATAATCGTGTCATTACCTTCACCGCCAAAAATGTTATGGCTTCCGCTTTCGGCAGCGATAAGAGTGTCATCACCTTTTTCGCCAAGGAGCGTATCTTGTCCATCGTCTCGCATTGTGTCATTACCGGCACCGCCAGCAAGAAAGTCATAGCCTTCACCGCCGATCAGTTCATCATCGCCGGCTCCACCAAATAAGGCATCGTTACCAATGCCACCTTCGATTGTGTCATCGCCGGCACCTGCATCAATATGGTCGTCGCCAGTGCCCGCTTGAATTTGGTCGTCGCCACCGCCAGAATAAATTTGGTCGTTGCCGTCACCTGTTTTGATTATGTCTGTATCGGTGCCGCCGTAGACAGTATCGTTGCCAAGGCCAGTATTGATCGTGTTGGAGCCAGATTCGCCATAAACAGTATCTGCACCGTCACCGGTATTAATGGTATCGGTACCTGAACCAGCGAAAACGGTATCATCTCCTTTACCAGATTCAATCACATCGTCCCCAGCTCCCCCCGCGAGTAGGTCATTTTGATCGGAGCTGGTAATAGTGTCGTTGCCATCGTCACCATAAATTTCGCTGCGACCAGTGCCGCCATCGAGGAGATCATCACCTTGGCCCCCAACAATCACGTCATCACCTTCACCGCCAGAGATAACATCGTTACCCGCGTCACCAATGAGCGTGTCGTTACCAAGACCACCAGTGATAATATCGTTACCAGAACCACCAAAGGCTACATCATGCCCTTCGCCTGCGGTGATTTGATCGTTTCCGTCATTACCCTCTAGGATGTCGTCACCAGAATCACCTGATAGAATGTCATCGTTGGTACCGCCGTAAAGTTTGTCGCTTTCAACAGACCCGATCAATGTATCTGAACCGCTACCACCGTATAGCTCGCTGGCATTTAACCCCGCAATCAGCGTATCGTTACCAGCTTCTCCGAACAGCTGGTTGTTACCTGACTCACCGTATACAGTATCGTCGCCAGCGCCTGAAAATACTTTGTCATTACCTTCGCCTGCAAGCACTTCGTCATCGCCGCCACCGGCAAAAGCTACATCGTGTCCTGAGCCTAATTCGAGCTTGTCTTCTCCGTCTCCGGAGTAAACTTCATCATGATCGGCTCCTGAATTGACGGTGTTATCGCCATCGCCCGCGTAGATTTTGTCGTGACCAGACCCGGAAGTTATCGTATCACTGCCAGAACCGGAAAATAGGAGGTCGTCACCATCACCTGATTCAATGTTGTTTACACCATCACCCGCGTAGACAGCGTCATGTCCGGTACCGGTAATTATTGTGTCATTGCCCGAATCTGTATAAACGGTATCATCGCCCGAGCCTGTATCAATGATGTTGTTTCCTGATTCGCCGTATACAGTGTCGACACCGTCACCTGTGTTGATGACATCATCTCCAGAACCTGCAAACACTTGATCATTACCAGCCCCTGTTTTAATAACATCGGCGCCTTCATTTGAGTGGATTAAATCGTCACCTTGATCGCCTTCAATCGTATCGTCGCCAAGGCCTCCATAGATTTCATCGTTGCCTAAACCGCCGCGTAGTATGTCATCTCCTGAGTCACCGTAGAGAGAGTCGTCCCCGTCGTTACCAGATAACTCGTCATTGCCAAGCTCGCCTACGAGGATGTCATTACCTTCATCTCCGGTAACGGTATCATCGCCTTCACCACCAAGAAGTAGGTCGTTATCTTGTCCGCCTGATATGGTATCTGCGCCAAGCCCGCCGAGGACAAAATCGTCGCCTTCAGCTGCAACCACCACGTCATCTCCCTCTTCGCCGTGGATCTCGTCATTACCTATATCGCCTTTAATATGATCGCCGCCTTTACCTCCAAACAGCATGTCATCCCCATCGTTACCATGAAGTACGTCTGTTCCATCGTCACCAATAAGCGTATCGTTACCGTCACCTCCGGAAAGGGTGTCGTCGCCAAGTTCACCCATGACTAAGTCGTCGCCTTCACCACCGTCGAGGGTATCGTCTCCGTCGGAGCCGAGTAGGGTATCGGTTCCCTCGTCTCCATAGAGCGTATCTTCACCATTCCCCCCAACGAGCACATCGTTATCTAAGCCTCCGTGCAACGTGTCATCGTTAATATCACCATCAAGAAAGTCGTTACCTTCTCCGCCATAAATGGTGTCATCCCCTTGCTGTCCTTTTAGGATGTCGTCACCTGAGCCACCATCAATGGTATCGTCATAAATGTTTTTGACTTTCACATCCATGTCATTGATTTCAGAGATTGGATTTTTGTTCTCGTCGAGTACCGTTATGGTGACCTCTCCGTTCTCGCCTAAAACCTCTTTAGCTAATTCGATGTCAACACTTACAGTCTGATCGTCATTTACTTTTGCCGTCTGTTCTCCAGCAACGTTACCGTCGACATCAGTAATTTGAATTGTTACCTCTTCATGTTGCTCTAATCCACCTACGCTTGTAGAGGTACTGACCGTATCGTTGACAACGAAGTCGTTTAGTTTGACGGAATGAGTCCCTTGTTCGGGAGCGGGTTCACCTGCATTATCGGAGTTATCCACGGTGAGGACGGTATGCTCTTTGCCCCATGAGTCGTCGGTTTCCCTTGTGTCATTTGTCGGCTGTTCTGCGTTTTCCTGAGGTTGATATTCCACATCACCTAGAACAATATCGTTACCATCACCGGCATTAACCGTATCGCTTCCTTCTCCGGCGGCTACAAAATCGTCACCTTCTTTCGTTTCTATTTCATCATTACCCGAGCGGCTGTTGATTGCATCATCTTCAGATGTTCCGATGATAACGTCGTCGTGCTTAGTTCCTTCCATGAGATATCTCCTAGCCAAAGTAGTACGAACTTGATGACACTAAGCAGTTATGGTGCCAGTTTCATATTGTTGTTTGCACTATTAAGGGTAGACAGGGCGAAGAAATGTGCCAATTTGTTTGAAAAATGGCGTTAAATCAGAGGCTAAAAAGTGAAACTATACGCTAGCGTAATCGCACCATCTTTGAACCTTCCCGTGTTTTCACCACGTTGAGATGAGCGCCAACGATTCCCAGAATAATTGTTATATTGCAAAGTGATGGTACCAGGACGCCAATCAAAATAACCAAAACCATAGGTGAAATCGGGGTTCCAGGGCTGCTGTTGGGATTTGTCAAAATAGTAAAATGCGGTTCCATTTACGTACCAGTTTCCCCAAATGGCGTATTTGCAACCCAGACTCATTGTTTGTTGATTGCGCTTGTAACTAATTGATTCAAGATCAAAGTATTCCGGAGTAAGGTTGTAGTCTATTTGGCAGCCGATTGAACCGTCATCGGTAAAGGTGAACCACTCTTTAAATGGGGAGGTGACAGGAAACTTCCAGCCAAGTGCCCATGTCCCTTGAGAAAACTCTGTCCTACGCCGTCCTGGTTCAGGATTAAATCGGTTACCGCCATAGTTGGAATAAATGAGACTAAGTGTGTATGGTCGCCAGTCGCTATAGCCAAAAACATAAGTAAAATCAGGGTTCCAATCTTGCTTTTGCTCTTTATCCCAATAGTAGTAGAAGGTCCCAGAAACAAACCAAGCACCTGCAATGGCGTACTTCAAAGAGAGCGTCGTCGTTGTGTTGTGATTTGCAGCACCTTGATTACTACCTGAAGGGATGTTGGCCGATTCCGTTTCGGCTAGCGGGTGGTTGTAACCGATGTTGCCACTGAAACCATCAAGAAAAGTACGTGACTCCCATTCTTGATATGGGAATGCAAAAGAGCTTGAAACACCCTTCCAAATTTCTTCAACTTCATCGCCAGTCGTAGATGATGAAACGGCCTTTTTTTCAACGGTATGCGTGTTCGAGAGTGTTGAGTGAGTAGATGTTTGAGTTGCCTTTGGTGCCGTGTTTGCAAGATAGCGGTCCGCCAATGCAATAGGGCATGTTGTCAGCGACAGAAGAACTGCCGTGTGCTTTGTGGCTTTTGTTAGAACTAACAATAACCTTCTGGGCATCGTATTGTCACCTTTTTACTTTTCTATAAGATAAAGAAAACTATAAGAAATTATTTGCATTGCTACTGATTGAGTCTAACCTAAAGTTAAGGGACCTGTGAACTGCATACAAAAATAAAAAAGCGTGAGCAGAAACGCTTTACAACAGAAGTAGAAACAAGAGTTGGGCTAGGGATGAAAGATATTTTATTGGTTGATGACAATCGAACCATCCTTGTGTATTTGAGTTCTGTACTCAAAAAGCGAGGCTACGACGTTTTTACCGCAAACAGCGGCGCAGAGGCTTTATCTCTCCTAGAGCAACATTCTTCTATCCAATTCGTGTTAAGCGATTGGATCATGCCTGAAATGGATGGGTTAGATTTATGTCGACAGCTTAAATCTACCCAGTATCAACGTTACATCTTTTTCGTTTTGCTCTCTTCTCAAGGTGATCAAGCCTCAATTATTAACGGAATCGACGCTGGGGCAGATGATTTCGTAGACAAGAAAACTCCAGTAGATGAGCTCGATGCTCGAATCCGGGCAGGGTTTCGCACTTTGGCATTTCACAACGAGCTTATCGAAAAGAATGAACAGCTTGATCGAGCGTATGAGACCATTAAAAGAGATCTAGAATCTGCTGGCGATCTAATCCAGCATATTCTGCCCAAGAAAACTTCTTTTTCTTGTGTCGAACTTAGTTACATCTCCATTCCGAGTGCGCAAATAGGGGGGGATATGCTTGGGTACATGCAATTAGATAGGGAGCATGTCGCTTTCTATTTACTTGATGTGGCAGGGCATGGCGTATCTTCTGCTCTGATGTCTTTTTCCGTTCAAACTAGCCTGTCTGTTCTCAATGGCAGCTCTTCGATTGTCGTTAAAAAAGATGGCAGTCGAACGGTCATTTGTTCACCAGAGGAGGTCGTCTCTAAACTGAATGAAATGTATATGAGTTCCGACGCAAATGTGCTGTATTTCACCATGATTTACGCAGTGCTCAATACGTCAACTGGGCTCATGTCATTTTGCTGTGCAGGTCATCCTCCACTTGTGTGGTACCACGGTTCGCGCGGAGAAGCAGAGCTGATTGGACACGACAATTTTGTCGTTGGCGCATTCGATGATGTGGAATACCAATCCTCAATAATTCAACTTGAGGAAAACGATAAAGTTTGGTTTTACTCAGACGGTATAACAGAAGCGGATAATGGCGTGGTTCAGTTCTCAGAAGATGGATTAAGAGAAACAATCGAAACACTAAATCAGCATCCAACACAACAGCAAACAGAAATACTCGTCAATATGGTTCGGAATTGGAAACAATCGGATTGTTTCGACGATGATGTCAGTGTCTTAGTTGCTGAATGGAAAGGTTCTTTAAAAG
Source organism: Vibrio sp. SCSIO 43153 (assembly GCF_023716625.1). NCBI lineage: Bacteria > Pseudomonadati > Pseudomonadota > Gammaproteobacteria > Vibrionales > Vibrionaceae > Vibrio > Vibrio sp. SCSIO 43153. Next base: position 1,728,107 of record NZ_CP071856.1, read on the forward strand.
GAGAAGAGAAATGCGATATGAAGTTAGTCAACAAGGCGACAGCACAATTCTTCAAATAACAGAAGAGCGCTTTGATGCCAAACTGGCACCAGAGTTTAGGGTTCAAATTGAGACTATTCAGTCTTCTTTATCGAGCAAATTAGTTCTGGATTTAGGTCAAGTTAAATTCATGGATAGCAGTGGTTTAGGTGCGGTAATGGGAGTGTACAAACTACTGCGTGATAAACAGATCTGTGTTGCAAATGCTCAGAAGCCAGTACTCGATTTGTTTAAGCTAACTAGGATGGATCGTCTTATTAAAACCTATTCAAGTGTTGATGCGGCCATAAAAGAAGCTGTTTAAGGAGGTGTTATGAAAGGGATGATTCTTGCTGCAGGTAAAGGAACTCGCGTTCGCCCCATTACACAATCTATTCCTAAACCCATGATTCCAATATTGGGAAAACCAGTGATGGAATCTATGATTGAACTTTTTGCTCAGCATAATATTAATAAAATTGTTATTAATACTAGCCACTTAGCTGAAGTTATCGAGGGGTATTTTGGTGATGGTCATCACTTCAATGTCCAACTGTCATATTCCTATGAAGGCGAACTAATTGAAGGTGAGTTTCAGAGTAAAGCGTTGGGCTCTGCTGGTGGAATGCAAAAGATTCAACAGTTTTCAGGCTTCTTTGATGAAACCTTTGTCGTTGTATGTGGCGATGCTTGGGTGGACCTAGACCTTTCAGAAGCCGTTCGCCAACACAAAAAGAAAGGTGGTATTGCTACGATTATCACCAAAGAAGTAATTCCTGATGAAGTTGAAAAATATGGCGTCGTAGTAACAGATGAGCTGGGCTCTGTGACGAGTTTTCAGGAGAAACCTTCAAAAGAGGACGCGCTTTCTAACCAGATAAACACCGGCATTTACATATTTGAGCCAGCAATTTTCGACTACATTCCTAAAGAGGGCGAGTTTGATATTGGTAGTGAACTGTTTCCAAAGTTAGTTGAAGAACATGTGCCGTTTTATGCCGTTGACATGAAGTTCCAATGGCTGGATGTGGGGAATATCAAAGATATTTGGAGCGTCACACGTGACATCTTGGATGGTAAAGTGCCGGGCTACCGTGTTCCGGGTACCCAGGTTAGAGCTGGTATATGGCTTGGAATCAACACCGTTATTGACCTCGACAACTGCAATATAGAGCCTCCAGTTGTTATTGGAAGCGGTTGTAAAATTGAGCAAGGGGTTAGCTTTAAAGGTCCAGTTTTAATCGGTGCAAACTGTCAATTGGATACGGGAAGCAAGATCGAAGAATCATTAATATTCGACAACATACACGTTCATCAAGGCGAAACGGTACGAGAACAAACGATTTTTGGTAATTATTGTATAGGTCATGATGGGCGAGCTAATGAGGAAATTAGCTGGAGTAACTTACGCTCTCAATGCACGCAAAAGCGTGTTACCGATATGATAAATGGTATGTAAGCCTTAGGAGGTGAAGAATGTCTTCTATAGGCATAACACCGTTTAACAGAGTTTACTTGAGTTCATTAGATGCTTCGAGACATGCGGCAGATGCACTGGTGTTGTACTGGTCTGAAATAGGAATAAATAGGGATGTCCAAGGGCAGCTTGAACTGTGTGTTGTTGAAATGGTTAACAATGCTTTTCTTCATGCCTATCAAGGTATCGAAGGGAGGCCAATAACGGTTCAGTGCAAAATGTTAGAGTCTGAGTCAGCTTCTATATTGACCCTAGTCATTGAGGATGAAGGGCAAGCAATGACGCAACGACAGCTTATCCAAGCGCTGACAAGTGACTTTGTAGAGCCAGATCCAGAAGATGAGTCGACATGGACAACATCAGGTCGAGGATTCATCATCGTTTCCAATTTAATGGACGAAGTCACAATGGATATCGAACCTGAAAAAAACCGATTTCTCATGCAAAAAAAACTCAAACCAGAAGAAATTAATAATACAACAGTGTCACAGTGAGTAGCCTTTTCGCTGTGTTTGGCTAGTAAAAACGGGGTAGCTAAGGAATGGATAATTACTTTCGTCAATTCGAGAACAGAGTTCCACCAGAGCCTGTTCCACACAGCATTCCACGGGAACTATTATATCAATACCTAGCAACATGTAACTTAACTCTCGGCATTTGGTATCTCGGGTGGCGTTGGATGTATGCACTTAACTATGATGCTTTATGGTTTTCACTACCTCTCGCTTTTGCGGAGTCCTGTGCTTATATCGGTTCGCTATTGTTCACCTTTAACTTATGGAAAGTAAAAGATGAGCCGCAGCAGTCACCGCCATTTAAGATTGCCGAGTGCGTAAGTGATACCGATGAAGATCGCCCTATCAGTGTTGATGTCTTTTTTCCAAGTTACGATGAAGAACCTGAACTAGTAAAGCTCAGTATTCTTGATGCTCAGAAAATACGGTATCCGCACCCTGTCGATATCAAAATTTTCATATTGGATGATGGTAAACGGCCAGAAATGCAGGCAATGGCCGAAGATATGGGGGTGGGGTACATAACTCGTGAAGGAAACATAGGTTTTAAGGCGGGCAACTTACGCAATGCAATGGAGAGAACCAGCGGAGATTTTGTTGTAATTTGTGATGCAGATACGCGTCCATTTCCTTCTATTTTAGAAAATACGTTAGGCTACTTTCGTGATCCTTCGGTTGCGTGGGTGCAGACTCCACAATGGTTCTTTGACTTGCCAGAAGGTGAGAGATTGCCAGACTTATTAGAACGAAAGCTGGGTAAATGGTCTAAAGGTCTTGGGAGGGCGGTTGAGCGTGTATATGGGCCAGTTACATTTGGCGATGACCCTTTTGTGAATGATCCGCAAATGTTTTATGACGTAATTCAACGTCGAAGAAACTGGGTGAATGCTTCTTTTTGTTGTGGAGCGGGTTCAATTCACCGTCGTGAAGCGGTCATGGAAGCAGCACTCAGAGCATACGCTGAGCAAATCACTAAAGAGCAAGATCTGGTAGAAAAGCAAATTCGACGTTTAACTAAAGAAAAACAAGTTGATGCGTCTGTTTCTGAGAATCTCAGGAACGAGATTCTTTTTGACACCGAATTTACACCATATAAATTTCACGTTTCTGAGGACCTTTATACATCTATTGTGCTTCACTCTGATAGAGAAAGAAATTGGCGGTCAGTGATGCATCCGAAGGTAGAAAGCAAAATGCTATCTCCTCAGGATTTGCAGACGTGGACAGTGCAACGTTTCAAGTATTCCGGTGGCTCGATCGATATATTTATGAATGACAACCCTATATTTAGAAAAGGCCTCACATTCAAACAGAAGCTTATGTATGGTGCGAGTTTCTGGTCTAATTTATCAGCCATCTGGAACATCATTTTTTTAGCGTGTCCCATTGTTTATTTTTTAACGTCTATTGCTCCTGTAAGTGCATATGATGTTACTTTCTATCTGCACTTTTTGCCGTATGTTCTGACGGCAGAGATTGCCATGATGCTTGGTACATGGGGTGTGGCCGGATATAAAGGCAAAACAAACTTTCTCTCTTTTTTCCCTGTAAATCTAAGAGCGCTCTGGACCGTTTTAAGAGGTCAGAAAATCAGTTTTCCTACAACCCCAAAAGAACGCCAGACTGGTAGTTTTTTCAAACTTGTTATCCCACAAATCACAGTGTTTGGACTTAGTTTATTTGCACTTCTATTTGCATGGATAGGGTATTCAACAGGGAGCTGGGGGAGCTATTCCTTTGGAGGGCTGGTACTTAATACGTTTTGGATAATCAATAATATGATGGCGATGTGGGGCATGATTGCAGCCGCTTTTTGGACACCGCCAGCAGAGAGTAATGATCAAGAACAAGCAACAAATTCAGAGGAATTGAAATATGGAGTTTAAGAAATCACTCATTAATGCTCGCCATCATATTGTGTTTATTCTCGGTTTAATTACGGCGTTGTTGATTGCATTTAGTATTGAAACTCGTGAAACGGGACAAGTTTTTGGGAATATTACCTTTGATGCTCCCGAAGACATTCCGTTCAAACCTCAGAGGATCCTAACAGAAGAAGAATACGAATGGGCAAATGTTGCTTGGCAGTATTTTGATAACAACTATCAGGAAAACACAGGGTTAGTTAACTCCGTGGATGGATATCCCTCTACGACTATGTGGGATACCGCGTCCTATTTATTGGGTCTTATCGCTGCTGAAAAATTAAACATTGTTACGGATGATGTATTCAATCTGAGAATGGACAAAGCGTTAACCACTTTGGCTCGGTTACCACTAGTCGATGGGCAACTTCCTAACAAAGCCTATAACACTCAAACATTGCAGATGGTTGATTATGCTAACAACCCTAAAGATAACGGTATTGGTTGGTCTGCAATCGATATTGGTAGGGTCCTAGTGCCTTTGAACATCATGATTTGGCAGTATCCCCAGTTCAATAAGCAAGTTAACGACGTGCTAAATCACTGGAAAGTTAGTGCGATGATCAAAGATGGTTACTTGTTTGGCGCGAGGCCTACAAACAACGATGGATTGATGGAGTTGGTGCAAGAGGGACGCATTGGATACGAGGAATATGCGTCTAAATCTTTGGCTTTGATGGGGCGCGACGTCTTTAACTCAATGAAATACATAGATTACTTGGAATTAATTGATGTGTACGGGATAGAAATTCCAACAGATAAGCGTGACCCTGCAGAGTATCACGCGCACAACTATGTCGTGAGTGAGTCCTACATTCTCGATGGCTTAGAGTTCGGTGCGGATAGCGTGTCTAAGGTGTTTGCTCACCGAGTTTATGAAGCTCAGGAGCGACGTTACGAAGATACGGGGATCTTAACGGCTGTGAGCGAAGATAATGTCGATGAGGCGCCTTATTTTGTTTATAACACCGTCTTTTCTGATGGTAAAAAATGGAACGCAATTTCTGACGATGGTAAAGATCAATCCCATTTGAAAACGCTGTCTACCAAAGCTGCATTTGGTTGGTATGCGTTGTACGAATCTGAGTACACGGATTTATTGATCGCGGAGGCATCTCAATTGTATTCGGATGATAAAGGTTGGTACTCAGGACGCTACGAGTCTGATGGACGTGTGAACAAAGCCATTACTGCAAATACAAACGGCATTGTGCTTGAGTCCTTAGCTTATATTGAAAATGGACCATTGCTCAAAGTAGGCGAGAAAAAATAACTAGAATAAGGAAGATGTATGCGCACAGTTACGTACAGTTTGATTGCTTTGGCGTTGGTCGGATGTGGAAATAAATACAATCAGTTTTCTGAAGATATCGTAGAGAGAAAAACGCATTGGAACATACCTCAACCAAGACATGGGCAGCTGACTGAGCAAGAAATGGAAATGGCTCGTATTGCTTGGAAATATTTCGAAAACAACTTTCAAGAATCGACGGGGCTCGTTAACGCAGTAAATGCTTATCCTTCGGTCACTTGGTGGGATGCTGCTTCGTATCTCGCTGGGATGGTCAGTGCCTATGAGTTAGGAATTATCGATAAACCTGAACTCGATAGGCGATTAGTGAAATTTTTGACCACACTAAATAAGCTAGATCTGTTCATGGGTGAACTACCAAACAAGGCCTACAATACGCAAACAGCGGCAAAGGTAGATTACGCCAACCAACCTGGAGAGATCGGTTACTCAGCCTTAGATTTAGGTCGGCTATTGATTTGGCTATACATCGTTAAGCACCGCTTTCCTGAGTTTGCTACTAGCATTGATTCGGCAGTCTTGAGGTGGAACTTCTGTAACGTGGTGGATGAAAACGGCACTATGTTTGGCGCTCTACTAGAGCCAGGTAAAGAAGTACAGTACCTGCAAGAAGGACGTTTGGGTTATGAGGAGTATGCTGCAAAAGGGTTTGAATTATGGGGCTTCGATACAACGCAAGCCGCAATGGCAGAACCATATGCCACCATCAACCTTTATGGATATGATATTCCTTATGATACGCGAGACCCACGAAAGCTAAAAGCTCATAGTTACGTTGTAACTGAAAGTTATGTTTTGGATGGTATAGAACTAGGTTGGGATCATGTCTCTGATCGAACTGCTCATGATAAGCACTACTCCCACGAATGGATGGCTGAGTTTGCATTGCAGATTTATCGAGTACAAGAGGAGCGTTACAAACAAACAGGGATAATTACAGCAAGAACCGAGCATCAACTTGCTGGGGCTCCATACTTCGTTTACGACACTATTTATACTGATGGTTTTGCATGGAATACCATATCTGAAGTGGGCGAGTTCCTACCACAATATTCCGCAGTTGCAATTAAAGGTGCTATGGGAATGTGGGTACTTTGGGATACAGAATATACCGATCTTCTGTTTGACCATGTTTCTACGGCTTATGACCCCGACAAAGGATTCTATGAAGGGATATTTGAAAACGGAACTGGATTGATCAACACGTTTACTTCTAACAACAATGGCATCACGCTTGAAATATTGCTCTATAAACAGCAGGGAAAACTCCTAACCTATAAAGATCAACTTGCACCGAGCTTGTGGGAAAAAGCTTTAGAGTCTCCTTTTGGTTATGAAGGTCAATGCTTACCGCGAAAAAAAATAGAGCCAATAGAGTAAGGGTAAGGTGCTTTAATGCATAAGACATGGTTCGTAGTGTTGTTGTCAGTGTCTATTTCCGCTTGTGGTGTCGTATATCGTGGTGTTAGCGATGGGTTTGATGCGATCAGTCAATCTCAAATAATTCGTCAAGGTAGACACGGGAAGCTAACAGAGCAAGAGGTCGAGTGGGCTTCGGTTGCATGGAAGTATGTTGAAAATAACACTCAACTTGCAACAGGTTTGGTAAACAGCATTGATAATTATCCGACAACAAATATGGCTGGTATTGCTGATTATCTAATTACTTTGCTTGCGGCGAGGGAGTTTGAATTTATCTCAAACAAGCAATATGACGAAAGGCTAACTTTAGTTCTATCTTTTCTAAACAAGATGGATTTGAGCTATGGGATAGCACCAAACAAGGTCTACGGCACGCAATCTGGAATGATGGTTAACTATGGAAATCAACCGCAAGATATAGGTTGGTCTTCTTTGGACGTGGGTAGGTTATTGATCGTTTTGGCTATAGTGAAACAACATTCGCCGGAGTTTACAGAATATATCGATAAAGCTGTCCTTAGATGGAATTTTTGTGAGTTGGTCAGTACAGACGGAGAATTGTATGGCTCTGTCATAAATGATGGTCAGTTAATAAGGTACAAGGAAGGTCGCCTTGGACTCGAAGAGTATACCTCTTTTGGTTACTTAGATTGGCAGTTGGTACCAGAGAAAGCGATGAACATAGAGCCTTATGATGTCGCAACAATATATGGCGTAGATTTGATATTTGATGGTCGCGATCCTAGGGTTTTTAACGTGTTGAGGCCGGTTTATTCAACGCCTTATTTGTGGATGGGGTTGGAATTCAATTGGGATAAATTGAATGATGACGGCTCCAGTGATGCCAGTCATTCAAATCACACATTGTCGGCTATGGCCGATGCCATATACCAAGTGCAAGAGTTGCGTTGGGAAAACGAACGTATTTACACCGCTCGAGGCGAACATGTCGTTTCTGGTGAGCCTTATTTTGTCTACGATGCGATATACGGTCTTGGTACACCTTGGATAACCTTAGCCGAAGACGGCTCTTCACATGATCATCTCGCGTTAGTTTCTACTCGTGTCGCGTTCCAAATGTGGGCATTATGGAAAACGGACTACACTGAACGTTTGATGGTTTTGGTCAAAGAACTCTATGACCCTCAGCGGGGGTGGTATGAGGGGCGTTATGAGCTTACCAGCGCTTACGAAAAAAGTATCAGTCTAAAAACTAATGCAGGTGTACTCGAAGCTCTTCTATACAAGCAAAATGGTAAGTTATATCAATTAGGTAAAACCAAAGAATATCGTGATGTGAAGTTCAATTCTCGATTTGACCATCCTGGACGCTGTTTAGTGGAGACATTTCGATGAAAAGTCTAAGTCTATTTCTGTGTTTAGTGCTACTTCCTTTTACAACTTCAGCACTAGAGTCGGCAGCGATTGACTTGCTTACTAAGCCAACACTTCTTTTGAATCAAGGCAGGTATAGGCAAGCTGCACAATCATTCCACCAACAAGCAAATTTAGCTTTGTCGAAAGAACTGCAATTGGGCAGTGAACAAATGTGGCAGGTTGCTGGCTTGGCAGATGGTTTAGCGAGTATATCTGCAGAAAGGGCGGAAGATCCAGTTGCGTATGAATATTGGTCAAACAGCATCAGATATTTTTTAATGGGGGGAAGCGATTGGCAAACGCTTCAACAGCAATTGCATCAAGAGGTTGAGCAAGCAAATACAAGCCTAAAGAGTAATTTGTCTCCTGATAGTGGCTATCAGGTAGACAGCAATTGGTTAGCGTTACTTGCTCTAGTTGAGGTGTGGGAAGAGAAGCTTGGCTTTCTCTCATTTACTTCTCCAAAGGTTGGTTTGTTAAAGGAGCGACAGGCTACACTGCAAGAATCGAGTAGAAGTCCTCAACAAGCAAGCGGACAGTTGAGGCAGTATACACCTGATGGTCAACTCAACATTAACAGCGGATTTGAAAGTAAATCGACGTTTGTAATGGAGCCAAAACCGCAAGCTAACCCAGAGCGTATCGTTGTTCAAAAGCCTAACGAACATAAGATTATCAAAGAAGGAAGTGAGCTAACTGTGGTTGAAGCCTTTCCTCTAGATGAAGTAACGCAATCTCTTGAATCCGATTATTCTGGTGAACATAAGGAAGAAAATATTGCTCAGGAAGCAGTAAAGCAAATCTCGAGAGGAAATGTTGAGTTACAGGATACGCAGCCTGTCGAAGCCATTCAGAGAAGAACTTTTACTCCCGTTAATGATTGATAGGTTACGGCAATTAATGTGCAAAATGTCACTTATGGATTACGCTTTAACTAAACCATAAAAATTTTTGAGTTATTTATGTCTATTAAGTGCCTAAGAATGACCAGTGTTTTTCCACTTGTTTTGATGTCTGCATCTGCTTTCTCTTCAAGTTTTTCTGATGACTTAACTAAGCTAGATGAGAGCCGTTGGTGGCTTTCAGACGGTTGGTCAAATGGTTTTCCTTTTTATAGCCGTTGGGATGCTGACGCAGTATCTTTCAACAGGAAAGGTATGAAAATAACATTATCCCCCGAAGAAAAGCGTAATGAAAATGGTGACTTAGTTTTTTCTTCTGGTGAGTTGAGAAGCCAAGAATATTTTTCCTATGGATGTTTTGAGGTTGATATGAAACCTGTAAAAGCACCCGGAGTCGTCAGCTCTTTCTTCCTCTTTTCTGGCCCCTTTGATAAGCCTGATGATGGTAATGGTATCCACAATGAAATTGATATTGAGTTTCTGGGATCGAATACCAACATGGTTCAACTTAACTTTTGGACAGATGATGACGCGTATGCGAACTCACATGAAACCATTATTTTTCTTGGATTTGATGCATCCAAGAGTTTTCATCGCTACGGAATCTATTGGGGCAAAGATTTTCTAGAGTGGTTTATCGATGGGAAATCGGTTCTGAAAGTTAAAAATAGTATCTATGACCCAATTCCAAGCGTAGAGAGCTCTAGATTGAGGGTAATGGCAAACGTGTGGGCTACCGATCCTCAAATATCTAACTGGGCTGGCTTATTTAATGTCACAAAGGCGAAGGCGTACAGTGCAAGGTATCGAAACTTTACTTACACACAAGATCAGCATTGTGAATGATTTGTATTAAACCAATTGCATACTAGTCTTAACTATGAATATATAATGTCATAGCTAGGGGAAAGTATGGTTACTCCATTATCAAAGGCTTTAGAACTGCTCAATGCGTCCAATACTAAATTTGATCTAACGAACGACACTCATCAAAAAAGACTTCTTCTGTTAGCGGATGAACTATTTCAGTTGAAAGACCTCACCATTGATAACTACAAGAGCATGGTTGCTAGACTTGAACCGCCGTTAGAATTTCAGCTTGCCGTCAAGCTTGTGGAGTCTAGGCGCATGATACTGCGGGTTGAAGAACCGACGAAAGTTGGAGTCGTGTTTGCTATGTGGGGGGAGCAGAATCGATTACGGCCTAAAAGCCCTCAAAACCCTAATGGTGAAGATTCATTAAGAACGAAAATTGAGCAGCTAAATTGGATCACGCAAGGCTCCAACGTTAGCTGGCATTTATATGCTGTCGATGATGGGTGTCCACACAAAAGCGCCTCAATCGCAAAGGGTATCGTTGAGCAATATCCTGTTCATATCAGAGAGAAAGTTACCGTTTTGCGTTTATCTGACGCAATACCAACAATGACTGGCCCACTTAAAAATCTACGTAATGTGGATGACTCAAGGAAGGGGGGAGCCATTATCCTTGGCTGTGAATGCGCATTGAGTAACGGGGTGGATGCGGTTGTCTACACTGACGCGGATAACTCTGTTCATCTGGGTCAACTGGGGTTGATCATTGAGCCTTTCGTTAATTCTGACAAGCAAGTGGTACTTGGCAATCGCAAACATGAAGACTCGATCTTGGTGAAGCAAGAAGAACGCTGGGGCGTAGGTATAAAAACATTGCGTCATATGCAGCGGATGATCGGAGCTCAAATCTTCGAGCGAGGTATAAAGGATACGCAGGCCGCATTTAAGCTCTACAGTAGAGATACTCTTACTTATATCTTAAAAAAACCGACAGTCTTTGATTTCTCTTTTGATACAGATTGGATTTTTGCTGCGATGGAAAAAAACAAATCGATAGCAACAATACCATTTGCGTTTATTGATTCTGCCGCAGAGTCAGCATCGGTTGTACAAGGACCTATGACTACTTGGTATGTACTCTTAGAAGGGCTTGTCAAAGCCGCAAAAGCCAGAGGTGCAGCTTACAGCGAAGATATGGCGGAAGTATTTAATAGAGAGATCCAATCCCATAAGGATTTGGAGTTGATTATTGATACGCTGCCGCCTCAGCTAGCTGGTGTTCACGACAGTGATCTCGGAAATCCAGATGTCATGTCTCCAGAATCTGTTGGTCAATGGATTTCAAATGTAAAAGCCCTGAATCAACAGTTGAGCGTTTAGCGACTTTAACTTGTTATTCGCAAGACAAAATGATGATGTTTTGTCTAGAGTTAACTCGTTCATTATCAGCTAAATTTGAAAAGTCTTTTTCTATAGCCAACACTGAAATGGGTGAGAGTCACTTACCTGTGCTCGTAAATGGTAAACAAATTCATGCTTTCGATGATTGTATTCATTAATGAGCATTCGCTATGAGAGGAGTAACGTGATGGTTAAAGCAGGAATAACAGCTTCATTATTGGCATTGATTCTTGGTGCATGTACAACAGTAAGTACTGACATAGACAAGCAAGCCGACTTCACGCTGTATAAGACTTTTGATTTTGGTGAGAAAGGTTCAACGCCAATGAGTCTCGACGCTCGTCGAATAGAAGAGGCTATTGAAGGGCAACTGCAGAGCAAAGGTCTTTCTATGGTGGAGGCAGGAGGGGATTTGTATATCCATCATGATATCCAGCAGGAATCTGAGCTTGTATCATCTGGTACTTCGTTTGGTGTGGGGTATGGCTGGAATAGTTTTGGAGTCGCTGTCTCTAGTCCAGAAAGGTATCGTGAAAGAAAGTATGGCAACTTAGTCGTAGAGCTTGTCGATACCAAAGCGAATCAAGTTGTTTGGAAAGCCATATCGAAGCGTAAGTTGACGGAATCCATGAGTACTGAAAAGCGTGAAGAATTTATCTCTGAAGAAGTGCAAAAAATGTTTGAGTTGTACCCGCCAAAAGAGCAATAAAACGGCACTTAGGTATCAAACTATGACCAAATTATTGTGATGTGAGAATTTCATTTGCATTGCGCTTCAAGTGGGGTTAAAACGTCTTATCGTTACGTTTGAGGCTCCCCTTGGTGCGTACCTTCCTGTTTGGTTTGCTCACTCTTGTTTTTTCTGGTTTGGTGTTTGCATCAGGGCAGAGTAGTGCTTTCCGGCAATCCCATTTCGCCACGCCAGCAGGGCTAGAGCATATCGAAGAAGAAAAGCTCAGAACGACTTTCTTTTTCCGCGAGTTAAATGCATCTCTCCAAGGTCGCCAGCAACTCCGCTTAAATTCTACTCGTCCAATATCCACTCAAGATCGTCCGCCCCTTTACAATGAGACTGTTCGTACAACGAGCGTTTGGGTGTCGCAATCAGAGCAATCTCTATCAAGTGCTTTACGCTGTGCTTATGCAATGCAGCATCGCGCAATGGATACGAACCACAATACTCGAGCGCGGGGTCTAGAAGAGGCAAACTTGCTATACCGATTTATTCATTATCAATAGTCAAATCTTAACGTTTTGATTTATTGGAATAATTTGGAGAAGTATATGTTTGATTCTATTTTAGATGTCTTGTTAGCGCTATGGCACCAAGATTTTTCTGCTTTGATGGCACCCGGTAGTGCGGGTTTGATCTACTTTGTAGTAGGCATGTTGATATTTTTAGAGAGTGGCTTTATACCAGCGGCTCCTTTCCCTTGTGACAGTGTGGTTGTTTTGTCTGGTACCCTTGCTGCAGTCGGGATTCTGGACCCGGTATTCATATTGCTATTGCTAACGGTATCCGCAGCGTTTGGTAGTTGGGCTGCGTATTTTCAAGGGAAATGGCTAAACCGCCTGCCTAAAGTGCAAGGCTGGGTAAATGCAGTGCCTGAAAGACGCCTCCACCAAGTGGACGTACTTTTAGGTAAACACGGATTGATTGCGCTGTTTTGTGCTCGTTTCGTTCCTGTTGTACGGTCATTGCTACCGTTAATGATGGGAATTAGAGGCAAGAAGGTGAACAAGTTTCACTATTTCTCATGGTTAAGCGCATTGTTATGGACGTTGTTGCTTTGTGGCTTTGGTATGTTGTTACCTTTGTTACCAGAAAACATCAGCAAATTAGTCACCATGGGGTTGATGGCAGCACCAGTAATCACGCTAACCATTGCCATTATGAGCTTCATTATTGTTAAAGTGCGTAAAACATGGAGCAAGTCAAAGGCAGCCCCGCAGCTTCCTCAATAGCTTCATTTGTATGTTTAAATGTGCATCAAAAATCAAAAAGGCGCTGTGGTAGCGCCTTTTTAATTCAAGTCAGTTTAATTAATATCCGGCATTGTAGAGCAGTTCACCGGCTTCTTTACATTCATTCTGGTAAAACTGTGTGAGTTCTCCTTCATCTATACCTTTTGCTTTGAACTCGGTCTCAGCAGAGGACAATTGGCCAAAGGTATAGCCGCGCTTGGTCATTAAGTAATGGCGGAACATAGCACGATGTTCAGGTACCGCGGTTCTAATGTTGGAGGCATTCGCACACTCTAGCAATGTCAAATCACTCATATCTTCAGTTTTAGCGGCCATAGCCGTAGCAGTGAATAAAGAAACAAAAGCCAGAGCGGTAACAGTCACGATTTTTTTCATAATCAGGATCTCGAGTTAATTTTAGAAGAGATCATCCATGGCTAATACTGACGGTTTCCATTTTGATGTCAGTACAGTCGATGCGCGAGCTATAAGTCGCGACTGTTTTTGAATACGTAAAGTAAGTTAGCTTGCTTCCAGCCTGGTAGGTGATGACCTCCATTGCTAGCGAACAAGTCTGCATTATTAGGTAAAGGGACTGCTTTAAGGGCAATCTCCAAAAGGGCAGGGGGGGAGAAGGCAACAAGTAAATGGTAATCCGGAGAAATACTCGATACGGGCTTACCATCGTTGTTAGATGAACGCCTGTATGGGAGTAGGCCAAGCAGCTCACGCTTTAAATGGCGAAAGTAACCTTCTTGGCTCCAAGAGTCATGAGCCTTCCACGTGCAACAGGGCGTTTTTATTACGTCAGTTAGCTTAGAGAACTTCTCTGAATATGTGTGTTGGGCTGCTGAGTATTGGTAGTTTTGCGCTGCAAGCATTTGCCCTGAGAACAGGGAGACTAACAACAAAAGCAAAAGGCGAAATACGTGAACCAAAACTAACCCTAAAACACAATGGAATCGATATTCGTTTGCTACCTGAAGGTGGCGCTTGCGTATACTAACGGCTTGCTGAAAGGATGAACAGTTTTTTGTCACATTAAAAAGGGAGCTGATATGCTCCCTTTTCAAAGTTAGTTCAAGAACCCTTATGCGCTGGCGTAGATAACACTGCCGCCTTTAATCGTATCGATGATTTTACGTGAAAGGTTTTGTGGTAAAGCTGGGCAGCCCCAGCTGCGACCAAGATAACCATTTTTTTGTATAAAAGAAGGGTTGGCGTAGTCGGCACCATGAACCACAATGTATCGCTCACGTGCTTTGTCGTTAACACCAGACGTCAGGCCATCCAAGCGAAGCGAATAACCATTAGAGCCATAGTAAGTGGTGTCGGTTAAGAACGTCCCCAAAGAGGTCTTACGAGAGTTCACGACATTAGAGAATTTCGTCGCGGTCTTCTTACCACTGTTTACACCGTGAGCGACATAGGTGTTGAAAATAAGCTTTTTCTTGTCCAAATCGACCACATAAAATCGTTTTTCAGTAGATGGTTTGCTGTAATCGATGATAGTTAAAAGAGGCTTCTTACGGTCTGAGGTCTTCTTGTAAGCTAAAAACGCATCATTGAATAAATGAAAATCAATGACGCCTTCCAACTGGGCTTCTTTATATGTCTTTTCAACAAGTTGCTTTGTCGCTTTTGTTTCTGTCGTTTTTTCTGATTGGTGAGCAAAGGCAAATGGTGAGACTGCCAATGACGTCCATATCAATAATAAAAATAGCTTTTTCATTGGTACTAAATAAAACTCTTGGTGTAGCGAATTTAGCGAGCGCTTCTTGCAATCGTTAATACAGCATGTACATCAATTTAATACTATTCTCAATGTTGTCTATTATGCGTAGTGACACCTATTACTCAAATACGATTAGTATTTGGTGAATATTGTTCAACTAACTAATTGAAATTAATCAACATTAAGAGGTTAATCGATGACTTTAAAAATCTTCAGAACAAATACTATCCGATTTGAGTAATTAATAAAACTGTGTTTACCGAGATTTACCAAGCGGGACATTAAATAAAACAACGTTTAATTATCGATTTGATAAAAATCCCCTTTTAATTCAAATAGATTATTTCTGCGAAAGTATTGCGTAAAAAATTATTAGATTGTGATCCTAGTCGTAACAAACCATTACTTACAAAATCTTAATGTAATGGTTGTCACTATGGATTATTAAGCATATTCAACCAAGTGTTCAGCTAGGTTATTGTATATTGTCAATTTATTCACTTACGTTGCTCACATCATTTACCTGTTTTATGTTAGCTTGCTAGAAAGCTATTACCAATAGGCGAAGAAGATGGAAGTTCATGAGTGTGTCTCGTTTATCCTAGTCAAGGATGATCAAGTTTTGTTGGAAACCAGAGCAAAGGATAAAGACTCAGACCCAGGTGCAATCGCGATACCTGGTGGCCACATGGAACAGGGGGAGTGTCAGCAAACAACTCTGTTCAGAGAAGTGAAGGAAGAGTTGAAAGTCAAACCCTCTCAGTTTGGGTACTTGTGCTCTCTGTACCACCCAACGATCGAACTGCAATTAATTCACTATTATATCGTTACAAGCTGGCAAGGTGATATTCAGAGTTTAGAAGCAGAATCTGTTGATTGGTATTCGATAATAAAAGCGCCAGTTTCAACAAAAGTCGATAGCATTGCATTAAGTGAATATCAGCGACTAAAAGAATCGTTGAAACCTTTGTTTAATCCGTAGAGTTCGGAAAAATCGCAAATGTGCGGGTGATGATTTTTTAAAAGTTGGAGTCATTTTAAAATATATTGAAATGTCCTTCTTTTAAAAATTAATACCTCGCGAAAACTTGATCAAAAATAAACTTCACTTTCAGCCAGTTATGCTAATTTTTGAAAATGAAAGGGAATAGAGGGAAGTGTATGTCGAAATGGTTAGACTGGGCAAAGCAACTTCAAGCAATAGCTCAAGCAGGGGAGGCGTATAGTAAAGACGCCTTTGATTTGGAACGATTTAAAATGGTCGAGTCCATTGCACATCAAATGTTTGCTGACATCAGCCAAAAACCAGTGGCTGATGTTCAAAACCTGTTTATTGCTGAAAAAGGTTACCCGACACCGAAAGTCGATCTTCGAGCTGGCGTTATTAAAGATGGCAAGATTTTACTGGTGAGAGAACGTGAAGATGGTGGTTGGACATTGCCTGGCGGTTGGGCTGACGTATGTGAAACACCAAGTGCTGGAGTAATTCGAGAAGTATTAGAAGAATCTGGTTTAGTTGTTGCAAATCCAAAGCTGATCGCTATACGAGATAGGGCCATTCACGATTACCAACCACCTTATCCATTCCATATCTACAAAATGTTTTTTTTATGTGAGTATGTCTCTGGTGAACCAAAAGAAAACATAGAAGTCTCCGAGATTGAGTTTTTTGACCAACACAAGATCCCTCAACTCTCTCAAAGCCGAACGCTACCGAGAGACATTGATATGGTGTTCGATGCTTTTTACAGTGAAGATTTTCACGTACACGTCGATTAAGGAAGATAATGAAAACAATAGGCCTAATTGGTGGTATGTCATGGGAATCCACCGCGAACTATTATCGAATCATTAACCGTGAAGTGAAAGCGCTTCTTGGCGGTTTGCATTCAGGGAAAGTCTGTTTGTACAGTGTCGATTTCGCCGAAATTGAAACGCTTCAACACCAAGGCCGATGGAGTGATACCGCCACAATTCTTTCTCAGGCTGCCAAATCGGTAGAAGCTGGTGGTGCTGACTTCATTTTGATTTGTACCAATACCATGCATAAAGTCGCTGACCAAATTCAGCAAGCAGTAGATGTACCGGTTGTCCATATTGCAGATGCAACCGCAGAGAAGTTGGTGGCTGATGGAGTCAAGAAGGTTGGTCTGCTTGGCACGCGATTTACCATGGAGCAAGACTTCTACAAGCAGCGACTTATCGACAAGTTTGGCATCGAGGTCGTCGTACCGAGTGTGGATGACCAAACGATTGTCCATGAGGTTATCTACAACGAGCTTTGCAGAGGTGAAGTGCGTGAGGATTCTCGTCAGCAGTACCTTGCTATTATCGACAATTTAGTTGAAGAAGGCGCTGAAGCCGTCATTCTTGGTTGTACTGAGATTGCGATGCTAGTTGAACCTCAGCACACTGGCGTAAAGCTTTACGATACAACGGAGATTCACGCGAAGGCTGCGGTAGAATTTGCACTCAATAAGGCGTGAGTCTCAACATAATTGAACGACATGATTTAATCACTCAGGGAAGAGTTATGAACTATAGATGCGGACAATGTCGCCAGTTTACTAGGCAGAAGGGTAGCGCAGACATTTGCGGCGCGTGGGGCCATCCAACCGATGCGAAACGTGCGGCTTGTGACTATTTTATGCCAACCGTTAGCGCAAAAGAGCGTGTCGCTTCTTCAATGAAAACCAAAAATGGCTAAGTCTTTCTCATTAATTGAGAATTTCTTAGCCAATCAGTATGTATTGACTAATGCAAACGATTGCTCGGTTTGGTATGTGTTGTATAATCTGCGTCGCGTCACACTTTGGTGACACGTATTACATTTCAGGACTCCCATGTTGAAGAAATCTCTTGCTCTAATGCTTGCTGCGTACTCACTTCCTTCCGTTGCAGGTTCGACCATCGGTATCGTCGGTGCGATGGATGTAGAAGTTGAAGCGCTATTGCCAAAAATCCAAAACCAACAAGTAAAAAAAATCGGTAGTCATCGCTTTTACACGGGTGAGTTAGAGGGTAAAACGGTTGTCGTGACTAAATCGGGCGTTGGTAAAGTGAATGCCGCAATGACAACTACACTCTTGATTCAATCTTTTGGTGTTGACCAACTTATTTTTACTGGTATTGCTGGTGCTAGTGATCCTAAGTTGGACCCACTCGATGTAGTGGTCTCAACACGGTTGGTTCAGCATGATGTTGATCTAACAGCATTTAATATGCCAAGAGGACTGCTGCCTGACTATCAAGAACGTTACTTCTATGCAGACAAAACACTGCAAAAGTATGCGTTTGATGCGGCGGTTGAAACCTTAGGCAAAGAGAGCGTTTATCGTGGCATTATTGCATCTGGTGACCAGTTTATTGCAAGCAAAGTTAAAGTGACGGGCATCTATCAAGAATACAATGCGATGGCAGTAGAGATGGAAGGTGCGGCACTTGGTCAAGTGGCCGAAGCGTTTAAAGTGCCGTATGTGGTCATTCGAACAATTTCTGATAAAGCGGATGGTTCTGCGGATATTGTTTATTCCGATTTAAAAAAGGCAACCGCAGATAACTCCGCCAATATTACGCTTAATATGCTTAAGCAAATGTAATGGTCTTAAAAAGCAGCGATAAAACGCTGCTTTTTTGTGCCTAAGTCACCCTATGCACTGACTGACTCTTCAAATCGAACATCGTTTGCAGAGCGCCACCAATGATCTAACTGCTCTCTGTTCATCGGTTTGCCGAACAAGTAACCTTGCATGAAGTCACAGCGGTAAGCAGAAAGCCATTCATGCATTACGTTGTGTTCAATGCCTTCAGCGGTCACAGTTTTGTTTTGCGCATGGCAAAGCTCGATGATTGGCTTAATAACATGTTCATTATCGGTATGCATTAAGGTCAGCAGAAATTCTCGGTCGAACTTGATCTTTTGAACGGGGTATTGAACCAGTTGGGTCAATGATGTGTAACCAGAACCAAAGTCATCGATCGCTAATCGATAGCCAAGTTTAGAAAGTTCATCGAGTAACACTGTTCCTTGTTGATCACTTGCGAACGTCTCCGTTATCTCAAGCTCAATGCACTGCGGAGGTACAGAATTTACCTGGGCATGCTTGTGTATATATTCCGCCATAGATAGCGAGTTTAGCTCAGCTGACGAAAGGTTGATGGATAAGGTAATGTCTTTGCCGAAAATCTCTTTTAGGTGATGGTATTCCAGCATCGCGTTGGAGAAGACCCAACGATCTATCTTGTTAAACTGACCGCTTTGTTCTGCAATTGGAATAAACTCGGCGGGCGGAACAACTCCTAGGTTTGGTGAATCCCAGCGAAGCAATACCTCAAGGCCTTCAATCTCATTTGCTTTGTTATTCATGTATGGCTGAAATACTAAGTGGAACTCTTTTTCTATATCTTCTTTTCGTAGTTCGCGTTCTATATCGCTTTTTCTCTGGGCGGCTTCATCCATTTCCATGGAATAGTAAGAGGCTTGGTTTTTACCAGCACGCTTTGCCTGATACATAGCGGCGTCAGCACAAGATAAGAGTTTCTCAATATCTTGCCCGTCTTGAGGAAATCCAGCGATACCGACACTTGCCGTCACAGGTAGCCCACCAAAATGGTGATGATTACAATTCTTAATCGGTTCAAGGAGTGCATTGGTCAACTCATCGGCTATGGAAGAGGATTGGTGCTTGCTGCTTAAAAGAATGGCAAACTCATCTCCTGACAGACGAGCACCAAAACAGGTACTATCGTGTTTGTGAGCGAATAAAGCACATACTTTTTGAATATGCCCAGCAAAGGCTTTCAGTAATTTATCGCCCCATTCATGACCATACTTATCATTCACGAACTTAAAATTATCTAGATCGACATAAACAACCCATAGGTTGTCTGTGCAAGAGGCAAGTTCTCTACAGGCTAGGGTTTGAAAGCGAGAGCGGTTTGCTAGTTGCGTTAGCTGGTCTGTTTCAGCAAGGCGTTTAGTTTGTTCATAACTTTTTCTTAGCTCTTGGTACATGTCAAAAAAGCGCTGCGACAAGCGCCCAATCTCATCATTGCTGTTGAGTTTTTCGATGTTATCTCTCGTATTGCTCTCAATGTCTGTTAGCTGGTTATCCAGCTTGGCGATTGGCTGCATAACATAGAGGTATAAGACGATGACAATTAATGCGATGGTGATGAGGCCAGCGACACCAAATGAGAGGGCAAGTTCTAGCCAAACCTTTTCGACTTTATTCCACATCAGATATTCCGCGGGCGAGAGAATGGCATAAAAACCGGGTAGCAGCTCTATCGTTTGCGCCAATGGTATATCGAGATAAATGGGCTTGTCAGAAAAGGTGATGACGCTATGGGTATCGTATTCAATTTCGTGTTTTATATCATTAAATGACTCCAGTGATACGGATGCCACAATGAATAGGTTAAAGGCTGGGTCAAATGTTGTCGCTACTTCACCGGAACGGCTATCAAGGACTTGATACTTTAATAGGATACTCTGACCGCTGGAGTTGTAGATAAACCCGGTATGGCTAAAGGCCTGTTGGTTATTAAAGGTTTTCGTTACGTACGCTGAAATCTTGGGGTCTAGCACGCCAGTGGGCTGGTAAGTACTTTCTTGAAAATACAGCACTTGGCTTTGGCCGTTAAGAATTGCCATGTTAGTGTCGCCGTTGTAGCCATGGCTTAATACTTCCACCGTTTCTGCTAAATGGCTTTCTAAACGAGTAGATTGTTCATTTGAGTCTCGGTTGGCTAGATAATCTAACACCGCATAACTTTTTGATAGGGTATGTGCGTAGCTGTTAAGAAACACATTCGCTTGACGAAGTTGACCTGCAAGCTGATCCATCTGAAGTTGGATATAGCTGTCTTCGCGTTTTATCAACGTGACTTTTTGAATGCTGTAGATGATATAGCTAGACACCAATGCACTGAGCAATATGACTGGCGTGACAAGCAAAATGATTCTATTGCTAAGTTTCATGTGGTGATAATTTTAATTTTCCATTGCTTCTCTTCTAATTAAGAAGCCACTTATTGCATAGATTGATTTTTCAACGAATTGTATGTTGTATATGAAACAAAGTCTTACAAATGTCGTAAATTTGTGAAGGGAAGGGTGATTTATAAACAGGGGGCTTTGTATTCTTGAATTTGAGACAAAACTGGACTTGGAAATGATCGTTAACCTCTGTTTCTTGGCTGGTTATTCATCATCGAAACGTTTCGATGGCAAAGTGTGACCTCACTATCCTTTTCTTAATCAGTTAGTACTCAATTGCGGATCATTCTCACACCTTATCGATCTGTGACTGGTCAATTATTCCTATCGTTCTATTATTGAATCGAAACGTTTCGATGAGTGTTCTATCAATATAGAAATTAATCCAAGAGAGACGCTCATAGTTGTATGAACGTGTAACCGAAAGGTCGATGAGATGAAAAAAAGTACCCTAATTAACTCAGAAATTTCTTACTTGGTGGCGACGTTGGGTCATACCGATGAAATCACCATTTGTGACGCGGGCTTGCCAATCCCTGACCATGTTCAACGTATCGATTTAGCGTTGACTCATGGCGTTCCTGGTTTCCTTGATACCGTTCGCGTGATTCTGTCTGAGTCCCAAATTGAAGGGGTCATCATTGCTGAAGAATTCGCAAAAGTTAGCCCTGTTCACCATGATGCGCTGATCACTGAGCTAGCAAAAGAAAGTGAGCAAACAGGCAAACAAATCGCGATCAACTATGTGTCGCATGAAGATTTTAAAGCTCGCACAGAACAAAGCCGCGCTGTTGTTAGAACAGGCGAGTGCACACCATACGCGAATGTGATTTTCCAAGCCGGCGTGGTGTTTTAAGCTACAACTAATTGAGGACAAATTATGACTCAAGCCATTCTACAACTCAGCGACATCGAGAAAGCGTTCCCGGGCGTCAAGGCGTTGGATAAAGCCAGCCTTAATGTTTACCCAGGTCGCGTGATGGCGTTAATGGGCGAGAACGGGGCAGGTAAGTCGACCTTGATGAAAGTGCTTACGGGCATCTACCACATGGATGCGGGAAGCATTAAATATCAAGGTCAGCCAGCGGCGTTTAAAGGTCCGCGTGACTCTCAAGAAGCGGGCATCAGTATCATTCACCAAGAACTGAACCTGATCCCTGAGCTGACAATTGCTGAAAACATCTATTTAGGTCGTGAATTTACCGGCACGATGGGTCGTATTCAGTGGGGCAAGATGTACGAAGAAGCAGACAAATTGCTTCAGCGCCTTAATGTAAAGCACTCATCGAAAACGTTGCTTGGTGATTTGAGCCTTGGTGAGCAGCAAATGGTGGAGATTGCCAAAGCGCTGTCTTTCGAATCTAAAGTCATCATCATGGATGAGCCAACCGATGCACTAACCGATAAAGAGACGGAATCACTGTTCAAAGTGATCAACGAGCTTCGCGACCAAGGTTGCGGTATTGTTTATATCTCGCATCGCCTAAAAGAAATCTTTGAAATCTGTGATGACATTACCGTGCTACGTGACGGTAAGTTCATTGGCGAATGCCAAGTGAAAGACACCAATGAAGACGGACTGATCGAGATGATGGTTGGCCGTAAGTTGGAAGAGCAATACCCACGTATCGATGTGAAGCACGGCGATGTTTGCCTCGAAGTGATTGGCTTGACTGGTTCTGGTGTTCACGACGTCAACTTCACCCTTCAACGCGGAGAAATTCTTGGTGTCTCGGGCTTGATGGGCGCAGGTCGTACTGAGCTAATGAAAGTGATTTATGGTGCATTACCAAGTGAGCGTGGTGTCATCAACTTAGATAACAAGACCATTAACCCGGTTAGCCCACAAGATGGCTTGGCGAATGGCATTGCTTACATCTCTGAAGATCGTAAAGGCGATGGCTTGGTGCTGGGGTTATCCGTGAAAGAGAACATGTCTCTGTGTGCGTTGGATAAGCTCACCAAAGGTTTCCAAATCCAACATGGCGAAGAAGTCATGGCGGTAGAAGATTTCATCAAACTGTTCAACATCAAAACGCCAACGCGTGACCAAATTATCGGCAACCTATCTGGCGGTAACCAACAGAAAGTGGCGATCGCGAAAGGGTTGATGACCAAACCTAAAGTTCTGATTCTGGATGAGCCTACTCGCGGTGTCGACGTAGGGGCGAAGAAAGAAATCTATCAGCTGATCAACAAATTTAAAGCCGACGGCATGAGCATCATCTTGGTTTCATCTGAGATGCCCGAAGTGCTAGGCATGAGTGACCGTATCATGGTGATGCATGAAGGTCGAATTACAGGCGAATTTGATGCGAAAGACGCCGACCAAGAAACACTACTCGCTTGTGCCGTAGGCAAGAGAATGAATGAGGAAGCAGCATGAGTACTAATACCATGAGCAAACCAAACGAAACTGGCAGCAAGAAGCTGTTCACCAAAGAGTGGCTGATTGAGCAAAAATCATTGATTGCACTGCTGTTTTTGATTGTTGTCGTGTCATTTTTAAACCCGAACTTTTTTACGGTAGACAACATTCTTAATATCTTGCGTCAAACCTCTGTCAACGCGATCATCGCAGTGGGTATGACACTGGTTATATTAACAGCGGGTATTGACTTAAGCGTAGGCTCTGTACTTGCGTTATGTGGTGCCTTCGCAGCGAGCATGATTGCGCTAGAAGTGCCAGTACTCATCGCGGTTCCAACAGCATTGTTTGCTGGTGCGGCACTGGGTGCGATAAGCGGTATCATCATTGCCAAAGGTAAGGTGCAAGCCTTTATCGCAACGCTGGTTACCATGACGTTACTGCGCGGTGTAACCATGGTTTACACAGACGGTCGACCTATCTCAACAGGCTTTACTGATACTGCAGATGCATTTGCATGGTTCGGTACAGGTTACGCTCTTGGTATCCCAGTTCCAGTTTGGTTGATGGTGATTGTCTTTGCTGCGGCATGGTATCTACTAAACCACACTCGCTTTGGTCGCTATGTGTACGCACTTGGTGGCAACGAATCAGCAACGCGCCTTTCTGGTATCAATGTTGATCGTGTGAAGATCGGTG
Organism: Vibrio sp. SCSIO 43153; assembly: GCF_023716625.1. Lineage (NCBI taxonomy): Bacteria > Pseudomonadati > Pseudomonadota > Gammaproteobacteria > Vibrionales > Vibrionaceae > Vibrio > Vibrio sp. SCSIO 43153. Next base: position 1,752,040 of record NZ_CP071856.1, read on the forward strand.
TATACGCAATTTGCGGTATGTTGGCAGCGCTTGCAGGCATTATCGTGACGTCTCGTCTGTCTTCAGCACAGCCAACTGCGGGTATGGGCTACGAGCTAGACGCTATCGCAGCGGTTGTTCTTGGCGGTACTAGCTTGATGGGCGGTAAAGGTCGCATCATGGGTACCTTGATTGGTGCTTTAATCATCGGCTTCTTGAACAATGCGCTGAACCTACTCGATGTTTCTTCTTACTACCAAATGATTGCGAAAGCAGTGGTTATCTTGCTAGCGGTACTGGTAGACAACAAAAACAAGTAATCCATAACAACTAATACATTAAAGCTAAATCCTGAATACAAACCGAGCCAGAGGACGTGTGCTGGCTCACCCTACACAAAGGACTAGAACGATGAAAAAACTCGCAACTCTTATCTCTGCTGCACTTCTTTCTTCAACCGTATCGGTAGCGGCGCAAGCTCAAGATACCATGGCGATTGTAGTTTCTACGCTAAATAACCCGTTCTTCGTAACGATGAAAGACGGTGCAGAAGCTAAAGCGAAAGAACTGGGATACGACTTGATTGTACTGGACTCGCAAAACGACCCGAGTAAAGAACTGTCAAACATCGAAGACCTGACGATACGCGGTGTAAAAGCGATTCTGATCAACCCAACAGATTCAGACGCTGTGTCAAACGCGATTCGTATGGCGAACCGTTCTAAGATCCCTGTATTGACACTTGACCGTGGTGCAAGCCGTGGTGAAGTGGTTAGCCACATCGCTTCTGACAACGTAGTTGGTGGCGAAATGGCGGGTCACTACATCATGGAAAAAGTGGGCGAGAAAGCGAAAGTCATCCAACTCGAAGGTATTGCTGGTACGTCTGCGGCGCGTGAGCGTGGTGAAGGCTTCATGACAGCAGTGAAGGGTAGCAACATGGATCTACTAGCAAGCCAACCTGCGGATTTTGACCGTACTAAAGGTCTAAACGTAATGGAAAACTTGCTTGCAGCGAACCCAGACGTTCAAGCGGTATTTGCTCAAAACGATGAGATGGCACTGGGTGCGCTTCGCGCAGTTCAGGCATCAGGTAAAGATGTACTTATCGTCGGCTTCGACGGTACTGACGACGGCATTGCAGCAGTTAACCGTGGCAAGCTCGCAGCAACCATCGCGCAGCAGCCAGATCTTATTGGTGCTTTGGGCGTAGAAACGGCCGACAAAGTATTGAAAGGTGAGAAGGTTGAGGAGTACATTCCTGTTCCGCTTAAAGTCGTGACTAAGTAAGTTTAGCGCCCGACTCAGTGATTCTCTTTGTTGAAGTAACGGAATGACCCAATGAGTGTGTTGGGTCATTCCAGACAATGAAAGCGTTAAGTTACAAATTAAATCTAGTTGAATCGTAATACGCTTACGTTTTTTCAAAGAGCGTAAACCTATTACTCCTGTTCAAATATAAAGGGTTCAATCAGAACCGAGGATACCGTATGAATAAGTTAGTGGTGTTAGGTAGTGTAAACGCTGACCATGTTCTTCAAGTGCCTTCTTTCCCTCGCCCTGGCGAGACGCTACATGGTCGCAACTATCAAGTTATCCCAGGTGGCAAGGGTGCCAACCAAGCTGTTGCAGCAGCTCGATTAAACGCAGAAATCGGTTTTATTGCGTGTGTGGGTGACGATTCGTTCGGCATCAACATTCGTGAGAACTTCAAAATGGATGGCATCGACATCACTGGTGTGAAGATGCAGCCTAATTGCCCAACTGGCATTGCCATGATTCAAGTAGCAGACAGCGGTGAGAACAGCATTTGTATCTCCGCCGAAGCGAACGCCAAACTTACCGCAGAAGCGATTGAACCCGATTTAGAGCGCATTCGTCAGGCAGAATACCTGTTGATGCAATTGGAAACGCCAATGTGTGGCATCGAGAAAGCTGCGCGAATCGCGAAGGATGCCAAAACTAACGTGGTTCTCAACCCTGCGCCAGCACGTGAATTGTCAGATGAGCTGTTGTCTTGCATTGATGTTATCACACCCAATGAAACGGAAGCCGAAGTGCTAACTGGTGTGACCGTAACTGACGATGATAGCGCGCAAGAGGCGGCAAATATTCTGCACTCAAAGGGCATCGAAATTGTGATGATTACGCTCGGGGCAAAAGGTGTTTGGCTGAGTCAAAATGGCCGTGGTGAAATCATTCCTGGTTTCCGCGTAGAGGCAACGGACACGACCGCAGCTGGGGATACGTTTAATGGGGCATTCGTCACTGGTTTATTGGAAGACTTACCTTTAGAATCAGCGATTAAGTTTGCTCATGCAGCAGCAGCGATCTCTGTGACTCGCTTTGGCGCGCAAACTTCGATTCCAACCCGTCAAGAGGTTGAGGAGTTCCTTGAACAACAATAATCAAAAGGAGAAATAGCATGGCAACGATGAAAGACATCGCAAAACTGGCAGGGGTTTCCACTTCAACTGTGAGCCATGTTATTAACAAAACTCGCTTTGTCAGCGAAGAGATCTCACAACGAGTCAACAACGCTGCCCAAGAGCTTAATTACTACGCGCCTTCAGCATTGGCGCGTAGCCTCAAAGTCAACCGCACCAAAACCATTGGTATGTTGGTGACTACCTCAACAAACCCATTCTTTGGTGAAGTCGTAAAAGGCGTTGAGCGCAGTTGCTACCACAAAGGTTATAGCCTGATCCTGTGTAACACTGAAGGCGATAATGAACGCATGCGCGACTCCATCAATACGTTGCTACAGAAGCGCGTTGATGGGCTTATTTTGATGTGTTCATCGTTAGAAGGGGAGCGCATTGATGTATTCGAGCGTTACTCTGACATTCCGGTTGTAGTGATGGATTGGGGGCCAATGTTGTTCACGAGCGATAAGATTCAAGATAACTCGCTTCGTGGTGGTTATCTGGCTGCTAAATACCTTATCGACTGCGGCCACAAAGAGATTGGTTGTATCACGGGGCCATTAATTAAGCACCAAGCGCAAATGCGTTATGAAGGCTATAAGCGTGCAATGATTGAAGCTGAACTGGATTTCAATGCCAACTGGATTGTGGAGTCCGATTTTGAGTGTGAAGGTGGTTATCAAGCCCTCAAGAAAATGGTTCAACGCGGTCCGCTACCAAGCTCGATTTTTGTATCCAATGATATGATGGCGATGGGCGTAATTAATGCAGCAAATGAGCTTGGAATCAAAATTCCTGATGATCTTTCGATTATCGGATATGATGATATTCATATCGCAAAATTCATGTCTCCGTCACTCACTACTATTCACCAGCCCAAGTATCGCTTGGGTCAAGCCGCAGTCGAAACCTTACTGACTAAACTCGAAAATTATTCTAAAGAGCCGAATGTAGTGCAACTAGAGCCAACACTCGTGGAGCGAAACAGTGTCCTGCACAAATAGATTTAAGGCTTAAATTAGGGATTGCATCCGGTTAATGCCGAATTATGATCAATCGCGAAATTAGGGGGACAAAAGTCCTCCTTTTTTATTGTCCAAAGCTCCTAAACTGCCTTGAGTTAATTTGTATTAAAGCTTAAGGATTCAAAGTGAGTAAACAACCACATATTTGTGTCGATAAAACACAGGTTGCACCACGAGTTATTGTTTGCGGTGAACCAAATCGAGCTAATCGTATTGCATCTTTATTGGAACAAGCAGAATTGGTCGCTGAGAACCGAGAATACCGCGTCTTTACTGGCACTTATAAAGGTCAACCTGTTTCTATTTGCAGTACCGGCATTGGCTCACCCTCTATGATTATTGCAGTAGAGGAGTTAAAGCAATGCGGTGTGACACATATTGTTCGTGTAGGCTCCGCGGGTGCGATGCAAGAAGGCATTCAGCTTGGTGAGTTGATCGTAGCCGAAGCGGCTGTACGCGATGAAGGAGGCTCTAAGTCATATGTCGAACCGTCATTTCCCGCTTATGCAAGCTTCGAGTTACTTGCCAGCTTTGAACGCTTTTTAAATAACCAGCGGGTCACATATCATCGTGGTGTTGTACGCTCTCATGATAGTTTTTATACCGACGATGAGGAGCGAATTTGCCAATACTGGAATAGTAAAGGTGTGCTAGGCGCTGATATGGAAACTTCTGCTCTATTCACCGTAGGCAGATTACGTGGTATCGAAACCGCCTCTATCCTCAATAATGTTGTTCTGTACCAACAGGATGTTAAAGAAGGTGTAGGGCAGTATGTCGATGCTGAGCGAGATATGATGGATGGTGAGAAGCTTGCATCCATTGCCGCGTTAGAAGCGTTGATGACTCGAAACTGATAGCGACCAATGAACCGTTAATAGGGTGTGTTCTCGCTTTGGAAAAGTGCAGTACAAGATACGGCTGATTCTTATCGCGACATCGTTCTCCCAAATACGTAGAATGTATCGTTTACGTGTTATAGCTCAGACAATATGGCGGCGTTATGAGAATTAGTCCGTACTCAACGGGGCGTTTCAAATCTTTCCTTAGTGATCAAAGCAAAGCGTTTAAAGACCTTGTTTATCAATGCCAAATCAGTACTCGTTACTTTGATGCTGGTCAGGAGATCCTTCAGCAAGGTGCAAAGTTAGACTACTTATACATTGTTCCTGTGGGTCGTGTTTCAATGAGTATTCTCGCGGCGAACGGACGTAGATTTCAGCTAGGTGAAGCGAACTGTGATTATCATGTTTTTGGTGAAATGGAGTTTTTTACCAAAACCGCCTGCCAGTGGAATGTGATTGCAGACGAGCACCTTCAGGTGGATGTGATTTGTTTAAACCTTCTCACAGAAGCATTACACAAACACCCTGAAATGATGTTCTTTTTTGCTTCTGCATTAGCGGAAGATTATCAAGACTCGATGGATATCTATACCAATCGACTATTGCATCCTATCACTTACAATATCGCCTATGATTTGCTGGTGCAAAAGCAGACCAATACAATGCTAGGTGGGTTTGGCAAGGTAAACCAAGAGGCAGAACGATTTGGTACTTCAGGTCGGGTTTATCGCCGTGCAGTAAAAGATCTGATGGACAAAGGTCTGATTAGAAAAGGTGAGCAGGGGCTTGAGATTGTCGATGAAGTAGCGCTAAAAGCCTTTCTTGATGCCTACGAATAAACCGCAATGAGCAAGTCTATATAGCGAAGCTGCGGACTACCGTACTTTGTTTGTTTCGGAACATACCCAAGCATCTCAAGATTACTTGGGTATAAGATCATTTAGCGTTTATTTAGTCTAGAAAACGCAGTGCTTAGCAAAATCAGAAGCTTCGTTGGCAGTCCAATCGCCTTTTGGTTTCTCTTTCATGTCATTACACCATGCCTCGCTGCCCACTTCAGTACACGCCATCAGTTGTGCTGCTACAAATAAAACTAATGCTAACTTCTTCATTCTCTAGTCCTTTTTAATGAGTTGTTTAAAAGTAGTATAAAATAACGCTAATGTGATAAATACTAAAATTATAACTTTGCGCTTATCGTCTCAAATTCTATATAGGTGTAGAGTAATTCGTTGATTTATTGAGCCAATTAAGAAGTGTAACGAATGTAACGTTGTTAAATAATCGGTTGAATGCCTGAATGAGTAACGATATATTGCGAATGCGCATGATAATAGATCTCATTTAAGGCTAAAATAATGGAAAAACTCGTCAGTGCGGCTCTTATTTCGCTGCTCACAATCTCACCTTCTTTTGCTGCAACCGTCAAAATCGATCACTACATGGGAACAACAGAAATTGAGCAATCACCCAAGCGCGTGGTTGTAATTGGCTTTGGTCCACTCGATACTTTGGATAGTTTCGGTATTGATCCTGTGGCGGTATCTAACGCTTCCCACCTGCCTAAATATCTCTCTAAGTACGGTAAAGACAATTACACTTCTGCAGGTAGCTTGTTCGAACCGGATTTCGAAACCATCTATATGCAAAAGCCAGACTTGATTTTGGTTGGACCCCGAGGTTCAGCAAAATACGACGAGCTTAGTGAAATTGCACCAACGGTTGTCTTTGCATCAGGTGAGAACGAAGATTATTGGCAGGGCACAAAAGCGCAATGGCGCAATGTTGGCAAGATCTTCAATATTGAAGGCAAGGTTGAACAAAAGATCGAAAACTTAGACGCTCAGTTCAAGGCGATTCGTGACTATAACCAAGCTCATAATAACGATGCGCTTACGATTCTAAGTATTGGTGACAACATCAGTGCATTTGGCGCGAAATCTCGCTTTGGCGCGATTTATACGGACTTTGGTTTTAAGGAAACCGTACAAAACCTGAAAACAGGAACACATGGCGACGTTATTTCTTATGAGTTTATTCGTGAAGCCAATCCAAAGAACATCTTAGTCATTGATAGAAACTCTTTGCACGCAAAATCCGATCACGACTTAGCAAAAGCGCTGAATAACGATCTGGTTAAAGCGACTTCGGCTTATAAGAACAAGAAAATTACTTTCCTAGACGTGGATGCTTGGTACTTAGCAATGTCCGGTGTAACTGCAACGGAAAAGATGGTGAGTGAAATTAAACACACCATCGATCTGTAAGCGAAGTACGCTGAGGTTAACTTTGAAAAAGTTATTGCTTGTTCTTGTTGTTCTAAGCGTCACATCGTTGTTTGTTGGGGTGGCAAATATGACACCCCAACAGTTGTTTTCAGGCGATGCAAAGGCACTAGAACTTTTCTTTACGAGTCGGATCCCACGTTTATTTGCCATTCTCCTTGCTGGGGCAGGGCTTAGCATCGCTGGATTAGTGATGCAGCAAATTAGTCAAAACCGATTCGCCGCACCTTCGACGACAGGCACCATTGAATGCGCCATGCTCGGTTATGTCATGAGTGTTGTGTTCTTTGGCAATGGTGAACAACTGTGGCTTGTTTTCGCTGTCTCCATTTTGGGCACCTTAGTGTTCATTCAGTTCATTCAACGAATTCAGTTCAAAAGTGTGGTGTTTGTGCCTCTCGTCGGAATCATCTTTGGCAACGTTGTTGATGCTGTCACTACTTTCATTGCCTACAAATACGATGCGCTGCAAAGCCTTTCAGCTTGGAGTGTCGCAAACTTTGCTAACATTCTGCGCGGGGATTTTGAGCTGCTTTATATTGCTGTGCCTGTCGCGCTTTTAAGTTACCTGTTTGCTGCTCGTATCTCTGCTGTGGGCATTGGCAAAGACTTTGCGGTAAACCTTGGTCTTAACTATCAGCAAGTGGTGACGTTAGGCGTACTTTTGGTGTCGGTAATGTCAGCCAGTGTGGTGATGATCGTTGGTCAACTGCCGTTTCTTGGACTTATCGTGCCAAACTTAGTCAGTTACTTCTACGGTGATAATCTTAAACGCAATATCCCGCTTACTGCTATGTATGGGGCGATTCTCGTTTTAGCGTGTGACTTGGTTAGCCGAGTGATCATCTTCCCTCATGAAATGCCGATTTCGATTGTGATCAGTATATTGGGTGGTGTTGTGTTTATCGCGATGTTGTTGCGAGGTAAGCAAAGTGCGTGATTCCAATAAACTTCTTTTATTGGCGGCCATAGCGCTGCTTTTCGCATTTTTGTTCATCGGTATTGGCTTAACCGACGACAACTACCAGTACTTCCTGTCACGACGCGTGCCTAAAGTATTGGCCATGGTGTTGGCTGGTGTGGCGATTGCTCAATCTTCGTTGGTATTTCAAACGATTACCCATAACCGAATCCTCACCCCAAGCATAATGGGGTTTGATGCTCTGTATGTATTAACACAGGTTCTCATTGTTTTGCTGTTTGGTGGCTTGAGTGCTCTGGTACTCAATGTATATATCAACTTCTCCATTGCGGTATTGGTGATGGTGGGCTTTTCACTGTTGTTGTTTGGGTTCTATTTCTCAAAAGGTGGACGCAACCTTATTACGTTGCTTTTGGTCGGATTAATCTTTGGGCAATTGTTCAACAATATTGCCGTGTTCTTTTCCCTTCTGATGGACCCAAATACCTTTGCATTTGTGCAATCTAAACTGTACGCGAGTTTTAACAATGTAAAGGTGAATTTGGTATACCTAAGCTCACCAATGTTGCTATTTGCCTGTTGGTTACTGTATCGCATGCATCGCACTCTCGATGTGTTTTGGCTCGACCAAGACAATGCAAAGAGCTTGGGTGTGGATGTGCCAAAAGTAACGCGCAACGTTTTTGTTCTCTCTGCGGTGCTCATCGCTATTTCTACTGCATTGGTTGGGCCCATCATGTTCTTTGGTTTGTTGGTGACGAATTTGAGCCGTGAAATGTTCCGTTCTTACCAGCATCGAACCTTGTTGGTTGGTTGCTCTTTGATGGCGATTTGCGCCTTGCTTTCAGGGCAATGGATTATTGAAAACCTATTTTCATTCGAAACGACGCTGAGCGTAGTAATTAACTTTATTGGTGGTATCTACTTCTTGTATCTACTGCTAAAAAACAAAGTCGCATAAACATGATTGTTATAGATAAACTTACTAAAGCATTTGGTTGCAACAAAGTGGTTGATGAGGCCGATACCCAATTTGAAAAAGGGAAAGTGACATCGATTATCGGCCCTAATGGGGCAGGGAAGAGTACCTTGCTCTCGATGGCATCGCGATTGACCGATCGAGATGGCGGGAGTGTCATAATTGATTGCAAAGAGATTGCTGAATGGGACACCAAAGAGCTCGCGAAAAAGTTGGCGGTGCTACGCCAAGCAAACACGATTACGATGCGTTTTACTGTCAAAGAGTTGGTCTCATTTGGACGTTTCCCGTATTCGAAAGGTAACCTAAACAAAGATGATCACACGCTAATCAACCGAGCCATCGATTACTTAGACCTGAAAGAAATCCAAGATAAGTTCTTAGATGAATTGAGTGGGGGTCAACGACAATTGGCGTTCATTGCGATGGTGATTGCCCAAGATACGGATTATGTCTTTCTTGATGAGCCCTTGAACAACCTCGATATCAAGCATTCATTGCAGATCATGAAAGTGGTTCAGCGTCTTGCGCACGATATGAACAAAGCCATGGTGGTAGTGATTCATGATATTAACTTTGCGGCTTGTTATTCCGATGAGATCCTTGCTTTGAAGAGGGGAAAAGTGGTTGCAAGTGGCGGGGTTGAAGAGGTGATTCAGGCATCCACGTTAGAAGATATCTACGAGACACCTTTTAATATCATCGAGCTTAATGGTAAGCGTATGTGTACTTACCACTAAGTGACTATTCAAATGCTGGCGAGCTTACTTGGTGAGCTCGTCCATGATCGGGCAGCGGCTGTTTGCATCCCCTGGGCAAGAAGAAACCCAGCCTTCCAACTGCTTTTTAATCTCCAATAAGTGGGCTATTTTTTGCTCCACTTCATGAAGTTTGTCCATGGTTCGTGCTTTTACTTCGCTACTTTTACGGTTTGGGTTGTGTGCCAATTGCACGAACTCTTTGCATTCTTGTAGTGAGAAACCTGCGTTCTTTGCTCGAGAAACCAAGTTGAGTTCTTGAATGTGTTTTTCCGAATATTCGCGATAGCCTGAGTCGCTGCGTGTTGGTGACGAGATAATACCTTTATCTTCGTACATACGAATGGACTTAGATGATAGGCCCGTTAATTTGGCCACTGCACCAATATTCATGATGACCTCTGTGTTTCAGATAACCTTTATCGCGAGTATAACCTCAAGTGTTGTTTGACCCAAAGGGCTTTACACGAGCCAGTCCTTTCTTAGTGGCTATTAACCACTTCATGAGGCGCAACACCGAATACTTTCTTAAATGCGCTCGTGAAGTTTGATGGGTGGTGGTAGCCAGCCTCATAAGCGGCTTCAGTTATAGACATGAGCCCATGCTCCAAGTTTTGACGCGCAATCTCTAAGCGGCGATGGCGTATATAACCATTAACCGTCATGTCTAGCGACTGTTTAAAGCGGCGTTGGAGATTTGAAACACTCATCGAAAACTCCTCAGCTAAACGTTCTAAACTCAACTCTTCTTCAAGGTGTGTTTCAATGTAGCTAATGATATTTTCAATTCGAGCATCGACCGAATGTTTCTTCTGTTCGGATTTTTTACAGTATTCGTCGGGCATTTGGCATATCGCATAGGTGACAACTTGGTAGATTAGACTTTCAACTTCTAGGCGTTCTTTTACGTTGACTGGAGGCTCACGCCGAGAGAGTGTAAGGATAAGATCAATGACTGCCGAGTTAAGCTTTAGTTGATAAAAGGCGTTATGCGTTTCAATAAAGCGTTGATGATCAATACTGCCTTCTATTCTCGACTCTAACCATGTGGGTTTGATGGCTATATTGATCTTGTTCATATGATTATTTTGGATAAGCGAACGGTGGAAATTTGCAGGTTTGGTCAAGTTCACAACGACACCTTGCGGCGATGAATTTGCATCAAAATCGAACTTAAGATCGTCGTAGCCAAATGAGAGTTTGCCTTCTAAAAGAATGGTAATCAGCATGGCGGGACGAGCAGTAGAAACAATATGAGAATCTACGAGTTCTATGCAACCTCCACCATGGACAAAAATCTGGTCATTGTACTGATAGGAGAAGAAGCTTCCTTCTGCCAGTTGCGTTTGACGGCTTTGCCCTTGACTTACGATGTACTGCGTTTCTGTACCCTCAAGTTTTTTAGTTATAGCTACTTTGGCAATTCTAGTTCTTTTTTTGGTCTCTTCCGTCATTTGACGTTTCCTCATAACACCTAGGCGATTTTGCATAAGTGATTCGTCTTTTTATTTATCATTAGCGACCCTATCATACGTGAGAATTATTATCATTTATATTTAGGAAGACGTTTATGGAAAGCCCTGTTCGCTCACCAATTAAGCTTTCAAGCCTATGCCTGGCGGTAAGTATGGCACTTGCTCATCCAGTTTTAGCCCAAGGCCAAGATTCTCATTTCGAAGAGGTCGTTGTTTGGGGTACTAAAGTATCCAGCAATACTGAATCCATGTTTGCCGACGACATGTCATTAAAACAAGCGGACCATATGTCCGATTTGCTGCGTGAGATTCCGGGTGTTGATGTTGGTGGGACGCATTCTGTCAACCAACGCATTACGATTCGTGGCTTAGGTGAAACCGACCTTGATATCCGCTTAGACGGTGCATCGCAGCACGCCAACATGTTCCACCATATTGGCAACCTGACTCTTAACCCAGATATTCTCAAGTCCGCGGATATCCAAGTAGGTAATAACTCGGTGACGCAAAGTGGTCTTGGTGGTTCGGTGTACTTTGAAACTAAAGATGCACGTGATCTACTGCGTTACGATGAAAACTTTGGTGCGCGCGTGTATGGTGGTTATGCGTCCAACGACAATCAACAGGGCTCATTAACGCTTTATGGATTGCTGTCTGAAAACGTGGACGCGATGGTCTACGGCCATTACGTAACACGAGATGACTTTGACGATGGCGATGGCAATAAAACCTTTGGTTCCGAGGGCGACGTTTATAACATATTAGGCAAACTAGGGTACGAGTTTAGCGACATCCATCGCTTTGAAATCTCTTACGACATGTACCGTGACAGTGGGGACTACAACCCGCGCCCTGATATGTCGGGCAGTGCGAACAATGGTCTATCCAATAACCTACTGGTTCCGACGGATTACGATCGTGACACGGTCACTCTGAGTTATGAGTTGCGCGGTGAGCAACATCAAGGTGACGTGACGCTTTACAATACCGAGACTGAAGTTGTACGTGATGAATCAGTGATGGCACCGCGTTGGCCAGCTAATCGATTATCGGAAAACACCGCAAAAAACCGGAACGTAGGCTTAAGTGCAAAATTCCAATCATTGGTGACGTTGGGTAACCTTGACCACCGTGCGACATACGGTCTTGATTACATGGATAAGACGTCAGAGAGTTACTACGGTAGAAGTAAGTTCATGTCTGAATCAGCGGTTTCTACAGCGCTATTCGTTGAGGACCAAATTTTCATTTCTGATGCTCTTTCTATTACTGCAGGTTTGCGTTTTGATGACTATCAGCGTAAAGCGGAAACGGGGGACAACGATTACGATGAAGTGACCTGGTCGCTCGCAGCGGAGTGGGCGGTAACGCAAGATTGGACACTATTCGCTAGTTCACGCTCGCTATTTAAAGGACCAGAATTAATGGAAACCTTTATCGCTTACCAAGATGTGGCGTATCTACAAGATGGTTTGAAGCCAGAAACGGGACTCAACACACAAGGTGGTGTGCGTTTCAATAAGAGCATGGATGAGCACTCCTTTGGTGCAAATCTGACGGTATTCCAAACAGATATTGATAACTACATTGCTGACGAGTACCAACGCGATACTCAAACTTATCTTATTTACAATTTAGGTGATGTGGAAATCAAAGGCTTCGAAGCTAGCGCCTTCTACGGTTTCGAAAGCTTTGGCAGCAAACTGTCTTACTCTAAGTCAGACACCAAAAACAAAGATACTGGCGGTCCAGTAGCCGGCGGCAATGGGCGCAGTATTGATATGGGTGACAGCATCTCGCTGACGTTGGATTACCAATCTGATTCGCTAGAAACCATCTTTGGTTGGAACTCAATGTTTGTTCTTGAAGAAGACAACGTCTTTGATGGTCAGCCTAAAAAAGACAACTATGACGTGCATAATTTATATGCCCAATGGGTGCCTTCCAATATCGATGGTCTATCAGTAACGTTCGGTATTGATAACGTCTTTGATGAGTTATATACGTCCCATGCCTCTCGTTCGGGTACCGCGCGAGGAATCACGCTGGATGACTATGAACCAGGAAGAAACTATAAGTTATCGGCCGCATACCAGTTCTAATTTTAAGAGTAATAACAACCTTAGATATTTGGCTTTTGAGCAGGAGGTTATACCAGTCACAGTAATTGATCAGAATTAGCGTAGGAAAAATGCTTGAGAACAAGGCCGAAATTTTCGATAAGTAGTTATTCTACAATCAAACTTTTAAACGAAGTAATCGAGCATTATGACAAGTTAGAATGACCGGTTATTTACTACGATTGGTATTACCCCACCAATACAGATTGGGAGTAGGGTGGGGATTCTGCATCGGATGCGTTAGAACGAAAAAGGCCCGCTGGTTATTCACCTAGCGGGCCTTTTTAAAACTAAATTTTTACGCTTTTTCAGGCGTTAGGCTTTTTTTTTCCTGCTGCATTTTTGCAAGGAAGTACACGTTAACACACGCGATGAAGCCGTTAGTCAGTACTACAGGCCATGAATCAATCATTAGACCGTAAGCGGTGAACAGTGCACAGCCAACAAAGTTAAGAATACGAAGCTTAACGATATCTTTCATTGTTAGCGAAATTGCAACCATGATTGAAGCTGCATAACCCAAAATTTCAACCATATTCATTTCCATTATTTGACCCTCTAAATCTGCCGAATTCTGTCGGTACCAATTCTTCTCATCTTGAGATTAGTGAGGAAGCTCCATGCCTCGAATGGTCTTGTTCGTTTTGATGGGTTAACTATAGCAATGGAAAAACCGTGATGAAAGCCTCAATTAGAGGTTAAGAGAAGGTTAGCGATTACGCAAACGTTTAAGAGAAAAATCATTGATAGTTTTACTTATTATGTTGATTAATAGTAAGAGGGTATTTATCTGCTTAGTTGATAGAAACACTTTGAACATGAACCTTTGTTTAGCGCATGCTATTGAGGAGGGGGTCGTCCTGAGTTTGTATCCGTAAGGAATTGTGAACTAATTGTCCTTATGAGTTGAACCTGAGTGATTATCTACACTATAATGCAAGTGAGAATTATTATCATATAGATGTAGTATGCCGATTGTTATTAGTTTTATATTTACGTTTGCTTTGGTACTGCGTACTAAACCCCACTATTGGTGTGTGCTAGCACATTTGTTTTCGCATGTAAGTATGCTGTTATTGATCCCTCAGGATTACGTTCTTCAGTATTTGATTGTTATGTTCTTCTCAGCACCAATATTGATTAGGTTATCGAAGAGAAGTGAGTATTTCGATGTGTTTTTCGCTTTTATGCCTTTGCTAGTAGGGAGCGGTGGGTTGGCGTTAGCCTAACTTACCTTTTTAGGCATAATGATAAGAGTAAACCGCCCCTAAAGGGCGGCGTACCCAAAAACTAATTATGCTCTGTTAAAACATGTAAGGTGCTAAGCAGCGACTCGGTAGTGATCGAGCTTACGTCACTTACATTATTCACATTGAGCGTATGCCAACCAATCCCTTCTAAAGTAATATTCGTTACCGCACCAGTAGTATCCTCTACGGTAATCGTTGTAGATGAACTTGCTGAACTATCTGGCAGTGCAGGATCGTCATTGACGGTGACTTGAATTAAGTTTGCGTCGAGTAAATCACTCACACTGGTGTTCGCTGGGAGTAGATCGGTGAGATCAATTTCATCACCACTTGGGTCATAATCGGTGATGGTATTAGTGCTACCAGAGTTCTCTTGTAAGAACACAAAGCTGTCGATGCCTCCTCCCGAAGTCAATATATCATTTCCTGAGGTTCCACTAAGGGTGTCATTGCCCTCATGTCCAAAGGTCTTAGAAACAACGAGTTGACCTGTCTCAACGAGAGAACTAACGCGCTCTTGATTAGAGAGGTTATCAACATTTTGGCCGTATAAGTTTGATAAGCTCACACCATCAAGCGTAATGGATTGAAGTAACTGACTATCAGTTTGTGTGATTTGCAGTACTGCGTTCCCGTCCACCTCAGTAATGGTTAATTCGTTGCTTAGAGTGCTCGAATCCCATGCGCCGGTCAGATTGAAAACTTGCTCCAAGTCGATAACATCAGCGTTGACATCGAAATCTTTGATGATGTCATCTCCAGGTGTTGCGCTGGTTCCCAGTACATTATCGCTCCATAGGAAGGTATCTGAGGTGCCAATATCAGAACCATCAGTAGGGCCTCCCCATAAGATCTCGTCATAACTAGATGCGACGAGAATATCGGAGCCCAATGAACCTATATGTGTAGTACCAAGAACAGTCACTGTGACCTGTTTAGCCGTGATGGTTGTTCCATCACTAACGTTTATTGTGAACAGTTCATCAAATGTCTGCCCCGCAGATAGTGTATCAGCTGCTCCTGGAGTGAGTGTATACGTCCACGTCAAGGTTGAATCATCAAACGAGAGTGTGCCATAGCTACCGCTGGTATCATCAACGGACCATGTTAAGTTACTGGTGTTAGTATCCACGTCATCAACAGTTAGCAATCCCGAAGCTTGGTCGACAAAGCCCGCTTTGACCTGTCCTGCGGCAACGCCATCAACGGTCGCAGGATCATTATTACCATTTAGCGTGATGGTAATGAGTTGGTTGGTTTCATTTGCCGAACTATCTTTAACCACGACAGTGAAGACTTCTTCAGTTATGCCGCCAGGCAAGGCCTGAGATAGCACAGGGTCTAATGTGTATGTCCATTCTCCGTTCGGCTGTAGAATAAAGGTACCATAAGGCGAAGCAGGGGAGTTGAGCTCAAACGTCACAGAGCCGCCTTCAGGATCCGACGCTTCAACTTTTCCTGATGTTTGTTGCTCTAATGCTGTGCCATCTTCCGTAACACTACCTGATATTTCGCTTGTATTTTCGATGATTGGAGAATCGTCGTTTCCGTTTAAGGTGATAGTAATGGTCTGATTTACTGATTTACCTTCGGTATCTTCAATCGCGACAACAAACTGTTCAGTCGTTATGCCTGCAGGTAATGTTTGAGATTTAACTGGGTCAAGTACGTAGTCCCATTCTCCATCATTGTTGACAGAGAAAGTACCATACTGGGATTGATTTGAAGTTAGGCTAAACGTTAAATCCTGGTTTTCTGCATCATCAGCGGTGATTGTGCCAGTCGCAGATTGTTCCGAAGCCGTACCATCTTCAGTAACTTCTCCTGAAGTATCTGTTTGGTTGTCAACCACGAATGGCACATCATTATCGCCAAATACTTGAATAACGACGTCCTGAGTTATCACTCCACCATTTTCATCATCAATAGTAACCGTAAAGGTGTCAAAGATGTTTTGGTCTGTATCAGTCAACGACTCCACTAGCGCTGGCGTCATGACATAGGTCCAAACACCAGTGTTCTTATCAATCGTAAGTTCACCATATTGACCTTGCTTGGTCTGAGAGCCCGCATTGTTGTCAAAAGTGAATAAGTGATTGTCTGATGCATCGACATCATCGATATCGATAGTACCTGTTGCAGTTCCCGAACCTTGGCTAGGATCTTCAAATACTTCTCCGGTTGTTACAGAATCTTGGGTAACTTCAGGTAAGTCATTGGTACCAGTTATCTTAAATGTAACGGGTTGCGTGTCCTCTAAGCCATGCTCATCTTTAGCTTTGATTTCATATTGCAAGGTTAATGATTCACCTACCGCAAGCGCTTGTACTTCAGGAAGGTTATTATCATAAGTAAACTCCCAATCTCCACTAGATGAGTCAATCGTTAGCGTGCCTCTAGGATCAGAATTGATGACACTCCAAGTGATGGCATCTCCAATATCTGGGTCCCCACTGTCGAACGTTCCTGTAAGTGGACTTGTATCGTCTTCGGCTACGGTTTGCGTTGCAATCGTCGCTATTTCAGGAGCATCATTCGTACCATTAATGGTGATAGTAATATCAAGCGGAACAGAGTTTCCTTTTCCATCAGTGGCAACGATGGAGATAGTGTCGGTTGTTGAACCACCTTTCGGGAGCGCATTGATATCTGGATGAGCACTATTGAGCTCGTACTTCCAAGTGTTTCCATCTATGGTCACGTTTGAACCAAAGGTGCCTGAATTGACGACTTGATAACTAAGTACATCACCAAAGTCGACATCATTCGCCCCGAGATTGCCGGTTGCAAGCGTAGGGCTATCCTCGGTTACTGTTCCCGTCGTTGTACCTTGGATTGTCGGGATATCGTTGTCACCTAATATAGTAACAACAACTTCTTGAGTGACTTCTGCTCCAAAACTATCGGTCGCAGTTACGAAGAAGCTTTCAGTTACAATAGCGCCTTCAGGCAGTGCTTGAATATGTGGGTCATTGTATAGCGTGTAACTCCACTTTCCGTCGGATCCGAGAACAAACTGGCCGTATGTACCAGAAAGGTCTTTTGGTGCAAAAGTTACCGAATCAGCATTATCAACATCAATCGAAGTTAATTGCAGTTCTCCAGTAGTCACTTTAATGTCTTCCTGGACTTCTCCCGTGACATCTCCTGTGATCTGTGGTTCTTGGTTGGTACCTTTAATCGTGATCACGACGTTTGTTGAGTCCGTAGCATTGGCACCATCGGTCACAGATACGGGAAAGGACTCTGTCAGCGTTTCGTTCGGGTTCAATGCAATGACATCAGGATGGTTTTCGTTGAGATCGTAGGTCCACTTGCCGTTTGAATTAAGTGTAAATGTACCGTACTGACCATTGATCGTGGTTAATGGATTCCACGTTGCTGTATCGCCAGTATCAACGTCACCACTTGCAAGTTGACCAGTGATGTTACTGGTGTTTTGGGCACTGACTGAGCCCGTTGTAGCTCCACTAATCACAGGGGCGTCGTTTGTGCCAGTCACCTCGACTTCGATTTTTAGTGGAATCGGGTTGCCATTCTCATCGACAACCGTTTTACCATATTGATCAGTGACGAATACGGTAAATGTATCCGTCACTGTTTCACCTTCCCTTAGTGACTGAACGGCTGAACTGTTGTTATCTAATGTGTACTCATAACTACCATCAGGATTGATAGTTATGCTTCCATAGGTGCCTGAGCCATCTACAAGCTGCCAAGTAGGATTGCTACCAAGTTCACTTGGAGGCGTAAGGTTGCCACTCTGGATAAAGGTGTTGTTTTGGTCTTCTGTTGCATCGAGCTCTAAAATAACATCTGGATCCACGGTGATATCATCCGCAGAACCATTTACTTTAATCTTGATTTCTTGCGTATCAGAGTCACCTTTTTCGTCGGTCACTTTTACGGTGAAGGTATCGTATTCAACGTCACCAGCATTCAATGGTTGAACGGCGTTGTTGTCGATATTGTATTCCCACTCTCCTGTATCAGGGTTTAGGGTTAGTGTGCCGTAGTCACCTTGCAGTTGGGTTACTTCGCTGTTGCCATTACTTGTATCGACAATTACCCAATCTTGTGAGTCGTTGAAGTCAGGGTCGTTATCTTCTAGCACTCCTGAGCTAGATAGAGTGACATCTTCGGTAACCTCGCCAATGACATCGGGTTCAGATATCGAGATTGGTTGGTAAGAAATTTGCGGAGCATCATTGACACCTTTGATGGTGACTTCAACTGTGAAGGTGACGCCATTGTTTGAAATGTGCCAAACCTCAGTGACTGTTTCACCTTCTTGTAAGCCATCTACTAATGGATTGTTATTGTCGATAACATAGAACCATTTCTTGGCGCTGTCATCGTAGACTAATTCACCATATGCACCGCCTGAATGAGGTGTTGCTGTCGCTGAATTATTTAAACCACCACCAACAGGGATCTCTACCGACTCTGTTGGGCCAGCAGTTTCATCGCCTTCGGTGATGTCTACAATTCGGTCGGGTGGGTTACCACCACCACCGCCCGCAGCATCGTCATCCCAACCATGGACAAATACGGTTACTTTGTAAGGTTGTGAGTTTTCGCCTTTGTCGTCGGTACCAATAACCCAAAATTCCTCTGTAACTACTTGGCCTGGATCTAGGTCTTGAATGGCGTTTCCTACTACTTGATAGGTCCATTTCCCATCGTCAGTGATAGTAAACTGACCATATGTGCCAAGGCCTGTACTTTGGCTGCTATCTATACTCCAGCCAGAAATCGATGAGTTATCATCAACATCTATAGCGGTCAACTGGCCTTCGGTTATCGACAAAGAACCGTCATTGCGGCCTGCATCATCTTCAACGATATAACCTGTGTTATCACCACTAATGATTGGTGGATCATTTTCGCCATTAATGGTTATCACGACTTGATCAGTGATCACAGCCCCAAAACTATCTTTACCAATTACGTTAAAGGTTTCAGTGACGATCGCACCTTGTTCAAGGCTGTTGATTGCAGAATCGTTCGGAATAAACTTCCAATTACCTTGAGCATCAATAGAGAAGGTGCCGTAGTTTCCTTGAGAGGGGGTGCTTTCACTGATGACATTGAAGGTTGGTGAATCGCCATCGTCGATATCAATCAGGTTCAGTTTGCCGGTAACGAGATCGGTTGAGTCTTCCAAAAATGTTGCGCTTAAATCGCCAGTGATGGTTGGAGAGTCGTTAACACCGTCAATAGTAATCGTGATGGGTTTTGTCGATGTTTCTCCTTTACTGTCAATTACGGTGACATTAAAGGTTTCTTGATAACTTTGATTTGGGTTTAGTTGCTGAACTTGGGTTGTATCTAATGTATAAGTCCACTTCCCAGTATCGGAATCAATGCTGAAGCTACCATAGCTACCAGCCCCGTTATCAACAGAATAGGTGTGGGTATCACCAGCATCTGGGTCACCTGAGGATAAATTGCCAGTGGTAGTAACGGTATCTTCTGTCGTGTGCGGAGACAGGTTTCCAGACAGATTTGGTGCGTCATTAGTTCCGTCGATGTTGATGGTTAGATCTTTGGTCGATGATTGACCATATTGATCGACAACTCGAATGGTTATGACATCTTGTAGACCTGCAATATCTTCATCAGTTAGCGCATTCACAGCAGGGTTTGAGTTATCTAGCTTATAAGAGAACTCACCAGTGGTTGGGTCAATGAATGTAAGGGTGCCATACTGGCCAGTCGAACCGACGATACTCCACGTGAGTGACTCTCCATCATCAGGGTCTCCAGAATTTATGGTACCGGTAATGGTATCAGGTATGGCATCTTCTTTAATTGAGTAAGTATCGGTAATGATGATATCTGGTGGGTTATTAACACCGGCAACATTGATCACCACGTCGATAATAGCAGTTGCTCCATTTAAGTCTTCTACTTCAACTTGGAAGATATCTTGTCTCGTTTCACCGGGTGGAATTTGCTGTGTTTCAAACTTATCGTTGTGTAATTGGTAAGTCCATTTACCGTTTTGATCAACAATTAGCGACCCATACTTTCCGGCTGGATCACCCGCTGGATCTGTATCGAGAACATCCCAAGTATGAGAGTCGTTTACATCAATGTCAGAGACGACTAATTGACCTTGAGCAGAATCTCTATTGTTTGTATTTTCAACTACGCTACCAGTATCACCAGACAAAGACGGAGTGTCATTGTCACCGTGTATCGTTACGGTGATAGTTTCCGTGGTAGAGCTTAAACCATTGTTGTCTGTAACCGTGACGGTAAACGTGTCGGTTAAAGACTCGTTAGGTAACAGTCCTTGAACGCTCGAGTTTGAATTATTGAGTTCGTAAGTCCACTTGCCATCATTATCTATGGATATGGTTCCGTACTTACCTTGATCTGAGTTTAAAGACCAAGTGTGGGTGTCAAGCGTATCCACATCAGTTACTGATAGGTCACCCGTTGTTGTAATCGGCTGGCTCGGGTCTGGGGTGTCTTCTGTAACAGAGCCATTGAGTTGTTCGTTAACAACTATTGAAGGTTGATCATTGGTACCAACCACAGTAATGGTTACGGTAACGTTATCTGTTGCTCCGTATTGGTCTGTTGCATGGACGGTAAACGTTTCAAGGGTACCAACTTCCCCTTCAGACAATGCTTGTAGAGCGTCATCCTGCGACTGTGTCATTGAAGGAGTATAAGTCCATCGACCATTATCTGCGATTGTTAGCGTACCGTATTTGCCTTCAGCACCATCTATTGTCCAAGTGATGTCTTTGTTGTCATCAGGGTCATTATCGTAAAGGCGACCACGGCGAAATGCTTCTACATCTTCAGTCAGTGTTCGACTTGTTCTGCCGGTAATCTCAGGCGTATCATTACTACCTACAATGTTAACGACGATAGGAATTTCGTCTGTACCACCGTTGCCGTCAGAAACAACAGCTGTAAATGTGTCTTGGTAATTTTTGCCTTCTTCCATACGGTTAGATAACGCAGGATCAAGGTTGTAAACCCAATTGCCATTATTATCGAGGCTAACTGTACCGAATAGCCCTTGGTCTGAGTTTTTGATAGACCAGGTTAGGGTGTCAGGTGTGAGTTCTGTATCAATATCGTCTGCGATAAGCGTACCGCCACCAGTTACAGTCACGTCTTCTACGAGATCATCTGTCGCAGTACTTAACGTAGTGTCTATTACCGGGTCGTCGTTGGTACCAGTTACCCTGACAACGATAACTTCAGTGTCTATGCCTCTATCATTATCATTTACTTGGATAGTGAATCGTTCTTCAACAACAGCACCTGCGGCAAGCTCTTGGGCTTTGTCATTATCTAGCGTGTAGCTCCAAGTTCCCGTTGTTGGATCAATGCTAAACAGACCGTATTCACCCGAGGCACTGTTAGGATCGACTAATGACCAGCTATGGGTATTGCTCAGGTCTGGATCGGAATCAGATAGGTTTCCCGAAACGGTTAACTGACTAGCATCTTCTGCGACAGTTTGGGTTAGAGTACCTGAGATATCTGGCACATCATTGCTACCCTTGATAGTGACGACCAAGTCAAACTCATCAGTACCGCCATTGCCATCGTCTACTTTGATGGTGAATGTTTCTTCACGAGTTTCGTAACTTGCTAAAAAGTCGACTTTTGTATCATCTAGCGTGTATTTCCAAACGCCATTGGAGTCTAGAGTAATAGTGCCAAAAGTTGCATTTATTGAAGCCGCTGTTCCGGATGTCGCTTCTTGGCCATCAATTGACCAAGTGTGCCCATCCTGTAAATCCACATCGGTAACACCTAAGTCACCCGTAACCATGTTCGCTAGGGCGTTGTCTTCTTCAACGTTATTGTTCGTCGTAATGTTTGTGATAGTTGGTTCGTCGTTCTCACCAGTGATAGTAATCGTTACGGTCTGACTAATAGTCCCACCGAGACCATCTTCTGCTTGAACAACAAAGCGCTCAGTGATGATTTGTCCTTTTGCCAGTTCTTGGGCTTTGTCATTATCAAGGTTGTAGGTCCAGAAACCGTCTGCAGTAATGCCAAAGTCACCATAGGTTGAGTCTGTTTGCCCAAGCGCTGACCATGTATGTGATGCTCCTTGATCGGCATCGACCACTGCAAGCTGCCCATTGGCGAGTTGTGTTCCATCTTCGTCTACATTACCAATCAGAGGGCCCGTAATTTGGCTAGGGCTATCATTTTCACCTGTTATGTTGATGGTAACTGTCTTGACTTCACTCGCTGTCCCGTTGTTATCGATAGCGATATATGTAAAGGAAACAGAGGTTTGCTGGCCTTGAGCTAAATAGTCAAAGTCAGTGCCTGTATCAAAGATGAATGTCCCATCTTGGTTTAAACTCAGTGTTCCTTGACCGGAGGGGATATCGTCAACGAGTTGGTACGCAGTAATCGTACCGTCAACGTCTGATGCTGCCGGGACACTACTGCTTAGAACGTCATTTTCATCGATATTTTCTGTACTATGAAAAGCAACTGGAGCGTCGTTGGTTCCTTGGATAGTAACCTGAATTGTGTGCTCAGTGCCGTCAACAGATTTAACGATAAAATCACTAACCAAAGGTGTACTGTTTACATTGAGGTAATCATAAGCCTCGTCTGCAACAAACGTCCAATTACCTTGAGCATCTATCGAAAAGGTACCGTACTTTCCTACATAGCCCGTTTGAGGAACAAACTCATCAGTATTATCAACATCTGATACATTCAATTTGCCAGACGTTTGCAATGGTGCATCGGTTTCACTAAGTACTTTAGTGTCATCTCCATCGATAATAGCAGGGTCATTGACCCCGTCTACGGTAATGGTGACCATGGATTGTGATACGCCACCGTGATCGTCAGTGACCTGATAGTTTATAACGACAGTGGCTGACTCATTATCGTTTAAGTATTCAAACTCATCATTAGTGAAGAACACTAATTGGTTGTTAACAACGCTAACACTACCTAAGAGGTTATTTGGGTCACCATTAACAGAAGCTACCTGAGCGTTTGTAATATTTAGAACCGTGTCGTCAACATCGCTATCGTTCGCAAGTGCGTCGATAATGTAACCCGTTTCGGTATTCGTATTCGGGTCTCTGATACCATCTTCAGTAATTTTGCCAACATCAGCTACAAGTTCCGGAAGGTCGTTTGTACCTGATATAGTCATTGTGATAGTTTGCTCTGTGCCATCAGCTGCTTTGACCACAAACTGATCTACGAGTGGTACGCTGTCGGTATTTAGGTTGTTGAATCCATCGTTGGTAACGTATGTCCAGTTACCATCCTTATCGATATTAAATACCCCGTAGCTCCCGGCTTGGTTGGTGACAACCTGAAATTCGTTTGGCCCATCAACATCCTGAACAGTTAGTTTGCCACTATCTGTTAGAATTGCGTCGGTCTCTAGGAGTTGAACATCAACATCACCAGTGATTATTGCAGGATCATCTTGGCCATTTATTGTAATGGTTATTTGATGCTCAGTTCCATCAATTGTTGAAACAGTAAATATCTCTGTTTTACTCTCACCAGACTTCAAATATTGAACATCATCATTCGCTACCGAATAACTCCAACTGCCATTCTCACTAATGGTCAACGTACCTAAGGCATTGGCCGGAGGCACTATCGTTGATGGATCGAACTTAGCTTCATCGGCGCCATCAGGGTCGCTGATAGTAAGCGTATCACCGACTTGTAAAAATGGTGTGCTCTCATCTTCAGTTACTTCACCAAAGTCTACACCACCAATTATGGCGTCATCGTTAACACCAATAATAGTCACGGTGACAGCATGCTGCGTTCCATCCAATGAATTAACGGTAAAGGTTTCGATTTTTTGTTCGTCTTTACCAAGGTATTGAACTAGCGAGTTGTCAACTTCATAAACCCACTGACCTGCGGCTGTAATAGTGAGCGCGCCTAAGTTGGAAGGATTGGTAGCGACGCTTGATGGGTCGAAAGACTCCTCATCAGAGCCATCTACATCGTTTATCGTTAGTAGTCCAGTATCACGCAGAGTAGGGGAGGCGCTGTCTTCAATCACTTGGCCAATATCATCCCCTCCAATAACTGCGCTGTCATTAACGCCAGTGATAGTGATTTCTACAGTATGTTCGGTGCCATCAATAGATGTAACAGTGAAAGTCTCTAGTTTGGTTTCACCTTCACCTAGGAATTGCACATCAGCGTTGTTTACTTGGTAATTCCAATTCCCTTCAGGGTCAATTGTTAAGGCGCCGAGAGTACCTGGCGCAGACGTGATGCCATTTGGATCAAATACAGCTTGCCCTTGGTCGACATCAGTCACAGTTAGTTTGCCAAAGTCGGTCAATAAAGGATCACTTTCATCTTCGGTGACTGCACCAATAGCATCACCGGTGATGATTGCACCGTCATTAACACCTGTGATCGTGATCGTGATGACTTGTTCTGTTCCGTCATCTGTTTGAACCGTGAATTGCTCAATTTTGGTTTCGCCTTCACCTAGGTATTGAACCAAAGCGTTGTCGACTTGATATTGCCAATCTCCTAACTCATTGATAGAAAGACTGCCAAGAACGGCTCCGACAGCTGACACACTATTAATATTAAATAGGCCACTGTTGTTGGTATCAACGTCGCTCGCTCGTAAAGAGCCGTTATCGGTAAGGAGAGGGGTGCTAGTATCTTCTACAACCGCGCCTATATCATCGCCAGAAATGATCGCAGAATCGTTAACGCCAATTATTGTTACGGTAATGGAATGCTGAGAGCCGTCGACAGATTGAACCGTAAAGCTTTCAACTTTAGTCTCACCTTCACCTAAAAACTGAACGTCGGCATTAGGAACTTGGTAATCCCAGTTGCCATTCGCATCAATAGTTAATGAACCAAGGTTACCTTGCGCTGGCACGACACTACTAGGGTCAAAGGCTTCTTGTTCTTGCCCGTCGTCATCAGCAATCGTAAGGGCACCAGTTTCGGTGAGTAAAGGGTTACTCTCATCTTCAGTAACTGTGCCAGTGTCAATGCCACCAATTATCGCAGTATCATTAATGCCGACAATGGTTATAGTTATCGTATGTTGAGTTCCGTCTTCAGACTGCACAGTAAAGGTTTCAAGTTTAGTTTCACCCTCATCTAAGTACTGAACCAAACTATTGTCTACCTGATAATTCCAATTGCCGTTAGCGTCAATGGTAAGAGAGCCCAACACATCAGGTTCAGCTACAACGCTATCGACTCTGAATGATTCTTGGTCAGAGCCGTCAGCATCAGAAATTGTCAGAGTGCCAGACTCTAAGAGTAGCGGCGTACTTTCGTCTTCTACGACCTGACCAGTATCAACACCATCAACACCAGTACCACCGATTACAGCACTATCATTAACGCCGATAATCGTAACGTTGACAGTATGCTGTGTGCCATCAATAGATTGAACCGTAAACGTTTCAAGTTTAGTTTCGCCCTCATCTAGATACTGCACCAAATTGTTATCAACTTGGTAGTTCCATTGCCCACTATCACTGATGGTTAATGTTCCTAGTGTCCCTTGACTTGGAGTTACTGAATTAGGGTTGAACTGGGCTTCATTACTGCCATCTATATCAGTGATGGTTAGCTGGCCTGTTTCAATTAAGAAAGGGGCAGATTCGTCTTCAACGACTTCTCCTGAGTCTACGCCACCAATATTTGCTGCATCGTTGACACCGTTTACGACTATCGTAATAGTCACGGGGTCGCTTGGTGCACCTTGGTCATCAAGCGATATGTAGCTGAATATTTGAGTCTCGGACTCACCCTCAGCGAGAGAATCAAACTCCCCATTTGTATCAAAAGAGTAACTACCATCAGGGTTGAATGTCAGAATGCCTTTATCTACATCATCGACAAGTTGGTAAGACGAGATGCTACCGTCGTCGTCAATTGCTGTCGGTACATTTGCAGAGATATTGTCATCTTCAGCTAATTCGATAATGTCAGAGAAAGATAGTGGGGAAGCATTTGCGGTAAGGTCTGTGTCCAACTGCTCGGTCTGGGACAGTGTTGGAGTACCTTGAGCTCCGGTTTCAAAGAATGTTGAGACGTCTGCTTCAGGGTTATTAAATTCTACCGTTGCCGCGCCAGCAATTGATGAGCTCAAACTTCCACCGGCAGCAGGGGCAATATCTTCAAATTGAGTCGGATCGTTACCTTGCTCGATGGCGGCAATGATATCGCCAACATCGTCCGGCAGAAGATTGCTATCAAGACTGCTGGATTCGTCAACGTCGTCCGAGGTATAGCCAATGGTTTGTGCGCTTTGCGTTTCCAATACCTCGACCATTTCACCTTTGTCATCAATATAACCGACGAGTGTGTAATTCCCAGTAGCGAACTGTTTTTCTGAAACTGTGATGATCTGTCCTTTACTGTTAAGGACAACGAATTTCTCGACACCTTGAGGAATGAAATCGTTCTTTGCGGTCATTTAGAATCCCCTTTGAAGCAAAACTTACTAATAACATTAAAGAACTCTCTTAGACTTATAGTTAGCGTTAATTGATTGTCTAGAGAAATCACGTCTTTAATGACACTTTACTAACATGCATTGTCATGTTTTTGAAGAGATATGTCTTCGTAAATAATTATTAAATTATAAATTAAGCGGCTTAAAAGTGAGACAAAATCAACTTTAAACATGAATATCGAGCAAACTGCCGATTACTTCATTGTTTTTTTCAACAACTGACGCACCGATTCGGTTATAAGTCGCTGCTTGAGTTAGTGATACTAAAGGGTCGATAGCATCGTTTGAAGGAGGGGGAAGGGTTGAGCCAATTAGGGTGTTAAGTGATTCAACTTTGTTGAAGCTGAGAGTTTCATCTAATGCAAGTTCAGGTTGTTGTATTTCCTGCACGGCTTGCTCAGCCATCTTTTGAGAGAGCTGAATCATCTGGTTACCGGTACTAATCCCTGATACTGGCATACCGCCTCCATCACTTAATATGCTATATGAAGCATAGTTGGGTAGGGGCTAATTTGCAATGTTGACGTCTATCGCCAATTAGACAAAGAGCTTTGACAACATGTCTTTTTCTTCGCTGGATAGTACTGGTGAGCTAGTCTTATCCAGTTGGTGATTAATCTGGCTCTTTAAGGTTTTCAATTGATTTGAGTTTAGTAGATCCAGTTTATCCATCAGCTCATTAAATTGTTGAGTCGTCATCTCTTTTATCTCTCTCGTCTTTATCACTGCCATGTTTAACCCCTTTGTCATAGTGGCTAGGTGGAGTTGATTACACGTCTAATGATTTTGAGAGTAGATTTTGAACGGTGGTTTATTGTCCGAAAATTGTCAGGTGACGTAAGCAGAAGGTAAGAATTTTCTGACTTTTCAGGGCATCAATGACTTACAAGCGCCAGAATATTTCTGGCGCAGGATTTGCTGTTTTAGTTTGCTCTGACTGCAAACTTGGAGGCGAGAGAATGTAGTTCAGGTAGCATCCGGTAGATAAGATGTAATTGCTGCAGCACCATTCGAGCTGAGTGATCATCTTCATCGCGCCATTCATTCAGGCGTTGTTCCAAGTTGGAGTCGTCAATTGATGACAAATCACACTCTTCACAATGTTGATGTAACTGCTGATGAAGAACGTCTAAATGCTGGTGGATGCAGCGGTGAGCATCGAGTACCAATTGATGGATTGCCTCGTCTTCAATTCTCGTACGGTGCGCACCAAGTGCGGAGATGTAGCTGAGCATTGCATGATTAAGCGTTAAGAATCGGAAGCTTTCATCCACAGCTGTTCGATATTTACCCGGCTCTGCCAGCATCGTACTGATGGCAGAAGAAAGGTTGGCGTCGTTATTGTGAGCCTGACGACGGGCGATTCGGTAACTGAGGTTATCCTTTTTACCAATACGATACTGACCAATGATCTGACCAAGGTATTGTTTGTTTGCATCTATCGCATCTGACATCACTTTGTGTAGGCGCTTCGATTGCCAATCAGGTAGAACAACTAAAACTGCCCCCACCGCGAGCACACAGCCAATCAGTGTATCTGCGAGTCGAGGGAGTACAACTGCATAGCCTTCGCCTAACTGGTTGAACAAGAAAAGTACCAGCAAGGTAATGAAGCCTGTAGCGTAGCCGTAGTTGTTGATGCGGAAGGCGAAGAACATCACGCCTGATAGCACGATGAATACTAACTGGCTTTCTTGTGAAGGAAAAAAGGTGAGAAGCGGAACACCAATTAGTAAGCCTGCTAATGTGCCTATCACACGCGCTGTTAGTTTTTGTCGCGTTGCACTGTAGTTGGGCTGGCACACGAACAACGTGGTGAGCAAAATCCAGTAGCCACGGTCAATATCGAAGGCTTGAATGATTCCATAGCCTACGGTCAGTGCTATCGACATGCGCAGCGCATGGCGAAACAGCATTGAGTCTTTATGTAGGTTGGCAGCAATGCGTTGCCACATCGCTTTTAACGTGTGTGGGTTGGTGTCATCAAGCACGTCTTCTTCTAAACGTTCTGCATCAGGGTTGTTGATATTGTTTAACTGTTTCTCTACCGTCGCAAGGTTGTTGAAGAGGTAGGTAAGTTGAGCCAACAAACGCTTCCAGTGGCTTTGTTGCTGCTCTTCCAAATACCCTAATGAGTTTTGTAACTCCGCCAATGCCAAAATAGATTGGTCTGTGTGGGTGTATTCGTTTCCTAATCGAATAGCATGAGCAATATCACGACAAGCTTGAGCTTGTGATTCCAGTAAGTATTTAAAGCGGAACAATACATCTGAACGTTCGAATTCTGTGGCTAAGTCTTGATAGCGATAGTGGCTTGAACTGACGCGCTCATGGATATCTTGTGCAATAAAATAGATGTTCAAGAATCGGTCACTCGGGCCGTCAATGTGTCCACGCTTAGAGCGGCTTAATAACGTGGCTTTACACGCATTGAGTGCATTTACTGTTGCTGCATTGAGTTTTGCAGCCTCAATTCGCATTGGTTGTGGTGTCAGGTTCGTGACCGGGTGAAATAGCTTTGCTTTAGCGTCTAGGTAGTTGGCAATTTGTAAGAACACAGTTGCAAGGCTTTGTTGAACTGGCTGAAGGGGCCAGAATATTTGCCAAATCATGGACATAAAGTAATACCATGCAGCACCTGTCAATAGCAGTAATGGTTGGAACCAAATGTTGGTACTTTCATGCGCTCCGAGCATGGCGTAGATAGCTATGAGTAGTGAACCAAATGCAATGCTTGCGTATTTGGGGCCAATAGCGCCAAGCATAATAAAGCCAAAGGTTGACACAAATAGACCAACAGCAAACGCCCAAGGTGTATTAAACAGAATCTCAATAGAGAATGCGGCGACAGCAAAACAAATAAAGGTAAGAATTAGTGCTTTAATCCTACCAGTGAAGCTATCATCACTTTCCGCCAATGCGGCTGCAATAACACCCAATATAAGGGGCGTTATTAGTACATTTTGATCGAAGTACCAAGCAGGAATCACTACCCCTAACAAGGTAATTAAAATCAGAATGCTGTAATTAATGGTTTTGTTTGCCCAATAGAGGCGTAATTTTAAAGCAGCTTGCACAATGCGCCTTTCGTTGCCGGTGGAAAACGAGAGAATTCTAACAAACTCACTATAACGTGTTTATGACCTATTTTAATAAAAAACGTCACATGGTCAGGAAATCAACAGAATAGTCATTGACTTAACGTGTTGGTTGTCGAAGAAGAAGTGATACGTGTATACAAATTCTACAGTAATGTGATTTTTAATTAAGAATACAGACAGAAGGCGATTTGTGCTTCATCCATCGCTACAATTTGAGCGTCTAAAATGATATAAAACGAAAACTTCTATACTAAAAGGCGCACCTTTCATGCAGCTTACTGCCTCCAATAAAGCACAGTTTTTTATTCAAAATGAGTATTACCAGGTAGAAATAAAAGAAAACAGTGTTTTATTGAGTTCAGTGGGCAGTGAAGAACACATACCATTTACGATTTGGAATGGCAAAGTTAGCGTTAAACGTGGTCTACTTTGGAGCTCGCTTCAGTTCTTCGCTCATGAACAAGATAGCATGCAACAGAGCTGGTTAGTGCAAGGTTTGCCGTGGCCGCAGTGTCGCAAGTTTGCCGTCGAGGCGGTTAGAAAATATCAAGAGTGGCACAATAATCAGTGCCGTAAGCTCGCAGAATACCTTCCTAAGTGGGAAGATGAGTTGTATCAACTTCAGCATTTACCTGCTTATCTACCGCATTCGAAAGTGCAAAATTGGGTCGAACAACTTAATTCTGAGCTCGTTGAAATCAAGACCAGCTTGGCAGAAGCGAAAATGCGTATGCCAAATCGTATGGCAGAGATTGAACCATGGCTTTCTGACACTTCTAACACATTGAGCAAACGAAATCATGAGTGGCTGGAGAATGAACGCCCAAATTGGGAAGTGCTATTTAGCCGTATTGAGTCTTCACCGTTGAATCTTTCGCAGCAGCATGCAGTACTGCTTAACGATGATCATAACCTTGTTTTAGCTGGGGCTGGGTCAGGTAAAACAAGCGTACTGACGGCACGTGTGGCGTATTTGCTGCAAAGCCACCAAGCTCAAGCTGAAGAACTATTGATGCTCGCGTTTGGCCGTGATGCTGCAACAGAGATGAAAGGTCGTTTGGTCGACAAAGTGGGATTGGCTGCAGAAGGCGTACGCGTCAATACTTTCCATCAACTTGGTTTGCGCATTCTAAATCAAGTTGAGCCGCAACCTGTAGAGATCAGCCCGCTCGCATTGGATGACAATCAACGTACAGCATGGTGCATCGATTGGCTCAAGAAACACTGGATGACTCCGACTAACTTTAAGCGTTGGCAAAAGCACTTGGACAAATGGCCGATCGCTTATTTGAAAGGTGACGATGAGTTAGGCAGTCACTCAGAAAACCCAAAACTGATCGCTTGGCTAGATCAACAACTGTCTCAGCTTGCGGCGGTTGGTCTTACCAAGAAGCAAGTGCAAGAGAGGCTGGTTAATCATCAAGACTACACGCGTTTGAACAGCGAGTTGGCGCTGTGTTGGCCATGTTTTAGTGCGTGGCAAAAGATGCTGAAAGAGACTAATCACGTTGATTTTCCAACCATGATCAGTCGTGCAACCGACTACGTGAGTAAAGGTAAATATATATCACCTTGGCGCTTTATCATGGTGGATGAGTACCAAGATATTTCCCCTGATCGTTTGGCTCTGATTGAAGCATTGTGTGAGTCAACACAAAAGCAAGCCGGTGCGACCTTGTTTGCTGTCGGAGATGACTGGCAGGCGATTTATCAGTTTGCCGGAGCAGATGTTGATTTGACGACAGGCTTCCAAGACCGCTTCATTCATTCGACAGTGCATCACCTAGATACGACCTATCGCTTTAACAACCAAATTGGTGATGTGGCGAATACTTTTGTGCAAGAGAACCCGTCTCAGTTGCCGAAGACACTTAATAGTCATAAGCAACGTAAGCAGAAGAGTGTGCATACTACACCGAGTAATCAAGTTGAGAAGATTCTTGATCAACTTAATCAACAAGCGAAGAAAACCAAATCTGTGCTGTTGTTGGGACGTAACCATTACCATAAGCCAGATCTATACGATGATTGGTTGAAGCGTTTTCCAAATCTTGATGTTCGCTTTATGACTTGTCATGCGAGCAAGGGGAGGGAAGCAGACTTTGTTATTATTCTCTCGGTCGATGAAGGACAGTTTCCTGCTAAGAAGAAGCAAGTGCATATCGACGGTGCACTTTGTGAATCAAAAGACAAGTTCCCATATGCAGAAGAACGCCGCTTGTTCTATGTTGCGTTAACACGAGCAAAAGAAAAGGTATGGATTACTCATACTGGTGCGGGTTCTGGTTTTGTTCAAGAATTGGTAAACGGAGATTACCCGGTTGCAAGTATGCAATAGAATGAAGGCGAAGCGATTGTTCGCCCTCTCTATTCTCACGGTAAGGGCAAATTAAGTACGTTCCGCTAAATAGGCATCGTAATCAGGGACTTCCACTTCTACTTCTTGATTAAGTAGTGGAGACTCAAACAAGAACTTTGCTGTTGCTCTGTTGGTTGCAACAGGGATGTTCCAGACACTTGCAATACGCAGGAGTGCTTTTACATCTGGGTCATGTGGAACAGCATTAAGTGGATCCCAGAAGAAAATAAGCATATCGATTTTCCCTTCTGAGATCAGAGCACCAAGCTGTTGGTCTCCTCCCATCGGGCCACTGATCATGCTTTTGATTGCAAGGCCAGTTTCTTTACTTAACATATGGCCTGTTGTGCCAGTCGCGTAGAGAAAATGTCCCTGTAACTTCTCTTTGTTCTGTTTCACCCAGCGTAGAAGTTCAGGTTTGTAGTTGTCATGTGCAACCAATGCAATATGCTTGTGGGTAGGCATGGTGCGAATCGTTTTTTGCATCAAGTTATTTCCGTTATCGATTTTATTCTGTGTAATTTGTTGTTACTTATAGAACACGTTTTTCGATCTTCATTCAACCGCTTTAACGCTGAATGTCGGCCTATACTCTGACGGAGATAACGATTCTTCAATTGTTTCGTCATGAAGGGTCTTTGGGGTCAGTGCTTTTATCTTAGGGCTAGCTTGTTTTTCGTACGATTGGTTTCGTAAATAGCTTGCAGCTTGAATCAAAGATAAACGGCCTTGCTCGACCATCTTGTCGGTAGGAGCGAACAATACTTTATCTCGAAGTAGCCCTCGATAGACACCATGACTCAAATAAACAGACACTAAGCCAATTTCATCTGTCTTTTGTGCACTACGTAACTCACTAATTGCAGCCTCAATAGCCACGGCACTTCCAACAATGTAGTCAATGTCACCCATGTCAATAACACGTTGAACAATGTTTCGCTGTAGTTCTTTATCGTTGTCAGCCCAGAAGCTATCAACAACATGGATGTCGCTACCCTTAATGGCTTCATAGAAACCCTCGGTAACGGGCTTTGTGCCTCCGCGAGTTTTTGGGCCTAATAACAAAGCGATATTGGTTTGACCGCTACCCTTAGGATGACGCTGAGCTAAGAATTTCCCGGACTTGTAACCCATCCAATACCAGTCAACCCCAACAACACCTTTTAAAAGTTTGCTTTGCTCGTCATCTAGCTTGAGTTCGTTGACTGTCGCAAATACGGGAGTGTTACCTACCCATGATTTTAGGTTGTGTTCGTAAGCTTGCGGATCGACAGTACCCAGAATAATAGCGTCTGCACCCCATTGGGTGCATAGGGCTAATTGTTGTTCCTGGCGAGACTTATTTGGATAACCGCCTGCCTCAAGTACACGTAAGTCGACACCGAGTTTTTCCGCTTCGGAAACCATTCCATAGTTTACTGATAGCCAGTATGAGTCCTTTAAATGTGGATAAATGGCACATATTTTTTCAGCTGCGAACGTTGGCACTGAAGCGAAAAGTGACAGTGTTAAGGCAGAATGTCCGAAAATTGTGCGAATTAAGCGCTGATTTATAACCATGAAATGAAGTTCGTTGGCATAGATTAAGTAAACACTGCAAAATATAACGTAAACTAACGCCGAACACGAACATTAAGGTAAGGAATATATGTTGCTAGCAACAGCGAGCATCGGTCGCAAGTTACTTTTGTCTTTTATTGCGATGGCGATGTTGGTGATGGCATCTGCGTTAATTGGGGTGTCAGGGTTTTCTTTGGTAGCCAAAACTGAAAGGAATGTCGTAGATGCCGCTATCCCTGCAATGATTGAGGCTCGTCAGGTTTCTGAGCTGAGTACGCGTATCATTTCTTCTGTTCAAATGCTTTCTAATGCACAAAATGAAAAAGAGCGTAAAGAAGCAGGAAAGGTGCTTTTTGAACAGCTCGAATCACTACTTTCCCATATTAAAGAGCTGGGAGGGGAGTCGTTCGACGCGGGTCTTTTAGAAAAGTTAGAGACGAATGTTCAAAATGTCATCAATAACTTGGCAGATCTTGGTGTCTCGGTAGAACGCAAGCTTTGGCTCGCTAAGGAAATAGAAACTCGTGTTGAGGAAATGCGCTTATTGAGTGAGGAGTTAGAACAACTAACACGTACCCAAGTGCAAAATACAAGCACGATTGCAGTAGCGAATGTCACCCATATTTACGACTTGCTAGAAGCAAATAAGAAACAACAAGTTTATCAAGCGTTAGATGCTTTGGTAGAAGTGGATCTAGACCTCTCTGAACGTTTGCACGAGTTACATTTGTTGGCTTTTAAAATGCTCAACCAGATTGAAGAAGCCCGCACGCTAACAAATATGGATCGTATTCAGCAAGTTCAGCATGCATTTGAAGATAACCTGAAGATAATGAAGCGTCGCGTACTTGCTGTTGAAGACCCGACTCGTTCGAAGCAAATGGCCCAGCTTCTAACTGAACTGGGTAAGCGTCAGGTTGTGTTCACCATATTAATGCAACAATATGAAAATAATGACCAATCTCAGCAGTTAATGCACAAAACGTTGGAGTTATTCTCAGAACTAAACAGCACAGTTAACAAATTGGTGGATGACTCAAATCAAACTACTACTGTTGCGGTTGATCAGCTCACTAGCACACTGAAGTTTGCTCAGTGGTCGCTTACTGTTATTTCTATCGTTGGCCTTATTATCGTGGTGCTTATCTTATGGCGAGTCGTTTATGTCTCGGTCGTAAAACGTTTGGCTGAATACTCTGCGGCACTGTTGTCTGTCGCTCAAGGGAATCTGGCTGTAGAGTTAGAGGTTAAAGGGAAGGATGAACTTGCTCATATGGGGCAGGCGATTATTACGGCAAGAAATACAGCACAAGCTTTAAAAGTCGTCGCTGAAGGTGAAGCGAAAGCAAAACGTGATTTAGAGGAACATAAGGAGCACCTTGAAGAGCTAGTTGAAGATCGCACCTCTCAGTTGAAACAAGCGAACCGACGTCTGAATGAAGAAGTGCTAAATCATGCTGAAGCCCGCAAGCAAGCTGAGCAAGCAAGTCGAGCAAAATCGGCGTTCTTAGCCACAATGAGTCATGAAATTCGCACACCTATGAACGGTGTGTTAGGAACGGCTCGATTGTTGATTGATTCGGGTTTGAATCCTATTCAGAAACGTTATGCCGAAATCATCAACCGCAGTGGTAAAACGCTGTTGGCGATTTTGAATGACGTACTGGATTACTCGAAAATTGAAGCAGGGCATTTGGAGATCCGCAGTTTAGGTTTCGATTTACATCAAATGATTGAAGACACCTTCCAGTTAATGAACGGCAAGGCTCAAGAGAAGAAGCTTCTTTTCTCTTACCACATTGAGAGCGATGTAGGTCGTTACTGGAAGGGAGATGTAACTCGCATTAACCAAGTTCTAAGCAATTTAGTCGGTAATGCGATTAAGTTCACCGAAGAAGGCGAGATTGATATTTACGTCAGCTTAAATCCTGAAGATGAATCCCAAGTTCTGTTTGAAGTCTCTGATTCAGGGATAGGTATAGCGAAGAAAGATCAGAAGACACTGTTCGATGCTTTCACTCAAGCGGAGGGTGGCTTGAATCAAACGGGTGGTACAGGTTTAGGTTTGGCGATCAGTCGTCGGATTATTCAAGCGATGGGTGGCTGCTTGGATGTAGACTCGGATGAAGGGCAAGGCAGTAGGTTTTGGTTCTCTATTCCATTAGAAGAAAGTGAACCTGTAGAAACCGTGTCTATCGCAAGTGCGCGCTGTAAAGTCCGCGCGAAAGTACTCGTTGTAGAAGATAATCCGGTCAATCGTGTCGTTGCTGAAGGGTTCTTAGAGAGCATGGGGCACGAAGTTATGATGGCAGAGACTGGCTTAGACGCAGAACAGATCATTGATAAGCATGATTTTGACATTGCATTAGTCGATATCAACTTGCCAGATTGCAACGGTGCTGATTTAATCCACCGCCTTAAACGTATTGAGAGAAACAAACCAGCTGACAAAGCGTTGGTGCCAACTCCAATGGTGGCCGTTTCTGCTCATGTTTTTGCAGAAGAAGTAGAAAGCTATTTGGCAGCGGGTTTTGATGGCTACTTACCTAAACCCATGGAAAAAGAAGCGCTTGCGGCACTGATTCAAGATATGCTTGAAGGTAGACAACTCTTACTTCCTCAAAATTGCGTGGCTCAACAAGAGCAGAACACAACGACAGAAAATAATGAACAAACGGTCCTTGATGACCCAATAGCAGAGGAGCCAGCGATGGTTATCATTAACCCTAACGTGATTCAGTCTGACATGAAGATTTTGGGCAGAGAGAAAATGCTGCACATTATCGACCTGTTTAGACAAACGAGCGCGGATGTATTGAGCCAACTTGAGACCTCTGATAAAAATGGTGACAGCCGAGCGGTAAAAGATCTTGCTCACAAGCTCAAAGGCAGCGCGGGTAGCTTAGGTTTGACGGCGTTGATGAATACTTG
The DNA here is from genome assembly GCF_023716625.1 of Vibrio sp. SCSIO 43153. NCBI lineage: Bacteria > Pseudomonadati > Pseudomonadota > Gammaproteobacteria > Vibrionales > Vibrionaceae > Vibrio > Vibrio sp. SCSIO 43153. The sequence goes on from NZ_CP071856.1 coordinate 1,788,548, forward strand.
TCAAGTTATCGAGATTGCGCCAGAGCCGTTAGAAGCGTACGCAAAGACTAGTGACGCGTTGAAGCAGCAAGTTAATGAGTCAGTCATCGCTCTTGATGAGCTTATGGTAGAATAACTTCGGATTCCTAGCTTAATAGCGAAAGTACAACAGCATTCAACTTGTATGTAGTCAAGCGCGTTGGGGTTACTTGAGTATATAAACAAAAACCTCCGGCTCAATCCGGAGGTTTTTTTCTATTTGGTCAAATTATCATCCCACTCAAACCGAGTGTCTATGGCGTATGGATCATCGTCCAATGGATGTTCCACTCTGCCACGTAAGTATTCGAGTTGGTGCTCAAGCATATTGACCGTATCGTAGTCTCCCTCTGAGCAGGCAACGTAAATTTGTTGCTCGAGAGCGGCAATGTTATCTCGGATACTCATGAGAACCCCCTTAGATCATCATCGATTCTCAAAACGATTATAGTCAAGTAAACCAAATTCGATCGGTTGTTTTGTACGATACCAATCATGCAAACGATCGCTAAATGGCCAGAATTCGTCAGAGCTGCGGCGAATCGCAAACTTATCCAACAACTTAACGTACTCGTCCTCTGATTTAAGATTGCTGAAATTATCGACAAATTCTTTTATCTGATTTTCTTTAAGCGAGAAAAATACGGCTGGGTAACTGCCAACAACACCTCGAACGATGGTCATACCATCGTTTGCGAAGTCGCGGTTACTCTCTTCATCAAACAAACTAGAAATATTGATATGTGCGTTATTATGCAGCAGGGTAAACAGCTCATCTTGACCTGAATTACTGCGCACCATCAGCATGGTGATTTGCGGCACAGTTTGGAGTCCCTCTCCACGAACTTGGTTGATACTTGCCAACTGCTGTTCACTCTCTACCGTTAGCGCGGTATCTACAATGTCATAACGTGGTAACAGGATAGGTGAAACCTGCTTGCGCAAGATGTCGAGCAGTTCGGATTTCGGGTCGTCAGTATGGTACACAACGCTAGTCGGTTGGCTAAATGGCGCGACATTACGCTGTAAGAAGTCGCTCAGCTGACGTGGTTGATCTTGGTACCAACTTGAGTGCTCTTGATGACGCATATCGGCAGGCAATAGGGCAATAAAATTACTTTCCCCTTCAAGACGAAGGAAGTCCATGAACATACGAGTGATCAACTGATGGCCAAAGTTGCCATAAACATCAAACCCAGCAACGAGTAGATAGTGAATTCGCTCAAGTAGAGCATAGTCCAGCACCCAAGCTGTCTTTGGTTGTTCTCCGACTAAGCCCTGCACGACAGATGCGCTGTCAAAGTGACGGAATACCGTTAGCGCTGCATTCGGATTGGTGCCGTTACCATCCCAAATCACATCCGTAGAAAGATGCTCGCCGTTTTTGAACCATTTGTTGATGAAGTCTGATTTAGCCTCTAGGTAACGAGCTTGCTGGCGTGAGTACTTCACCCAGTTTGTTACTGGTACGGTATTGCTTTCTAACTCGCCCGGAAGCTTCAAATTATCTGCTTGGGAGCGATAAAACTCGTTAACCTCAGGAATATCCGCTTTGTCTGGATCGAGGAAGAACACCCAGAAACGGTCGTTAATTACATTCAGTGCTAATTGACCGCGACACACCGGACCTTTGATGTAAGCCATAATGGTGTTTTGCGCATTATCCAGCATGAACTCGAAGCGAGATTTCACTGGTAGGTCAATGAATGCAGTCATCGGGTTAGCAGCGACTTCCGGCTCGTAACTTGGCAGCTGTGCCACTTTGTAATCGGCATCAATGAACCACTTTTTCCAGTTTTCAATGCGTTGTTTATTCAAGGCAAACGGCATGTGGGTCTTATCCACGATAGTGCCTTGCTCTGGAATAATACGGTAGTAAACGCGTTCCACTTCGGGATCATCATATGGACGACGTGTGGTAATGCGTTTTACAGGTTCGCCGGGAGGCGTCGCAGAGCGAACTAATATAAAGAATCGAGGCTGTTCTCCATCTAATTCAGAGAAATATATGTGAGACAAAAACAGATGTTCGTAGATGTAGCGAGCAGCAAGTTGATTCTTACGAGAGCTCTTGTTGAGTAACGCTTCGTACTTGTCTACTTCTGCTTGTTGTTGCTCGGTCAACGGTACATGTGCGTTCATGATCGCGCCGTTCTTTAACCAAAGCATCAATGTTTGATACTCCGCTGAAGTTAAGTTCGGCATACCAAAAGGCATTCCCCATGTTGGGTTGTCTTGCTCATATTGCGCGTATTCTTCAATCGTCGGACAGGTTTGTTCACGATCGATAGAAAAATCGAAGCCTTCTAGCTGAACTTGGTCGGGAAGAGGGTGGCGCTCCTTTTGTTGCAGCATTCGTGCAATTAGACCGGCATCCATGTTAGCCGCCATGCTCTGCTCACGTTCGTTAAGCACAGGATGGAAGCCAGCGTCACGCCACTCCTGAGTGGTTTGTGCATCTTCAAATAGACGAGTTGGGGCAGCGGCAGTGAGGCGAGTGCCTTCATATACTAAAGCTTTGCTTGCTCCTCGGTCTATGCCTTCTACGGAAGAAAGTTTGAGCTGACAAGGGGCATCGTAGCAGGCATGGCAAACCACACAGCGATTATCAACAATAGGTTTGACGTCATGTTGAAAGAAATCCGCTTGTGGTTTATCAATCGTTGCGGTTCGTTCACGTACTTGTTCAGGACCGAACAAACTATCGTAGTTCAATCCAGCATAGGTTGCGCAGCCTGCAAACAGAGTCACAAAGCTAACAATAATAATATGTTTATATCTCATGAATATTGAAGGTTTTAGTTATTGTATGTTTATTATACCTAAGTGGCTTAATTGTGCAGGGTTGATTCCAAACTCGCGCTTGAATGTATCATTTAAATGTGAAACTACGTGCGGTAGGTTTGTGTGAATTACTTAATTTACCATTAATAAAAAGCTCAGAAATGTGATTTAAGCATACCTTTGTGGGGGATTTTAAATTTCTTTTTGTTATACAATGCCTTGATAGGTTTGGGGATTTGAAGTGCAAATTTTAACCACTCCTCGGTTTCTCTATAAAGCTCAAAAATAAAAATAGAGATAAGTTGTCTATTGGGTAAATTGCCATTACCCCGGCGTATAGTTTGATGCCGCGTTACATTAGCAGGGAATTATGAAAACACGTTCAGTTTCAGCGCTTACCATTGCGCTAGCTTGCTCTATGGGTTCGACTTACGTACTAGCCCAAGACGGTGCTCAGCCAGACCTTGTTGCTGCTGTTGACCAAAAAATCGAAATTAAGCATCAAGAGATTCAAGATTTAGACGCAAAGTATGACGAGCAAAAATCGGCACTGCGTCAATTACAGAATGATAAAGTGCGTTTGGCATCTGCGGGTGAAGAGCTAGAGGCTAAAAGAAACCGTGCTAAGTCAGCGCTTGATAAGCAGTATTCCCGCTTGCTAGAAGACCCTGATACAGATCTTGTCTCTTTCCAAAAGCAGTACCAAGAGAGTTGGGCCGCAGTAAAAGATAATCAAACAGAACAGCTTAAGCTAACCCAGTCTATAGAAGAATCCGAATCTCGCCTTTCACAGCTTAAGCATAAGTTAGCTAGAATGAATAGTGAGTACACAAACCTTCAAGAGTCGCGTTTTGATGCTCGTGTAAAGCGTCTGGAAACAGAGCTAAGAGAAAGTGCCGTTTTAGAGACTCGTTATACAACAAACTGTTCACCTTCTATGACTTTGGGCGAGTGTAGTAGTCAAGGTCAGTACCTGACAAAGCAAAAAGCGGTGAATACCTTTAAAGGTAAGTTGATCAACGAGTTAACTGAATCAGAGCTTGTACGTCAGAATTTGCAAGGAGTTCAGCTGAACATTTACGTACAGGAAAGCCAAGTAATTGAAAGTGGTTTCTCTGGTAACGGTGATTACGCGACACATATTCAAGCGCAACTTCAGGCAAGACCGGAAGCGACGGCAGCATGTAAGCTTCTGGGGCTATCAACTCGTTACTGTCTAAATGGTCAAGCAACAACAAAAACATCAAGTAAGAAGCAGCCACCTAAAAGTTGGGTTAACTTGACAGTTCGTTCTGATCAATATGGTGATGCGGTGACGATTAACGGTGTAAGCTATGGCAGCACACCCGTTGAGTTGATGCTGCCGAAAGGTAAGCACCAAGTTACGGTATCCAAGCAAGGCTATGAAACTTACAATCGTGAAATTTACCTTAACAACCGTGATACGGTTTGGGTTAAGCTTGCCGAAAACAGCAAAGGCTAAGAGTCTTCAAAGCTATTGAATCATCGCCACTTTACCATACATATGGTGAAGTGGCGTTTTGCGTCATAACTAGAAATATAAGTAGGAACAATGCGTTACGGTTTATCTGCTCTTGTGTTGGCGATGGTCCCTTCACTTGCATCACTGCCAACTCTCGCTCAAATTGAGCCTAGCCAGACTCCAACGGCTATTCAAAGTACGTTGTTTGAGAAAAACTCAGAATTGCAGGATGCGAAGGAACATGTTTCTGAAATCCAAACGCGATTTGACAATCAAATTGCTGAGACTTCCAGGCTCTCAAAGCAGATTAACAGCTTGGAAACGAAGCTAGCCAAAGCGAAATCACAATTATCAGCGGATTATGCCAAGATGATTGATGAACCAGAGCTTGATATTACTCCTAGCCAGCAACATTACCAAAGTGCTTGGAATGACGTTAAAAAAGCTCAGTCAGATTTGTTGGCATCGCAGCAGAAGCAAGAAGAAATCAAGAACGAGCTTTCAGAAGCCAAGGCAATTCAACATCAAGTCGAGTTGACGATTCATGAGTTAAGTGAGAAGAAAAAACGAGCTCGAGTTGCGTTGCTTCGAGAAGAGATTCAAAAAACAGGCACAGAGACAGTGAGTTATGTAAATACCTGTGCCAGTGACATGACATTGGATGCGTGTAAGAAGCAAACATTAAACTTAGCGATTCAGAAAGCGGTTGGACAATTTAAATCAAATGTCATAGCCAACACTTCAGAATCGCAAATCGTGTTGCAAAATCAAGCTTCGGCCTCTTTGAATATCCATGTATCAGAGTATTCAGAGGGGGCGTCTCGTTTCTTTGACCAGAACAGGTATAAAACCACTTTAAAAGTGGGCATGACGTCAAAGCCTGCCGATAACGCTGCGTGCAAGTTGTTAGACCTTGATTCAAAGTATTGTTTTGCACCATCACTAGGAGAGGAGCAATCGCAAAGTGTCGAGATTGCTTGGCATACGGTGATGATTCGCTCTAGTCAATTTGATGATCGTGTGACAATTGATGGTGTTCGCTATGGCTCAACGCCAATAGAGGTGATGCTATCAGGTGGCACTCATCAAATTACGATTGAGAAAGAGGGTTACAAATCATTTAGCCGCCAATTTACCATTGGGCAGGATCAAACAATCCGTGCAAACCTAGTTGCAAAATCTAATGCACCAAAGGCTGGGGAGACTTTTGCCGACTACATCAATAAAAACACTAATGCACCAGAAATGTCTGTGGTTACCGCTGGTACTTTTTTAGTCGGTGAAAATGCGGCAAAACAGGTTACCCTGTCTAAAGGATTTGCATTGGGGATTGCCCCAGTGACGGTCGAAGAGTTCAACGCATTTGTGACAGCAACGGGTTACAAAACCGACGCTGAGTTGACTCATATTTGTACAACCATTGATGAAGCGACGATTGTGCCAGTGGCAGGAAACAATTGGCAGTCACCTGGTTACAAGCAAAATACCGATTATCCAGTGGTTTGTGTGAGTAAAAATGATGCTAATGCGTACGCTAATTGGTTATCTAAGCAGACAGGCTACAAGTACCGTCTACCTTCTGAGGATGAGTGGGAAATCGCCAGTCGAGCAGGCTCTACAGATGCGTACTGGTGGGGCAGTGATTTCGGTGTAGGTAGAGCAAACACAGGTTGGGGCGGTACACCTTGGTCAAACCAAAGTGCGTCTCCTGTTAAGTCATTCGCAGCCAACCATTTGGGCATGTACGATATGGTAGGTAATGTTTGGGAGTGGACAGCCGACCCGAAAGGTATATTAAAGGGTGGAGCATGGAGCTTCTCCGCGGATAAAGCAAAATCTGAAGCTCAATTGTTTATCTCACCGTCGTCTGCTGCAAACTTTGCCGGATTCAGGGTTTTAAGAGAGCTATAAAAAGGATAGGGCAACCCTGGTGATTGGCTTTTTAAACCAGATGTTGCTCTACCGTTTTAGTCTAAATTTCAACCTGTTGACCATCGGATTGATATTTTTTACTCTCATTGATTTTACTTTGGCTTTACATCTAACAGGTATGATAACAAGAGTTAAATCGTTGCGAAATGTTGAGCACGGATCACGCCTCCTATCTTTAAAGTGATGCACAGTAATATAGGGTGCAACCGAATTCAGCTTATACCATGGTACTTGTTGGTTTCTTTCATTGTTAGCTAAGGTTGTTGATTCGGGCATTCCGTATTGGGTTCTCTGAAAGGGAATCTTCTGAGCTAACACAGCATATTTGCTTTGATCATGTTGGGCATTGTGCAATCTTTGACTTTCATTCTACCTATAAGACTCTTCATAGAGTGCTAAAACTATGTGCGTTGTACATTAGAAATTTGAGGGTGTGACAACATACTGAAGACATAACCATTTGCATTAGAGGTTACGTCATTTAATCACGCGGCATGGGTAGTTGTGTCCTGTCTTTATTTCTGCCTAACTGTCAGTGAAACAAGAAAAAACTTCGATATCGATTAGACTCAAAAGAGTCAAAGTGAATTGCAAGGAGTGGTTATGCTCTCGTATCAGGTCAATCGAAGTATCGAAATTGAAAAGACACAAAGTGACATCATCGAGTATTTGAAAGACTTTACCCATTGGCCTGATTGGTCGCCATGGATCATTATGGAACCGGAATGCGAACTCACTTACAGTGAGGAACAAGGTGTCGTTGGCTCTGGGTATCAGTGGAACGGTAAGCGTATCGGAACAGGTGCGATCGTGCTAGAAAGTACCCAAGAACATCGTCTAGACATGGAGTTACACTTCTTTCGCCCTTTTCAAAGTCACGCAAAAGTTACCTTTATTGTCACGCCGTCTTCTAATGGTTGTACTGTAGAGTGGCAGATGCAATCACGTGTTCCATGGTTTCTCGTCTTCTTTAAAACCATGGTTAAGTCCATGATAGAAATGGATTATGAGCGTGGTTTGCGTATGCTTAAAAGTCAACTGGAAACGGGACAAATCCTTTCACAGCTCACGGATCTTGGTTTACGTAAACAAAATGAGATTAGCTACATTGGTTTGACTGGAGCCGGAACGCTCTCAGAGGTTCCTGCTGTTATGCAAGAGCATGTCTCGCGTTTGTTTGATATGGCATACAAAGAAAATCTCCCCGTGACTGGCGAAATGTTTTGTTTTTACCTTTCGATGGACATGAAACGCGGTTATTTCGAGTTCATTACATGTTTACCAGTACAAAAAAGTGTTGTAGCGACCGGGGATTTTGTTGCTGGAACTATTCCGACTTGCGAAACTTATGCAGTGGAACACAAGGGTGAATATCAATTTTTAGGTAATGCATGGTCGTATGCGATGAATCTTACTCGGCACAATGGCATCAAAGTGAAGACCAAACCGTTGGGCATTGAACGCTACCTTAATAACCCGAATGACACTGACAAAGCAGATTTGTTGACTGAAGTGATTGTGTTCAAGAAATGATGTGCGTTGTAAAACTATGAAGCTACGCCATGTTTCATCCTAAGTGCATGATAGTATTCGTTTGCAAATTAGAACGATACTCAAGTTGATGTGTGCCTTTATGGTGCCTTCGCATTATGTCATGGATGAGATATGAGACTTAAATACTCCCTAATTACCGCGAGCCTCTTGGCTACCCATTCTTACGCAGGTGACGCGCCGAAGAACATTATCTATATGATCGGTGATGGCATGGGGCCAGCCTTTACGACCGCTTATCGCTATTATCATGATGATCCAAATACAGATGAAATAGAGCCGACGGTTTTTGATTCTATTTTGGTTGGTATGGCGAAAACGTATCCTGATGATGCGACTTACGTTACTGACAGTGCTGCAAGTGCTACAGCGCTAAGTACCGGTGTCAAAAGTTACAATGGTGCTATCGCGGTGGATACAGATAAGAAACCAATCAAAACAATGCTAGAAATGGCGAAAGAGAAGGGCATGACCACAGGCTTGGTGGCAACATCGCAAATTAACCACGCGACGCCAGCCAGTTTTGCCGCTCATAATGAATCTCGCCGAAACTATGACGATATTGCCAATGATTACATCGACAATAAAGTGGGTGAGAAATTACCAGTCGATCTACTTTTGGGCGGTGGTGTTCGCTATTTCGAGCGTGAAGACCGTAATTTAGTTGAGGAGTTCAAGCAGCAAGGCTACCAATACGTTGCCGACTTTGGTCAGCTTCCTGCACTACAAACTTTACCCGCCTTAGGCTTGTTCGCAGATAAGGCATTTCCGTTCGCACTAGATGAAAATCCCACTCGCCTAGAAGAGATGACCAACAAAGCGCTTTCTCTATTACAACGTCAAGACAATGGCTTCTTCGTGATGATTGAAGGTAGCCAGATCGATTGGTGTGGGCATGCGAACGACATTGCGTGTGCGATGGCGGAGATGAATGATTTTGCTAAGTCAATTGAATTGGCTAAAGCGTATGTCGATGCTCACCCCGATACTTTATTGGTGATCACCGCTGATCACTCAACTGGCGGCTTAACAATTGGTGCGAATGGGCAGTATCAGTGGGACACAGAGGTGATTAAGGGTGTTCGCAAAACCGCATGGCCTTTGGCGCTGTCTCTTGCGCAATCCCACGACATGATCGCGACATGGAATGAGTCGGTTGATTGGTCATTATCTAAAGATCAAGGTCGAAAGCTGGCATACGCCAAATTGAGTGAAGAGCCAGCTAAAGCCCTCTACAAGGAAGTGAAAGCAATCATTAATGAGAAGAGCTACACCGGTTGGACGACAAAAGGGCATACCGCTGTTGACGTCCAAGTGTTTGCTTATGGGCAAGGTGCGGATAAGTTTGTTGGTTCGCAAAATAACACTGACATCGCGAAGGAGTTAATCAGTTTTATTCAGTAGGTTCTCAACCCAATAGATTTAAACTGTCCGTTTCTCGTAAGCGAAAAGAAAATGCCTCAGCATGTGCTGAGGCATTTTTTTATAGGCCAACTTCTCTTGTTAGAGAATTATTGTGCACGGTATTTACCGCTGTTTAGTTCAATTTTAGACGCTTTTACGCGACTGTCAGCATTTAGGTAATCGCTAATGCTCAGAAGATCTTGGCCTTCGGCTGCTTTGAACACGGCTGATTCACCTTGAGCAAAGACGACGTCAAGTTTGAGCTCTTTAGCTACTGCCTTTGCATCGGCTGGGTTTTTTACCGTAACAAAGATAAGGCCCGTTGCTTTAGATACGTTACTAAACGCATTCTTAAACACCTCATCACCAGCGTGTAGCTCTGGCGCTTCGGCAAGGCTATCAACAGAAAGTTTTCGGTAATCTTGACCATTAATTTGTACGGCATCAGATGCGACAAACAGTTCAGGTGTAGGTTGCTGAGCTAATTGTTGCTCTGCTTGTACAGCCGTTGCCATTGTCGATAGAGCCAGAATAGAAAATGTCATAAATTTCATGTGAATGACTCCTTAGTGACCGAAGATACGCATAGACCAGTTTTTGATAACACCTGGTTTTGCGTTGTTAGCCATCGGTACATCATAGATAGCTGAAGAATTGAAATATGCAATGAATGAGAACACTTCACCGCCGTTGGTATCGATCGCTCGTAGTGTCCATTCGCCTTTTGCGTTTTCACCGTAGAATTGGTTAGAAAGCATTAATTGGTTTTCATAACCCGCTACTGTTGAATCCAGAGATTGACCAACGAGACCATTACGTGGTGTTTGCAGAACTGAACGTGTACCTGATGGAGAAATCAGCTCAATTGCCAAATCTGGTAGACGCGAGTGTTCAAGTGTTAGTTTCACTTGTACTGACTCAACAGTAATGTCATCGGTAACAGCAATCGCTGAAGAGCCACCCGCTAAGCTTGCGTCTGGAACACTCACTTCCGTCGCATTGCTTGCCCAAGGTGTAATAACTTGTGCAGGTAGAACATTGTTTGTCATACGAGCACGTTTCATTGCTTCATCTAGGTTAACTGCGCCAAAACCGTAGAAGGTATGGAAGTCAACGCCAGCTGCGTTTTTCTGCCATGGTGAAATCGCTTCGTAGCTTACCAAGTCTCCTTGGCTATTAACGAACTCAAGTTGAACACCTGGGTGGTCTTTGTCGGTTATGCTTGCTGTTTCTGCCAGTAACGCACGGACATCACGAGCGGTCAGCGCATGGTTGGTAGACATAATCGCAGCAATTGCACCAGAGGTGTTTGGCGCCGCTGAAGACGTACCATTCATTGTGCTGGTGTAGTTACAGTTCGGATCTTGCTCAGTACCGCCGTGCAGGCCGTTAATACCTAAATCTGCACTGGTGTTTTGACCTTCTTCACAGCCTACTAGATCTGTCGTTACCATTGCTGGGAAGTCTTGACCGTATTCACCTGCTGGTGCTGCGACCCACACGTTAGCACCAACTGATGAGTAGCTGGCGCGAGTTCCGTCAGCACGAAGTGCGCTGGTTACAAGGTTGTAGTAACTCGCATTGTCGTAAGACTGTGCCGAGTTATGCATTGGTAGGCCTTTGTTACCACCACCTGCGAAGAAGTCGCTAGGAAGCACGAAGAAACGACCAGTGTTGAAGTAGCGGTAACCGTTACCAGCAGATTTCACGAAGACAGCACCACGACCCCAAGCATTACCTTCGCTAACGTTTTTCATTACATCCATTTCAAGCTTGAACTGCGGATCGTTCTCATCGAATGGAATAGGGTAGATTGGGCTAAAACCATAACTTTGGTTGAAAACGCGAACATCGCTGGTTGCAGCGTCCACGCCGTGAGAAATCAACCAGCCTTCCAGCGTTTGGTTTGCGAGCCAGTTAAAGCCCATTAGAGAAGAGCGAGAAGCTACGCCGCGAACGCCCTCACCGTTGTTACCAACAGCGCTGATTAAGCCGGCTACAGCGGTACCATGGCCATTTGTATCAACTGGGTAATCGGCTGGGAATGAAGAGTCTTCAACGAAGTTTCTGCTACCTGTGACTACGTTACCTGCAAGGTCTGGGTGATCGATCTGTACGCCAGAGTCAATAACGGCAACTTTTACACCTACACCAGCAATGCCCATGGCTTGTGTCAGTTTGGTGTTCAAGTCATTACCCGCAACGGCAGCGTTTGCTGCAAATGCAGTTTGGCCTGTGTTGTCTAGGTGCCATTGCTCAGAGTAGAGCGGATCATAAGCCGAGACGGCAGGTGAAAGGCCTACTGCTAACATTGCAGCGAATAGGCGATTAATGCGTGTTTCCATTTGTGACCTCATGTCTTTGTTTGGAATTTTTGTCCCTGTTCGATACTCCTTTAAACAGGTCTAAACAAAGCTAGCGGCTTAGAATGGAAACGAAAACCGTTTACATTCTCTTTACTTTCATTTTTCGACGGATCGCGTTGTAATAACGCTTAGGGGTTGATAGAACGTAAGATTCTAGATATTGGATATGGGGAAGAGATGTGAAAAGTCGCAAAAAAGTAGCGATTATTCTCGCTACTTAAAGGTGTGAGGTTCTCATATAGCAGGTTGTATCGTAACCTCGCTTTCAGTGTGGCTTTCTTCCTTCTTCGTAATCAGCGTATCGACCCATTTTTCGATGTACCACTTATTGCGTTCTTTATCGCACCACTTTTTGTTCAAGCCTCGTCGGTTGAACTCAGAGCCAATTGCTGCCAATGTCTGGTTTGTTTGGCGTTTATAAAACAACGTCTCACATAGTTGCATATTGCTCATTTGCTGCGCGTACACATTGACACTACTGCCTCTCATGCCCATTTCAGCGGCTTGTTGGTTCGAGCAGGCGCTAACTAACAAACTAGCGATGATCGTGACGAATAGATGTTTTTTCATAATTTAACCAGAATTGATTTTGTATTGGTTTCTTCCTGCTTGTTTCGCTTCGTAAAGAGCTTGGTCGGCAGACATAAAACAGTCATCCCAATTAGTATTGAGCATAGTGACGTTCATTGTTTTTATCGCACCAATCGAGATGGTCGCGCTAAGGGTTAAACTATTAATGCTAAGCTTTTCGTTTTCAACTGCTTTCCTTAGTCTTTCTAAAGTTTTTGAGCATTCGTCGATGTTTTTGGCTTCAAAAACTAAAACAAACTCCTCGCCTCCCCAGCGGGCAAGTAAATCTTTAGAGCGGACCGAACGCTTAATCACAGAAGATACATGTTTCAGCATTTGATCGCCCTTATCATGACCGTACGTGTCATTAAACTGTTTGAAATAGTCGATATCAATGACTGCTAAAGAAAACATACTCTCAGGTGCGGTGTTGGCCATGTTACGCAACCAATGCGGTAAATAGCGACGATTATGAACTAGGGTTAAAGGATCAATAACGTTTTGCTCTGCGAGTTCTCGGTTGACTCTTTTTATTCGAGATACATACCTTATCCCTAAAGATGCGATACCAATGAGTGATAAGAAATAGAAAATTTCTCTGTATCGCTGGGCTTGTAGCTTAGATGCTTGTAGATCATTCTGAGCTTCCAATAGCTTCAATTCTTTTTGGGCGAGTTTAGCTTCTAACTCAAATTTAATGTCTAGCATCTCTTCGCCATTGACATGGCTGGCATACTCTTTTTCTAGGCTTCGGAGCTTAGAAAGTTGATAGAAGGCTTTCTCATACCGCCCTAGAGCTTGATTTGCTTTGACGAGCACCAAAAGCATCCCAATTCTTTCTTGCGACTCTGGAGTTAAGGTTAAAGACATTTGTTCGAGTGCTTTATTCGCATGTACAATTGCTAGCTCGAACTGTTTTTTGCTCATATAAGTTTCAGAAAAAGCTTCATAACAAGAAGCTTTTGCACCACTTTTAGGGCTGCTAGTAGGTAGCTCTAAGCATTGCTGCGCGAGCTCTAAAGACTCATCGTGTTTACCCATCGCATTCAATAGCTGAGATAGGTTCGCCAAAGATGTATGCTTCAAGCTGTCAGACCCTGTCTCCATACTTAATTTTACTGCTTGCTCAAAGTAGTATTCTGATTCGGAATACTTTTCTTTGGCAAAGCCAACGACGCTTTTGTTGGCGTAAAGAATGCCAAGGAATAAGCTATTATCAAAGTTGTTGGCTTTATCAAGATAAGTGCTGATGGCTTGATTGATGTAGTTTTCAGCTCGGACCCAATCGGATGTATCCATATATACAGAAGCAATATTGTTTAGGGTCATTGCAACTTGAATTTCAAAATGCGAATCGTCAAGTAAATCAAAGGCAGTTCGATAATACCTCATGCCAGTTTTTATCTGTGCTCGACGAATTTCAGCGTTGCCAAGCCAACGGTAGGCACGGCCTTGCAGAGCCTTGTAACCAATTTCACGGCTAATATTGATCACGTCGTGCAACAACAGCTCCCCTTGCCAGACATCATCCGTTTCTATGTATTCTATCGCTTTGTTCAGTTTAGCTTCGGCGATTACCCATTGGAGTTGGTGCTTGTTCCCAAAGGCCACCATATCAGGCAGGTCAGATATTGGAACACCTTCATATCGTTCTAAGTAGATACGAGCGAAATAATACAGTGCCTGGGCGTGTGGGGAGGTAAGGTCAGGCTGCTCTAAATCAGTGTTTTTGATTGCTCTTGGTTTACCGATCGACTCAAAGTAAAACTGCAGTGTAGGCAGGTCTTCAGGTGCCGTATTCTGCATTAGGTAACACGAGTGTTTTTTGTCTTCCTTTGCTGCAGAAGGAAGCGATAATGACACTAGAAAAGCAGTTAGAATGGCTAAACAGGGCTTTGAGAAAGAAAGTACACGCATTTATAAGAGACTAATACCGAGAGTGGTGCAAAGACATTGGTAATATAACATTTATAAGATTGCATTACTTGAAAATTAAGTTGTGGTATGTAAGTTGCAGTAGTTACGACAACCTAGTTTAAACGTAGTTAATCAGAGGAAAAATAAAACGCTTGTAGAATGGATGCCGTCATAAACATAAGGAGGTGGTTATGCTCAAATCCACAACGTTTTTATCTGGGGCAATAGCAGAGAAAGCCACACAACAACGAGCTTACTACCGATTACAGTACCCTAGTTGCGCTAGACCAAGTCTACTGATATCAGGTACTAGATACTTAGTGAGTGAATTATCGGAGCAAGGTTTAAGATTATTGAAAGCCCACCACTCTTTAGACGCAGTTGGAGTCAAGGTTAGAGGCGAACTTTCTCTGCATGACAATACAGAATTATCACTAGCCGGACACGTAATAAGAATGGAAGAGAAAGAAGTCATTGTAAAACTTGATGCGGGGCCGAGCTTCAAAAATATGCTCGATGAGCAACGCTTTATGCGATCAAATTATCCAGAAATTACTTGATAGACTCGACTGATTAAACGAGTAAGTCATTCGACATCTAAAATTTCATCTGACTGTCATAAATATTTAATACAGGTATGTATTGTGTGGAAAGTCGTTTTTGTACATAGTGTTATTAAGCCATGAAAAACTGGCTGTTCCCATCAAAAAGGAGATTGCCTATGCACAACGAAATGATTCAACCTTCTCGCTTCGGTATTATCGGTCGTACTTGTATTGCTTCAGTTCTGATGATCGCAGGTGTTTTCACTCTCATTCAATGAGACAGTAACGAATCATCACTGACAAGAAAACCATAGCAAAATTCAGGGAATTACCTTAATAAAAAATAAGGTATTCCCCTGAAAATCTCGCCTAAGTCTCTTTTCTTAACTCAACAAGCTAAAAACCAACGCACTTACTGCAACAATACCTGTCATTAGTACAAAGTATGTAGATGCTTTTCCACGATACTTCTGCAGTCCTTTCACTTTGTATACCGCTAACATCGGCATAATAAATAAGATCATGGCAATGACTGGACCTGATAGAGCTTCCATCATGCCTAGTATGCTAGGGTTCATGATTGCTGCGATCCAAATCGATACAAACAGTACGACAACACTAATGTGATCAACACGTCGTTTTGGCATATCAGAATGTTTAGAGATCAAACCATTAAGGCTTTCGCGTGCGCCAAGGAAGTGCCCAAGGAATGAAGAAGTAATTGCCACGAAGGCAACAAGCGGACCTAAGGTTGCAATGAATGGGTTTTCCGTCGCGTTAGCTAAGTAAGACAATACCGATACGTTTTGTGCTTTTGCTTCTGCCAGTTGCTCCGGGGAAAGAGTAAGTACGCATGAGAAGACAAACAGCAACACGAATGCGATCAGCATGACACTTGTACGGCGCAAGATCAGTTCTGATTTTACATCGGCGCCTTCACCGTAATGTCGGCGTTGTACGTTTGCAAAACTTGAGATCGCTGCTGCGTGGCTAAATGAGAAGATAACGACTGGAATCGCAAGCCACATCGTGCTCGCAAATGAAGACATTTCTGGTGCATCCATAACAGGCATACTCCAGTTTGGCATTAGGTAGAATGATAAAAATGCCAGAATCGCAACCAATGGGTAAACCATGATAGCGAACGCACGAAGCATCACTTTTTCACCTGCCATCATGATTGCAATCAAACTGAATACTAATACGCCAGACAGTAGGGCGCGTGGCAGCGGCTCCATACCTGCTTGGTTGACCATAAAGCTGTCAACAGTGTTGGTAATGCCTACGCCATAGATCAGTAGAATAGGGAAGATAGAAAGAAAATACAGCAGCGAAATCGAACGACCAGCTTTCGCCCCAAAGTGTTCTTCTACTACATCGGTAAAGTCTGCGTTTTTGATTTTTGATGACAGTACAAAGCGAGCAAGACCTCGGTGTGCCAAGTAAGTCATTGGGTAAGCGAGGACTGCCATAACAACCAATGGCCAGAAACCACCGATGCCCAAGTTAATAGGAAGAAATAGAATGCCAGCACCCACGGCGGTACCAAACAGACTTAATACCCAATGAGTATCGTGTTTCGTCCAAGTAGTAGTTGTGTTTAATTCACTAAAATTTAACGTTTCTCGAGATTCTTTCACTTAAAACTCGCCTTTATAAAAATAATAATCGCGCGGATGTTATATGTTTTAGTGATTGTTATCACATTGATGTGGTGGTGAATCGTGCTAGTGAAAAGGCAAAGGTGTAAACTATCGAACCATGAAAATTTGCAAAAAGCGATATATAGTTCTGGCTTTCTGTGTAGAAATTGAAACTATATCGCGAAATTTAACGAATTTTTGGTTTTAGATGTTGCGGTTAAGCTTTGTTCGATACCTTTTTAAGGTAGTCCTGCAAAGGAAGTGGCTTAGCAACGCCAAACCCTTGAGCAAACTGAATATTTAGTGATTTTAGCGTTTCTATGTGTGCTTCTGATTCCACAAACTCGGCTACCGTTACAAGTTTCATACTGTTAGCGACTTGGCTGATGGCTTGAACGATAATCCGGTCATTTTCACTACTAACAATGTCTTTGACAAAAGAACCATCTACCTTAAGTACATCAAGTGGAAGGCGGCGCAGATAGTCAAAACTTGCGTAGCCAGTACCAAAGTCGTCTAACGCAATAGTACAACCGGCTTCTCTCAATAGAGAAAGATTCTGTATAGCTATGGATTCATTTCGAAGTGCATCTGACTCAGTGATCTCAAAACATACCTTTTTAAGGGGAACACCATATATATCAGCGTGCAGTCGAATGTTATGTGCCAGTGACGGAGAGTTTAATGCTTTTGCTGTCAAATTTATGGAGCATTTCCCTAAGTTATCCCAGTCGACGATATTCTGGCTCAATTTGCAAAATGTATTGGTAATTACCCATTCGTCCAGTTCAATCTCAAGTCCAAATTCATGAATTAATGGAAAAAATTCAGCTGGTGACATCACGTGTGAATCATCTTGGTTCAATCTGAGTAGAACTTCAAAATAGCTCCCGGTATTTTTCGTATTCAACGCTAGATATGGTTGGCAGTACAGTTCAAACTTGTTTTCTCTGAAACAAGATTGAATAAAGCTGAGCTTGTTGAGTTTACTTTTGCTTGTGCTTGCTGCGTCTAGCCAGTTAATGGCTAGAGTGCTTTGAGGTCGTTGCTGACACAGTTTGGAAACTAAAGCTTCGACATTGTCACTTTCAGCAATATCGACACACTGAATGGTTCGTTTCACTAAACTCACCGAACTATCCTCAAAATAGAAGTAGAAGTCATCAAGCAATTGAATCAGCTTTTTTAGCTCAGTATTAATATACGGAAGACGTGGTGCGAAACATATCAAGCCGTTTGCAAATGGTGGTAAGTAAGCCCGCTGCAAGTACTCGGTGTTTTGTGCGAGGTATTGGCTCAATTGTCTCATTAATTGCGCTTGGCCTTGGTGGCCTAAGCCGTTCAATTTAGAAAGCGTGGGTTTCAAGTCTATGTATATCAAAACCACATTGTTTCTTGGTGATATGTCCTCTTGTAGTTGAGACAGAGTGTACAGGCCTGTAAAGCTATCAACACGTTCTTTTTCTACTGCTTTACGGGCAGTTATAAAGTTCTTGATTGTATGAGCGCCAAGCAGAAATGTTAGCATTGATAATACAAATAAGACCAAAAGCATGCCGTATAGGTGCTCTTGTTGAATTAGGCCTGCATTGTATTGACTGACAATGTTTTCCACACAAATCAATAGTGTGATAGAGGCAATGAGAAATGGCCTAATGAGACCAAACTTACCAAGTCCGACTCCCACTAAACAAAGCAAAGAAAGACAGAGTGTATTGATCAAAAGCGAGTTATTTGACGTAATCGCTCCAAGCAATATCATCCCACAAATAATGAGCCATATCCGATAACCTTGTTGAGAAGGTTGATTCCTCAGCATAGTGAGATCTAGCTTGAGATAAGGAGACTTATTGCCATCAAGAATATAGCTAAAGCCCAGGCTCAATAGAGGAGTTAGGGTCATGTGAGTGAGTACGCCACTGAGTATTGAGTAAGAGAAAAAGTCAAAAGATAGTGGAGAGTGCTCAATATATATATGGCTCATACTCCATAGTATGACGGTGTTCGCTACTGGATAAAGCAGGCCGAGTATAAGCACATAGTACCCAAGCTTTAATGTATAGTTTGAGTCTTCAATAGAAATTAATGCCCTTTTATACAAAGCAGCAAACACAAGTGGGATACAAGGTAGAAGAGACGAAAACAAAAGCGCTACGTTGCTCGGGCGCCCTGAGATAACCAAATAGTAAAAAAGCAAACTAATACTGAGAGTGGGCAGTACTTTCCAGCCGTATCGGATTAAAGCGGAAACGACTAAAGCAGCCGTGAATGACAGTACCTGAACGCTGTCTTTAGACACGACAAAAAAGCTAGAGATGCTGAAGCTAACTTGAACGGCAACAAAAAGTAGGATTTGCATACCCAGCCAGTGCCAAATGGATAGTTTATTGTCGAAAGCAGAACGACCTTGTTTGAGACTGTATAACGACATTACTCAACTACACTTAAAATTAGAATAATAAAAACAAATGGTTAGCTATCCTGAGCTCAATGGTTCTAATAATAGGAAAACTAACGAGTAAGTAACGAGCCTTTAGTAGGCCCAGTTATGCACTTTATTATTGTTATTTCTATCTATAAGTGCTCGAAACATTCTACAAAATTATGACAATAAGTAAACCACATTAAGAATGCCGTTCCATTAATGAATAGTGGTTTTACAATTAACCTTTGACTCGAGATGATAAAGAACTATTAGTTTAACTAACTGAAAAATATTAAACTTTAGCAATAAACTTAGATGTTACACTTTAGAACAGAGCGTAGAACTAAAACACCATGGAATTAGTTATTACCCAAAAGTCAGATATTGACGCTATTTTTAAGCTAGAACAGAAATTATTTGGTCATCACGCTTACCCTCAGTTTTTCTTTCGACAAGCATTTGATTGCTGGCAACAGGGGTTGGTGGTTTCCAAACAAAGCGAGCAAGTCACTGGCTATATTTTGATGGCACAAAGTGATGAACAAAACACCCATTGGATCTTGTCACTTGCGGTAGATAGTCAGCATCGAGGAAAGGGGATTGCACGTTCGCTTGTGGGGAATGTGATCGCAAAAGCAAGTTCCGGTTCTGTTATTAAGTTAACTGTCGATCCAAACAATGCGCCGGCTTACAAGTTGTACACTTCGTTAGGCTTTAAGGTTCTGGAAAAAGAAGAAGATTATTTCGGTGATGGAGAGCCGAGACTGGTCATGGCACTAGCCCGTTAATCTTGCACTTCTGTGATTCAAACTCGCACCTAATCAGTGCATTGCCAATTATAAAGTGAGAGCTGGTTTTATTAAGTTATTGAAATATAGTGAAATATAAAATTGGCATCGGGTTTGCAATTTAGATTACGTTCATCGTTAACTCGATGCGCCGCTTTCCCTTAGCAGGCGGTTAAGCGGATAGGGTATTACTTTTTTGAGCTTTTATAGGCAATGCAGCCTCTCTCGTTTCGGGAGAGGTTTTTTTTCGCTTGTAGCTCGTCATTCTAAGGAAAGAATCAGGGGGCGGAATGTCGCAAGGATGCAAAAAAACCACTTGTCCCTATTGTGGTGTTGGATGTGGTGTCGAGGTCAATGCGAAAGGAATCGTTGGGGATGCGTGTCATCCTGCAAATGCGGGATCACTGTGCGTAAAGGGCGTCGCGCTGGCAGAGAGCTTGAATATGCCTTCGCGCTTGCTGTATCCAAAGCTTGTCACCAAGCAGCGACCTCAAGGGCAAGAAGTACAATGGCAACAAGCCACGGATCTGATTGCAGAAAAGATTCATCAAGCGAAAGCAGAGTTTGGACCGGATTCCGTCGCGATGTACGTGTCAGGCCAGTTGTTAACGGAAGACTATTACGTCGCCAACAAACTCATGAAAGGCTATGTTGGCAGCGCAAACATCGATACGAACTCCCGTTTGTGTATGTCTTCGGCGGTTGCGGCTCATGTACGAGCATTTGGTGAAGATGTCGTTCCCGTCAATTACGACGATATTGATAAGACTGAGCTATTGATAATTTGCGGTGCTAATACCGCTTGGACGCATCCTGTTTTATTCCGACGTATTCAGCAAGCCAGAGAAAACAATCCTAACCTCAAGCTGGTGGTCATTGACCCGCGTGAAACGGTCACAGCACAGCAAGCCGATTTGCATCTACCGATTAAAAACGATGGGGATTTATCACTTTTTAATGGGCTGCTTAAGTTTCTTATCGAGCAGCAATGCATTGATTCTGAATACATAAATTCCTATACCGACGGGTTTGATGCACTTACAGAAGAAGTTTTTGATTCGCGTTACGATGTCACTAATCTAACGTCTTCCATTGGTATTTCAGAAGAAAAGCTCACGACATTCTTCCAATGGTTTGCGCAAAGCCCAACCGCAATCACGTTGTTTTGCCAAGGGGTTAACCAAGCCGAAAATGGTGTCGATAAAGGCAATGCCATTATTAATGCACATTTGGCGACAGGTAAAATTGCCAAGTCAGGTTGCGGGCCGTTTTCTATTACAGGTCAACCGAATGCGATGGGTGGGCGAGAAGTCGGTGGTTTGGCCAATCAGTTAGCGGTTCATCGCACTTTTGACGCAGGGTCTATCAAGCAAGTGCAGGCGTTTTGGGATTCGCCAGAAATTGCCACTCAGCCCGGTTTAAAAGCCGTTGAACTGTTTGAGGCGGTAGAACGTGGTGAGATTAAAGTTCTGTGGATCATGGCAACGAATCCCGTTGTCTCTTTACCAGATAACCAATTGGTAAAACGTGCACTAGAGATTTGTCCGTTTGTGATTGTTTCCGACATCACAGCGGATTCGGATGTAGCGCATTACGCGGACCTGTTGCTGCCCGCTGCTGGCTGGGGGGAGAAGCAAGGCATGGTGACCAACTCTGAGCGTCGACTTTCAAGGCAGCGTCAGTTTCAAACGCCTCCCGGTGAAGCAAAATCAGATTGGTGGGCGATAAGCCAAGTTGGACAAGCTTTGTGTGCATTGGAAAAGACACAAAATGGCTTTGCGTTTACTTCTGAGCGGGCGGTATTCAGGGAATATGCGGCGATGACAGGCATGAATGCAGATTCGCCATTGAAGCTAGATCTTTCTCAATACGCCAACTTAACCGAGCAAGAATACGAAGAGTGGGTGCCGACACAATGGGGAGGAGAGCGTCCTTTTGCTGATGGAATCTATTCGCACCAAGATGGAAAAGCGCGTTTTGTCGTGACCAGTGAATCTCCAACGCGTTTAGAAAGAACAAAAGGCTGGTGGCTCAATACGGGCAGGCAACGTGACCAATGGCATACCATGACGCGCACAGGGCATATCGCCCACCTTGCCGCCTCAGAGTTAGAACCAACCGTGTACATGAACACGCTCTCTGCCACTCAAAATCGCTTAAAAGCAGGACAACTCACCAAGCTGTTCCAGCCCACTTCAAACACCAGTATTTATGCCAAAGTTGCCATTGATGAAGGTTTGGGTTTTCAGGAGCTGTTTATGTCAATGCACTGGGCGGGTCGATATGGTGGTGAAAGCAGTGTTAACGCGATAGTAAACAGCGCAAAAGACCCTATTTCTGGGCAGCCTGCGTTTAAGTCATCTTATGTTGAAGTGCAAGAGGCGGCGGTAAAAACTTACGGTATGTTCATTGGTACACAGTTTGATTCCGGCAAGTTTCTCTACAGCGCATTTCAAGCAGAAAGTAATTTAGGCATCTGGCGCTTTGCACACGACAAACGACCAAAGAAGCAGAGTTTTTGTCGAACGGATAAGAGCCGCAGAATTACGATAGATATTGCCCAAGGTTGGCTAGCAGTGGATTACGACCTCGTTGGAGACGTTCGTATCATTCGTTCTGTTTTAGTGGTGTCTAGTGAACCGATTCAAACCGACTACACCAACTTTACCGGCTTGATTGGCAAACCGATGGAGCTATCGCAACTGCTTACCATCACTCAATCGCAAAGTAGCGCCAAACTGGTTTGTAGTTGTTTCCGCGTCACCGATAAACAAATACATGACGCGATGGAGAAGCAAGACTGCACTTCACTGACTCAACTTCAAAACAAACTCAAATGCGGCACTAACTGTGGCTCGTGCGTCTCTCAAATCAAACAAATGGTCGACAGCCATCAGCATCAAAAGGGCAAACAGCAAGCGAGCCAGCAAAGTCTGGCGATTCAAATAAAGTAAGTCATAAAGAGGATAAGCACATGGAAGCGCCTTATCAAAAGTCTTGGTTTAAGAAAGGACAAGCGAGTCAGAAACAAGAACGCTCGTCTCGCTTTTCTAAGCATGATCAAGCAAGCAAACTAAACAAGCTTTTAGAAGACCATTCAGTAGACCTCGACGCGAACCACAAAGGTTTTGTCTCGATTGTTGGAGCAGGGCCGCACGATCCTGACTTGTTAACGGTAAAGGCTGTGAAAGCGATTATGTCGGCAGAGGTTCTGCTGTACGACCGTTTGGTTAACAAAGATATTTTGGAGTTGGCTTCGCCACAAGCCGATTGGATTTACGTGGGCAAACGATGCGGACAACCAAGTATTGGTCAGGAAGAAATCTGTGATTTGATGGTATCGCTCGCTCAGCAAGGAAAGCGAGTTGTACGCTTAAAAGGGGGAGATCCTTTCGTATTTGGCCGTGGAGGCGAAGAGGCGTTAGCACTCGTCAAACACTCAATCGCTTACGAAGTCATCCCCGGTATTACTGCTGCGATTGGATGTTCAGCAAACAGCTTGATTCCGCTGACTCATCGTGGCGTTGCTCGCAGCGTTACCTTTGTGACAGGGCAAGTGGTAACAGGCGCATTTGAGGCGTGGAGCCAACTGATGCAAAGCGGACAAACGTTAGTCTTCTATATGGGGTTAGAAAAGTCATCGCAAATACAAACGGGTTTAATAGGCTCCGGTTTAAGAGTAGATTTCCCTGTCGCGATCATCACTCATGGTTGCAGTCCTCAACAACAAGTGCACGTTACCCAACTCAATCAGCTCAATGATTTATCGATTACACTTAAAGGCGTGAGCCCAGCATTGATTGTGATGGGAGAAGTTGTCAAACTGCGCGAACAACTAATAGAAACCGTACAGTCAGTGACGGAATACGAGGGAATATGAGCAGCATTTTGGAATGTATTAGAACAGTCGGTCGTGGCGAACGTGGTAGAAAACCACTGAACTTTGACCAATCGTTTCGAGTTATGGATGAATACCTAAACGGTGAGTGCGGCGACGATCAGATGGCAATGTTATTGATGCTGATCCGTGTACAGAACGAGACTCAACAAGAAATCGCTGGCTTTGTGAAAGCATTCCAATCCCGCATGCCTGCTATTGGTGCAGACATCGACTGGCCTTGTTATGCAGGTAAACGTGAAGCGGCAGGTCAACCTTGGCACCTGTTGGCAGCGAAGATCCTCGCCGATAATGGCCATAAAGTGCTGATGCACGGCTATCATGACCGTCAATCTGGTCGTTTGCATGCCGAAGATTACCTCGACAAGTTTGCTATCAAGAAAGCGGAATCAGCCGAAGACGCAAAACGTGTCTTAGAAACACAAAACATCGTGTATCTGCCGCTGAGTTCGTTTGCACCCCAAGCAGAAACCATGATCGGTTGGAAGAATCGTTATGGGCTTAGAACGCCGATTAATACCGTGGTTCGAGCATTGAATCCGGGGCAGGCGACGGTTGGTATTCGTGGTAGCTTTCATCCCGGGTTTCAACAACTTCATGCTGAAGTCGAATTCGAGATTGGCAAAACCGCTCATGCCGTTGTGTCATTCAAAGGACAATCGGGTGAGTCCGAATACAACCCGAAAGTAAGCCAAACCGTATGGTTAAGCCAAACAAGCGGCGTGACATCGCATTACTGGACGGAGCAAATGCTGTCTGAGGTGCCAATGCCTGCGAACTGCCCGTTTGGGACGTCAGAAGATGACATGAACCAAATGGCGAATACGGTTCTCGCTACGATGACAGTGGTCTTGTTTGCACAAATGCACGACAGAGAAAAAGCATTCGAACGCGCCTTCTCTTACTGGCAAGCCTATTGCGGCCAGCAATAACGAACTATTGTCAATTAATGTAAAACCAACGACGCAAAGTTGTTGAATCTGAATCCATTATCTATTGTTTGAAGAAGGTAAAAGATCCTAGCTCGCCAATGATGTGTTTCACCACCTTGCTCCGTATCAGAGTGGTGAAACCGCAGTTTTAGCCTCAATCGCGTTCGTTTTTAGCTTCGCGTTTGAGAATGAGAAAATCCCATATGGTAAGACACAGAGGACATGGATAATGGTTCTAAAGCATACCACTCCTAGTGAAAAGGCTTCTCATCCGATCCCGCAAGAAGCCTTCGATTGGTACGACGAATACGCCCACGGAAAAATCTCGCGACGTGAGTTTCTAAATAGGCTGGGTGGCCTTGCTGTGCTTGGCTTTAGCATGACAGCACTGGTCGACGCGCTAACCCCGAATTATGCACTCGCAGAACAAGTTTCATTTAACGATCCTGACATCAAAGCAACTTACGAAACCTTTCCATCTCCAAATGGGCATGGAGAAGGGCGTGGTTATTTGGTGATGCCACAGAAGAAGACCTTAAAATCGCCGACTGTGTTGGTGATCCATGAAAATCGAGGTCTGAACCCTTATATCAAAGATGTCGCAAGACGACTTGCAAAAGATGGCTTTATTGCTTTCGCTCCAGACGCGCTTTATCCACTCGGCGGCTATCCGGGGAACGACGATGAAGGTCGCGCAATGCAGAAAGAGATGGACAGAGCCAAGATCGAACAAGACTTTATTGCAGCGGCTAACTTCCTTAAGCAATACGAGGGTGGTAACGGTAAATTGGGCGCGGTTGGATTCTGCTTCGGTGGATACATTGTCAATATGCTAGCAGCGGTAATGCCTGAAGAGCTCGATGCAGGTGTGCCTTTTTATGGAACACCAGCGGCACAAGAGATCCAAAAGCAAGTCAAAGGGCCATTGATGATTCACTTTGCAGGGCTCGATAAGCGTGTTAACGACACATGGCCTGCTTATGAGCAGCAATTGATCGCAACCGACGCACAGTATCAAGCGTTAATGTATGAGAACGTCAACCACGGCTTCCATAACGACTCAACAGCACGCTACGCACCGGAAGAAGCAGCACTCGCTTGGGAGCGCACACTCGGCTTCTTCAAAGAGCATCTAGCCTCTAGTTAAAACGCTTCAACCTTAGTTGGCACACTCCTTGTTATGTCTCTCTTAGTGAGTGAGATATAAACAAGGAATGTGCATGACTCAATCAACGTCAAAAACACCCATCATAGTATGCTGTGATAGCCTCCAAGAGCAGGCTCGATTGTCCGGCTTATTGAGCAAAGATTACGACAACATCATCGGCTGCCAATTGGCACAACTAGAAACGTTAATGCAACGAGAACCGTCAGCAAGCGTTGTAGTCGGATGGCAGCAGCCGACGGCAGAACTGCGTTTGATAGTCGATTTCTGCCGCAGAAAATCGGCACCACTTCTTATCGTCTTAAAGCAGTTATCATCCAATGATATCAATCGGTTATCAGAAAAAATGGACTATGTTCTTATGCCGCACGATAGTGAGTTTGCACTTCAACCTTGGATTGAACATGCGACATTAGTGAGAGCGAAATTCGAAAGTATGCAATCGGAAATTGAATCGCTGACCCACAAGATTGAAGAGCGCAAGCTGGTGGAAAAAGCCAAGGGTCTGCTGATGAAGATGCACAGCGTTGATGAAGATCAGGCTTATAAAGCGCTTAGAAATTCAGCCATGCAATCGAGCCAAACGCTCGCACAAGTTGCCAAGAATTTGATAACTACTTTGGAAGTGTTGGATTAGTCTTTCTACCACTTTGGGGTTAGAGTGCGTTTTCTAACGTGGTGCGTGTTGCACTATCAGCAAGCAATAACAGGGAATAACAAACGGCAAGATATACTAATCTATTGTATTTACTGTGAAAAATAAGTTGGCACAGTAATTGGATTAGAAGAATTGGGTTTATTGTTGAATCGCTTATCTCAATTATCAACGGCGGTAATTGTAGACTTAGCAACGGCGCTACTGCTCTTCGGAGTAGTGGCGCTTTTTTTATGGGAGCAAACCAATGAAATGGAGTTCGATGCTGAAAGTGTCAGCAATTTCGTTATCGGTATTCACCACGGTCAGCGTAAAGGCAGAGTTGGGAGAGCCAGAAATTGAAGACCTGAAGTTTGGTTTTATTAAGTTAACCGATATGGCACCGCTGGCGGTTGCTTATGAGAAAGGCTTTTTTGAAGACGAAGGCTTGTATGTAACTTTAGAGGCGCAAGCAAACTGGAAGGTGCTTCTAGACCGAGTCATCGACGGTGAACTTGCCGGTGCGCACATGCTTGCTGGTCAGCCATTGGGCGCAACGATTGGTGTCGGCACAAAAGCAGAAGTGATTACCGCGTTCAGTATGGATTTGAACGGCAACGCAATCACGGTTTCCAATGATACTTGGGAGCAGATGAAGCAGTACATTCCAAAGCAACCAGATGGCAAACCTGTTCACCCAATCAAAGCGGATGCATTGAAGCCTGTGGTCGACAGCTATCTGGATAAAGGCAAACCATTCAATATGGGGATGGTGTTCCCTGTATCGACGCACAACTATGAGTTGCGATACTGGCTAGCGGCAGGTGGAATTCACCCAGGTTTTTATGCACCAGAATCCGGTGACAACAGTGGTCAGTTGGATGCTGACGTTCTTTTGAGTGTTACACCGCCACCACAAATGCCAGCAACAATGGAAGCGGGCACGATCAAAGGGTACTGCGTAGGCGAACCATGGAACCAACAAGCCGTATTTAAAGGCATCGGTACGCCAGTCGTGACCGATTACGAGATCTGGAAGAACAACCCAGAGAAAGTGTTTGGTGTTTCTAAAGCTTGGGCTGAGAAGTATCCAAACACGCACATTCGCGTAGTGAAAGCCTTGATTCGAGCTGCACATTGGTTGGATGAAAACGACAATGCCAACCGCCAAGAAGCAGTGAAGATGCTGTCAAAGAGCGAGTACGTTGGAGCCGATGCCGAAGTTATCGCTAACTCAATGACTGGCACATTTGAATACGAGAAAGGCGACAAACGAGACGTGCCAGACTTCAACGTGTTCTTCCGTCATAACGCCACTTATCCGTATTACAGCGATGCGATTTGGTACCTGACCCAAATGCGTCGCTGGGGGCAAATCTCAAGCGAGAAATCCGATGATTGGTACATGGATGTGGCGAAAGAGGTGTACCGTCCAGATATCTACCAACAAGCGGCTCAAGCGCTAATTGAAGATGGAGTGTTGAGCAAAAAAGACTTCCCAGATTTCAGTGCTGAAGATGGTTTTCGTGCGCCACAAACACACTTTATCGACAACATCGTTTATGACGGTCGCGAGCCAAATAAATATCTAGAGAAGTTCTCTATCGGGCTTAAAGGAAAAGACAAGGTTTAACCATAACGATAAACGCCACAGGCGAGGGAATTCGCTTGTGGCAACAAGGATGTAAATTTCTTAGGAGTGAGTATGTCTAGTAATGTCATTTCCCTTTTTCCTGCTAAGCAGGTAGTGAACCGAAGTCGGTTGGTACTTTTGCCCGTCATTGGTTTGCTGATCTTTTTGGCAATGTGGCACTTGGCAGCGAGAGAAGTGCAAACCTCATTAGGTACGCTACCGGGGCCTGTGCAAACTTTTCAGCAGTTCAGCAACCTTGTCGATGACCATTGGCAAGAGCGAGAAAAGGAACAAGCGTTTATCGAACGTCAGGAAAAACGTAATGCTGCGAAGTTAGCCAAGAATCCGGACGCGGAAGTGAAGATTCGTCCCTACACAGGTAAACCGACGTTCTTCGACCAAATCATAACAAGCTTAGTGACCGTAACTGCGGGCTTTTTGCTGGCGACGGTTATCGCGATTCCGCTAGGCATCGTGCTTGGTCTTAATCAAGGGCTGTATCAAGCGTTCAACCCAATCATTCAACTGCTCAAGCCCGTATCACCTTTAGCTTGGCTGCCTATCGTCACTATGGTTGTAAGTGCCACTTATGTGAGTGATGACCCGATGTTTGCTAAGTCGTTCATCAACTCTCTGATCACAGTAGCGCTGTGTAGCTTATGGCCGACGCTGATTAATACCGCAGTGGGTGTAACGAGCGTTGATAAAGACTTAATCAACGTGAGTAAAGTGCTTCAACTTTCGTGGTGGCAGCACATTCGCACCATCGTTTTACCTTCTGCCATTCCAATGATCTTCACCGGTTTACGTCTCTCTTTAGGTATCGCTTGGATGGTATTGATTGCGGCAGAGATGCTCGCGCAGAACCCAGGGTTAGGCAAGTTCGTTTGGGATGAGTTCCAGAACGGCAGCTCGGCATCATTGGGTCGCATCATGGTGGCAGTCATCACTATTGGTTTTATCGGTTTGATGCTCGATAGAGGCATGCTGCAACTTCAAAAGTGGCTGTCTTGGAATAAACAACAAGCGTTGAGATAAGGGAAAAGATCATGGAAAAAGCATTATTAGATCTAACGCGTTTAGGGATGCGATTCCCAACGCCAGATGGCGAGTTCATCGCGCTTAAGAACGTCGATTTACAAATCAATAAAGGCGAGTTTGTATCCCTGATTGGCCACTCTGGCTGCGGTAAATCAACGGTATTGAACTTAGTTGCGGGTCTGCACATGCCAACAGACGGCGGCGTAATAGTCGATGGACGAGAAGTAGCTGGACCGGGACCTGACCGCGCAGTGGTGTTCCAAAACCATTCATTATTGCCTTGGCTCACCGTATATCAAAACGTTGAGCTAGCTGTAAAACAAATTGCCGGCAAAAAGGGCAAAGCGTGGATTCAGGAACAAGTGAATCACTACTTGGAGTTGATTCAAATGCAGCATGCCGCGCACAAAAAACCGGATGAAATCTCGGGTGGTATGAAGCAGCGGGTCGGTATTGCCAGAGCACTGGCACTTCAACCAAAGGTTTTGCTGATGGATGAACCATTTGGTGCGTTGGATGCGTTAACTCGTGCGCATTTGCAGGATGCACTGATGAAGATTCAAGCCGAGCTAAACAACACCGTCATCATGATTACCCACGACGTGGATGAAGCGGTGCTGCTCTCCGACAAAATCGTGATGATGACTAACGGACCGGCGGCAACTATTGGTGAAGTGTTAGAAGTGAATCTGCCTCGCCCTCGTGAGCGTGTCGCACTGGCTGATGATGCGCAGTATCAGAAGTGTCGACAAGCCGTGTTGAAGTTTCTTTACGAGAAGCAATCCAAAGTCGAGATTCCTGCTTCGAAAGAAGACAAACCCAAAACCGCAGCGCAAACGGCATAAGGAGGTAGCGATGAACAGTCCTTTAACGATTCCAGTAAAGAACGCATTGAGCCACATCGTTGTGGTAGGCAACGGTATGGTCGGGCAACACCTCGTCGAGCAGTTAGTGCAGAAAAACGCGCATTTGGAGCACCGAATTACCGTGATTGGTGCAGAGCGTTTTATCGCGTATGACCGTGTACAGTTGTCCTCTTTGTTCGCGGGTAAGTCTCATGATGATTTGATGCTGAGTAACCAAGAATGGTACGACATGCATGGCATCCAACTCGTACTTGGCAGCCAAGTAACAGGCATAGACAGAGAGCAAAAGCGCATTCTGCTTGATGGTGAAGATGTGCTGGGTTACGACCAACTCGTGCTCGCAACCGGTTCATACCCATTTGTGCCGCCAATTGAAGGTAAAGACCGCGCCAACGTGTTTGTCTACCGCACACTTGATGACCTTTCACAAATCAAAAAGGCATGTGAAGGCGCAAGAACAGGCGCAGTGATTGGCGGTGGCTTATTGGGTTTAGAAGCGGCAAACGCACTCAAACTATCGGGGCTAGAAACTCACGTCATTGAGTTTGCACCTCGCCTGATGCCCGTACAGTTAGATGATGGTGCTGGCTTAGTGCTAAAAGAGAAGATTGAAGCGCTAGGGCTAACCGTTCACACCTCAACGGGTACGGAACGAATCTGCGATGGTGAAACGGCTAAGCATCGTATGGTGTTTAAAGACAAAGATCCTCTCGAAGTGGATGTGATTGTCTTTTCCGCAGGCATTCGCCCTCAAGATGAGTTGGCAAGGCTGGCTGAGCTAGAAGTAGGCGAGCGAGGTGGCATTGTGATTAACAACCTATGCCAAACCAGCGATGAGAACATATACGCGATTGGCGAATGTGCCCTTTGGGAGCAGAAGATCTTTGGTTTAGTCGCACCCGGTTACACCATGGCGAGAACCACTGCTGATGTCTTGACTGGTATGCCAAGCGAAGGTTTTAAAGGCGCAGACATGAGCACCAAACTCAAGCTACTTGGAGTGGATGTCGCGTCTATCGGAGATGCACAAATGCAAACCGAAGGCGCACAAGAAATGGTCTTGCAAGATGCGGTTGCAGGCATCTACAAAAAGCTGGTGGTTGATGCGAGCGGTACCCAATTGCTCGGCGCGATTCTCGTCGGTGATAATAGCGACTACGATGCGCTCTTACAGTGTTATTTGAACAAAACGGTCCTGCCAGACCACGCGGCGAACCTGCTGTTTGATACCGGAATGCTTGATGGAGAGATGCCAGACAGCGCTATCATCTGCTCTTGTCACAACGTCACAAAAGGCGACTTAGTTGCCGAGATACAAGCTGGCACTACCAACCTGACGGACCTTAAAGCCAACACCAAAGCCGGTACTGGCTGTGGTGGGTGTAGTAATATGGTGAAGTCGGTATTGGATACTCAACTGGCAGCTATGGGGGTAGAGGTTAACAACCACCTTTGTGAGCACTTTGAGTTAAGTCGCCAAGAGATGTTCCATATTTGCCAAGTGGAACAAATCAAAGACTTCGACACCTTAATTGCACTGCATGGCAAAGGGCATGGGTGTGATATTTGTAAGCCGACAGCGGCATCTGTGTTTGCTTCTTTGTGGAATGAACACATCATGGAGCCACAGCATCAATCTCTGCAAGATTCTAACGATGCCTTTATGGCGAACCTGCAAAAAGATGGCTCTTACTCGATTGTGCCTCGTGTTCCGGGCGGCGAAATTACACCAGACAAACTTATCGTGCTAGGCGAAGTTGCTCAGCAATACGATCTATACACCAAGATCACTGGCGGTCAGCGCGTGGATTTATTTGGCGCGCAGTTAGAACAACTCCCAGAAATCTGGCAAACCTTAATCGATGCTGGTTTTGAAACAGGGCACGCCTACGGAAAATCGGTCCGCACCGTGAAATCTTGCGTCGGTTCTACTTGGTGTCGCTATGGTGTTGATGACTCGGTCGGATTAGCTATTGAGTTAGAGAACCGCTACAAAGGATTGCGAGCGCCCCATAAGCTTAAGTTTGCCGTATCGGGCTGTACTCGCGAGTGTGCAGAAGCGCAAAGTAAAGACATTGGGGTGATCGCCACCGAAAACGGCTGGAATCTATACGTTTGTGGTAATGGCGGCATGAGACCACGACACGCTGATTTGTTTGCATCCGACTTATCCAAATCAGAGTTGATCACCATGATCGACCGAGTATTGATGTTCTACGTCAGCACCGCAGATCGCTTGCAGCGTACGTCGGTGTGGATGGAGAACATGGAAGGGGGCTTAGATTACCTTAAACAAGTGATTTTGGATGACTCTCTCAACCTATGTGATTCTTTGGATGAACAAATGGCGCGCGTCGTAGAGACCTATCAATGTGAGTGGAAGAGTACGTTGGATAATCCTCAAAAACTGCAACGCTTCCGTCCTTTCTTGAACAGTACGTCGGGCAGCAAAGTCTTGCCGTACCAACGTGTGCGCGGTCAGCGTATTCCAGTGAAACAGGAGGTGTAAATGGCAGCTTTAACCAAAGTGAAATTGTGTCAGCTTGATGACCTAATGCCGTTCATCGGTGCCACGGTGTTGATTGAAGGCGAGCATGTGGCGTTGTTCTACATTCCCGATAACGGTGTTTACGCTGTTCAGGATTGGGACCCAATAGGTAAGGCTTATGTAATGAGTCGAGGGATTGTCGGTGATATTGATGGTGAGATGTGTGTTGCATCACCACTGTACAAACAGCATTTCAGTTTAAAGAGCGGGCAGTGTTTGGAAGACGAAGCGCACTGTCTAAAAACGTGGCAAGTAACGGTTGACGATAATCAGGTTTGTTATTTAGTCGAAGAATGATCTCCGAAGTTAGCTTGCTCGATATGAGTGAATTCTTCGCGTGAGAGACATGCGAATAAAGCTCCAGAGACACCACAGTATGGTTCTGGAGCTTTTTACTATTTGGAAGGATTCACTTGTAGTTCGGTATAGCCAGTCGAGTCGTCCATCGCTCTAGTGAACTCAAGCTCTGAGTAAGAATGGATGATCAACTCTGCGGTGGTATCAATCACTGTGCCTTCCAGCAAATGCCCACCCCAGACTTGTCCTTCACGATCAGATACTGAGATATGAACGTGCTGATGCTCAGGCGTTAGGGTTCCCATCACAGAGACGATTTCAAATGGCTCTTGTTTGGTTAACGTACTCTCTGCACCTGCCAAACGAAGGTTGAGGTCAGAGATACAGCCAACGCATGAGGCAATCGAGCCTGCTTTAATGCTGTGCTGCTCGACCAATTTCGCTAGGCTCAGCTTTAAGTCCATGCCTTTGGTAAGACGTACTGCTATCACTTCAATCGACATGTCACTTCCTAATCAAAACCAGCAAGCAGGAAAGCGCCGTATCCAAGTCGGCATAACGTTTGGCTTTGCCAAGTACGCGCATACCTTGCATGTTGTTGAGAACAAAACGAGCGAGTTCTTCTGGCTTCAGCGTTTTTGGCACTAAGGTTTCTTTCTGCGCATTGGTCAGCGCATCCGCAATGATGTCGATAAGATGGTCAAACAAAAAATGCCCTTTGCGCAGTACGTCATCGTCTTCACCTGCATGCTCAATCAACGCATTTTGAATAAAGCACCCACAGTTGCGTTTGCGTTGCAGCTCAGCAAAAGATTTAAGGAAAGATTCCAACTCAGGTAAAGACGCGTCGTCTTTTTCCAGATCATTCAATGACGGTAGCGAGACCTTTTTCAAGTAAGTATCGAGCGCTTCGTAGTAGAGCTGTTGCTTGTCACCATAGGTGTTGTAAAGACTGAAGCGGTTGATGTTCAACTCGTCTGTGAGATCAGAGATGGACGTGTTCGCAAAGCCCTTGCGCCAAAACACATCCATAGCCACGAGAAGCTTTTCATCTCGGTCGAAGTTGGCTTTTCTTGCCATAAATTACCTGCCTGGGTCTGCTTATCGGGTAATTAAATTGCTTTGGAGGGATGGTACAGAGAACCTCTATCGTTCGAACTGAACCAATATGATGAATACCCATCTATTCTTGGGTATCAGCCTCCAAATTCATGTGAACTCACAAACGGCATCAAAAATCTCGCTCAGCAAACAGACCCACAACTGTTTGAAAATTTTTGATAGTGAAGTTCTTGACTGATCGTTTATAAACTGGCTACAGTATATCCTAACCAATCGGTTAGAAAAAGATAAAAGGATGTGAAATGAAGCTCTATGAAACCGCAATGACTCCAAGTTGTAAGCGAGTTAGCATTTTTCTAAAGGAAATCGGTGGCGAGGTTGAGCGAATTGCGCTGAACGTTCGTGAGGGCGATAACCTATCTGAACCGTTTAAATCGAAAAGCGTGAACGGCAAAGTGCCTCTACTAGAACTGGATGATGGCACAGCGATCTGCGAAAGCGTGGCGATTTGTCGCTACCTAGATGAAGCGTTTGAAAATGATCTGGCGCTGTTTGGTGCTAACCAGCTTGAACGTGCTCAGGTGGAAATGTGGCATCGTGTTGTCGAATTCCAAGGTTTGTACACGGCTTTTCAGGCGTTTCGCAATATCACAGCAATTTACCAAGACCGTGAAAACTGTGTGGCTGCGTGGGGTGATGAGTCGAAATCCCGCGTATTAGAATTCTTACCAATTCTCGACAAACGCCTATCAGAAAGTGAGCACATTGCTACTGACAACTTCACCATCGTAGACATTACCGGCTACATTTTTGTTGGTTTTGCCGTAAATGGTTTGAGTATTGAAGTGTTCGAAACCTATCCAAATATTGCTCGTTGGTTTGAACAAGTATCGGTGCGTGAAGCGTTTCAAGGTTAACTTCTAGCGTGATTTTTCTAAGCAGCAAGGCTTTTGTAGACTTGCTGCTTTTTGTCGTTTTAAGCGCAAAGATCTTCAATTTGTTCAGGTTTTCTCTTCTTTTTCTGCCTTTCTCCTATAATTAACTCTGTTAATGCAACAACATCAATTGGCTCTCACGGCGTTTTGGAACCTTGAGTTCTTAGTTTGTAGACGTCCCAATCATTATTGGACTTCACCAAGTAATGAAGGACACCAAGCGACAAGGAGAGGTTATGCGTGTTCGAAGTAAAACCATCAATGGCGTGTTGTGTACGTTGCTCGTAGCGTCTGTGTGCGGATTAGTTGCCATGTATCAAAACCACAGTCAGCAGCATCAACAAATCGAGTTGCTGCGTGGGCAATTGATGGAAAAAGAAAACCAAATCGTCATCTCTAATGAGGCGTTGTCTTACACTCGTTATCAACATCAACTTTTAGCGGAAGATTACAGCCGTTTCAGAGATGCGCAATCCATGAGTAGCGTGCTGCAATAGGCCAAACAGGCAAGGAGAGGTATGAAGTCCATATTGTTGGTTGACGACAGCAAAACGGTCCTGCTCTATATGACCAGTGCATTGCAAAAGCAAGGGTACGAGGTCATTGCCGTTGAAGATGGTGAGTCTGCGTTAGAAGTGCTGACTCACCGAACTGACATTCAGTTTGTCCTCAGTGATTTGATGATGCCGGGCATCAGTGGTATTGAGCTTTGCCGTGAGCTTAAATCGTCGGCATTTTCTCGTTATATCTTCTTTGTGCTTCTCTCTTCCCGTAACGATCAAGAATCCATCATCAAAGGCATGGATGCAGGCGCCGATGACTTTGTCGACAAGAAGACACCGGTTGAAGAGCTTGAAGCGAGGGTTCGCGCAGGCTTTCGTAGCTTGGATTTGCACAATATAGTATCTTTAAAAAACAAACAGTTATCTGAATCAAACGCTGTGATGAGTCGAGATCTAGAGGCTGCAGAAGAACTTGTCAGCCAGCTCCTTCCAACATCAAACCAGCTTCTAAACACTGAATTTGCATATTTACATCTACCTAGCTCCAAAATTGGTGGTGATATGCTGGGTTATATGCGGTTGGACGAACAGAATATTGCAATGTACGTTTTAGATGTATCAGGGCATGGAATTTCATCAGCACTGCTTTCTTTTTCAATACAGCAGTTACTCTCTCAAAGTGAACCCAAAGACCAGATAACAATGGATTATGTTGATGGTTCGTATAGAGTTGCAGAGCCGGAAAAAGTCGTAGAGAAGTTAAATTCTAGGTATGCCAGAAACAATAAATCTGCTCTCTTTTTTACGATTTCCTATCTGGTCTTGGATACATTGTCTGGTCTAGTAAGGTATTGTACTGCCGGGCACCCAAGCTTTTTTATCGTAGGAAAAAACGGCCTAGAGGCTGTTGGGAACAACAATTTTATGGTGGGCGCATTTGAAGGTGTGGAGTATTTGGGTGGCAGTATTCAATTAGCTCCTGGAGATTTGGTTTGGATGTTTTCTGATGGAATAATCGAGCCTAAGAAAAATGGAGAGTGTTTTTCTCAGGAACGCCTTTCCTCTGTTGTTTTCTCGGGCTCAAGCTTACCTTTGCAAGTACAAATTTCTAGAGTTATAGATGAAGTACATTCGTGGGTTGATGGAAGCGATTTTGACGACGATGTAACGTTACTCGCCGCGAAGTGGAATGATTGAGCGAGGAAGATGACAATGATGGAAAAGCTTGTGATGAAAAAGACATACTTCAGTTCACTTGATGCTCCCAGACAAGTCGCGAATGATGTTCTTCATTCCTTACATCGCTATGAGCTTTTGACGGAAGAAGCAATGTGGGTGGAGTTAGCTGTCTTTGAACTCGTCACCAATGTGTATGAGCATGCATACAACAGAGTTGACGGGTTAGATTTTAGTACTAGCGTTTACACTTTGTATGGGCAGGCTAACTTAAGTCCCAAAATCAAAATCCTGGTTTCTGATAAAGGTATAGGGATGGAAATGTCTGTATTTGAGTCACATATCAACAAGAGAATAGACAACGCCAAAATTTTGGGCATTTCGAGTTTGGAAACCTCCGGAAGAGGTCTCATGCTCGTTAACCATTTAATGGACGATATTCATTATCAAAGTAAAGGTGGCTTAAATACGTTTACAATTATTAAACAGCTGTCATAGCTGCTTAGCAGGAGTTTTATGCCCCTGCCTACGCATGCTTACTTCGCCTGTTTGTCGAGTATCAACAGTGCATCTAGTTCATCTTGGGATAGTACATCCATAATATGCGCGTTGGCATGGACATGCTCCAGTGATAGCTGTGTTTTACTTATTAGGTATTTCTTTTGTGGCTCTGTTAAGTCATCTAGCTTTGCTAGCAACTCTCTGAAACGTACATCGTCCATTATGTAACCTCCCATGGCGATATCAGAGTTTAGTTAAGTGCTCTCGAAGTATTCAAGTGACCTCAATAAGATATCTTCGTATTTGTTTGTGGATGAGGTCCAGCTCGGTATTTATGATGGTAATATCTCCATGATTAGGCGCTAGACCATCTCTCGTTTTGTTTTCTACGTTTTCAAGTGCGTTGACCGCAATCTTTTCTCCAAAACCAGCTAAAATCCCTTTCAAACTATGAGATAACAAGAATAGTCCTTGCCAATCATGTTCTTTATTGAAGTAATTCAGATCTTGTAATGCATTCTCATAGTCCTCCATGTAGGTAAGAAGTACAGCAGTTATAATCTCCTGATCGTTATCCATATACTGGTTGAGTAACTCAAAATTGAGCATGTGTATTCCTTTAGACAAAGTTTAGATTAAATGGTTTTGGTAGAGGAGAGACCTTGGAGCCATTTAGAAAGTCGCTAACCCACATCGACCAGTTTGGAGGTAAAGCGAGTTGCGTCAGGCTCTCAAGTATTCCCTTTACTTCCGGATGATTTACGTCACCGTTTTGACTGAGTAAGTGCTTGAGCTTTGCCTCTATAGAGAAAGGGAAGTTATCCACCGGGATGCTCTCTTGAGTATGGTTCTGACTAAATTGATGCCCCTTTTCTACGTTGGTTTTATGTTGCTTGTGTTTTAAGACTAATTGTAGAGAGCTAACTAATTCAAACTCACCAAATAATTCCATCAATGGGATCGCTAGCTCTATTACTGTGATTGGACATCTCGGCATGTTTTGATAATACAAACTTATGGCGAGTAGCACCTTTTTGTGAGCTTCTTGAGGTCTAGACTCCTTTAAAAGTAGGTTGCATTGCATAAGCAATCTTACCGCATAGAGATCAGCTTTTTGATTTTGGTTTAGCTGTTCGAATGCGATTTCACAAAAATAATTCAATTTAGTGAGCAGCTCCCTCTTGTCCCTTTGATTTGTTAACTCATTGTATAGCTCGGATACGAAACTGACGTAATGCCTGATAGTAGATAACCAATTCGGATCTGTGGGAGAGAGGCATGTCGCATAAGTAAGGCCAATATCATACAACTTGTCTTTTTGTTTGAGCTTGCTTGCGACTCTGGAAACGCTCAGCATTCTATGGCTGTTGCTAGGTGTTGCTTTAAACGCTCTCTCTGTCATAAGAAAAGCATTGCTTAGTTGTCCCTCTGATTCATATAGACCTGCTAGGTTGTCAACTGCTCTCAAGCAAAGAGGGTTTTTGGCCACATAGTCGGCCAATAGTTTAATGGATTGGAAAATAGCGCCTTTATCTCTTAGTAAGTAGGCTTGAGCACATATCAAACTAGCGTGCTCTTTGTACTGGCAATAAGGGAGGAAAAGTGCCAGAAGCGAAGTGTTGTTGCGTTTAACAAGAGTGTCGATCAAAAGCGATTCAACACAAACACTATTTGGATGCTTTTCGAGAACAACAGCGAGTTGAGATAAAGTTAGGTGCTTAGATTGCTGTAACTCACTTTCAACCTGAGCTATTCGCTTTTGTTCTTGTATAGCAGTCTTCATTTTATTGTTGAGAGCTTTAGTTTGAAGTGGTTTTTTAAGGAAGTGTCTTACGTGACCAGATAGCGAGGTCAATACAGTTTCTTGTCTTGCGTCCCCAGAGATCATTAAGACGGCTGTAAGTTGAGATATCAATTTAGATCGCAGCATCAAATTTAGTAATTCAACACCAGTCAACCTTTCTCCTAAATGATAGTCTAGGATGATGAATGAGTAGAACCTAGACTTTACCGCTCGCAATGCGTCAGAGGCGTTGTTAACGCAAGTAATATTTGGCTGGCTTACTCCAAGCGATTGTAGTTGATGTCTGATCAATACACTGGATGTTGAACAGTCATCAACTACTAATATGTTTATTTGACTAACGTGGACCTTTTCAATGTTCAAGATGCCGTCCTTTGCATATTATGTACTATTTAAAAGATAGTAATCGTGTTGCATATTGGCAAGGTGTTTTGCTGCAAATTTAGCTAGTTAGAACATATCGCTGGAGTAGTGTTCGAGTCCTTAATCCTGCATTAGCTTCTTTCCATTTGTTGCATTAATGCGTTCGCTTTTTGCATTGCCCGCCTCGCACTTTTTGCCTTACGTTTGTTCAGAAGAATGTCTGAGAAGTCTAGGTACTTATTAGCAATTTGGAATTTCAATGCGTTAATATCTTCGAAATTTTCTGGAAACCGCTTAGATAGTACGTTGAGGTCGTCAACGAGTTTGTCGAGATGAACAGTTGTCTTCGCCTTATCTAAGCGGAAATGCAAACCATCAAAATCTTCTTTATACAAAATTCTTGCGGCGTGAGCTGGGAAAGGTAGTGGCGTATTTGAATCTAAAGATTGAATATACAACTTCATCTCCAGTATAGAGTCTTTCATTTGGTTGCTTGTGACCAACTTATCCTTATATTCCTCGACGCCAGAAAAAAACGTGTTGCCAACTTTTAGCAAAGTAACGAGAGAGGCTGCGTCTTTTTCTTTAAGTGCTTCCGTTAATTGTTGGCCAAACACCTCAGAGGCAAGCGAACTTGGTACAAAACGGTACTCACGATGAATCGTATTTAAATCGTGTTTAAGATCGTAAATAGAACGTACATCGGGCTCTTTGACGTAGCGTGACTTCTCGAGGTGACTATTGATTTGTCGTGATATTGATAGCAAGGTCGAGTGCTTGCTAGATTGAATGTCTACGGACAAAACTTCTATTTTGTGAGAGTCAGGGTAGTAACTCCTCGCATTAGATAGCACAAGTTCAATTTGATCATAGTTTGGATAGCTAGTGTTGCTTGTGTTTAGGATACTATCAATCTCAGATTCAAATTGTCCGAGAATACTCTCTTTGTGTACGCGTAAATAGCCTTCCTTGATAACAGGGTGCAAAGTTACTTCACTGTCAACGAGCTGTTTAGCTTCAGTAGCAGTTAGCTTCAGTAAGTCTAGCTGTTCACTTAATGCCTCTTCACTTTTCTTTAAGGTTAACGCTAATTCTGAAATTTTATCTTGTTGGTGCTGGAAGGTATAAGCTGCGCCAATAGCTAAAATTACGGTTGCAGCCAGTGGAGTGATTAGCTTCAAGTGGTTCTTATTAAGTTTAGCTAATAGTAGCCGTGCATTTACATCTTCTTTCACACTGCCACTATTGAGGATAGAGGCTAAAACAGGCCACTTGCTAAATGGAAGGTTGTTGGGCTTTACAACTTTTAAGCTTTTCTTTAAGGCTTCATTGACAGGGGTTCTGTTATAAGGGTGCTTACAAGATAGCAACTCATAAATAATGCAACAGAAAGCGAATAAATCATCTTGAAATGTGGGTTCCTTGCCTTCAAGAACGGGTTTTGATGCATAATTTGGAGTGTAGCCCAACGTGTCAAGGCTTTGAGATGGTCGTCTAGCCGCATACTTATCTTGTTGTACCCTGTGAGTCTTGGATACTCCGAAGTCAAGTAGCTTAACGTTGCCTTCAGGTGTGATCATAATATTAGCAGGTTTTAGATCGGCATGAACAACGCCTTTCGTATGAGCGTAATCAAGGGCATTGAGTGCCTGCCCAACAATACTCATAGTGGCAGAAAAAGATAATCCATTTGGCCTAGAACGTTGAATTAATTGCTCTAGTGTTTCGCCGTCGACATACTCCATGACCAAAAAGTACACATTAGCATCTACGCCGAAATCATAGACTCTAAGTATATTGGGATGGCTCAGCTTCTGAGTTTGCTGTGCTTCTCTAATCAGCATGCGGGCAGTTTCAGGCTGTTCAGCGAACTCATCCTGAAGGATCTTCAATGCTACGTGAGGGTTATCTGCACCGGAAGAATCAAGGATTATATCCTTGGCTAAATAGACATCACATAACCCTCCGTGGCCAATCAGAGATTCAATTTCATATCGATTCTTGATGACCTTTCCGAGCAGCGAGCTACCATCGGAAGTTGATGCAGGTTTAATGGAATTTTGATTATTAATTGCATTCTTAGCGTCGTTGCAAAATTGAGATGAATTTTCATTTCTTGTGCTATTCGATTTGAAGTTACCCTCAGTTTTTAAATTTCTTTTATTAACTTTATTGTTGTCTTTATTTTGACTCTTTACAACTTTCGTCTTATCACCATCAGATCTATTACTAATAGATTTGTCTTTATTACTGTCAGCCATCAAAAGTGCTCCATAAATAATGATGAGTGAAATATATGATTTCCTATCTACATAAAAATGATTAGATTCCTGTTTCTCGGTCAAGCTAACATCAGAAATTTGACGCATGAAACTTGATGCGTCAAAACTTTGAACTCCGCTGTATTATTGGAGTAATTCAATATTCACTTATTGCTTTGGGTTGAAAATGATTCATTATTCTTTCCGTGTAATTAATTAGTGGTCTTTTCTAAACTATTTACTTATTTGAAAATATTGTTATTGATTGATTTGTATTTTATTTTTGCTACGTGAATTTTCGGCGAGGTTTATTCGATGTTGCTTTTAAGCATTACAAGTTTTCACAAGTTTACTCCAGAGATTGAAACGGAATTTAAATTTAATGAGGGAAGTGAACATGCTAAAGCTACGTTTGGTCGCTCAGAAGATTGTGATTGGATCTTGCCAGACCCTGAACGAGTAGTATCTAGCTTACATGGTGAACTAGTCAAATTTGGTGACACCTTCTTAATTCGCGACATGTCAACTAATGGCATTTTTGTTAATAACGCTGTAAGCCCGATCGGACAAGGGAATGAAGTTCACTTAAATGATGGTGATACATTATCTATTGGTGATTACCAAGTTACGGTGGAAGTCACTTTTGAGAGCGAAATTGGGTCAACTAGGTTAGACAATAATGCGAATGAAGAGCATCAAAAGACCCTCGTACCAACAGTTAAACCGGACTACGATGATTTTGGCTTTAGTATACCAGAAGTGCTGGAAACCAAGCCAAAAGAGGAATGTAGCACTCAATTAGATATTGGTTTGACTGATGATTTCTTTGATGTAAGTGACACACCACATGTTATTGATAATAAGGTTGAAGCAGATGGGCTTAGGGATAATAAATCATCAATTAATGTTGGAGGGTGCGAAGAGTTAAACGCATTCATTACTGGGCTTGGTATAAACCCGCAATTGATACCTGAAAGCAACAAAGAAGACTGGTACAAGCAAATTGGAGAATCATTTTCTTTGATGTTAATCGGGTTGATGGAAACGCTACACAAGCGGGCTCAATTTAAGCAAAACAATCGGCTTAACCATACTGCATTTCAAAAGCAAGAAAATAACCCGTTGAAGTTCTCTGCTAACTTAGAAGACGCAATTCACAATTTGTATAATAGACAGACGTCTAGCTTTATAGATCCCAATGCAGCTATTCGAGAAGCGTTTCTAGATATCGAAAAGCATGAGAGTGCTTTGATGAAGGGTGTTGAAGGTTCAGTGCTTGGTATTATGTCTCTTGTGGATCCGGAGTCAATCTCAACATCAAATCAAAGTGACAGTTCACTAATTAACAAGATTAATCCATCAAGAAAATATGTCACTAATTGGATAAGTTTCCAAAATATACACCGTCAACTTTTTGATGAGATAGTAAATAGTGATACGCCTTTTTATTTGGATGATTTTGCTAAATATTATGATTCATCACAGCGTGGGGAACATTAGAAGAAGGGATTTAGTATGTTGAGAATATTTTTAATATTGTTTTTGTCAATTGTGATTGTAGGTTGTAGTGCCGCAAACTTTGTTGTTAAGCCTTATTCTACTTTAGAGGTAAAGTCAGCGCATAATATCAACCCGGACTCAAATGGAAGGCCGTCACCTGTTGTGTTTTATGTGTTTGAGCTTACTTCTGATACTATTTTTTCTAATCAGGATTTCTTTTCGTTATATGAAAATCCGGAAAAAGTACTTGGTCCAGATCTGGTTAATAAGTTTGAGTTTTCGCTGACACCAGACTCAGTGGAAAACTATCAAGCAAGTATGAACCCTAAGACAGAGTTTATTGGGCTAGTTGCAGCTTTCAGGGATATAGAAAACTCCAATTGGCGACAAGTTATCAAGGTAGATAAAACTGGCTATAACACCTATGAAGTCTTGATTGATGATTTATCACTAGTAGTAAAATAAATATTGGCAATAATAAATGACTGAATACTCTTTAACTGCATGGTGTGAGGGGATGTTTTTACGTCCCCAACACTTTCAACAGCAAGATAGGGCTTTAACCTCTGAATTTAGGGATTTAGCAAAGTACATATCTCCTTATTACTGGGGAATATGGAACTTACATTTGTCAGAAGCAGCCTTGAAAGACGGACAAGTAAGAATCGATTCTTTGACCGCCATTTTTCCAGATATGACGGTAATAGACTGTCCAAACAAACACAAATCTCCAAAGCCAGTCTCTATAGATAGAGGTGTGGAGAATACGTTGATAAAAATTGTACTGCCAGAATTAAACTGTCAAGAAAAGAGTGTAAGTCCTGATAATGCTGAGGAGATTAAACGGTTTTCTCTTGATGATGTCGAACTTATCGACTCGAATACTGGTTTAGATGAAGAAACTATCCAAGTAAAAACGTTTAATATCGAACTCAAGTGTTCTAATGAAAAATTAGCGGGTTATGTAGAGATCCCAGTTTGTCGAATAAAGGAAGTGACGCCCGAAGGAGAAGTTGTTTTAGATGAGGGTTTCATTCCACCTAGTTTGAATGTGAAGAAGAACTCACAGCTTACAGAGTGTTTAGACAACGTTACAGCAATGACAAAGATCCGAGCTGACTCAATTTCTCAGAGGTTAGGTCAAGGTAAGGCTGCGTCAGCCTCTGCGGTTGATTTCATTATGCTGCAGATGTTGAACAAATATGAAGCTAAATTTCGCCATATAAAAGAGTTAGATCACATCACTCCAGTCGATTTTTCAATGTTGTTACAAAGTTATCTTGGAGAGTTGGCGACATTTTCAAATAAGTCCAAACGTTTACCTAGCGTAGAGCAATATGACCATTTAGAACTGGGCTGTTTCTTCCAATCTTTAAACCAAACAATAAGCCAATACCTAAGTGTTGTCTTGGATCAGACCGCGACTAAACTGCCATTAGAGTCAAGGCAATATGGGATACACGTTGCGCCTCTTCCGGATAAAAAGTTGCTCGAAAGCTGTCAGTTCGTACTAGCAGTTAAAGCGGACATTAATACTGAAGAAATTCGACGCCTTGTTCCTGGACAATTG
Organism: Vibrio sp. SCSIO 43153; assembly: GCF_023716625.1. Taxonomy (NCBI): domain Bacteria; kingdom Pseudomonadati; phylum Pseudomonadota; class Gammaproteobacteria; order Vibrionales; family Vibrionaceae; genus Vibrio; species Vibrio sp. SCSIO 43153. The sequence continues at coordinate 1,832,663 of NZ_CP071856.1, forward strand.
AAATTTGGTGCAGTGGAGCAAATTCGCGATCTAATCAACAACCAAATTAACGGTATCTCTGTTGCGCCTCTATCGGTTGTTCCTCGTCAAATCGCTTACCAAACTGGCTATGTTTACTTTGAAGTCATAAAGAAAGGACATTTTTGGACACGACTCAGTGAAAGTGGCGGTATGGCGTTACACCTGTCAGGTAACTTTCCCAACGCTGCATTAGAGCTTTGGTGTATCAGTCAATAAGAGTGACACGAATGGAACAAACAATAGTCAAGCCGAGCCCTGGTCGAAAGAAACCACCGACAACGAAAGAGGTATCATCGGATAGTACGATAGTACTTAGCTCAAATGCTGAACATATTAACAATGACAGTATCGTTGCTTATGGTAGCAACCCAGTTCTCGCGGAAGCTAATGGGATCTTGTCTATAGTGGCTCAGATCCGAGCCACGGCGACTCATTCGGATATTCACCACTTAAAGGAGTCACTAGCTCAAAAGTTACGTGACTATGAGAATCGTCTGCGTCAACAGGAAGTAAGTCTAGAAACGATAGATATTGCTCGTTATAGCCTCTGCTGCGTTATTGATGAGGCTGTCTTAAATACGAATTGGGGCGGGCAATCTGCATGGAGTCATGATTCTTTATTGTCATCTTTTTACTCGTCTTCAAAGGGGGGAGAGGCATTTTATGAGAATCTGAAAAAATGTATGGGTACCGCAGAAAGTAACCTTGATTTGCTAGAGCTAATGTTTGTATGTATGTCTCTTGGCTTCGTCGGCCAGTACCGTTTAGAGCAAAATGGCCTAGAGTCCCACAGGAGGCTACGAAAACAAATTACTTCCATACTTAAAAATTTTGGCCGTTGTAATAACATCGAATGGGCTTACGACCCAACTGAAAGTGTCACAAGTGGCTCTCAGTCAGCAGAGAGTGCGCCTATATGGGTATTATGCTCTGTAACTGCCGCAATTTTGGTATGTGTTTTTATGTACTTTAACCATGCTCTCAACTCGGCGTCGAACAAGACTTTCTCAAGCCTGATGAACCTTGTTTCTAAAGACCAATCAATTATTTCTACATCTACGATTATCAACACTAAGCCGATTGCGGAAAAAATCTCAGTTTATCTTGCGACTGAAATTGAGAAAGGCATCGTATCTGTAGATTCCTTGCAGGATAGAGTAAGGATCACCATTAAAGCTCAAGATTTATTTGAATCTGGGAGTGCTGACCTTGTTGAGTATATTGACCCGATCATTTTTAAGATTGCTCAGACTTTGGAGTCTGTCGAAGGGAAAATAGTGATTACCGGACACACTGACGATAAACCGATATTCACTAGCAAATTTCCATCCAATTGGCACTTATCTCTTGCAAGAGCGACAGCACTAACAGACAGACTTTTAGATAACGGCGCTTTGAAGAGTAGGGTAATTCCTGAAGGTGTAGGTGATGCGAGACCTTTGGTGGAAAATGACAGTGAATCAAACAGGTCAATAAACCGTCGTATTGAAATTGATTTGTTATTAACCAAATAACTATTGGGATCATTAAAATGAATATGAAAGACATTGGAAGGTTCTTTTCCCAAAGGTGGCTTATTAGCCTAGTAGGAGTTTTTGCCTTCTCAATCTTTATTTGGTTTGTTGGCCCGCTTATTAGTATTTCATTTTATGAGCCATTAAAAACTGACTTTCAACGGTTAATCACTATTCTTACTGTTGTTCTAGTATGGGCGTTAGTTTCTATTTTGAAGCAACATAGGCAAAAAGCTCAGGATGATGCAAGTATTCAAAACTTGTTAGAAGTCGACAGTCAGTTTGATAAAGAGGCTGCATCAGAGATTGCTCTAATGCGCGATAAAATAGAGCAAGCGGTAAAAACAGCAACTCACAGTCATAAAGGAAAGAGAAGCCTATACAGCCTACCTTGGTACGTACTAATTGGACCACCGGGAACAGGTAAAACCACGGTTCTCAAACAATCTGGATTGGAATTTCCTTTAGCCAGCACTATGGGGGCTGAATCAGTCGAGGGCATAGGTGGTACTAGGCATTGTGATTGGTGGTTTGCAAACAAGGCTGTGCTTATAGATACAGCTGGTCGATATACAACGCAGGACAGCCAGGCCGCAGTTGACTCTAAGGCATGGCATGGTTTTCTCGGACTACTTAAAAAGTATCGAACACAGCGGCCAATCAACGGTGCAATTGTTACTGTGAGCTTAGCGAGTGTGATGTCGCTGACACGAACGGAGAGAAGTTTGCATGCTCGTGCAATTAAATCTCGCTTGCAAGAACTTAAAAATCAGCTGGGAATGCAGTTTCCGATTTATGTGTTACTAACAAAAGCAGATCTTGTTGCGGGATTCAGTGAATTTTTTGCCGATGTCACAAAGGAAGAGCGTGACGAACTGTTAGGGTTTATGTTTCCGATGGAAGTTGTTGATGAGCGTGGCTCTATTGGTTTGTTTAATAAAGAGTTCTATGGGTTATTAGAGCGTTTAGATAAGAGAATGCTACGTATTTTAGAAACAGAGGATGACTTAGATAAACGCGCGTTGGTATTCGAGTTCCCAAAACAGTTAAGGATGATGCAAGCGAATTTAGATGAATTTTTGTCAGAAATTTTCGCTCAGAACAGCTTTGAAGAACCAGCCATGATCCGTGGTATTTTTATTGTAAGCTCCGTTCAAGAGGGGGCACCTGTAGACCGACTAATGCATGAATCCGCAAGTGGCTTAGGGTTAAATCGGTTAACACTAAAAATGACTAAGCGAGCATCACATAGCTATTTCGTAAGAAGTCTGTTTGAAAAGGTCATTTTTAAGGAACAATGGCTAGGTAGTGTTAATAAACACTATCAAAAACAGAATCGATGGCTCAGAAAGGGGGTACTTGTCGGTTGTTTAAGTCTATTAGTATGTGCGTCGTTATTGTGGTTTTTTAGCTATCGCTGGAATATAGATCTTATTAAAGAAGTTAATCAACAAACCCGTGATATTGAGGTGATGATTAATGCTGAGGGACTCGATTTTGATAAAGACATCATAAATGCAGTCGCAACACTCGACCGAATAATGATGCTTCCACTGGGAGCGGATAACCACTACCCAGATTCACAGCTTTTTAACAAATTAGGTCTGTATCAAGGGGATAAAATTTCTCAGTCAGCCAATCAAGCCTATAAAGATGCACTATCGTTCTATTTTTCAGAGTTGATTTCGAGCGCACTTGTATCTGAGATGGATGACAACAAGCATCATCGCGAGTATTTATATGAAACATTAAAAATATACTTAATGTTATTTCACTCAGATAAGTTTGACATGCAGCAAGTCATGAATTGGTTTGATTTCTATTTTCAACGAGAGTTCCCAGGAGCCCTGAATGAAGCACTACGAGAGCGACTAAGTGTTCATACGCAACACTTTCTAGTAGCGAGCGAACGAGGACTCAATTTTAACGAAAATTCCGTCAAAGATGCGAGGGATGTATTAACGAAAATGTCGCTCCCAGAAAGGGCTTATCAGCGAATGAAGGTACAATTCTCTAAGAGTCATGTTCCCTCGTTTCGACTCACTGATGTTCTTGGCCCGAAGAGTTTAGAGCAGTTTGAAAGGCGAAGTGGAAAGCCTCTCTCTCAAGGTATTCCAGGCTTTTATACTTACAATGGATTCCATAGCATTTTCCAAATACAACTCGGCCGAACTGTGAAAAGTTTGATGGAGGAAAACTGGGTATATGGTGACGATATAGAAGTAAGGAACATTGACGAGAATGCTGCTATTAAAGGGGTTCAACAAAGATACTATCAGGACTATGTTAATGAGTGGAAGGGACTCGTAGAAGATATTCAACTAAAGCAAGCGCCAACCTTGTCAATGGCAACTGAGCAAGCTCGTATTTTAAGTGGTGTCGAAAGGCCGATAGAGTCTTTGTTACGAGCCATTCAAAAAGAAGTTGGTCTAACTAAAGTGACGTTGACTCAAAACCAAAAAGCAGCGTCAGAGGTTACGGCTAAAGTTGCCAAGGTCAAGTTATCGAATACTGCAGATAAGTTAGATCTTTATTTACCTGATGAAAGTGAATTCGCCGTATCACTGCCAGGAAAGGAGGTAGAAATACACTTTGCGGATATTCTGCATTTAAGTGAGCAGGACTATAGCGACATCCAAGATGCTATGTTGAATCTAAGATCTTACCTCACTGATTTGTCTAGCTCGGGAAATAATCAAAAAATAGCATATAAAAGTATACTGGACGGCACTCTTACTCAAGAAGTAGCGTCTTCATTTTCTGCAGCGAAGGCCGTATTGCCAAAACCATTTAATAATTGGTTGGGTGAGCTTTCCCAAGAATCCGTCAAGTTTGCGGAGTCGGGTTCTAAGGATCATCTCAACAGACTTTGGCAAACCAGAGTCGTCAAAGCATACAACCAAACTATTGCAGGAAGATACCCTTTTAAACCCAGTGCTGACAAAGAGGTTCGCTTGAAAGATTTTAAGCGCTTCTTCGGGTACGGCGGTACTTTGGACGCTTTTTTTCAAGAGTACCTAGAACCATTTGTTGATACTTCTCAGGGGCGTTGGAAGTTTGAAAAAGAGATTGGAGTGAAAACGCAAACGTTACATGTCTTCCAACGAGCTCAAAAAATCAGACAGTCATTCTTTGAATTAGACAACTCGTTAAAAGTCGATTTTGGAATGAAACCTGTCTATCTAGATCAGCATATAACAAGGTTTGTATTAGAACTTGGTAAGCAAGACTTAGTTTATAAACATGGGCCAGCAAGAGCGAGAGACCTCACTTGGCCATCGAATACGGCGCAAACGAGGATTGTATTTACACCACCGGACTCGAAGCGTGAGATATCACACACTTATGAAGGTGAATGGGGCATCTTTAAGCTACTGGACCAATCTTTGAAAGCAAGACCGGAGTCAAGAAATGACAACATTGTCATGATTGATTTGAAAGGAAATAAGGTGCAACTCGAATTGATTCCCAAAAGTGCTTTTAATCCATTTTGGTCTAACGATATGGAGAGGTTTAGATGTCCACAAACCTTATAACCGAAAGTTGGGGCTATATTGGTAAAATTCCTTCTAAGGGGGACTTTATCAAGGAAGGATTACCATCTGAGTTTGTTTCACAGTTTCATGATTGGCAACAAGCCGTGTTAGCGGTGAGCAAAGAGCAGTTAAATGAGACTTGGGTTGAGTTATTTCTTAATGCTCCAATTTGGCACTTTGCTTTAGACCAAAATTATATTGGAGGTGCTACTTATATCGGCACTTTGATTCCGAGTGTCGATGCCGCTGGACGTTATTTTCACTTTTCTGTAGTTAGGCCGGTTCGCGGCCGGGCTATTGATTACTGGGAAAGCCGGAATTGGACTCAAACGACAGAACGCTTGGCCCTTGAGGTATTAGGTGATGAGTTTCAATTTGATAAGTGGCATCACAATTTAAAAGAAACCGGTGAAGGTTTAGATACCATAGAGCCAACTAGTTATATCGCAGAGTTGTTAGATCCGAGTACCTCGAACGCCGTGTTTAGATTTTCGGAGTTGTTTGGTCAACGAGTTTTGCTAAACCACATGCTCGCCACAAAGGGAAATCATCCGTGTTTTTGGTGGACTGAGGGGGCACAAGCTGTGGAGTCATCGATGGTTATCACAAGTGGCTTGCCTTCAATTGGCCAGTTTTCAGCGATGCTTGATGGAAACTGGAAACAGTGGGGATGGTAGTAGAGTGAATTGGAATTATTTTACATTTGCGAAGAGCCATGCCGGCAAGGTAAGGCCATACAACGAAGATGCTTTATTGGATATGACCGAAAAAAGAGTCTGGGTTGTTGCTGACGGAATGGGGGGACACTGCGCTGGTGATATCGCAAGCCAGATGTTAGTTGATCATATTGAGCGCAGAATTATCGACGACGATGTAAGCAGTATTGATGATTTGAGAGTCACAATACAACAAGCAAACGCGGCTATATATCATTACGCGCAATCGGAACTAGATGGGGCAACAATGGGAACAACTTTGACATTGTTATTCATCAATGATGGTTACTTTCATTGCCTGTGGGTTGGAGATAGCCGAATCTATCAACTCAGGCACAATGTTTTTACTCAGAAAACTCGTGATCATAGCCAAGTAATGGATTTGGTTGACCAAGGCTTACTGGCGTTGGAGGACGCAGAATCACACCCGCTAGCGAATGTAATAACTAGAGCAATTGGTGTTGATGAATATGTCACTATTGATCAGGTTTCTGGTCAACTTTTGGACGGTGACCAATTTTTGCTATGCAGTGATGGATTAACGAAAGAACTTAGTGACCAAGAGATTAAAGCTACGCTACAAGCTGATACGGTGAGTCAAGCTGGGCTAGCGCTATTGCATTCAGCTTTGGTGAGAGGGGCGAGTGATAACGTCACTTGTACGATCGTAAAAGCGCGTAGCGATAAAGTCGCGTTGGAAGTCGATGGTAACAATGATGCGACGATTCCTGTCTTTATGAATGGAGGCTCTAGATGAATACCAACTCTCATTTGTTTGATTGGTATGAGGCTGCATTGGAGCCAATTAAGGGTAGTTTGGCTACCGGAATTGATCCCAGAGAAGATGTTTCCCCGCAGTCCGCATACTATCGATTAAAAGATCAACGTATGCTTGCCCGAAATGAAGAACGTAATGCAATCATTGAAGAAGAATCCATATTGCTCCATAGCGGGTTATGGCGAGTATTCTTGGAAGAGGTGCCTGATGTCTTGTCAAACCAAGCCAAAGACCTTGAGTTTGTCGCTTGGCTAATAGAAGCATTGACTCGATTGTATGGGTTTAGAGGGATGGGTATCGGCTATGAGCTAGCAACCGGGTTGGTAGATACTTACTGGGATGATATCTATCCCATGCCTGATGAAGATGGGATGGAAACGCGTATCTCCTCGCTAATTGGTCTAAATGGGATTGAGTCAGAAGGTACGCTAATATTTCCAATTGCTTCTATTCCTTTAACTGAAATGGGCATTGATCAGGCATTTGCCTATTGGGAATATCAACAGGCCATAGACTTAGAGCGATTAGATGAAGATAAGCGTCGTTATAAGGTTGATGGGGGAGCGATTGAACTGGCTAAGATTCTTGAAACGGTAAAAACGACCTCTGATGAGTTTTATATCGATTTAATAGCCGACCTCGAGTATGCAATTGCTTCATTTGGTAAATTTTCTAATACGTTAGACAAAGCTGTTGGTGATGTAACACCTAGCTCTTACATATCTCAAAAGTTAGATTCAATACTCTCGGCACTTAAGCATGTGCTTGGGGGGCGTTACCCAAGCCAAAGGGGAAAGGTAGAAACCATCAAAGATGAGCTTGAACAAGATTATGTTCCAGAAGAGACTATTTCTCAGGTCGACTCCACAGAGCTGTTAGCAACTAATATGCGCTCGAGAGAGCAGGCAATCAATCAGTTACAGAGTGTCGCGGATTTTTTCCGTGAAACGGAACCTCACTCACCAGTTTCTTACACCATCGAGCAAGTTATCCGTTGGTGTGGAATGCCTCTGCCAGATTTATTGGCGGAACTAATTTCCGATGGGGATGCAAAAAACAGCTATTTCCGTCTGGTTGGCATAGCAAATCAAAACAATGAAGGATAAAGGGAGAACGGTATGACGAGTATCCACTCGAAACTATCACGAGTAAGGAAGCCTCGTGTTCACATTACCTATGATGTTGAAACAGAAGGCGCAACGCTTAAAAAAGAGCTTCCTTTTGTTGTAGGCGTGATGGGGGACTTTGCTGGACAGAACACTTCGGAGTTAAAGCCTCTTAAAGATCGCCGATTTATTCAAATTGACCGAGATAATTTTGATGATGTGCTAAAGAAAATGAGCCCATCTGTTCGGTTCAAGGTTGCGAATAAGTTAGCGAATGACGACTCGGAATTCGCAGTAGATTTGAGTTTTAATTCGATGCAAGACTTTGAACCCGCGGCAATTGTTAATCAAGTCGATCCCTTGCGTAAGTTAATGGAAACAAGAAATAAATTGAGAGATCTGATGACCAAGGTCGATCGTTCTGAAGAGTTGGAAAATATCCTCGAAGATGTTCTGAATAATACCGACAACCTTACGAAGTTGGCAGGAGAGCTAAAACTTGGTGAGCAGGAACCAAGTAAAGAGGGGGCTGAATAATGAGTACTGAGCTTGAAAAGCAACTCGATCCAACAGTAGAAGAGCAGTCTTACTCATTTTTAGAGCAAGCGATTGGAGCTACTAAGCAAACGGAAGCTTCTCGTGCACAAGAGTTGATTAAGACTCTTACTGAAGAAGCGATGAAAGGTACCGTCTCGTGGAATAAAAACCTCACAGTTACTTTTCGTGAAGCAATAACTCTATTAGACAAGCAGATTTCGGAGCAGTTATCTGAAGTCATGCACCACCCGGAATTACAGAAGTTAGAGGGTTCTTGGCGTGGGTTAAACTATCTAGTGATGAACTCAGAGACAAGCTCTTCATTGAAAATTAGAATGATGAGTACAACCAAGAAAGAGTTGCACAAAGACTTGAGTAAAGCGGTTGAGTTTGACCAAAGCCAGATCTTTAAAAAAGTCTACGAGTCAGAGTTTGGTAGTGCAGGCGGCGAACCATATGGCGCTCTAATCGGTGACTATGAGTTTACAAATCATCCGGAAGATATCGAAACACTTCGTCTAATGTCGAACGTCGCGGCTTCTGGCTTTTCTCCGTTCCTTTCCGCAGCATCACCTGCTTTATTTGGTTTCGATGAATGGACTGAGCTCTCTAAGCCTCGTGATCTTGAGAAAGTCTTCGAATCACTTGAATATACTCAGTGGCGTTCTTTTAGAGAAAGTGCGGATTCACGCTTTGTAAGTTTGACCATGCCAAAAGTACTTGCTCGATTACCATATGGCGAAGCGACATCACCCGTTGAAGAGTTTGGGTTTGAAGAGTTTGATGTAGATGCGGTTTCAGGCGTCGCCGTCAATGCGGACCACAATGATTACTGTTGGATGAACTCTTCATATGTGTTGGGTGCAAAATTGACAGATGCATTTTCAAAATACGGTTTCTGCACCGCGATTCGAGGCGCTGAAGGCGGTGGGCGTGTTGAAAATCTACCAACTCACTTCTTTATGAGTGACGATGGTGATCCGGACATGAAGTGTCCAACTGAAATTGGTATTACTGATAGGCGCGAAGCGGAGCTAGGTAAGCTTGGGTTTTTACCACTGTGTCACTACAAGAATACCAATTATGCTGTTTTCTTTGGCGCTCAAACCTGTCAAAAACCTGCTAAGTATGACTCACCAGATGCAACAGCAAATGCTGCTATCTCAGCTCGACTACCTTATATGATGGCAACTTCACGTTTTGCACATTACTTAAAAGTGATGGCGCGAGACAAGATAGGTAGTTTCATGGAAGCTGAAGATGTTGAATCATGGCTAAATCGATGGATCCTCAGTTATGTCAATGCGTCCGAAGGCGGTGGGCAGGAGATCCGTGCGAAATACCCTCTGGCGGATGCTCGTGTACAAGTGAAAGAGATTCCTGGAGCTCCAGGTTCATACAACGCGGTCGCTTGGTTAAAGCCATGGCTACAAATGGAAGAGCTAACGACCTCTTTACGTTTAGTCGCTAAAATTCCCCAATCAGGTGGATAACAGCCTAGTGCGCTACAAGCTCTGTTAATAATCGAAGAGTACTTATTAGGTCATGAATACGAAATCTGGATTGAATTTTGTTGAACCCACTCAGTTAAAACATGAGTTTATCGACAGTGGTCATGCAGAACTAGATAGCTATTGGTTTTCTAATTTTTTAGATTTATCTGATTCAATACTCTCGGCACGAATGTGGCTGGAAGGATCAAAGTCTGAGAATTTGGAAATGTTTCGTCACAGCCTAATGAGTACTATCAATCATATCGATGAGCTATTACAAAATCAGTTGAATGAAATTATTCATCATCCAACATTTCAAAAACTGGAGCGCACTTGGATTGGCACGCAATATCTTTGCGAGCAGATAGACAAGCAATCTGTAGATACGGTGAAGATAAAGGTAATGACTGCGACTTGGGAGGAGATTAGCAAAGATTCACTGAAAGCAATTGAGTTCGATCAATCTGCACTTTTCAAATTGATTTACCAAAATGAATACTCCATGCCGGGAGGTGAGCCTTTTGGTGTTGTGATCGGGGACTATGAGCTTGGAAACAATGCCAGTAAACTCGATAAAGATATCTCGGTGGTTCGTAAGATCTCTCAAAGTGCGGCTGCCGCGTTTAGCCCATTCATTTTCTCGGCTTCGCCAGAGATATTTGGTGTAGACAGGTTTTGTGATTTATCGTCGATAAAAGAGTTTTCATCTCAGTTTGATCAAATTGAATATTTAAAGTGGCGAGAACTTAGAAATTCTGATGACTCTAAGTTCATAGGGATGACAGCTCCCAATGTTTTGTTCCGTTTACCCTATCAGTCGGATGGTTCGAGAGGTGAGCATTTCGTCTTCGAAGAACGTGTAAAGCTTTCAGACAACGAGCTTTTATGGGGAAGTGGGGCGTATTGCTTTGCTGCAGTTGCGATCCGAGCATACCAAGAGCATGGCTGGTTTACTCATATTAGGGGAGTCAAGCAAGGGGACTATAGCCAGGGTCTGGTTGTTGCTCCAGCACGTTCGAAGCTGAAGTTAGACGCCAAAAACTACCGCGAGCGTTGTCCGTTAAATTTAAAGTTATCTGAAAAGAAAGAGCAAGCGCTTTCAGATTGTGGCTTTATTCCAATTTCTCCCGTAGCTGAAACCGATATGGTTGGGTTGATGTCCAATGTCTCCATTTATCAATCTACAAAATACCAAGACAAAACAGTTGAAGCGAACGACAAGTTAACTTCCATGCTCCAGTATACCTTGTGTGTATCACGAATTGCTCATTACATTAAAGTGATGGGGAGAGATAAAGTTGGTAGTTACCAAGATGCGAGTGCGATTGAGAGAGATTTTCAAAAGTGGTTGCATCAATACACAACAGCCTCTGATGAAGCATCAGATGAATTGAGGGCAAAGTACCCTTTAAATGAAGCTCAAATAAGAGTGCGTGAAAAACGAGATAGCCCGGGACACTACTATTCAACTGTCCATCTAAGACCGCATTTTCAGTTAGACCAAATGGTCTCAAGTATTAAATTAATAACAGAGTTATCACCAGAACGCTCTGCATAAGGAAAAAAAGATGCAATGGAAAGATCTATTAGCACAATCAGAACTAGACTCTGCTTTGAATGTGATCACCGATAATATTAAAGGTGAACCAAAAGATGCAAACCTTCGCAGCGTGTTTATCGAGTTATTGTGCATCAAGGGCGATTATGAGCGCGCAGATGAGCAGTTGATGCAGTCGATAAAGCTATTTCCAGAATACTTAGCTGGCGCTAGCCAACTAAGACATCTTGTGAAAGCCGCGCAGGCTCGTGCGGATTTTGCTTTCGGAGCCGCGTCGGCGCAAATCCTTGGAAAAAATGAGCAAATGACTAAGTCTCAGGTTGATTTAAACCTTGCTTTTACTAGCTCCAATTTTGAACAAGCCCTAGCACTATCTCGGAAGCTTGAATCAGACAGAACCATTGAACCATTTTTGGTCAATGGTACTGAAACATTAGATGTTAGAGATATTGATGACCGACTAGGTGGCTATCTAGAACTTTTCTCAAGTAAAGGGAATTACTTCCTAGTTCCCCTTAGTAGTGTTGTGTATTTAGAGTTGAAACCCGCCCAAACAATCCTAGAAAACATTTGGCGACCAATAGAATTTGATATTGAAGGATTAGGTGAAGGGGAAGCTCATATGCCTTTAACCTATATTGACTCTGAGAGTAATGCTCAGAAACTCGGACGGGAAACAGATTGGAAACCGTTTGGGGAAAAAGTTTTTCTTGGTCAGGGGCAAAAATGTTGGCTAGTCGGTGATGATTCGTTACCAATCTGCAATCTAACTACTCTGGAGCGTCAGGTTGAGGTACCACAGTAGAATATGGTCGGTGCATCAATAATCGATAAGCTAATAGATAGTGAGCCTTCATCTCGAATCGAAAAAGACTTTCCGATCACACAGCAATGTGTTCTTGATAACTTATTGAGGGATTTAGAAGCAATGCTTAACAGCCGTATTGGTTGGGCGGCATTACCTGATGATTTGTTGGAATTGCGTTATTCGATACTGAACTATGGTTTACCTGATTTTTCATCAATGCCATACAGTAGCCAAGATGGTCAAAAGCAGTTGTGTGACATTGTAAGCACTGCAATTAAAGAGTTCGAACCTCGTTTGAAAGAGGTATCTGTATCCATTGCAAATGAAAATAACTCAATTGACCGCTCTCTAAGTTTAAGAATTGGTGCGGTGTGCTTGATCGACAAAAGCATGCACAAAGTTACGTTTAATTCTGCAATTGAACCAGTCAGCCTAGGAATGAAACTGAGTAAAGCAAAATGAGCGAAGATTTTCTAAAGTATTATAATCGTGAACTGGCTTATTTACGCCATAAGGGACAGGAGTTTGGGGAACAGTACCCTAAAATTGCCTCTAGGCTACGAATTAGTGAAGAACGAGTAGATGACCCTCATGTTGAACGTTTACTCGAAGGCTGTGCTTTTTTAACCGCTAGAATCAGGCAGAATTTAGACAACAGTTATCCTCAGTTTACTGAAGCCTTAGCTGGGCAGCTATTTCCGGATTTTCATGCTCCAATTCCATCAATGTCGATCATAAAAATGCGTTGCTCTGACTCTACCACAGATCATTTTGAAGTACCGGTAGGGGAAAAGGTAGTAATAGGAGCCCCTGGTTTTAAAGAATGCGAGTTTAGAACGTGTTATCTCACTAAGATGTACCCAGTTGAAGTGGTGAATAGCTCGTTCGAAAACGCACCTGTAAAGCCGGTAGGATCGAGATGGGAATCGAAAGCGCAATCTATGCTAAAGGTCTGTCTTTCATCAAATGATGAGGAAAGTTCATTAGCCGATTTAGGTGTTGAATCTCTAAAGTTCTATCTAAATGGCCAACCTCAACTATCTTTGCGACTTTATCAGATGGTATTTCAACACTTGATTGGGATTTCATTCGTTATTAATGGCAAGGAAGTTCATTCCGTTTCGAAAAGATGTATTAAAGAGGTTGGATTCTCCGATTCAGATCGAGTTGTACCATATAGTAAAAGAAGCTTTTCAGGATCGCGTTTGCTTGTTGAGTACTTACATTTTCCTCAAAAATTTATGTTTTTTGAGCTAGATAAACTCCAATCCGACTTGATTGGTAGCACTCATGAGTTGGAGATCAATTTCTATTTTGATGTAAGTGACGATTGGCTACCTAAACAAGTGGGTGAGGATAGCCTCATGCTTGGTTGTACACCAATCATCAATTTGTTCCAAAGTACGATGGAGCCCCATCGATTAACACCTTCGGATTATGACTATCATTTGGTTCCTCAATACCAAGATGCAGAGAGCACAGAAGTTGTTTCTATCTCTGATGTGACCTTAAGAAACTGGAATAAAGCATATAAAAACCTCCCTAGTTATTACTCTGGTGAGCATACCCATTACCTAGGAAGCGGTGAAATATACTGGCTGATGAGGAGAGAAGATAAGAACTGGGCAGGGGGATATGATGAACCTGGGCGAGAAACCTATTTGTCTTTCGTTGACAAAAAGCATCAAATCTTCGCTCCCGAAAGTAGAGAAAATTGGTTGATGTATGTCCAAGCTAAATGTTGCAATCGAAACCTTCCTCAAAAGTTGCCATTTGGTGGTGGGCTTCCCGAAGTGGCCTTACCCGACGTAAATGACAATTTCTCTAGTGTGAAGTGCCTCACTTCTTTATCTGCAACCATTAGACCAGAAATGGATGAAAGCACCCGTTGGCAGTTAACCAAGCTTTTGACTCTGAATCATTTTTCTGGCGAAGATGGGTTATCTACATTAAAGCAGACACTAAACCTCTTCGCTTTCAATGGTACAGCAGAAACAAAGGCGCTGGTTGATTCATTAGTTCATCTTGAATATGAGCAGACCACGGGACGTATAAGCGCTGGAGGCAAAGTGGGCTTTGCGCATGGAATCAGAATTACGCTGATGATTTCCGACCAAATCCTACCGCCAGAGCAGATTTTTCTATTAGGAAGTGTGTTGTCTATTTACTTTTCTCAATACGCTGAAGTCAACATTTTTACCCAGCTAGAGGTAAAACTTAAGTCGACCGGTAAGCGCTTTCATTTATGGCCAGCGATGACAGGAGAGAAGCCACTCCTATGAATGCAGAACCGTTCTTGGACGAAATAACTAAGCATCCCTTGTTTGAGGCTCTTCACCTTCTCGAGTTTGAAGTCTTAAAGCGTGAGGCTCAAATAGGGACCGATGCTCTTCCAAAAAATGAACGCATTAATCTGAAAGTCAATGCAAAACTAGGGTATGAGAACAACCAAGTTTGTCGTGTTGAACAGGGAGGCAACGACCGTTTAGAAGTCAAAACAAACTTGATTGGGCTGATAGGAGAGCAGGGCGTTCTACCGCAACACTATAGTGAGCTTGCACTAGCGAGGCTGCGAGAGAGCGATTCTGCAATGGTCGACTTTTACGACATTTTTAACCATCGCCTGCTCTCTTTGTATTATCGAAGTTGGCAGTTAAGTCAGGTAACGGTCCAAGTACGAGCTCACTCTAGAATGGAAAGGTCACCTTATGCAGACTGCTTGAATTCAATCTCCGGCGATAATAGTCATTTAGCGCAACACTTTGGCGGTTATCATTCTTCACCAGTTAAAAGTAAATATGCGTTGAAGAGCATTATCGAATCCTTAGCAAGTTGCGACGCAAAGGTGCATGAATTTACAGGGCAATGGCTGTATCTGAAGCCGAAAGAGCAGACTCGCTTAACATCTAAGTCAAATCCAGAGGGGCAGTTTTCTCAATTAGGAAATGGCGCGTCAATTGGAAAACGAGCATGGGATATTAATGCTAGTGCAACAATAGAACTACTTCCAGAAACGTCAGAACAAGTAAGCGAGCTCCTTCCATTTCATGCTCGGCTAAAAACAGTTAAGCGTGCTGCATCAGCATTCATAGGCGAACACAAACAGCTTCACTGGAAGCTAACAACACAACATAGCATGCTTCCTAAAGCGCGTCTGTCTAAGCAACAAGGGCAGCTAGGTTTTGGCTCTGTTTTAAAAAAACATGATCGTACAGGAGATCGTGAAATAACAATTAATATTTAAAGGGAAATAAAATGGCTTCGTTATCATTATCAGCGTTAGTTGAGCGGTTGTCACCTCATGCTAAAGAAACATTGGAACAAGCAGCGGCATTGGCAAGCTCGCGGACTCACCATAGTATTGAATTATCCCATTGGCTTACAGCAATAATTCAGCACCCAGAAGATCTGTATTTAGATGTGTTCGACAAGTTAGATTTAGATAAGCAAACGGTACTGAATGAATTACTCACTCAGTTGGAAAAATATAAGACAGGATGTGAAACAGTCCCTGGTTTATCTGCACATACAGTGACCGTTATGCAAAATGCATTTATGGCTGCAACTATTGAGTTCAAGCAAGATAAGCTGACTTGTATTCATGTGCTATACGCATATTTGTCTGATGATACGCTGATTAATATGTTGAGTGCGGTGAGCCCTGAATTAAGTCAAATCGATCCAAATAAGTTGTTAAATCTTGGAGAGCATACCGAAAGCAAAACACATGTGAGCCAAACCGCTGGTGGAGCTTTAGAGCAGTTTACCATTGACCTGACTGAGCAAGCACGACTGGGACTTATTGACCCTGTGATAGGTCGAGATGATGAAATCAGGTTAATGATAGATATTCTTCTAAGGCGTAGGCAGAACAATCCCATTTTAACTGGTGAGGCTGGTGTAGGTAAAACTGCAGTGGTCGAAGGTTTAGCGCAGAGAATAGTCGATAAAGATGTTCCCCCTGCTTTGCAAAATGTATCGGTCAAGTCTCTTGACCTAGCCCTTTTGCAAGCTGGTGCGGGTATGAAAGGGGAGTTTGAAAATCGTTTAAAAAATCTAATTAAGGAAGTTAATCAATCAGTTGATCCTGTCATTCTGTTTATTGATGAGGCTCATGGACTTATTGGTAGCGGTGGACAAGCTGGTCAAGGTGATGCAGCCAATATACTCAAACCCGCTTTAGCTCGAGGGGAACTCCGAACGATTGCTGCAACAACTTGGGCAGAATACAAGAAATACTTTGAAAAAGATGCAGCCTTAACTCGGAGATTTCAAGTTGTCAAAGTTGACGAACCATCCACTGAGTTAGCGATTGATATGTTACGAGGTTTACTGACGGTTATGGCAGACCATCATGACGTATATATTACTAGCCAGGCTTTGGCCTCTGCTGTTCAACTTTCTGCTAGGTACATTAATGGTCGCCAACTCCCGGACAAGGCAGTCTCTGTTCTTGATACGGCTTGTTCTAGGGTTGCGTTGAGTCAGTCATCAACGCCAGGATTGCTCGATTCTAAACGCAAGAAATTAACCTTGAAAGAAGAAGAACTCACCCAGTTATCTAAGGAAGCTTTATTTGGTTCAGATCTCGGGCATAACGTTGGCCAAGTCGGTAACGAAATTGAGGTGTTAAAGGGAGAAATAATAGCGCTAGAAGAACGTTGGCGTGAAGAAGTTGAGTGGGTCTCTCAAGCAAAAGCATTACGTCTAAAGATAGCCGAAGATGGTTTAGATGAAGATAGACGAGAGCTAGTGGAAATAGAAGAAAAACTGTCTCTTAGTGCAGACCCGCTTGTATTCTCGCATGTGAATGAAACCTTAGTTGCGGAAGTTATATCAGACTGGACTGGTATTCCACTTGGTAAACTTCAAAATGATGAAATTGAAGCGGTATTGAACCTGAAAGACAGTTTGTGTGAAAGAGTCGTTGGGCAAGATCATGCTTTAGAGGTTATGGCAGAAGTAATAAAGACTGCCCGAGCTCAACTTATGGATGAGACTAAACCTAATGGTGTCTTTTTACTAGTCGGGCCAAGTGGTGTAGGCAAAACAGAGTCTGCACTAGCTATCGCGGAGAAGGTCTATGGGAGTGAAGATAGTGTCACGACAATCAACATGTCTGAATTTAAAGAAGAGCACAAAGTTTCCTTACTATTGGGTGCTCCACCTGGGTATGTCGGCTATGGTGAGGGAGGAGTTCTTACTGAAGCCGTAAGGAGAAAACCATATAGTGTAATTTTGCTTGATGAGATGGAAAAAGCTCATCCTGGAGTACAAGATATTTTTTATCAAATCTTTGATAAGGGAATCATTAAAGATGGCGAAGGACGTGATATTGATTTTAAGAACACGATTATAATCATGACTGCTAATACAGGTTCTGATACGACTACCACTTTGTTTAGTGATCCAGAACTTGCGCCAGATCCTCAATCACTAAAAGAAGCGCTACGTGAAGACTTACTTAAGGATTTCAAACCAGCGTTTTTAGGGCGAGTCAATATTTTACCATACGTACCACTTAGAAAATCAGTATTGATTAATATTAGTCAGCTAAAGATTAATAAGATAAAAGCGCGTGTTTTGGATCATTATGGTGCAACTCTTACAGTTACAGATGATTACATCTTACATCTAGTAGAAAGTAGCAATGAATCTGAAAGTGGTGCGAGGGCCATTCAAACTATGATGGAAAACCTTCTTCTTCCTCGAATTTCTAATGAAATATTGTCGTCAGTTCTCAGTAATAAGAAAATTAAAGATATTTTTGTGGATTATACCAATGATGATTTAATTGTCTCAGTTTCTTAACATCTGTTTCATTGGGAAAGTAAACTGAGAAGAGAATCGAATTAAATTAAATTTAAGTAATTCAGTGCTTAAAAATATAACAAAATAAAGTTATAAAAGTTTGTATTTAAAACTAACCTTTTGATACATGAATCAATAATCATTTCACTTAGCTGATATGATTTTAATATAGTTAAATGTCAATTATTAATGCTATAGGAGATTAGCATGCAGTCTAATACGTATCTTAAATACGCAGATATTAAAGGTGAGGCAACCGCTGAGCAATACAAGGATTTAATCACACTGCTATCTGTTGACTGGAGTGTGGGTCGTGAGATTTCGTCATACACTGGTACAGCAATGGATCGTGAAGCCAGCGCGACTCGTTTGTATGACCTTACTATCACTAAACTTCAAGATCGTGCTTCACCAGATTTGTTTAAAGAAGCAACGATCGGTAAAGGTAAACCTGCTGTTTTCCACATCACGAAGCAGGGTGAGAAAGTAGAAGAAATCATGAAGATCGAACTTACAGATGCAATGATTTCAAACTACTCAGTATCAATTCAAGATGACCGTCCAATGGAAACAATCACTATTTCCTACACAGAAATGATGATGACAGTGACACCGACGGATGATAAGAACAACACTTCTGCGCCACTTGTATATGGCTATAGTGGTGTTAAAGGTCAACAAATGTAATTTGGCTGCGGGGGCAAATGCCCCCGCTATTTTTAAAGAAGTATGTAATGAAAAAAGCAACACAAGATAATAACTTTATAAGCATCTCTACTCCTTTTGGCAAAGATGCCGTTATTTTGAATTCCTTTGAATACAGAGAAAAGGCTTCAGAGCTTTTCTCATTGCGTGCCAATGCCTACTTTAATGGTCAAAAAGGTGAACTAAATAGTATTATTGGCCATGAGGTTGTCATCACACTAGAGAATAATGAAGATGTTTCTTCTCAACCAAGATATTTTCATGGTGTTGTTTCAAGAGCAAAACTAACTGGAACAAGAATAAGTAAAGAAAATGATGGCGAGAACTATAAGAACATAGAGATTTTTATTGAACCTAAATTTAGATTTTGTCAATACCGTGTTAATTGCAGAGTTTTCCAAAACAAAGACTTGAAAGAAATTATTTCTGAAGTTTTGTCGGAGCATGGAGTTTTGTTCAGCTTCAAGTTAAATAAAAGTTACCCCAAATATACTTATAGAGTTCAATACGAAGAGTCTGACTTAAGCTTTGTAAAGAGAATATTGGCTGAAGAGGGTCTATCATTCTGCTTTGTGCATTCGAAATCTTCTCATACTATTGAAATATTTGATGATGTAAGCTACTACAAGCCAGGGGTGGAATTTATGGTAGACCATGACAGTGGTACTGCCAGCGCAAGTCACATATCTGCCTGGAGTGAAAGCCAAGCTATTGCTACGAAAGCAAGCCATAAAACGGGTTTTAACATGTTAAAGCCAGCGGCTTTCCCGAAAAACAGTGTAAATGGGGCTTCGGCGTTATTTACCATTCCCTCCAGTGAGCACTTTGAATATATGGGAGAGTCCGAGACTGCCGACCATTATGCTTCTAGGAATATGCATGCAATTGAGTCAATTCAACAAAACATATACTTGTGTGGTGGAGAAGCGACATGTCGAACCTTTACAGTTGGTAAGTGCTTTAAATTCAAAAAACATGAAGATAAATCTCGAATAGGCAAAGAGTACGTTTTAGAGTCTGTTGTCTTATCAGCTTCTGTTTTCAACCAGACTGGCCAAGGCGGTACCGCCTCTCAAGGGGTAAGGGTTGCATTTACTTGCGTTGATTCGACAACGATTTTGCGTCCGGCAGTAAACTATGTGAAACCGGAAATAAAAGGGCTACAAACCGCAATTGTGACTGGTAATAAAGATGGTGAGATATACATTGATAAACATGGTCGAATTAAGGTCCAGTTTCACTGGGATAGGAAAGGCAAGTACGATGTAAACAGCTCTTGTTGGATTAGGGTCGCTCAGAATATCGCTGGCAATGGTTGGGGAGCAGTTTTTCACCCTAGGGTTGGTCAAGAAGTAATAGTTGAATTTGTTAATGGTGACCCCGATCAACCAATAGTTACTGGGGCTCTATACAACGGTAGTCAGTTACCTCCTTATTCGTTACCAGAGCAGAGTTCACAAAGCGGTTATAAATCGCGTTCTATCCAGAAAGGCGCTAGCAACTTCAATGAGTTACGCTTTGATGATAAACCAGGTGAGGAACATATTTACCTTCACGCCGAAAAACTCTTTCAAATGCTTGTTGAAGATAATGCTGAAATCTCAATAGAAAACTGTCGAACCGAGCAGGTTACTAATGATTCGATGCAAACTATAGGTAAGAACCTGTCAGTTGAAGTAGGCGAGAACTATTCCGGAGATATCGGGAAGTCACTTGCCTTAAAAGCGGGTAAGAGCATTGAAATTAAAGTCGGAGGGGCATCAATAGAGATGTCTAGCTCTGGAGAAATTAACATCAAAGGGAGCAAGATATCTATTAATGGATCTGCGATTGCTCTAAAAGCGGGTCAAATCTCTCTTAACTAAGGAGGAGTCATGGGTAAGCCTTCGGCAGTGATTGGTAGTTTTCATGTCTGTCCTAAAAAAACAGGAAAGATCCCTCATGTTGGTGGGCCTGTAGTGATGGGATCCCCCAATGTTAAAATTGGGGGGATTCCCGCCGCAAGACAAGGAGACAAGCTAGTATGCGTTGGACCGCCAGACAGTATTTCCGCAGGTTCATCTAGTGTAAAAATCAACGGAAAAGCAGCAGCTCGCGCTGGTGATGCAACCTCCCATGGAGGACGAATTGTCATAGGAAACCCAACTGTACTCATTGGTGGTTAAATTGGCGTTAGGTTTTGAAACACAGGTGATATGTTTAAATGGCCACGAATTCTCTAGCATTAAACCGCTCTTCGACTTTGCTGATACCAACATCTCAATGTCTATGAATCCGCTGGAGTATCATTTTGATAGTAGACCGAGCGAAACTATCAGTTCCTATTCGCAACAGCTTAAGAATTTCTTTATTAAAGGAACTTTGATTGTTCTTTTACCCGCCGATACTAAAAAGCATGAAGTTCAATCCACGATGCAAATGCTAAGAGCGACAGTTGAATTTGAAAGTGATACTAAATTTCAAATATATCCATACGGAAATGCATCTTTCTTGCTAGCGCTTTCTCATATTGAAAGAGCAACAAAGCAAAACGATTGCTGGATCTTGGCTATACAGCCAGCTACCAATCAGGCATCAACAAAGCTTAACAACGGTGCGCTCATCTTAGCTAGAGCGTTCCCTTGTGATACAGGACTTGAGTGTTTGCCTGCTAGAGTTGACCTCGCAAACTCCACCAATCAAAGCGCGATTGATAAGGTAGTGTCGCAGCTATCATTCAGAAGTAGTTCCTTGTTTACCTCGCTCTCCTTATCTCTCGATGCTAATGAGCCACTTTGGTTAAATTCAATAAAGTATCTGGCTCCTTGGATAACGGAAGCAACGAACTACGAATTTCTAGATGCTAAATTGGGCTCTCTTGGTGTATGTGGTGGTTTGTTGAAAGCAATAAATGCATTCGAGAAACAAATTAGGGAGCCCGAAAAGGGCTTTCATCAATTACAGCTAGATATCGAGCCTAGAGGGTACGTAGTTGGTACAACATATACGTGGGTTTGAGTGTTGAAAAACGTATAGCTTTATTCGCTGTGTTACTTGATAAACCACATGAAAAGCTTACGAACTCACGATATCCTAGGGGGATAATAAGATAGCGCCATGTAGATGGCAGAAAGTGAATTCGAATGAAGTTTATCCATACCTCAGATTGGCACCTTGGCCGACAGTTTCATAACGTCTCTTTGCTTGACGATCAGCAAGCGGTTCTCGACCAGTTAATCCAATACATTGAAGACAACCCTGTTGATGCGGTGGTTGTTGCTGGTGATATTTATGATCGTTCTGTCCCACCAACCATTGCGATTGAACTACTTAACAAAGTGGTGAAGCGAATCTGTGGTGAGCTAAATACGCCGATGATTCTGATTTCTGGCAACCATGATGGTGCTGAGCGCCTAGGTTTTGGCTCAGAACAGATGAAAAATGCAGGTCTTCACATTATCAGTAACTTTGAAGACATGCTTACCCCTGTTGTTATTGAAACCGCAAGCGCAGGGCAAGTGGCTTTTTATGGCATGCCTTATAACGACCCTGAGCAAGTCCGTTTTGCCTACCAAGAACCCGTTTCGACCCACGATCAAGCGCACAAGTTACTTGCCGAGAAAATCACTGAGCAGTTCCAACCAGAGCAACGTAACGTGTTAGTCAGTCACTGCTTTGTCGATGGTGCCATTGAGTCTGAATCTGAGCGTCCACTTTCGATTGGCGGTTCCGACCGTGTCAGTCACGAGCATTTTCTCAACTTTGACTATGTAGCGTTGGGGCATTTGCACCAGCCACAGAAAAAAGGCGAAGAGTACATTCGTTATTCTGGTTCACTGATGAAATACAGTTTTGGTGAACAAAACCAGAAGAAAGGTTTCACGCTGGTGGAAATTGACCAAAACGGTTTTGTCACGGCAGAGCATATTGACCTTGCCGCACCTCATGAGATGCGAATCGTTGAAGGCGAACTTGAACAAGTAATAGAGCAGGGCAAAACCGATCCGAAAAACGAAGACTACCTGTTGGTACGTTTGATGGATAAGCACGCGATCTTAAACCCAATGGAAAAGCTACGTACTGTTTACCCGAATGTTTTGCACCTAGAAAAACCGGGCATGTTAATAGGTGTCGAGCAGGAAATGGCGCAAGCGAAATTGGCGAGAAGTGAGATAGACATGTTTCGAGACTTCTTTTCGGAAGCTCAAGACGGCCAATTATCGCAAGAACAAGATCAAGCGATCAGTGACATCATCAAACAACTTTCTCAGCAAGCTCAGTAAGGACCAAACATGAAACCCATTAAACTGACAATGCAGGCTTTTGGTCCGTTTGCTCAAACAGAAACGATTGAATTCGACAAGCTGGGAACTAACCCTCTGTTTCTTATCAACGGTCCTACTGGTTCGGGTAAAACCTCGATTCTCGATGCGATTTGTTTTGCGCTTTATGGTGAAACGACGGGTAACGAGCGTCAAGGCATTCAAATGCGTTGCGATATGGCAGCGCCAACGCTATTGACTGAAGTGACACTAGAGTTCTCTTTGCACGGCAAGTCTTATCGAGTGATTCGCTCACCAGAACAAGAAGCACCAAAGGCGCGTGGTGAGGGCATGACAGTGCGTAAGCATACCGCAGCTTTGTATGAGATTACGGACGAAGAAAAGCTCATCACTAGCAAAACAACGCAAGTAAAGACAGAAGTGACCAATATTATTGGCTTGAACGAAACTCAGTTCCGCCAAGTGATGGTGTTGCCACAAGGTAAGTTTCGAGAGTTGTTACTTGCGACATCCAAAGAGCGGGAAGAGATTTTTGGTCAGTTATTCCAAACGGATATCTACAAGAAGATTGAATACGCACTGAAAGACAAAGCGAGTGCCATTAGCAAAGCCAAAGACGAGTTTGATAACCAAATTCGAGGCGCACTGCAGGTAGCTGGTGTTTCTTCCGAAGTGGAGTTAACAGAGCAGCGTGAAGCGTTATCTTCTCAATTTGAATCTGTACAAAAGCAAGAGCAAGAATCACTGGCTCAATTAAATGCGGTAAAAACGGAACTGCAAAAAGCAGAGGCGCTGAGTAATGAGTTCAAAAAGCGCGAGCACGCCGAAATTGCTTTGAAGCAACATTTGGAAAAGAGCGATGCTGTCTCATCACGTCAATTGCAGTTAGACAATGCGAAGAAGGCAAGCAAGGTTGAGTTGCCTTATGTCACGTTACAAAATGCCTCAAAGCAAACGCAAGAACTTGAGCAAAAGGTGGCTAAGTTATCTCAAGATCTTACTGTGGCAAATGACGCGGTAAAATCCAAAGAAGGCGCACTGCAAACCGCGAAAGAACAAGCTGCACAATTGCCAAAACTGACAGAACAGCAATACCAACTTGAAGGCATGAAAGGAAAGTTGGTTGAAAAGTCAGAGCTAGAGAAAGCCATTAATGCAGGTTTGACGCAAAAATCCGAGTTTGAGGTAACGCTTAATAAATATATCGCTCTGAAAGAGAAGTTAACGCTAGAGGCGCAACAAGGTCAGAAGTCATTGGATCAAGCTCGAGTTGATGTTGCTAGTATTGGCAGTGTAGAAGCTGAGATAAAACAGCAACAACGTTTGATGCAAGACCTACAGAAGCTAACTGGCTTAAACCAAGAGCTAGCGAAATTGGATGCATTGACTCCTAGCAAACAAGCTTCGGTTGACCAAGCAAAAGCGCGATACGTAGAACTTCAACGCTCAGCAGATACACTTGAATTGAGCTGGAACAATGCTCAAGCCGCAGTATTGGCTCAGCGCTTACAAGCCGGTGGAATGTGTCCGGTGTGCGGTAGTGTAGAACACCCTCAACCCGCTCAATTTGTTGGTGAAGAGGTAACAAAAGAGCAAGTTCAGCGCGCTCGAAACGCGGAGCGAGAAGGGCAAGTTGTACTTAACCAATTGAACAATCAGTTGGAGCAGCACAATATCGCAGTCGGGCAATACAAGCAGCAGATTGAGCAACTATCCGTTGAACTTGGCCAAAACGCATCAATGGATTTAAGCGCGTTACAAGCGTCCATGCAGCAGCTCAATGAACGTTTACAGCAATTGTCATCGATTAACTTGGTTCAGCTGGAACAAAGCGTCAATGAGTTAAACCAGCGTTGTGTTACTGGGGAAGGTAAGATCAATGATCTACAAAACCAGATGGCAGCGAATGAATCGACGATAAAAGTGAACCAAGAGCAACTGGCTAAACTGTCTGCTTCGTTAGATGCCAAGTACTCATCTCTTGAAGTTCTTGAGCAAGACATTGTTGCGATTCAAAAACAGATTACGGAGTTGAATACCGCATTCGAGTCTGCACAAAACCATTTACAACAAGCCGTGCTGGCGAAGACCAATATTGAAAGCCAACTGACAACCAATCAACAGTGGTTGAATGAGGCACTAGAGCGTTTGAACACAGCCAAAACTGATTGGGCGCAAGCGTTGCAGACGAGCGCATTCGAGGATGAAGCACAATTCCTAGCAAGTAAAGTTGATGAAGCCGAGATGCAGATTTGGCAGAAAGAAATTGATGCGTTCAAACAGACTCAAATCAAGCTAGAACAAACCTTGGCAGACTTGAGCTCCACGTTGAAAGACCTGGCGTTACCTGATTTAGAAGGGTTTAACGTTAAATTAAACAGTGTCCAGCAAAGTTACGTTGAAGCGCGCAATCAGCTTGATAGCACGCGCTCTTTGTTTGAACGTCTAGAGAAAGTCCGTAATGACATCGCGACGCTACATGACAAGAACACTAAGTTAGAAGACGAATACAAAGTGTTTGGTACCTTGTATGACGTTGCAAGCGGTAAAACGGGTAGCCGTATCAGTTTGCACCGATTTGTCCTTGGTGTGTTATTAGACGACGTGTTGATTCAAGCGTCACAGCGTTTAAGCTTGATGAGCAAAGGCCGTTATATCTTGGCTCGTAAAACTGAAGGCTTCAAAGGTGCGGCAGGGCGAGGCTTGGATTTGGTAGTAGAGGACAGCTACACAGGTAAAACGCGCGATGTTGCGACGTTATCAGGTGGTGAATCTTTCATGGCAGCGTTGGCATTAGCGCTCGGTCTATCTGATGTTGTGCAGTCTTACAGTGGTGGTATTCGCTTGGATACGCTGTTTATTGATGAAGGTTTTGGCAGCTTAGATCCGGAATCTTTGGATCTTGCGATTCAAACCTTGGTCGACTTACAACAAACGGGTCGCATGATTGGCGTGATTTCTCACGTTTCCGAGCTGAAAGAGCAAATGGCGCAACGCATTGATGTCGAACCGTCGCGACTTGGTTCTACAGTTTCTGTGAAGTCTCAGATGGCATTTGATTCTTAATCAGTACTGGAAAATATGAATAAACAAAAAGCCCCACTAAATTACGGTGTAAAATAGCGGGGCTTTTTGGTTCTCAGTTTCGAAGCATTTATTGTTCGCAGAAGCGACCTTCTTTCGGTGATTGCGTAATCGCATATTCACCATCAAGGTTGCGATAAACAACTGTGTTCCATACTGATCCGTCATTCAATTCAAACTCTATCGCGTAGTTCACACCACTCACAATTTGTGCATGAACGGACAAGATCTGTTTAAACGAAGCGAGAGTTTCCATTTTGTTTAGGACAAAGGCCATTGCCTTTTGAGCGTCTGGGGTAGCATCGAATTCGTTCCACCCACTTGGCATATTTCCTTGTGTATTACATACATCTGCCGAGGTTGTTGACTGTGTCGCTTCATCTTGAGTTTTTTGCTGACATCCGACAAGCAAAACCAAGATTGCGCAAGCTGACACTGTTTTTAATTTCATAAAAATAACCTCTATTTATGTAAGCCCGCATTATATAAGTTGGCGTTCCAGCCCAATGTCTACGTTGTGCAAACTTTTTATATGAACAGGGTTAAATCCTGATTAAATCGTTGCGAGCGAGCTCCAAAAAATAGGTTTTGGTTAACTTTTTGCCTAATTTTGCTAGTAAGTCACGCTTAAGAGCGAACGCTAATTTCCTATTCGTTTCGCGTCGTGAATTAAGATCACAATTATAAAATAGACTTGGAAAACATAACTTTGCACGTGTATCTGTTTTCGCAATACAGCCATATAATCCAATGAAAATTCATTAGGCACTAATATAAAGTGCTGAATGATTGTTGTGATGAAGCAAAATGGATGAGAGGTAACACGATGAAGCAAAAAGCGCTATATCTAGCAGTAGCATTGGGTTTGAGTGGTCTTTCAAACGTAGCATCCGCTAATGAAATGGTGAATCCAGATGGCGGTGTTGTAGTCGGTTATTGGCATAACTGGTGCGATGGGGCTGGTTACAAGGGCGGTAATGCGCCGTGTGTGACGCTGGATGAAGTTGACCCAATGTACAATGTGGTTAACGTCTCCTTCATGAAGGTGTTCAATACCAGCGAAGGTCGCATTCCAACCTTTAAGCTCGATCCAAATATTGGTGTTTCAGAACAACAATTTATTGATCAAATTAGCGCACTAAACCAACAAGGACGCGCCGTTCTTATTGCGCTTGGTGGTGCAGATGCGCACGTCGAGCTGAAAACTGGCGATGAGCAAGCATTCGCACAAGAGATCATCCGCCTTACTGATAAGTTCGGCTTTGATGGTCTGGATATCGATTTAGAGCAATCTGCAGTAACCGCGTCAGACAACCAAACAGTAATCCCAGCTGCACTTCGCCTTGTAAAAGAACACTATCAACAGCAGGGCAAAAACTTCCTAATTACGATGGCGCCTGAGTTTCCATACTTAACAGAAGGTGGCAAATACGTTCCTTATATTACTGGATTAGAAGGGTACTACGATTGGATCAACCCTCAATTTTACAACCAAGGTGGTGATGGTATTTGGGTTGAAGGTGTGGGTTGGATTGCACAAAACAATGATGCGCTAAAACAAGAATTCATTTACTACATTTCAGACTCTCTATCGAACGGTACACGTGGTTTCCATAAAATTCCGCATGACAAATTGGTGTTTGGTATTCCATCTAACATTGATGCAGCAGCAACGGGCTTTGTACAAGATCCTCAAGATCTTTACGACGCGTTTGACCAACTTAAAGCGCAAGGGCAGGCACTTCGTGGCGTAATGACATGGTCAGTTAACTGGGATATGGGCACCAACAAGAATGGTCAGGCGTACGGTGAAAAATTTGTGAAGGATTACGGTCCGTTTATCCACGGTCAGACTCCACCACCGCCAAGTGAAGGCGAACCGGTGTTTAGCGGCATCAACGATGTTCGAGTGCATCACGGTAGTGCATTTGATCCGTATGCAGGTGTTACCGCATCTGATAAAGAAGATGGAGACCTAACTAACAGCATTACTGTCGAAGGTTCAGTTGATGTGAACACTGTTGGCACTTATGTTTTGGTTTACAGTGTAAAAGACAGCGACAACAATGAAACCAAGCAAAGCAGAACGGTTGTTGTTTACAGTCTTGTGCCTGAGTTTGAAGGTGTCGCGGATACAACTATCCAGCTTGGTGATGCATTTGACCCAATGGCAGGTGTAAAAGCCACGGATGCAGAAGACGGTGATTTGACTGATCAAGTTCGTGTAGAGGGCCGTGTAGATGTGAACGTTCTAGGCGCCTACAACTTGGTTTACCGCGTAACGGACAGTGCTAATCAAACTACGACAGCTCAACGCTCTGTGATTGTTTCTGATGGCAGCAGTTACCCTCCGTATGAATCTGGAAAAGCGTATGAAGCAGGTGACATTGTCACAGGTTCAGATGGCAACTTGTATCAATGTAAACCATGGCCATACACGGGGTGGTGTTCAAATCCTTCTTATGCGCCAGGTGAAACCGTTTATTGGTCAGACGCATGGGATAAGTTGTAATTAGTTCATTTGCAAGCCTCCTTCACTGGAGGCTTTTTTATGCGCGTAACTTCACATCTTATTGAACCTACACTAGAACTTTAAAGCGTAATCATTAATATCCCGCCTCCGCATTTTCCAGACTTACCTATAGTTGGAATGCGTCGCTCTTTGTCAATTTGGTACGGTCACCTAGGAGGATTTAATGAAAAGGATCAATGTAGTAGGCAGCAGTGCAAGCGGTAAATCGACGTTTTCAAAGCAACTCGCAATGAAATTAGGTGTCACGTACATAGAAATGGACAGGTTGTTCTGGCTTCCCGATTGGAAAGAACTCGATGATGAGACGTTCTTCGATAAAGTCGTTGACGTAACTCAACAAGACGCTTGGGTACTCGACGGGAACTACAGCCGAACACAACCGTACAAATGGCAAAGGGTCGATACCATCATCTGGCTCGATTATTCACGTTCTATCACCACTTATCGCTCCGTAACTCGTGCTATCAAAAGGGCATGGACTAAAGAAGAGTTCTGGGAAGGAACTGGCAATAGAGAAAGCTTTAGAAAAGCGTTTTTGAGTAAGGATTCGATTATTTGGTGGTCGGTTAAGAATTACCGAAAGAATCGGAAGCGTTATCTAAAACTGAAAGAGGACTTAAAAGGTTCACCGATCAAGTTCATCCACATCACTTCACCAAAAATGGCACAAGATTTTCTTGGTTCTCAAGATTTTATAAATAGATAAGTAACTTATTTAAAGGACTTTTTGGCAACGGCTCGCAGCTGTGTAAATCCTGACATTTCGCCTCCGTTAGATGATGAATACTAACCAAGTTCCCGTCGTATTCATTGTGGAGGTATTATGATCGGTTACGAGGAAATGGCGATATCCGGCTACTTAGGTTGGTTACTCGCTGTTTTGTTGGTTTACCCCTTTGCCTATGTTGGTATTCATATCGGAGTATTCGATATAAAAATCCGTACCAAAGTCAGCCGTTATTTCAATCGCTTTATATTAGCTTTGATTGCATTTTTACTGATTATGCATATGCAAACTGAAGTGGTTTACGGCAAGTACTTTCTTGGTCTTTGGGAAGCACAACAGTAACTCTGATCGCATTAATTCCCATCGCCTTGTGCTAAGTTGTCGAAATTGAACTAAAAATCGACAACTTAGCATGAAGCCATACGACCTATATTTTCTTCATACTTCACCCGTACACATTCCACCTTTCTCCAAACTGATGACAGAGCTCGCGCCTGATTTAAAAGTCGCACACTTTGCCGATGCCGACTTGTTGGAGTGTTTGGTTGCTGGAGAGGACGAATCTGAGGTGGAGCAATCAGTACAAGGCAAAGTACGAGAGCTTTCTGAACAAGCAAACTTGGTGGTTTGTACTTGCTCCTCAATTGGTCGCTTTGCTGAGTCGCTTACAGAGCAGGGCGTTAACGTTCAGCGTATCGACCGCGCGATGGGTGACCAAGCTGTAACTCATGAGCGAGTGTTGTTACTCGCGGCATTATCGACAACCATTGAACCTAGCTTGGCGTTACTTGAGACGAGTGAGGGCAATTGTATCAGTCAGTTAGATACGTTTGTGGTTGAAGGTGCTTGGGAACGCTTTCTCGACCAAGATAACCAAGGCTATTACGACAAGATAAAAGCGGTAATAGAGCAAAAGGCTCGTGATTATGACGTAATCGTACTGGCACAAGCTTCGATGTCAGGTGCTGCATCATTAGTTGATGTCGACATTCCAGTATTAAGCAGCCCACGTTTAGGCGTAAAAAGGGCAATTGAAACCTTAAGGATATTCCATGCAAATAACTAGTTGGATTCAGCTTTGCTTGCGCGAGCTTGAAGGGACGCCCATAAAAGAACATTCCGATATCGAAGCATCTTTTGCTGAGTCGGAACGTTTCTCAAAATGGAAGGCAAGCAAAAGAGAAATACGCCTCGAAGAAGTCAGTGATCGTTGCTGGATCAAGAGCTGCACGGGTGGCTACATCACAGAGGTACATTTGCATGCAGATGGTTCACTTGATGAATACACCTTGTTTGGACGCCTTCATACCAAAGGGCATTGGGAGCTAGACGCTGGCGTACTTCATATCACGATCTACAAAGGTGAAAACACTTATGAACTTTCTGTTGTGGGAAACCGTGAACCTTCCATCCACTCGGCGATTGAATACAAAAATGGAGAAGTGCACTCCTATCTAAAACTGACTCCAATTTCTCAATAGCAATTTAACAAGGACGAGCACCACAATATGGACATTGTATTTGTAAGGCATGGCGTGCCAGATTTTACGTTAGCGGATGAGCGGCAGATGACTCAGCTTGAGAAGGACTATGCGCCGCTTTGTCGAGAGCATTTGCCCGTGCTGCAAGAAAAGCTCAATCATCCAGTCTTCAATGATGCTGAAATCATCATCAGCTCTCCTTACACAAGAGCCCTTCAAACTGCAGAAATCCTCAATCGTCACCGCGGTTTGCCTTTGATTGTTGAGCATGACTTGAGAGAGTGGCGTGCTGACAAAGAAGGCGGCTACATTACCTTGAATGAGAGAGACCGACGCTGGCACGAATACCGAGAGTTGTTAAAAGCGGGTATTCCAATGACCGATAATCGTTACGAACATGTTGATGAGCTACAAGCACGGGCTGAATTGGTGCTGGATCGTTACCGCCAATATCGAAAGGTTGTTGTCGTGAGCCACTTTAATGTGTTTGAAGCACTACAAGGTTTCCAAGACGTAGGACTGTCCTGTGGAGAATTTCGATACATTAATTTCTGATCGAATTTTTATCTTCTATAGTAAAATCAGACACTAAATTAATTTCAGGTTGCTGTATGAAATCTCTTAAAACACTTTTACTTTTGTCTCTTGCAACGTTGTTTGGCTGTACGTCTAAACCGGACGGCGTGGAGCCGGTCAATAACTTTGAACTTCAACCATATCTAGGCAAGTGGTATGAAATTGCCCGTCTTGATCACTCCTTTGAGCGCGGTCTATCTAATGTGACGGCTGAATACGAGCTTCGTGAGGATGGTGGCGTAACGGTTATCAACCGAGGTTATTCAGAAGAAGATAAAGAATGGACGCAAGCTGACGGCAAAGCGTATTTCGTTGATGGTGAAAACACAGGGCATTTAAAAGTGTCGTTCTTCGGTCCGTTTTATTCGTCTTACATCGTATTTGAGCTAGGTGAGAACTACGACTACGCGTTTATCTCTGGTTTCAATCACGACTACCTATGGCTACTGTCACGCACACCAACTGTCGATAAAGCAACGGTCGAGCGTTTCAAACAAGTAGCAAAAGATAAAGGCTTTGCGTTGGACGAGCTAATTCTCGTAGACCAAACCAAATAACGCGCGAAATGATCGTCTTATAACAACGATCTGTGCTTCATAAAACTCAGTGGTGTCTGTCCGGTTTGTTTCTTAAAGAACGCAATAAATGCGCTGTCTGATGAGAACTCTAAACAATGGGCAACATCACTGACTTGTCTTTCTTCACATAAGAGCTCAATAGCCTTAAGTAGCCGCCATTGTTGACGCCAATCTTGATAAGACATGCCAGTCTCAGCCTTAAATAGGCGAGTGATAGTTTTGCTGCTCGCGCCAACGGTTTGTGACAGTTGGTTTAACTCAGGAGCTATAAAATCACCCTTGGTCATTGCCTTGCGAAACCCTGTTAAACGCCTATCAGAAGGCAAGGGTAAAGAGAACTCAAACTGCTTCGCTTGGTAAAACTCTTCCCAAAACAAAGCGCTCGTAGCCTGAGTTTTCGTTTCTTCAATATCCCATTCCCACAATGCCATTTTGTCGATCAGTGCTTTTAAAAGATCGTTCACCTCAATCATCACTATTTCATCAGGGCAGTTGTATTCACTGCAATCAAAATAGAGTGAACGGTAAGCCACAACGTTGGTCATGACGGCTCTGTGAGAAGTATGTGGCGGAATCCACACCGCTTTAGTTGGTGGTAAGGTACAAATAGAGTTATCGAGTGCGAACGTCATGCAGCCTTGTGGCGCATAAAGCAATTGTCCTTTCTTGTGTTCGTGCATACCGGAATCATGTTTGCCGACATCCGCTGCAATGCCAACCACACTCGCGGCAATCGCGTCCGCATCAAATCGAGTATTATCTTCAATAATTGCCATTTGTCCGAATCTTGATGTTTTTGGTTTTAATGTTGTTAATGGGTAAAGCATAACGCCTTCTATACTGCACGCCAAGTTAAGTTCGTTACCCACTTAAACATCTGTAGGAGTGGGACAGAGAGGTAAAAATGAAAACGAAACCTTCTATTGGATTGATGGTGGTGATGCTGATGTTTCCGCAAATTGTGGAGACCATATACAGCCCAGCGCTAGGTAATATTGCTCAGTCATTTGCTGTGACGTATTCGCAAGCAGCGCAAACCCTATCTATCTATTTTTCTGCATTTGCTATTGGCGTGGTGGTTTGGGGAATCTTGGCAGATAAGTGGGGCAGACGCCCGACCATGCTGGCAGGGTTGTTGGTTTACGGCGCATCTGCTTTGGTCGCTATGCAAACAGAAAGCTTTGACGTGATGATGATAGCTCGCGCGTTCAGTGCTTTTGGTATTGCGGTTGGGTCGGTCGTGACACAAACCATGCTAAGAGACAGCTTTTCAGGCGATGAGCTAAGCAAAGTATTTAGCGTTATGGGTTTGGGTATTTCCATTAGCCCAGTGATTGGCATGTTGCTCGGTGGTCAGTTAACAGCACTCGGTGGCTATCAGGTTGTGTTCTTTACGTTGTTTATTTTGGCGCTTGTTTTGCTGTGCTACAACGCGGTTAATCTACCTGAAACACAAACTCAAAAGCAGCCGCTAAACATCTGTTCATTACTTGGACGAATGTTGAAAGATGCTCAAATCTGGCAATCTGCGTTGTTGGTTGCGCTCTACAACATTGCTTTATTCGCATACTACCAATTGGGCGCATTCACTTTTGAGCAGCTCGGACTGACTTCTGAGCAGTTCGGATACAGCGGTGTGATATTGGGCGTTGGTACCTTAATTGGCAGTTTGATGAACAAGTCATTGCTAGCAAAAGGTCGCTCACAAACGCATTTGCTTTGGATTGCATCAGCATTTTTGATCATCGGAGGCTTCGGTGTGTTTATGCTGCAAACATCGATTTGGTTCTTGGCCCCAATGTTGTTCATTGTGATGGCATTTGGTATCGCGATTCCAAATGTTCTGAGCACCGCTTTAGTTGATTACAAGCAACAAGCGGGCAGTGCAGGGGCATTGCTAGGATTAATGTACTACTTGATGATTGGTTCAGGTCTAGGCTTAGCTGGAATGATTCAAAACCTTGGATTTGTTCTAATGTCGTGTGCTGCATTGGTTTTATTGGTGACATTGTCACGTAGAGCTTAACTGAAGCATGTTGAAAATACCAACAAAGAAAAGCCCTGCAAGTTATGCAGGGCTTTGTGTTATTGGTTTGAGCCTAACAATCTGAAATTACAAGCTATTAAATTCAAAGGTGTTACTTAATCAGTCGAACAACCAAAGAACCTGGCGCTCGGATCGATTCAATGTTGTGGCTCAGTACCGTGCCTTCTGTTGGCGCTGTGTAACGCTGAATCTCATCACCAAAGCTGTCGTATTGAATCGCAACCAATTGACCTTGTTCTACCTTATCCATCATCTTCACTTGTGGTAGTACAAAACCACCTAATTCAGCGCGAATGCTGATGATGTCTTTACCTTCTAGGCAAGGCGTGATTTCTGCAACTTCACCAGTTACTACGTCATGGCGAGCAAGGATATTGAAGATGCCAGTCACGGTACGGTCGATCAGCTCTTGTTCTGTGTAACGACCCATGCCCACCTCGATGGTGATGCTTGGAATGCCGCTGTTGTTCCAGACGGTTTCAAGTACACCTGCGTCACCCGGATCGTTAAGAATCGCATCTGGGTTAATGAGGCGAGCCATTTCCAGAGATTGCTCAATACGGAAATCGGCAAAAACGTACAGCGGGTAAGCAGCACCAGTGGTTTGAGTGTGTAAATCAATCGCCAGTTCTGCGTTTGGCTTAAGAAGGTTATTCCACAAAGCAAATAGGAAGCGGTTTGCTTCGTTGCCGTTTGCATCGCCAGGGAAGAAACGGTTTAAGTTTGAAGGAGATGCATCTGGATCCGCAGAGAAGAAGTCGCGGCTGTGGTTCAGCATACCCGTTAGGTTGATGGTCGGAACGACAGTTACAGTACCTGCGATGTCTTTACCAATCAGTTCACGAGCGGTCTTTTGAGCAGCTAAAACACCGTTGTATTCATCACCATGAACACCTGCTGTGATCATGATTTTCTTACCCGGTTTTTCGCCTTTGAAAACCAACACAGGCAAATGTTGCCATTGAGATAGGGCGTTGGTTGCGATACGGAACCAAAATTTGTGCTCGCCTGCAGGCAAGTCTTTTACGTCAAGAGATTGAATGACTTGATGACCTTGAATTACGTCATCCAGAAATTGTGTTGCCATTAAAGTTGTCACTCCAAAACATCTTACTTCGATGCTTGTTTGCCATACGGCTTGAATTAAAAAAGGCGAGAACTTGTCTCGCCTTATTCTTTATACCCAAACTCCGCTTTCGCGTTTAAGTTGTTTGGGGATATTGGTAATCAGTTTACGCAAAACCCATCACGTGAGCTGCGACGACGACAATGCTCGATAGGGTAAAGAGTAATAGCATAAAGCGCCAGCAGAATTTCGCCCAGTCACCCCAGTCGATACGACATACACCCAGTGTTGCCATTAGCGACGCTGAAGTAGGAACGATAACGTTAGTGAAACCATCACCAAGTTGGAATGCTAGAACGGCTACCTGACGTGTAACGCCAGCGATGTCTGCAAGAGGAGACAATAGAGGCATTGTCAGCGCTGCTTGACCAGAACCTGAAGTCACGAAGAAGTTGAAAATAGATTGGAAAACATACATCAACCAAGCAGCGGCAACGTCAGGAAGACCGCTGATCACGCCACCAGCGCTATTCAGGATCGAGTTCAGTACGCTCGCTTCATCAGTAGTACCGCCACCTAGGATAAGCAATACACCTTTCGCACAACCAACCAATAGAGCAGGGGCAAGCATGATTGCTGCACCTTCTTTAAATGCGTCAGCCGCACAGTTTAGCGTCATGCCGTTCAGACGGAAGATCGTACCGATAATCGCAACGACAAAGCCCATAGTGAAGAATTGAGATGCGATTTCTGGAATGTACCATGCGTTAGCCACTACGCCCCAAACAACCCATACTGTAGTTGCGATAACCGTAAGGATAACTAGGGTGTCACCTAGGTTCCAACGAGAATCGTGATCACCTAGTTCTTGCTGACGGAAGTATTTGTCAGTGCGACGGCTGTAAGAAAGCTCAGGGTTTGCTTTGATACGCGCTGCGTAGATCATAGTGAAAGCAATACCGATAAGTGTAAAGCCAGCCCACAGACCCATACGTACAGTCATACCAGACAGAACCGGAATACCAGCAATACCTTGCGCGATCGCTACCGAGAATGGGTTCATCCAAGACGTTGCAAAACCAATCTGAGTCGCAACGTAGGTCACCATTACTGTAGTGATGCCATCGTAGCCAAGACGAACCATTAGTGGTGCGATAATAATCGCAAATGCAACGGCTTCTTCACCCATACCAAATACTGCGCCGCCCAAAGAGAACAGCAAAAACAGAACTGGAATGAATAGCGCTTCGTTACCTTTGGTCTTATCGATAAGGCGAAGGATACCGTTGTCGATTGTGCCTGTGCGCATTACCACACCAAATGCACCACCGATAACAAGCATGAACATAATAACGCCAATCGCGCTGCCCCATTTAGAGCCTGAAACCAGACCTTCGAATGGGAAGTTCATTAGACCAATGCCGCCGCCTGAAGCGAACAGTCCAACCTTGTTGTAAACCAATTCACCGTTTTCGTCGGTTGCATAAGAGAAAGAAGATGGATCGATAACAGTACGAGTTTTTTCTGCACCGTCGACCATGTAGGTCACTTGTTGGCTATCGAAATGACCAGCAGGGATTAAGTAGGTAAGAATCGCAGCAAGAATACCAACAATGAAGATCAAAATGAGGGTATCAGGCATCTGCCATGATTTAGGGGTTGCCGCCGATTCCGATGGCTGAGCGTGTGTGTGAGACATAACCTATTTCACGTCGAATTATAGAAAGCATGAAATATCGATAAGATAGAATAAAAAGTCAATATTAACTAAGTTGATGAACTATAAATTCATCAATAATTTGATCTGAAGAGGGTTGAGTTGCTTGTCAATGATTTAATGGTTAATTGTTTTGGTTAGATGTTGTGCGAATGAAAACGGAGTTAGGACTTGTGGTGATTCACAAGTCCCATAATTATTCACTTTTCTGCATGAGGTGTTTGTTCTGAATAAAACGCGGCAACATCGCGCAAATCTTCATCATTCAGCATGCGTAATTGGGCTGCCATCATTTCTGCCAAAGGACCTAAGCGAAGCCCATCTTGATAGGCTTTCATAGAATCATACAGGTACTGAGCATTCTGACCGGCTAGG
Source organism: Vibrio sp. SCSIO 43153 (assembly GCF_023716625.1). Lineage (NCBI taxonomy): Bacteria > Pseudomonadati > Pseudomonadota > Gammaproteobacteria > Vibrionales > Vibrionaceae > Vibrio > Vibrio sp. SCSIO 43153. The sequence continues at coordinate 1,869,692 of NZ_CP071856.1, forward strand.
TTAGGGTAAGCGTCGTTTGTCGTCATGCCGTTCGAACCATGACAGTAAACACAGCTTGGCGATTTAAGTTTGCCTTTATCAACGTCACCAAAAGGTTTCGCCACTACAGAGGAAGAGAGAAGAAGAGACGTTAGAAGCACGTATCTAAGCATTGAATGCACTCATTGTAGTTCTTGAAAGCGCATAGAATAAAGCTTCCCCTTAGGGGAAGCTCAATGATCAAAATCAAGTTAAAGCAGAGATTTAAGGCTAGATAGGAAGGTGTCGATGTCTTGTGCCGAAATATCTTTGTGCGTCACAAAGCGGATTGGGTTTCCTGGCGTAATTGTTATGCCTTGCTCCTTCATCTTTTCTGCGACACCAGCGATATCCACTTGTGGATCAAGCTTGGCAAAGACGATGTTGGTTTGAACAAACTCTGGATTAACAGAGAAACCAGGCAATTCCGCTAAACCTTCCGCCAAGGTTTTTGCATTGATGTGGTCTTGTTTTAGCTGTTCTACTTGCTCGGTAAGGGCTAGTTTACCAGCTGCAGCAAGAATACCCGCTTGGCGCATACCACCGCCGACCATCTTTCTTAGGCGGCGTGCTTTTGCGATGTACTCTTTGCTACCAAGCAGTAGCGAACCAACAGGAGCTGCCAATCCTTTCGACAGACAGATAGTCATTGAATCAAAGTACTGACCAATCTCTTTCACTGGAACATCAAGCGCAACAGCTGCGTTGAATACGCGGGCGCCATCTAGGTGCATCTGCAAGTTATGTTTGTTTACAAACTCACGAGCCTCTGCAAGGTAAGAAAGAGGAATCACTTTACCGTTGATGGTGTTCTCTAAGCTAAGTAGGCGAGTACGTGCAAAGTGCGCATCATCTGGCTTGATAGCGGCTTCTAGCTTATCGAATGGCAAAGTACCGTCTGGGTTGTTCTCAATCGGTTGAGGTTGAATAGACCCCAGTACCGCCGCGCCGCCAGCTTCGTACTTGTAGTTATGCGCTTGCTGACCACATAGGTATTCATCACCACGCTCACAATGCGCCATTAAGCCAAGTAAGTTTGCTTGTGTGCCAGAGGTTGTGAACATTGCCGCTTCAAAGCCCGCAAGCTCAGCAGCAAATTGCTCTAACTCGTTAACGGTTGGGTCATCACCGTACACATCATCGCCGACAGGAGCGGTAAACATTGCTTCACGCATTGCTTGGGTAGGTTGCGTAACGGTATCTGATCGAAAGTCCATAATTCTCTCCTCGGTCGAAAAGACCTAAATATAACCGCAAAGACGAGCTTTGCTTAGGCAAGCGATAGTTTTGGCATCCGTAATAATGCCTTGAATAATTTGTTGTTCGAGTTCTTCTCGTGACAATGTCACTACTTCAATGACTTCGTCGTCGTCACACTCGTATCGATTGGTTTTGTTCAGTTGTTCGGCAACAAACAAGTACTGGATTTCATCACAGAAACCAGCAAGAGGGGTAACTTGACCAAGCGATGTGAACTTTTCGGCGCTGTATCCTGTTTCTTCTTCCAACTCTCTTTGAGCACAGTGCAATGGATCTTCATCGCCTTCACGTGTGCCAGCAGGCAATTCAAGCAGCCATTTGTTAAGAGAGGGACGGAATTGATTAACAAGAACGATGTTGCCATCTGAAGTAATAGGTAAGATAACGGCAGCACCGGGGTGTTGGATAGTGGTATGTGTAATCATCCGACCAGTTGGTAGTTTAACTTCCTCTTCGACCAGAGAAATCTGCTTCCATTTATGAATTGTATTGCTCATGCAGTTGTGGACCCTAGCTGTAACCGCGCATTGACGTGTTTTGCACATTAACCACAAACCACCGGAAACAAAAGAAGAAAATGGTTTCATACTCTTGCGAAACCAGCACATTCAGTGAGTTATGTCTCATAAATGAAAACTATGGTTGCTCGCGCACGCGCGCGAAGAGCATCTGGTATAAACGAGGTTCACTAAAAAATACACTTGTAACAAAGTTATAACAAATGTATAAAATTATATATACAGCCTCAGTTCAACAGCCGGAGCTTCTATGATTCAACCATCTTTCGCATCTAATGCAGAAAAGGCGCTTCTTTCAGAGCGTATCAACAAGCTAGCGAAAGCGTTAACTGATGGCGTTTACGAACGCGAACACACCATCAAACTTTGTCTTCTTGCCGCTCTTGCCGGCGAAAGCGTCTTCCTTCTTGGGCCTCCAGGGATCGCAAAAAGCTTAATCGCAAAACGACTTATCCAAGCTTTTGATAATAGCAGTTATTTTGAATACCTCATGACACGCTTCTCAACACCTGAAGAAGTGTTTGGTCCATTGAGCATTCAAGAGCTAAAAGACAACGGTCGTTATGTCCGTCTTACTCAAGGTTACTTACCAACGGCGCAAGTCGTTTTCCTTGATGAGATTTGGAAGGCGGGTCCTGCGATTCTGAACACGCTATTGACTGTTGTGAACGAAAAGACATTTAAAAACGGCAGCGATATCGAACGTGTACCGATGCGTCTTTTGGTTTCTGCATCAAACGAGCTGCCAGATGAAGACAGCGGCTTAGACGCACTTTACGACCGTATGTTGGTGCGCGTGTTTGTAAACCGCATTCAGGACAAACAAAACTTCAAATCTATGCTGACAGTGGGTACGTCTCAAGAAGCGCAAGTTCCAGAGGGCTTGGCGATCACAGACGAAGAATACCACCGCTGGCAGCAGCAACTAGACAAACTTACTCTGACCGACAACGCATTCGAAAAACTATTCCAACTAAAAACGATGTTGGAAACCAAAGTTGAGTCTGAGTTTGGCGACGCATCATTAACAGACATGTACGTGTCTGACCGCCGTTGGAAGAAAGCGGTCAAGCTGCTTAAAGCAAGTGCGTTCTTTAATGGGCGTGACGAGATCAATCCACTTGACCTTCTGCTACTTCAAGATTGTTTATGGAACAGCCCTGAGTCACGCGATGTCGTTCGCGGTGTGATTCAAGAGTTCGCTCTTAAGCATGCCTTCGACCAGCAAGAAGCAGAGCAAGAGATCGAATACTGTCGTGAATCTTTGGTTGATGTACAGCATGAGCTTGAAGACAAATATCGCATGACACTAAACGCTGAAGCGGCAACCGGTCTGCTTCGCAAAGAAACCATGAGCTTCGATACATCCAAAGCGAAAACTTACAAAGTAGGCGCGGCGGTGAATCTGGTTAAGCTGGTTATTCTGCAAAGCAACATGTCGGTTTCTGAATCAGAGAAGGGCGACAGTCGCTGGGTATACGTACCAAAAGACGAGCTTGACCGAGTGATCAAAGAAGGTCATGGCGATGTGTATGGTTACGTGAACCAAAACACCAATATGTGTCGTCTGCGTTTTGATGTCGATGCAGCCAACAACCTAGTGATCCGTGACATTGCTAACCGAGGCGTGTTGGTGAGCTTGGTTACCCAACAAGGTTTAGACGTTGAGCTTTACCAAAAATGGTTGGCAGAAAGCGAAAAAGCAGTCAGCCAATTGAGCGAAGCTGAACATCATATGCGTAAGGTTAAAGCCAACTTCCATGGTGCATTACCACACAGTTTCGTGGATCCAGAGTTACCACGTCTAATGGAGTCGAGTCTGCAACAGGTGAGCCAGAGACTTGAGTCTATCCAAGGTGAAAGCGAGAAGATCATTCAACGCTTCAAAAACTTACATCAGTTTTTCTCTTAAGGAGACGACATGTTAGGTGCAGACGGACTCAACTTAGCGCTCATGGTGGCAGATTCAGGCATCATTGACAGTGCGGTTAATGATTTAATGGCGCGTTCACAAGTCATGATGATGGCAGAAAACCGAGGCATGAAATCCTCAGTAAAAAACCATCTGCTTAAATGGCGTGGCAACGTGAAAAAGCGCATGACGAAAGTCTGTGAGACAGAACGTTTTCAACAGGAACTCGCGCTCTACCAAGAAGTGATTTATTGGGATGAGAACGAGTTCTTTGAACGCATTGATGATGTGATCAAGAAGCTTGAATGGCACTCAGCGTTTTACATGCAAGCGCGTCGCATGATGGAGAAGAACAAGGGCGTGAATAACCCGATGTTCCCTCATTACTTCTGTGACCAGTGGTATCAAAGCCTTGCAGAAGCAATCAAACAAGCACAAGTCTCTGAGCTTGAAGAGAACAAAGAAAAAGTCCTTAACGACCTTTATCAGCGTATGGAAACCATGCGTAACATGGATAAAGTGACGGAGTCTGGTGACGAAGAAAGCGTAGGGCGTTTATGGGATATGGCGTCAGCTAAGTTAAGTAAAACTGACCTAACCGTGATGAAGCGCCACGCAGAGTTCCTTAAAAAGCACAAAGGCTTACAAGAAATCGCAGAACAGCTTGGTCGCATGGCGGGACAAGTGAATGATCCTGACCTTAATCGCGCGCCAGCAGAAGAGCTGCAAATGGTTGAGGAAAAGAGTGACGAAGCGACAGACGATATCGTCGGTATTCATGAAAGTGACGATCTCAACAAACTGCTACCGAACGAAACCATGTTTTTGGCGTACCCAGAGCTGGAAGTTGTGTTCTATAAGCATTTGGTTGATAAACGTTTGATGAACTACCGCACGCAAGGTAAGTCTCGCACACTGCGTAAGGTAAAAGCGCACAAACCAGATCATAAAGCGGTGGACGTTGAAAAAGGACCGTTTATCGTTTGTGTTGATGCGTCAGGCTCGATGAGTGGCTTCCCAGAGCAATGTGCTAAAGCTATGGCTTATGCACTGATGCAAATCGCTTTGGCGGAGCAACGTGATTGTTATGTGATCATCTTCTCCACGGAGCACATTACTTACGAGTTAACTCGTCAGGATGGCTTACGTGAAGCTGCCGACTTTTTAACTTACAGCTTCCATGGTGGCACGGATTTGGAGCCAACGTTGATTAAATCCATCGATTTGATGAACAGCGACAAATACAAAAACGCCGACATGGTTGTGATTTCAGACTTCATTGCGCCAAAACAGCAAGATGAGTTGCTCGCAAAAGTCGATGCGTTAAAAGCGAAGAAGAACCGATTCCATGCCATTAGTTTGTCGAAGTACGGCAACCCAGCGTTAATGTCGATGTTTGATCACACTTGGTCTTACCATCCAAACGTAGTAGGACGCTTGTTTAAACGCGTTGCCAACGGTTAATCGCGTGAATAGAGATACAAAAGCGGCACCGATTGCCGCTTTTCTTTTGTCTATCTGTTTTGATTTGTCTTAACCAAAGTGAGTAAATCTGGACGGTGTAGGTCGAATTAACATCGGATTGGTTTAAAACAAAGCAAACAAACAGAAATTTTGGATTTTTGTTTGACTATATTTCCTGAATCCGTAAAGTAGCAACCAACGCAACGGGGCAGAGCCTTTAAGCGTAAACAATTTGGCGCCTTGGCAGAGTGGCTATGCAGCGGATTGCAAATCCGTGGACCTCGGTTCGATTCCGGGAGGCGCCTCCATTTTGCGACACTAGCTCAGTTGGTAGAGCGCAACCTTGCCAAGGTTGAGGTCACGAGTTCGAACCTCGTGTGTCGCTCCAAATTATGGATATGGCAATAGCGGTATCCAGATGCGAAGAGCATCAACATCAAACCAGCGAAAGCTGGTTTTTTTGTATCTGTTGTGTGGTTCCTCCTCTATTTCTATCAGCCCAAGATCGGATGTAAGCACACAAGTGTGACTTTCCGATCTGCATTTGGCTTCAAAGCGGCTTACAATATGTTCTTCAACAAGGAAGCAATGAAGACACATGAGAAATACCGACGATTACATCATTTTCTATCATTTAGTTGAACAGGGTTCGTTCAGCGCAGCTGCAAGACAAATGGATCTTACTAAGTCGGTCGTCAGTAAGCGTATTGCCAAGTTGGAGCAGGAGATTGGCGTTCAGCTTCTGTATCGCACAACGCGCACGCTCAAGCTCACAGAAGCAGGGCAATCCTTCTTCGAACATGCACGTAGTGTCTATCAAGCTGTCGTTACCGCAGAAGAGTCGATTGTTGGCTTAGGTAAGAGTTTATCTGGCAATATCAAGATTACGGTGCCTACCATCTCTGGTGAGCTCATCCTTCCTACGGTTATTTCTGAGTTCAACCAAGCGTACCCAGATATCAATATTGATATGGAGCTGGACAACCGGTTTGCAGATATCGTCAATGAGGGTTTTGACCTTGCAATTCGTACAGGGGTTTTGCCTGATTCAAGCCTTATAGCGCGTAAGCTTGTTGATGCAAACTGGATTGTCTGTGCATCGCCTAAGTACGTCGCCAAACATGGCAAACCCAAAACGCCGAACGAGCTCACCAAGCACAACTGTTTGGTTTACGCCTATCAAGAGACGGGGGCGCGTGAGTGGGCTTTCAAACGTGATAATGAAGCTTATCAGGTTAAGGTGGATGGAAATCTATGTACCAACAACTCGTCTGCGTTACGTAATGTCGCTTTGCTAGGGCAAGGCATTATTTATGTACCTCGTGTGCTGGTTTATGAAGACTTGCAGCAAGGTAAGCTCATTCAGTTGTTTAAAGACGAAACTGCCAAGTGCTTAGGCATCTATGCGGTGTATCCATATACACGTCAGCAGCCAGAAAAGATCAAGATCTTTATAGAACACCTTTATCAGTGCTTTCAAAATCGTAGCCATCAATTCTAGCTGGCCACTTTACTCAAAAGGCTTGAACCACCCTTTGGATAGGGCTCATCGCTGAATCCAAAACTCTACCATCCGCCTATTTTCTGTATTGATCTACAATGTCACAGCTATATAACGCTGCCATAACGTATCGGTACTCACATGTTGTGCTTTTGGTTTGACTCAGCATTCTGTCAAGGTAAGGAATATAAAGCCTTGCCAGCCTTTTTGATTTTCTTGTTCTTCGATATTGTGCACATTTGTTAACAATGTACTTTGCTATTGTTTCTTTTTGGAAACGATAAGTTTCTTTGTTGAATTTGTGGTTTTGGAAAGTGTAACTGAATGAAATTATGAATTATTATTGTGGTTTGCTTTACTTGGGCGTAGTTATCTGACTTTAGTGGAATGGACGTTCAGATTCGGACTACTTATATTGGTTGGGCATAATAACTAGAGATACGGATATGAAACAGAAGCAGCTCATCGACGCATTTATCACCATTGTCGGGGAAGAAAACGTCCTTACCGATGAAATCAAAACCAAGTATTACCGCAGCGGTTTTCGCTCGGGAAGCGGTACGGCATTGGCGGTGGTTTTCCCTAATACTCTACTAGAGCAGTGGAAGGTGATTCAACAATGTGTGGAGAACAATTGCATCATCATCATGCAGGCGGCTAAGACCGGCCTTACTGAAGGCTCTGCGCCAAGTGGTAGTGATTATGACCGCGATGTCGTAGTGATTAATATTACCAAGATGAAGCAAATCTATCTGTTAGACGGTGGCAAGCAAGCGGTTTGCCTTCCGGGAGCAAGTTTACATTCGCTAGAAAAAGAGCTGCGAGCAGTAAATCGAGCACCACATTCTGTGATTGGTTCTTCTTCTCTTGGCGCTACTGTGGTGGGCGGCATTGCAAACAACTCTGGCGGGGCTCTGGTTAAACGTGGTCCTGCATACACTGAGTTAGCCATATTCGCTCAGGTCGATAAAGACGGTAAGCTCAATCTTGTTAACCACCTTGGTATTGAAGGATTAGGCTCGACACCTGAAGAGATCTTGCAGAACATCCAAGATGGTAACTTCGATCCAGATAAAGTGATTCATGATGAGCGCATGGCATCGGACAAAGAGTACGACGAACGTGTCCGCGACGTTAGCTCTGATATCCCATCGCGCTTTAATGCCGACGAACGTCGTCTGTACGAGGCGAGTGGTTGTGCGGGTAAACTGGGCGTGTTCGCTGTTCGAGTCGACAGCTATCCAATCCCAGAGAAAGAGCAGGTGTTCTATTTAGGTACTAATGATCCAGATAAGCTCACCAAGCTCAGAAAAGATTTCCTTACGCAGTTTGAAAACTTGCCAGAAATGGGCGAGTACCTTCACCGTGACATCTTCAACATGGCGGAGAAATACGGTAAAGATGTCTTCCTATCTATCGATTTATTAGGCACGGATAATCTACCTAAGATGTTCTCGCTCAAAGCTAAGGTTGAAAACTTCTTAGAGCGTGTACCTTTAGTCAGCAAATACCTGCCAGATACTATTCTCTACTACGCAAGCAAGTTATTCCCACAGCACCTTCCTAAGCGCATGTTGGAATACCGTGATAAGTACGAACACCATCTTGTACTCAAAATGAGCGATGGCGGCATTGCAGAAGCGCAGAAATATCTCAAAGAGGTTTGGGCGGCTGAGCACGATAGTGATTTCTTCGAATGTACGCCAGAAGAGGGCAAGAAAGCGTATCTACATCGCTTTGCAGCAGCAGGTGCAGCAATTCGTTACGAAACCATTCACCGTGACGAAGTTGAAGATATTGTTGCTCTAGATATCGCGTTGCGACGCAACGATGAGGATTGGTTAGAGACGCTACCAGAAGAGGTGACTAAGAATCTGGTTAAGTCTCTCTATTATGGCCACTTTATGTGCTATGTCTTCCATCAAGACTATATATTTAAGAAAGGCACTGACACTAAGTTGATGAAGAAGCTGATGTTGGAGCACTTAAACAGTCGTGGTGCGAAATACCCAGCCGAGCACAACGTAGGGCATCTATATGAAGCAGAAAACTCGTTGCAAAAGTTCTACCACCAACTTGATCCGACCAATACCTTTAACCCGGGTATAGGTAAAATGGACCGCTACAAGCGCAACTGTAACTGCTGTGCTTAGAAGGTAAGAGTTTTGATTCCAAGAGCCGCAGACATACGCGGCTCTTTTTATTTGTTCCTTTACAACCCAACAGAGGACGTCTGTTTAGAGGTAGATCACATGAAATCCAGTCTATCGAATTAATAAGACAGTATTGTGTTGCTTTCTATCATTATGATTTAAAAATGCATTTTAAAAACTATCAGGTTGAGTTATGAATTGTTTGGTTTTTAATCGTTCTGTTTGGTAATATTTCCTTCGCTAGATATTTAAAGGAAGTAATAATTATGAAATTGAATTAATAAATATAAGGATTTTATATCCGCATCGTTGCATTAGTTACTTACAGCGTCCTCCAACATTAAAGTTCAGTTTAAATATAACTCAGCTCAACCTTGGGTCACTTGCGCTTTAAATTAAATACCAAATAAAGCTCTATTTTTTTTGCATGTGCTTAGATACGCCATGAGAAGTTATAGTAGCGTACGTCACTCTAGCTAGATTTACATTCTGTAAAAATAGGTGAGGGTTTTATTTCTCATTGGTTTTAGCAATGTCGTACTTGGCCGGACTGCTTTCTGTAGTGGAGATGCAAGCAAATCAGTAACCCGTTTTGACTTGAATCATAAGTCATAAGACGTTGTTGTTTTCTATCCATAATAAGATATAAATCTAAAATATAATTATGTTTAATTTTAATAATTACTTACCAGTTAATGGTGTTAATTTAAATAAAAGATTCGTTCTAAAACTTGCTGTTGTATCCCTTACTATATTTTCGTCAAACACCTTGGCGGAATATATAAGTGATGTAAAGAACCAAAATACTCATCAACACCACCATACACATTCTGATGTACATGAATCAAAAAAGAAATTTTCTGCTGATAAGAAAAATCTAAAACGAAAAATACAGCAGAATAAATCAGACCTATTGGTAGCGATAGATAATTACCAAAATAGCGATGGCGAAGCCAAATTACGTTATTTTTCAGAAGCATTAATGTTGCTCAAGTCGAGACAGGTAACTATTACCCAGTTGGCTGATATCGACCCGGTCCTTGCAGCAAAAGTCGCTTTTAACAACAAGCAGCGCAAGCTTATTCCATCAGAGCTTGAAGGCTTTGTTGAGCAAGAGCAGCAGTTAGAAGGCGCTTTGGAAGTGTTTTATGAAGATGACGATAAAATGCACTCCAGTCGGCTTCGTTATATCTTGAATTCTGGTAACACACGTACCGAAATCAAATTTCCCAATCATGCGTTCGCGAAGCGCTTAAAGGATGGCGTCAAAGTACGCGCTAACGGCCTCAGCATCAAGCAAGCGGGTAAGAAATTAGATGTATTAGCATTGAATGAGGAGCCATCTAATTTATTGGTTTTGGCCGATGGTAGTAACACGATTTCTACAGAAGGGATTGACTCGACACAAGTGACCGCGAGCTCTTTTGGTGAGCAGCGTACTTTGGTGATGTTATTGAACTTTCTGGATAACACGCAGACACCATGGTCAGTCGAAGAAGTGCGAGAGTTAGTATTTGGGCAGGTTAATGACTTTTATAAAGAAAACTCTGATAACCAAGTATGGCTAACGGGAGACGTGGTTGGTTACTATACCTTGCCCATGAATGCTACGTGCGATACTTGGGCAATTCACACTACCGCTGAAGATGTGGCTTTAGACAATGGCGTGAGTTTTGGTGATTATGCGCGAATTTTATATGTGTTCCCTGAAAACTCATCATGCGGATGGACTGGAAAAGGAACGGTTGGCGGCAATCCATCAAAAGCTTATGTGAATGGCTCTTTAACTCTGCGCACTGTTGGGCATGAACTTGGACACAACTTTGGCTTACATCATGCCAAAGATCTCGATTGTGGCTCTGACATTATTGGTGATCGATGTGCATCGGCAGAATATGGTGATGCGCTTGATATCATGGGTATGTCAGGCATTACTGGCCATTTTAATGCCTTTAGCAAGGAGCTCTTAGGCTGGATTAGTACAAACTCAGGAAACGTCGTTTCTGTTGAGACTGACGGCAGCTATTTACTTGAACCTGTTGAAACACCGCATAGTGGTGGTGCAAAAGGATTGAAAATTAGACGTGGCACAGATGAAGTAACAGGTAAACCATTGTGGTATTACCTTGAGTATCGCCAAGCGATTGGGTTTGATAGCTTTGTTGAAGGCAAATCGGGCATTACGGATGGGGTAATTTTTCACCTAGCGACAGAAGATGACCCACAAAGTAACTTGATGCTAGATATGATTCCAAATAGTGGTCTGAGAGATCTTGATGAATCCGCTCTGCTTGTCGGCCAAACGTATACTGATGTTCAAGCAGGCATTACCATTACAGCAGAGTGGGCAAATGCCAATGCAGCTAGCGTACATGTGACCTTTGATAATGAACAGTGTGTGCAAGCAAGCCCTTCAATTGATCTTGCATCCAGTCAAGTGGTGAGTGGCGTTGCTGGTTCTTCTGCCTCTTATAAGTTGAACGTGACGAACAACGATACGAATGCCTGCTCGTTAATGTCATTTAATGTGAGTGCGAATGTGCCATCTGGTTGGTCATCGACGCGTGAATCTTTGACACTGGCTTCGGGTGAGACTAAAGCGATAGAAATTCACGTAACGTCGAGTGATTCTGCGCAAGAAGGCAGTTATGACATGGTGCTGAAGGCGGAAAACAGCACTGATTCAGCATTGGCAACCAGTATCCCAGCGGTTTATCAAATTGAACCAAGTGTTCTGACGTGTGAGATGGCCAATCCAACGTTAACGCTAGTTGCAAACTCCGCGGCGGAGTTCGAGCCGGGAGAGACTGTTCACTACACTGCAACCATTACCAACAATGATAACCAAGCGTGTGAGTCAGCGAATTTTCAAATCAGTGCGAATGTGCCTGAAGGGTGGGTTACGACTAGTAGCGTTGCTTCACTTACGTCGGGTGAAACGACATCTATTAGCTTAAGTGTTACTTCTGACGTTTCGGCTGAAGCAGGAAGCTACGGTATTGATGCGATAGCAACCAACATGCTAGTCGCTAGTTATAATGCACGAGCGAGCAGTGTTTATAAAGTAGCTGACTTGGCGCCTGTATGTGAGCTAAACCCTGCATTGATGACGTTTTCTTCTTCGATTCAAGAGGGTAACGCCGGTGACACCTTGGTGTATTCCGCGACGTTGACGAGCCAAAATGGCTCTGAATGCGACCCTGTGTCGTACACTGTATCTGCAGATGTACCAAGCGGATGGAATAGTTCGACTCACCAACTTTCACTTGAGTCTGGACAGAAGGCGAGTGTTGAGTTGATGGTTACTTCTGCAGAGAATGCAACCGAGGGTGAGTATTCGATTCAAGTTCATGCGCTATCAACGGAAAGCGGTGAAGGCGCGGCTAATGGCGTTGTCGAATATCGCATCCTAGCGATCGCAAACTTATCTCCCATCGCTAACGATGACTCAGTCGTGTTGACGGCAAAAGAGGTGACCGAGATTGATGTACTTGCGAATGACAGTGATCCTGATGGAGACATACTGCAAGTCGTTGGCTTTACGCAAGGCTCGAAGGGATCAGTCAGTTTAAACAGTTCTGGGCGCTTAGTTTATTTACCGGCGAAGAAGTTTAAAGGGAGTGATAGCTTTAGCTACACCATATCTGATGGTCAAAATACAGCGACTGCAATAGTTTCCATTCAGCTAAGTAGCACGAGTGGGGGCGGTGGTAATAAGGGCAAAGGAAACAGTAAATAGAATCTGTTGATCTGCGCGATAGAGGAGGCAATAGCGAAAGTTATTGCCTCTTTTGGTTTATCTTAGCGCTAAGTTAAACGTCTATTTAGGTACTTTAAGAAGATCGTCAAACAGTGCGGAGAACACGCGATAATCTTGCGCTCCGACAACCAGTTGTGCGCCTACTAATTGACCATTTTCAATACGTCCGACAACAAAGCTTGGTGTACCACGGATACCAAGAGTGGATGCAAGAGCAATGTCGCTTTCAACATTTTTCGCCATTTGAGGGTCTTCAAGACACGCAGAGAATTTTTCGATATCCAGCTTTAAATCACTCGCGGTTTTTTGGTACAAAGCAGTATTTAAGTTGCGCATATTTGAAAATAGAGCGTGTCTCATTGGCCAATACTCACCTTGCTTAAAGCTACAATTGGCAGCAATTGCGGCACCTTTAGCTTGTGGATGGAATCCAAGTGGAAAGTCTCTTGTTAAATACTTAACCTTCCCTGAGTCGATGTAATTCTCTTTGATCTTTGCGAAGGTGTTGTCGGTGAAGCGTTTGCAGTAAGGGCATTGATAGTCAGAAAACTCGATGATCGCGATTGTCGCGTTGTCATCACCCATAGACGGAATGGTTCCATTGCCATCAAAGTCTTTTTGATCGGGTAACGTTCTGAATTTTGGTTTAGCCGCTTTGGCTGCATTTTCTTTAGCTAACTCAATGTCTGATTGAATACTTTCAACCTGCGCTTTCAAGTCTTTTACTTCTTGCCTCAATGCGGCTAACTCAGATTCAACACTTTCATCATTTGTTGGTTGGCATCCGACGACCAGAGGAATAGAAAGCAATAAAGTGTAAATTTGGTTTCTATACTTCGACATAGTGCTCCCCTTTGTATGGATTGAGTAAAAGGGGCAATGGTATTGCCCCTTTTGGAGTTGAGATAGAGTGTGAAATCTATTCAATAGTGTTTACTTCGATAGAAATAAAGTTGGTTAGATCATCACCTTCATCATCGGTTACGGTTGCTACGATTCCGTCTAGAGCACCTTGAGCTAGGAACGTTACAGGGTCGGTATTTTCAAGGCCTGGTCTTAGTTCAACGGTAAATGCACAGTTGTAAACGTTGTTACCAGAACCGCTGTACTCGAGTACTTGGCCAATGTTACAAGCAGGGTAGAACACACCGTCATAGGTGCCACCAAGTGTATTGAGAATGGTGAAGCCGCCTGAGCTTGCACCGTCAACAACATCGACGCCCAATAGAGTGAGTGAGGTCAATGTTACATTGTCGACTTCGGACGCATTGGTTAGCTCAACCACAACTAGGCCACTAACTGCAAACGCGAGGTCAGTATCTGGCGCGAGTGGATCGAAAGTAACGGTTGCATCATCCATCGCCATCACATTTAAGCCGTCCTCATCGGTACCATTAATGGTCGCGACGTTAACGTGACTGTCACCAGCATTACCTTGAACTTGTAGTGTGATCGTACAGCTCGCAGATTCGCCTGGTTCCAGTGAGAATCCAAGCAATGGGGTAGGAGCGATGTCACCGCCATTTTTCGTATCGACCATACAGTCATCCGTGAGAACGCCAAATGGGTTATCAGTCAGGCTGGAGAAGACCACGGTGTCGGATGTTGAAACACCATCAATAGTGTCTTTCACAGTGAATAAGAATGTGTAGTCAACATCTCGGAACAAGGTTGGGTTGTCACCCGTTTCAAACACTGATGTTGGATTGGCTGTTTTTTCTAGCGTGATCATAGAAGGTACATCCAATACCAAAATAGTGTGAGAATCCATGTCTGTCGCGGTGTCATTCTCGCTATCTCTCGCAGTTGCTGTCACAGTATTTGTGAAACTATCACCAGCATCGCCAGCAACATAGACACTTAAGGTACAGCTGTATGTTGCGCCAAATGCTATCGTAACAGGGTTATCAAGACAGTCACTCTCAGCCCCAAGAGCGCTCAGATCACCATAGATGGTGTCGACTAAGCTCACGAGTTCGATGGGAGAGTCAAATGTGCCAGAGTCGTTAGTCACGTCGAACGTAAATGTGACATTCTCTCCTGGCTCAAGTACTTCTTCTTTATCGGCTGATTTAACTACCGTAATTGCAGGTGGGACGTTAGTGATTTGTACCTGTCTCTCTACGCTACAATGTTCGCCTAGTGCTACTTGGCCTACACCTGCAGGGCAGGTCTCGCCATTAACAACAGGGTCACCGTTCTTATCCAGTAGCGTCACCTTGACCACATCTTTGTATAATTCTGGTGTCGGTATATCTGGGAGGTCAGTATCGACGACATAAACGCTGAATTGACAGCTGTAGGTTGCACTTGGACCTACCTCATACAAAGGTGTACCCATTGGACAGTTCGTTGATGTTAGATAAACACCATCAGACGCTCCAGGAGCAGTGGTTCCGCCCCAAAGGTCAAAGCTCACGTCATAAGTACCATCACCATCGATATCGATTTCATCGCTTATTGCACTAATGAATAGTGACGTTTGTGCATTAGGGTTAGTAAAGCTCACATCGAAGGTAAATTCACCACCTGGCTCTGGGCGTGAACTCGGTGTACCTTCAGATTTGATGATATCTGGTGGTGACGGTTTAATGAACACGTCAATATTAAAGGTGTCACAGTTACACTTCGATTTGGTGTTTGGAATCTGACCCGCATACGGATCTTCATCGATAGTACAGTTATCACGCTCCTGATTATCCCACGCCGCACAGTAGGTAAAGTCCGCACGGTTGTCACCATCGTCATCGGTACAAAGCATCGTGATGGTTTCATCAACCAGTGTATATTCATCTGGTCCCAACGCTTTAGTGATATCCCCACAGGCGTCCCCATCGATTTGAGCATCTGCAGTTTCGCCGCTACCTCCTGGTACAGGGAGGATCATACTACAGTTTCTAAATTCACCTTGAACAACCTGAGGACTTGCTTCAGTTAAAGGAAGATAAAAAGTGGTGTCATATCGTTCGTTGGCGTTAGTTCGTACGGTAACATCGGCTTGAAATGAAAAAGTTTCTCCGAGGCTACATTCTGCATTTGGATCCGTTGGAATGACTCTAGTAATTTCAACATCATTAGCGGTACAGTTTAAAGCATCTCGTGGTAACGAGTTTCCCGGCTCTTGCAAATATGCATCCGCCATACAGAGTTTTTCCGTTGGCGAGAGGTTATATGCCTCTGCTTGAGCTGGTGAATGAGTCGTTACACCATACAATGCTGCCGAGCCAACAAGGATGATACTCATCACCCTGTTGAGTCTGCTATGTATTAATCGTTCCATCATTGACCTTCTTTTTCTTCGAAAGTTTGAACAAGAGGGCTACATCAACGCGGATTACACCATTGTGTTTTGCTATAACTTGCGGCTTATCAGCGGCTTAATAACAGAGCCCTCATTCCTTGACCAAACAACCCGCTAGGTGACGCTAGTAAAGCTCACCTGAGAGGCTGCATATTGGTTGCACTTTTAAGGGCAAGAAATGAACCAAACCTTAAGTGATTGAAATTTATAACCAAATTAATAGCTTGTATCCAAAAAACTGTTAAGAGGTGTACACATTGTTCACCGATATGATGTGATTTTAAAAGAGAAGGAAAAAACTGATATTTATCTGTTACATAGCAGCGTTAAACACAGTGATCTTGTGGAGGAGAGGTTAACACGTAGGTTTACACAGTAAAGTACTGCGATTGAGTGATCTTAACGGTTGATATTTATGCGTTTAGAGCGTAAGTTGCCCGATAAGAGTGATTAATGTTCATTTGATTGATAAATATAAGATTTATTGTTGACCTAAAAATTTATTCCGTTAAAGTACGCCTCGTTCTCACGGCGAAGGTCGTTAGAGCAGGTGGTGTTGCCATCGCATTGATTGCGTTGCCCTGGTGGTGGAATTGGTAGACACAAGGGATTTAAAATCCCTCGACGTTCGCGTTGTGCCGGTTCAAGTCCGGCCCGGGGCACCATCCGCAAATTGAGTGCGTGGATTTAATAACCCGCCGTCGAGTTGACCGGCCGATTGTCGGACCATCAATTCCGGCTCGGGGCACCATCTCTCATTATTTTGAGAACAATAAAATTCGGTAAGGCGCCTTGGCAGAGTGGCTATGCAGCGGATTGCAAATCCGTGGACCTCGGTTCGATTCCGGGAGGCGCCTCCATTATTTCGAAAGCTCGTCACTATGACGGGCTTTCTTCGTTTTAGCGCAATGGAATTGACGCGCTTTAACACCTCTTTCTGCTGTTTACTTATTGTCTCCTCCCTTATTATTTGATCGGGATTCAACATTTGCACTCAATTAGTTATTGATTTTGTAAATGTTACACGTCTCAATAATTGTAGAGGGTGATTGGTGATAATTTCTCCACGAATGTAGTCCGAACTTTTTGTTGTACAACAGACGGTTAGTAGGATTTCTACTACCTGTCTTGCTGCTCTTTAAGTCCGGGCTTCGTCCTAAAACGTGAGAGAAAAATAATGAAAAAATTCAACCTTAATCCCACACTTTTACCTTTAACTTTGCTGCTCAGTTCGCCGGTAATGGCGGCTCAAAATGGAACTATGATGCAGTATTTCCATTGGTATGTACCCAATGACGGAGCTCTGTGGACGCAAGTAGAAAACAATGCGCCAGCACTAGCTGACAACGGCTTTACCGCGTTATGGCTACCACCTGCGTATAAAGGTGCTGGTGGCAGCAACGATGTAGGGTATGGTGTTTACGACATGTATGACTTAGGGGAGTTTGATCAACAAAGATCGGTTCGAACCAAGTACGGTACTAAAGATCAATATCTAGATGCCATCAAAGCTGCACATAAAAACAATATCCAAATTTATGGTGACGTGGTGTTTAACCACCGTGGTGGTGCAGATGGCAAGTCCTGGGTAGATACAAAACGTGTAGACTGGAACAGCCGTAATATCGAACTGGGTGATAAATGGATCGAAGC
This sequence comes from Vibrio sp. SCSIO 43153, assembly GCF_023716625.1. Lineage (NCBI taxonomy): Bacteria > Pseudomonadati > Pseudomonadota > Gammaproteobacteria > Vibrionales > Vibrionaceae > Vibrio > Vibrio sp. SCSIO 43153. The sequence continues at coordinate 1,887,232 of NZ_CP071856.1, forward strand.
TTGGGTCGAGTTTACTTTTCCTGGTCGTAACGACAAATATTCAGACTTCCATTGGACTTGGTACCACTTTGATGGTGTCGATTGGGATGATGCAGGCCAAGAAAAGGCGATCTTCAAATTTAAAGGGGATGGTAAAGCATGGGATTGGGAAGTCAGCTCTGAAAAGGGCAACTATGACTACCTAATGTACGCAGATTTAGATATGGATCACCCAGAGGTTAAGCAAGAGCTTAAAGATTGGGGTGAATGGTACCTAAACATGACTGGTGTTGATGGCTTCCGAATGGACGCAGTCAAACACATCAAATACCAATACCTGCAAGAGTGGATCGAGTACTTACGTTGGAAAACGGGTAAAGAGCTATTTACGGTCGGTGAATACTGGAACTACGACGTCAACAATCTACACAATTTTATTACCAAGACTTCTGGTAGCATGTCACTGTTTGATGCTCCGTTACATATGAACTTCTATAACGCTTCACGCTCTGGTGGCAACTTCGATATGCGCCGAATCATGGATGGTACCTTAATGAAGGACAATCCGGTGAAAGCGGTAACATTGGTTGAGAACCACGATACACAACCTCTACAAGCATTAGAGTCTCCAGTCGATTGGTGGTTCAAACCGCTCGCTTATGCGTTCATCTTATTACGTGAAGAAGGTTACCCATCCGTTTTCTACGCCGATTACTATGGCGCGCAATACAGTGACAAAGGGCACGACATCAATATGGCTAAGGTGCCTTACATTGAAGAGCTAGTTAAAGCTCGTAAAGATTACGCCTATGGTAAACAACACTCTTACCTAGATCATTGGGATGTGATTGGTTGGACGCGCGAAGGAGACGCAGAACATCCGAACTCAATGGCTGTCATTATGAGTGATGGCCCTGGTGGAACGAAATGGATGTACACGGGCTCACCAAGTACTCGCTATGTTGATAAGCTTGGAATTCGTACGGAAGAAGTTTGGACTGACGCAAATGGTTGGGCTGAGTTCCCGGTAAACGGTGGCTCGGTTTCTGTGTGGGTGAGCGTTAAATAACGCTTGAGACTGAATTACAGTTGTGACCAATTTCGAAAATAGTTCGCATTTAATCAATGTCTTGTTTGATATTCATAAAACAAATGCGTAACTTTATACCTGAGCATTATCGATAGGCAGATTAAGGAAAGGAATCTATGGCTGACGTTTTGATTGTTGCGATTGTATTTGGTGCAATATTTGGTGGTGGTATCGTTAAGCTGATTCTCAATCATCGTAAAGAAGTAAGAGCGCTTGAGATTTCCGAGCGCAACCAGATGAGTCAAGAAGAGCGAGATGGTTTGAACAAGCAAGTTGCTGAGCTCAAACAGCGTGTTGAAGTATTAGAGCGCATCGTTACCGACAACAAGTACCAACTTGATAAAGAAATTGCTTCCTTGTAATTCTTACTAAGACAAAAAGAGCCAGCTCAATGCTGGCTCTTTTCGTTTCTGCTCCTCGTGCCAATGAAGTGTCATACTGGACTACCGCTCATCAAAAAAGTCTTTGTTACGAATATACTTGCTCATTAGGTGATAGGAGAAAGGGCGAATCAACCAACTCACCAACGAGCGCCCTAAACGTATTAATGTTGGTGTGTTCTCGTAAATTCTCCCGTTATAGAGCCAAAGCAATTTACCCACATGCCAATAGAGGAACGGTATTGGTGGCATAAAAGTAACAATATCGATGTCGCAGCAGATCCGATAGGTTTTGTGCCCCAAACGATAGTGATTTTTGAACATCCAATCGCCAATAGCGGGCTGTCCAAATGTCACCACTCGTTTAATGCTTTTTGGATACTTACGTTCGATGTAATCGGCAAACACACTTCCAATAGCCCCTCCTGAAGAGTGCCCAGTAATGGTTATTCGCTTGCCTTGCAGTATTAGTGGCACAACCGTGGCTTCTAGTCGCTCAATGACGCTTAAACCGAGACGGTCTTCATTTCGTGACGGTTGGCTTTCTTGAAACAACAAATGGTAAAAACCTGCATGAATGCGATAGGGAAGTCCCAAGCGTTTGCAACTACGAGTCCACATGGCAAAGTTCAATAACCAATCAGTAATGCTGTGCGAACCTTTTATTACTACAACTACTTCTGTGCTCTTTTTACTCCACAAAACTCGGATCATGGTTTTGCCAAACTGGTTTTTAATGATTCGCTGTCCATTAGGGTCAAACCCATAGCGGGTCTGCTTAAACACTCTAGGGTAAGCGAGATTGCACAGTACAGCGTAGCGTTCGTATTGGTATCGTTTTAGAGGTTTCACTTAAGACTTCTTTGTTTGTGTCAATGACAAACTCTAAGACTGAAATATTAAAAAGATATGACTGTGAGTAAATTTTAACCACTTTAAGGTGTTGGCTAATGCATGATTAAACAGGTTGGTATGCTCATAAGCGATTGTAATTGAACGCAAATCACAAACCAGTGAACTATATGTAATTGATTGAATTGATATGGGGTTTATATCGCTGAAAATCAGTTGCATAGATGAGAGGATTATCTTTTGTCAGTGGTTTTATAAGAGGTTCTATTTATGCAATTAAGTCTAAAGAGAAAAATGGTTTTCTCTGTGGTTTTGGCAATTGCAATCACATCTGCGATTCTTCTTTTCATCGGTTATAAGACTTTTCAAGGAAACAGTTGGCAAGCGATAGAAAGTGAAAGTCGCAATATCTTGCAAGCGAATGCGAAAGGTATTGGCGATTGGTTCTATGACAAAAAGCAGGCTGTCCATGGCTTGAAGCAGCAGATCCAACTTGATCCATCATTGGACATTGTTCCTCATTTACGCCAGACCCTAGTCTCTGGCGGATTTGGCCTTAGTTATTACGGAAACAAGCAAGGGGAGATGTTTCGCCATGACCCATCATTAAATAAAGCGGGATACGATCCAAGAGCTCGTGGTTGGTACAAACAAACATTGGCGGAGAACAAAGCAATCACAACTAAGCCATATGTTAGTGTCACCATGCAAACCTTGGTCGTAACGCTTACTGACCCTGTTATGGAAGGTGGTCAAATCATTGGTGTTGCAGCGTCCAATTTAGCGTTGGATAAGCTTATTCAGGACGTATTGGCGATTGAAGTCCCAGGTGATGGTCACGCTATTCTGATAGATCGTCAAGGTACGGTCGTAGCCCACAAAAACAAAGACTTTATTTTGAAACAAGTCTCTGAGATTGCACCTGAGCTAAATATTGATAGCCTAAATCAAGCGTCACAAAATCTTGGTACAATCTTCACTACCGTTGATGGTAAAGACAAAGTTGTGATGGCAGAGCCAATCAAAAATACGGATTGGTTACTCGTGATTGAAATGGACAAAAGCGTGTTAGAGCAACCTTTGTTTGACATGCTGAGTAGCCAAATTACAACAGGGCTGATTGTACTAATCGTCATGGCGATTGCGACATCTTGGTTCGTTGCGCGTCAGTTAGTAGAGCTTGGTCGTGTAAGTGAGGCTCTGGCTGATATTGCTGAAGGCGAGGGAGATTTAACTCGTCGATTGGAGGTCACTAGCCAAGATGAAGTTGGTCAATTAGCTGAGAAGTTTAACGTATTTGTGGATCGCTTACGTCAAATGATGAAAAACGTCAGCGAGGTTTCGACGGCGATGACACAAGGCGCCGATCGTGCCAACGTAAGTGCAACGAAGCGTAATGAAAGCGTAAGTAGGCAGCAAGATGAGATCACAATGGTCGCCACGGCGGTGACAGAAATGGCGACGGCCACGGCTGAAATTGCATCCAATGCGGATAATACGGCGAAGAGTGCAAGCCATTCAGTAGAGTTGAGTGATCAGGGCTTCAAACAAATGGAGAAAAGCCAAGCATCAATCAACGAACTGGCGAATGAACTGACTAGTGCGGTCTCAATTATTAGCGAGCTTGAAGAGCACGGTAATCAGATTGCAACCATTCTGGCGACAATCCGAGAAATTGCTGAGCAAACCAATTTACTGGCATTAAATGCTGCTATCGAAGCCGCTCGCGCGGGTGAGCAGGGACGAGGCTTTGCTGTGGTGGCAGATGAAGTTCGTGTGTTGTCTCAACGTACACATGCTTCAACAGAAGAGATTGAAGATAAGATCAAACGTTTGCAACAAGCGACAGACGGAGCTGTTAAGGTGATGACACAAAGTCATGATATGGCGAAAACCAGTGTTCACGATGTTGATTTAGCTGGTGAGAGTTTGTCACAAATCCGTGATGCTATTCAGATGATCAGCGATATGGCGACGCAGATAGCGTCTGCGGCAGAAGAACAATCGTTGGTGACTGCGGAAATTAACGCCAATACCGAGTCAGTTCGTGAAGTAAGCGAAGTGATGGCAAGTGATGCGACAGAGGCCGTTGGACAAGCGCAACAACTAAACCATTTAGCTAATAACTTAAAGTCAGAGCTATCGCGTTTTAAGTTGTAATTTCAGTTGTTCACGATAAGCCGAGATCGGTTGATCTCGGCTTATTTGTTTTTATAAACGGACAAGAAGTCGACTGATTCCACCCGTTTTCTAAACTGTTTTAGTACATCCAAAGCGCTCGCTCTTTGTTGAGAGCGAAGCACTTTTTTTTGTGTTATCAAGGAACGTATCGTTTGTTTGCCTTTTTTGCCGAGATCATATTTGGATTTGAGGCTAGATAGAAACGCAATTTGGGTTACGCTGTCGTTAAAGTCGCCCAAGCGATTCTGCATAAGCTTCAATTGATGAATGTTCTGGTTGTGTGCTTTCTTTGGATACAGGTTGGTGAAAAAGTCTAGTAAGTAACGCAGCTTTTTACATTCTATGCGTAGTTTATGAATGTCGTCGTCAGAGCTTTGTGTTCCAAGTTTGCGGCTTAACTGATAGATTTTGCCCGCATGTAGCGAAATCTTCTGATTGGCATATTCTAAAGTCCCCATTTCTGTTTCAAGACTTTCATGCACGCTTGCTCTTTGCAGGCTATTTTCAATGATTACACATGTTTTCCTATAGCAATCTGTCTCGAGCCAATCTGAGACTCGTTTTTGCTCTACCTCCCTAGAATGCTGTATATGATCGAATATAGATGTTAGTGCGCCTTGATACTTGAGTTGTTTGTCTAAGTAAGACGATTTTTCGGCAACAAAGACATCTAAATCACGTAAGTAATTGGTTTGCTTCATCATTATTCTGAGGTTGTAGGCTAATAAGCGACGTTCAAAAGCAGGCAGTACATCTTTTAACAGTTGGCTAAGAGAGCGGATTCGACGCAATGTTACCCTGTATTGATGATTAAACTCTACATTCTCACCAGCTTTAACCCCTTGCTCTAGCTGACGGGCGTAACTGAATTCATGAGAGAAAAAGCGGGGTAGGATAAAAGTTAAATCCGATTCTGTGTGCAAAATCAATTCAAAAGCTGGTTTTTGACTAACGCTCATGTTCAGTTCTCCCTGTGTATACTCGGGCATCTCGAGGTTACTTGGGTATAGGTGTAATTAATTTTAGAATATTGCTCTCACTATCCCCATTGCTGCTGATAAAAATTTAAGTTTTAAACGCTAACATAATGTTTTTATGGGCTTACATTTAGGTAATATTAAATCTGTGCCATAATAATCTTGTTTATATTATTTCAATTTCATAACAAGTAAAGTAAAGTGAATTTATTTTTCGGCATCGGCATGATTTGCAAAGCGTTATTTAAAAACTATCAAAATTGATAACTAGGTTGGTTGAAATTTAATCTATTAGTTTGCTAGTATCGCATTCACAACGAATTACAGTCATTCTAATAAATGGATATAAAGTGGTGGAATAAGTCAGTTTTTCTAGGCGATTCGAACTAGAAACCTACCTTTGTGATTACAGGCGTATTCCCAAGTCGAGCGGGGCTTGGTGTGTATCAGTGCATCCCGTAGTATCGGAATGTCCGGTCTTTTTGCGTGTTGAATACCTTAAATCACCCAAGCACAGTCTATTTTGGGGCTAATGAAACCTCGCGTCTGTTACGCGATGAATTCTGTACTCGTATATTTATTTGACGACTTAAATTTATCGTGGGTGGACGAAATCTAATAGATGTAATTATATAAACTCTACAACAATCATTATTCTAATTAGAATGGTGTTCTAAATTATATTGACGTTAAAAATCAAAGCGTCATTTTTAATTGTGATTATTGATCTTCATTACTTTCTTTTCTTGAAAGGAGATGAATGCTGTCGGTAATTTAAAGTTGCATTCTGTCTTTATATATTTAAAAGGCTAAATTTGAGGTTAATAAATTGAATTTATTCAACTTTACCAATGTCTTAAGTTTTGTTTCAGGCTTAGCGCTGAGAGCAAAAGGAAAAGTTGCAGTTTCTGTTGCTGCACTAATTAGTATCTCTACATTTTCGGCGTTCGCAGGTGATATGCTGCCTACGAAAGGTGAACAAAAAACATTGGTTCTACTGGTTAACTTCCAAGAAAACCCAAACGAGCAACCTATTAGCATCGCTCAAGCCGAGAGTCTTGTATTCGGTGAAATAAACAATTTCTACCGTGAAGCATCTTTTGAACAAACTTGGTTATCTGGTGAGGTGGCAGGTTGGTTCACTTTACCGCTTTCAAATCAGGTTTGTGACTTTACAGCTGTGCAAAATGCTGCTGATGATAAAGCGGTGGCGGCTGGCGTTCCTTTGGCGAACTACGACCGCATTATTTACCTCATGACAAAAACAGCATGTGGTGTCGCTGGCTCTGCAACCCTACAAGGTATACCTTCAAGAGCTCACATTAACGGAGATTTTTCCGCAACCAACATTACGCATGAGCTTGGACACAACTTTGGCTTGCATCACTCTCGCGCTTTAGATTGTGGTGATGAAACCTTGGGTAGCCAATGTGAAATTCGTGAATATGGTGACACCTATGATGTCATGGGTGGCCCTGATATCGGGTACTTCAACACATTCCAACGAGAGCAGTTAGGATGGTTAGATGGTGAGCATTCAAGCAAGACAGTTGAAGTAACACAAGACGGTAACTATTCAATCGCAAATTATGAGGTGCAAAGTGATCAGCCGATTACACTAAAAGTGCCTCGTGGTTTAGATTCAACGACAGGAATGATGCGTTGGTTCTACATTGAATATCGCCAGTCTGTAGGTTTTGATGATTTTCTTGATGATCGCTCGTACTCTTTCTACCGTGGTGATGTGACGGATGGCATCATTATCCGCAGTGCGACTGATGGTGATGCACGTAGCAGCAACCTTCTTCATTTTAAAACAGATTCTGAGTACAAGGCTGTATTTGGTCGAAATGATTGGTTTGATCCAGCAATGCCTGTAGGTGGAACATACACTGACCCGGATTCAGGTGTCACCATGACTTTGAATAGTGCTGCAAATGGCATGGCTGAAGTGAACATTCATTTCGGAAATCCAGGCAATGGTGGTGATGACAAGGTTTGTACTACCCATATGCCAATACTCAAAGCAACAGCAACAACAGACAGTTCTGTTTATGCTGGAGAAAGTGTGCAGTATCAAGTCGCTGTCACTAACCAAGATAGTGCAGATTGTGCGAATACGACGTTTTCCGTGAACGCGACTGTACCAAGTGGGTGGCAAGCTACAAATGGACAATTAACCTTAGCTCCGGGGGAGTCTGGCCAATTGCAATTGACTGTGACTTCAGCGAGTAACGCAGCTACAAAAGACTATTCGATCGGCATGACCGCTTTGCATAGCCAAGACTCTAGTGCTAGTGCGACAGGAACAGTGACTTACACTGTGATTGAAGAGGTTGGAACAATTCCCGAGTTAAGCGCCGTTAACGATAGCGTTGTGCTAACACAAAAGCAGCCAGTAACCATTGATGTACTTGGCAACGATGTGATTGATGAGGAAACGAAGGCTTCTATTGTTTCATACACTAGCCCAAGTAAGGGTCGAGTTGAATTATTGTCTGATGGAACCTTCCGTTACACGCCAGAAAAGCGATTTAAAAATACGGACAGCTTCAGCTACACCATAAGCGACGGTCAAAGTAGCTCCACCGCATGGGTTAGTATCACTTTGCAAGAGTCATCAGATGGTGGTGGCAACGGATCTAAGCCAGGTAAAGGCAACAATAAGTAACTCAGTTAAAATGCCCGGCATATGATATGTCGGGCATTTATTCTTTTGGCTTACCAGCCTCAGTCTTTATTCAGGACATTGAACAGGTTCTGGGCAAGTTGGGCATAGAGTACATTCAGCATAGGCAGTCATTGCTTGTACTGTTGCACCAAAGACGGTTTCACCAATAGCATCCACCGTGTCAGCAAATGGCGGAACATCTCCACCCGCAAGAGGCAGTCCATCAGCTTCTCCCGGTACGGGTTCATAGTTGCCTGAGAAGTCTTCACAGTCTCCCGGTGCCAGTGTACCGATAAGGATAGGATCAGAGTCTTTGTTATCAATTACAACAACGTCATTTATGGTAATTTCCGATGTATTACAAACACTACCATTGTAATTGACTTCTAGACCGTACTCATGAATACCTGTGTTTGCAAAGCGGTTCACGACAATTACGTTACACTCTTTTTGAAGTGTTAACGCGCCAGGAATGTTTTGATTTGGACATTCCCAATCGGCATTGTCTGAAACTGCAACCTCTCCACCACCAGCAAGTGCTGCCGTTACTTCAGCGTAGTTGGTTATACCATTCTGAGCGACTCTAAAGGTGCCGTTAAATGTTTGATAGTCGCCAACGGCAAGCGTCGCAAGTTCAAACATATGAACACCGTTATCAAGGTCTTCTTCAACGGCAGTGGTGTCGGTTGCTTTAATATCGTAAAGAGGCAACTGACCAGTATTTTCGACTTTCAGCTCGTAGTCATATTGTAAGGAGTCGCCGTTAACAATGTTGTTAAACGTACAGACTTTAGTGATTTTGATTTCAGGTTTACCAGGGGTGTAACAAAACGAGATGTGGCTTAAACCATAATAATTATCACCTCGACGCACAGGGGAATGCAATCCGGTATCGCTATTAACTAAAATGCCATCTGAGAAATACTCATACAAGTTACCGGTTGGGCCACCTTTCACAAAGATGCCTTGAATGATGACTGGACTTGAACCTTGATCCCAAGAAAACGTTTTGGCCCCTTCTTGTACCGATATTGCAACTTCTAGTTCACCGTCAGAATAGACACCATCTGCAACAGGTTCTATTTTGAATTCTTCGAGGTCTGGTATTCCATAGAAGTCAGCACAGGTAGGATTACCGTTGTATTGAACTGGTTGAACGCCTTGACCTGAAGGAGGACCGGCTTCGGCTCGGACGTTATGCGATGCTAAAAACGCACAACAGACCAAAAGCGAAGTGAGTAACTTGATCAGTTTTGTGTTCAGAGAACTGGTACAACTGAAGTCCATATTGTACCAGCGCGTATTGTTTGTTTCTTTCATAAAACCTCCGGCGGGTATAGAGCGAGCTATACAACCGCATCGTTGTTCTTTCAGAAATAAGTTCGATACTGCACCGGAGTCATAGCATAGAGTGTTCCATGTATAAGTGGTTGTTTTTGTGGGGCTAATTATTTGGGGTGTGTTTGCCTTTGCACAGTTTGTCTACCCAAGGCTGAAGGGATCTATTTGACAGGAGTACTAAGTACTTGAATAAAAACAATTAAATCGAGGGCTTGTGCGGGTGTTCACTGAGTGAACAAAGTGTAACTGACTCTGGACAGAGCGTGTGTTACGGCTTCACACAGTACCAAACAGAAGTAGATGGATAAATGTTATACCGATTGTATGAATAGCGATCATGCTGGGTTGCTTTTTAAGCATATGAATAAAAAAGATAAAATAAACGGTTGACCTAAAAATTCATTGCGTTAAAGTACGCCTCGTTCTCGCGGCAAAGGTCGTTAGAGCAGATGGTGTTACCATCGCATTGATTGCGTTGCCCTGGTGGTGGAATTGGTAGACACAAGGGATTTAAAATCCCTCGACGTTCGCGTTGTGCCGGTTCAAGTCCGGCCCGGGGCACCATCAGCTATTTTAGTGTTTGGATTGAAAATCCTTCCGTCTAGTTGACCGGCCGAGTGTCGGACCATCAATTCCGGTCGGGGCACCATTCCTCATTATATGAGAACAATAAAATTCGGTAAGGCGCCTTGGCAGAGTGGCTATGCAGCGGATTGCAAATCCGTGGACCTCGGTTCGATTCCGGGAGGCGCCTCCATTCGAATATATAGAATTATTAAGCCTCGTCAGTGATGACGGGGCTTTTTTCGTCTAAGCGACTTAAAAGTATATTGCAGTACTGAGCCTCATAGCACATAGGTTAGCAGAGTAGTCTTTACCTACTGAATGGTGAAACTATACATAGATGTATTGGTTTGTAGTGTCATTATTACAAAACGATACATTAATTTTGTTGCATATAATGTATAATGCTGTTTTGACATACATTATCTGTAATTATTAGTAGTAAAAATGAACATCATTGACTTTTCAGCGAGACTGAGAATCTTAAAATATCGATCCTTAGATTTAATCACTTCAAAAAACACCATCCGACGAAATACTAAGCTAGCGAGTTTGTATAGCAGATTAGGAGACTATACAAACTCAGTTAAGCATGCTGAAGCAGTGTATAAGTCAGGTTCAAGAGCTGATTACTACTACATTTTAAAAAATTTACACATCTTAAGTAATGCCACTCGGCCTGTCGATATCGCTGATGACCCAACCCCGATTCCTGATGATATAGTCTCCCTAATTGGTGCATTAGACTCTAACATTTGTGATTTTGATAAAATAAAATTCATTCAGGATTATGTGTTAAGTAAAGGAGCGATTCCTTGCCTTATTGGTATTTCAGGAAAGGGTAAACGGCTAAAAAACAAAACTATAGAAGAAAAAGAGCTAATATCCAATCCTGATCTATATACTAAAGGTAGATATAAGTGGGGGGAAAGTGATAGAGTCCCTAGCTACATTAAATACGTGTATAGAAATTACAATGATATAAAAATATCCGATCTATTTAACTCATTTTCCCCCGTCGTAAAATCGACCAAAGTTGTATTGCGAGATTTTGAAAACCCATGCGTTTCAGTGCAAGGCGGTAGTAGAGTGACGACTTCTCAGCCAAGATCTTTCAATCGCCGTGTATTGGTGTTTGGTACTTCAACGACATTTTCTATTGGCTCTAGAGATGAAGATTCGATAACCAGTATAATTCAAAGAGAACTGAATAAAAGTTATAGCGATATCAAGGTTGAGAACTATGGAGTTCAGGGAATGCGGTTGATTCTTGCAATTAATAACTTAGTGCAAACAGACATAAAAGAAAACGATATTGTTGTGTTTTTTGACTATGACGAGTTTAATAGGGCTAAAAATGAATATATTTTTAATATTGATCTAAATAAATTAGATAGAGGTCGAGATTTTTTTATTGATTTGACAAAACACCAATGTCATTTTTCTCCAAGTGGAAACTCAATACTAGCTAAGTCTATTGTCAATGAAATTATACCGAGTATGATAAACCGAGATGTAGCTAATTATCGAGAGCCTTGTCATAAGATGCTTCAAGTTCTAGATAACTTAAAATACTGCTTATATAGACACACAGCTCAGTCGTTAGAGTCATGCGAAATGAAGAGTTATCTTTCATTATTAGAAAAGCATGTACCAAAAGAAGGCACAAAGGTAGGTAGTGTTGCGGTCAATTGTAACCCGATAACGCTAGGACATTTACACCTATTAGAGTATGCGGCGGGAGATGTTGATGAGTTATTCGTATTTGTAATTGAAGAAGATAAATCCTTTTTCAAATTTGAAGATCGCTTGAAGTTAGTCTGCGAAGCTACAAATCATCTTGAGAATGTGACTGTTCTTAGGGGAGGCCGGTTCATTTGTACAGAGTTGACGTATCCAGATTACTTTGAAAAAGATACTAAAGAAGCTAAAGCAGATGCGTCAATGGAAGCTTGGTTCTTTTGTGAGTATATTGCAAAGAAACTTAATATTGGCAAAATATTTCTAGGCGATGAACCCAATTGTATGATTACAAAGCAGTACAATGACAAGATGCAAGAATTACTACCAGGCTATGGTATAGAAGTTGAAATAATCGATCGTATATCCACAGGTGGGCAGGTGATAAGTGCTTCGAAAGTAAGGGCTTATTTGAAGGAGCAAGATTTTCAATCGATTAAACCAATTGTTCCTGAGGCTACATATCGCTTCTTAAAGGCAAACTTTTAAATGTAATTGGGCCCGATTTGATAGAGCTCTTAGTGCTTGAGAACAATAAAATTCGGTAAGGCGCCTCCATTCGAATATATAGAATTATTAGGCCCCGTCAGTGATGACGGGGCTTTTTGCATTTGTTAGTTTGTTTTTCACACGACAGCACGGCAGATTTTTAGTGGTCGTAATCGTTATTGGCGGGAGAGTTGAAGCTTAGTGGTTTGACAAAGTGCTAAAGGCATACGGAGCTTGTATGCAAAGTCGCCATCTTGATGGTCTTTTTAGCTAACGTTCTTTTTTAACAAATTAATCTTTGACTAAACGAAATAAATCATTAAAGTACACGCCTGTTCTAGGGGGAAGTCCCGAGACAACTTTTCAAATGTTTCTCTACGAAACTCAAAGATGGCGCCTTGGCAGAGTGGCTATGCAGCGGATTGCAAATCCGTGGACCTCGGTTCGATTCCGGGAGGCGCCTCCATCTATATTTTCCATTTTATTCACCAACTGAACTGTCGCTACGTATCAAGCAATGACTTTGTTTCACCCTTAATTTTGTTGCATCGATGGCCCCAAAACAACCGCATTCAAAACCGAGCAGTTCTTTGCTTTTGCGTTATTACTATGTCTCTAGCTAGGCAATAGATATAGGAATGTTTTCTAAAGGCAAAAAAGAAGGTTCATCGCGGCTTTCCGGGGAAAGCCGCTTTTATCTTTAAGAAGAAGTAATCAGTATCTCGATAGCCATATCCCATCCGCTTGATTAACTTTATCTTGTTATTTATCCCTTCAAGCGTACAGGTATTCAGCGGATAGCTTGCTGAAGCAGTGATCCCATGAAGGTATGGACGGAGTTTTCGAGCGAACTCTTTGAGCGGCTTAATTCCACTCTCATTCACTTGTTCCAACCATACCTGCCACAAGTTTTTAGCCTGAAGTTCAGAGCCGCAACGCCACAGTTCCTTTAATTGCGCACCCAGTAAGTAGGTTGTCATTAAGTCCCGATTCATATTCAATATTTCAGTGAGGTAGCTTTCCTGTTGTGTATTTAAATTATCCCTATTTTTCAATAACACCCAGCGCGAACGCTTGACCCATTGCCTTGCTTTTTTATCCTGCTTTAGTTTATTGGCTTGGTCGACTCTGACTCTATCCATCACTTCACGACCGAACTTAGCAACAACGTGGAAACAAGTCAAACGACACGGGCATTTGGGCAATGCTCTTGGACTTCAAGGTCAAAAGCCGTATTCATATCCATTGCTACTGCTTCGATATTTTTGCCATGCTCACTTAGCAGTTCAAAGAACGGTCGAATATCCTTGCGGCCGACCTAGCCTATCCAGATAACCTGATGACTTTTCGCATCTGCAATGACTGTCGCGTAACGGTGCCCTTTAAAAATGGCAAACTCAAGAGTTGCCTCCCCCCATTCCCTTGCTTTTTTACCCCATTGTGGTACTACTTGTTGAAGCCGACGTTTATCTATCTCTTTGATTGTGTGCCAATGAACGCCTGTCACTTGGGCTATATGTTTAATTGGTAGCAGGGGCAACAACTGCTCTATATAGCTTCGTAGGCGGTTAGTGATACGAGCATAAGGTTCCAACCAAGATAGTCGTTCTGTTTTAATGCCACAGTGACTGCACTTGATGCGTCGGGTTTGAACGGATAGTTCAACGGGAACTCCTAGCAGTGTGGCTTCCTTCACGTTACGCCATTGATACTCATGTATGGCTTGAGCTTTAAGCCCGCACGAACACCTAGCGATAGAATTAGGTTTGAGAGTGAGCTTTATTAATGATGCAGTCTGATGAGACTTTACTATATGAAAGCCTTCCCAGAATGAAGATAGGAAAGTATGATTCGACATGAAAACGGTAGTTTGTGTAGGTTTTGTTTGGCGATAAAACTCTATCACTTACTACCGTTTTTGTTTTCAGTTCCCGCTTATCCGCGATGAACCAAAAAGAAGGGCCTTATATGATTCAGGCCCTTCGTTTCATTAGCGGTTGAATTGAGTCATTAAGCGCTGCATTGCTTCGATACTGTCGACGAGTTGACTGGTTCGCTCAATTGAAGTGTTTGACGTCTCTGATGTGTCGTCTGCTAACTGCTTGATGTTGATGACGTTTCGGTTGATCTCTTGTGTCACACAAGCTTGCTGTTCTACTGCGGTAGCAATTTGATGACTACTATCAGTTACAGAGTCAAGCTTAGCCGAAATCATTCGAAGAACTTCACCCGTTTGGTCAGCTCGTTCCTTGCAGTTATTCGACAGTTCATTACCTTTTTGCATTGCTTCGACCGCAAGGTTAGCAGTGTCTTGCAGTTGCTTAATCATAGAGTGAATTTCACTAGCAGAAGAGCCAGTCTTCGACGCAAGATTTCTCACTTCATCTGCAACGACTGCAAAACCTCGACCAGCTTCACCGGCTCTTGCTGCTTCAATTGCAGCATTGAGGGCCAGTAGATTAGTTTGCTCGGAAATTGCAGTAATGACTTCCAAAATGCTGTCTATTTTTTGGCTGTCATTGGAAAGCTGATTAATGATAGATTGCGAACGAGTAAGCTCCTCATCTAAGGCGTCCACTTCAGATATTGTCTGTTCTATGCTCGTTAAACCTTTCTGTGATTCAACATTTGCTTGTTCGGTTAGTTGAGAGGCGTCAGTAGCTGCCGTTGAAACTTCATTGATGGAGTTAGTCAGCTCTTCAACTGCGGCTGCGACTTGTTCAGTTTCGCTACATTGTTGCTGAAGGCTTTGACCAATACTCTGTATGGTGCCGAATTCATCTTCTGCTGATGCCAATATTTTCCCTGAAGTTTCACTCGCTCGACCTGAAACTGCTCTTAGCTCAGCTTTGCGCATCATTAAAGCCAACTCAATGCGTGAGTAGTCATCTTTATGATTCGTGTATGGGTACTCCATTAACTCATTTTCATACGCTTGCTTTGTTAGCTCAGACAGATCGTCAAAGCGTTTCTTTTGCATGAGAGCATTCCCGCAAAGCAGTAACGCAAGTAGAGCTGGTATTAGCAGTAACCAGTTTGCTGACATCACGCTTAAAGCGAGTAAGGAAGCCAGAAGGGCAGGTAAGCCAATAGCATTTATAAGGTGATACTTGAAGCGAGGTCTTACTTTCGCTTTATTGTGTGAGATTTGTTTGTAAAGGCTTTCTGCGCGTAGGATTTGTTCTTGGGAAGGCTTAGACCGAACCGATTGGTATTCAATCACGTTACCTTGAGGATCTCGAATTGGCGTTACAAATGCGGAAACCCAATAGTGGTGCTCGTTGTCACTGCATTGGTTCTTTACCAGCCCCATCCAGCTCTTACCAGCTTTGAGATATTCCCACATTTGTTTAAATGCGGCTTTCGGCATGTCTTTATGACGAACCATATTGTGAGGGTTGCCAATGAGTTCATGATCTTCATACCCAGCTATGTCACAAAAGTCACTATTTGCATAGGTGATATGACTGCTAGGATCGGTTGTGGAGATCAAGTTGGCAGCTTCGCTAAATTCCTTGTTGAGCATATTAGTCGTTCTATTTTTACTGTTGGTTAGAAGAGTTGTGCTAAAAGCAAGAACTCAGACTGTTGATTTTCAAGCAATAGTTTAGATTTGGAATGAAGATCAACATATGACACAAGTCAATTTGAGCAGATTATTTATAAACAAAAGTGAAAACTATGAAATCGATTCTTATTATTTGCCAAATCAATTTAATTAATATTATCAATTTCATTTTTGCCTGATTGGTGTCTCGAAAACGGCCTAGTTTGACGACTTTTACTTGATTTATTAAAAATTATTAACAGCCTAGTGAGGTGGTGACGGTTTACTACATAAATATGTGGCAAATTTACTGCTAAACCCTCTTGCAGCTAAGGTTTTTTATCATCTACCCCTTTAGGGTAGTTTGATTCCGTAATTGATTTACATCATGTATTAATTTTCTTTCACATTTAACAATGCGCTCAGTTATAAGAACCTAACCCTTAGGAAGTATTATGAGCAAGTTGAAGCTGGTCGTTATCGGTAACGGTATGGTAGGGCACCGTTACATTGAAGACTTAGTCGAAAAAACGGATGCATCTCAATATGAGATCACCGTTTTCTGTGAAGAACCACGTGTCGCTTATGACCGTGTCCACCTTTCTTCTTACTTTTCTCACCATACAGCGGACGAGTTATCTTTGGTTAAAGAAGGTTTCTACGAGAAGCATGGTGTGAATATGTTAATTGGCGAGCGTGCCATTAACGTAAACCGTGAGAAGCGTATCGTTCATTCAAGCACTGGTCGTGAAATTCAATACGACAAGCTGATTATGGCAACTGGCTCATTCCCGTTCGTTCCACCTATCAAGGGCCGTGAAAGTAAAGACTGTTTTGTTTACCGCACTATCGAAGATCTAAAAGCGATCGAAGCGTGCGCGAAGAAGAGTAAAGTCGGCGTGGTTATCGGTGGCGGTCTACTTGGTCTTGAAGCGGCGGGAGCATTGAAAGCGCTTGGCGTTGAAACTCACGTTGTCGAGTTTGCTCCGAAGTTGATGGCTGAACAGCTAGATCAAGCGGGTGGTAATCAACTTCGCCAAAAAATCGAGAACATGGGTGTTAAGGTTCATACGAGCAAAAACACACTTGAAATCGCTCCTGAGGGTAAAGATGCGCGTAATGTTATGCGTTTTGCCGATGGTACTGAACTAGAGACAGATTTCATCGTATTCTCTGCAGGTATTCGTCCACAAGATAAGCTGGCTCGTGACATGCAGTTGGATGTTGCACCACGTGGTGGTATTGCCATTAACGACTTCTGTCAGACATCTGATGAGAACATTTACGCGATTGGCGAGTGTGCTTCTTGGAATGAAACCTTCTACGGGTTAGTTGCTCCTGGTTACAAGATGGCAACGGTAGCGGTTGACCACATTGTGGGTAACGACAGCAAGTTCGAAGGTGCTGACATGTCAGCGAAGCTTAAATTACTTGGTGTGAAAGTTGGTTCTATCGGTGACGCTAACGGTCGTACTCCTGGTTGTAAGAGTTATGTTTACCAGAACGAAGAGCAAGAAGTTTACAAACGCTTAATCGTATCAGAAGACAACAAGAAGCTTCTTGGTGCGGTGATGGTCGGTGATACTTCTGACTACGGTGATCTTCTACAGTTAATGTTGAATGAAATCGACCTACCAGAACACCCAGACGCATTGATTCTGCCAGCTCATGCAGGCGCAGAAAAACCAACACTAGGCGCAGATGCTCTGCCTGATTCCGCGGTTATCTGTTCTTGCTTCGACGTGACTAAGGGCAAAATCGCTGAAGCTGTTGCACAAGGGCACCACACTATTGGTGACATCAAAGCGGTAACGGGTGCAGGCACAGGTTGTGGTGGCTGTATCCCACTTGTAACGTCAGTGCTAAACGCTGAGCTTGAAAAAGCGGGCGTTGAAGTAAAAGCAGACGTTTGTGAGCACTTTGCTTACTCTCGCCAAGAGCTTTTCCACCTAGTGCGTATCGGTGAAATTAAATCGTTTGAAGAGTTGCTAGAGAAACACGGTAAAGGCTACGGCTGTGAAGTGTGTAAACCACTAGCAGGCTCTATCCTTGCTTCTTGCTGGGGTGACCACATCCTCAAGCCATCTCTGGTTAAACTGCACGATACCAACGATAACTTCCTAGGTAACATGCAAAAAGATGGTACGTACTCTGTTATTCCACGTATGGCTGGTGGTGAAGTAACGCCACAAGCGCTTGCTGCACTTGCAGATGTTGCCGCTGAATACAACCTGTACACCAAGATCACAGGCGCTCAACGTATCGGTCTATTTGGTGCGCAGAAAGATGACCTTCCTGCAATCTGGAAAAAGCTAATCGAAGCAGGTTACGAAACAGGCCAAGCTTATGCGAAAGCACTGCGTATGGCTAAGACGTGTGTCGGCTCTACGTGGTGTCGTTACGGCGTTCAAGATTCAGTTGGCCTTGGCGTAATGATCGAGAACCGTTACAAAGGCATTCGTACTCCTCATAAGATGAAGTTTGGTGTGTCCGGCTGTACTCGTGAATGTGCAGAAGCGCAGGGTAAAGACTTGGGCATCATCGCAACCGACGCAGGTTGGAACATGTATGTTTGTGGTAACGGTGGTATGAAGCCTCGTCATGCAACGTTACTAGCCGGTGACCTAGACCAAGAAACACTGATCAAGTACATCGATCGATTCATGATGTTCTACATTCGTACAGCAGCACCACTACAGCGCACATCGGTATGGTTCGAAAACCTAGAAGGCGGTATTGATTACCTACGTGAAGTAATCATGGAAGACAAACTGGGTATCAACGAGCAGCTTGAAGCAGACGTAGCGAAGTTGGTTGAAGAGTACCGCTGTGAGTGGACTGACACTATCAACGATGAAACTCAGCTGAAGCGTTTTGCACACTTCGTGAACTCTGATGAACGTGACGACAACGTTATGTTCGTGACAGATGGCCGTGAGCAGCATCGCCCGGCTACATTCACTGAAAAACATCCTGAAGCGAAAGGTGACATCCTTCACGTAGAAGTGGTTTAAGGGGAGAAGAGATCATGGCATTTACAAAAGTTTGCAACATCGAAGACATCATCCCAGGTACTGGTGTAGTGGCACTGTTTGAGGGTGAGCAAGTCGCCATCTTCCGTCCACGAGCGACTGAAGAAGTCTTTGCAATCAATAATATGGACCCATTTTTTCAGTCAAATGTACTGTCACGAGGCCTGATTGTTGAACACGATGAGCAATTATGGGTAGCAAGCCCACTTAAGAAGCAACGTTTTAACCTAGCAACAGGTGCATGTATGGAAGATGAGCGCATGAGCGTGAAATCGTACAAAGCACGTGTCGCAAAAGGCAAAGTAGAGATCGCCGCGTAAATATTCAGCATAGCCCAAATAGTTGTCGCAGCAGCTAGGTGACTAATAAGAAGGCTATGGAGATTTAATAGCTTAAAGATTCGTTGTTTCTCAGTTGGGGAACAGAGGAACAGCGAGTCTTTCACTATTCAATTTCAACTTTTAACTTTCAATTTTGAATAAGGACACATTCATGTCTACAGACTTTAAACCTGCTGAATTCGTACAAACCATGATCAACGTGGGTGAGGCGAAAACCAATACCAGCACCCGCGATCTTATGCTTCGTGGTACTATGGCGGGTATCATCCTATCGCTTGCGGTTGTTGTAGCGATTACCACAATCGTACAAACAGGTGTTGGTGTTGTAGGGGCACTTGTCTTCCCAGTTGGTTTCGTGATTCTAAGCGTGATGGGTTACGATCTCGTAACGGGTGTTTTCGGTTTGGCTCCTCTAGCTAAATTTGCAAACCGTCCTGGTATCACTTGGGGTCGTATCTTCCGTTGTTGGGGGCTTGTAGGTTTGGGTAACCTAATCGGTTCTCTAATCGTAGCTTACCTAGTGGCAATCTCTCTAACAGGTAACTTCTCTCTAGAACTAAACGCAGTAGCGAAGAAATTTATCGCTGTTTCTACCGCACGTAGCCTTGGTTTTGAAAACATGGGTATGGACGGATGGATCACGTGTTTTGTTCGCGGCATCTTCTGTAACCTGATGGTGTGTCTAGGCGTTATCGGCAACATGACTGCACGTTCAGTGTCTGGCCGTGTAGCAATGATGTGGTTCCCAATCTTCATCTTCTTCGCGCTAGTATTTGAGCACACAGTAGTAAACATGTTCCTATTCCCACTAGGTATGATTCTAGGTGCGGATTTCGGTATTGCGACTTGGTTGAACTTCAACCTTATTCCAACCATCCTAGGTAACATCGTTGGTGGTCTTGTAATGACTTGTATTCCACTGTACCTAACTCACGCAAAAACTGCGCCTTCTATCAATGCAGAAGAAGAAGTAAAAGCAGAGCCTGTAGTGGCTAAGTAATCGAGGTTTATTGCCAATATTAGGTAATGAACGAGTCGGGACTCTCTTTGGACTTGAACTGAGAGATTCCCGACTACGCTCCTTCGTCGCTCTCGGGAATGACTCAAAAGGAGCAATTCAACAAAGACTGCTCATCTAATGCGATGAGAAGCAAAGCGATAAGTCTGTCATTTCCTAGATGGAGGAACGACAGAGTAGGAAATCTCGTTCCCATCTACAAATAAGCTATTTGGCTATAAAAAGCGCTTCTTTGCCAAGAGTCTCTCTTTATATCTAAATTTTTCGATAGGCGTTGATATGACTACTGTTAACTCATCTTTAAACAGCGGCTTTGTTTCTCTTGTTGGCGCAGGCCCTGGTGACCCAGACTTACTTACTGTAAAAGGGTTAAAAGCAATTCAAGCGGCTGAAGTTGTGGTGTACGACCGATTGGTGTCCAAAGACATTCTTGAATTGGCTCACGCATCAGCAGAGATGATTTATGTAGGCAAGAAATTAGACTTTCACTGTGTGCCTCAAGATCAAATCAACCAAATCTTGGTGCAAAAAGCGCAAGAAGGTAAGCGTGTAGTGCGTCTGAAGGGCGGTGATTCATTTATCTTTGGCCGAGGTGGTGAAGAGCTCGAAGAATTAGCTGAATTCGGTATCAAATATGAAGTGGTTCCGGGTATTACTGCGGCAGCAGGAGCAACAGCTTACGCGGGGATCCCATTGACGCACCGCGATCATGCTCAAAGTGTTCAGTTTATTACAGGCCATGTACAAAAAGATGGTCGCGAGATTGAATGGTATTCGCTAGCGCAATCTAACAACACACTTGTGTTCTACATGGGTTTGAAGCAAAGCGGTCATATCATGGATAAACTGATTACACATGGTTTGGACCCTGAAATGTCATGCGCAATCATTGAAAACGGCACGCGCCCAGAGCAACGCGTTTTCCAAGGTAAGTTAAATGAGCTATCGAGCATGGCGGAACAGGCTGTAAGTCCTGCGTTAATTGTGGTTGGCAGCGTAACGCAGCTGCACAACAAATTGGACTGGTTCGGCAAATAACGAAAGCCCTAACCGCTAAGTATTAAATGGCGCAAGGACTGCGTTTCTGTTGCATCTCTCTTTTCCGCATTGGCATTTGATCGATAAGACTATTGATGAATTGCCAATCGGTCTTTGCCCCCCAGCGGTGTTTCTCTTCGCCATCTTTACCTAGCAGAATTGCAGTGTGTTGACCTGCTTTGACGTCGTAGAGTGCGGCCAGCATTTTCAAATCGAACTCTTCTTTTAGCCAAGAAGGTTCAGTAAAGCCGTCTTCCGCTATGACCAAGGTGATGACGTCTCTATCTTCCAATTCGCATTCATTCATCAATGCTTCTAGCAAAAATTGCTTAACGTGATTGTCGTTTGCGGGGGCAAAATAGAGCACGCTACGATGTGGCCAGTATTGGGCATGTGCTGGATATCCAAATGCTGGACTTGATAAGAGGCATGAAAGCAACAGGGTCATGATCGTCTTACTCATGGCTTCACTCCTTGAAACGCGGATACCAAGTTATACGGTAAGTTTAGTGGAATTAGCTCATTGTGCTTTGGTTCAAAGTGGCATAGGGTATGCGACAAACAAATAAAGTGTATTAAGAAGATGAATTCGGATAGCAAACAAAAGATCGCAATCTTAGTCGACGTACAAAACGTCTATTACACCTGTCGTGAAGCGTACCGCAGCAATTTCGATTACAACCAGTTTTGGTATGTTGCAACACAAGGGAAAGAAGTGGTAAGCGCGCGAGCTTATGCTATTGCGAGTAACGACCCTAAGCAGCGCCAGTTCCACCATATTCTGCGTGGCGTTGGCTTCGAAGTGATGCTTAAACCGTTTATTCAACGCCGTGATGGCAGTGCTAAAGGGGATTGGGATGTGGGTATCACGCTTGATGCGATTGAAGTAGCGCCGGAAGTAGACGAGATCGTTCTTGTTTCTGGCGATGGGGATTTTAGTATGCTGGTGGAACGTATTCAGCAACGATTCAATAAAAAAGTTACTGTGTATGGTGTACCAAAGTTAACGTCTCAAACACTGATTGATAGTGCCGATCACTTCGTTGCAGTCGATGATGATTTTCTTCTTTAGACTCAACTAGCCATGTGGTTTCGAGAATAAAGAAAGGGCGAGTCACTTCAGGCTGTACGCAAACGTACAATGACTCGCCCCAAACTTTCTTACCTATGTTCGCTTTATGATGGGATAATCATTTGTCCTAACACGTAACCTAGGCAGCAAGCACCAATAACCCCAATCAAGCCCACAGACATGAATGAGTGGTTGAAGTACCACTTACCAATCTTAGTCGTACCCGACGTATCAAAGTTTACTGTCGCGATATCTGAAGGGTAGTTCGGGATAAAGAAGTAGCCGTAAACAGCTGGCATTAGGCCGATAAGCAGCGCTGGCTCCAAACCAAGACCCAGACCCACTGGTAGCATCATACGCGCTGTCGCAGCTTGAGAGTTCACCACAACAGACACAATGAATAGTGCTAGTGCGAATGTCCAAGGGTAGTTGGTTACCATCTCTACGATGCCTGACTTAAACTGAGGCATTGCGTATTGGAAGTAAGTATCTGACATCCAAGCAATACCGAAGATAGCAATCGCTGCCACCATACCTGATTTAAAGACAACGCCATTTGGTACATCACGTGGATCGGTTTTGGTCGCAAGTAAAATGATACCGCCAAAGCAGAGCATCATCATCTGAATAACCACTGCCATGCTGATTGGTTTTGCTCCGTCAACGATGGTACGTACTTCCGGCCACATCGCGATAACGACGATCACAAGAATTGAAAGAATGAACAGCAATACCGAGTTACGTGCGCTAGTTGGTAACACTTCGTCCAAAGACGTTGCGGTTGTATTCAAGATCTTCTCGCGCCAAACCGGATCTTTCAGACGCTCTTGGTATTCTTCATCGTCTTCAAGTTCTTTACCGCGTTTTAAGCTGTATAGCGACATCAACAAAGTACCGAACAAGGTTGCAGGTACCGTCACAAGTAGAATCGACAATAGTGTGATTTCGTGTTGAATGTCAGACAGTTGCGCTAGGTAATAAACCACGGCTGCTGAAATTGGTGACGCAGTGATAGCAATTTGCGATGCAACCGATGCCGCTGCCATTGGGCGTTCAGGGCGAATACCGTTTTTCAAAGCAACGTCGCCAATGATCGGCATGATGGAATAAACCGCGTGACCAGTACCAAGTAAGAAGGTCATAGAATAGGTTACAAAAGGAGCAATGAGAGTCACACGTTTTGGGTTTTTACGTAAGACACGTTCAGCGACTTGCAGCATGTATTTTAAGCCACCAGCGGCTTCAAGAATGGATGCACAAGTGACCACCGCTAGGATGATAAGCATAACGGTGACGGGTGGAGAGGTTGGCGGCATTTTGAAAATGAAAACTTCAATCACCAAACCAATGCCAGAGACGACACCAAGACCAATGCCGCCATACCGAGAACCGATATACAGCATCACGAGCAAAAAGAGAAACTCAAGATACAACATGTTTAATTTCCTTATTAGAAACAGGGACATCTATTGTTTCTATATTCAAGGAAAAAATACTTTGCCTTGTTCACATTCCATTTTATAAGAAACGTTAATGTTCAGTTATTTGGGACAGTTCACGCTCAGAACGAAAAGTGTTATCAGGATGATATCTAAGGTTTGCGTAAGCTTATTTTGCTTCAACATCATTTGTTAACATTCGCGCAAAATGTGACCGCGGGGTGCTGTTCGATAAAGTTAATAGAATGTTTTGTTGTCTTTTATCTAAGACATAAATTTATCAATAAGTGACTGTTTGGTAATATATAGTCCAGTTTTTAATGACTGTATGTTATATGGGTGTGAGCCATTAGAGTATTTAGATACTTCGCGGTAACAATTTTCTTAAAGATTGATATGCATCAGGAATTTATGCGTTCAATTTAATAGATTCGGTCTACGTCAGTAAAAAATATAAACAAAAGGCTAGTCTATGAAATTGAGTAACCTCTCTATCAAATATAAGCTCTTATCACTCGTCGTCTTTTCTGCTCTTCTTCTTATCGCTTCATGTGCGTATAACCTGAATGAACAAAGAAAGTCCTCGTTACAAGAACGAGAGAATAAACTGAGTGCACAAGTAGAAGTTGTGGTTAATTTACTGAGCTACTATTACGAGCAGAGACAAACCATGGGTGAAGACGCAGCGAAGCAAGCAGCGATCGGCGCGATCACCAAAATGCGATACGACGCCAGCAACTACTTTTGGGTCGTCACACCCACTCTAGAAGTTGTGTTGCATCCAACAAAACCAGAATTAAATGGTGTCGATGCGAGCAGCTTTAGAGATGGTGCAGGCAAGTATCATTGGCGCGAAATGGCACAGATCGCTAAAACGACACAATCAGGATTCTTAGATTACCAATGGAAAAGCCCTCAAGGAGACTTAAAAGACAAGATCTCGTATGTGAAACTTTTCCCAGAATGGCAATGGATTGTTGGCTCAGGAATTTTAGTCGCCGACATTCAAGAGGTGTTTTACGCTAATGCGATAAAAGAGGCGGTAGTTGCATTCGTGCTTATCATCGCGTTGACCGCTTTGGGCTATGTTATTTCGAGCAATATTGTTGAGCCTCTACAACGCCTAATTAAAAACACTCATAAGATCGCCGATGGTGATTTGACAGTACGCCTAAATGCGAGTCGTAAAGATGAGCTAGGTGAAATGAGTAATGAAATTGACCGTATGTTAGAGCAGCTACAAGGTACATTACTTGCTGCCCATGAATCGGCGCTGCAATCATCAAATATGGCACAGAGTATTGCTCAAGCGAGTGAAGAAGCCGCAACAAGTGTAAATAGCCAACATGCGCAGTTAGAGCTTCTTTCTACCGCCATGACTGAAATGAGTACCACTATTGCTGATGTGGCCAATAACGCAGAAAACACTGCTCATAGCACTTCACTTGTAACCACACATGCTGAGCAGAGTGGTAAGGCGATGGAGCAGACCGCGACGACGATTTCTGATGTTTCAAGAGAGATCGCATCAGCCGATCAGTTGGTAAGTGAACTGCAAGCTGGGGTTAATGATATCCGCGCGGTAGTTAGTGTGATCCGTGAAGTTTCGGAGCAGACCAATTTACTTGCCCTGAATGCTGCGATAGAGGCGGCACGAGCTGGAGAGCAAGGTCGAGGATTTGCAGTAGTTGCCGACGAAGTGCGCAATTTAGCAAGTCGTACTCAGCAATCGACAGATGAAGTTCAACAAACGATAGACTCGCTCATTGAACGTACAGATCGCACTGTAAAAGCAATGGAACGCAGCAACGCTAGAGTGGAGGAGAGTGTTGGTATCTCACAATCTACTCAACACCAGTTGGGAGACATGGTAGAAGAGCTTGTTCGCTCAAACGACATGGTCTCGCAAATTGCCGCAGCGTCAGAGCAACAAGGGTTAGTTGCCAATGAAATGACGGAAAATGTCAGTACGATTCATTTAGCTGCCAATGAAGTTAAGCATGCTTCTCAAATGCTTGCTGAAGAAAGCCAACATTTAGCGGCCGCTTCAGAGGTACTGCACGACCAACTGAAGTACTTTAAAGTATAGAAAACAGCTGGTTAAGCCCCAGTTAAACTGGGGCTTTTAGTACCTTCGGTAGTTTGCTAGGCCACTAACGTGATAAAATGCAAGTAATATTGATAATTGTTTGCATTACTAGCTTTGCATGCGTATAACTCTGTTCAAATCTAAATACGATTAAGAACATTGATGTCTACTCAGTTTTTCCCACAACTCTTCCATTACTCAAAAGAAGTCACCCCTTTTTTACAAGGCAGCATAGGTGAGATTGATGCCAGTGCCATCCATATCGATAACAATATCAACCCAATTGTCCAGTCTCTTTATGAGTCGCTTTCTCACGCCCATCCAGAGGCGGGCAAAGCTTATTGGCTTACCAGAACTTGGGATCTACTATGTTGGCAACCTATGTTTGTTGCTTTCATTTCTATCTATGGATTTCATACGTTGCCGCGCTTAAGGGGTATGGGGCAATATGTGCAAGATGGGTTTGTCACTGGTTATCGTTTTGAAGATGAGCAGCATATTCATGGTGATATCGAAGAATTGATTGTCGAGGCGGGTAAGCAAATACGTGAACTTTATGACTTTTACCAACTTCAAATGAGTGAATGGATACGTATTCGACCGGGTTTTACTCATCAATTGATGTCAGATGGCGTGATGGCATGCTTGATACGCCTCCAACAGCACTTCCCTCAGTTTAGTAATGACATCATCCATGCCCACGGAATCCTTTGGCTACAAGCTTTAGGGTTGGATGTAGGTAATGTTTCATCTTTGCATAAGCTTACCGAAGATCAGCCCCTAAAGCTCGTTCGCAAGAGTTGTTGTCTCGTGTATAAATGTGAGGGAAGGGAGCTATGTAAAGACTGCCCAAGGACAGAAGGAAATAAGCGGCTAGTGAAATCAAAAAGCCTTTCTTATTAACAATTATTAAACATATGTAACAGTGCTAGATCTGCTGTTGAGAATGAGTATTATTGTCGCTTCTTTTGGTTTATAAAAAGATAAAGACAATGATAAAAAGGAAGTTCTCTCTAAATCTCATCGTGCTCGCGATGAGCAGTGGCTATGCATTTCACGCACTCGCTGACCAACCGAACCCAAACAAACAAAGCAACACCGATGAACAGATGGTTGTTGTTGGCAGTATTATGCCTAAGTCAATTTCTGACATTCCAGGCACGGTATGGTTTGTTGACCAAGAACAGATCGCTCAACAATACCGAGCAGGTAAAAGCCTTGGTGACATCTTATCAGCGACCATCCCTTCATTAGACGTTGGTACTGGTGGTCGCACTAACTACGCGCAAAATCTTCGCGGTCGTGCGATGTTGGTGATGATCGATGGGGTGTCGTTACAGTCTTCACGTCCCATTAGTCGCCAATTAGATGCCATCGACCCATTTAATATTGAACGCATAGAGGTGCTTTCTGGTGCAACTTCTATTTATGGTGCTGGTGCAACGGGCGGTGTCATTAACATTGTTACCAAGAAAGCGACGTCGGATGAACTTTCTTTTGAAACCTATGTAAGTGGTACAACTGGCTTTAATAACAGCGATGATTTCGATTACAAAGTCGCGCAATCTGTATCTGGCGGTAATGAACAAATTACTGCTCGCGGCTCAGTAGTCTATGGTGAAACTCAGGGTTTCTATGATGGGAATGGTGACATTGTCACTCCAGATATTTCTCAAGGCTCTTTACAATACAACTCAACGCTCGATGTAATGGGTTCTGCGGAGATTCAAACGTCAGATGAAAGCCAACTAAGCCTTATTGCACAATACTACGACAGTCAGCAGGATTCTCCTTACGGTTTGTATATTGTGGGACGAGACTTCGTTGATGTACGTAAGGGATTTGAATCTGACCGTGAACAAGGCACAGAGCGTATTTTACTGAGTGCCAATTACAGCCATGATTCTGTATTCGGACACCAATTGATTGGCGAACTTTCTTACCGAAGCGAGAATCAAACTTTCACGCCTTACTTTCAGAGTGCCTCTCAACAAGAAACCGAAGTATTAGCAGGGCGTTTAGCACTTGCTAAAGGCTGGGATGCACTCAATTTAGTTTATGGTGTTGATGCGTACCTTGACCGTTTTGATAGCAACCAGGCGTTGTTTGACCCAACTATCGCGAATGACTCAGGTAACTTGGTTAACAAGACTTATGCGCAAGTAGGGCGCTACCCAGGCGTCGATGTTTCATCATATGCTCTGTTTATTCAAGGTGATTACGAGATAAATGCCGACTGGTCTATTCAGGCGGGTTACCGTTACCAGTACATGAATAACAAGATCGATGATTTCGTCGCTTACAGCGTACAGAAGAAGATCGCTGCAGGAACAGGAACATCTGCAGATGCCGTCCCAGGTGGCAGCACAGATTACTCGGTAAGTCTTTTTAATCTAGGCACTATCTATGAGCTGAATGATGACTCACAAATCTGGGCGAACTTTTCTCAAGGCTTCCAACTGGCTGACCCAGCGAAATACTATGGACAAGGCAGCTACGATGCACCGGATGCAAACGGCCATTACGCTCTGAAAGACAGTATCAACGTATCTGATTCGAAACTCTCCGGTATTAAAACGGACAGTTATGAGCTTGGTTACCGCTTGGATACAGATTCATTATCACTGCAAGCGGCAGGTTACTATTCGCAGTCCGATAACTCGATCAAATACGACCGTAAAACCTTGTTGATCACCAGTGTGGATGATGAGCAACGCGTATATGGTGCGGAAGCGAACATCAACTATTGGGTGACGAGTGATATTTTGCTAGGTGCTTCGGGCCACTATGTTGTGTCTGAACTTAAGACCGATGGCAAGTGGGAAGATTTAAGTGCTGGTAAGGCGAGTACGTCAAAGGCAAACGCGTGGGCGGCTTGGTATCAAAACGACTATTCTTTGCGCCTACAAAGTCAAACCATGTTTGATTACAAAGATGAAGCCGACAACAAGCTAGATGGCTACACTACGTTCGACTTACTGGGTAACGTAATGCTGCCAGTTGGCCAACTTGGGTTCGGAATCCAAAACTTATTTAACGAGGATTACACCACGGTGTGGGGACAACGTGCACAAATCCTATATGCGAGTCACTATGACTCAGCTGCTTATGACTACAAAGGAAGAGGTCGTACGTTCACGCTTAACTACAGCCTTAACTACTAAAAGTCTGTATCTGAGATACAAGTAAGCACGTTAAATTTGGATAAATAAAAGCCGCGTTGTGCGGCTTTTTTTATGCTTCGTCAGCAGGCTGGGTTACTTCAGTTCCTTCTGAAGCTTGCGCAGCGGCTTGCTCTTCTGCTTCCATTTTCGCACGCTCAGTTTTAGAGATGTAACGTGGCTTGTTGCTCTTATGAAGCTTTGCGTTTTGCTTTTTCAACTTCGCTTTTAAGATCGAATTGATTTTCTTCTTGCGGTTCATGGTGTTGGTCCTTTAATTTAGCGGGGCAGGATAGTGATTTTTCCGCCAAGTTACAACCCTAATGGATTCCCTATGAAAACACTTACAACCGAGCGACTCACACTGCGTCTTGTCAGTGTAGAAGATGCACCGTTTATTTTAGAACTCTACAACCAACCCGATTTTTATCGTTTCGTCGGTGATAAGCAAATTCGTACCTTAGACGAAGCCAAGCGCTATATCCAAGAAAACATGCTTCGCATGCAAGAGCTTAAAGGGGTTAGCTTGCTGGTGGTCGAAACCAAGCATGACCAACAGCCAATTGGTATCTGTGGCTTGGTCAAGCGCGATACATTAACCGCGTTTGATATTGGTTATGGCTATTTACCAAGCGCGTATGGCAAAGGTTACGCGAGTGAAGCAGCGAGTGTTGTCGTGGATTTTGCCCGTGAGGATATGAAAATAGAAAACTTGGTTGCCATCACTAATAATGACAATATACGTAGTATAAGTTTGCTAGAAAAATTGGGATTTCAGTTTGAGCGCATCGAGCAGACCTACGATAATGGTCGGAATTTACAGCTTTATACCATGAAGTTGTAACTCGATAAGCCGTAACTAAAGTAGTTGCAGCTAAAGGCGATTTAGCTAGAGGAAAAGAATGAGCGACATTTTATTGGGGAAGCTCGCCACAGAGTTTAAAACCGTCAAGGCGATGGTAGAGATCTATTGCAAAGATAACCATGGCACGAATGGTGAGTTGTGCTCAGAATGTCGCGGATTATTAGAGTATGCGGAAGTTCGGCTTGATCGTTGTCCTTACGGAGAAGAAAAGCCGACTTGTAATAAATGCCCAATTCACTGCTACAAACCGGAACCTAAAGAGCAAATGCGACTTATTATGCGTTACTCCGGGCCTAGAATGTTGCTTAAGCACCCAATTCTAGCAATTCGGCATTTAGTACACGAGAAACGTGATGTTCCGGAAAAGCCTGCTGCTAATGCTTCGAATCGCCATAAGCGGATGGAAAACAAAAAACGAGGGTGCTAGACCCTCGTTTTTGTATTTTGCTTCGCAGATATTACAGCCCTGCGGCCATTTGGTGCTTTGATTTGGTTGCTGCGATTAGCATGTAGATACAAGTCGCAAGCAGAGCGGCGAACAAGTAACCCAACAAGCCGTGCATCTGACCCATGAATTTATCAGCAACCACTGGGCCAGCTACTGAACCGACGCTGTAACTGAACAACATAACTTGCGTTGCAGATACGATGAAACGCTCGTCTAATCCTTCGCAACCTAAGTTAATTGCGATTGGGTATAGTGCAAAAGTTGCCATACCCAACAGGAACAGTGCCGCTGCAAGTACTACCGCTGATGAAGATACAAAAGTCAGGCCGATAGAGAAAATACCTAAGATACAGAAAAACGCCATCAACACAGTACGTGCCATGTACTTGTTTAATGCTGTAACCATAGGTTGAACAAGCATGCCCCCTAGGATCACGAGCGCCATCAATGTACCGATGTCTTGGTGGCTGATCTTACGGTTTGCGAGTTCTACTGGCATCAGGCCATAAATCGCACCCAAAGTTAGGCCTGAAACAATACAACCAATGATTGCAGCGTGACTTAGTTTAGAAATCTGTTTGAACGATAATGCTGTTGATTCATGGCTGTTTGGTTGTTCGCAATCAATGAACAGCAAAACCAGTATTGCCATTAGGATCAGTGTAGTGATCGCGACAAAAGGAACACCGCCGCTTACTCCTAGGATACCAATACCAAACTGACCAAGAGCAGAGCCACCGTATAAAGACAGCATGTAAAGGCTCAAGCGTTTTGCTCTAGAAGATTCATCACCGGACATTAGCCATGATTCCACAATCACAAACACGCCTGCAACTGCCATACCCGCAATGAAGCGCGCAACAAGCCATACGATACCATTTGGAACCAATGGAAGTGCGACGATGGTGAATGAGAAAGTCGCTAGGCAGCCGACAAATGCTTTACGGTGGCCCACACTACGAACAATACGTTCAAAGAAAATAGCACCAACTAATAGACCGCCATAGAACACACTCGCCAACCAACTCGCGTAATCAGCAGAGATGTTGTATTCACCAAGCATAAGAGGGATCAAGCTCATCAAATAGCCTGATGCCACTGCATAAAGAGACAGTGCTACAACAGGAACTGTGACTCGTGGTGATGTTGCAGGAATGGCTGTGTTTTCCAATGTTTTGCGCCTATAAGTTAAGTAAAAATCAGGGGTTATTCGGCGCGAATATGAGGCTAATTAATAGGCAAGTAAAATGATATATTTAAGTCGTTTCGACAAAAGATATTTATCGATATTCTATGAGGGAATGCTGCATAAAAACGCCAGCCTAAGAGTTAGGCTGGCGAAGAGATTTATTTGCTAAGTGCTTGATTTAGCCATTGATCAAATTGAGTTTTTGGTAGGGCACCATTGATCATGTCAACACGCTGACCATTCTTAAAAACCATAATCGTTGGAATACTGCGAATACCGAACTGCGCCGCTAATTGTTGTTGCGCTTCGGTATCAATCTTGACAAAACGAGCGTTTCCAGCCTGTTCTTGCGCGACATCCGAAAAAACAGGAGCAAACCCCACACATGGATTGCACCATGGTGCCCAGAAATCGACCACGACTGGCGTGTTGCTTTCTAGCAGCGCTGAGAAATTATCGACAGTGCCTTCTATTGGGGCACCATCAAATAGAGCATTCTTGCATTTACCGCAGCTTGCAGCTTCCGCAACTCGCTCATTAGGGACGCGATTTAAACCGCCACAAGACGGACAACGAGTTTTAAACGATGACATGACTTCTTCCTTTATGACAACTTCATGAAAACATGACTTACCAGTCAGCCTCATAATTTGTATACTTCTTTTTTAGCCTGCCGATATATAAGACGGCAAGTCTGTATTTGGACCCGAACAGGTTCTAAGAAATTTCATTAAAATACAACAATAAATAGGTCTGCGATGACAAATTACTACGCTGAAATTACCGGTTGGGGAAAATGTCTTCCACCAGCCACGCTCTCTAACGACGACCTTAGCACTTTCCTTGAAACTTCAGATGAATGGATTCGCACCCGTACTGGTATCGAAAACCGTCGCATTAGCCACGTAAACACGTCGGACATGGCAACGATAGCCGCGCAACATGCAATGGCACGTGCAGGTGTAGAAGCGAGTGATATCGACCTTATCATTGTTGCTACATGCTCTCCTGACTCTCTTATTCCAAACATTGCTTCTAAAGTTCAGCAAAACCTTGGTATTCGCTCTGCAGCGGCTTTCGACTTAAACGCGGCATGTACTGGCTTTGTATACGGCCTTGAAACAGGTACACGTTTGATTCAATCAGGTAACTACCGTAATGCAATAATTATTGGTGCTGAACGTCTCTCTTTCTACATTGACTGGGCAATGCGTGATACTGCGGTATTGTTCGGCGATGGTGCAGGGGCCGTAGTTCTGACTCGTACAGAACAAGAAACAGGCCTACTGCAATCGCAAATTGGTTGTGATGCAAAAGGGCGTGACATCCTTTCTGTGCCTAAGTTTGGCACATGCATGGATCGTTTTGCGGAAGACAACGGTTACTGGGATTTCAATTTTGTAGGTCAAGAGATCTTCAAACGTGCCGTAAAAGGCATGGGTCTAGCGGCGAAAACGGTTTTGAAAGCTTCAGAGCTAACCACAGATCAAATCGACGTGGTAATCCCGCACCAAGCGAATATCCGTATCATCCAAACGCTGTGTGACCTTTCAGGTATTCCACAAGAAAAAGCTTTTGTGAACATCCAAAACTACGGCAACACATCAGCAGCGACAGTGCCAATTGCACTGTGTGAAGCGCTAGAACAAGGCCGTGTTAAGCCAGGCGACAACATGCTATTAGCAGCGTTCGGTGCTGGCCTAACATGGGGTGCGGCGGTACTGAAATGGGGTGACCGCGTAACGCCTATTGCTGAAAGTGACGCAGCGCTACCAGAAAGCGATAAGACAGCACTTGAGCTTTTAGAGCGAGCAATCAAGTTGTGTAACGAACGCCCTCGCGGTGAAGGCGCGTAAACGAAGCAATACATGCGATAAACAAATGGGAGCATTTTGCTCCCTTTTTTGTCTTTTGTGTTTTGGTAAATTAAGCCATAAAGCCTAAGTTCGATGTCGAGAAATTTCGAATGTTAGGGAATACGTAATCTAGTGCCGCGCCATCACTGATCCCCATCCACTGAGCCAAAGTAGCACCGACTTGGTCTGCGGCAATCTTAGGAATTAACCGACCTTTGGAGTAATCATCTTCACCACCTAATACTAGTTCAGGCCAAGTACCAATTGGTTGAGTGCTTTTTACTGCCCCTCCAATGACGAGCTGATGCCCACCCCAACCATGGTCAGTGCCGTTACCATTGCTGGTCATTCTTCTGCCAAAATCAGACATGGTAAAGGTAGTTACGCTGTCACTAAGTCCTTGTTCATCAAGGGCTTGATATAGAGCACTGAGGTTTTCCGAAAGATCTTTTAGAAGCGAAGGATGTTTTGTTAACTGAGCATCATGCACGTCATAGCCAGTATGTTTAACAAAGAAGATTTGTCGTTGTTGTGACAGAGAGCTCTGGCGTGAGATTAGCTTAAATACCATATTAAGCTGTTTCCCTAAGCTTGATTTACTAAACCCTGCAACTGGCTCGACGGATTTAAGCTCACTCGCTAAAAGTTGGCTCATCAACATAGATTGCTCTGTCATCGTATTGAAATGGTTACCGAAAAGACTTGCAGGTTTAATGGCCTGTATTTTTGCGTATGCCTCGTTGAAATCACTTTTATGAATTGCTGTTAGTTGAAGTACCCTGTCTTGTTTTAAAACCGTCTGTGTATGGTCGACAGATCTGAGCCATAGAGAATCTCCATGGATACTATATAACGGTGTTACATCAGCCTGTGAACTCAATACATCCAACATTCTTCCGGCCCAGCCTAAATTTGAATCAACGGGCATTCCACCGGATAACCAGCTATTCCTTTGAGAGTTATGAGAAAATAAGTGAGTAGGGAGTACATCCTTGTCTTGTTCTATTTCAGACTTGCTCAGAGGGCGTTCAAGAATACCACTGTTTAAAACGACGTTAGCATCACCGCGTTCGAACAGGGGCTGAAGTGCTGAAAGGCTTGGATGTAAGCCCAGAGGGACTTCATTTCCATAATTATCGGTGGCAGTTAAGTGAGTTGAGAGAATCGTATCTCGCTCTACAGCCAAATTACTTCTCACCGCTTTATACGCTTGATAATGGGAATCAGACAGAGGTAGTACGGTGTTAATTGCATCGTTTCCGCCGGACAAATATACACAAATCAGCGCTCTGTAATCATTACTTGGTGAGGCAAGCGTCAGACTCGGCAAGCCCAAGGATGCTAGGACGCTAAGGGAGGCAGTGCTTTTCAATAGGTTTCTTCGAGATATATCCATGTTGAGCTCCTAATCTTGAACAAAGAATTCTTGGCTAGATAACACGGTAAAAAAGGCCAACGACAATTTGGTTTTGGCAACGTAATTGGATTTGTAGGCATCTAAAACGTTGAGCAGAGTCTCTTTGAGTTCAGTTGATGCGTCACCACCAAGCAGTCGTTGGTCGATTAATGTAACGAGTGCTGGATGATCATCAAGCAGTTGGTAGTACTCATTAAGTGCCAGAGCATGAGTCCTTCCGCCATTTTGGCGTATTTCGTTGTACATTGTGTTCACCACATCGGTGTAAACAGACCAATCAAGCAGTTCAAACTCAGGGGCCACTAAACCCGCATTGCTAAATGATGTAGAAGGCACATAATCTGGAGAATAGAAATTGAAAACGCTTCGCGAGCGTAATGCGCCTTGGTTAGCTGAGTTCATTAGGCCGACAGCACCGTAATAGCGATTATCGATTGGCTCAAACCCTAGAGCACGGTGAAAGTTCATAAAAACTATAATGGGCTCTTTTAATTTAATAGGTTGTACCGTGCTTAAGCCTAAGGCTTCGGGATCAGTCAATATCGCACTAACAACCGCGCCTAAATCGCCTTTTGTCCCGCTACCGTTGTCATTAAATACCGACGCAACTCGCTCGACATAGTCAGGTGTTGGATTCGATGTTACTAAGCGTTGTATTAGTTGTTTTGACACGAAAGGTGCAATATTGTCATGGGCCATTAAAATATCCATGACTAGATTTAGTTCATCATCGGCGTTCAAACCGGAAGGAATCGTGCTCCCAAGAAAAGCTTTTGAGCCATCGTCATGGCGCCAGTCAACAACACGCATCGGTTTTGTAAAAGCGCTATCTGATTTCAACCATCCCGTTAGTGAACGAGCTAACTCTTGCACATCTGACTGGCTATAGGTAGGAATGGCGTTTCCTGCGGAGTCTCGTTTCTTTGTACCATCCAGATTCAACTCATATAAGCCAATAGTAAATAACTGCATAAGCTCCCTGGCATAGTTTTCATCGGGTAGGGAGCCAGTCGTATTATCTGCTTTTTTACTTCCCATCATCGAGAGGTAGCTGCCCATAACTGGATGTGTGGCCGTTTTATAAAGTAGATCCCGATAATTACCGAATGCGTTTTCAACTAAAAGATCGTAGTAGGTCACGAGTCCTAGGGCTTTGCCTGAAAGGCTGTTTCCATACCTAGACACTACGAGTATTTGACTTAGTGCGAACGCAGTTCGTTGTCTTAATTGATCTTGAGACGTTACTGAAATTTGATACCAAGAATTTTCTCTATTTGCTTGGGCTCCTCGAGTAAATGGAGTTTGATACAAGTTTATGTGGAGAGTGGGTGGATAATTGAGTTGATTCTCTAGCCAAAGGTTTAAGCCTTGCGACTCAAGCTGCGCTCTACTCTGAGGAGTAGGCCCAAAAGTCGCTTGATATAGTGTGCGCGTAATCTGTTGCTGTGTTAATTCAGCCATAACGGGTTGCATGGAACCAACTGAAAGCACGAAGAAGAAAAATAGGGTTAAGTGATATAGTTTCTGACGTTTCATATAAACTCTCTTACCTACGTATAGCCGTATGGGAGTGAGTGACAATGAAAGAGCAAAATCGTTTGAGCTAATTAAGAAAAAGCTAACATACTGTTTCAAAGCGAGTATAGACAAACTAAAGCGGAGATTTAGCGGGTGCGTGAGACAAATACTAAAATCAAGGCTTTCGTTAGTTCAAAAAAACGAGGTAAAAGATTGAAACAACCGTATAAAAACGTGATCTAAGCATCAATTAATTTTATGTAAACAATAAGTATTGGCGGGCTATTTAACGGCGTGTTGGGGGCAAAAACCATCATGCAAAAGCATTAATTACTTTAGCTGATAGCTCATTTTTCAGGCTGAGGGATAAGGTAGGCAGCACTTCGCGTGCTACCTATACAACAAAGTAATCAGTTACTTTTTCTGGCGAGCTTATGATGTGCTCGAGAAAAATGATCGGCACAGAATGCGCCAACAATGGAAAGCTCACCTGCCAAGCATAGGCCAGCAGCGACTTCTGCTAACGCTTTTGCTTTGCCATTACCATGCAGACCAAGTATATCCAAACACGCTTTTTGAGTTGGTAGGCCAGTACCACCGCCTACAGTACCAACCATAATGTTTGGTAAAGTGACTGACGTATACAAGTTACCGTGAGAATCCACATCCATTCTAGTAATACCAACCGCAGATTCTGCAACGCACGCTGCATCTTGCCCGCAGGCGATGTACAGAGCGGTGAGGGCATTAGCGTAGTGCGCATTAATACCGATAGTGCCGCTTAGCAATCCACCAACGGTATTCATTTTGCCAAATTTCACCATCGCCTCTGGTGTGGTGTGCAGGTATTTCTCGATCAAAGCTGCAGGAATCGTCACTTCAGCTGAGACTTTTTTACCGCGCACAGAGCGTAAAGTGTGGGCGTTGGCTTTTTTATCACCAGACAAGTTACCGTCAAGGTAAGCATCAGCCGGCGCGACTGGACTGTGTTCAAGAATGTAATGGAAGACTTTGTGTGTCGCGATGGTCACCATGTTCTGGCCAGACGCGTCGCCCGTTACGTATTCAAACACTAAGTAAACATGATTGCCTTCGATGTTAACGTTGATGTCTTTCAGCTTGCCGTGCGTGGTGGTGGATTCCGCTTCTTTACGGAAGATATCGTATTGAGTGACCACCCAACTTACGAACTGCGCTGCTTCTGCAAGTGATTGGAAACCAAACACCGGAGTACGACTGACGCCTTCGCTGATCAGAAGTGTACTTGCACCACCAGCTGCGGTAATCAAGTTCGCGCCGCGGTTATAAGAAGCAACAAGCGCGGCTTCTGTTGTTGCGAGTGGTACTAGGTAGTCGTCATTCGCGAACAAGCCGTTAATACGTAGAGGCCCAGCAACACCGACAGGGACGTTAACGGTACCAATAAAGTGTTCAATGTTGTTGGCGTATTGGTCGTAATGCGATTGTGTGAAAAGATCCAGAAGAAGATCTTTGTCCGTCATGGATTCGAGTACTTTCCAACGGCGTTCAATGTGCTTTTCCGTCAGACCCGCACTGAGGCAAAGTTTCTTTTCTGGCTTGTGGTATTTCGGTTCTAATGCCGATTGTACTTTTTCGCAGGTTTCATTATCAGAGAGTGCAGAGCTATTCCTTGCGCTGTCTAAATTTAATTTCGGCATACAAACGTTTCTTTATTCATTTGGTTTGGAATTGTAGTGATACAAAACGTGATTACAATCCCGCGTATACGTTTTGCAACAAAAGGCTGCTCAGCTTCAAACTGATGAACATTCGGCTTGACCAATAGATAGAACGTTATCCATTGGCTGACAAAAACGACATTCTGGCTAGCCAATGCAGTATATTGTTGAAAAATATATAAAAACCAAGATAAGCACCTGGCTTAGAAGTAAAACGCAATGAACAAACCACCGAATGTCTTCTTATTGTAAAAATTGTGCAAAGTGGGCGAACTACCCTAATTTGAGACTTCAAATAATGAGATTGGAATGTGGTCGGGTGGCGTAAAATGGTAAATAACTTGGTTTGCGCCACGGCATAATAGCCGCACGTTTTCAATTGAGGGTAACGTATGATTGTTTACTTTCGAGTTCAGGACGTAGAAGTGCTGTGTGATGAAATAGACCTCGCAACACTGATGCAGGCCAAGCTCAAACAATTACCAAGTACCAAGCCTCAAATGGACTGAGCAGTATAACGTCACGAAGTGCTGGATGCGTTTAGCGCAATAGATTGTTTATACACTTTAGGAGATAACCCGGACACTCTTTTAAAGGCGCGCGAAAAGTGCGAAATACTGGTGTAGCCAAGTTGATTGGATATATAAGTGAGAGAGTGTCCTTCTTCCATCAATTCGCAAGAAACAGAGAACATCAATGACTCTTTAATATGCCGAAAAGAAGTGC
The DNA here is from genome assembly GCF_023716625.1 of Vibrio sp. SCSIO 43153. Classification (NCBI taxonomy): domain Bacteria; kingdom Pseudomonadati; phylum Pseudomonadota; class Gammaproteobacteria; order Vibrionales; family Vibrionaceae; genus Vibrio; species Vibrio sp. SCSIO 43153. The sequence continues at coordinate 1,925,952 of NZ_CP071856.1, forward strand.
CTTCATTCTTTAACTTTCTTTGAAAGGTTCGAACAGAATAGCTCAGCAACTGAGCCGCTTCTTCTATCGACAAATTACGCTCTCGCACATAAGGGCGAAGGAGTTCAAACACGCTATCGGTAAAACTTGTATGCCACTGGATCTGACTCGGTTCAGCGCCTAACTGTGAGTCCGATATTTGGATTGGTACGTTAAGAATGTCCGCGGGAATGTAAACTCCGGTTTTCTCTTGACCCACAAATATCTGGCACTGGCTAGGAACAACACTTTTTACGATATCACTGTTACTGCCTTGCAGGCGTACCTTGCTTGGATACCAAGCGGTTTTGGTCAAAATGCTGATGAGCTCAATGATGTAAATCACAGCAAATGCTTCTGACCAGTTAGCGATTTGTGTGTCTTTCTGTTCCGAATATCGACAGAACCAGGCGTGGCCATGATGGGTTTCGAAAGAAACGTTACTACCAGGCGAGTCTAAACTGAAGATTTCATCAATGTGCTGCATTGAATCGCCGATGGTTTTAAATGGTACAAACTGATGCAAGACATTGGGTATAACGCGGCGACGAAAGACTAACACCAATAAGTCGGTGAATCTCGTTACGCCAAGTTGGGAAGAAGTGAGATGAATTAAACGTTTTATCGATTCAGACGGAATGTAGTTGCTCTCGGTTTGGAATAAGTCCGCAGGTAAGCCAGCGTCACTAAGGAGTTTATGCTTGTCTAAGCCATAGTCAGCAAAGACTTCGACGAGGATTCGAGCATAGTTAGTTTGAATGACAGGTAGATGAAACGTTTGATTTGGCATTTTGGCGGATACTCCTTTATCACTGTTTTATCTTAGCGCATAACGCACGGTTTTAGATATAGCTCGCTATTTATTATTCAATTAATTGAAGGTTGAGCAGGACGGTATATTCTTAAAATGTTCAATCTATTCAATGGCAAGGGGATAACATGTCCGAGAACGAAAAACAAAAACAGCCAACGGAAGTGGCAGAAAACAAAGAGACGAATAAAAAAGACAAAGTAAAGACGGTCACCAACTATTTGCTTTTGTTTATTGTCGTCATGCTCGGGTTCAGCATTGTGTCAGACCGCATCATTCCAGTGACTGACAATGCACGTGTCAAAGGCTATATCGTGCCGATAAAACCTCAGGTTTCTGGCAATGTTTTAGATATTAAGGTTCGTCCGAACCAACTTGTTGAAGAGGGTGATGAGCTCGCCGTTCTCGACAAATCAGATTATGAAATTGCAGTAAAGCAAGCTGAAGAGAATCTGGAAATTGCTGGCCAGAACGTTGGTGCGCAAACCGCTTCAATCGCTTCGGCTCAAGCGAGATTAACTTCTGCGATTGTGGAGCGCCAAAACACCGAAGCGCAAGCCAACCGCGTTCTTGCCATGGCAGAGAAAGGGGTGGTGTCGAAATCGGATGCAGACAAAGCCAGAGCATCATTGGCAACGGCGAGAGCAAACGTAGTAAATGCAGAAGCGGATCTTGAAAAAGCGAAACAACAACTTGGCGCAGAAGGTGAAGAAAACAGCCAAGTCAAAGCAGCATTGCTGGCACTTGAGCAAGCTCAACTGAACTTAGAACGTACTGTGATTCGTGCGCCAACTCAAGGTGGTGTTTCGAACTTCAGTTTGACCGAAGGCTTCTACGCTTCAGCCGGTCAGCCAATCATGACGTTTGTGTCGACAGAAGACATTTGGATTGAAGCGTACTTCCGTGAAAACAGCTTAGGCAACGTTAGCATTGGTGACGAAGTAGAAATCGCCCTCGATTTTGTTCCCGGCAAAGTCATCAAAGGTAAAGTGAGCAGCATCGACTGGGGTGTCGATTGGGGACAAAACCAACAAGCGGGTAAGCTGGCGCAAGCCAACCAACAAACAGGCTGGTTACGCCAAACGCAAATGCTACCGATCGCTATCGAGTTTGATCGTGAAGAGGTAACGGGAATGCTACGTGTTGGCGGTCAAGCAGACGTGATTGTTTACAGCGGTGACAACTTCGTGTTCAACACCCTTGGCAAACTTTGGATTCGTCTACTGAGCGTACTGTCTTATGTCCGATAATCTGAGCATTGATAACGCAACTCAACGCCGGATTCTGCGCTTCACCATTGGTGTAGGTCTGGCGGTGTTTCTCGCTGCTTGGATTAATTGGCAACTGGCGTTTGTCGCGCCGGTATTTACCGCGAAGTTCTTGGTCGATAAGCCAAACCTTCATAGAGAAACGATTTACGAGTTGCTGCTGGCATTGATTGCCACCATGGGGTTGGGGTTGCTTCTTTCAGGAGGCATTACTCAGTACCCAATTGTTCTACTGATTGCCGTCGGTTTGATGATGGCATGGGGTTACTACTTGTTTACTGACCCCAAATGGAATCTGTTCGCGACCATTTTGTTGATTGCGGTGTTGATGTTGCCGTTTATGGCAATAAATAACCCAGCAATTTCTGTTGTGCTCGCGAGTGGCTTGGCAATTTCCGGTGCGGTATCGGTGGCGATTTTTGCCCTGGTTCATATTTATCTACCAGAGCCAGACAGTGAGTTCGCTGGTTATGCGGCTCCACCGATTGGTAAGGAGCAACGTTGGCATGCTTCATTTCGAGCCATGTTGATTTCGTTTCCTGTGGTGTGCTTCTTCTTTGTCTTTCAGATTTCAGAAGCGTTGCTCACTATGATGTTTGTCGCGTTGCTGTCTTTGATGATTACGTCAGAGAAGTCAGTCAAATTAAGCGCCTTCTTAATCATCAGTAACGGTATCGGCGGGATACTTGCCATCTTGGCTTTCTCGATTCTCGCCATTGTGCCAAGCATATTCTTTTACACCGCCTTTATTGCGTTATTGGCGGTATTGATAGGGAAGAAGATTTACACCGTGCCAGAGAAGGCACCGATATTCGCTACGGCGTTCAGTACCTTGCTTGTCTTGATCGGCAGCACGCTAATGAGCTCCGGAGATATCGACAGCAATACATTTATCCGAATCTTCCAATTGGTGTTGGTCGGGACGTACATGATCCTCGCATCACTCTTTTTGGAAACCCGACAATGGAAGTTTTTGCAAACATAACACTTAACAGACAGTGAAAAGGTAACGCTATGAAAGCTTCAAATGATTTCTCTAAACAGGCGATAGACGCCGCTATCAAGATCGGAGCCGTAGCGTTACTGATCTGGTGGTGTTTCTCTATCCTCAGTCCATTCATTATGTTGGTTGTGTGGGGCGGCATTATTGCCATCGCGCTCTACCCAGTCATGATGTCCCTTCACAATCGCTTAGGCATTTCAAAAGGTAAGGCGAGTGCGCTCCTCAGTACTATCGGTGTGCTGTTACTTTTAATCCCACTTATCGCGCTCTCATCCGGTCTTTATACCAGTGGTACCGAGGTCGTCACTGGGTTGCAAGATGGCACCTTAGTTGTACCCAAGCCGCAAGAAAGCCTGAAAGAGATCCCTGTGGTGGGCGACAAGCTGTTCGTAGCGATTAACTACGCATCGACCAACATGGAAGGCTTCTTGGTTAAGTATGGCGAGCAAGTGAAAGGCTTCCTTTCTCAAGCGGCATCTATTGTTGGCTCGGTAAGTGGTGGTTTCATCCAGTTCATTATTTCGACCATGATTGCAGGTGCGTTCATGAGCAATGCTGAAGTGTGCCAGAAAGGCTTTACCAAGCTGGCTGATCGCCTCACCAACAAGAAAGGCGAAGCGTTGATTGATCTTTCAAAGTCGACTGTTCGCAGTGTCGTTCAAGGTGTGATTGGCGTTGCGCTGATTCAATCTGTCATGGCGGGTGTTGGTATGGTCGCGGTTGGTGTTCCTGCTGCTGCGCTTTGGATGGTTGCTGTGATTCTGGTTGCGATTGTTCAGTTGCCTCCGATTCTAGCTTTGATTCCTGCGATCATTTACGTGTTTAGCGTCGAATCGACACTGGTTGCTGGCATCTTCCTCGTTTGGTGTATTTTGGTGAGCGCGAGTGATGCGGTACTGAAACCAGTACTTCTAAGCCGTGGTTCTGACACGCCGATGCTTGTGACCCTGTTGGGTGCACTGGGTGGTATGGCAATGTCTGGTATCGTAGGTCTGTTTGTTGGTGCCGTGGTACTGAGTCTGACTTACCAGTTGATGGTGAACTGGTTAGATGAAGATGACGCGGAAACAAACAAAGCACTGAGCATTGAGCAAAGAGCGAAGGAGGAAGACAAAGTAGAGGTGGCATCATGAAACCGATGACCAGGGAAGACAACTTCTACTTTTTGTTTTTCGCACTCATTGCGCTGTTTTTCGGCTGTGCTGTGATGCATCAGTTTTATCCAGATGGGCAGGAGTTTGTTCTTGCTCTTTTGGTGGTGACACTAGGTGCTTCGATTGCTGGTATCAACAAGAAGAACAAAACCAACCGAACATGGTATGGCGTGCTACTGATTGTGGCCGTCATCTCCTATGGGATGTCGTTCTTAGAGCATTTAGATCTGTCTATTTTGACGCTAGGTGCGTTATTGGTGTTCTTGTTTTCGCACATATACTCGGCGCTAAAGCAGGTAGTATTAACCAAGTCGGTAACGACAAACCACATCATCGGTTCGATTTGTATCTATTTATTATTGGGGCTTGCGTGGGCGGTGATCTACTTGTTGGTGTTGGAGTTCTTCCCGAGCTCTTTCACAGGATTAGAAGCAAAACCTTGGCTGTCGAACTTGTTTAATGCCTTGTACTTCAGCTTTATCACGTTGACGACGGTGGGCTATGGTGACATTTCACCAACGGTTCCAGTGGCTCAGTTCTTCGTTTTCTTTGAAGCGATAGTCGGGAGCTTTTACTTAGCTATCATGGTGGCAAGTTTGGTGAGTATTCGTTTGGCTCAAGCACAGAGTGAGTAAACAAATGAATGGTTTGAATGGCGGAGCTGAAAAGTCTCCGCCATTTTTGTTTTAAGAGGAAATGAACTTAGCCATTAAATGCACGAGCTACGCGACCTTCACAGCTGAGCGTGTAGTTCCCTACATAAGCAGGGATGAAAGCCGATTGCCCTTTGCCAAGCACCAATGTTTCGCCGTTTTCTGCAAGCAGCGTTACGTCCGCATCGATTGGCATTAAGATTTCTGCACTGGTCATCTCGACTTGTTGATCTTTTGGCTCTTGGAACACAGAGAACTTGAAGTCTTGTACAGGGACAGGGAAGTTGTGCTCACAGTCTTTGATTTCTGCTTTGGTTAGCAGCGTGTTCATTGGCTTTGGAATAAAGTCGGTACACTTAACCAGTTCCTCCACATCCATGTGTTTTGGTGTTAAGCCAGCGCGAAGTACGTTGTCTGAGTTCGCCATGATTTCCAGACCAGTGCCTTTAATGTAAGCATGAGGTGTTCTTGCGCTCAGGAACATGGCTTCACTGGGTTTAAGCGTAATAACATTCAGCAGTAATGGGGCAAACAAACCCACGTCATTCGGGTATTGCTCTGCAAGGTCTAAAATCAATTCGCACACAGGGCGTACTTGGTTGGCTGCTGCGTAACTTAATAAGTGATCCACTGCGTTAGCCTTGCGTGCCTCTTCCATGGAAAGAATCTCTACGAAGAACTGACACAAGCCATCTTGGTTGGGGTTGCGCTCAAACTGTTCTAGGTAGCCGTTGATTTCAGGAATGTCACACTGGCGGAACTGAGCGATGATTTCATCAAATGGACGAAATCCGTTCATCGCTTGGTATTCAGTAAGGGCGTAAACCAGCTCTGGCTTGTGGTTAGCATCTTTGTAATTACGATTGAATGCACTCAGCGGTACACCTAGCTGTTGTTCTTTTGCATAACCGAGCTCCGCATCTTGCTTGTTTGGGTGCACTTGAATAGACAAGGCTTTATCTGCTGCAAGAATCTTGAAGAGGAAAGGTAGGTCACCAAATACTTCAGCCGTGCTTGGGGATAGAAACTCTGACGGATCTTGTTTGATCAATTCTGATAGCGAAACAGTTGTACTTGAAGCGTCAGTGTTTCCTTGTGTGACGATAGAGCAACCGTTCGGATGCGTGCCCATCCAAACCTCGGCTTGAGGTTGTTGATCTTCGTTAGCAAAGCCAAACAAATCGTGGATAGCCGTGCGACTTCCCCAGTCGTAGTTTTGGATCTTATTGTCCATTTTGAAGAAGCATTTTGATGAAATAGTATTCGAATTCATGAATTTTACCCGTAGAAAACCCTCCGAACTGAATCGGAAGCAAAAAATAGTGGAGATTGGACGGGTGAGCGGTTAACTCACCCTAAGAGGTGTAGAAGTCGCTTCTACAATCAGATGTCTACAACCTAAGCTTGGGAGCCAGCGGCTTTCTTGAAGGTTGAGCCTGTAAGAATGGCAATAACAACAAGCCAATAACGGCTGCGCATACCGAGATGGTGATAAAGAATCCAGTCCAGCTGTATTCTTCAAGAATCAATGCCAATGGATAGCCAGAAAGAGCGGCACCCATGTAAGCAAACAAACCAACAAAGCCCGTTGCAGCACCAGCGGAGTCTTTGTGTGAACATTCCGCTGCTGCCATACCGATCAACATTTGTGGACCAAATACGAAGAAACCAATCGAGAATAGCCCAGCAGCTTGGAACGCAAAGTTAGTTAACGGCATCAACCACAGTGCAGCAACAGATAGGAATATACCTGCGGCAAACAATAGGTTCATTGGACCTCGGTTACCACCGAACAGTTTATCCGAGCCCCAACCAGCCACCAGAGAACCAACAAAGCCACCGATTTCAAACATCGACAATGCCGCGTTAGCATTGATTAGACTGTAGTGGTGTTGTTCTGTCAGGTACAAGTTACCCCAGTCATTAATTGCGGTGCGCACGATATAAACCAGTACATAGCTGAATGCGAGCAACCAAATGTACTTGTTGTTGAACACGTATTGTTTGAGGATTTCTTTATAACTCAGACCTTGTCCGTGATTTTCTTGAGCGAGTTCTAACTTGTCATCTCGCCATTGACCAACCGTTGGTAGCCCTTGAGTGGTCGGTTTATCGCGCAAACGCCAACAAACAACCACACCAAGAATCACGCCGATAACGCCCGGTACGATAAAGCCTTCTCGCCAGCTGTAATGGAATGTAAGAAATCCAACGAGTAGGGGAATTAAAGCGCCGCCTACGTTATGGGCGGTGTTCCAAATTGCCCACAAGAAACCACGTTCTGAGCGCGAATACCACGTCGTAAGTAACTTAGAGCACGAAGGCCAGCCCCAACCTTGGAACCAAGCGTTCATCACCCAAAGAGCAGCGAGTGCAACCAAAGAGCTAGAGAAGCCAAATGCGATATTGATAAGGCCCGTCGCGATTAAACCGACACCCATGAAAAAGCGAGGGTTAGAACGGTCAGAAATGGTGCCCGAGATAAACTTCGATAAACCATAGGTGATGTAGAAAAGCGTACCTATCATACCGATATCGGCTTTATCTAAACCTAAATCAGCAATCATCGCGGGTGCAGCGTAGTTAAATGTTTTACGAGTGAAGTAAAAGCCGGCATAACCAAGATACATACCCAGCATGATGTGCAGACGCCAATAGCGATAGCGTTCATCCACTTGGCCTTTGCTAAGGGGAGCTTGGTTGTAGCTCGGAGACTGAAATAATCCAAACATGCTCGTTACACCTTAGGTAATGTGATGGCGATTTGAGTGCCATCCACATGATCGTTCAAAGAGTAGATATACATTTTGCCGCCAAGTGCTTGTACCCGTTCTTGCATGCCGCGAACGCCCATGCCTTTCATGCAGTCTTCGGTTTTGAAGCCAATGCCGTTGTCAGCGATGTTCAACGAAATGTTCTCGTCAATAGATAGCTCGATAACGATTGACGTCGCACACGCATATTTGGCTGCGTTGTTTAACGCTTCTTGACACAAACGGAATAGGGTGACTTTTAGCGTGTCGCCTAAAGACTCATAGTCACCTTGCCAATCAAGCACAACGCGAGTGCCATGATTGTCGAACTCCATTTCACGGGTTAACTGGTGAACGGAATCTTTTAAATCCAAATCATCGAGCATTTTCGGACGCAGTTTGCTCAGCAAATGTTTAGTGGTGTCATAAACATTGAGTGATAGGTTCTCGATCATGTCGGCACAACGTGTGTTCATTTCTGCGTTATCAACGCGCTTAATGATGCTCGCTTGGGTACGAATAGCCGTGATGTTCTGACCAATCTCATCGTGCAGTTCTCTTGCCACGTCACGACGAACCGATTCTTCCGCTTGAATGAGTTGTCGGGACAAGGTTTGGTTTCTCGACAATTCGCCACGAAGCTTTTGGTTAAGATCTTTTTGTTTCTGCACCGCTAAACCGAGCATGATGCCCGTTAAGGTTTGTGCCGAAAGGGACAACAGAAGGTCGGTGATTTCCAGATTCGAAACACCACTTCGCGCAGCAATCAGCGCAATACTATTTAACATGGTCGCAAGAAGAGCGCCTTGCCAGCCATAGCGTAGCGCCAGCACAATGATTGGGATTGCCATACAGAAAGGCGCGAAACGTTTTAACTCATCTGGCAAACTGGTTTGAACTAAAATGCTGGCAATCAATAGCACGCTATAAAGCAGAATATGACGAACTTTGAACTGAACTTCGTTGGCTAACAAATTCGAGGTCAGCGGTGACCAAGGGCTTTGGAAGAGGTAGTTCCAGAGTAGGTAACACATTGGCAGCACCAACAACCCCCCCGCAATGCTCGCTAACCACGCCATGTAGACAGATTGAACGTGATAACCAACCGCAAGTACGTTAATACAAGACGTCACGAGCAACACGACCGCCATCACCGCTAAATGCTGGTTCTGATCGCCTTTGTAATAACGCTTAGCAAAGTAAACAACCGGAATGCTTAGGAAACTGGCCACCAACACCATCAACCATTGTGGCTGCTCAAGAAGTAGAGCAAGTGCGACCGTCAGTCCCCATTCGGCGAGATAAATCGTTGCCCAATACTTTGTGCGCGTGTGCAGTGTTAACCCTAAACGTAATGCGAAGGGGAACAACAAGATCGCAAGCTCTGCATCGTTCACAAAGTAATAGGCGATCACCCACAGACAGAACCACGAGCATCCTGTCATGAATAAACCGCAAATAGAGGTGATGGTGTAGCTGCGCATTAAAATGACTCTTGCGAGAACAGTTTGGCGAGTTCAACGTTGTTCTTTACGCCAAGCTTATCCATAGCGTTTGCACGGTGAACGTGAACGGTTTTATGGCTTAATCCAAGCTCAGTCGCGATAGACTTTACATCCAAACCACGAGCCAGCAATTGGCACACTTCGTTTTCTCGGCGAGTCAGTTGAGTTAACGTCGCCGCTTTATCACTTGGTGTGGCGAGCTTCAACGCAATATCGGGCGTTAGGTAACAACCGCCTGAAGCACTGGTTCTGACTGCTTGAATCAACTCGTCAGGGCTGCAACGTTTACTTAGGTAACCTTTTGCACCGAGTTTTAGTGACTTTTCAACCATTGCGGGAGAGTCATGCACGCTAAGCATGACACAAGCAATGCCTGAAGGGATTTCGGAGAGTAGGGTAAGCCCACTTTCGTCTGCCATCGAGATATCTAGGATAACCACATCTGGCTTGCACGCAGGTAATCCCACTCGAGCTTCTGCTACCGAGCTAAATTCACCTACAACATTCATGTCTGTTTCGAGGCTCAGCAATTGAGCAAATCCAGAACGAACAATGACATGGTCATCAACAAGCGCTACGTTAATCATCTTAAATACCAAACTTCAGCAATACACAAACGAAAATGAGCTCAATACCAATCGGGATAAATAAGTGTTTATAAAATTGCGCAGAAAAAATCGCTTAGAGCGAGGCGGAGATTGCCGTTAGCTAGTTGCTCTAACTACAAAATTTCCAACAAAGCTATAAGTGATTTTAGCCAGCAAGAATAAACACCTATTTGTTTTGATTGGTATCTAAGCTCAATAAAAACCTACTATGATACTAAATTGACCAAGTTTATTTAATGATCTAGCGCGCTTTGACTGGCAAAGCGCGCTGTTTGATTAAGCTTGGTTTTCTGCGAGTTCAAGCTTCTTCTTGTTTTGACGAATCTTTTTCTCTTCTGCGATAGCAACGAAAGCAAGCAAAATAATACAAATCATTGCTGAGGTATCTAAGGCAGCGAATGTGCCTTTCCAACCCGTTAGACCAAAGATTGGTGTACCGTCTGCAATCATACCTAGACCCAATTTCGCGAAGCTGTCACCAATTAGGTAAGCGAATGTGCCTTTTACGCCGTCAGCCACACTGATTGCTTTCTTAGGAACAAAGCCAACCGCAGCAACACCGATAAGCAGTTGAGGACCAAAGACTAGGAAGCCAAGAACAAATAGTGACGCTAGGTACATGAACTCGCTGGTTGCGTGTTGGTAGAACTCAAGTGATACGATGATCAAACCCAAAGAAACACAAGCCACTAGCGCACGGCGACCATTAGCAAGGTCAGATAAGTAACCCCACATCAAAGTACCCACAAGCGCACCCACTTCGAATAGGGTAAAGCCAGAGATTGCTGCTTCTTTTGATAGACCAAGTTCTTGGTATGCGTAAACCGTTGACCATTGGTCTATACCGATACGCACGATGTAAAGGAAGATGTTTGCGAAGCAAAGTAGCCAGATCACTTTGTTTTTCAGAACGTACTCAACAAAGATCTCTTTCTTAGTCATTTGATTGCCTTCAGCCGCTTCGTCTTCTTCGCTGACTGCTTCATCAAATAGCTCTTCTACTTTACCTAGGCCGTAGGCTTCAGGAGAGTCGTTACCATAGCGCATACCGATGAAACCAACGATGATCGCAATGATAGAAGGGAACACGAACATGCCGATTACGTGACCGTCGAACAAGTAGTTTGCACCAAACAGAGCCACACCTGCAGCACCTGCGCCACCTACGTTGTGAGACATGTTCCAAAGACCTAGGTAAGAACCACGCTTGTTACGCGGTGTCCACTTAGTGATGGTCGAGTAACTAGAAGGACCACCAGTACTTTGGAAGAAACCACTTAGTGCGTAGAACGCCACCATCAAGAACAAGCTCGCGCTGCCACCGCCCATGCTGAAGCTGAAACCAAGCATTGCCAGACCAGAAAGGATAAGCATGAAAGGAAGGAACTGCTTGGTATTCTTACCATCGGCGTAGTAGGAAACCACGGTCTTACCGATACCGTAAGTGATCGAGAAACCCAGACCAATCAAACCTAGATCTGTCATCGACAAACCGTAAGTAGAAATCATGTCGTTTTGTGCGACGTTGAAGTTTTTACGGATCAGGTACATGGTCAAGTAACCAATGAATACCACTAGGTAAGATTGGATAAATGGTTTGAACCACATTTTTCTACGCGCTTCGACCGGAAGGTCTAGGGTAGGCTTCCGGACTTGTTCAAGGAATTTTAACATCGTGAACTCTCTTGTATTAGTGTGATGCACTTGCGTGCTCGCTTTCTTTTAACTGTCGGCGATTGTAGAGAGTCCTCTTTTGAACCACATGAGAGGAGGGCTTAGATCGACTAGGAAAAATTCCTAGAAAACGATTGCTGATTACGAAAGCGTGAAAATCATCACATTCATAGAAGTATAACTAGCGCTTAAAAAGCGGATAGAACGTAACTGTGGCGTGAACTGGCAAGTATTCGTTCTGGCGCTGATCTATGTTGAAGGCCGATATTGGTGGGCTTGTTTGTTCGGAGTGAGTCACTTCTCAATATCAAATTGCACTTGGATTGTGACTAATGACAGCCCGGAAGTTTGTGCTTAAACTAAAATAATCCTTGGTATTTTAAGATGATAGCTTGCATGCCCAATACAGATATTCCTTTGGTTCACTCGGAAGAAGTAAAGCTTTTTGCCACTATGCTCAATGAGCTTGATGGAGATATTCACTCATTACTTGAATCCGCCCGAATGCCACAGGATATCTTGTCTAACCAATCCCTTGACGCGTTTGTTCCCGAGAGCGCGCTAAAAGCAGTCTTCCAAACGTTAGGTGAACGCGCATCACCAGAGAAGTTTGCCTTGCTTACTTGGACGCTTTGTCACGACATTTACGTACCTAGATTTGCAAACCAAATTACTCAAATTCACTCGCTAAAAGCAGCCCTAGAAGATGTATCCCAACTGCTTAAACAAATCTCCGATAACGTGAGTATTTCTGTTCAATCACGCGGTGGGAAGTGGTGGCTAGTGAGAGAAAAACAGAACGCAGAGAGAGAATGGTTCCGCTACGCAGAAATGTTCTCCGCGATGTTCATGAATGAGTTGCTCAAAAAGCTTGTTGGCCCCCAATGGCGATTGGCAGAAGTCGGCATTCAAGATCTAGAAGCCGAACCTTTCAATCTGTTGCCGGGTATGAAGAGCGCGCAGTTCTTCACTGGTAGACCGGTTACTGCAATCTCAATCCCTAATGAATGGATTAACCAGCCGATTGCTTTCACGCCATCCCAAACTGCGCCAAGTACAAGTTTTCGGGGTGAGGATGATAAGTTCAGTGACGCATTAGCAAGGGCGCTGACGCCTTATCTCTCGATGGGTAAGATCTCTATCCAGTTAGCTAGCGAACTGATTGACATGAATGCTCGCACCATACAAAGGAGGCTAGCAAATGAGGATACGACGTATAGAGAAGTGATAGAAGGCTTGGTGCTTAAACAAACGTTAGACCTACTAGCTGACCGAGACCTAAGTATCACGCATATTGCGCTCAAAACAGGTTACTCCGATTCTGCTCATTTCACCCGTGCGTTTAAGCGAATGATGAATCTCACGCCTAAAGCGTACCGTCAATCCTTGTCATAATGAGACCTCTGAATAATCGGAGGTTTTCGTCTCAACTCACATTTCTATAACAATATCCGCATGTTGTCGTGTAAAGGCAATTAAACCACCTTGAAAGTCGTCATTATGACTTCTATGTTTTTAACGTAAGTCGTCTGTTTCATATGTATTTTTATCTGATCAGTTGTTTTTGGTGATCACTGAAATAGACGCCCTCATAACGCCGCTGTTTAAACAGGGAGGTTATAGGAAATGGACCCCAACTATCCAAAAACATAGGTGTAATAATGACAATTTCTAAGAAGAACCTTTCTTTAGTTGCGCTATCTTGTGCGTTCGCCCTCAATGCCAATGCAGCCTCAACGCTGTTTACCAACGTCGATGTTTTCAATGGCACGGATGAAAAGCTACTGCAAAACCAGAACGTATTGGTTGTCGATAACTTAATCAAAGAGATTTCGGCTAAACCGATAAAAACCGACAAGCAAACCACGACGATTAACGGCGAAGGCTTAACCATGATCCCTGGCTTGATCGACATGCATTCCCACATGTGTATTCAGGAAGGCATGTTGGTAGGTCGAGATGGTTACGATCAAATGGCAATGGGGCTCGTGCCCACGTTTCCATGATGCAGTACCTCGACCAAGGTTTTACCACAGCTCGTGACGCAGGCTGTAACATTCTTGGTATGGCAAAAGCCATCAACAATGGTTTGCTAGAAGGCCCACGACTATTCCCAGCGGGTGGTTTCTTGAGTCAAACCGGCGGTCACGCAGATACCGGTAGCTTTAACGATGTTCCGGGGCGTGTAGATGATCTTGAACGTCACGGCTTTGGCTATATCGTTGATGGTGAAACAGAGGCTCGTCGTGCTGCGCGCCAGAACCTACGTTCGGGGGCAACTCAAATCAAGATCATGGCTGGCGGCGGTGTCGCAAGTGAGTTTGACCCAATCCATATGACGCAATTCTCCAAAGAAGAAATGGAAGCGATTGTGGGTGTAGCGGAAGATTACGGCACTTATGTCATGGCGCACGCTTATCATGACCGTTCGGTTAACCGTGCCATTGATGCTGGCGTCAAAGTCATCGAGCATAACTTCCTTATCTCTGAGGAAACCATTAAGCGAATGAAAGAGAAGGGCGTAGCACTTTCTGCACAAGCGGTGATGTCTCTCGAAGCGTTTGCCGAACCTGAAAAGATCACCTTCTTCAGTCCAGATCAAAAAGCCAAAGCGACCAAGGTAAACGAAGGCGCGAAACAAATGTTTGAATGGGCACGTAAATACGACCTGTTGATTGTGACGGGCGGCGATATGTTTGGTCCGGCTTACAATACACGCCAAGCAGACAATATGGTATGGATGGAAAAAGTCGGGTTTACGCCGTATCAGATCATGAAAATGGGCACATCGAACGCAGCGGAAGTCTTGAGCTGGTCGGGCGGTATGAACCCTTATAAATACGGAAAACTAGGCGTGGTAGAGCCGGGGGCTTATGCTGATGTTGTGCTGGTGGACGGAAATCCTCTGCAAGACATCACAATTCTTAACGATTACCAAGATAAATTCAAAGTAATTATGAAAGACGGCAAGATCCACAAGAACACCTTGTAGTAAACTCTTTCGACTATTTGGGGGCACAGGTTGTCCCCAAATTTTTCTCAAAAAGACAAAGAACCTATTCAAGGGAACGTATGAAGAAGTACCTATTGGCTGGCTTAGTTTTGCTAGCTTCATCGAATGTATCTGCCGATCAATTGAGCTGGGAGCAACTGCTGCCGGTGAATGTTCCTCAAATTGAAGACCCATTTGTAAAACTCACCGATCAACAGCTTTTCGAACTTGGTTCTCTTGCTAGGTATCGCGATTCTCAAAATCTCAATGACCAGCAAAAGCAAACCATGAAAGAGTTGGAAGATAGCTTAAAAGCTGACGATTTAGACATTGAATGGCTGTTCAAAAAGCGCAAAGAAATTACTCAACATCGTCGCATGCTAGCGTCGACGCCAAACGTAACACTAACAGAAGAAACGTATGAAATTCCTGGTTTTGTAACGCCTGTAGAATTTAACAATGACGTTGTCACAAAATTCTTTCTTGTTCCAACCATGGGCGCTTGTATCCATACGCCACCACCACCAGCAAACCAGATTGTATTAGTCGATTACCCGAAAGGCCTAAAGCTCACATCTCTTTACGAACCTATTTGGGTTAAAGGGGATCTGCACATTAAAAAGACCAAAGCGGATGTATCTTATTCGGATGGAGCTGCAAACGTAGAGACTATTTACCAAATGGATGATGTCTCTATTCGACCTTATCAGTAAGAATCGAATACAGAAAACTCAGAAAGCAGTGAGCTGTCGCTTAATGGCAATTTTCAAAAATCTGAATCATTAAACTCTTGTTGTATACATCAACTTAATGAGAAGCCAGATATGAAAGTAACTGTTCCAAAGCTTAGTTCTATTGCTCTTTCACTTGTAGTGGCGTCATCGGTTAACGCGGCAAACTTCGGTAGCCCAAATTCGGTAGACAATACTATTACAGAGAACACTCGTGAAAAACGCACATGGCGAGAGTCGCTAGCCGAAGATCATAGCTTAACGTTTGGTTTGGATTACCAAGCGCTTGGCTTAACTGCCTCTGACCCACAACGTGCCGGTGAAGATGCCGCAAGTGCTGGCGTAGCGCGTTTTTATGGTAGTTGGAATTTGGTTGGTCTTGAATCTGGTAATACTGGTGGATTGGTTTGGAAAGTGGAACACCGCCATGCTTACAGTAAATTATCGCCAAAAGAGTTTAGCTTTATTGGAAACGGGTTAGGTTACGCGGGCATGATTGGTTCTGCATATAGCGATCAAGGCGCGCGTTTGACCAACCTTTACTGGCAGCAGCAACTGAATGGTGGAAAAACCGCGTTCATGGTCGGCTTTTTAGATACAAGTGACTATGTTGATACATATGCATTAGCCAGTCCTTGGACAGGTTTTACTAACCTTGCTTTCAGTACAGGCGGAGGGGCAATTGGTCTGCCTGATGATGGTATTCTCGGCTTAGCCGTTGGACACATGCTGACAGATAAACTTCTATATGGTTGCTGGTGTGGCTGATGGTAAAGGGCGTTCAGACAAGCCTTTTGATGGTTTCGATACCTTATTCAACGATCATAAATTGTTTACGACGTTTGAACTGGGTTGGACGGCTTCTCAAGATCAAATCTATACCGATAACGTCCACCTAACGGCGTGGCATTTGGATGGTGATACGCAGCATAACTTGACGAATAAAGACAGCGGTCAGGGGATTAACTTCTCAGCAAGTTACTTTGCTACAGAGCAATTGATGCCATTTGTTCGCGGTGGTTTCTCGGAAGGTGATGTAGCGCTTTATGATCGCTCGCTAACGGTGGGGATTGGTTACTTTGGTTTAGGTAAACCAACCAACAACCTAGGCTTCGCGGTTAACTGGAGCCATGTAAACGATAACCTAGAACACGCTTATGGTGTGGATGACTCTGAACAATTTACCGCCGAGCTTTACTACAACATGCAGTTGAACGACTACATTCAAATCACACCGGATATTCAGTACATCAAAGACCCAGCATTTTCGAACAAAAGTAGCACTTGGGTATTAGGTCTTCGCGCGAGAATATTCATCTAGATGATTACGTTTATTTGCCTTACCAAGAATAGCTGTATATAAATACAGTTATTCTTGTTTTGGGTTAATTTTGCTATCGCAAAGAGAAAGGGAAAGGCAATGAACATCGCGTTAAGAGACAAAATCATTCAGGTGTGTAAGAAGAAAATAGAGCAGAAAGGCGACAATGTTGGCGTGTCCTTTTATGCCTTTTTCGCTAATAAGAATGACAATCCTGAGTTATTGATGGAAGCGGCGACTTGGTGGATTCAAACTCATCAACTCGACCACTTTGAAAAAGCGACTAAGATTATTCAATTAGTCGAATCCGAGATGTAAAAAGGGGCACATTACGTGCCCCTTTGTCCAAGCAAAATTAGAGATTAAGCTTTTGCGAACTTGTAAGTACGGTAACCGCCAAGCAGGTTACATGCTTTAAACCCTGAGTTTACAAGTTGACGATAAGCGACGTTACCGCGTAAACCGACCTGACAATAAATCACGATCTCTTTGTCTTTCGGCAGTTCATTCATACGTTGACGAAGTTGGTCAACAGGAATGTTAATAGCGCCTTCAATGAAGCCTACAGATTCCAACTCTCCCGGATTACGAACATCAAGCAGCACTTGGTCTTCTGACAGATTGTCGATTTCATCAAAGTGAATCGCAGTTGCATCGCCTTTAATGATGTTGCTGGCAACAAAAGCTGCTTGGTTAATCACGTCTTTTGCAGAGCCATACGGTGGCGCATAAGTTAACTCTAGATGCTGAAGCTGTTCTACGGTCATTCCAGCACGTTGAGCTACAGCCATTACGTCAATTCGCTTATCGACACCATCTTTACCTACGGCTTGCGCCCCTAAGATCTTGCCGGATGCAGGATCAAACAACATTTTGAATGATACAGTTTCTGAACCAGGGTAGTAGCTAGCGTGGCTTGCGGCATGAACATACACTTTTTCATAAGCGATGTTTTCACGTTTAAGCTGTTTCTCATTTTTACCGGTAGAAGCCACTGCTAAATCAAAGATCTTACAGATCGCAGTACCTTGTGTTCCTTGGTAAGTTTCTTGGCGGCCAAGCATGTTGTCTGCCGCCATACGGCCTTGACGGTTTGCTGGGCCAGCCAAGGGAACAAGCGTTTGTTCACCAGTGACAAAGTCTTTCTCTTCGACTGCATCACCAACCGCATAGATTGAGGGATCGCTGGTTTGCATGTATTCGTTGGTGTAGATACCGCCGAGGGCGCCAATTTGTAGCCCCGCTTCTTGTGCGAGTTTTGTCTCAGGACGCACACCAATCGCCATGATCAGGATATCGGTATCCAGTTGCTCACCATTGTTGAGTGATAGTGTTAGCTTGCCTTGAAGGTGTTGATGCTCATCATCTTCACCTGCTTCTGTGTTAGCGACAGATTGGTTCGCAACGTATTCGACCGAAGAAAGGGCAACGCCTAAGCGCAGGTCGACGCCTTTCTCACGAATCTCGGCATGAGCGAAGCCAGCCATTTCACGGTCTACTGGCGTCATTACTTGATCCGCCATCTCAACTAATGTGGTTTTCACGCCTAGCTGGTGGAATGCTTCCATCATTTCTAAGCCAATAAACCCTCCACCAACAACCGTTGCATGTTCAACTTTGTTAGTCTCAATTGTTTTGATGATGCCATCCATGTCAGGGATGTTACGCAGAGAATGCGTCAGTGGGTTATCAATGCCCGGGATAGGCGGGACAACTGGACCTGCACCAGGGCTTAATAGAAGAAAATCGTAGCTTTCTTGGTATTCAGAACCATCAAGTAAGTTCTTTATGGTTACGCTTTTGTCTTGACGATTAATTGAAACCACTTCGTTCATCACACGAACGTCTACGTTGAAGCGGGTTAAAAAACTCTCCGGAGTTTGAAGTAGTAATTTGCTGCGTTCTTGGATGTCACCACCAATGTGGTATGGCAAACCACAGTTTGCGAAAGAAACAAATGGACCGCGTTCAAACATAATGATTTCTGCGTCTTCACTAAGACGACGGGCACGAGCTGCTGCAGACGCACCGCCAGCAACGCCACCAATAATCACGATTTTGCTCATGGATTTCTCCTACTGAATGATCGAAAACGCCTACACCTTACTTAAATAAATTAGCAGTGTCTAATGTTATTTATTCTACATTAGTATTGACTTAATAATGTTAATTAGTAATATCTAATAAAAGTTAACGTATTGATGAAGGGGCATAAGAATGGGCGACAGTATGCTACAAAGCGCAACTGAAGCGAGTGATCTACTTAAAATTATGGCTCATCCAGAGCGTTTAATCGTAATGTGCAAGCTGATAGAGGGCGAAAAAGGGGTTGGAGAGTTGTTTGAAGGTTCTACTTTAACCCAATCTGCTTTTTCACAACATTTAACCGTTTTGAGAAAACACGACATTATCAAAGCCCGCAAGGTTTCTCAGCACGTCTTCTATTCTATTTCAGATGAAAGAGTTGGGCCGCTTATTGAAGCGTTTAACCAAGTTTTCTGTAAGCAATAATTCAAAGTTTATTTTGGTGGTAGCTATGTTTGAAGTTCCTTGGATGTCGTTATTAGGCGGCATAATGGTTGGCGCATCGGCAGTCATATTGATGTTATTTACTGGTAAGACTGCTGGAATTAGTGGGATCTTAAATGGTGCAGTTGAGAATGCAGATCGCGTTTGGCGAATTGTCTTCTTAATTGCGATGGCATTGGGCGGTGTGTTTGCTGTTTATGCCCTTGGCAGGCATGTACCAACTGAGTACAGCGGCTCTCTTGCTTTAGTTGTCGCTGCTGGCTTATTTGTCGGTGTCGGTACCCGTATCGGTAATGGCTGTACGAGTGGTCATGGCATTTGTGGAATGGGGCGTTTCTCTATCCGTTCTGTAGTCGCTACGTGTACTTTTATGGCAACAGCCATGTTAACTGTCTTGCTAGTATCGTGAGGGATAGTGTCGTTATGAAAACTGATGTTTTGAAAAATGTTAAGCAAATTTCCATCGTTGCGTTTTCTGGTGCGCTCTTCGGAATTGGAATGGTAATTTCCGGTATGGCTGATCCGGCAAAGGTGATTGGTTTTCTTGATATCACAGGTGCATGGGATCCAAGCTTAGCCTTTGTTATGGGCGGGGCTCTTGCTATTTTCGTTCCGGCTTATCTTCTATTAATAAAGCCAAGAAATGAATCTGTGTTTGGTGACGAGATCATATGTCCGACTTCAAAAGCGATAGACAAAAAGCTAGTTGTTGGTGCGGCACTGTTTGGTATCGGGTGGGGCTTGCTGGGAGTGTGTCCGGGTCCTGCGGTTGCCAGCCTTTTCACTGGCAACACGCAAGTCCTGCTATTTATTGCAGCGATGCTGGTCGGTTCGTTCACCGCCAAAAGAATGGTTCAACGCTAAAAAGAGTTCTTCAATGCTAAAAAGTGAGCGTCGTAGAAACCGGGCAATGGTCACTCAGTTTATAGTCAAGCACATCTTGTGTTTTGAAAACGTTTTGCACACCAGAAGATGCATTTAAATCACCGCTCACAATAATGTGGTCTATCACTGAGCGGAATTGGTGGGTTTTATTCGGATTACGATTAGAGCGCACCTTACATTCCGCTTTGGTGTTTTTGGTCACTAGCCTTGCATCGGTATTATCCGATAGCACTTCCCATAACCAATCACCTCGATAACCTAGGTTGTGGTTAAAGTCGCCCAGCACGACATATTGTTGTTGATTGTCCTCGCGCGCTTTTATCCACTTGGCTAGCGCCTGTCCTTGTTGTTTCACAATCTTACAATCGCGGTTATTGCGATACGCGCCACTGCAACCCGCTTTTAGATGTACAGAGAGTAGGTGAGTCTCTTCATCTTGATTTGGATTCAAAACAAGGTAGCTAGCGAAGCGCAGCTTGCTATTGCCTCGTGTGATAGAAAAATCGGGCTTATCTAACACACTCACACCGCTACGTACTGCGAAGCCCGTGTACTGATTGGTGTCGTTGAACTGAAGATGTTGGTTAGACTTGTTAGCGCGATCAGACAGATAGATAGTGAAATTATTACCAACGGCTTTTTGTATAGCAGCGGCGCTTTCTACTTCTTGGAAAGCAAGAATGCCCACCTGGGTTTTATCCACATAGTGGTTCAGTTTTTCAAAATCTTGTGATGTTCTAGAAACTTTACTGCCATCTATAGATAACCATTCAATATTCCAGCTGGTTAATTTGATTGAATTTTGAGCAAATGAAAAAGAACTAAAAAGTAATATCGTCGTAACAAAAAGTGATCGCATTTTGGTCTGTTGCACTCCTATTTTTTAGCGCATTCCTTTCCATCCTTTATCCTATAAGACCTCTAAAAAAAGCAAGTGGATTTCGCTCCAATTTTGCAATTTTCACAGTTTTCTTCGCAACTGAGATCAACTCCGATAAGATCGATTTGATCTTATCCGCTAGCCAATTTTTATTGATCAAAATCAATGTTTTCAGTTGGTGCTTCTCGTTAAATACGCCACAATATATTGTGTCAGTCGAATAAAAATTAGCCCTATATAGTGTGTTTGTGGATAAGTCTGTGAACATTCTGGGTAAGGAGAAAAAGTGAAACCAATCGTAATCAAGCGTGACGGCTCAAGAGCTCCGTTTAGCAGGGATCGTATTCAATCAGCAGTGGAATCTGCAGCGGAGAAAAAAGACAAAGATATCGCAATTCATGCATTAAATGTTGCGCTTGCTGTTGAGCTTAAGTTACAGGGTCACGATGAGGTTCACATTCATGAGATTCAAGATCTAGTCGAAAATGAACTCATGCAAGGTCCTTACAAGTCACTTGCACGTTCGTACATTGAATATCGTCACGATCGCGACATCGCGCGTGAGAAGCAAAGCGCACTGACTCGCGAAATTGAAGGTTTGATTGAAGAAAGCAACCTAGACCTAATCAATGAAAACGCGAACAAAGACGGTAAAGTAATTCCGACTCAACGCGACTTATTGGCAGGTATTGTAGCGAAACACTACGCGAAGACACACATCCTTCCACGAGATGTGGTTCAAGCGCACGAAGTGGGCGATATCCACTACCACGATTTGGATTACGCACCGTTCTTCCCAATGTTTAACTGCATGCTTATCGACCTTAAAGGCATGCTAACGCACGGCTTTAAAATGGGTAACGCTGAGATTGATACTCCAAAATCAATTTCAACAGCAACAGCAGTAACGGCACAGATCATTGCTCAAGTAGCGAGCCACATTTACGGCGGTACAACCATCAACCGTATTGATGAAGTTCTAGAACCGTACGTAATGACAAGTTACGAGAAACACCTAGAGATCGCTAAAGAATGGGATATTGCGCAGCCTGAAGAGTTTGCAAAAGCGCGTACAGAAAAAGAGTGTTACGACGCGTTTCAATCTCTAGAATACGAAGTAAACACGTTGCATACCGCAAACGGTCAAACACCATTTGTTACGTTCGGTTTCGGTCTTGGTACAAGCTGGGCATCTCGCCTTATCCAGAAATCTATTCTGAAGAACCGCATTGCTGGTCTAGGTAAAAACCGTAAAACAGCGGTATTCCCGAAACTGGTATTTGGTATTAAAGATGGTTTGAACCACAAATCAGAAGATCCAAACTACGACATCAAACAACTTGCGCTTGAGTGTGCGACAAAACGCATGTACCCAGACATTCTTAACTACGACAAAGTAGTAGAAGTGACAGGTTCATTTAAAACGCCAATGGGTTGTCGTAGCTTCCTAGGTACCTATGAAGAGAACGGTGAGCTAATCCACGAAGGTCGTAATAACCTTGGCGTAGTGAGCTTGAACCTTCCTCGTATCGCTATCCGTGCAAACGGAAGTGAAGAGAAGTTCTACGAGTTACTCAACGATCGTCTTCGCCTTGCTCGTAAAGCACTAGAGACACGTATCCAGCGTCTAGAAAACGTGAAAGCACGTGTAGCGCCAATCCTATACATGGAAGGTGCGTGTGGTGTTCGCCTAAAAGCTGATGACTCTATCGCAGAGATCTTCAAGAATGGTCGAGCATCTATCTCTCTTGGCTACATCGGTGTACATGAGACAATCAACGCGCTATTCGGTACAGAAGCGCACGTATACGACGATGCGGTTCTGAGTGAAAAAGCAGTAGCTATCATCAAGCACCTAAAAGATACGGTTAATGGCTGGGCTGATGAAACTGGCTATGGTTTCAGCTTATACGCAACACCAAGTGAAAACCTATGCAGCCGTTTCTGCCGCATCGACGCAAAAGAGTTCGGTGTAATTAAAGGTGTAACAGACAAAGGCTACTACACCAACAGCTTCCACTTAGATGTAGAGAAGAAGGTGAATCCATACGACAAGATCGACTTTGAGATGCCTTACCCAGAAATCTCAAGCGGCGGCTTTATCTGTTACGGTGAGTTTCCGAACATGCAGCGTAACGTTGAAGCTTTAGAAAACGTATGGGATTACAGTTATACACGTGTTCCTTACTACGGTACCAACACACCAATCGATGAGTGTTACGAGTGTGGCTACAACGGTGAGTTTGACTGTACAAGTAAAGGCTTCACTTGCCCAAGCTGTGGCAACCATGACTCCACGAAAGTGTCAGTAACACGCCGTGTTTGTGGCTACCTAGGCAGCCCAGATGCACGTCCGTTTAACTTCGGTAAACAAGAAGAAGTTAAGCGTCGAGTTAAGCACCTGTAAGGTTTACTTAAACTCAGACCCAAATAATGAAAATCAACCTGTCGTGGGTTGATTTTCTTTTCTAGCCAGCAGAACAAGGCACGATTATGAATTACCACCAATATTATCCAATCGACGTTGTTAACGGACCAGGTACACGCTGCACGCTGTTTGTGTCGGGCTGTGTACACCAGTGTCGCGGCTGTTATAACCAGTCGACACAACGTTTGGACTCGGGTGTGTTTTTCACGCAAGAAGCTGAAGATAAAATCATCGCAGACTTAAACGACACGCGCATCAAACGCCGTGGTTTATCTCTGTCTGGTGGTGATCCTCTGCATCCAGCAAACGTGCCGCACATTCTTAAGCTCGTGAAACGGGTAAGAGAAGAGTGCCCAGGCAAAGATATTTGGGTTTGGACGGGTTACACGCTTGAAGAACTCGATGACGCGCAGCGTGAAGTGACGCAGTACATCGACACCTTAATCGATGGGAAATACGAGCAAGATAAACGAGACCTCAATCTAGAATGGCGAGGCAGTTCGAATCAAATTATCCATCGATTCACTGACCTCTAAGCGTTCCAACTCAAGAAAAGCCAAATATAAAAAGGGCACATTCGTACATTTCGAATGTGCCCTTTTGGTGTGAGTTCTTTAAAGCTATTCATTATAAACAGAGACTTATGCTAGCTCTTGCTTGTATAAACATAGCATAATCTTATAGTTACGCTGTCACTCCGGAGTCATCTTCAACCATATTATTAATCCAACGCTTAGACTGGATGCGATGGGTGGTCAGAATGCCTTTCACTAGTTCCTCAAAAAGTAGGGACATCAACACCCAATGCAGTGGTAAACCCAATACCATCCCAGTGTAGTAAGTGAGCGGAATACCAATCGCCCATTGACCAAACGTGTCGATGAAGATGCTATAGCGGATATCTGCGCCACTTTTCAACACGCCGCCGATGCCGACCATGTTGAATACTCGCAGAATCATACCTAGTGCTAACACCAAGCATACATTTAGTGCCATTTGCTTATCGGTAAGTGGACTCATCTCAAGTAAGTTCAAAATCAATGGTGAACACGCCCAAACGACTAAGAATAATATTGTTGCAAGCACAGCGCTGGTAAACACATACCACCAAGCGGTTTTCTCCACTCGGTCATATTCTTGAGCACCAATGTCATTGCCCAGCAGCACGGATGCAGCGACAGCAAATCCCATAAAGGTTGAAATCAATACACCTTCAATCGGGGATAGGAAAGAGATAATCGCGAGCTCCGTGACACCTAATTGACCGTAAATAATGCTGTAGACAATCAAG
This sequence comes from Vibrio sp. SCSIO 43153, assembly GCF_023716625.1. Taxonomy (NCBI): domain Bacteria; kingdom Pseudomonadati; phylum Pseudomonadota; class Gammaproteobacteria; order Vibrionales; family Vibrionaceae; genus Vibrio; species Vibrio sp. SCSIO 43153. Next base: position 1,950,456 of record NZ_CP071856.1, read on the forward strand.
CCGCCGGTCCACAACGCATCGTGGATCAACATTGGCATCGACACTTTGAAATATTTGTTTCGGTACTTCTTTACTGTCCCTTCAAGCCAATCTGAACGAGTAGGGAGAAGATGTGAATATCGACGACAAAAGAAGTAACCCAGCACTGCAGTTTGGAAAAAGCGCGAGATAAAAGTACCGACAGCAGCTCCAAATACGCCCCATTGTGGGAACCCAAGTAAACCAAAGATTAAAACCGCATTGAGGAAGACATTCACAACGATGGCAGCAATGCTTACATAAGTTGGCATCTTTGCTTCGCCTACTGATCTCAAGACTGACTCAATAGGTACCACGACAGCTGTGCCTAATAAACTCAATCCAGTCACCACCAGATATTCACGAGCATAGCTAACATACTCAGGGTCATCTGCCATGAATGAGACAATCTCTTTGTCATAAACCACATACAGCCAAATGAATGGTAAGGTAACAAGCATCGAAATAAACCAAGATTGGGCAAGTGTTCGACGTATACCAGCCATGTTGCCAGAGCCAAAATATTGAGACGCTAATACCGTCACTGCGCCACACAATCCGAATACGACGGCCAAGTTAAAGAAAAAGATTCGGTTGCCAACACCAACAGCTGCAGTGGCTGATTCACCAAGTTGACTCACCATAAAAATGTCTACAGCACCCAGCAGAGAAAACAACATGGATTGCAGTGACACAGGAACACCAATTGCAACCAGTTTTTTCCAAAATGCTTTGTCTATGTATTCGCGTGTTAAGAGCATCGCATTTCTCCTTTAAGAACAATGCGAGTAGTTTATCCCCATGATTTGACGTTGTATTTTTCAAATACATCCAAAAGTTTTGTCAAACTATCCAGTGTCTGTCGATTGTTTGATAGAGCACGCTTTCCCTTAGTGCACTTGTGAGCCATCGGATCATGGAAGAAAAGCAAGAACGTTACACAATTTCAGAGAAGACCTACCAAGAGTTCGTTGACCATACGCGAGTCCTTGCCCTCGAAGAAAGGGGGATCGTCCAATGTGGTATCGCCACTTGTCGAGAGTTCTTTTCTGTTTACCGCAAAAACCAGAAGAAACACATGTTGCTGTATACGGTTCGTGGAAAAGGCTGGTTACAGAGCGGCGCCTGCCGCTATGATTTGGAGCCAGGATCGTTAGTGATCGTGCCCGCGGGTATTGAAAATGGCTTTGGAATGGAAGATGAAACGTGGCAAATCGCGTGGGTATTCCTTTCTCAAAATAAAGGATGGCCGATGGTGAATGAAGAGATCGAATATCAACTTACATCTGCACCAGAAGTGATGTATTCCTGCATTCAAACGCTATTACGTAGTATTAATCTGCCTATCGATTATGGCGGTGAGGTAGGGGCGCATAGCGTTGCTCAGCTCGAACTCATGCTGAACATGCCACATTCAGATTCTATATCACGTAATCAATTAAAACTGCGTCGTGTGTTTGACTTGGTTCAAAGGCAGCTTCACAAAGACTGGACGGTTGAACAACTTGCTGCGTTGTACCCATGTTCTGAACCGCACCTACACCGTTTGACTCAGCAGCAGTTTGGACGAAGCCCAATGGCGCACCTAACCCGCATGCGAATGGAATATGCGGCGCGTTTATTGCGGTCAACTGAATGGTCAATTCAGCATATAGGCGAGATAGTAGGGTACCCAACAGGGGCGAACTTCAGTACGCGATTTAAAGCCTGGTCGAGCATGACGCCACGTGAATTTAGGAAAAACGGAAAGCTTGATTCGCACTTTGATGAGTGAATTGTACTTTTTGTGAACGATTGAGTTCATAAAATTCCGCAGTCACCAGAATTTTGTACTCTAATTGGCGAAATGAGTGAAAAATAGTTTCGCCATTTTTAACGAAAGTGTTACCGTGAGGTTCGATACTTGAATTTCAAAGGGTTATGACTTTCATGTTTTCTAATCTACCAACTCCCGTATTAGATCCTATTTTATCTCTTTCCGTCGCATACCGCGGCGATGAACGTCCAAACAAGGTTGACCTTGGTATTGGCGTGTACAAAAACAGTGCTGGCGAAACACCAATCATGAAAGCCATTCAGATGGCGCAAGAAGTGGTTATCGAAAATCAAAAGACCAAATCTTACGTTGGTCTAGCAGGCTGTGAAGAATTCAACCAAAGCATGATCGATCTTCTTCTGACGGATACGTCAGCAATGGATCGTGTAGCCGCTATTCAAACGCCTGGTGCGAGTGGAGCATTGCGTATGTTGGGTGACCTAATGAAGGTTGCACAACCAGATACGACAGTTTGGATTTCAAACCCAAGCTATGTAAACCACAAGCCAGTAATGGAAGCAGCTGGACTGAAAGTGAAGTTCTACCATTACTTCTCACCAGAAACGAAACAAGTTGATACGGCGAAAATGCTAGAAGACCTATCTAAAGCAGGCCCTTCTGACGTTGTGCTTCTGCACGGCTGTTGTCACAACCCAACGGGTGCGGATATTGATTTCTCTGCGTGGCAAGCGATCACCGAACTTTCGCAAAGAAACGGTTTTACGCCATTTGTCGACATTGCGTACCAAGGCTTTGGTGACGGTCTAGAGGAAGATGCAAAAGGTCTCCGCTTTATGGCTGACAATGTTGAAGAAATGCTGATCACAACTTCATGTTCGAAAAACTTCGGCCTGTACCGAGAACGAACTGGTGCTGCGATTGTGATCGGTAAGAACACCCAGGATGTAGCAAACGCGAAAGGCAAGCTGCTAACATTAGCGCGTTCGACTTACACGATGCCGCCAGACCATGGTGCCGCATTGGTAAAAACGATCCTGCAAGATGCAAATCTGACTTCAGTTTGGAAACAAGAACTAAGCGGAATGCAGCAACGCTTGCTGAATCTTCGTCAAACTTTATGTAACGAGTTGAGAAATAACCATAATACAGATCAATTTGATTTCATTGAGAGCCACAAAGGCATGTTTACTGTGCTAGGCTTTAGTGAAAACCAAATGGCGCAACTGCGTGAAGATTATGGTATTTATGGTGTCGGTGATGGTCGTATTAACATCGCTGGTTTGACCGAAACTCATATTCCTTACGTTGCTGACGCTATTCAAAAAGTATCTCAACGTTAATTGGGAGAGTTGATGAAGAACTGGAAACTGATTCTGCCGCTAATGATGAGCGGCGGTCTTATTGCGTGTACGTCGACGCCAACGACTACTGAGCCTGTTGAGCCAGATACACCAAAGGTAGAGCAACCAGTCGATGTACCGGAAGTGAAACCAGAAATTGAACCTAAGCCTGAGGTTAAACCCGAACAAAAACCTGAAGTTAAACCAGAGGTTAAGCCTAAGCCTGAAAAGCCACCGAAGGTAACAAAAACGCCGGATGGGAAATTGGTTTTAGGTGCGGAAGAATGGGTTTATGTACCAGCTATTGACCAGACATTTAAAGCTCGTATCGATACTGGAGCAACAACATCGTCAATTAGTGCAACAGATATTGTACCGTTTGAGCGGGACGGTAAAGACTGGGTGCAGTTCAAAATTGATGTGAATGGCAAGGCCAGCAAAGAGTTCAAGCTACCGGTGGAGCGATGGGCGAAGATCAAGCAGTCATCAAGTGATGAAGTTGATAAGCGAGCGGTTGTTGTGGCGTACATACAGGTTGGTGATATGAATGAACAAACCGAGTTTACGCTAGCTGAACGAGGCCATATGAAGTTTCCAATTCTACTTGGGCGTAGTTTTTTTAGAGACGTGGCAATCATAGATGTGTCTCAGAAATATGTTCAGAAAAAACCAAACAAGAAAAAGTAAATAAAAAAGCCTTCCATATGGAAGGCTTTTTTTAAAATGAAAATCTTGCAGCCATGGCTACCTGAGAACCGTAAACACCAGTATTTCTTACTTCTAAGCCAAGAGATAGCTGTTGGGTCGAATGAAAACGGCCCCCTAAAGAGTAGGTTGTTGCGTTACCGTCATTTGCAATCAACTGTCCAAATTGAGCATGTACCTCAATATCTTGCATCAACCACATTCTGGTACCTAAATTTACTTCTGCACGCCAGTTATTATCGTAGTAAGAGCTATACTGCTCGACGACTTCTTCATTAATATTATGAACGAGCATTTGGCCAAATATATCTGCAAATTGACCTGCTGGGCCATTAAAACCTATACCTCCAGCTACATCCCAATCAGAATTAAACTCGGTATCTCCACGGATGATAAAGTGAGTGTTTTCAGTAAAATAAGTTGTAAACTCACCACCAAAGGTGCCCGGGCTTGTCCCCATTCTAAACTCCAACATGTTGTAGTTGAAATTATTAGCATGTGATGAAAGTGGTAATAGGGCACACACGCCGATAGCTGTTAGTTTGAGAGCCTTTGCTAGCATGATGTCTCCGGGCTTTATAAAGTGAAAAAACAATAATATAGAAAAAGGCCTGCAATTAGCAGGCCAAAGTTGTGTTTTATATCACTTTTCTGAGATTACCTATGCTAGGTTAGACAGTAAGCATAGGTACTTGAGCTTTACAGTACCACAAGGTGCTCTACTTCAATTTCTGGTTTGTTACCACCTTCGAACTCACCAAACAGACGTACTTTCGTGGTTTGGTCGATTGGCGTCGTTAGTCGAATATCGTCATCTAGCTCAACCATGATTTCACCAGAACCGTCGCTGAAGATAAATTGGTCGGCGCGCGTTTGACGAAGTAGGTTACCTTCTACAACCACGTCTTTCTCGGTAAACATGCTTGAATCTTTAATCAAAGCGTCGACTTTCTCTACCGTAACAGGGCCATTAAATTGAATGCTTGATTGGCCGTGGTTGTCGTCTTTCGCCATTGCAACAGTAGGAGCGATAGCAAGTACAGCGATAGTAGCGATAACAGTGTTTTTCATAATTTGGCTTCTCTATATAGGTGTTCGTTTTTGATGGTGCTATTAAAACAAACCTTATTTGAACCATTACTGATTCGAACATTCATATTCGATTCATTTTCTTGAGTCCTATGCTGAGATAACGTTATGATTGTTCACCTTCTTTTTTCTCTTATTAAGCGTTCATGAAATCACCAATCCCATCATTAATGGTTCAAGGCACAACTTCAGATGCCGGAAAAAGTGTCCTTGTGGCAGGGTTATGCCGTGTGTTGGCAAGGCGAGGGGTAAAAGTTGCCCCATTCAAGCCACAGAATATGGCTCTGAATAGTGCAGTTACCAAAGATGGGGGGGAAATTGGGCGTGCTCAAGCCGTTCAGGCGCAAGCTTGCAACGTTGAGCCTACGGTTCACATGAATCCTGTGCTAATTAAGCCTAACAGCGACACAGGTGCTCAGATCATCTTACAAGGCAAAGCATTGTCGAATATGGACGCAGTCGGGTTTCATGATTATAAGAAAGTCGCAATGGGAACGGTGCTGGATTCATTTACACAACTGACGGACGAATACGAATCGATTATGATTGAAGGTGCTGGCAGCCCAGCAGAAATCAATTTAAGAGAAAATGACATCGCTAACATGGGCTTTGCTGAAGAAGCCGACGTTCCAGTCATTATTATTGCGGATATCGACCGTGGTGGTGTATTTGCCCATCTGTACGGAACGCTAGCATTACTATCCGAATCCGAACAAGCTCGCGTTAAAGGCTTCGTAATAAACCGTTTCCGTGGCGATATCAGCTTGCTTGAATCTGGCCTTGATTGGTTAGAAGAAAAGACAGGCAAACCAGTGTTGGGGGTATTGCCGTTCTTGCATGGTTTAAACCTAGAGGCAGAAGACGCCATTACGGCTCAGCAAGAGCTATCTTCACACGTTAAACTCAATGTTGTGGTGCCCGTATTAACACGCATTAGTAATCATACCGATTTTGATGTTTTGCGTCTTAATCCAGACATTAACCTTCGCTACGTTGGTAAAGGCGAAAAGATCGACAAAGCCGACTTGGTTATCTTGCCGGGCACTAAGTCAGTTCGCGACGATTTGGATTATCTGCGTAGCCAAGGCTGGGATAAAGACATTCAACGCCATATCCGACTTGGCGGAAAAGTCATTGGTATCTGTGGTGGCTACCAAATGCTTGGTAAGATTATTAACGATCCCAATGGTGTGGAAGGCACCCCTGGCCAAAGTGAAGGGTTAGGGTTGTTAGACGTCAATACGATTCTAACCAACAGCAAACAATTAACGCATACACAAGCGCAGATTTGCCTAAACGGTAAAACTGTAGATGTAAAAGGCTACGAAATTCATGTTGGTCGAAGTGAAGTGCAGGGCGCTCAACCTCTGACATTGAGTTCTGGCGAAGCAGAGGGCGCGATAAGTGAGTGTGGCCAAGTAATGGGAACATACCTTCACGGGTTCTTTGATGAGGCCGACGTTTTAAGCCTTGTGGCTGAATGGGTAAACGGGACTCAAATCGCACAACAAGACTTTGAAGAGTTAAAGGAACAAGGCATTAATCGCATTGCAGATGCGATAGAACAACATATGAATCTTGACTTTCTGTTCAAATAAAACCAGTTTTTAACTGTTTGAAGCATAAATAAAAGTGGGCACATTGTTCCACAATTTCTTTTTCTGCCAGTCTAGCACCGGAGTGTTTTTATGAAAGCATGGAAGATTCATGCTTGCCTAGCGGCAATATTGAGCGTTTCATCAGCAGCAAACGCAGCGACCGATATTAAAGTTTACGCGGCTTCGTCTATGACTAACGCGATTGACGATATCGCACAAAAATTTGAACAGCAATATGATGTGAAAGTCACTCCCGTTTACGGAGGCTCCTCATCCATTGCTCGCCAAATCCTAAATGGCGCACCAGCTGATGTGTTCATTTCTGCGAACACTAAATGGATGAACTACTTAGTAAAATCAAATGTAATTGAGAGTGACGGCGTCACTAATTTGGTGCGCAACAGCCTCGTTCTTATTGCACCACTAGCTTCAAGTGTTACTCCTTTTAACTTCTCAGATGGCAATGCATGGAGCCAAGCATTAGACGGCAATCGCCTTGCGCTTGGTAACCCTGTTTCGGTGCCTGCTGGTATGTATGCTCGAGAATCTCTTTCGCACTTTGGTGTTTGGAAGCAGATTGAGCGACAAGTGGCGCCAGCGAAAAATGTTCGTCTTGCATTAGCATTAGTTGAGCGTGGTGAGGCACCGCTTGGTGTTGTGTACAAAACCGATGCGCTTTTAACAAAAAAAGTAAAAGTGGTCGGCGAGTTTGCTAATGACTCACACGCGGATATTGTTTACCCAGCGGCGATTGTTAAAGACTCGACACAATCTAAGCAGTTTTTTGAATATTTGAAATCCGACGATGCTAAACAAGTTTTTATGCAATACGGCTTTCAATAAAAAGGGCACAGAGTGACAGAACTTGAATACCAAGCCTTAATACTAAGCCTAAAAGTTGGTGCCTATGCCGTCGTTTGGTTAATACCATTGGGCATTGCTCTGGCTTGGTTACTTTCTCGAAAACAGTTTATCGGTAAATCCATTCTCGACAGTCTGATCCATTTACCATTGGTATTGCCGCCAGTTGTGATTGGTTATCTATTGCTGATCTCATTAGGCCGACAGGGGTTTCTTGGCAGTTGGCTTTATGAACACTTTGGTTTGGTGTTCAGCTTCAACTGGAAGGGGGCTGTTGTCGCGTGTATTGTTGTCGCGTTGCCTTTGATGGTGCGTTCAGTTCGCCTCAGCTTAGATAACGTTGATCCTAAGCTCGAACATGCCGCATCGACACTAGGCGCATCACCTTTAAAGGTCTTCCTTACTATCACTTTGCCTTTAACGATCCCAGGTATTATCACAGGTACGATGCTTTCTTTCGCTCGCAGCTTAGGCGAATTTGGAGCTACAATCAGTTTTGTTTCTAACATTCCCGGTGAGACCCAAACCATTCCTTTGGCGATGTACAACTTTATCGAAACGCCGGGAGCAGAGATGGAAGCCGCGCGCTTATGCATCATTTCTATTGCTTTGGCTCTCTCGACATTAATGATATCAGAATGGTTAAATCGCAAAGCTGCTGCGAGACTGGGAGCTAAACGATGAGTATAGAAATTCAATTTAAACAATCACTTGGTGAAACTAATTTTGATATCGCCTTATCGTTACCGGGTAATGGAATAAGCGCATTGTTTGGCCGTTCTGGTGCCGGAAAGACCACACTAATCAACGTTATCAGCGGGTTGGTGACGCCAAAGCAAGGTAAAGTGTCGATTGGTGAACACGTTCTTTTCGATAGTGATGCCGGAATTAATTTACCGACACACAAGCGCAAGATTGGCTATGTATTCCAAGACTCTCGCTTGTTTCCGCATTACTCCGTGAAAGGCAACTTACTCTACGGCGTAGTCGAAAAAGATGATGATTACTTCGATAAAGTGACAGAGTTACTCGCTATTACACCGCTATTGAAACGCTTTCCAATCTCTTTATCCGGTGGTGAGAAACAGCGTGTAGCAATCGCGAGAGCGCTCCTTTCGAAACCTAATCTGCTATTGATGGATGAACCTTTGGCTTCGTTGGATATGCCCCGTAAGCGAGAAGTGATGCCATTTTTGGAAGAGTTATCTGAACAGGTCAATATTCCAATCGTCTATGTCACGCATAGTTTGCAAGAGATTCTTCGTTTGGCGCAGCATCTGTCAATTCTCGATAGGGGGCGAATCATGATGTCAGGTAAGTTAGAGGATGTGTGGGCATCTCATGCCATGCGTCCTTGGCAGTCATTCTCAGACCACAGTAGCTTATTCGAAGGAAAGATCGCGACGCACCACGATAAATACGCGCTGACGTGCGTAAAGCTCGCACCGAGCGCTTGTTTGTGGGTTCAAAAAGTCGATGGAGAGCCAGATACACCAATTCGGCTTCAAGTGCGTGCAAACGACGTATCTATCGCGATAGAGAAACCTGTATCTACATCGATACGTAACGTGTTAACAGCGACCGTCGCATCTATAGAAGAGATTAATACAGGTGAAGACAAGCAAAGTATCACAGTATCACTCAAGTTAGATGAAGAATGCCACCTATGGGCTACCATCACTCCATGGGCATTGGATGATCTGAGCCTGAAAGTTGGTGATGCGGTTTATGCGCAAGTAAAAGGTGTGAGTGTCACGCAACGAGATATAGCATTAGCACATCATTAAATTTCGCGAATTATGCACATAAAAAAGGCCGCATCTGCGGCCTTTACTTTAAACTCAGTATTGAAATTACTTTTCGAATACTTCTTTGAATTCACGTTTAAGAAGAGGGTCACGACGCGCTTTCTTAAGCTGCTTAACCATGTCTTTTACACAGTTGTGTAGGACATTGTCTAACAGTTGAGAACGGTATTCTTCTTTGTCTTCGTCTGTCATGTTTTCTGGCAGATTTAGAGTCGGGAACTCTTCCATTACATTTAGACCTGCAAATGCTTGACCTACAGTCACTAGAGCGTGGAATTGTTCAAAGTTGTCCAGAATGTTTTGTGCACTTGCTGGCATTTCATCCCAAGATGCACGTACAGCTTCTTCAGACACTTCATGGATAGAGGTAACCATCTCGAACATTTGCTCAGGTACTTCGTCAAATTCAATAACTTTGCGTAGTTCAGGAGAAATGGTTTCTAGATCGATTTTTTTGCTTTCGTTGTTAGTTGCTTCTGACATGGTGTGTCTCTCGTTACAAAAGGCGGGAATATTAATACCAAATTCATCAAATAGCTACCATAACGACCTCTTGATTACGTGATAAAGTCGCAAAAATCTCGCAGATTAGTGAGGGTAGTAATGCACATACCACTTTCATATGGTATACGTTTAATAAACAACTAGAAATGGACCATGGTATGCAGCCACTAGGAACATCGATGCGCATTCTACTCGTTGATGATGTACAACTTGATAGAATGCAGTTGGCGATTAGGTTAAAGCAGCTCGGACACGTTGTTAAAGCCGTAGGAAGCGGTCTAGAAGCTTTGAATGAATATGAAAGCTTTGACCCAGAGCTAATCCTTCTTGATATTGCCATGCCAGACATGAATGGTTTTGAAGTCTCGCTTCATATCAGAGAAGCCTTTCCAGATTGGATCCCAATCATATTTTTGAGTAGTCACGAAGAACCTGAAATGATTGCAAAAGCAATTGATGCCGGGGGGGATGATTACCTGATTAAGCCCGTAGACAAGATTGTCCTTAATTCAAAGCTTATCGCAATGCAGCGCATTGCTCATATGAGAAGAGAGCTAAAGCAGACCACGGCGCAGCTAGAGACAGTTAACGAGCTCTTACAGCAGCAAGCAAACGAAGATGGGCTTACTAAGCTTTATAACAGACGCTATATAGACCAGCAATTAACAGATATGGTGGCTTGGCATGGGAGGCGTGGTGAATCTATGGCGCTTATCCTGTTAGATGTAGACTTTTTCAAGCCTTTTAACGATAACTATGGCCATATTGAAGGTGACCGCTGCCTTCAAGCGTTAGCAAATCAACTAAAAGCGACATTCAGCCGATCGGGAGAATATGTAGGTAGATATGGTGGCGAAGAGTTTGTCATTTTACTTGGTGGGACGGACGCCAACGGAGCAGAAAAAGAAGCCGAGCGTATTCATAAAGCAATACAGTACTTAGAGTATAAGCATGAGTATTCGAGTGTTGAACCGTTCGTGACCGTGTCACAAGGGGTGTTTGTTTTCCAGGCCACGGGTAAGGAAAATATTGTCGATCTCTACGCAACAGCGGACCGAGCACTATATACTTCAAAATCTCGCGGTAGAAATACATACACAGTGGTAAACGCAAGTTAAGTTAGACAAATAATGAAGTATTTTGTGGTGACGTTGTCACTAATTTCGACCATTTCTCACGCTAGTCCAGTACAAGACACATTACAAAAGGAATTTGAGCGTAATTTTGCAATAGGCATTGTGTTGTCTGATAGCGATGTATTTAACCTTGGCTTTCATGACTTTGATCCAAATAAATATCTCAACATCGACAACGAAGATATTGGGACTCAAGACTCCGTTGATTTAAGAAAGCAGGTTGCGCTTTCTACACTCCCTTATCATCTATCCCTCACTGAAGACGATGAATCTCTTACTCAGTACAGCTTGAAAGGGCGTCTCTATGTTTTGGGCATCGACCAAGACGTTCATTTGAACGAAAGTAAAACTCCAGACAGAAACAAAGAGTGGATTCTTGGTGCATACAGCGAGGTAGAGCGCAAAAACAAGCTATCTGACCATATAACGTTCACTGCAGCTGCTGGTGCACATCTCATGTATTATCGTAACCAGTATGAATATCGTAGTGATGCTCTTGATGAGCTTAAGCCTTACCTAGAAGGCATCTATCTTAATACCGATGCATGGGCTTTGATTGGAGAGATAAACGCAGAGCTGAAATACAAAGACACCGTAAACTGGGGCAAGTGGTATGTTTGGTCTTCACCACATTATTTTTATGGTACAGGCTGGGGCGACGGCAATAACGGTGATATCGGCAATCCAGAAGGATGGTATTGGGTAAATGGCGTAAAACTCTTCTATGACTTTACCAAAGTTGGCCGCACCGTTCAGTCGATCTATACGAGTTTTAATCGCGTTGATGTGGGAGGAGACACAAGCAAACCAATGAATACCTCACACTATTATGAAGCAAGTGTTGGGTGGTTAATGACGCCGCCATTTAAGTCTGACTGGATAGATAACATTGGCCTTGGAATCACCGTGAACTATGGCAGTGCGCTAAGGGGAGGCAGTTTAGTATTGTTCTTCAATCAAGAGTAATAAATACGCAAAGAAAACCATTGCATTAATCACTTATTCGAGCCAAAATCGCGCCCCATTTCGGCTCATAGGAACATAAGCACATAACCTTCGTCATCGGATGACTCTTGTCAATATTAAAGACTCATGCGTAAGTTGGCTTATTTAGCGATGATTTTCGCTTCAACTTCATCTCACTCCAGCTCCATTCAAAAGCAACTTGAGAAAGAATTCGATTATAACTATGCGGCAAGTATCGTACTTTCGGATAGTGAAGTGTTTACTTTCGGTTTTTCAAATTTTGATCCTAATGAATATCTAAACCTAGATGAAGACCTGTCGGGTAGCAGTGAATCCGTAGAGCTCCGTAAGCAGCTTTCAGTGATGTCGCTACCGTTTAGTGTTCCAGTTGGCCATAATCGATATTCACCATATCAAACCAAAGTCAATGGACGTGGATACCTGCTTAGCGGTAACCAGGAGGTATATGCATTGGATGCAACTAAGCCTGATGATCTAGATGAGTTTGTCTTGGGTGGATATTTAGAAGTCGAGCAAGAAGCATATTTAAATTGCAGCTTCATTTTGAGCGGTGCAGCAGGCACACACCTAATGTACTACCAAAATGATTACCGCTATCAAAGCAATGCGCTTGAAGATTACTAAAGCGAAATAGATGGTGTATACGTTAATACCAGTTCATTGGCGATGGTTGCGGAGCTCAATGCAACGCTAAGATATAGCCCTTACGGGCAGTTTGAGCAATGGTATTTATGGTCTTCTCCGCACTATTTCAATGGATTTGGAGCAAACCTTGGTGGCGTTGACACTTTGATTAACCCAGAGGGTTGGTATTGGGTGAATGGGGTAAAGGTTTTTTATCGCTTAGCGATTTGGCAAAACATGGTTCAATCTTTCTACACTAGTTTTAATCGTGTTGATATCGGAGGGGATACGAAAAGACCTCTCAATACAGATCATTACTATGAGGCTAGTATGGGATGGCTAATGACACCACCAATTAAAATTCCATTTGTTATCAACATGGGAGTAGGCATGAGTCTAAACTATGGTAGTGCTTTTAAGGGTGGCAGCTTGGTTATGTTTTTCAATCAGGTGTAATTAGGTTTAGTATCATCACTCATTTTGAAAAAGGCCATTAAGTTCGGCAGAATTTAACGCAATTTCGCCCAGCTTTTTTGGCCTTATACAGGGCTTCATCTGCGAGCTTAATGACATCTGAGGGGTTGCGGGCACTGCGGCTATCAGCGACACCAAAGCTTGCTGTTACACTTACCACACCTCTTTTTTCGGACGCCTTGCCGCGTTGCTTTTTACCTTCTTTATGATCGTCAGGGCGGCCGTCTTGATCTCGAAGTACCATTTCATACTGTGCAATGGACTCACGAGTTTCTTCAATAAATTCTTCACAGTCTTCTGCGAATTTACCTTTAAAGACGATGGTAAACTCTTCTCCGCCGAATCGGTAAACCTTGGCACCACCCTGCGTTTTGCCCAACCGAGCTGCTACCATTTTTAACACGTCGTCACCTGTGTCATGGCCATAGGTGTCGTTGAACTTTTTAAAATGGTCAACATCCAGCATTGCAATTGTGAACTTTCGTCCGGTGTGTTTCAGGTCAAGATCTAAAGCTCGGCGACTTGGAATCAGCGTTAAGCTATCGGTAAACGCAAGTTGATGGCTCGCAGAGGTAGAATAGATGATGATCAAGAGTCCAGACAAAGTAAACATGGTACTAGATATGTACTGAACATCAAAAAACACAAAAGTTGCAGTGGCTAACACCATGGCCGAATAGGTGATCGCGTGAATGATTCTATTTTTTTTGAGAACAAGGATTCCTAGGAAGCAAGCAAGAGCAAAGCAATACAGCACTAAAACGAAGGGTAACTTCGACACACTCGGTACGATAAACAAAGAACCCGCAGTCCATTCATCAAACCCACCCTCGACATAATAAATAAGCGTGATGTAAGACCAAAAAGAAAACATAAACAGCATAAAGACGTACGCTGCGGTCGATTTTGAGTTGAACCCTTCTTTACTAAATAAAAATACAGCTAAAAAAGAGACAGGTAACAGGCATGTCAAAATGGCCAGTTCAAGCAACGTTGTGCCAACGTGCAACGGAACTTGCAACCGAGTTTGAATAATGAAATAGGCAAAAATCATGCTAATGCACACCATAGACTCTCGCCCTTGTTTGAACGAGTAGCACATGATCAACGCACAGCTAAGTAAGATATAAGGTAGGTTTGATGCTATGCCCCAGTTCGCTCTGGTCATTTCAATAATATTATCCATGCCCAAGCTGACAGCTCCCAGTAACAGGAGTGGGAACAGAAAGCGAAAAGCGGGAGAGGTCATTAAAGATGAAACCATCTACAGTTCAAAACCTTATCTTAATCGTATGTTATTCAAATAAATTATGAATCTTGTTTAATGCTTTAAATTAGGTATTAATTATCACAGACTCGAAACTAACAAGAATACGTTTATTTGCGGATTTTCCAAGTATTTTAGGACGTATTAACACAAAAATGGAGAGGTTGACTAAATTTAGACCAATCAATGAGTTGCAGGGCTTTATCGACTGCTATACTTTAGGTCTGTTGCCTAAAGGAGAAAGTTGATGCAAATCAGTTCAGACGTACACAATTATATGGAAACATTAGTTGGCCAGGTGTTAGCTTCAGACGTCTATGTTGAGCAATTCGATAACGAACAATTAGCTGATATCGCGTGTCTCGCATTGATCCAGCTAAAGCCTGTCTACATCCGTCATGATATCGACTTCTTGTCGGCGTTACCTGAAAGCAAGCTGACTCAGTTTAAGCTAAGTGTCGATGTGGCCGTTGAAAATGCAGCTGCTATGATTCGTGAGGACCGACGTGAGAATCGCGACCACGAAGTTCCGGTCATATTGACCCACACCAGTTATGATGAAGAACAAGAACTGGATTGGTTTGAAAAACCAATCCTCAACATCAACATTAAGTAATTCTAGTTTGTCTCTGACTATTGTAAGAGACGCAGAGAAAAACCAAGGAGGAGTCGTGGGATTTTTTTCACGCTTGTTTGGTGGCAGTCAAAAGTCTGCTGAGGTAAAAACTGTTGAGCCTGTCGAATACAAAGGCTATCTAATCTACCAAGAGAGCATTTCAGAAGGAGGTCAATATCGTATTGCAGGCCGCATTGAAAAAGCTTTCGAAGGGGAAGTGAAGTCACACCGTTTCATTCGGTCTGACTTGTTGGGTTCAGAACAAGATGCCAATGAGTTGATGTTGAAAAAGTCGCAGATGTTTATCGACCAAATGGGTGAAAAGATCTTCGATTAACAATTCACTCCAACTTGATACGAATCATCAAAAAGAGAGTCATTAGTGTATATGCTGATGACTCTTTTTTTATTTACTTAAATATTTGTTAAATAAGCGGTTAGCACTCATCTGGTTAGACCTCTGCTTAGTAAAGTCAGTCGTTGTTATTTTTCAGGTTGAAGTAGAGAATTATTCATTACTAGACGTTATATGTAATGAAATTTAGTATTTTTATTACAAAATACTTGAAGTCACGATTGACGTTCGCTAAAAACAGAATAATAACGGACTGTGAGGCGAGAAGTGGCAGTGCAAATGGGTGACCCCAAACACCATCATTCGTTTGCGTTTTCTTGCGTAGTGAACAGATAGAAATAAAAAAGAATTAGAGTAGAGCATTGCTCTGTTTTGGGACTAATTATTGATATGTATACAAGGAGTATGCGTTTTGCAAATCGGTGTACCTAGAGAAATACTCGCGGGTGAATCGCGGGTAGCTGCATCGCCTAAGTCGGTTGAGCAGCTAATTAAATTGGGATTCGATGTCGCAATCGAATCTCAAGCGGGGGTGCTAGCCAGTTTCGACAATGCAGCTTATGAAGCAGCAGGTGCGAAAATTGTTTCTAGTGAAGAAGTATGGACATCAGGCTTAATTCTTAAAGTTAATGCGCCAATCGTGGATGAAGAAAATGGCATTGATGAAATCGCATTACTACAAGACGGTGCGACACTAGTCAGCTTTATTTGGCCTGCTCAAAATGCAGAGTTAATGGAACAGCTCTCTAGCAAGAACATTAACGTTCTCGCAATGGACGCGGTTCCTCGTATCTCTCGTGCGCAAGCATTAGACGCACTTTCTTCTATGGCGAACATTGCTGGTTACCGCGCAGTGGTTGAAGCCGCTCATGAATTCGGTCGATTCTTCACCGGTCAAATTACCGCAGCAGGTAAAGTACCGCCAGCGAAAGTACTGGTTGCAGGTGCAGGTGTAGCAGGTCTTGCTGCTATCGGCGCTGCTGGTAGCCTTGGCGCTATCGTTCGCTCTTTTGACGTTCGTCCTGAAGTAAAAGAGCAAGTTGAATCGATGGGCGCAGAGTTCCTAACGGTAGACTTCAAAGAAGATTCAGGTTCAGGTGACGGCTACGCGAAAGAAATGTCGGATGAATTCAACAAAAAAGCGGCAGAGCTATACGCTGAGCAAGCGAAAGACGTTGATATCATCATCACAACGGCACTGATTCCTGGTAAACCTGCGCCAACGCTTATCACCAAAGAAATGGTGGATAGCATGAAAGCGGGTAGCGTGATCGTTGACCTTGCTGCCGCAAACGGTGGTAACTGTGAATACACGGTAAAAGATCAAGTAATCACCACGGCTAACGGCGTGAAAATCGTTGGTTACACCGATATGGTAGGTCGACTGCCAACACAATCTTCTCAGCTTTATGCAACCAACCTTGTAAACCTTCTAAAACTGCTTTGCAAAGAGAAAGATGGCAACATCAATATCGACTTCGAAGACGTCGTGCTTCGTGGCGTAACAGTAGTAAAAGAAGGCGAAGTGACATGGCCTGCGCCACCAATTCAGGTGTCTGCACAGCCACAAGCTAAACCGCAAGAACCTGTTAAACCTCAACCTAAAGTTGAGGAGCCAACGTCACCAGTGAAGAAGTTTGGTGCGCTTGCTGTGGGTTTAGGTGCCTTTGCATGGGTTGCTTCTGTTGCTCCGGCAGCGTTCCTATCTCACTTCACCGTATTCGTACTGGCGTGTGTGGTAGGTTACTACGTAGTTTGGAACGTAACACACGCACTGCATACTCCGCTTATGTCTGTTACCAACGCGATTTCAGGTATCATTGTAGTAGGTGCGTTGCTACAAATTGGTCAGGGTAATGGTGTTGTTACCTTCCTATCATTCATTGCTGTACTCATAGCAAGCATAAATATCTTTGGTGGCTTTACCGTGACCAAACGTATGCTTGAAATGTTCCGCAAAGATAGATAATAGGAGTGACAAATGTCTGCAGGATTAGTACAAGCGGCATATATCATTGCTGCGCTATTTTTCATCTTAAGTCTCGCGGGACTTTCTAAACAAGAATCGGCAAGAAACGGTAACTACTACGGTATTGCGGGTATGGCGATTGCGCTTATTGCGACGATCTTCAGCCCAAATGCGGAAGGGTTTGTTTGGGTCATCATCGCGATGGTCATCGGTGGTAGCATCGGCATCCACTACGCTAAGAAAGTAGAAATGACTCAAATGCCGGAACTGGTTGCTATCCTACACAGCTTTGTAGGTATGGCAGCAGTATTGGTAGGTTACAACAGCTACCTAGAGCCACCAGCGCCAGTTTCAACTGACCTTGCTGGTATGCACGCTGAGCATGTGATTCACCTAGTGGAAGTATTCCTTGGCGTGTTCATCGGTGCGGTAACCTTCACTGGTTCAGTCGTAGCGTTTGGTAAGCTACGTGGCACGGTCTCTTCTTCGCCACTTAACCTGCCTCACAAACACAAAATGAACCTTGCTGCGATCGTCGTTTCTACGCTTCTTATGATTTACTTCGTAAAAGCAGACGGCAGCATGTTCGCATTGATCGTAATGACGTTGATTGCATTCGCGTTTGGTTACCACTTAGTAGCATCGATCGGTGGTGCAGATATGCCGGTTGTGGTTTCAATGCTGAACTCATACTCAGGTTGGGCAGCAGCAGCAGCAGGTTTCATGCTAGCAAACGACCTATTGATCGTAACAGGTGCACTAGTTGGTTCTTCAGGTGCGATCCTTTCGTACATCATGTGTAAAGCAATGAACCGATCGTTCATCAGCGTTATCGCTGGCGGCTTTGGTCAAGAAGTTGTGATCTCAAGTGATGAAGAGCAGGGCGAGCACCGCGAAACATCAGCAGAAGAAGTTGCTGAAATGCTGAAGAACTCAAAATCAGTGATCATCACTCCGGGATACGGTATGGCAGTAGCTCAGGCACAGTACCCAGTGCATGAAATTACTGAAACACTACGTAATCAGGGTATTGAAGTGCGCTTTGGTATTCACCCTGTAGCAGGTCGTCTGCCAGGTCACATGAACGTTCTACTGGCAGAAGCAAAAGTACCTTACGATATCGTACTAGAGATGGACGAGATCAACGATGACTTCTCTGAGACTGATACGGTTCTGGTTATTGGTGCGAACGATACTGTAAACCCAGCAGCGCTTGACGATCCGAACAGTCCAATTGCGGGCATGCCTGTATTAGAAGTTTGGAACGCGCAAAATGTCATTGTATTCAAGCGTTCAATGAATACTGGTTATGCTGGCGTTCAAAACCCACTATTCTTCAAAGAAAACACATCAATGTTGTTTGGTGATGCAAAAGAAAGTGTCGAAGCAATCTTCAAAGCTTTGTAATTTGGAATTGCCATTAATTGAAAAGACCAGCGTATGCTGGTCTTTTTTTTGTACATTCAATGTAATAGAAATGCAAAACCTTTACTTGTATCGATGACAACTTTAATTTAGATGATGTATAGTTTCTAGCAATGGAACGAACAACGGTTACAGTTTGATTAAACGTTTATTACTTAGTGTCGCAATACTAGCAGCAGCACCAATCGTGAAGGCAGACTCACTGCCAGAAAGAATAGACACTTTTACCGAGTTGTTTAACTACCAATCGGCCGAGAAATCGTACGATATACGGGTTTTGCAATCCAATTATCCGACTAAGCTGTTGTCGCCGGATTCTATGTTGCCTCAAACTGCTGATTACCCGTTGAAGGATATACAGCAGCTGTACCAACTAGCGAACACTTGCCGTGGTAAGCTACCTTTGAGCCCCTTAATCACCGAACCTTTGGTGTTTACGAGAGCTATCTGTAAAGGTACGCAACTGACTCCAAGATGGTTTTCTAGAAGTGGGCTTATCCATCCCGGTGGCGGTAGTTATGCCGCTCGGTATGTTGATAAGTATCCAGAGCTCCAAGATAAACTTGCGCAATACATGCACATTAAAGAACGCAAGAATGTGCAAGGCGATGAATTACTCGCAAGCCTAAAGAGTATGAACGATGACGCGATAAACGCTTTAATCGCAGGTGCGAGCATGTTTATCGAACAAAACGAGCTTTGGCTTAGAAGAGGAGATCACTACTTCGTATTTCCCAAGTCAGTCTGGCAGGAAAACGTTGCCAACGCAGGACTCTCTTTTAAATTAGCGAGTCAAACCAAAAGCTGCTTCGTTAAACGCGGCAATATATGTTGGGATGTAGAAGATCATTCGCAAGTGCTGCGGATCAGCATGATCATCCTGGTGATTGCCAACATATTTCTTGTTATCGGTTGGGCTGTTTATCGCTGGAATAGCAAGCGACAAGAGCTACGTAGCAGAATGCTTGTTTTACAGATTTTGACTCATGAGCTTAGAACTCCAATCGCCTCATTATCGTTAACAGTAGAGGGGTTTAGGCGTGAGTTTGAACGTCTTCCTGAAAGTGTATACGACGAGTTTCGTCGTTTGTGTGAGGATACAAGACGTTTAAGGCAGTTAGCTGAAGCAAGTAAAGATTACTTGCAATCGGACAACCAACCGCTTGCAACAGAATGGGTTCCTTCTGTTCAAGAGTGGTTAGAGTTTAAGATTGAAGAAGAATTTAACGAATCCGTTCAATTTGTTATCAACCAGGATATCTCGGCCAAAATTAACGTATACTGGCTAGGTACTTGTATCGATAACTTGTTGAGAAACGCAATTAAATATGGTGAAGCACCGGTAAGACTTGATGTTGAAACCAGTGCTCAAAAATTAGTCATTCGTGTCATCGATGAAGGGAAACTTTCATCTAAAGACTGGGCTCACTTAAGAAAACCATTTGTAAGTAAGAGTGGCCTAGGATTGGGATTAACTATTGTCGAATCTATGATGGGACGTATGGGAGGCAAAATGTCTCTGATAGGTCCACCTACAACATTTATACTGGAGATACCTTGTGAAACAGACTCTGCTTCTCGTTGAAGATGATAAAAACCTTGCTGATGGCCTACTTGTGAGCCTTGAACAAGCAGGGTATGAGTGTTTGCATGTGGAGCGTATTTCAGATGTAGAACCACAATGGAAAAAGGCTGATTTAGTGATTCTAGATCGCCAACTACCGGATGGTGATTCAGTAGAATCTCTGCCAGAGTGGAAGAAAATTAAAGATGTCCCGGTTATTCTATTAACCGCATTAGTTACTGTGAAAGACAAAGTCGCAGGACTGGACTCAGGTGCAAACGACTACCTAACAAAACCTTTTGCTGAAGCAGAACTGTTTGCTCGTATTAGAGCTCAGCTTCGTGCTCCTGATTCAGCAGAACAGGGCAGTGCGGACAAAGTTATTACAAACGAGCTCGAAATCGATCGTGCAACACGTGAGGTTCTTTTTAAAGGCGAACTTATCACCTTAACCCGTACTGAGTTTGATTTATTGTTGTTCCTAGCTTCAAACCTAGGCCGTGTATTTACGCGTGACGAGCTATTGGACCACGTTTGGGGTTACAACCATTTCCCAACGACTCGTACAGTAGACACACACGTGCTACAGCTTCGCCAAAAACTGCCTGGTCTTGAAATTGAAACGTTGCGTGGCGTTGGCTACAAAATGAAAGCGTAACGATGAAGTTAGTCCTGCCAATATTATTAGCGGCAACTTTGATGAAACCAGTCCATGGTATGGACTGGTTTTCGTCTAACACGCCTTTAAGCCAAGCCCACCAACATCTATTGGAAGATAACTTGCCAGATATGTTTCTTTCTCTAGTGGAACTTTGGCAGTCAGAACCGAATAAGGCTATTACCCCGCATTTAAATGACCTGTTAGCACAATCTCTTACTAAGGATTGTGGCAAATCACTATCTACGGTTACGTTACCAGAATGGATTAGTGGCGTTAATATCATTCGCCAAACCATTCAGAGCCCTGGACGCGATACTTACCGCTTGGTTATAAAACTTAGGGCGGTGACTGAGCTAGATGACATCATGTTTGAACGTTGGGTTGATGAGTCTATCTCAGCCGACGCTTCATTAAGCCAAGAAGACGTCGTTACCAACACGATTGCGAATGAAAAGCGTTACCTAAAACGCTACAACCTAACAGGAAAAATCGAAGCTGGTCTTTATCACCTATCTATCGTTGCCATTGATGGTCGAGTTTTTAGAACATGGATAGTCTTGGGTGACTCCAATTCTTCACAATATGTACGATGGACATCAAAAGAGAATTGGAAAGTCGAAAAAAGTGCCTTGAGAAATCCACACTGTCCACTTCCTGAACTCAATGTTGGCCTCTATGATTATGTAGATGGTCAGTACGAACAAGTTTGGCAAAAGAGTTACGAATCCAATTACCCTAACTCTCTTGAGCTAGAAGGAGTCCCTAACGATCGGTACGTGCTCGCAGTTGGTATTAACAGCCGACGTTGGCAAGGGGACATAATTGTTGAGCAAGCTCAAACTATTAGCCGCACTTATGATCTTTCCCTAGAAGAATAGCTAAAGAATCTTCATATTGGTCGATACAAAGTTCATAACGCAAAATGAATTAGTCCCATATGAAGATTCAACACAAACTATTAGCACTCAGCGTCACTAGCGCATGCCTTTCTTTTTCAACCAATGCAGCGACATACGCAATCGAAGCTCGCAGTGATGCGATGGGTGGAGTAGGCACAGTATCTGCCTCTTACCTAACCGCACCTTTCTTTAACCCAGCACTCACAGCAATCTATCGTAGAAACGATGACGCCGGCATGATAGTACCAAGCTTTGGTATTAGTTATGACGATCAGGATGGATTGATCGACGAAATTGATCGTATTAGCAAACTCACCGACGACACTGAAATCGTTAACTCGCTAAATAACATCGATAACGCTAAATTAGACTTCGACTTAGGCGGTGTAGTGGCGGTTGGTATTCCAAACAAGTTTCTTTCTGCGACCGCTTACGGCAAGTTGTATACTGAATCCTTTGTTACTCCTGAAGTCGACACTTCGGTACCAGCTAGTTCTCTCGACAACAGTTATGTGCGTGGTGTTTCGATCGGTGTTGCCGAAGCAGGTATTTCGCTTGCTAAGTACACTACATTCATGAATCAGCATCTTTCTTTTGGTTTAACGCCAAAACTGCAACGCATTTATACATACTCTTATGCAAGTAGCTTTGCCGCGTTTGACACAAAAGATTTAAGAGAAAATGAGACTGCTGACACCATCTTCAACTTGGATGCAGGTGCTCTCTGGTTTTATGGACCTTTCCGCGTAGGTTTAGCTGCAAAAAACTTAGTGGGTCGAGATATTAAGACTAAAGCATTTACAGCTCCGAATGGCGATCCAATCGCTTCGTACGAATACAGCATGCGTCCGCTCTATACCATTGGTGCAGGTATCGTCGCCGACTACTTCACAGTAAGTGTTGATTATGACTTAAATGAAGAGAAAAAGTTTTCAACATTTGATGATAATAGCCAAATGCTAAGGGCTGGCTTTGAAGTCGACATTTTAAGACAGATGGCACTGCGCGGAGGCTATAAGAAAAACATGGCTCGATCAAGTGAGGATGGAACGATTACCGCAGGTATTGGATTATCACCACTCAATCTGATTGAACTCGATATCGCGGCTCAATATACCAACGAAAATGCAATGGGTGCTTCGATTAATTTCCTTGCGACCTACTAACTGAATCGTTATAGTCAGCTCCTCACATTGAGGAGCTTTTTTTATGTTTGACGATTTACCACCTCTGTCCCATCAAGAACAACAACAAGCAGTAGAACGTATTCAAGAGCTAATGCAAAAGGGTACCAGTACCGCAGAAGCGATAAAGATCGTTGCCGAACAAATTCGAGCCGAATACGCCGCAAAGAAACAAGACTAAGAAATTACGAAGAGCAGGGCACAGACCCTGCTTTTTTACGCCCGTCATATACACAACTAAAACAGACAACTCACCACCTTTCTTCTAACAAGAATTTCGTTACCACGTCACACTAATAACCCCAAAGTAGAGAAGAAAACTCTACTATAATAAGCAGGTAAAATTTTACCAACAACGATTAACTGCCACCTATTATAGATAGGCAAAAACACTACCTAAAGCTTGGCATTATCTGTTATCTATTTAAATACAATTACTTAGGGTGGAATAAGTATCTAGTTTACACCTAAGCATTTATCGGGCTTGTAATTAAATTACAGGGTGTAATTTCGTTGTCGAATTAAGTAGTAGAATGTTCTGAAGAAATCTAAAAGAGACGCCGTCACTTTATGAGCTGACAAATAGTGTAGACAAATAGGAGTTAGTGGCTGCAGTAAGTGCTTGCAATCAAATTTGGCTTTCAAGCCTGGTCCGATTTTGAGATGCGAAAATAACGGACGAATTCGTCTTGCCGAGTTGGATTAAGGCGAAATTGGTGCAGGTAGATTTTCAATAAATGATCATTTGCTTACATTGGCAGCTTATGTAGTTTCATCGTTTGATTTTACTTACGTGTTACGCTGTGACTTATTTGGGTAAAAGAGGATACTGAGGAATGCTAGCGAATCCAGATTTGGGCGAGGAGAGTTATATATCGTTGGTTTAGCTTTGATCCTAGTCACAGTTCCAAGCTCTGTTCTAACGCTGGGTAATATGCTTAATGATTAGAGTATCAACTCGATGTCATTCCAGTTGACGTTAGCTTATTTGATACACTTGGCGGCATAGAAAAATCTAGTTCGACGTAAAGGAAGCTATGAAAGTAATCTCAACGAATGACATCGATAAGTATATCGGTGTTGATATCGAGCCAACAGATTGGTTTGTTGTGAATCAGGACCAAATTAATCAATTTGCAGATTGTACCTTAGATCATCTGTTTATCCATACGGATCCGGCTAAAGCACGGGCTACAATGTTCAAATCTACAATAGCGCATGGCTTATTATCTTTGTCTATGCTTCCATATTTTGCAGAGAGTTTTGGGTACCATTTGGAGGGTGCTAGGCTTGGTCTCAATTATGGGTTCGATAAGGTGCGTTTTATTCATCCAGTGAAAGTGAATAGTCGTATTCGGGCGCATGCCAAGTTGATAGCCGTTGATGAAAGGAAGCCCGGACAGTATGTCTTTAGTACAGAAGTGGTTGCTGAAATCGAAGGTGAAACAAAACCAGCGTTGTCCGCTGTATGGTTAGCTATGCAGATCGTGCCTTAGTGGCAAACGTAACGCATGGAATTTTACAATGCGTTACGTTAAGCACCTTATAACTGCGTGTTAGCTTAATCGGGCAATAACTTACATCTTGGTATACTTAAAACCTAGAAGTCACAAAGTGCGCATTATATATGCTTATGTTTAATGCGGTTGCATATGGAAAATTAATAATATGTTCCTCTTTTGAGGGACAATTCAATGAAGTATCACGAAATGACTAAAAATTATATTTTTCGTGAGTTTGAATGTGGTTTATCCATCGAACAAGCTGCTGAACTTTCTTTAAAAACTGTGAGAACGGTCAAAGAATGGGATAAGGGAAAAACCATACCGCCGGAGTGCAAAAGGCTGATGAGAATGACTAAGGGCAGGGAACTTAGTTCGTGCACACAGTGGGAACAATTCAAAATGCACTATGACAGATTAGAGCTTCCAACAGGGCAGCTAGTGACAGCTCAGCAAGTATTAACTGGTATCGCGTTGTTGGAGATAGGAGCATTAACGGACTTAGAGGCTGCAGGACAGATATTAAAGTACGCTAGAGCATTAAATGACATGATGTAAAAAAGGCTCCAAAAGGAGCCTTCTCTCAACACATAGTAAATATGCTACGTGCGTATTATTGCCTCAGTGAACGAAAGCCCAAACTCTGGATCATCATATTGCATATCT
Source organism: Vibrio sp. SCSIO 43153 (assembly GCF_023716625.1). NCBI lineage: Bacteria > Pseudomonadati > Pseudomonadota > Gammaproteobacteria > Vibrionales > Vibrionaceae > Vibrio > Vibrio sp. SCSIO 43153. The sequence goes on from NZ_CP071856.1 coordinate 1,975,485, forward strand.
GAACCATGTTTTGCGTAGTACTTCTGGAGGTGCTCTTCATATAAGTCAGCGATAATCCCAAAAGGTTTAAATGAAAGCAGTTGACTATTATCAAGCATGAATTCCTTTAGAATTTCCCATGAGTGAGAGCCTTCAGGGCTTGGACTCGCTATGGAGTCAAGTAAGTAATCACCACTTGTCATTGAGTCAATCGCAGAACCAGTCATCCCACTTGCTTCATTCTCACTAATACATCGGTATAATTTATAAGTGATCCTATTTTCAATTTCTACAACATCTCGATGAAATTTTTCAAATGGGTTGATATCTACAAATGTGATGCTATATCTAGCTAGTGTGCCATTTCTATGGTCTTGCCATAAGAATGCAAATCCATGAGAGTTTTTTTGTTGAGCTTTTCTAATAATTCTTTCAAAAGATGCCTTAATTTGAGGGAACTTCATATCTAATGCATCAATCGGCTCTCTACGATGTATGCCCTTAGCATATATACAGTATTGCATTCCAGAGAAGCTATTCGGCCCAAACTGAGTTTTGATGTTTTTCTTAAAAAACACGCTTGGAGGGAGACACACTAAACTCAAGGGGCCATCTCTAAAAACTTTAGGCTTAAGACACAGTATCTTTTTCTTGTGCCAAAAGATCTCATTGAAAATATAGTTTCTAAGCAATGTGGGCCATTCAGAAGAGATTACAATAAAAGTTACATCTGTATCAGCAATCATTGGGAAATGGCTTTTCAATGCGTTTGCATAAGCTCCCAATTCTGTGCCAGCCTCTCGAGTAGCATTTTTCTGGTTTTTCAACTCAACAATAACAAACTTTTCAAATCCGGGGTCAAACAGCAAAAAGTCTGGCTTTAGCTGCTCTTTATTAAATAGAGAAATATTTTCTTCCTCAGTGAGACACACCGTTTCGAAAAGGGACTGCAAACAGTAGTCATAGGATTCAATTATCATATCCTCTTCTAGTGATGAGCCTTTAGTAAAATCATGCTCTTCTACTATTTCACTAAACCCTCCGAACTTTCTTGCGTATTGAGACAGCTTTCGCTGCATTTCCGCTTCACTTACAAACATACGAACTCCATGTGCTAAGGTGTGAGCAACGAAATGCCAAAGCTGCCACATACCGCATTAAACAATAGACGCAACGCATGTTAAAATGCCATGCGTTGCAAATCGCTTTTGAACAGTTTGTTATGCCTGTTCGAGCTTTAGTCACTACATTGTCGTTGCCGCTCTTCGGCTTCATACGAATATAATTCTCGAACACACGCGATCAAACCTGCTATAAGTACACCACCTGCAAGTGTGGGTAATGCGTCAATTGTTTCATATGAGGGCTATAAAGTTCAAATTACTAAAATGGAAATTGGGAATTGGACGACATAATACGCAAGAGTATGGGGAGGGAACTCAGCATTTCTGTTGGGAGAAGTTAATTATGAGGCATAATCGGTCGGAGCTTCCAACTCGCTAGCTCGTTTCTGCAGAACAAGTATTGATTTGGGTAGCCTCGGTAGAATTGATAGATTCAAGTGATATCGATGCTGCTCACTGGATTTTGGAGCTGCGCGAGTGTTAAAAAGGCTCCTTTGGGAGCCTTTTTTATTTATGTTCGAGGCAAGGTAGGTTCTTTTAACAGGTTTAAAGCGCAAACCTTGACGGACAAACTGTTACAGTTTTAGGTTTACTTTGCTACAGATTATATATTTGAAATTGAGGGAAATATTAATTTGCTAAGTAGCCTTTAAGTAGTTTTTCTTGACAGCCATGAATTTCAACTAGTAAGGAAATTCTTATCTCATCATATATATCACAAACTGTTTCCAACAAGTCTGCTAGTCCATCGTGTGTTATAGGGTACCCTTCAAAAGTAGCATTCTTTTCAAACTCAATTATATTCCTTCTTAAGTTAATAACAGAAGATTCGTAACGTGTTAAATGATGTGCCAAGTCAGAGAAGCCAAGAGAATGCAATATAAACACTGCTCGCTTAATATATGTAAAAGATGAGGTAACCTCTAAGTTAGCCTTAGTTATTTTATTAGCGAAACTTTCATCAATTATAGATTTTTCTGATAACCTTCGATGCTTGTATTTCTCCAAAGAGAAATACAAACCTGAACTGTCGCAAAATCTAAAGAAACAGTCTATCGCCTCATAAACGCGTTCTAGCTCTTTTTCTGCTACAAACTGCTTTGAATGTTGTTGATTTGTTTTCTTAAAAAAGTATATTGACTGTATTATCACGGCAATAGTTAGTAATGAAGGTACGACTACCGTAAAGTAATCATAAAAACCCTTATCTGAAAGTTGTGCTATCGCATTTGAGATGATCTGTTCTAATTTTTCATGATCTATATTAAGATACACCATAGTTACTACTCTTCATATTCGATTACATCTTTAAACCGTGCCAATATCTCTGGATTGTCTCTTAATCTATTTTCAATATCACTTTTACACCACCAGTCAATCAGTTTTATTCCATACATATCATTGTCTTTTATAGACTCTAAAGTCTGCGTCAACTGATTGGTTATTTGAGTATTCACAACAAGAAAATACGCTTGAGGTCTGTGTAATGTAAATACGTGATAAATATCATTTACTTCAGACCATCCCACACTTTGCTTTTTACTTGCTTTTAGCTTACTTTTGCATTGAACAATTCCTTTAGAGACCTTTCTTTTGTAATTCTTTTTCGTAAAGTTCTTAAAATAATCCTCATAATATTCAATTATTATATCTCTACCATCATCAGGCTCGTTTGTACTACATGCCAATTTAGCGCTTTTTATATAAGGCTCACGTCTAAATAATTCTAGCGTTAGCTCTTCAAATCTTTTCGAATCAATTCGATTTTCTATTTTCCAATTAAAATTTCTATCAAATAGTAATAGACTATTTTCTAGTTTTTGTCTTTCAGAAATTTTCCGTTTTTGTTCATAGAAAGAGTTGAGCGAACTATCGCAGTAGAAACAAGCTATGTACAAATCCGTGAAGAAAAGTATATGATTTTCTTGTGCTATCGAGTAAACCTCCGAATCATCGCCTAATATTGAAATTATATTTTCAAATTCAGAACATACTTCTTGTGGTACTGTATTTTGTAAGTTATTGTTCAATATAACACTCGCACCAACGCCCTGTAACCTCTTGGGAGTATATTCAAAAACAGTTGCTATTTTTTTCAAAAACGAACATAACTTAGGAAACTTGCAGATTAAAACTTCTGGGTCGAAAAATCTCAAGTATGTAGAGTTAGGTTGGCTTCGGGATATGATTGATACCCTGTCTGTGTCATACAGGTGAGTTAAGTCATTTACCCATGAGTCATCCTTTTCAATACCGTAAACAGGTTTGCTTATTTGCTCATCAGAAGTCGCATCAAAGATGTCATAGAAAAACTCATGGATATAATATAAAGCCGAAAGTATACGCTCAATTAATTTAAGGTGTTCTGTATCTTCGAGATCAAAATGCTGAAAGTGGGGCTGCATGATCAATAATATCATTTCATCGATTTCTGTATCACTACAAAAGCCTAGTTCTCCGATATGCCTAACGGTGCAAATTCCTTCTAAGTTCAACATTGCAGAAAGAGTAATTGCTACTAATTCATTAAAATCGGTATACTTGTGTCCCTTCCCTGATTTATGAATTATGAACAAACCATACTTGTCTTCACAGCGTTCAAATATTACTCTCCATTGGTAACAACACGGGAATTTCGCTTTAATTTGTGATCTGTTACTAATGTCGTAGGTCATCCCGTAAGAACGCAGCAGGTCTAGGATGCTATTCTTTTTTAGCAAAGGGCACATTGGCCCATCAACTTCAGTTTTCATTTACAACCTCGCACTATGCAACACAAGTTATATTATCACGTAACCAGTTCATATATCTAATAAATGAATATTCAATCAGGTCGTTAGAACCCTATAACCGTTGAACTTAACAACGGGGGTACTGACCTGTGTTCGTAGCGATACAGGCTAAACAACTAAAACCTAGCACTATGGATAAAATGAACATTGTCGTAATAGCGCGTATCTTCCTTAGGTTTATAAGGCAATGCCCGTGGCTTTCCATTGAATAGTACGATGTAAAACTCTCTCAGCTTACGAACCCCAATCAAGTAATGATTGTTGGCTACTCTTATCCAATTTTTTCCGTCATCGAAGCTGTACTCAGTGAAACCAACAAGTTTAACCTTTTGAAGCGAACGACATTCAAAAGCATTGATAACACCGCCGTATCTATCGTACTTATATTCTCCATTACGAAGAAGTGCAGGGACTTCTACACACTTACCGTACCCATCATAACCATTAGCGTCGAGGATCGAGCCGCTATGGTTTTTAACGTATCGAATCAGCATAAAACCACCAATAACTGTATATATATACATATTAGCAGTGAGATATTGAGAGGTGAAGAATTTCACCCAGAATTACTATGCGTAGCGATACTTTTGCTTTACTTGGCGTAGCTAACCTTTAGATTTGGCAAGTTTACATATGCTACAATTTGCGTTTTGCTTGCTTAATTTAACGGAGCTTTAAGTGTCAGAATTAATAATTATTTTATGTATTTCATGTATCGTCTATCTGATGATTAAGGGAGGAAAGAAGGGCAAGGTAGTAAATAGACAAAGACGCAGGATGGATCAGGAAAGCCCACTTTTCCAGAAAGATATAAGCAAGCCACATTCCTATGAAGCTAAGTCAGGTTTTGGGAGTAGCGAGCTACTAGTAGATGTTCCAATACCTTCATCTAGTAATACCAACACAACAACACAGGTCGCTGTCCCACATAAAAAGAGCACATACCTTGCCACCAAGACAGAGAGGAAGTTTTATAATGTTCTGCAAGATATCCTGACAGATGACTACGTTATTCATGCGCAAGTTTCATTAATGGCGTTGGTGCAACCGTTGAACTTCAAAGATAATTCTAAGACATGGGCCAAACGCATGGACTATGTAATTACAGACAAAGACACAAAAGTCTACGCGGTTATTGAACTAGACGACTCAAGCCATAGACAAAAGAAACGCCAAGAAAGAGATCATTACGTTAATAGCGTCTTAGAAGGTCACCACCCATTGCTTAGGTTTGAAGCCAGAAGTCATTACGACAAGGGGCATCTTACAAAGGTCATAGAACGAGATACTGACATCAAGTGCAAAGAGTACAAATCTGCTCTTCAGCATTGTTGATCGCAACTTACGCGCTATCGCTTGTCGGCTTCTCACTGACTCTACATGCAAGCATATAGCAGCCAGCAAGAACCTTGGCTTTATCTTGACTAGAGTATGGTGGTTTTAATAACTACTTTGAGCTCTTTCTCGACCGTATTGGTCTTTTCAGTGCGGAACATGGCTCCAAGTAGAGGGATGTCCATCAGTACGGGAACGCCTGAGACAGAATCACGTTGCTCGGAAGATATGAGGCCGCCAAGCGTAATGGTTTGACCATCTTCCACCTTAACAACGGTTTGCAGAGTGCGGGTGTTAGTGATGATGTCAGAAGCGATAGAGGAGTCCGTTACCGAGTCAGATTTTTGTGTTATCTGAAGCACAACATGAGTGCCCATCACATGAGGCGTCACATCAAGCGATACACCGACATCTTTACGTTCTATTTGTTGGATTTGATTGCCACCATCCGTGACTTCGGTTGAAGTTAGGAAAGGCACGTTTTGACCCACCGTTATGTATCCGCGCTCTCTATCCATGATAAACATATTTGGGCGTGATAGGAGCTTAGTATTCTGGTTTTTAGCAACAGCCTTGATAAGCGCATTAAAATCACCACCTTCATAAAATAGTATGTTATCGACTGCCTTTTTGATGGCGGTGGGTTGAGATATAAATCCTGCCTCGTCAAGCGCCAAGCTCATGTTAACGCCAACCTCTTGAGAGTCGCCCAGTTCAGACTCCGTGATAATCGCCTCAATAAATACCTGTCTTTGCAGTTGGTCAATGCCTTCAATCAAAGCGTCTATCTTCTCGAGCTGGGTGCGCGTTCCGGTCACTATGATGCTGTTCGTTGTGGGTAGAACTTCGACTTTATAGTTCTTTAGTGACTTTTGATTCAGCGTTTGTGTTTGCGTGGCTTCCAACATCGAAGACATAAGATCAACAATCTTAGTATTTCTCACGTGGTTGAGTCTGTAGAGCTTTACAAAAGAAGGTTCGACGGTTTCTACCTTGTTCGCATCAACAACGATAGTGTAGATGCCGTGGTCATGGGATAGCTCATACCCATGTGCTCTAAGAACCGATAAGAAAAATGCAGGGTAGTCTTGTTCATCAAGCTCTGGCGCGGTGAAGCTGACTTCGCCTTTTACGCCATGCCCAAGAACGACAGTGAGTCCGGTTTGCGTCGAAAACCATGAAGCGAAATCAGCTATCGGTGTATCTTTCGCTTCAAAAGGTGCCGGAGATGAAGCAAGCACCAAAGGAGATAACAGAGCAAGAGTTAGCGATACACCAACTACTCTCACTTTGATTAATCGGCGTATCGATGAGAAACGGGTAAGGGGGCAAAGTAGATTGATTATCCATGACATAATGTGTTGCCTTTCATTGTCTGTTAGCGTCACCAGTGACGGGGGCTTATTGGTGCATTGAGACCATGCGTCCCGTTTCAATATCTTTAAGCACGCCAATAGTTAAATTTTCCGCTTCGCACATCAGCGAAGCCGCTTGTTTGATGTCGGACTCTCTATCTGCTGGAACCCATAACGTGACTTTTTTGAAGCCTTGAGACTTCATCTTTTGCTCATAGCGTTTGTTTCGACTCATTAGCAATTCACCCTGAATTTATCGTTACCTTTGAAGACCTCAATCTGACAGGAGCCATAAGACACCGCTTTGTATCCCATGGCGTAAAGCTGCGATGAAGAAAGGCGCACATTGTCATTAACAAGAACAAAAGACGGGGCTACGTTTGGCGGATTCATTGACGATTCAATGGTGTATCCATCAAGGATACTGGTAAGTGTTTCCGATGACTCTGCAACAGGCTCATAGGATTGCATGGGAGCATCAGACACACCAATGTATGAGCAGACGAAGAAAGAGACCGCCACGCCAGCCGTAAACACCGTTAGTCTTGAATACTTCCTTAGATAGATTTTGGTGATTCTCATAATGTTCCTAATGGTATAAGGGACAGTGTAACGTCCATGCGTATAGAACGGTGGCAAAACGGAATAAACACCATCCTCATAGTTGTTCCTGAACATTTGCTTCGTGTCGTATGAGCTGTACAAATCTGTACCCCAAAGCATCCATTTCTCAACGGTTAACGAATTGGCATTGTCACCATATTTCACAATTCCAACGTGTAATTTCGGGAACTTCAGTTTTAACTGGCCAAGTGTCAGTAGTGACACAGCCGCAGAAAAGAAAGGCACTTGAAGACGGTCAAGGCGGCGACAAAATACGGTGTGTTCAGCCAGAGCTAAACGTGCCTGTTTATCTACGATGGAAATGTCCTGAACGATAAAAATGACGTCCCATCCAAGTTTTCGAATGTGCAAAAGGTGGTCGATTAGCTTCTGGCGATTTTTGTCATTCCACGTTCGGGAGTTAAACCACGTACCACACTCATCAAGAACGATGAGACCGTCCTTTGATGTGTCATAACTTTTGTTGGCAGAGCCAATCACCATCAAGTCTTCCACTTGTGGTTTGTCAGGCAGGCGATACAAACGAGTATTGCGCTTATTTCTCCCTAGCATTTCTTTGAGGTTGATATCGAGATTGGTTGCAACAGGGACGCCACGCATAAAGGCTTCGCGAATCTTGCCAACCGCCGTGAGCGTTTTGCCTGAGCCTAGTTTGCCAGTAACGAAATAGACGGAAGCCATTAAGCACCTCCAACCGAAGTGATCGCATAGAACTTCCATGACCAAACCCAACGCAACAACTTAGCCGAATAAACCGCAGATACGCACGGAATAGCGTTGTTTGGAATGAACATCGACATGGCTTGACTGAGGTAAGGCGGAACCACAAAAGACAGCCCCGCAGCGATGGCGTGAATAGCAAGCGTTAATGCCGTCGTTAGGATAATGATCATCGTAATGATCGTTAGCTGAATGCTGACATTTCGGGCTTTCGCAATGAAGAACCAACCGAAAACGGTCGTCGCTATTTGCGCGATAAAAGCAGCTAAAGCAGGAATTCGAAGGGCATTACCGATACCCGGTAATATAGGCAACAAAGCAAAAGGCATTATCGTGGCCTCATGGTTCTAGGCTGCGTTCCACTTACGGGAACCACCTCAGTTAACAAAATATCAATCAAAGAATTGAGCGTATAAATGTAAATAACGAAGGACAAAATCAACTTGAGTTGCGTAGAGAACTTGCAGTCAATCGTCACTGAACCGCCGAAAGGTGAAGCAAAGCTCAAAGGCATACACGCACCAGGCTTAGGGAAGATGTTTACCAGTTTGTCGATGGAACCCTGAATATGCGATTCGGAATCAGCAGTTAAATTCGATGCTGCTAACTTATCCAATTCTGATGTAAGCGTATTTTCGTATTGCTCAACAGAGCCTGTACTTGCTTCTGTTGCTTGACGTATAACGTCACCAGCAAAGCTCGTCGTCAAACCATGCGGGTTTTCACAGTAATTGTTCTCTTTGGTAGGCTCGCAAGGCTCCAACTTATCAATAAGTTCATCGAGCTTATCTTTAACACCATCAATCGCCTTTCCTTGACCATCAATGGCGCCTTTTAACTCTCCAGCAGCAGACACGATCGAATCGGTTTGACCATCAATCGAACCTTGCAAACTGCCAATAGACTCACCAATCTTGGAAGCACTTGAATCAATCGCGCCCTTTAACTGTTCGGTTTGTTCCCCTAATGATTGAGCAACAGAATCAGAAATATCCTGTGAGGAATCAGTAATGTCATTGCGTAGAGAATAGATCGCGTTTTCAATGTTTTGCGATTGGTCAGATTGGTCTGAATAAATATCATCAAGAACGATTTTTATGTCTTCAAGGGTATAACCTGCGTCCTCCAATTTAGAAAGCGTATCTTCTGCAATCTCTTTTTTGTCTTGGAGCAATTCTTTAATTTCTGTTTGGGCTTTAAGTGACTTTTCTCTTTGCGTTTTTTCCTCTTTGTATATCTTGTAATCTTGCAACAACTGCTTTGACACGTTGTCATTCAAAGCATACGTATTAGCGTCAATTGAGTTAAGCCGAGAGTTAATGTCAGCAAAACCCTTATTATTGGCTCGAATAAGATTAGTAAAATCCGTATTAATATCGCGATTCTGATTATGAATCGCACTGATTACACCGGATAAATCACCCGTATTGGTATCATCAACATCTGGCTCATCTGGCGGGTCATCTGGGTTCACCGAATCACCATCATCGGGGTCGGTTGGGTCAGGGTCTTCAATATCGGGGTCAAGATCGCCGTCATCTGGGTCAGGGTCTTGTGTATCTTCAAAAGAACCACCCGAACACGCGAACCTATTTCTTGAGTCATAGCCACACACAGCAAGAATATCAATAGGTTGACCTACATCATCAGGCTTACCATTTTTGTTTTGATCAATTGGGCATCGGTAACCAGTTTGGATAGGGTCTTTTTCACAAACGCTAGGAACGGGGGTATATAAATTGGTTGGATAAGGCAAATCACCATCTTCACCGGTATAAAAAAGTGTACCGCCACAATCACCGGAAACATTAGAACAAAAAAGTGTATGGCGACTAACGCCGATACAACCATTATCGGACGCCTTAATATCCCAACCCGCCGTGAGCATATTCCAACGATACTCAAATTCTTGTCCCGTCTTATTCTTACACTCATCAGAGTTAAGCGACTCGAAAGAGGCATAAGAGTAAGATCCAGTTGTGTATTGACCCGTATCAGTCCTATAAGTCACACAATTAATTTGCTTACCACCATAAATTTCACATTTCGCAAGACGCTCAGGAGTAGGACCGTTGTCGTACTTCGGCTTACCATCAAGACAAGCAATCATTTGACGTGGCGTAGTTTCTCTCGGTGCAGGGCCGCAAGCAGCAATCTTTATGCTCTTAAATCTAACCACAACATCCATTTTAGAACCAGAAGACGGCGGAGGCGGCGAATCTGGATAATCACCCAAAGAAGGCGGTGGAGGTGGAGGCGGTGGAGGTGGACCAACACCTTCCCATGAATCAGCGTAAGATAGAGGCGCAAAAAAAAGAGTGGAGCAAAGGAAAAGTAAAGGGATACGCATGATGAAAACTCTATCTAAAGGCTAGGGGAATAGGGGCGACAAGTCGCCCCGTGATACGAACAACGCAGTGGATTACGTTGCTTTGTTTGCGCCTTTCTTGAATAACTTGATACCCACAAAACCAACGGTCAGAGGAACGGCAATGCCCCAAGTAGACGTCAGCATGTCGGTAACGTAAGTGCCTAAACTAGTGAAAGCATCAGCAGCTGCCTGTGGAAGTGCTGCGTGAGCACTCGAACCAGCCGTAAGAAGTGCGCCAGCAATAACAGCGCGCTTATCCGTTACAATCGCACGTGCTTTTGAAAGGGCTGCACGAACCTTGTTTTGTTTTTCCATAATTAAAATCCTATCGTTATGGTTAGTTTGAAGAAGTTGAAACCTCAGCGGCTCGTTTGAATACCAAGATTTGAAATCCAACCGAGAAACCAAGGATAAATGCTCCACAAAAACAGCCGAGCATGAACTGTATTGAAAGCATTTATCGTTGACCTCCGGCTATCCAACCGAGCGCAACCAACAAGAGACAAATCCCAATGAAGACCATTAACTGGAAGTTATCGAGACGTGACATTAGCTCTGTAAATTGCGCGTTGGTCATAGTAAAAAACCTTATTTCTGATTAAGTTCTGGCAATGCATAAAGGTGGAAACCGTCAATCGACACGTGCTTACCTTCATCGTTACCAAAGCTCATTTTCTTGTGCTCAACATCGAACAGGATGCGATTGCCAACGCAGCCCTTGAGCAGCTCGCCAGCTTTGCCGCCGTCCCAGAGTTCTGGAGAGACACGAACCTCAATCGTTGAAGTTGGATTGGTGGTGATTAGACGCAACTTGCCCACGGTCTTTTGTTCGCCGTTACGGTCTACTTTTGTTTCTTGCTGGATGTCCGATTCATCCA